>CAWEVD010000024.1:0-462358 GCA_963812485.1 uncultured Acidobacteriota bacterium
GACCCGCTCGGCAATCCGCGGCCAATAATCGATGCCCGCTCCCCCGAGGGGATCCACGCCAAGCTTGATTCTGGCGTCGCGAACCGCATTCATTGATAGCACTCAAACCGCCCGCTACCACCGCATCCTCCAAGGCGGCGACAATCGACGCCACCAGCTTTGTGGTTTGGTTCATTGATGTGTCACCTACTCTCACAATTACTCTCCCGGTCGATCGATTCTCGAATTCATCGGATCTTTTGGCTTGCGCTCGACGTCATCCCGTGGCGACGCTCCTGGCAGTGGCTTACTTCCTGTGTTTTTGAGGATGAACGCCCAAGTCGTGCCATGACGTTTCCGCGAGTTTGATGTTGTAGTACTTCGCAGCCTTCTCTATGTTCTCGAATGCCAAAGCTCGATCTGCATCGGAGACGTCGATGACTTGATCGAACCGGGCGACCGCGTTACGCACATGTTGTGCGTCGGTCAGGGGCTCCTTACGCTGCTTCGGGAACGCGTAGACGCTGTCTGGCAAGTCGCTCTGCATCGTGAGCGGTCCGTGTTTTTCGTGAGGTTTCCAAGTCGCTTCCGGCATGTCTTTGCCACCCTTTCCTTAATATTTGGCTGGAGGGCGGGCGCATCGGCCCTTGCCTAAGAGGATTAAGCCACAGGGGACGGGGAGAATCTATTGGACGATGGTATTGATCGAGCCATCGCATCACTCGGCGCGAAAACCAAAGGCCACCTCTGCGCCCTTATGTCCAATTCACACCTTGGTGGTGGTCGATACGTTCGTCCAATAGATTTGTCATCGTGATTCTGACTTAATAGAAGCTAGGCTGATCGGAGGGATCATGAGCACTGCAGTCAATGCCCCTCATATCCGGCGGGAACCGGTTCTCCTGCGACAATCGGTTATCGCGACCTGCGGAAGTTCGGGCAATGGATGGCTGTTTCAGGAAATCACAACGCGGCTGCCCGGCCGAGGACTCAGTAATTTGGATGTCGCGACGCTGACCGAGCTCTTGCGAGAGGCTGAGCAGCACCACGGCGAATACGAACCTACCGCTCCGAAGCACCACTGGTCGGGCTGGTATGCCGGCTACATTGTCGCGCGTCAGGACGGCAAGACCCCCGAAGAGGCAGCCAAAGACGGCAAGATCCACATAGAGGGGGCACGTTGACCACTACGATGAAGCACTTCGACGCAATCATCATCGGGACGGGCCAGGCGGGCCCGCCCTTGGCGGCGCGGTTTGCGCGCGCCGGCAAAACCGTCGCAATTATCGAACGGGATAAATTTGGCGGCACATGCGTGAATACGGGATGCACGCCGACAAAGACGCTCGTGGCGAGTGCCTATGCGATCCATGTTGCCCGCCGAGGTGCGGAATATGGCTTCGCCACTGGTGATGTGCGCGTCGATATAAAGCGGGTGAAAGCCCGCAAAGATGCAGCCTCCGCGAGGTCCAGCAAGGGAGTGGAGGAATGGCTCCGAGGAACGACAAATTGTACGGTCATTCAGGGCCATGCCCGCTTTCAGTCGTCGAACACTGTCGTGGTCAACGATGAAGTTCTGCAGGCCGACAAGATCTATATCAACGTGGGCGGGCGGGCTTCAATTCCCGAAATGCCGGGGATTCACGATGTCCCATTTCTCACCAACTCATCGATGATGGACATCGATTTCTTGCCCGAGCATTTCATCATCGTCGGCGGAAGTTATGTCGGGCTGGAGTTCGCCCAGATCTATCGCCGCTTCGGGAGCGAAGTCACGATTGTGGAAATGGGACCGCGCCTGATTGGACGGGAGGACGAAGACGTTTCCCAAGCTGTGCGCGAAATCCTGGAGGCTGAGGGCATACACATCCGGCTGAATGCGAAATGTATCTCGCTGGCGAAACGCGATGGCGGCGTCGCCGTCGGCATCACATGCGAAGAAGGTCCGCCAGAAGTAGTGGGCACTCACGTTCTTCTGGCCGTGGGACGTACTCCCAACACGAGCGACCTGGGTCTGGACCGCGCTGGGGTTGCCACCGACCACCGCGGCTACATCATCGTTGATGATCAACTGCAAACGAACGTGCCCGGCATCTGGGCACTGGGGGACTGCAACGGCCGCGGCGCCTTTACGCATACTTCCTATAACGACTACGAGATCGTTGCGGACAATCTTTTCAACGCTGACCATCGCCGGGTTTCCGACCGGATCCAGGCCTACGCGCTATATATCGATCCGCCGCTAGGGCGATGCGGCATGACGGACGCAGAGATACGGAAATCCGGGCGTCGTGCCCTCGCTGCGAAATATCCGATGAGTCAAGTGAGCCGCGCCTACGAAAAAGGTGAGACACAAGGTTTCATCAAAATCTGCGTCGATGCGGAAACGAAACAGATTCTGGGTGCTGCGATTCTTGGAGTCGGAGGCGATGAAGTAATTCACGTTCTGCTGGACGTGATGTATGCGAAGGCGCCGTACACGGTCATCCAGCGCGCCATGCACATTCATCCGACGGTCGCGGAATATCTGCCGATCATCCTCGCCAAACTGGAGCCGTTTGCGTAGAAGTCGAGTTTGGTTGCCGCCATATTTAAGAGCCGCGGCCATGATGATTTGCGTCTTCCAGTTCAATGGCGCTGGCCTCGAAAGTCAGGTCCGAAGTGCACGAGATGGCAATTCACCGGGATTCGCTTGGATCGTTGAAAGGATATGTCCAAATGGCAACCTACGTTCAGACAGTTGACGTTCGACATCTCGCAACGGCGGATGTTCGCGAAGCACTGATTTGCGAAGTTCGTCGCGGCTTGATCGTCGGACCACGCTGGCTCTCACCCTGGATTTCTACAATGCAGAGGGCTCGCGTCTTTTTGAGCGCATCACGACTCTTCCCGAGTACTACCCCACATGCACAGAAAGAGCCATCTTGGCGGAGTACGCAGATGCGATCGTTGCTGGAACTCACGGCGGGAGATCGTTGCCGTTGCGCCTCGTTGAGCTGGGTGCCGGCACCGCATCGAAGACCTGCATTCTGCTCGAAGCCGCTTTGCGCCTCTCGGGCGACGTCGTTTACGTGCCAGTCGATGTCTGCCCCAACGCCCTCGAGCTGGCGTGCCAAAACGTGGCCTGTGCGTTGCCGGAAGTGCGCATAGAGCCATCGTCCGGAACTACGCAACTCACCCGCTCCAACTCGACCCCTTCGACGGGACCACACTGGCAGTTTACTTCGGCACAAGTATCGGCAACTTTTCGCCTGAAGAGGCGCGGCTCATCCTGCGAGATTTACGTGTTCAGCTGCAAACCGGAGACGCGCTATTGCTCGGTACAGACATGGTGAAAGACGAACCTACTCTTCTGGCTGCATATGACGACAGTGATGGGATCACCGCGGCGTTCAACCTGAACATTTTGCGTCGCCTTAATAGAGAACTCAGAGCCAATTTTGACGCCGGACGTTTCCGTCATCGCGTGCTTTGGAATTCCACGGAGTCTCGGATCGAGATGCGACTCGAGAGCACGCAAGAGCAGGACGTAGGTATCGAGGATGCGGACCTTGATCTTCACTTCGAGCGAGGCGAAACCATTCACACTGAGAACAGTTATAAGTTCACAGACCCGGGGATTCAAAACCTTCTCGGCGAGGCCGGTTTAAGACGAGAGGGGCATGGAAAGACCATCGTGGTTGGTACACCCTCACGCTTGCGTGCCTCCGATAATGCTTGGGACCACGCGGCAATCGCGATCGAAAACCGCCAGTCGCTCGGCGTATCGTGTCCTGATTCGCCAGTAGCCATCAATAGCAGCGAGCCAATACCAAAGTATCGACGATACCATCGTCCAATTGTTCATCTCCCATGCTTCTGTTCTGATGACTACGTCGATCGAGAGCGATCACTGGGCGCGCGTACCGCTCAAGACGGAAGCGGCTATGTCCATTGCGCGTAGTTACCCGCAGGCTGCCGGTGAGCGAAGAGGCCTCAATATTAGCAAATGGTCGGGAGTGCTGATTTCAGTTCATGAAGCGTATTGAACGGAGGAACCATCATGAGAGGCTTCCGATCCTTCCTGGTTGCACTAGCAGTAACGGCCGGCGTTTTCATCGTTATCGCGCCTGCCGCGGATCATGCGGATGAGCAACCCGCCGCACCCTTCATTACCGAGATCCCCGATGGGTACCGCGACTGGAGGTGGATCTCGTCGGCCCATGAAGCAGGCAACCTCAACAGTATAGGGGCCGTCTTGGGCAACGATGCAGCAGTCAGGGCTTATCGTGAAGGAAAGATTCCATTCCCGGATGGCGCGGTCGTTGCCGCATTGCACTACCGTATCGTCCCGTCGGAGGAAAACAACAAGGTCTTTGGCCAGGCTCAGTCTTTCGTTCCCGGAGTACCTACGAACATCCAATTCATGGTCAAGGACTCGAAAAAGTACGCTGCGACCGGCGGCTGGGGGTTCGGTCACTTCCAAGACGGCAAATCTGGCGACGCTGCGTTTATGAAAAGTTGTTTCCCCTGCCACGAGAAGGCCAATGAAAGCGACCTTGTTTTTACTCGTTATGCGCCTTGATCCTGAAGACTGCAGAGAGGAATTGACGCGCTCCTCCTGATTGCCTCCCGAAAGGCCGACACTTCGCCGCATTGGAGCAGCCGGAACGGTTCACCGAAGAACTGGCAACTATGTTTTGGGTTCGTAACCTTAAACGAAAAGGTCATGTATGCCGGGCAAACAAACAGCAATCGTAACCGGAGCATCGGGGGGTCTTGGCGCCGGGTTGGTAGAAAGATTTCTGAGCGAAGGTTATAACGTAGTCGCAACCTCTCGTCATGCCAGTCGAAAGCTGAGTGCCTCAGGCAGCCTGATTCTCGTCGACGGCGATATCGGCAACCAGCAAACGGCTGCTCAGGCGGTCGAAGCGGCAATCAACAACTTCGGGGCCGTCGATGTCTTGGTGAATAACGCCGGCATCTTCCTGACCAGGCCTTTCACCGAATTCACTATTGAGGACTTCAACGCCCTTGTCTCTACAAATCTAGTCGGATTCTTCTACATCACCCAACGCGCTGTGAAAGAGATGCTTCGACAGAAATCGGGGTGCGTCGTGAGCATCACGGCCGCGCTCGCCGATCGGCCAATCGCCGGCGAAAACGGTTCGATTTCGATGATGACCAAAGGCGGGCTGAATGCAGCAACCCGGAATCTCGCAGTCGAGTTTGCAAGTGACGGAATTCGTTTCAATGCCGTAGCTCCCGGCGTAGTGGACACGCCGATGCACCAGAATGATCCCAACGAATCGACGTTGCAGCCGGCCATGAAAATGGCCACGGTAAAGGATATTGTCGATGCCGTTCTTTACCTGGTTCGAGCCGATCACGTGAGCGGAGAGATACTCCACGTAGATGGCGCCGCTCCGGCTCGTCGTTGGTAGCCGCGAGATAATTCAGTATCGTTCCGGCCATGCAGTCATGAGCGCCGTGGACCGCGAATTGTGCCACGGATCGCCAGCCCAAGCCCCCGACGCCCCCCGCCAATGGATATTTGGCCTAAGCGCATCCTTCAGACGCGAGTTTTTTGGGACGCTTGCGCTTAAGGTTCCGATTACGAACCACTCAGTTAGACGACTGCGATCATGTGCCGCTTTGCGAGACCCTCAATTTCCGGCTCGGTCACCGCCGAAAGGTCTGCGCTTTCCGTAGCGATGACCCGTCGAGAAGTGTCAGGATGATGGTTCTTCAAGTATGCTTTGAAGAAGTCGGCGGCGTTGCTTTTTCCAGTGGCGTGACCGATGAGGACGATCTCATTCGCCGGAGTGATATCTTTCGCGATCTCCTCATAAAACGAATCCTCTTCGGGTACGCGCTCGCCACGGTAGTGAGCTTCCTTCCGATGAATCAGATGATGATGGAAATTGTTAGGATCGTAAGGTTGCACCTTGCGTTCGTCCGCGGGACGACTTCCACCGAAATCCTGGTAAACATGGGCGGCATGGTGGTCGATGACGACGATCATCCGGCTGGGCTGGGCCGGTTCTTCTACCTGCGCATCCTGTCCGGCTTCCTTCAAGAGTTTACGCAGCCGAGAAACTTCCTCCGAGCCAAGATCGTGACTGTGCGGCCGCTTGAAAAAGGTGCGCTGGCTGCCGATGCGGAACACAAATTCATCCTCTCCATGCGGTTGCACCTCGCCCAGATGCTCGACCAGTTCGACGGCCTCACTCCAACTAAGGTTATGCGGCAACTTGCCGTTTAAAAGATTGTGGTACAGCGATTCGAGGTGTTTGCTCATTGCGTGTTATCCCTCACAAACGAAGTTCGACTGAGCCCGATCGACGTGCGTCTGGACGATTGCGATTAGGCCACAAAGGTGGGGAGTAAAACAATTAGACAAATGGTATCGACGATACCTTCGCATCAAGTTTGCGGGATGAGGTTTCCGTCACTTTGATCGAGTTTCAGGACTCGCTGGATGGCGAAAAGCCGCGTGCCTCGGGCATGATGGCACGGCGGTCGATACGAAAGTATGGGCGATACCATCGTCCAATTGCGGGACCCATTTTGTTCTGGCTGAATAGTGATAGCGTGAAGCCGCCGGGTGGTATGTGCCAGCCGAGCGGCGACTTCAGATAGAAGATCAACATTCTTGAGATTGTCGGTCGCAATGTTTGCATTCGCTGAGGATCTTCGAGTATTTGATTGCGAGGCGTCTGCTCGGCGTTGGGCAAATCGACGGTACCTTAAGTTCTGGGGTTCAAACGTGAAATGAACAGCTTATGCTTCGGCGTCAAGAGAATCGAAGTTCGGATTCACGAGGGAGACCGCGACATCCACATAAATCCGTTACCTGTGAGGCGCAATGACGAAAACGACGAGCTTTCAAATGGACATTCGCCCGCTCTTTACGGAGCGAGACATTCAAGCCATGAGCAAGGCGTTCGACCTGGGAAGTTACGATGACGTCAAAAGGCACGCTGGCGCGATCTACGATCGCATCCGTGGAATCGGCGGCGCCGTAATGCCGCCACCACCACCAAGAGGAGAAGGATCCTGGCCGCAATCTCGGATTGAACTGTTCGCCAAGTGGATGACGGATGGGTTCCAACCTTAGTCGGCCCCAAAAAGCCTAAGGCTGCTGCGAGGTTCGCAGTTTGCGCATTCGAGCGAGCCGGGGCGATCCGCGCAGCGCCCGATAAGCATTCGGCCGCGTCCGATGCCAACGAACGAAACCGAGGACTTCATCTACCACGAGGACGCGGTCTGGTGATTTGTTCGGAAAGGAGGAGAGAATATGTCAACCCCGAGTGCGTCTCCGCGCAGTGAACCGATGAGTTGCGCTAGTACCGGGACAGTAGATATGAGATTCGAGGTGGTCGTCATTCCGGTCGCCGACGTTGAACGCGCGAAGGAGTTTTATACCAAGGTCGGGTGGCGACTCGACGCCGACTTCCCCTTTGATGACGGCTTCCGCGTTGTTCAGTTCACGCCTCCTGGCTCAGGTTGCTCAGTTCAGTTTGGCACGAAGATGACATCGGCTGCGCCAGGCTCGGCCCAAGGCCTCTACCTGATCGTCTGCGATGTTGCGGCTGCGCGCAAAGATCTTGTCGCACGCGGTATTGAGGTGAGTGATGTGTTCCACCCCGAAACGCCAGGCGCTCAGTTCCGAATCGACGGCAGCGGTCGAATCGGTGGACCAGCACCCGAGCATGCCAGCTACAACTCGTTCGCCACGTTTCGAGATACCGAGGGCAACGGATGGCTGATTCAGGAAGTCACAACCCGGCTGCCTGGTCGAGGACTTGGTAATTTGGATGTCCCGACCCTGATCGAGCTCTTGCAAGAGGCGGAGAAGCACCACTCCGAATACGAACCTACCGCTCCGAAGCACCACTGGTCGAGCTGGTACGCCGCCTACATTGTCGCGCGTCGGGACGGCAAGACCCCCGAAGAAGCAGCCAAAGACGGCCAGATCCACGTAGAGGGGCACCTTGGCCACCTCGATGAAGGGCTGCCCAGTTCAATGGCATCGATTTCGCGTAAGTGCGGTCCGAGTTGACGCCTCGGTCTTGTTTTCGTGATGATACGCCGGTCCGAGGGCTTTCGCTCACAGAAGCAATTCCTGCCGGCCTGCCTGACGGGGCCTACGCAGAGGCCGCCCGGCGCACCGAAATAGAACAACGCTAACCATACACTTGGCTTCGTCGAGGTAGGCATGGCCCGATTGCTCTCAGTAAATGTCGGCCTTCCGCGCGACGTGACATGGAATGGAAAAACGGTCCGGACGTCCGTCTGGAAATTTCCAGTTAATGGACGGCGATTGGTGCGAAGACTCAATATTGACGGTGATGCGCAAGCCGATCTGGCCGGTCACGGCGGGGAGCACCGCGCCGTATTCGTCTACCAGATGGATTCTTACAATTACTGGGAGCGCTTTTTGGGCCGCAACGATTTTACCTTCGGCCAGTTCGGAGAAAATTTCACAGTTGAGGGACTTTCTGATACCGAGGTGTGCATCGGCGATCGATACCGCATCGGTGGTGCTGAATTTGAAGTAACGCAGCCACGCGTGACCTGCTACCGCGTCGGCATTCGCATGAATGAACCTCGGATGCCTGCTCTCCTCGTAGAACATCACAGACCCGGATTCTACTTTCGCGTATTGCAGGAGGGAGAGGTCGGTGCAAACGATGAAATTGTAAAAACGATTGACGGTCCGGAACGAATCAGCGTGGCCGATGTTGACGCGCTCCTTTATTTGCCGGGACATTCCAGCGATCAACTGCAACGAGCGCTACGGATTCCTGCACTCAGCAAGGGTTGGCAGAGTTCGTTCCAGGCAATGCTCCAACAAGACCTGGGCGCCAGTACCACGGTGGGAAATCAAGGACTTGCCAGTGAGGAACAAGCGCCATCGTGGTCCGGATTTCGACCGATGAGAGTCACGAATATTCATAAGGAAAGCGATAGCGTGACTTCCTTCATTCTGAAGCCAATCGATGGGCAACCTCTTCCTGTCTTTCACGCAGGTCAATTTGTCGTCTTGCGGTTGCTTGTCGATCCGGGCAAGCCGCCGGTCCTTCGCAGCTATTCGCTGTCTGATCTGCCCGGAGCCGACCATTTCCGCATCAGCGTGAAGAGCGAATTGAACGGGATTGGGAGTTCGTTTCTGTGCAACCATACGCAGGAAGACGCTGTATTGGATGTTAGTGCGCCGCGAGGGAGCTTTACCCTGCGTCCCAGCCAGAATCCCGTGGTTCTGCTGAGCGCTGGAGTGGGCGCAACGCCCGTGATGTCGATGCTCCACGCACTCGCCGCCGAAAAATCGCAACGAGAGATCTGGTGGATCTATGGAGCGCGCAATAGCGTCGACCATCCATTTGCAGAGGAGTCGCGTTCACTACTGAAACAGCTCTCTCGCGGACGAGGATACACCGTGTACAGCAGGCCCGCTGCAACCGACCAGGTCGGGGTAGACTTCGATTCTCGCGGGCACATTGACACAGCTTTGCTAATCACAATTGGCGTGTCACAGGCGAGTGACTTCTATCTGTGCGGTCCGCCTTCATTCCTGCAGAATATGCGCGATGGGCTCCGAAACTGGGGTGTGCTTGCAGAGAATGTGCACACGGAAATCTTCGGCACCCTCGATGCTATTACCCCTGGGATGGCGCAGGTCGCTCACACTCCTCACCTCCCACAAGGGCCGCCCGGGTCTGGCCCCCCAGTCTCATTCGCGCGTAGCGGTATTACCGCCGCTTGGGATCCGAAATTCGGAAGTTTGCTTGAACTCGCGGAAGCCTGCGACGTTCCTGTCAGATGGGCGTGCCGGGCTGGAGTCTGTCATACCTGCATGACCGGTCTGATTGGCGGATCGATTATTTATAACCCTGAGCCGTTGGAGAAGCCGGCTCCCGGGAACGTACTCGTATGCTGCTCCCAGCCAAGCGCGGGTGTCATTCTGGATCTGTGAAAGAAACGGAAGGAATCGAATCATGCGTTCTGATGTTGTGCCGGGAAGCGTCTTTCCCGATTACGAACTGCCCGATCACACGGGCACGCCGCGCAAGCTCAGCGAGCTACAGGGCGAGGATCCGCTAATCCTCACGCTCGCGCGCGGCCACTATTGCCCAAAGGAGCACCAGCAGCATTTGGAACTCGCCGCGTTCTACCCGAAGATCGCAGTGGCGTACACTCAGATCGCCACGATCGCGACCGACGATCACCATACTCTTCAGGAATTCCGTGCGTCCGTGGGAGCCGTGTGGACCTTCCTTTCGGACCCCGACCGAAAGATTCAGAAAGATCTCGACATCCGGGAGTACACCGACCCCGAGCATGATCCGATGATCCCGCATACGCTTGTGCTCAAGCCGGGCCTCGTGATTTACAGCATCTATAACGGCTACTGGTTCTGGGGGCGCCCATCGGTAATCGATCTTTGGCACGATCTGCGCGCCGTGACGAGTGAAATCCGCCCTGACTGGGATCTGAGTACTCCTGGACTTCGCGAGGCATGGAATGCGGGTGACTTCTCGCGCTTCCACGGGTGGAATAAGGCGGCCAGTCTGGAAGATGCCTCGACCGGACGCAAGAAATAGTTCAGCCACCAACTTGGATCCACGCGGCATCGTCAAGGTGCCTTGCGCTCATCAGTGTGCACCCACCGCTCCCGAGATGCGTGCTCTTTCGAGCGGAGGGATCCCTGGTCGTCTCTGCGAGGAAGCACTCCGGATTCTTCAGGTCAACGGGGCGCTCGCGCTGCGTGAATTGCATCTCGCTCTCCTGCGTTCCATTCCCGCCATCGTGGAAACTCTGATTTCCTGCGCCGACAAGTATCTCCACGAGGAGCAGGCTTATCCGATTGACAATTCCGAGGCCAGAACTGGGTCGTCCGGAACACTAGTGTTCCGGACTATGTACCGCGTTCGTTCGGCTGCTCGAGGCATTTTCGCGACGGATCAGCGTGGCGGGGAGAGTGCCGAGGCGGGCGCATGCAGTCATCCCTGCTTATCCAATCAAGTCGTGGAATAGAAGGACTTCTCGGTACTATCCTTGGCAGGCAGAGTGACCGTGAGCATTATGCAATTCCGCACGAGTTTGACGGGATTTCCTTGCGCCAGAACGGATACCCTGTTGCAATTGAACGCTGGTATTGGCAATAATCCGAGTATCAGATGGCGAGACGGTCAACAGGGAGCAGTACGATCATGGGTCTTTGATCAGACGGGTCCAGCCACTTCGGCGAGGCCAAAGCAGCGAGCCGACCTTGCACCCTTGATTGCTTCCGAAAATATCATCGAGCGAAAAGAGTTCGCCGGAACCCGACTGCTTAGCCGTTTTGCGTGATATCCATGTTGGAGGAAAGGCCATGAAGGGCGTCTCAGCACCCATTTCCCTCGCCGGCTCCCAACTCTGCGAAACGCGTCATGTTTGCGCGTTCTTCAACAACGACGAGGAAGAATATCGCATCCTGCTTCCGTTCATAAAGGACGGGTTGGAATCTGGTGACAAAGCCGTTCACGTGCTAAACCCGGAGCAACGTCAGGACCACCTGCAACGCCTGAGCTGGCGCAGGCATCGACCCGGCGGCCGTGCAGCAGAGCGGACAACTCGAGCTTCGCACCAACACCGAAGTGTACCTTCCCGATGGCCGCTTCGATCAGGATCGGATGCTTCAGGTGTTTGAGCAACTGGCCAGCGGAAACGCCGAGGGAGGATTCCCACTTAGTCGGATCTGTTGTCGTATGGACTGGGCGGTTAAAGACCGGTTCCATATCGATGACGTGATCGAGTTCGAGTCGCGTGTAAACGACGTGTGGCTTCGTCACGACGACGCGGTCATCTGTACTTACCATCTCGGGCAATTTGGGGGTGACGCAGTGATTGACATCATGAGGACGCATCCGATGGTCATCATCGGGGGCATTCTTCAGCAGAATCCTTTTTTTGTGCCGCCGGATGAATTTCTGCGAGAGTTTCGTCAACGGCGAGGTGGCCGGGGCAATTCGCCTGCGGTGGCCTGAGATATGGACCTGCGACCCAGAGATCTTACAGAGGAGATCAAGAACCTTCAGCGCTGCGTTAATGATCTGGTCAGCGTCCTCGCTCTTCCAGCCATGTGGAGCGGCGGTGAGCCGTCCCAGATTGTTCGTACATTGCTCGACGCGGTGCAGCGTATGCTCCAACTGGATCTCGTCTGTGTGCGGTTGAAGGAAACTGATGGCCAGGCACCAATCGAGATGGCTCGATTTGCTGAATCGCAAAAGCAGATGGCCGCGCCGCACGAGATCGGCGACGTACTCAAACAGTGGCTCGCTACCGGCTTTCAGGAATGGCCTCCGCTCATGAGGATCCCGCTGGGAGAGCTCGACATTTCGATTGTGCCCTTGGGACTAGGGCTGCAGGGCGAAATTGGCGTACTCGTGGCCGGGTCGGAGCGAGGGGATTTTCCACGGCAAACCGAGCAACTTATTCTGAGCGTAGCCGCGAATCAAGCATCCATCGGGCTGCAGGAAGCGCGACTCCTGAGCGAACAGAAGCGGGTCTCGAGCGAACTCGATCGACGCGTCGCACAACGGACTGCAGAACTTGCCACAGCGAACGAAGAGCTGCGAAGGGAGATGGCTGACCGCAAACACGCGGAGGAGGATCTGAAGAGTAGCGAAGAAAAGCATCGCGTGATTGTTGAAGCAGCTAACGACGCAGTGATCACCATGGACGAAAGGGGTGTTATCCTCCTCGCGAATCCCGCGACGAGACGCATCTTTGGCCATGATCCAGCCGAGATTGTCGGTCATCCTATGACAATGCTCATGCCCGAAATGATGCGGAAACTACATGAAAATGGGTTCAAACGATATTTGGCAACTGGAAAGCGGCATCTCAACTGGCAAGGGGTCGAAGTTACAGCTCAACGCAAGGATGGCCAGGAGTTCCCGGTGGAGGTTTCGTTTGGGGAATTAGCGAGCGATGGGCATAAAGTATTTACTGGCTTCATCCGCGACATCAGTGAAAGAAAGCAGGCCGAGGATAAGCTTCGCGCGCGCGAGCGCGACCTGAAGACGACGCAAGCGGAGCTTGCGCGGGTTTCCAGACTCACGACGATGGGCGAACTAGCGGCGTCGATAGCGCATGAGGTCAATCAACCCTTGACCGCTGTGGTCAATAACGGGAGTGCGTGCCTGAGACTCCTCGCAAATCGTAATCTTGAACCTGAGGTTCTGCGTCGGGCTCTGGAAGGAATCGTCGCAGATGGTACAAGGGCGAGCGCCGTCTTAGCCCGGATCCGTTCATTCATAAAGAAAGAACCTGCCGAAAAGATCGCCTTGGACATAAACGAAGTGATTCAAGAGGTGCTGGTTCTCGCTGGCCGTGAGCTTTATGAAAATCAAGTCTCGGTGGACGAGCAATTGACAAGAGATCTCCCGTTTGTGCTGGCTGATCGCGTTCAGTTGCAGCAGATTCTGCTGAACCTCGTCATGAACGGCATTGAAGCCTTAACTGCGGTGAAAGATCGACCTCGTTCACTCCGGGTGCAATCCCGGGTGGACGGATCTGCGGACGTACTCGTTGTGGTCAGCGACTGCGGCATTGGGTTTGATGTAGAGGTGGACCGCATCTTCGCTCCGTTCTTTACAACGAAAGCGAAAGGCATGGGAATGGGTTTGTCAATCAGTCGCACCCTCGTTGAAAGTCATGGCGGTCGGCTCTGGGCGACGCCCAATTCTCCCAACGGCGCGGTATTTTCGTTCACGCTGCCACCAACCGAGGGGAGTTCCTCATGACTGGTTCTCCGATTGTTTTCGTCGTCGATGATGATCGCTCGGTGCGTTCTTCGTTGAAGTTCCTCTTAAGCACCGTGGGTCTGCATGTTGAGAGTTTTGAGTCGGCGAACACCTTTCTCCACAAGAATCTGCCAGATGCGCCCAGTTGCCTTGTGCTGGACGTCAGGCTACCTGGATTGAGCGGACTCGATTTTCAACGCGAGCTGGCAGCGAGGAAGATCAGTATTCCGATAGTCTTTCTTACCGGCCACGGCGACATTCCGATGAGTGTTCGCGCCATGAAGGCTGGGGCCGTCGAGTTTCTGACCAAACCCTTCCGCGATCAGGAGTTACTGGATGCCGTTGGCATCGCATTGGAGCGAGATCGTGTCAGGCGGGAACAGGAAAAGGAAATCACGATTCTCCGGCGCCGCTTCGACTCATTGACTTCGCGCGAGAAGGAGGTGATTTCCATGGTCGCCTCGGGCATGCTCAATAAGCAGATTGCGGACCAGCTTGGGACGGCTGAGAGTACCGTGAAAGTCCAGCGCAGCCGGGCGATGGAGAAGATGCATGCGGAATCTCTCGTGGAGCTAATCAGAATGATAGAGAAGCTCAAGAACCTCCCCTGAAAAGACCCGATAAACGAAAGTTTATTGGCATCCTCCCTTTTGAGACACTATATATCCCAACATCTAATAGATTCTTTGATCGCCTGGGATGAATATGCTTTTAGTACGGAGTCAAAGGTGACGAAGAACCTTATCTCGGTGGTTGACGACGATGAGTCCATCCGCAGGACCACGACATTTCTCATCGAGTCTTTCGGCTTTCGAGCGGCGGCCTTTGAATCTGCGGAAGCTTTCTTGAAGTCTATCCAATTGCGGGATACTTCATGTCTGCTCGTTGACCTTCAGATGCCGGGCATGAATGGGCTACAGCTCCAAAGAGAGTTGGCTGCCGCAGGGCACGGAATACCTGTTATCTTCATCACCGCATACGACAGCAAAGAGGCGCGTCAACAAGCGATTCGAGCCGGTGCGGTCGCATTCTTAGGCAAGCCATTTAGCGACAAAGAACTGTTCCAAGCGGTCCGTTTAGCCTTGCGAGAAGAATGCGAGGCAACAAAGAATCTGATCTCAGTGATTGACGACGATGAGTCGATCCGCCGGACCACTACACTGCTCATCGAATCTTTCGGTTTTCGAGCTGCAGCCTTTGCTTCTGCCACAAGTTTTCTGAAGTCTGACCAACTGCACGATACTTCATGTCTCATCCTGGACGTAAGGATGCCGGACATGAATGGATTAGAACTTCAGAGTGAGATGGCTGCCGCGGGTTACGGCATTCCCATCATTTTCATTACTGCTTATGACGATAAAGGTTCTCGCGGACGAGCAATGCAGGCCGGCGCCGTTGCATTCTTGGACAAGCCCTTTAGCGACAAGCAATTGCTCCAAACCATTCGTTCAGCCTTATCACGCGACGATGGTAGTATGAAGTTCGCGGGCTGATCGATTCCCGCGCTGGACTTCGGCTTCCCCGACGCTCCACCCGAACCCAGCGCACCGTCCTCCCACCACGCATGTCCGACAAATTGCAATAGGGCAGAATTAACTTCCGAATACGACCAGGCGACACGATCGCGCATTCTTCCATGGCGCCGATGTCGCCTCATACAACTCTTAGCCTTTACGGATTGCAGGTCGATTCCAGGTACCGACTGACGTCACCAGCCAAGTGAATTGTCGCACGGCCGGGGGCGTTTCTGGAGAGCGAGAATTTGAGCGGGAAGTCGTAGCCGCGGAGGGTATCGCGATGAGCTTGGCGCAGTTGATGAGCCATGAGTTGAGGTCGCAGCAGGCACCAAACGAAGAGCCGATCGTATTCGTAGTCGACGAAGACGATTCCGTCCGCAAATCGCTCAAATCTCTGATTTCCCGTTGCGGTTGGAAAACTGAAACATTCGCTTCAGGTCATGAATTCCTCAATAGGCCGTGGCCCGTCGTTCCAAGCTGCCTGGTGCTCAATGTTTTCCTTCCAGACCTCAACGGTCTCGATCTGCAAAAGCGTGTTGTTGTCGATGGCCCCAACATGTCGATCATCTTCATCACGGGCGAGCCTGATGTTTACACGACGGTCCGGGCCATGAAGGCTGGAGCCATCGAATTCCTTATTAAGCCATTCGGCGATGACGTCCTAATCGGGGCTATCCAGGAGGGAATTCAACGCAGTCGCGCTCAATTTGGGCGCGAGGCAGAAGTACAAGGACTTCGTGACTCCTACGCACGACTTAGCCACCGTGAGCGGCAGGTCATGGCCCTGGTGGCCTCGGGCCTGTTGAACAAGCAGGCCGGTGCAGAGCTCGGGATTAGCGAGATCACAGTAAAGGCGCACAGAGGCCAAGTGATGCAAAAGATGAAGGCCAATTCTTTCGCAGACTTGGTGAGAATGGCCGCGGCGCTCCGCTCCGAGCGAGTCCTCTGGAATCGAGTCAGTTCAGATAAAGCTGCAATCTCCAACCACCACCTCGTCCGATTGCATGATAAGCTGTTTCCTTCCTCCGGCGGGTATACGCCCGCATCGGAAAGCAAAAGGTCTCGACCGTTTCCCACAAGTTCCAGCGCCTCCTCCTGATTCATGTCCTGCCTGACGGACTTCTTCGCACACGCGGCTTCGGCCTATTCCGATTTGCCAATCGCATGAGTTCTCCGCATATCGTACGGCGGTACGATTAGTTGGGTGGATCAATGCCTTCTGCATCACAGTTGCCGGAGCGAATCGATACCGATGGCGGTCTTCGAAGCCGTGTGCGTGCAGACCGCTTATTGCGCTTCTACGAAGGTGGCAATGAACACTTAAGCGGCCCCAAGAGATCAAGCAATGTCTTCTGATCTACAGGTACATTCGATGGGGTTGCCTGATGTCATTTCGACCTCCCTGAACGTAATCTTCTGTGGAATCAATCCGGGAATGCGGTCGGCTTCAGTCGGACTCCACTTCGCGAACCGAAGTAACCGCTTTTGGCGTGTCCTTCACCTCGCAGGCTTTACCGGCAGACGGCTAGAACCAGAGGAGGCTCGCTTTTTGCTCGATTACGGTTGCGGAATCACCTCTGCGGTCGCTCGGCCAACAATCAGCGCCACTGACCTTAGTAGAGCCGATTACATTGCTGCTCGTCCTTTGCTCGAGCGCAAAATCACAAAGTACAGGCCCAGATACCTGGCGTTCCTAGGGAAGCCAGCTTGCTCGGTGTTTTTGAACCAACGCAGCCTTTCGTGGGGATTACAGCCAACTACACTCGGCGGCTCTGCGGTTTGGGTATTACCCAATCCGAGCGGCCTGAACCGCGCATTCACCATTGGCATGTTGACGGACGCCTATAGAGAGCTATTCGACGCCGTGGCCCTCCGCGGTCGATAAGTGGGGGCGATTGTCGGCGCCCGAACCAGTGGGTAAAACGTGAGTCCGTTTGGCTCGACATTCTTATGCGGCATGGCTCCTGTCAGAGATGACGCAAGTACAACACCACTCGCTGCGGCCATCATTTCTCCAGGTAGATTCGCCATCGGCATGCGTGCATTTCAGGAACAGCTAGTCCTCACTTTTCACCTCGCGACGTACGGATGACTATACCGAACTGCACAGGCCGCATGGGCACACACCCCTGATTGAAACGGATCTTCGTCGTCCGCGCGGTTTTCAGCTCGATAACGCCGCGCGGGGTGCTCAATGTCGGCGGCAGGCAGATCAACGCTTCTCGTACGGATGGAAGATGTAGTCCTTCGCTTTCACGACCGTATGGCACGCGTTTCCGCAGTCAGACGGGCTTTTGGCATCGGGCGTGAACTTGTCCGAGGCGGGATCGTAATTGAACACCGCGTAACCCCACCCACCAGTTTTCGGAAATCTCTTGCTGTCCTTTTCCATGACGAAAGCCTGCGTAAAGACGTCAGGAACGTCCACGGCGAATTGGGCCTCTGTGCTCTTCTTCTGCTTCCACTGAAGCTTCACGATCATGGAGCCCTCCGGAAAAGTCTGACCGTTGCCGGGAACGCCGGCCTTATACGCCGTGATCATCTTCGGATTGGCGACGATTACCTTGAGTATTTCGTCTTGCCGGGCGGAGGAGACGGCTGGCCAGTCCTCATATCCCCTGAAGTCGGAGAACGCGATCCCGCCCGGAGAGGTCTGCGCGTACTTGTCCTGCGCATAGACGGCCACGGCGACGAAGGCGACAAGCACTGCCACGGCCGCTGCAATGGTTGGAAAGCCGGCGAAACGCTTGGCTGCGCCGCATGCCTCAGTTTTCTGTTCCGGTTGCTCCGGCACCACATATTTTGCGCGAAATTCAGACATGTTGTGCTCTCCTTCGCAAAAGCCTTCCAAGCCCCTAAGCGTGCATCTCGAGTTATCGCGATTAGGCCAGAGGTGGGGAAGTGAGGCAATTGGACGATAGTATCGGCGATACCTTCGTATGGGCGATAGCATCGTCCAATTGCGCGGCCAAGTTGCTCTGGCTTAATCGCGACAGTCGGTTTCACGAGGAAATAGAAATGAAACTCTCGCAATGTGCCGAAACGCTTTGATCGCGACGATAATCATCCCGACTCGACATGAGAGGATTCGCTCAGGCGAACTCCCCACAAGGGGCCAAAAACATTGTCCTGTTCCACGGCGCCTGGGCGGATGGATCATGCTGGTCCAGAGTGATTGCGCTCCTCCAAGCGAAGGGTTTTTCATGTGGTCGCTTTGCAAATGCTCGGACCTCGCTGGCTGACGATGTTGCGGCGACAAAGCGCATCATTGCCTTGCGGGACGGGGACCAGTAATACCGGTCGGCCATTCCTACGCCGGCGCGGTGATTACCGAAGCGACCAATGACCCAAAGGTTGTCGGGTTGGTCTACGTGGCGGCGCCCGCGCCCGGCGAAGGTGAATCCATCAATTCTGTCACCAAGCCGTACCCGCCCACTCCGATACCTTCGTCCAATAGACCCGTTATCCCACTTCTGGTTTCATGAAGGTGCCGCTGATGGGAGCAGTTGTGAGCGCTGCAACGACCGCACCTCACGTCCGGTGGACACGGAATGGATTGGAGTCATCAATGAACGCCGTAAACGTTGAACAAAAGGCCTATGAGATGCCCCCGCGGGAGGGGTTCACCGTCGCACATTTTCTGACCGTCGCCGACATCGACCGATCGGCTCGTTTCTACGAAAAGGTCTTCGGCGGTCGCATCTTGAGCAATGGCGACAGCAGCGGCGCGCCTGCATACATTCAGATCGCGAATACGTGGCTCCTTGTCAACGTTGGGGGCGGGCCGACGCCCGACAAGCCGACGGTGACGCTCAGCGTCCCCGACCCTGACAAGATCAACAGCTTTATGAATATCCGCGTTGCGGATATCCAAGCGTGCTATGAATTGTGGAAAAGTCGAGGAGCCGAGTTCATCACGGAGCCGATACCCAAGTACGGCGAGATTCGCTGCTACATCCGCGATCCTGACGGTTACATTATCGAGGTCGGACAGAGCACCGATCTCACGTACGGTTAACGCTCGGCCCGGATGGGATGCCGATTTAAGCGGTTGCGGATGTTCTCTTGAGGCCTTCCGGCTGCAGTGTCGAGCCAGTACTTTGGTCTTGATGGATAGTCCAACTGATTCGTCGTCCCGTCTCTGCCAATTCTGCTTCTAACGTTCACTCGCTTTGACATCGAAAGGAGTGCCAAATGGACAGCACAAATGGACTGAAAGAGACCACCCGGGTGACCGCGCCTGTCGAGTCGAACCCGCTTAGTGTGAACGTTTTTACGGCCCCGGGAAAGACTATGGTCGGAGAGCGGCCAAAGCCCTTCGGCGAACCGCTCGCCTTTGACCCGATCACGTCGACTTTAATCTTCGGCGAGTACGACGCGGTGCTGGTGGACGCAATGGGGACAGTGGCTGAGGCCGAAGCGCTCGGGGATTGGGTCGCTTTGCACAACCGCAACCTGGAGACGATCTACATAACGCACGCCCATTTTGACCACTTCTACGGTCTGAGCATTCTGCTCGACCGTTTTCCGGGCGCTCGGGCGATAGCAACGCCCGATGCGGTGAGCGCCATGGAGATGTCTTTCACTCCCACAGTGGAGCGGCTAGCCCGCCGGTTGTTTCCTGGGCAAGTGCCCACCAAGTTGGTTCCACCTGAGCCCTATGAGAACGACACGTTCACTCTCGAGGGCCACGAATTGCGCATCATCGAGCAGGGCCGCACGGATAGTCCCGATTCAACGTCTCTACACGTTCCATCGATCGGCCTGATCGTCGCTGGCGACGTCGTATACAACCAATGCCGCATTTACGTCGGCGACACCACCCCCGAGAGCCGAAAGAATTGGATCGCGGCGCTAGACCGGTTAGCGGCGCTGAACCCCGCGATTGTTGTCGCTGGTCACAAAAAGCCTGGCGCCCCCGACTCTCCCTCGACTATCCAAGACACCAAGGGTTACCTGCAGGACTTCGATCGGTTGCAGAAAACCGCGACATCCGACCAGGAGCTGTTCGATCAGATGACGGAGCTGTATCCGCATTGGGTCGCCAATCAGTCGTGGTTGATGTTCGGATTCCCGGGGGCATAACCTGCATTCAACCGCGTTGGCACGTCCTTGCGTACTTTGGACGAAACGGTGGACAGACGGAACGCTACCCAATTTCAATGAGTGGGAATTAGTGAACGGCCCATCTGTCCCCAGTTTCAATACCAGTTTTAGTTCCGATTGTGCAGCCGCGCGACACGCGACTGATCTCGGATCTGGTGTACTTACTCCCCCATGTCGGAAACGGATATTCAAAGAGGAGAACAAGATGACAACAAAAGGAAAAATTCTGGTGCTGGTCTCGAGCGGTCACGGCTTGCCATTGAAAGATGGCCAGGTTTACTCCGGCGCTGGTTACTATCTCAACGAGCTGACGGTTCCGGTTCGCGCCCTTATGGGGGAAGGCTACGAAATCACTTTCGCCAACCCCAAAGGCAATACGCCGCAAATGGATGTCCATTCAGCTGTCCCCGATTTCTTCGGCGGGGACGAGGCCAGGCTCCAGGACTATTTAAAATTCCGCGACAGCCTGACTGGACTCAGAAATCCAACTCGCATCTCGGATGTCATCGCATCGGGTCTGGATCAGTATGACGCTGTTTTCGTTCCCGGCGGCCATGGCCCGATGATGGATCTTCTCGATGATCCCGACGCTGGCACCGTGATGAGACACTTTCATAAAACATCCAAGCCTACGGCGGCGCTCTGCCATGGCCCGATTTCACTTCTCTCGGCTCTTCCGAATTCGACGGAGGTGGTCGCGGCGCTGGCAGCGGGCGATGCCGATGGAGCGCTGGCAAAGGCTCAAGGATGGATCTATTCTGGATATAAGATGACAATCTTTTCGACGGCGGAAGAGCAGCAGCGGGAGCCGCTTGAGATTGGTGGTAAGGTTCTCTTCTACCCGGACTTCGCCTTGCGTACTGCGGGCGGTGACGTAAGTGTGGTCGCTCCATGGGGGAGCTACGCCCTTCAAGATCGCGAGTTGATCTCAGGTCAGAACCCGTTCTCGGACCAAGCGCTTCTGAAACTTCTTCTACCGGCACTCGACGCGAAGAAGAAGTGACTCGGTGAGAGGGGGCTGGCCCAGCTTTGCCTTTTTTTGCGTCATCACCGCGAGAGACGCTCGCAAAGAAGTAAGGATGGGCACCCTCAGTCGTGGTCCTATCTAGCCAAAGACAAGGGCGGCTCTCTTGCTTGGCATGAACACGGAAGAACCATTTCATCGCCGTCGCCGACCTCGATCGATCGGCTGATTTTTATGAAAAGGTCTTAGGAGGCCGCGTTCTGAGCAGAGGCGACAGCAAGGGTGCGTCTGGGCACATTCAAATCGCGAATATCTGGCTGATTGTCAACGTAGGGGGCGGCCCACCCCGGACAAGCCGACGGTAACGCTCAGCGTCCCCGCCGACCCGGATAAGGTCAGCAGCACGCTTTAATCATCGAAAAGTCGAGGAGCCGAGTTCATCACGGAGCCAATACCCAATTACGGCGAGATTCGCTGCTACATTCGCGATCCTGACGGTTATCTTATCGAGGTCGGACAGAGCACCGAGCTCAAGTACGGTTAGCGCTCGGCGCGGATGGGATTCGGATTTATTCGCTGAAGGGTGCTGATCCAAGCTCTACCTCATTAGGATTGTCGCCAGCTATCTGTGCATTTGCTGCGACGAGCGAAGTTACGAACGGTCGACGGCGATAGTCGGGCTTAATTAACTCGTTTCCCAGACTACTAAAAACGGAGGAAAACGCCATGGCAACTGTGAGTTCACCTACCAAGCCCGAGCAGATAAGTGCACCTACGAAACCCGCACAGATACGGCGGTAATTAACAAGCTCCCGGCAGAGATCGAATGATACAAATGCTACTGGAAACGGAATCTGCCATCGGCGGGAAGGAATATATAAGTGACCGAGTCAATTCTGCCATTGATAAACTCACCAGACCGACAAGCCGAGGCATTCCCTGTCCTAACCCCCAGCCAGATCGACCGCATCCGTCCGTATGGCACGACGAGAACAGTTCATGCCGGAGAGATCCTGTTCGAAGCCGGGGATTTGGGTTTGCCTTGCTTTGTTGTGCTTTCAGGAAAGCTCGATATTGTCATAACGAGTCTCACCGGCGAGCACGTATTTGCGACCCATCGTCCGGGAGGTTTTTCCGGAGACGTGGTCTTGATCTCCGGAGCCGGCTCTATGGCTCGCGGACGGGTTGCCGAGCCGGGAGAGTTTCTTGAAGTCAGCGCCGATGCCTTGCACTCTCTGATCGCCAGAGATGCCGAGCTCAGCGATATCTTCATGCGCGCTTTCATCCAGCGACGCCTTGCGCTGATTGCGGGCGCCATGGGTAACGTCATTATCCTGGGATCGCGTCACTCGGCCAATACGCTGCGGCTGCGCGAGTTTCTCACCCGCAACGGGCACCCGCACGCATATGTCGACCTTGACAGTGACACAACCGCTCAGGAACTGCTCGATCGTTTTGACGTGAAGATCGACGAAATACCTGTTGTGATTTGCAGCGGAAAGGCTGTCCTGCGCAATCCCACTACGCAGCGGTTGGCGGAATGTCTGGGATTCTCGGGCCCAGTCGATGAATCACGCATTCGCGATGTCGCCATCGTGGGCGGCGGTCCTGCCGGGCTGGCGGCAGCGGTTTACGCTGCTTCTGAAGGCTTGGACGCAATTGTGATCGAAGCGGATTTTCCGGGCGGACAGGCCGGCTCGAGCTCGAAGATAGAGAACTACATTGGATTCCCCACCGGCGTCTCCGGCCTGGAGCTCACGCGCCGCGCCGTTGTCCAGGCAGAAAAATTCGGCGCGCAGATGATGGTTGGGCAACGAGTGGTCCAGGTCAACTGCGATCGAAGACCATACAAGCTCTCGCTGGAGAATGGCGACATTGTGCAGGCTCGCAGCATCATCATCGCCGCTGGAGCGCAATACAATAAGCCGAACATCGCCAACCTGAAGCAATTCGAAGGAAATGGAGTTTATTACGCGGCCACATTCATGGAATCACAACTTTGCGGGGATGATGAGGTCGTCGTCATCGGCGGCGGCAATTCGGCCGGCCAGGCGGCGGTTTTTCTCGCAGAGACTGCCCACAAAGTCTATATGCTGGTTCGCGGCAAAACGCTTTCGGAGACGATGTCACGCTATCTGACCCAGAGGATTACCAGGCATCCGGTAATCGAGCTGCACCTGGAAACTGAGCTTGTGGCACTAGAGGGCGATGTCGCACCTCGAACGCGTCACCTGGCTCGACCGGTCGTCAGGGGAGAGACCGACGCGCGAGATCCGGCACGTTTTCGTGATGGCGGGCGCTTCACCGCACAGCGACTGGTTGCGTGGCTGTGTGGCCATGGATCAGGAGGGCTTCATTCTTACAGGACGGGACTTGGATCCGATTTTGGCGGATGCACCACAAAAGTGGCATCTGGGCCGGCCACCCCAGATGCTTGAGACAAGCTTGCCGGCAGTTTTCGCAGTTGGCGACATCCGCTCTGGAAACGTGAAGCGGGTCGCCTCAGCCGTCGGCGAAGGTGCGATCTCGATTCATCTGGTACATCGGGCCCTGGCGGAGATATAGAATCGATAATCCCGCAACTTGATGGACGCCACAGACCGCCAGAACAGCGGGCAAGAAGCCTTCCGTGGCGGCGGGGAATGCCTGCCGTCTAAAGCAAGCCTTCATTCGCGGGACCCTGTAACGGGCGGCTAATTCAGTAGCGATTCCCAGTTGCCTGGCACCCTTCCGGCGGGTCCAGGTGTAGGCTGACTTTCGGGGTGCGCATGCGGAGGAAGCAACTCCATACCTTCGATCATTCCCCGCTTCTCGTAATCAAAGAACCAGTCCTCACCCGGCTCGAAGCTGGCTATGATCGGATGCCCTGCCGCCGCCGCATGCTTTGATGCATGTTGACTCGGAGAACTGTCGCAGCATCCGATGTGACCACACTCCGCACACCGACGCAGATGAAACCACCAACCTTTCGGCGACACCAGGCATTCCAAACATCCGTCGCCACTTGGTCTCGAAGCGGGATTAAGTCCGCGCTGATGTTTCTTCATTTCGACCTTCCCTTGGACGATGCATGTCCAGCAAAAGTTCAAGGCACCAGCAAGATCTTCCCGATACCGCCCTTTTCTGCCGTTGCTTGAGCTTTGGCCGCTTCACTCAGTGGCAGTTTCAGGCTAATCGGGATTACCAGCTTGCCATCTCGCACGGCTTCCGCCATGAACTGGAGCGTATTCCTGTCGAATTTTGAGAATACAAACACCGCTTTTACAGATGGGTACTTCGCAGCGTTCTGCGGTGCGTCGAGAACCGTAGCAAACACCCCTCCGGGCTTGACCTTGGCGATCAGCTTCTCGGCAGTTCTTCCGCCGACCGTATCCGCCACCGCGTCGAGCGGCGAAAGATTCGCAATTGCGTCGTCGTCGTCGGTAGCGATCACTTGATCCGCGCCCACAGCCGTCGCCCCATCCATCTGCCTCTT
Source organism: uncultured Acidobacteriota bacterium (assembly GCA_963812485.1). Lineage (GTDB taxonomy): Bacteria > Acidobacteriota > Terriglobia > Terriglobales > Acidobacteriaceae > Telmatobacter. The sequence continues at coordinate 24,814 of CAWEVD010000024.1, forward strand.
CAAAACCCCCGCGATCACAGTCGCCCCGCGTTCCTTCGCAGTGAATACCGCCGAACGCCCGACATTTCCGGCGGCTCCAACGACCATAACCGTCTGACCCGCTTTGATTCCCGTAGCTGCAAGGAGCTGGTTGCCGGTTGTCGTCACTAGCGGCAGTGCCGCCGCCTCGATCAAATCAAGGCCCTCGGGAATATCCGCTAGAACTTCCGCTTTCGCCACGCACAGTTCCGCGTACGTATTGTCCGCCATTGCGAACACCCGATTGCCGGCAGTAAAGGCCTCCACTCCCGGTCCAACCTTCACCACCGTTCCCGCCATATCGACCCCTATGAGGCCTGGGAACTGGATGGGATAAAAATCCTTCGTCAATCCAGCGCGCCGTTTGTAGTCGATCGGATTCACGCTCGCGGCGGCGACGCGCACCAGTACTTCACCAGGACCGGGAACCGGATCAGGGTACTCCTCGAACTTCAGTACTTCCGGACCGCCATATTCGTGGACGACAATTGCTTTCATCATTCATCTCCAAGTTTGGGCAAACAAGCACTAATGAACAGTTGGATGGAACCCGGACTCGTCGCGCTGTCGCCTTTCGGCTGTTTACCTCGCCCAAAGCAGGATACAAGATCGCTTCCTCTTTGAGAGGAGCTGGAAAGACGGCACACGCCCCGAACACCCGAAGCGAGCTCGAAGCCCATGCTCACATTCGCGTTATTCGCTATTAAGCCAGAAGTGGGGTGAAGAATCTATTGGACGAAGGTATTTGTTTGGACCCGACGAGACTGCGTCCAACAAGCTCACAGCCATCTGCGCCGCCTCAAAGAAAACCTGGTTGGATAACCAGATCGGTCGCATCGCTCAGGCACCTTGACCTTAATCGACGGATCCTTGGTAAAAAGGTCTTGATCAACGGCCTCGGAAAACATGTCGCGAACGCAGTTGCCCGGCTTTGAGAAGGTGGACTGGCTGGTCGTCTTCAGTTGTGCAGCTCACCACCTGATCCGGCCTGCCCAAACCCATCGCTCAACCATTGGGAATGCTCAGGAATCAGTGCGCCCGAACCTTGGTTGAGGCCATCGGGACAGTATCCTGAGACCCAGATGGGTCCGTCACTCTCAGGCGGAGTTCGGCATTGCTTGGCGCCGATAATGTGGGACCGATAACGCCGATCATAACCAGCCCTTCATGATCTCTGCTGCGTGCTTACGGACTCGGACGTTTCTGGGGAAGAGAACCGAATGGCGTCGCGATCTGCCGGATATGGTATTTCGTCGGATTCTTCGTTCAAAAAGAGGGAGTCCGTTACTCGTGACAGCGATCCGCGCTGAAGAACAGAAATAGAAAAAGCGTGTAGGACCTCGGCCGCTTTGGCAGTCAAGGTCACGCGCATTCCATGCAGTTCTAGCGGAAATCTATCTTCCGATTTCGAAGGCAGAGTCCCATCAGTCGGGAACTCCAACTCAAACAACGGCAGGCGGTCCAGATCCATGCTGCCCACCGTTACATTGCACATTAAGACGGGTACACCACCTGTGGCTTCGACGATAAAGTCCCGCAACCGGATTTCTGTGCTCTCCTCTGTTGTTCCATTTCCCACTTTCGTTAACTGCGCATCAATTTCAAGAAATGGATTCTCGATTTCGCTCTTCCGCACAACCGGCGCAATGAATCGGTAGCCCTTGCCCACGATCGTTTCAATGAATTGCGGGTGGTGCGGGTCATCTCCCAAAGCCTTCCGGAGTTTAAGAATGGCGGTGTTGATGCTGCGCTCGGTATCCAGGTAGACACCGTCGCCCCACAGTCTGGTGGCCAACTGTGCCCGAGGGACGAGTTTCCCGGCATGTTCGAGCAGGAGAAACAGAAGTTCTAAGGGAATGCGTTCGAGTTTGATCTTTCGGCTATCGTGCCGCAGCTGATAGCACTCTCGATCCGCCTCAAAGCAAGCAAAGCGAAAGATATTGTCCAACGAAAGGTGCCTTTTCTAGCCTTGGCCCGGCTGCCCTGCACAAAAGAGATTAATAGCGGCTGCACTTTTAGTATCACACGTAAAGCGTGCTCGTTAATTGCCCACGGGCAATGACATACTGGCCCATGCGGGAATGAGCGAAAATAGCCCTGGCTGGCTCCTCATAATGTTGCACCGAGATGCTTTTCAGTTGGCACAGTCGCATTTTACGTAGCCGGCGCGCGTTCTTTACATTGCCTTCACATAAACTTCACTCTCCCTCTATTTACACCTGGTCACTTAGTAGGGCAAAGTGCTATTCACTGGCGCGACTGCCGCGATTTTTTTGCGGTACTTCCTTAAGGCGCCGCCTTGGTGTTTCCAACCGAAAAACTTGTCCTCGTGGGGGGGATCAGAAGCATGAAAAAGATGTGCAGGTCTGTCAGTGTGTCTATGCTCGTTCTCAGCGTCGTACTCGCCGCTCTAGCCTCGGCCCCGCTGATGGCTCAAGACTGGTCGATGTTCGGGGCAGATACAACGAATGCCTCAAACAATGGATCGTCAATCTCAAACAGCAACGTAAGCCGACTGGCAGTGAAATGGACGGTCACAACCGGAGGTGACGTCTCTGCCCGCGCGGCCGTAGTAGCCAATGTGGCTTACTTCCCGGACTGGGGCGGAAATATTTGGGCAGTAGATACCAAAACCGGGCAGGTAATCTGGTCGCATAAGCTTTCCGATTACGGCTTGCCCGCAGGTACCGTCTCACGTACGAGCCCCGCCGTGCAGGGCGACAAAATCTATATCGGAACACAGAAAGGCGCATGGCTGCTGGCGATTAAGGCCAATAAGGGCGACCTGGTCTGGATGACCCAACTCGAGACGCAGGACCCCTACGCAATCATCACGACATCACCGGCCGTACAGGGCAATGTTGTTTACACGGGCGTGGCATCGCAGGCTGAGGGAGCGTCACTCTTTGGAGCGGACCTTTCCACCGCGGTGGCGAGAGGTAGCGTGGTAGCGGTAAGTGCAAACAAAGGTGCGATCCAATGGAAGACATACACCGTCCCAACGGGTTACACCGGTGGTGGCGTATGGGGTAGCAACCCCGTCGTCGATCCGTCTCGCAATACGGTCTACGTGGGCACCGGCGACAATTATAGCCATCCCCAGGTTGCCGCTCCATCGAGCAAGCCCGGCGTAACCTTCCAGGACTGCATTCTGACGGATACTGAGGCAAATTGCCTCTCGCCCGATGACCACGTTGACTCGATTCTGGCGCTCGACATGTCGTCCGGCGCTTTAAAGTGGTCCCGGCGCATGGTCACCTGGAATCAGTATTACTCGATGAACGGGAGCGACGACTGGAACGTCGATTGCATATACGGGTTGCCACAGTGCCCGACCAATCCCGGCCCCGATTACGATTTCGGTTCGGCCCCGAATGAAATCACCTACAAAGACTCCAAGGGCAAACCCCATACCATTATTGGCGTTGGTCAAAAGAGCGGCATCTACTACGCTCTGGATCCAGACACTGGGGCGACCTTGTGGCAAACGCAGGCAGGCCCAGGCTCCTCGTTGGGAGGCATGGAATGGGGTTCCGCATCCGATGGGCAACGCATCTACGTGGCCATCGCTAATTATTACGGCCTCCCCTCCGCCGCCGGCAGCGCCGGTTCTTGGGCTGCGCTAGACCCCGCGACGGGAGCCATCCTTTGGCAGGTAGCTGACCCCAACGGCGCCCCTGACATTGCACCCATGTCCGTGGCTAATGGTGTCGTGTATGCGGGTTCCTTGTCGCAGAAGGCTGCGGCTCCGACCATGTTAGCCCTGGATGCAGCGACTGGTAATGCGCTTTGGAACTTCGCACCCGGCGTGTCAGTTAACGCTGGTGCGACCATCGTGAAGGACACAGTTTACTGGGGCTCCGGGTACTCGAATCTGGGTCTCGGTACCGGCGGGAACCATACCTTTTACGCCTTCTCGGTGGGTGGAAACTGAAGCTGCCCGCCAACTCTCATCGGTGATCCGTGGCCCAACTTTGGGCCACGGCTTCCGCCACCCCATTGCTTTCAACTTCACTTGCCAGGGAGGCTTTTGTTTGACGAATAGGCGGTCAACCTACGGAACGTTTGGAATCGTGGTGCTCATGGTTGTCGGAGCAGTCGTCTCCTCAGCCCAATACCTGCCATCGAATAAGGTGAGGCCCGACGACGGTCTGTCTTCCCAGTTGGTAAAGACCGGGCTGTATGTTTTCACCGGAAAAGGCAGTAACTCGATACTGCGCCTGAGTGGGAATGGACTCATCCTGGTGGACGGGAAGCTCCCGGGCAGCTACGAAGCTCTTGTGGCGCGAGCCGAGGTGATCTCCAGACAGCCCATAAGGGCTCTTATTCTCACCGACCCATCTGAAGCAAGCGCCGGCAACGCTGCGACATTCTTGCAGAACGGAACCGCGATAATCCTGCAGAGCAACCTCGCCCAGAATGTCATCTCAAAGAATTTCCAGGGTACCCCGCCTAAAGGCATGGTCACGTTCGATCACGATTATCAGATCCGTATGGGAGGGATCGAAGCGCAGCTCATGCATTTCGGAAACGCCTACAGCAACAGCGATACGGTGGTTTACTTTCCCAACCTGAAGGTAATTGCGGTGGGTCCCCTTTACGGTTCAGCTGTTCATCCCGACTTTGCCGCCGGCGGAAGCCTGGTTGGCTGGTCATCGGTGCTGGCCCAGGTTCTGAAGTTGGACTTCGATACCGTGGTGCCCGGAACGGGACCGGTCGCGACGCGAGCCGACCTGGAAGCATTCAAGAATAAGATCGATACGCTCGTCGCTCGCGCCGGTGAACTCGTAAAGAAGGGCGTTCCCAAAGAACAATTAATGAGCCAGCTAAAGACGGACGACCTTGGCTGGCATTTGGATTTAACGCCGGACCAACTCGACCACTTTTATGCCGAGTTGTTGCGAACGGAGCAGTCGAGAAACGGCGGTATTTCGGGCCGGTTGTTAGACGACTTGGAGCCTCAAGAGATCAAATGACATCAGTTCGACCGGCTCCCAAGCCAACGCACTAGCTAAATGAAGCCAATCGGTGTGCGGTTGGTGTGCCGTACCCGTCGGATATCCCCCATCCAATGTCGCTCGGACGATGGGCCCTAATCGATGTGGAGCTGCCGCGGACGTTCACCATCCTGGGCAAGGGCGAATCCACTCTGACAACGATCATCCGTCAGGTCGGTAGACATGTTGCTGTCCACACATTTTTCCTGCAATCGTGGGCCGTCGCTATGCATGCCGCGGAAATGCCGCCAACTCAATTGCCAGTTGGCGGGCGCCTTGGCAAGTCAGCGGTGCGCTCATTCAGCAAGCTCAATTCACCCTCTTCGGTTCTTTCCGGAGGGGCGAAGAGGAGCCATCCTGCGCCGCCCGCCAGGAACGCCATCCCGAGCCAGCCGCGCAGGGGCGGAGATGCTGGTTCCAGCGCCAGTCCCGCGAGAATGGCGAACAGCGGCGCGAGGAGAAAGCGAGCCGTCATTCGCGAGGCGCCGAGGCGGCGCATAAGCCAAAAGAGCAAGAAAAGGGCTGGAAAGTCGGTTAATAGCAGCCCGAGAAGTTGAGTCGGCAACGCATTCCAGCGCCATGCAGTATGCGGCCTGACGGCAGCCGCCGCGGCAAAACAGATGGCACTGGCGCCGCCGGCCAGAGCGGCTATTGGGAGGGTCGAACGGCCCGCGATATTGTGTGCAAGCCTTACTGCGAGACAGTTTGTGGCGGCGACGACGAAGGCTGCCGCAAGGAGGGCGCACAGCGCCGCTCCCGAACGGAATGAGCCAGGAATGTCGAGAGGAAAGAGCAAGAGGATGCCGGCAACGGCGGCCAGAGTGCTGGCCAGAGCGGCCTTTCCCTGTCGCGTCGCACTGTCATGCAGGTATGGCTCCAGAATGACGGCGAAGACAGGCGTAAGTGAGAAGACGGCAACCTGGTCCAGTTTGGAAACCCACCCCTGTGCATAGGCAGCCAGCACGGCCGGAACCACAAAAAGACCGACACCGATACTGGCACACGCCCACGCCCGGCGTCCGCGTGGGAATTCTAAGTGCTGCGCGACGGCAATAGACGCAGCCACGGCCGCGAAAACGGAAAAAAGCGCCGCTTGGCCTTGCGCAGGTGGCAGGGTTTCCGCACCGAACTGTGGAATCAGGTCCGTGCGCAACGACGCAACGGCCCATAACGCAGAGAGCAGCAACAGCCCAGAGGCCGGAGAAAGGCCAAAGGGTCTGCGTTCGGTTCGGCGCGGTCTCATGGATTTGATGAGAACACAACCGCTCGCACATGGGTGGGCGTGGGCTGTTTACCGCGCTGCAATCGCTAGCGGAAACGTGCTCGATGCCGACTTACTAAGACCGATCTGCCCATCGTGTCGATCTGCCGCTCTTTGAAATGGCCGAGGCGGGGAAAATTTTACTCCAGAATTTGGAGTCGAACGTTGCCTGCTCTCGTGTGGATTTATTTCACAAGATTGCGATTACCCAAACAACGACCAATATTGGACGTCTGGATTCAAGATGAAATCCCGGCGCCTGTGATCGGTTTCCATATCTGAATTAGGAAAGAACCCAGCCGGAACGGTTTTCACGTTTGATGAATGGCGCTGCTTCGGGACAATTTTTTGCAACCATCTTCGGTCCGTCCCAGTCGATTTTCTTGCCCACACGCAATGACACGCAGCCGAGCAGCATGATTTCGGTGAGGCGCGAGGCGATCTCAAAACGCGAGTAGCAGAGTTCCGGCTTGTTTTCTCTGATGGCAGTGAGCCATTCCTGCGCATGGCTGAGATTATTGTCTTTTCCATGAGGGTTGCGCGGGATGCGCTCGGCGAATTGCGCCAGCGCAGGGTGCTTGGTGTAATGGATGTATTTCTGGTCGTCGTTCAGCTTCACGAAGAAGCTTGTTCCGTAATCGTCCGGCGAAAAGACCGAGCCATTGTCGCCAATCAGCAGACAACCGCTGTCGGGAACGTCACCGCGCAGCGCGATGATGTCGGCAGTGAATTCGGTCGGCGGCTTATTGCTGAGGTCGTGGCCACCGCGGGCTGCCGGGTCGGGCTGGCCGCCGTCATACCACCAGAGTGTCAGCGCATCCTGCTCGATCTTTCTGTGATGGTGGAAGAGATGCGGTTGAGCGACGGAGATGGAGGTCTTCCGTTCAGGAAATTGAAAGCGAATTTTGGAGCCGACGGGATAAGATTCCTTGTTCATTTTGCCGAAAGGCATCGCTTCGATTTCCGTCGGGTAGCCAAGGTTCAAGGCGCGGAACGGCATATTGACCGTGTGGCACGCCATGTCGCCGAGCGCACCGGTCCCGAAATCCTGCCAGCCGCGCCAAGAAAACGGTTGGTAGATTCCATCTTGATCATCTGGATCGCGACGGTTCTTAAACGGCCGCATCGGAGCCGGCCCAATCCACTTGTCCCAATCTAATGTGTCCGGAATCGGGTCTTCTCCCGGAGGACGATCCATGCCCTGCGGCCAGACCGGACGGTTCGTCCAGACGTGCACTTGATGCACTTGCCCGATGAGTCCGTCTTGAATCGTCTCAACCGCGCGGCGCAAGCCTGCAGCGGCACTGCCCTGATTACCCATCTGCGTGACGACTTTTCTTTCTTTAGCCATTTTTCGCAGATAACGCGCCTCGTAGATCGTCTGCGTCAGAGGTTTCTGGCAAAAAACGGCCTTGTGCATCTGCATCGCCGCCGACGCCACAATCGCGTGTAAATGATCCGGCGTCGAAATCGTTACGGCATCAATCTTGTTGCCCATTTCGTCCAGCATCTGTCGGAAGTCTTTGTAAAACTTCGCGTCTGGATATTTTCCCATCTGCTTCGCGTAGCCTTCTGAACCTGAATCCACGTCACACAGCGCGACAATGTTTTCGCTCGCACAGGCATTTGTATCGCTCCGGCCTTTGCCACCCATTGCGCCTATGGAGGCGATGTTCAATTTACTGTTTAGATTTTGGCCGCGCAAAAGCGTCGGCACACCAAATGCGAGCGCACCGGCGGCCAGAGAAGTAGTTTTTATAAAGTCGCGGCGGTTGACACCGGCGGACGAAGCTGATTCATGGGAATTGAACAGGGGTGTTTTCTTCGACTGATTGCGCATTCGCAACAGGATACACCGGCGAGGGCAGGGCGAGGTAAAACGACCAACAACTCTCCAACCCAGGAAAACCTGGAGCGGTTCCGCTACTAATTCAACGGATAGAATCGATCTCGGTTATGCCTGGCGTCCAGGCAGATACTGTTCCAGAAAGCGTCGCGCCAGAACAAATCCGTCTTTGCGCTGCTGCGGAAAATCGGGGAGGTCTGCGGCGCCCGCCACATCCCAGAATTGGTCTTCATGCTCCACCGCGATGCCGCCGTTGAAGCGGACCTGCAGCAGGACCGTAAGGAATGCCGTCCAGTTGACTATCCCCTGTCCGGGGATCCGATAACGCCACCATCCCTGGCCGGCAATGCCCACCTGCTGCAGTACAGGCTGAGTGATCTCCGTATCCTTGGCATGCACCGCGAGGATACGGTCTTTGAACTGCCATGCCGCACTGACCGGGTCAATGTACTGCCGCACGAAATGCGAGGGATCGAATTCCAGCCCCAGCCGCTTGCTTGGGACGCGGTCGAAAACGGCCTGCATCGCTGCCGGAGTGGTCGCGAAATTGATACCGGTAGGATAGTTCTCCCATCCCATCCCAACGTCGAGCTTCTCGCAAACGGGGAGGTATTTTTCGTTGAAGACATCGGCGAAGGCCGCGGCCTGATCCTCCATCCGGACGCCCGGCTGCCCGCCACTGAAGGTACCGACAAACTTGCAGCCCAGGCGATGGCAAAATTCCAGGGCGCGAATAAAATCGGCCTGCGCGGCCGCGCGCTTGCCCGCATCGGGATCCGTGTGGTTAGGTGCGAAGTACTCAATGCTGACAATGCGAATGCCCGCACTGCGCGCCGTGGCCAGAATCTGATCGATCGCGCTGTCGCTCAGGTTCGGGTTGAAGTCCGTACCCGGCGTGACCACAACCCCTTCGTAACCGGCCTGCGCGGCAAAGGCAAGCTTCTGCGGCGAGTACGGTGTGATGATGGAGAGTTTGGGATAGGGTGTATCCGGCGCTGTACCCGCAGGCGCTGCAGGCGCTTGGGCCGCTTGTGTCGGGACAGCCGCTGTCCCCGCCACGCCCAAAGCCGCCGCGGATGTGCCGCCTACCTTCAAAAAATCTCGCCGGTTCCAAAACGGGTTTTCTCTCTCCATATCGTTCGTCCTATCTTGCGCAGCAAATTCACAATCTCATGAGAACTGGTAAAAAAGGGCGGGTCTCTCCATGTCCTTCTGACAAAGGAATATAGTACGCCTCTCATGACCAGATCATGAGCACACAAGGAACATGAGCCAGTGCGGATCACGGTTCCGAAGCTGCGCAACCAGCCAATTGACTGCCATTAACGCTTTGCACTGGTGCCCATGACCAAAACAAAAGCAAAGACAAAAACAACCTTCCGGACTCAGAAAAAGCATAAGTGCGAAAAACTATGGACATTACCCAACTTTCCTGACGCCGCAAAAAGGGCTATTCCGCACCGAAATGGGCGTCGGACAGCACCACCAACTCCAGCTTGATTGGGACGCCGAGAAGAAGCTCACCTCCGAGCCCAGATTGAACGCCAACGAAATCGATTCGCCCGACTAAGGGGAGATCAGTCAACAATTCTGCGACACGCTGACGCAAGCTCACGGCTTCTGACCGCATCGTCAAATTTGACGGAAAAGTGAGAACGAACTATGGGTTTGCACTTTAAGCGCGGGGCCGCGCACGACAAGGGCGGTCATAATCCCATCAACAGCCGGACGCCTGAAGAATATGTTTGTGTCATTGGAAGTGTCTCGAACACTTTCAATGGATACATGTATTTTGAAACGGATCCTGGTCCTACCCACGGATGGGTTCCCATGCCTGAGCCTCGATTCGTCGCCGATGTCCCCAGGTTCATAACGGGTCCTAAGGGCAAACACACCGTAACGCACGACGTCTATTGGGCCAACTTTCTCGATCCTGCGGTAAAGGTATTTGCCAATAAGATCGCCCAGCCCAAACCCGGAGATATCGTTACTTTCCTGATATTCATGGCAGGATATTTGGATCGTCAGGAGAAGGACTGGGACGCTTCGCCATACAATACGGAACGTCACCGGTACTCGCCGTGGGTACGTGGGAAACCCGAGTTTGATCCATATGCCGGCACGGGGTCTGCTCCAACGCCTCTACCACCCACGGGTCTTGAAACTCCGAAGAAAAAGGATCCTTCCAATACCGCTTCCACGACCAGCGGGAATAAAGATGGAACCCTGAATCGCTCCGTGGACGGCAGCGACTTTATCGCTTACATTCACGATATTCCCAGGCGGGTGATGTACGGGGATTCTCTGTCGGGTCACCCGGTGATGGCTGACGTCCTGGTAAAACTTTTGGTATTCAGTGACATTTCCGATTTTTCCGATTATCTAAACTACGGCACCTTCGCGAAGGCTGCATATTGGAGGCACCCGCTCTCGACGGTTTCGGAAAATGACATGGGCATGGTCCAAGTGACTAAAGAAGGCACTTACTTCGATGTCGCCCTGGATTTCTCTTCCCGCGAGTGGAAGGCGCGGTGGAAGCGGCTGCTGAAGGCCGGCGCAAAGCCCCCTGAAATCGACCGGACCAAAATCAAAATCAAACGGTTTGACTATTTCGGCCATTCCGACCCCGACAAATTTTATTTTCTGTATGGATGGGGAAATAAGAAAGGCGAGCTCCCTAACAAGGAAGTTTGTTCAATGACGACTGACGAGCTTACCACAGCACTTCCGAGGAAGAATTTGACAGGAAACTCTTTCGCCCAGCTTTGGGGATGCAATCTTGGGCAGACGATGGCGCCGGCATTGACCGACCGCTTCAAGGAAGGGGTCGCCTGCGAATCCAGTACCTATTTCGATCACATTCTCGATAACGATAGCGCTATGCCTGTGCCCGAAGCGGGCTTTGAATGGAAGACCTTTATGCGAAAGTGACCGGATCGGGCACGATCATCAAGCTCACCAGCACCGCCACTCATGCGCCAACATGTCCGGCGTTTCGTTCACATCACCGCTTTGCTCTCCTACCCGCCGACGGCGCCCGTCTTTCATTCGCCCGCGCGATCCGTTTCGCTTTCGTCATCCACTATTTGTAGTGGAGAATCTTGCCCTTCATGCTCGATCACGCAGAGGCAATAATGCACGCGGAACGTCACATTAGGCACCCTGAAGAGCTTAGCTCGTTTTGCAGCAACCTGATTCCGGCAGTAAAAAGGCGTGTCGAATTCGGGTGCTTGGACTGCATCGCCACTTCTGCCATACTCTCTGACATCATCCAGGCGGCGGCACTTTTGCCAATCGAGGGAGTCCATGAAACACGCAAAAAGATGGCCAATCCTCTTCACCGGTATTCTCTGCGCCTCAATGCAGGCCTCGCCGGCAGCAGCCCGCAAAACGTCATGAGTCTGCAGTTATCAGCTGATATCATGGCTGTTTTGCTGCAACTTGATTCCGAGAGGAAAAACGTTCTTTCCGGCGGACGGCACCGTCGGTGTTCCAGGATGTCATCGGCACTTGTTTCGCATGCGCCACACCGTCCGCTTGACTTAAATGGTGGCAACAGGGAGAATTGTCTCCGGCGGAAAACAGGCAACAGCCTTTTGGGGTCTTCGCAGTTTCCCCCTCTTCCGAGCTAACTCCAGAGTCATCGATTTCCTGACTTCGCCAATCGTCCGTAATACGCATTTCCCTGCACTATTCTGTTCGCTTCTCTGCCGGCATCCCCAGGCACCTCGCGGAGACTACCCATGAAAACAATCCGGTTCGCTGGCCTCGCTCTTGTATGGGCGCTGGGCACAACCATGCATGCACAAACCTATAAGGTGCTCGCTTATCTCACTGGCACGCCGTCTACCCCAGTCGAGCCCGGGCTCATAGCCCAGAGTCCTGGCGGAAACCTGATGACCACCGCGTCCGATCAGGACACCGATCTGGGCGGAGTCGCCTTCCGGGTTACCACAGAAGGAGCCGTGACGGTCCTTCACCAATTCAGTAAGCCCGGGGGTATAGCGCCAGCCAGCGGCCTGACGCTGGCGCGAGACGGACGGTTCTATGGAACCACCGCATTTGGAGGCGCTTCCAATACGGGCACTGTCTTCCAGATGACTTCCGACGGAATCGTGAAAACTCTGCATCAGTTCAGCGCCTTGCCAGATGGCATTCCATATGCTCCGCCCGTGCAGAGCCTTTATGGTGACTTCTACGGAACGACCCATGGAAACGACAGCGATCCGAGCTCTGCACCGGGAACCATCTACAAGATCGACAGTGCTGGCAACTACACGCTGTTGCATACTTTCACCGTTCAGGACGGAGCGAATCCGCTTGGGGCGCTGGTGCAAGGGGTCAACTACTGGTTCTACGGAACCGCGATGCATGGTGGCCCGAGCAGCGTCGGCACGATCTTCAGGGTCAGCACCAGCGGGGAGTTTCAGGTGCTGTATAACTTTGACTACTCCCACGGCGGCTATCCGGTGGCCATGATCCAGGCGAACGATGGCAACTTCTACGGCGCGACTTATCTGGGAGGGGCCAGCAATCAAGGAGTAGTTTTCAAGCTGACCGGCCTGAATCAGATAACGGTGTTGCACGAATTCACCGGAGGAAGCGACGGGGGTGGGCCGCTTGGGGGATTTCTCCAGGGGTCGGACGGCTTTCTGTACGGTACCACCGGCTCGGGAGGCTCCATGGGAGGGGGCACTCTGTTCCGTATGAGCCCGACAACCGGCGGCATCGAAGTGCTGCACAGCTTTCACGCGGCAAGCGGCGTTGCGCCTGTCGCATTGATGCAACACACCAATGGATTCTTCTACGGTGCGACCAACGCAGACGGCGTTTCCAATGGCATGAATGCCCTTGGAGTCATCTTCCGCCTCGATATGGGGCTGTCTCCGTTTGTGACGTTTTTGAACACCTATGGCCGTGTGGGAATGACCGTATCCCTTCTCGGCGATGGCTTCACCACGGCCAGCCAGGTGTTCTTCAACGGCGTGCCGGCGACCGAAATCAGCGACGTGGGATCCGGCTTCATGAAGGTCGTGATCCCGGAAGGAGCCACCACCGGCCCCATCACAGTGACCACAACCAAGGGGACGCTTACCAGCAACAATGTGTTTGTGGTGAGGCCGTAGGCGGTGGGGAGACAGTAACGCGACACTACTCGACCAGCAGCCCTCGGGCGTGAAAATTACCGATCACGATGTCAACGCGGTCGCCTGGTTTCAACAGGCGGCCGCTGTTGGAGAACGCCATCCAGTAGGACTCTCCCGCCTCGATATTTTTCGGGGCCTGTCGCAGCTGCCCAACCTTCTCCATCGTCGGAACCACAAGCCTGATTCCCTTCTCAGGGCTTTCCAGGACGGGGTTGAGTTTCTTGTCGCCCAGCGCCCTGGCCTTTTCCGGGTCTAACACGCGGTAGCTGAATCGAAGGATTACGCCCGACTCCACCGCTTTGATGTTGGGATCCCCAATTCCCCAGACAGCCTCGTAATATGCGGCTTCCCGATTCGCGATCCGATTTGGCTGATTCCGATATGGGGTCGAAGCTGCCGCAGGTTTTGCTGCCGGCGGAGCCGATTGCGCCGGCGCCACGGTTTGGGCGCCGGAAACGAGGATGCCGCCGGCGAAAATTGCCGCTAGCAGCATCGGTGCTGCCGTTTCCACCCTGAGGTTCAGCACATACTTCTTCTTAGACATCTGACGGTCCCTATTCTCGGGTGTGTCGGAGTTGCGAGGTCCGTGCGTGAAGCGGATTAAGCGGCGATGCTGCCCGCGGCCGAAGCCGCAGGCAGCAACTTTGCCAGGTTCGAACAGCTTAGTCTTATTGAGCCGTTCCGTTCAGGGTTGACGTTTGCGTGCCGGCAAGGTCCGTGACCGAGATGGTCGCGGGCTTGAGGCCGGTCGTTTGCGAGGTTTGCGGTTCGAATGTCACGGTCACGACGCAGGTCGCTCCCGGAGCCAGGGTTACGTTGCCAATGAGTTGTCCGCCACCCGCCGCGCCGCAGGTCGAAACCAGCGGACGGACAAGGTACTCGGAGGGATTCGCTCCGCCCAGTGTTCCGTGTCCGATGCCGGTCAGCGGCACGTTGCCGGTGTTGGTGAGTGTGAACACTTGAGCTGGATCATTCGAGCAGGCGAGTATCCCTGCAACGCCCGTGCCTGGGCAATTCCTGGTTTGCGAGACAGTCCAGGTTGTCGGGGTCAGAGTTGCAGCGACAACATCCGCGACTCCCGTACCCATGAGCGTCACTGGCGAACCAGTGACAGCAACGTTGGCTGTGATGGTCAGAGTGCCCGGCGACGCACCAACTGCCGTCGGCGTGAACACCACGTTGATTGTGCAAGTTGCTCCGGCAGCCAAAGTCGCGGTGCAGGTGCCGCCCGCTGTTGGCCGCGTGAAGACCGTCGAGGAGAAGGCGAGCGTAATGCCCGTTCCAGCGGCGGTACCGGTGTTATGCAAAGTCAGGGTTTGCGCCGCGGTGGCGACGCCTACGGGGCTGGTGAAGGTTAGCGGTCCACCCGTGACACTCAGTGCTGCTCCCGTAGTCGCCGAGGCAACGAATTCGACAGCACCGGGATCGATGCTCGCAGTGTTCGCCGCGTCCGGCCTCACGTTGCCGAAGAAGTCTGTCCTGGGTACGAGAGCGTAATTCGTCTCGGACGTCGGGATGAAATCAATAATCGGCGAGCCTGTGGTCAGCGCGTAGTTGGCGAGCGGGATAAGGGTGACCGGATTCACCATCGACAGCGGTCCCCAACGAAGGTTGATCCAGTTGTTGCCCTCGTCGACAGTGGCAACCGGAGTGAGGTTGAAGATGGGGTTGGGCACGGTGGCGTCGGCGATACCCGGCGGTACGGCCCAGCCGGATGCTCCGAATTCGGGAGGAGTCCGCGCGCCGTCGCAGTACTGGCTGCCGAAGTTCGGAGTGCTGGTCGTGAGATGCAGGCTCGAGATCTCGGCGGCCGAGTAAGCAGCGGTGCTGCTGATCACCGAGTAATACGGGAAGAGCGTGACCCCGGAACCATGGTTGGTCGGACCCGTGTCGTTGCGCACGCCAATATCCCAGTAACTGGCGGCGACACAGGCGCCGGTGCCTCCCGTAATTGTGCCGCCGGCGCCGTGGATTGTCGTGGCGTCGGCCTGGGGCTGGGTCGGGGCCAGCGTGGTGGTGAAGGCGTTATACAGCGAGACCACATTCTGCTGGTATTGCGCGCTGAGAGCGCCCACGCCGATGTAGTACGCGCTGTTCTGCCAGAAGATGTTGTTTTCGAGCAGCGGATAGGAGACGGACTTGCAGCTTCCGTTGAGGCGAGGCAGGACCGCAGGGCCAGTGCCGACTGCGCTGACCGAGTGGTACGCGGGGCACAAGACGACCGCCGGCAGACTGGCTACCAGTGGGGCACTGTTCTGGATACTTACGAGTCCAGAGGGTTGCGGGCATGAAGTGGTCGGAGAGGTCGTGCAGTCGGTTCCCGCACCGCTGGCGTCGGGAGCCCCGATCGTGGTGAACAGGATTCCAGCCGAAGCCGTGGTGGAGTTGGAGACGACCGTGTTGTTGATGAAGTTGACATTTAACGCGTCGACCATCGAGACTCCCGCGCCGTCCCAGCCGGCCACGTTGTCCGCGATGATGTTGTTGGTGATAGTGGGCGAATACCACCTTTCCGGATTGAGCGGGAAGTTCACTACCTCCGAACCGTTGATGCTCTGCAGGCGGAGGCCGCCGCCGCTGCCCGTTTCTGCGGAGTTACCCATGATCAGGTTGGCATTGATGACCAGGCCGGGCCCAATACCGTCGCTCACACCTGGCGCGCAATCCACGTCGGTGGTGCTGCCGCATTCAGTGCCCGCCGGGCTGCCTGGGGGCGCGCCGTCGGGAGCCCCGCCCATCACGATGAGCCCGCCGCCGTTGGCAGGGATCGTCGGATTGAGGCTCTGGTTGAAGATGATGGTGTTGTGCTCGATGTCACCGTTAAAGCTGAATCCTAATTCGGAGACACCGCCGCCATCACCGGAGCCCAGGTTGCCGCAAACCCAGTTGTTCTTCAACTGGAAGTTGTCGGCGCCGATGCTCATCGTAATGCCGCCGGCCGCCGCGGGCGTGGCCGCGAACAGTTCGTCGCCCGTGGACGAGTTCAGCGAGACGTTATTGTTGTGAACCGAACGTGCTGGTTGTAGCAGTACGGAAGCTGCTGATTGGTGACGAAGCCGGGAGGATTCGGATTCTGGCTGCCATCGGGGTTGATCGCGCCCGTCACGCAAGTCCAGGGTTGCTGGTCGAAGCCACCGGTTGGCGCGAGCGGATCTCCGCCATTGCCGGTAAGCAGCGCGTCTGGAGATTCACCCTGGCCGATGACGATGCCGCCGGTCAGAGTACCCGCGTTGTCGTAGACGTGGTTGTTGGAGACTTCAAGGTAGTGGGCCCAGGCGTGGTCGAAGATGCCGCCGCCGCCCTGGGAGCTATCGGTCAGGCCCAGGCCATCGATGCGCGACGGGTTGCACAGGAAGTTGCTGGTGTAGGCGCAATCATCTCCGCCTGTGACCTTGTTGGTTACAGTCGAGACGACTCCGTTGGTCAGAAGCCGGGTGCTTAATGGGAACTGCCCTTCGGTCGCAATTTGGCCTGTGTCCGGCCCATTTCCGAACGGTGATGGAGCTCCAACGGGAAGACGCACTCCCTTCGCCACGACGGTGATCGCGGCTCCTTCGTAGGCTCCCATCAGAGTAGGCTCTTGCAGTAACTGCGCCAGGCTGCCATTGGTGGAAGTGTCCCAGCCCACGATTCCTTCGAGGGGCAGGCGGTCGACCTGGGGATCGTTCGGAATCCCGGAGAAGTAGTTCCAACCGGTTCCCGGGCAGGAATAAGTACCGGTGGGATCATATGGGTTGGTACCAGTTGTGGACAGTATATGGCGTGCCGTTGATCGCCATACCGAACAAGCAACCGATCTGGCGGCGCCACGGATCCAGCTTGCCCGCGGGTTGAGTGTTGGCGTTGATAACACTGGAAGCAGAGCCGACGCCCTGTAGCCGGACCGGCTTCCACATGATTACCAATTCGTTGTAGGTGCCGGCGGGAACGATGATCAAATCGCCCGGCGCGGCTGCGTCAATGGCCGATTGAATGGTTTGTCCAGCGGCGACCCGGGTTGGCGCCTTGCCGCCAATGGTGACGGTGACGGTGTCGATCGAGTGCTGGCCGGAGGCTGTGGTGATGACCAGTTCGCCGCACTTCGCGGCTGAGCCGCCGTACTTAGCCTGCTGCGGAATGGTGCAGTTCGGAACGCCTGACGGAACGGTTCCGGTGATGGAGAGGTCGCTCCAGCTTACGCTGGTCAGGGGATGCGCAACCCCGTCGGAGCCGACCAGGGCCACTGTACCCGTTGTACCCCCAAAACCATAGTGGCGGGTAATGGTCTTTTGATTGTAGGGAGCGGTGGTAGCCGCAGGCCCGGAGTAAGCATAGTTCGGCATTGTCTGGTCGCCAAGCGCGGTGATCTTGAGGGTGTGCCCTGCGCCTGAAGCGCTCACCCATGGTCCGATCCCGTCGCCGTCGACTTCTGAGATCGCCGGAGTTGCAGTCGGATAGCCGCAGTCAACGTTGTTGTACCCTGCGCCGGCAAAGGCAGACGTGGGCACGACCGGCGTGTCGAGATACTGCGTGGTCCCGGGCATGAACGGCAGTTCATAGCAGAACTGGCTGTAGCCTGGGGCAAACGCGGGGTCCGTAATCATGGTTCCACCGGGGCCGGGGATCGGTCCGGGGTCGTTCATGCAGAAGATCATCATCGTGGGCGAATATCCGGTTGGGTTCGGCGGGTTGACTTCCCACGTGGAGTAGGTGATCCCGTCGTAGCTTCCCCAGTGGTCGGCATACACGCGCGAGATTTCGTTGCCTGCCCAATCCTTGACCGAGACGGGGAGATCTGGCGGAGCGAACTTCTCGCCAAATTGCGGAGAGAAGGGATCGAATTCCGAAGTGTAGTCGTCGGTGATGCCTCCGGTGAACTTGGAGGCGATGTGGGTTGAGGTGTAGACGTAGAACTTGGCGATCGCGCCCATCTGGTCGGTGAGGGTGACTTCTTTGCGGTCGCAGAGCGGGCGGGTGGCTCCGGCAAACGGCGCTACCTGCTTCGATTGCGGGTAAAGGCTGATGTAGTCGGGCACAATGCGCATCTCGCCGACGCAGGGCCACGTGGGCTCAGGTATGAAGCCCGGGACAATGTTTTCGCTGGGGCCGGTCCCAAGGCTCGTGGTGGGATTCTGGGCGTTATTGGCGTTGTAACCGGGACCTGGGTATTGCTGAGAAGAAGCTACCGAGGCCTGGTCGGGAATGATGAAGATGTTGCCCAGTCCGCCAAACTCCTGGGTTACCGGAGCGATGAAGTTGTCACCGATGAGGATGTTCTTATCCTCTTCCTTGACTAACTCGTAGCCCTGAGGCAGAACCACTTCGACCACATACTTGCCGGCTGGCAGCATCGGGATGCCGGCGTACAGATCTGGGGCGGGCACTGGGTCCGCGAGTGCAGATCTTGCAATTCGTCCCGGTCGGAGTAGGCTTGCCGTTCGCATCCACGGCGGTCACGCTGGGGAACTTGTACATACCGTCGTAAGGCGCCGGCTGGAGTTGGTTCCAGTTGTGCATGCCGTCATAGCACTTGAATTGCGAGTTATCCGGCAGCGAGGTCAATGCCGGCCCACCATGCTCGGAGGCGTAAAAGTTGAGGTAGTTGGGCTGGTTATACAGCGAGAAGAAGAAAAGGTCCGGAATTGCACCGGAGCTCGCGCCCTGGCCGGGGCAGTTCATGTTGGGCGTTACGCCGTCGGGGCGGAAGCCCTGCGCATAATCGTCCCAACTGCTGGTCTGGGTGGTGTCCACCATTGTCAAGGTCGGAGTTACACCGTCCGACGCCAGGCCTTCCTGGTAAAGGTTGATGGTGACGTGAGGAACCAGAGACTCCCACTGGGTCTGAACCAGCATCATCGGGTCGTCAAATGGCCGGGTCGATGCATAGATGACATGGCCCTTGATGCCGCCATTTTCGCCGGCGATATAGGGCTCCTTGCCAAATTCGAGGAAGTTGTTCTGGCCCGGGAAGCCCTGCCAGCCCTCCACTCCTCCCGACCATGGGTTATCAATGCGGCCGGAGGAAAGTTGGGTCGAGCACGTCGTGATCGGGGGTGTAGCAGTGGACGTTGTGCAAACGCTGGGCGGGTCGCTGACCGGGGCCTGGATCGTTTTGCCGGTGCAGTCCGCTCCTGCGCAATAGACCGAGCCCGGTACGCGCAGATTCGTCGGCACGGAGACGATTTCCGCCGTGTTGGCCAGGAATTTTCCGATCGTGGAGGTGCCGCACGGCGGATAGCCGGTCGTGACCGCAGGACGCGGAGCCATCGGCGGGTCCGCCGACGTCATACACGACGTGCGTGCCGGTGTTCTTGTAACGGGTCACGTCGGTTTCTACGGTGTACCAGCTGAACAACGGGAACGTCTCGTTGAAGTTGGCGGTGCCGGTGAAGTCCGTGACCAGGAGGTTTTCCAGACTGCCGTCACGCAACCGTACTGCGACGTTGGCAAATGGAATTCCCGCCTCATCGCTTGTCGAGATGCCATCCTTGTTCTCGTCGATGAAGGTCCGGGTGTAGAGGTTAGCCTGCCACTGGGTGGACGCGATGTCGCCCATGTTGACGGTATTTCCGCCCGGCTTGGTCGCGCTGCCGATTCCCACCGGTGTCGAAAGACCATCCACAAGCAGATCGTTCCACTGGTCGAAAACGGTGACTCTCCAATCGCCCGCGGGAAGGCCGGAGAGGGTGAATGTGCCGTCTCCGTTGCACTTGGTGAAGGCGAAGTCTTCGCCGTCGGGGTCTCCGAAGCTCACATAGCACTGGGACCAGTAGTAAGCATCGTGCGAACCGCTGCTGTAGAGTCGCTCGTCCGGCGTGCGGCTTAACCGCTCGCCAGTGACTTTGCCGGTGATCGTGTTGGTGCAAGTGTAGGGCTTGCCGGCGTTCGGGCTGAACGGGTCTGTGCCATTGCAAACGAACTGCTTGCGGGCATTGATGATGGCTGGGTTGGCAAAGCCGATACTGACGTGGTACGAGGCCGGTCCGAACTCCTGGAAGTAGCTCGGTTCGCCGATTCTCGTGAACACGTCATGGGCCTTCTGGCCATCCAGCGTATTGGTCTGGAGCCACTCTTCGCCGCGGGCAATGCGGTCGGCCCCAGGGGTGGCAATTGTGCCCCAGCGTCCGGGCATCAGGTTTGCGATGACTGCCTGGCCCGCGAGCGGGGACAGCGTCCTTCCGTCAGATTCATACTTCGGGCAGGTGACGATCATGCCGGTAATGCCGGTCGCGTTTGGATCGGTCGTCAATGTTGTCGTGGCCGATCCGCTGGTCGCGCTCAGCTCATTGGCGCCGATCGGGCATGCGTCGTTCCCGTTGTTCGGGTCTTTTGTTCCCGCCAGGCTGTTGGTCAGCGGCTGGTTGAACATGTCGTAGGTCATCTGTCCGGTGAAATCGCCGTTGCCGCCCATGGCGTCCCAGAGATGAATCTGGAAGCCGCCCAGTCCGGGCTCATTCGGCGATACCACGTCGATGCCGCCGCCTGCATCATTTTCGCCGTTGAGTGGGAAGTCATCTTCAAACACAAACACCGAGAGTTTGCCTGGCGGATAGGGCGAGGGTTGCGTAATCACCGTGACCGGCGCAAAGGTTCCGGTACAAGTTGTGGCGGGCGCCACCGGCGTGCAGGCTGCAGCCACAGGAGCGCCGCCCATGCCGTGGCCGCAAGTAGCGCCGCCAGAGTTTGCAGTTCCATTCTGGCAGGCCCCACCCGCGTATCCATCGGTAAACGGGTTGGCCGCGTCCCCGGGCAAAATGGAGATGTAGTAGCGCTTGGTCGGATCCAGGGCCACCTGCGCCGGGCAGCACGGGCGTCATGCCGTTTCCTGTTGGATCGGGCCGGCAGGCGCCATTGCCCACATCGCAAACGGACTGTCACTGCCCAGAACAGTCTGACCCGATTCGCAGGATTGCGGCCCCGTGCAGCCCTTGAGCCACGTAGGGCATGTAGCTGGTGTGGAAGTTGGTCCCCAGGCTCGGAACGATCCCCAAGGCGGCAGTCGGGCAACCCGCCGGAGGAGGATTCGCCGAGCAGGCCGGGTTGATATAAAAGGTGCGGTCTTCCTCGATGACCCACCGATAGTCGGAGATGGTGGTTACCTTATCCTGTCCGTCCAGAACCTTGACCGTGAGGCCGCTCCCTGCGGGGAAGACGATCGTTGCGGTTGTGAGTGCGCTGAGCACGTTGTGGGAGTTCTGTGCCTGGAATTGGAAACTGTAGGTGCCTGCGGAGGGTGCAATAGCGGTGAATCCGCCGTTCAGATCCGCGTGAACCGTCAACCCTCCAGCAGGTGCAATCGTCGCAGTGTCAACGGTGATGGGCAGTCCCGCCGCGTCCTTGCAATTCGCCAGGACGCCCGGGGTTTTGATGGCCAGGTACGTAGCCATGGCCGCGTTGAACGTGCTAGCGGTGCAGGTGATGCCGCTGTCCACGATGTTCGAGGCAGCCAATGTCACGGTCGCGGTGATACCGGACGAGCATGTCGTCCCGCTAACCGTCCCGTTCGCGCAATAACTGAACGAGTCCGAGGTGGCGGTTCCGGTCGGAACATACGTAAACGTCCCATTATCGTTCAGCGTCACCGTACCATTGGTCGGCGCTGCAAGAAGAGTTACCCCATATACGTTTGTGTCGTTCGCGATCAGGCCTTTCGATGGATCGGAGATCGTGAGGGTCTGCCCCGACCACAAAGCATTGTAGGTATCGGGGCGGGCTACTGCGGCCGAAAACACACCGGTGCCGGAGGCTACCGGCAGGGCAGAGCCATTAATGCCGATGTACGCCAGCATGCCGGCGTCGCGCTCGGTCTTGTTCGCTGACAGGCTCAACTCGCGGTCGTAGAAAGCGAGTGCGTTCAGGTAAGCCGCGATCGTCGTACCGGACGTGGACTTCCCATTGATCATCAAGTCATAGACCTTGCCCGCGGCCATGAACACTTCGCTCTTGATTTTAGGAACGCCGGGAAGAGGATTGCCGTCTTCGGCAATAACCTTGAAACCGGTGACAATGGGATTTCCCCCTGCCGTCGCTGCAGCTCCCGTTGCGCCCGCCACCTGCGATCCGACGATCGCCGGAACGTGCATACGGGAGCCCGCATTGACCACGCGCACCAGGACATTCCCGGTGGTGCCTGCAGCCGGCGCAATCGTGGCCGGCGTAACTGGGAAGAGCGACCCACTGGCATTCGTTTTACTAAACGCAACGCCGTTGATCGTGTAGTAGAGCGGCGTGTAGTTGACCGCGGGCGGGTAGCACGTTTGCGGTGCGCCCGGGGTGAGATCGCCGCAGGCGCCGACCGCTCCGGACCAGACAGTGGTCTCGAGGAACCCGGCGGTATTGACCGCCTTGCTCACGGTCGCGTTCTGCACTGGATCGATTTCACCAAGAGCCAGCGGAATTTCCGCGTCGTAGGTCACCGCAGGAACGGCAGCAGTCGTCGCTGTGGCGGCCACGGCCGGATACGCCGTGCCGGGTGCCGTCTCTACTCCAGCCGTAGCAGTAGGCGCAGCGGTGACTACGAGGATCCCATACAACCCCATGGGCACCTGGATGGAGGGGTGGGTGCCGGACTCAAGCAAATACGTGCCCGGCTTGAGACGCGGCCACGCCGGCAGTAACGTTGTCGATCCCGCAGCCACTTCCGTGCCGTACGACTGCACGCGAGGCCCTTGCGGCGGAGGCACAAATGTGGGTCCGCGCGGATTGGCAACGGGCCAAGTGGTGCCCTGAGTATCGTGAGGCGGGCTCGCCACGGTTTTTGGCGTTCCAAGACCGCCGCCCACCTGGCCCACGATTGTGATCGAGGTGGGCACCGTATTCCCGTTCAAGAAGGTCAGATTATTCGTGAGGTTGATAGCCAGCCCGCCGGTTGCGCCCGTGGGGATGGTAATCAACACAGGCGACCAGACCGCAGACGTCGTGGCGGCCGGGTTGAGAGCCTTGCAAGTCGCCACCGAGGTGCTGACCGACGCGCCGCAGGAGAAGCCCCACATGGGCACCTGAGAGCCGTCAGGCATATTTGCTGTAGTTGGCCCGGCAGTCAGGTTGATCTGCTGCTGCGCGTCGGCCACACCCGCTCCGAGAAGGAGAACAGCCGCTCCCAGCACTGCTGTTTTGAAAATCGCTTTGAGAGAGTTGATTCGCATGTCTGTTCTCCTTGCCTAGTTGGATTCGTCAATCACGAATTCACGGGTATCGACCAGCATCATCATCAGCATTCCGCCGGGGAACACGTTGTTCGTAGTGATTTCGCGCTCGTTGTGCGAGTGCCACATATATGCCCAACCTCGTTCGCTGGCAGGGTTGGCCTGGATATTGGAGGGTTGCAGAGTGCTGCAAGTGGAGGCTTGATTGGCCGCGGTGTTAGTCAGGGTAGTGCCGCCCGTCAAGTTGCTGACGCAGGCCTGCGTCCCACCGCCGCGCAGAGTCGCATCCGGTCCCAGATACGGAGTGCCGCCGTACCATGGGCCATTCGTGAAAATGTTGGGATTAGGAAGAGTCGCCGGGCCGCCGCCGGCAACGTCGCCGATGGGAGACACCTCGAGAGGCTTGTCGTGGTCCTGGCACCATTCGAAATAATTGACCTGGTTCCACGAAGTACCAAGGGTGTTGTAGCCGTTGGTATCCGCTGTACAGGGCAGTGAAGCCAACGGGTCGCTGGTATCACCGGGATGGTGACCGTAAGGATCCCAGTTCAACCCTCTGCCGGTAAAGTAGAAGATCCCGTCGAAGGCCTCTCCCGGAGTCGTATCGGTGTTGAACATCAGGAGCCCGGCGAGGTTACTGCCATCCGGGGCGAGTTGCATGTTTCCGTCACGGCCCAGAATGCGCACATGGTTCGCGTGTTCATGGAACGGGTGCTGCCAGCGGCCCTGGCCGATGGAGCGGATCAGGGTCATCTCGCCTGGATGCATATGCGGGTTGCCGTTGTAAGGCTGGTGGGGATACTCGGATTCATAGTTGCCGTCCATAAGGTCGGGCATGGAGCGGCCGTTGATCAGGAAGTAGGCCGGGTGATACGGCTCGGTCGGGACATCGAGACTGCATCCCGGCGCTCCGGCGATGCACCCGCTCAAAGCCGTGACCTGCGCTAGCGCTGCAGTGTGAATCCTCGGATCCATCTCCGCCCACTGGAAGAGATATTCCCGGTCGTAGCAGGACTTGGGATTGTCGTATGCGGCAGGCGATAGCCGGAAATCCGATTCGCTCCAGAAGGCTTTCGCTTTCGCGTTCGCCCCCGGATTCGTTGTCGGCAGACCGGACGAGCAGGCCGCAGGAATGGTTTTAGGAAGGACGATGACCGCGCCATACAAGCCCATCTCGACCTGAAGGTCGCCCTGGGTTCCGCTGTAGTAGGCGTGGGTGCCCGGCGAATTGGCAGTGAACGTATAGGTTACCGTTCCGCCAGGAGCCGCCTCGCAGGTTAACAAGCCTTGCACCCCGACCGGGGTAGATGCTGAACACGAGTTCGTAACGACGAATCCAGGAAAGAGAATCGACGTGTTGCCGGCTGCAGAGGGAAGGCCATTTTGCAAATTGACCGTTACCGTCTGGCCTTCGGTGACGACCAGCGTGGGGCCGGGTACCTGCATGGTATTGCAGTTGGCCGTGGTGATGGCCGCCGGCACAAACGTCGGCGTTGAACCCGTGACGCAACCATAGCCCCACGAGTAGACCGCATTTCCGTCGGGCTGGTTAAGGAAAGCAGTCTGTGCCGTCAGGTTGAAGGTGCCGGCAGTTCCGGTACCGGTAATTCCGGGAGCAGCAGCGTGAGCCGCGGCCGCCAGGAACAAAGCCAGCGTCGGCGCCAGAAGCGATCGTACGATCGAGATCGATTTTGTCATGTTCGTTGCCCTCATTGCCGCTCTCCTAATTGCACGTATTGCCGAACGTGTTACCGCCGGTCACGCTGTTGCAGATGTGAACCTCGGTCATCAGTCCCCCGAAATTCTCCTGATCGTTCGAAAGATGGTCGAGTTGGGGGGTGAAGAGGTAGAAAGTCTTTCCCGCCGGATATAACAGTGCCGCGCAGCCCGCGGAGCCGCATCCCGCGTCACTGGCATCCAAAATCACATCCAGCGACTCGCCGCCGCCCAGCGTGATGGAGTTGGTATAAAACTCCATGTTGTTCCCCGCCTGATCCCGCAGCAGCTTGGCATTGAACCCAACTTCCTTCATGGGAATTCCCATCGTGGCCAGGGTCGCGTACTCAGACACGCTCAAATCCGCGATGCGCAGAAGAGCTCTCCCTCCCGCGGGAATGTTGATGATCGAAGGCAGCGGCTGCGAGTAGTGCACCCGGCCATCCGAAGATTGCGTAGCCATGGGGCCAGGCGTGGCCGTATCGGGGTAACTCCGCCCATTCAGCAGGAAGAACTTGTCCTTCATATCCGCAAATGCTTCGGGGTTGAAGGTCATGCCGACAAAGTGGAAGTTGGGATCGAAGCCGTGAATCTGGAGCGGATACTCGACGTCGTACGCGGTTGAGGCGTCACCGTCGTTGTAGGTGTACTTCTGAGGGTTGCCAAGCTTGTCGGTACCCTGCGTTGCCCCCGTGTTGATGGCCGGCGTCGTTGCGCTGCACAAGATATCTGCAGCGGGGTTGCAGGCTGTCCGCAAATCGACCCCGGAGTTTTGTTCCTGAAGAGCCGTATACAGGCTGGTGCCGGCCAGAACGCGGTTCTGGCGCGGCCGGACATACAGTTGCCCGACCATGCCCATCTGTAAGTGCTCGGGGGGCGTGATGTGGCAGTGCCAGAAGTAAGTGCCGGCGTCTGGAGCGAGATAGTAATACGTGAAGCTGCCGCCAATGTTGATTGCCACCGAGGCGTCCGGGACACCGTCATAGACCGAAGATGCGTTCGGATACCCATGGAAGTGGATGGTGTGCTGTTCGAAGAGGTCTGGGCGCATGATCATGCCGACGTTCGTGAGAGTGAGAAACATCTCATCATCCTCATCAAAAGCAACTAGCGGCGCCGGGATGTTGCCGTTCATGACACCGACATCCATGATCTGGCGGGGATCCACGTGACCGTCTATTTGCGGCGGGGTGGATACGGTTCCAGTTACCGTTTCGGATATGTCGGCCAGCCCCGTGGTCGAGGCGGTGAACGTGAAGTTATACGGCGGCGGGAAGCCGTAGTTGGTCACTCCAGCAATGGGGGTAGCGGGGAAAGTGAAGCCTCCTGTGGGGCTGCTAACGATCCAGGTACCGTCATAAGCGTTGAGCGCCGCGGTACCCTTTCCACAGGGGGGCGCCGGCGCCGCCGTGTACGTGCCTGTTCCACAGATGTAAACCGTTTGCCCGTTGCTCAGACCGGTGGGAGTGTTTGTTTGAACATAAACCGTGGTTCCGGGCGCCGCTGTGCTCTCGGCGATATCGTAGATGCTGATCAGCGTTGCTATCTCGGGCTCCAGGCCAACGGCGCCGTTGTAAGAGAACGTGGAAGTATTGAGTGGATAATCGGGCCACGTGTTCGCCACGATCCCGTCGGTCGTGGCGGGATCGCCAGGCAATAGGTATTGCTGTCCACCTGTACCCGGATACGGCAGATTGAAGTCCTTGGGAAACTCGGTGCCTGGCAAACCTTTGGCGATGTCGGCGAGTCCCGACAGCGGCCCGAACGAAAACATGAACGTCTGTGTGCCGTTGGCCATCGTCGAGTAACCGTCTCCGCCCGAAACCTGCTGGCACTTGATCGCGCCATTAATGTTGGTGCTCGGCTTCACGTATCCGCCGGTCATCCCGGACACCGGCACCGTCGCAAACGTTGTTGGCCCCGCGTAGGCGGGTTCGGTGTTATTGCACCCGGGATTGGTTGGGTTTGTGCTGCAATTGGTCCCCGTAAGCGGATGAGTGATTGTGCTAGTAGGACATTGAACCCTGAATGACTGTGCTGCCGCAGGGACCGCCGAAACAATGATGAACACCGCCAGAGACAACGCTGCGCCCACGTATCTACTCGACATTCGTTTCCTCCCTTGTCGGTGACGGGTCAGCGCATCCTTTAAGCGCCGCGTCACTCCTGCTCGAATCGGGGTAACAATCAAGTCTTCAAGGAATTCTTTGTTTGCTCCAGCGCAAGGACTGCGCTTCCTGGCTCTTTAATTTTGGTTGGTTTTGTAATTTTGACGGCTTGTATCCGTGGAGCGACGTATAAATGAGCGCTTGTAAATGTGAAAAATGTATAGCTACAAGAGAATAGTTTTGTATTGCATTAAATTGTCAGTCTTAGAGACATATTCATATAAAACTTTTCATTAATCTGCCAAGCCCTCGGCAAGGCAAGCAGTCAAAAAATGACGGAATCGTCATTTTTGAGGCGTTTGCAGCGGCGTTCCTTGACCAAGAGCAAACAGCACCAGTCGTTAAGCGTGGAAGTTGACATAGGTTCTCTGGCCCGTTAGTCAGCCTGAGATGGTGACTGGAGGTCTATGGAGACTGAAGGCATACCGACAAAAAGCGATGTTTCGCCGAAGCCCCCTTCTTCGGATCGATGTGCGTCAGGCAATTCGGCTGAAGTGGGCTTGGCTAGAGATCCAGACCGGTCTGGATCTCTTCCGATCGCTGGGACAAGCGTGATTTGCCTGCCTGACTCAGAACAGCGGTGGATGTGCGACGTGCGTGTCGAGTCTCCGTCGGGGAGTGCGAACCCTGCCTCATACTCCTCGACGACGATCCTGGAGTTCGTAGAACGCAGGTTTATTCCGGAATTCGTTTCGATCAAAAGGCGTGCAAGTCGTTCCTACTTCAGAGCAATTCTCAAGCATGTTCTGCATCCCGAACAAGTGATGCGCGCATTCGGAGCGAGTCCGGGAAGAACTAAGAACAGACTCACGGCGATACCCGACTGGCCTTATCTGGATTCCTTACGAATGTGCGAAATCAACGCTGAAATCATTCAACATCTAGCCATCGACAGCAATGAAGCACGGCTACTCGACGCAAACGGCAACGCATATCCGCAACGTCATCCGTTCTGTATTCTCGCATGCT
Organism: uncultured Acidobacteriota bacterium; assembly: GCA_963812485.1. Lineage (GTDB taxonomy): Bacteria > Acidobacteriota > Terriglobia > Terriglobales > Acidobacteriaceae > Telmatobacter. The sequence continues at coordinate 53,060 of CAWEVD010000024.1, forward strand.
ATACGCACCGGATGTTATTCCGGACCGAACCCTGCCACTCTTGTGACCTTACCTTCAATGACTCGCAAGGAACCCCACGCGCTGAGCCTGGCCCAACTAAAAGAGGTCATGAATGCGATGCGTCATCCAGAGAAGAACATCGCTGCCTTCGCACTTTTAACGGAACTGAGCGTGGCCGAGATCTGCGGCCTTCAGTGGAAGTATTTGAATTTATCACACAGTAGCCGTCTAGTAGAGGAAGAGTTTGTACCCCCGAGAACAATCGCTGTCAGGCTACAGAGTTATCGAGGGGAGTTTGGTGCGGTGCCCGAGAGTCGAAGGAGGCTAGTTCGGATACCGGAACTGCTTTTTTCGCTTTTGCGTGATTTGAAGACTCGTAGTGACTTTACGGAACCTCAAGATTTCGTCCTGGTGTCGCGAAATGGTACTCCGATCCATCCGGAGAATATTGCCGCCCGACGTCTCAAGTCCATTGGAAGATCATTCGCGGCGCCATGGCTCTCATGGCGTGTTTTTAATAGGACGCGCATCAATCTGAGGTCGGAGGCTGGTCGGAACCTAAACGAGGAATTCGAAAGGATCTTTTCCGTCCAGAAGTCGACAACTCACCATCAGCCCATCCAGGATGTAGATCGCGCGTAGCCAATTACCGAGAATCTCGCTTACGCAAATGAGACGGAGGAAAGGTGAAAGCCGATGGAACCTTTATTCGAAGCCGCAGAAGTCCAGAAAGCCACGCCGCTTTCTTTGCAAAAGACCACCATCGACGATCCGAGTATGTTATTGGCGACATTCATCGAATGGAAGTTTATTCCTGATCATGTACAGCACAAGAGCCTTGCCGGCCGTACGCATTATCAAGCTATTTTGAAACACGTGCTGAAGCCAGAAACAGTTGACCGCCTGTTCACTCCGTATGTAGGAGTGCGGAAAGCAAGGTTGAAAGCATTGCCAGATTGGCCGTATTTAGATGAAGTAAGACTCTGCGATCTCAATCCGGAACATGTTCGTCAACTTACAACGTCGGCCTCAATGCGCGGATACTCGCACCAGACCATTAAGCACATAAGGAACGTGATGAGCGCAGTGGTGTCACATGCGAGGAGAGAACTGATGTTCAACGGCAAGAATCCAGTTCTGGAAGTGGATTTGCCGGCGGAGCCCCAAAAGACATCGCACAACCTGACTATTGTTGAAGCAAAGACAATACTCGGACTGATGCGATATCCAGAGCGAGAAATTGCTCTGATTACGATCATCACTGGCATGAGCATATCGGAAATTTGCGCACTGCAATGGAAGCATGTCAATCTTTCCAGATCTTCGATTTACGTCGAGGGTGAACTCCTTTCAGCAAGATCCCTCGGTGTTATGAGGCAATGGAACGCCAGAGGCCTGGCGGACGTAAGTGCGACTCGCCTCAGACATGTCTTCGTTCCCGAACCCCTGGTTCAAGCTCTACTGAGGTTGCGACGTCATCGGAGGATCGCTGATGCGAATAGCTTTGTAATTGCCTCTCCGGAAGGAAACCCGATTAATCCCACCAGTGTCCGGATGCTGCGATTGAACCCCATCGGTCGAGAACTGGAGATGCCGTGGCTTTCCTGGCAGGTTCTCAAGCGGGCTCATGACGAATTGTTATCGGAATTAAGAATCAAGCTCAGCCAAGATCTGGTTTTGAGCACACGGTATAGCTTCGAGATGACGCCTCCAATGGCAACGCTCTCACAGTAAAGCGTTCGTGCGCGAGCCCTGGGGTGGAATTCCTGAGTCGATTTCCCGGGATGAACTAGGCATGCATTCCGTATGGTCGTCTGAAGCGGATTCGGCAGGCGCAGCGGTCGCAGCGCGGTGAGTCCTGAACAGAGTCACAACGTGGTGCATGTGGCCGATATGGTCGGTCAATACTTTCTCGACAGGAAGGAAGTGGCGGCTGTGAAGCAAGGTCCCGGAGAGGGGCCGCCGCGAGCCTAAAGCATTGCGTCACTATCGCCGACCCCGACATGCAATCATCGAAATGAGCGCGAATCTCCTGACTTCACGCACTTGTGCCTGACCCGCAAACTAATAACTCGCCGGAAGTACCGATGAACCTGACCCTTAACCTGCATCAAGGGGAACTCTCGATCGTTCGCCTTTCTCCGCATGCGGTGCTCCCCGCGTGGCTCGATCTCGCAGAACCGCCGCTTGTCTCTGTCACGTTCTGTCCGAAGGAACTTTCTATTGTTTGCCCTGCGAGGCTGGTCCCGGACGGGCACCAAAGGGAAGGCCCCTGGCGCGCCTTCGAAATCGAGGGGCCAATCGACTTCGCTCTGACCGGCGTCCTCGCCTCTGTGCTCGACCCTTTGGCCAGCGCGAGCCTGAGTATCTTCGCCCTTTCGACTTACGACACCGACTGGATTCTGGTTCGTTCCGAGAAGCTGGCAGCCGCTCAGTCCGCCCTCGCGGAGCATTTCCAGCTTCGCGAGGTCTAGAAGCGCAGAGACAGGCAACTCAGCCCGCCATCCATTTTCCGAAACTCCGACATATTCAGCTCAAGCGGCTCAAATCCGCGATCCAGCAGTGATGCCGTGAGCCTCGGGAACCCCTCTGCGATCAGCACCCGCCCGTTTACCCGTACGCAATTGGCGCCGTAGCTCTCTTCGTCGCTTACCCGAATAAGTTCAAACCCGACGAAGGCCGGGTTGTCGGCCATCTCCTCCATCACCACCAGCGTGTTTTCTCCGATGTATGCAATGCCGCTCTTGAGATGCAGGATGCTGGTCATCTGGCGCACGTCGACGGTACCTGAGCTGTATCCCAGTGCCGCCAGGCGCGCCGCCAGTTGCCGTGCGCCTTCTTCGTTAGTGCGATGGGAAAGCCCTAGAAAGAAGTGCTCGCCGGCCTCGCAGATATCCCCGCCGTCTACCGTTCCCGGTGCTTCGATGGCCGGCATCGCAGGAAAGAACCGTTCGAGCTCCGGCCGGATGGCGTCCACTTCGCCCGTGCGGCTCTCCGCCCCCGGACGCATCAGGATTGCGCCTCGCGGTGAAATCACCGCGGTGTCTTCCACAAACGTCGAATCCGGATGGCGCAGATCCGCGTCCAGAACCGTCAACTCCAGCCCGCACTTCTCGAGCGCCGCACAATATCGCGCGTGCTGCTCCAGAACCTTTTCAAGGACCGGCCTTCCCAGCGAAGCCGTCGTCAATCCGGCATCGAAGTTGCTCCCCGGCGTGCGCACAATGGCATGGCTGAACAAGTGCTTTATCCTCGGATTCATCATTGCACGGACCGCTTTCGCCGCCGCATCCATGCGTACACAGGGACCGCAAGGCCGAGAAGCGCCGCCGCCCGCCATGCACTCACAGGGTCGTCGTGCACAGCAGCGGTCAGGAACACCACCGACCCCGCCAGAACCAGCCCGGTCGTCACGGGGTATCCCCACGCCCGGAACGGCCTCGCCATCTCCGGTTCACGTACCCGCAGCACGAAGACCGCGACATAGTTCGCTGCGTACATTCCTGCAACCAGGATGGCAGCAATAGCGATGATCTCGTCGAAGCGTCCGCTCGCTGCCAACAGCCCCGCCATACCAGCCGACAGCAACATCGCGGTCACCGGCGTTCCGCCTGCTCCCACCCGCGCCGCCCGTTCCGTAAACAGCCCGTCCCGCCCGATTGCCACCAGGATGCGGGGCGCTCCCAGCAGCACTGCGTTCATCAGGCTCAGCAACGTCAGCAGCGAAAGCACAGTAACGAACCGCCCTCCCCATGCTGGAAAGACGATCCTGGCGGCATCCGCCGCGGGTAGCGTCGAACCAGCAAGCTCCGGAATCGTCAGAACGTGCAGGAATGCAAGGTTCATCACCAGGTAAAGAGCCAGGACAATCAGCACGCCGCCGATCATCGCCCGCGGCAAGTGGCGTGCCGCGTCGGTGTCCTCTTCGGTAAAGTAGATGGCTTCGTACCAGCCGTCATAGGTCACCACGATGGCCCGGAGCGCAGCAACCATCGGCACGAGCTTTTCCCAGAAACCTATCCCACGCAGTCCCGCTCCAGCCGCCGCGGCGATTTGCGGTGCCGCGTGCAGGAGGCACGCCCCCGCCAGCAGCAGAAACGTTACAGCCGTGATGGAACTCGTGAACTGCTGAATGCGGCTGCTCAGTTTGAGCCCCGCCAGGTGTAGACAGGAAAAAGAGAACCAAGAGCCCCAGCGCAACCGCCTTAGGCCATGCCGCCAGGGGCGCAAACAGCACTCCGAGGTATTCGGCGGCCGTCACCGCCCCGTAGGCCACCACAGCGCAGTTGTTCAACCAGTCCGCCCAGCCCGTGGCGAACCCCACCGCAGGCCCAAAGGCCCGTCGCGCGTAAATGTAAAAGCCGCCGGCTTGTGGCATGGCCGTGCCCAACTCGGAAAGGGAGATCGCACCGAGCAGTGCGTAAAGCGCCCCCGCCGCCCATATCGCCAGGATCAGCCAGAAGCTCCTCAGTTCCCCGGCAATCGTCCCCGGCAGACGCAAAATCCCCACCCCCACCGTGCCGCCGAAGATCACGGCGACGCCGAATCCGAGGCCGAGAATGCGGACTAACGGGGAGCGAGGCTGGACTCGCTTGCTGTGGGCGGGAATCTGGGTAGGCATTCGGGTCGACACCCCGAGTATATTGCTCGAATTCGCCAAGTCGAGAAAGCAATTCCCCACGATCGCCTGATCCGATTCCCAGACTCGACGAGATTTCAATGCGGACGATTGACGTGCGCCCCGAAAATCACATCACTGAGGATCCGCGACCCGCTCATAAATTCCAGCATTCTCAGGCAGTGACGAAATCACATGCCTTCGGCGGTCCTGGACAGATACGTTTCGTTTGGCAATAGAGACGATCGGATGAGCCGCCCACAGGCCGGAACCACCCTTCTGGCCGACTTCAACTCATTTCGCTGCAGGAGAGCGAAGCTGACTCATCGTCGTTGGTCAAGGCCAAGTCTGTATTACAGCTGTCATGCGCCAAAAGAACAGCAGCGCGTTCGCCAAATTGAAGCCAACGGCGAAAGTAGATCGCCAATGTCACTCTGCCTCAAGCCCACCCGCAAATGTCTGTCCTCCATCTGTACCGCACTTTGTTCTTGAATTCGATCCCTGAGTCTGGTAGGTTGAGGTCAACTTCATAAAGATCTGTAAGCGTCTGAGCGAGTCGGAACCGCTCCCGTATTGCCATCGGCCGCGGCCTTTTCAACCGGACTGCGGGCAGAACCATGAACTGGCCGGATCCGACGCCATGGGACCGACGGGGGCGAAGCCTGCGCCGAAGGCGACCCTTCCTGTCGAATCGCCGGCTCAAATCAGCTGTGCCTCTCCTCTCGCGTCCCCCCATCCACACGGTTCCATCGCCTTTCGCGCTGGGACTCTTGCCGCAGCACTCAGGTATCGAATGGCAGTTTTGAAACCGCGTTCACGGACCATCAGCATCCGCCTCTCCGAAGAAGAGTTCCTGACGCTTAAACACCTGTGTTCCGTCACCGGGGCGCGCAGCGTGTCTGACCTGACGCGGGATGCCATGCGCGTCGCTCTGCACGGAGTGAATCGGGACGACATCCTTGGTTTTCGCATGGACGAGTTCGGGGCACTGCTGAAAGACCTCGATCGCAAGTTGGATCAACTGGCAGCCGGAATCGAATCGTTCAAGGGCGAGCGATGAGTTCCCATTTCTCTCCCGGATGCCCGCGTGCCGCAAACTCACCGAGATGGGACGACGGGCACGCCTTGTTGCGCAATCAAAATACACGAAGCAGAAGATCGTCGAGCAATACAAGACCGTGACCGATGGGCTGAACTGCAAATGACGGACCCCGGCATCTTACTCGTAACGGGCGGATCAGGTTTTCTTGGGTCTGCAATTGTCGCCTTGGCGCGTCAATCTCGCCGCAAGGTCCGAATTTTCGACCGATCCCCAAAAGAGCACGTCGAGGACGTCGAACTGGTCGTGGGCGATCTTTCCGATCATTCCGCGGTTCGCGGAGCGTGCGACGGAGTCTCGACGATTATCCACGCAGCGGGACTAGCGCACGTCTTTGGCAACGAAGCAAGGGATTTTGGCAGGTTTACGCTCGCAAATGAAATGGGTACAGATAATCTTGTGAAGGCCGGTCTTGATGCTGGCGTTTCGCAGATCGTTCTGGTCAGTTCTGTGGCGGTATATGGGAGGACCAATGGAGCCACTCTCGATGAGACAGCCAAGTGTGCCCCGGAGAGTCCTTATGCTGTTAGTAAATGGCGCGCCGAACTTCGCGCTATGGAGCGCATGGCCGACAGTACCGCAGAACTTAACATCCTTCGCTTTGCGACGATCTACGGGATCGGAGATTCTGGCAATGTCGCGCGTTTGATCCGTAGCCTGACGCTTTCGCCATTCATCGGTTTTGGAACCGGGCTCAATCGCAAAAGCCTAATATATAGAGACGATGCCGCCCGAGCGTGCCTTTTGGCCTCTAAAGGAAGCGGCTCCCGCTTCGGAGTGTTTAATGTATCCGGGAATACATCTACGATGAGGGACATCGTAGCCTCTATCTGCGAGGCCCTTTGCCGGCCACAGCCCCGTTTATGGCTCCATGAGGATTTAGTTAAGCTTGTATCCCTGACCGCCAATGCGCTGGGCGATCCCTTCCAGGTAAGTCAGGCAATCGGCACGTTTACTCGGGACGACTCGTATAGTGGAGCAAGGTTCGAGAGAGAGTATGGATTTCGGGCCTTGACGCCGCTCTGCGAAGGGATACGCAATGAGGTCGCGTGGTTAGCGGACGCCACGAAGCAAGCAAAGAAATCACCCCCTTCCAGGCCGATATGCAACCTGTGAATCAGGAATACTTAAAGTAGGACAGTTTCCAAATGTCTTGGCATAAGCGCTTGTTCGACATACTGTTATCGCTTGGCCTGTTAGTATGCCTTGCGCCTTTGTATCTGGCGATTGCGTGTCTGGTTAAGGTGACTTCCAGGGGACCTGTTCTTCATTTGTCGAAGCGGGTCGGGACGAGAAACAAGCTATTCTGGATGCCGAAGTTCCGGAGCATGAAGGTCGACACGCCACAGATTGCTACGCATTTGTTGCGGGATCCCAGAAACTATCTCACTCCGGTTGGACGCTTTCTGCGCCGCACCAGCTTGGATGAATTACCCCAGTTAGTTACGATCTTCCGTGGAGACATGACCTTTGTGGGGCCGCGTCCAGCGTTGTTCAATCAGGACGATCTCGTCAACCTTCGAACGGAGTACGGAGTCAACTTGCTGGTTCCTGGACTTACGGGATGGGCACAGGTCAACGGGCGCGATGAATTACCAATTCCAGAGAAAGTGCAGTTCGATCGTGAGTATCTTCTGCGGCGTTCCTTCCTGTTCGACATCGCAATCATCGGTAGAACTGTATTCAATGCGCTGGCTCAGCCAGGGGTTGATCATTGACGCCGCGAGATCCCGCAAGCTGAACAGTTAAGGTCGAACACGGTTCTTTTGTATGACGAAAAATATAAGATTGAATCAGGATCCGGGAGGAACTAGTGCCGGATAGCCGTTGGCTGCTGCGGGCCAGCCCCGCCTTTCGACTGATGATTGCGACTTCCTGGCTTGCGCCGGATTCATGGCGAGCCCGGCAGGAGGAAACGATCCGTCAAGCCTGTGCTGAAGACGTAGCCTGGGCTGAATATCTGCGCCTCGTAGATCGCCATCGGACTCCGGCTCTCGGTTGGGCTGCCCTGAAGCGGGTTGCCGGTCTCGCCATACCAGAATCAACCATGAGCGAGTTGCGAAAACGGAGCGATGCCTGTCGAATGCAAGCCATTGTTCGCCTTCAATTGCTTGCCACCGTTCTCGAAGCCTTGAATCGCGCAAGCGTACCTGTAATGCCTCTGAAGGGTCCCCTTCTTTCCCTCGAAATGTACGGAGACGTGGGTTTCCGGCAGTCGAAGGATTTGGACGTCCTCGTGGCCCGCGAGGACGTAGTCAAAACACAGGAATGCCTGAAAGCGTTGGGCTGGCGGCTCACTGCGGAGTATGCATCCCTCACTCGGCGCCAATTGGAGTTCAACCTGCGGTATGAACAGCACATTGGGTATGTTCACCCCCAGCGGGGTTGTGAGCTGGAACTGCACTGGCGGACTGCCGAAGACGCTTCGGGGGGCGTCGCAACCAACTTGTCCCGGGGTCTCCCGTCCGAATGGCAGGGATTTCATTATCTCTCGATGAAGCCCGCAGACCTCACGCTGTACCTCTGCAATCACGGTAGCGGGCATGCGTGGTCCCGAGCCAAGTGGTTGGGCGACATGGCTCGGATCTGGGCCAGTCAATCGACGGACTGGTCCGCGGTATTCGACGCCGCGCGCACAACCGGCGGCGAGCGGGCGGTTATGTCGTGCCTGTGTCTCCTGAAAGACGCTTATGGGCTCCCGACGAACGCTTGCGAGTATGGCTGCTCCGATGTGCTTCCATCCGCTATCGTCGCCAAAGCGGTCCGGGAATTGATGGCCCCTGATGAACACAAGGAACGCAGCGCTTTTACCAGGGCTTTTGAGGAAATCCGTAGCTACCGTTACAAGCGTCAGCTCTGGCCTTACAAGTCGCGATGGGAGAACTTCGCAGAGGTTGCGCTCCAACGAGTTGACTTCAATGTGCTTCGCCTGCCGGACAGCCTGTTCTGGCTTTATATTCCGCTTCGTCCATTTCTCTGGACCTGGAGACAACTTCGCGATTTCATTCGCAACATTTCCTTTCCAGCCAGGCGAACGCCTTCGCGTTGATCCTGTTCTGACTCGGAAAGACCGAGAGACAAGGCATCCCTCAACGGCGAGTACGCAGTCTATGACGAGCGACTACATCTATACTAACTACAATCTTTAACGCCGCTCGCCCTTTGGCGTCAGGACTATCCTCCTGGCGCCATTTTTGCATTCAACCGTGCGTGGGAAGGTGAGGGACTCTGGCTCGGACTAACTCACGAACAGAGAAACAACAGCAACATTTCCCGAGCATAACGGAGTCATTGATCGTCGAACATTTCTGAATACGCCCATTCCACCCAGGATGCCGGCTGCCGTACCGTTGCTCACTTCGGGTGCGCCATGATTGTAAACTCGTCCCGCATCTGCCATGCGGGATTCTCCGCGTCCGCATCGGCGAGCCTATACATCTTTCCGTGCAGAACATCGCCGTCGAGGACGAACTTGACATAATGGTAGTTTGGGAAGTCGTTGCTTTGGTAAAGATCTTCCGGCGCCCGGTCTACGGGAACCGGAGAAGCGCCTCCCCCTCCTGAAACGAGATAGGTGATGCCCCCCCGTACCGTCCTTTCATAATTGTGAATGTGTCCGGCGCTCACGATGATCTGGGCGTGTAACTGGGGGGCAATACTCTCCAGGTAATCCCGCAATGCAATCTCATTCGGACGCGGATTATGGCTGACATTGACTCGCGTCTGAAAGTCCGCCACCGGCGGGTGATGCAGGCTGATGATCACGAACTTGGTGCTTTTGGGAAGACCCATCAACTGCTGATCAAGCCAACGCTGCTGGTCGCTCCCTTTTAGCAATGATGTGTCGCTGTCAAGCGCGATCGTGTAGATCGATTTGCCCACCGCCGCCGAGTACCAGCGGCGGTTCCTCATCTCCGGAAACGCGCTCCACCAATGCTCGAGCGCCTCTTGTGGGTCGCCATGAAATTCGTGGTTGCCCAAGGCCGGATACACATTGATGTTTCGATCTCGCCACACCTTGGTCTCAGTCTTGTAGACCTCGTAATCGTTCACCACCGCGCCGCTGTAAGGCACATCCCCATTGAGCAGAACCGCATCGGGATTCTCCTGCGCAATCTGCTGCACCAGCCAGCGACGCGCTTTGGGATTGGTGACCTTGGTATCGTTCGGATCAGTGAAGCGCTGATCGCCGTATACGATCACCGTGGTTGCCTCGCGCACATGCGGTGCTGTGAAGCTTGCGCCGGCGGTGCTGATGAGGTTAGCGGTCGGGAGATCTTCAGGCCGCGTCTTCTTGCTGCTGTCATCCCCCTGGGCAACCAGCAGCACGGCGGATACAACCAGAAAAAGTCCGAACGAAGACATTCTTTTCAGGATCGCCATTTGTCCTGCCTCGAATTGGCTGACTGATTCATGTAAGTTGCTCCCGTTATAACATCTACTCCGATGCCGGAACACGCATAGGCTGCATGTGTAATGGAAGATTTACAATCGTGCCCGATGCAGTCTTAGGGAAGAAGTGTAGTTTTTGCCCAGGATATCGCGCCGAATTTTCCCTCACCATGGTATTGAGAGGTTTTGACGCAGTCCAACCGCACCGCCCACCCGCCGTTTTCTGAAACAATTCAAAGTGTTTCACCGCCGCCTGCCCAAAGAAGCTGCGTCAAAATAAGAATGACCCGCGGCGGCGGCCTCCCATCATCCGACTCGGCCTTCGACGCTCACACCTCAAACCGGGAGGGAGGTGCCTTGAAGAATCTGTGCAAAGTCGTCCTCCCGCTTCTCATTATCGTTATTATGATCAGCGCGGTCCTCGCTCAGCGGCCATTTCGCGAGTATCCCTCCGTGGAGTATGGCTCTGCGATACCGCTGCCCTCCGATTGGAGCACGCCGGCGGAATGGACGTTTGCCCGGCTGATGTACCCTCCGGGACCCCTCGACGGATATCGCGGCCGCTTCGATGGACCATGGCAAGAGGGCCTTTCGCTTTGGACCCAGGACTACCCCCGCGCCGACCGCTCTTTTGCCAACGCCGTCCGGCGCCTCACCCGCGTAAATGCACGCTCTGTGGAACAACCTGTTAGCCTGGACGACGGGGACGAGGTCTACAACTGGCCGTTTCTCTATGCCGTCCAAGTGGGAGAATGGGGTCTTACGCCAGACCCAGGCAAACAAGCTGCGCGACTACCTGCTCCGCGGCGGCTTTTTCATGGCTGACGACTGCCACGGTTCGGAAGAACAAGCCTATTTCGAGAAAACCATGAAGATGGTCTTCCCCGAACGCGAACTCGTCGATATTCCCAACGACGATCCCATCTTCCACACGCTCTTCGATCTAGACGATCGGTTCCAGATTCCCGGCGCCGAGCACCTCGCCACCGGCCACAAGAAAGATGGCTATGTCGCTCATTGGAAGGGTATCTACGACGATAAAGGCCGCATCATGGTGGCCTTCTCGCTGAATTCCGACATCGGCGACTCGTGGGAGTTCCTCGACGATCCGCGCTATCCCGTCAAATATTCGGCTCTCGGCACCAAGATTGGCGTCAACTACGTCATCTATGCGATGACCCATTGAAGTCTCAATCAAATGGCCGAAGCCTCTTGCAGCTCTCAAGCCCGGCGGAGCGCCACCGCGCGGGGTGAAGGGAAATGCGCCGCGTCACTATGAATCGTCGCAACTCGTTCCACCTGGTCGATTCCGATTTCCAGTGAAAAGCATTGCCGGATGGCCGCCAGTTCTATGATCACGCTGCATTGACGGCGGAGTTCAGTAACCACGCCTTCCACCCCTTCAAACACTCCACCGCGCACACGCACCCTCGTCCCCACCTCCAGCCACGGATGCGGCAGCAGGGTATACCCGCCCACGAGAGCCTGGCGAATGCGGTCCAGTTCCGCGCAGCTCACCTCGCTGCCGGCCGAGTCCCCCAGCAAATGAAGGACGCCGGGCGTCGAGATCACCGAGAGCCGCTCGCGCTGTGAGAAACGGACAAAAACGTATCCTGCAAACAAAGGCCGTTCCAATTGAACCGAACGGTCGCTCCACTGCGAGCGCATTCGATACAGAGGAACGTAGTGCTCCACTGACCGCACCGCCAGGTGTTGGGCGACTCGTTTTTCGTGGTTCGCGATCACGTGCAAGACGTGCCACGGGCCCTCGTGCATCTTCCACCCCGCCTGAATCAACCCAGGGTAATTCCAAGTCGCCGACTCATCGCTGCTCGACGGTCCAGCCTTCCCCAAATGTGGGGCGCACTCAAGATCCCCGATCTGCAGCCGACCCGCATTTTTTGATTCCCGTTAAATTAGACACAGCATATGTCATGGCCGAGAGTGATTCATATCACACTCAAGTGCCATCCCCTTTGTGACCATGTCTATCAAATTTGTTTTCAATAACTAACGACGTCCGCCGTGCGTGAGGATCTTCAGAGTCGTTATGGATTGAAACGGATCCTGGTGAATCCCCGACCTCTGGCGCGCCCATCTGGTCTGACCGGATTGATAGACTCGTCTAGACGATGAACATTTCCCAGCTTCAGAAATTGATCGAGCGCTATTTCGCCGCTGGCCCGTCTGCAATCGGGGACTCCAGCGCGATGGATGTATTCGTGGAGTTTCGTACCGCGTTGGAGCGCGGCGACGTCCGCGCAGCATCGCCCGACACCGCGGCGGCCACGGGTTGGCGCGTCAACCTGTGGGTCAAGCAGGGTATCCTGCTCGGCTTTCGTCTCGGCGCACTCGAAAACGCTTCCACGGGAGGATTCTCTTTCATCGACAAGAGCACGTATCCAGTCCGCCATTTCGCCGTCAGCGACGGCATTCGCGTGGTTCCCGGAGGCTCGTCGGTGCGCGCCGGAGCTTATGTGGCACGCGGCGTCGTTTGCATGCCGCCCATGTACATCAATGCCGGAGCGTGGGTAGACGAGGGCACCATGGTGGATTCGCATGCACTTGTCGGCTCGTGCGCACAGATCGGCAAGCGCGTTCACTTGAGTGCCGCGGCCCAGATCGGCGGAGTGCTCGAACCAATCAATGCCAGCCCCGTCATCATCGAAGACGATGTCTTGGTGGGTGGCAACTGCGGTGTCTACGAAGGCACCCTCGTGCGCTGCGGCGCGGTACTCGCGCCTGGAACGATCCTGACCCGAGGAACCCCGGTGTTCGACCTCACCAAGGGTGAGGTGCTTCGTGCCACCGACGAAATTCCGTTGATCATTCCACCCGATGCGGTCGTCGTTCCGGGTTCGCGCGCCGTGAACAAAAGCAAGGGCCATCCCGACAGCCGCGAGTGGGGCCTGAGCCTGTATGCCCCCGTCATTGTCAAATATCGCGACGACAAAACCAGCCTCAGCACAGCCCTGGAAGACCTGTTGCGCTGAACCGCTGTTGGGACGTCAAACCCTGCGCCCCCAGGTTCGGCGCGCTCTGATTTTCGGCGCCTCCACCTGGGGGTTCGTGCGTAGCGACCTCAGGGATCACTGTGGGTTGGAAACGCCGCTTCGATTTGCGGACGGCGGCCTGCGGCTGAGCGGCGGGAGGAAGAGCCGGCTGGTTCTCTGAACTTGCTCCCGGCGCCTGTTCTTGTACGCCGATGGCATCTCCCGAAACGACCATTTCTACACGCCGGTTTTGCGCGCGGCCGGAGTTGGTGGAGTTATCAGCGATAGGGTGGCTCATTCCCAGACCCTGGGCCGAGATGTTCCCGTCAGGAACACTCTGCGAAACCAGGTAATCGCGCACGCTATCGGCACGCTGTTCTGAGAGTGTTCTGGTTGTAGGTGTCTGATCCGATGTTGTCGGTGTACCCTTCGACCTGCAATTTCAGATTTGGATAAGCAAGCAGAATACCCGAAACCTTGGCGAGCTTTTCCCGAGCTTCGGGCTTCAGCGTGTACTTGTTGAAATCGAAGAGCACGTCGGACATGTTGACGATCAGGCCGCGCGCCGTCTCGCGGGTTTGCAGCACCTGGTTGAGCTGATCCTTGAGGCGTTCCCGCATCTGCTCGGCCTGCTGCGTTGCGGTCTGAGCCTCCTGTTGGGCCTTTTGGCGCTCCAGGTCGGCTTGCTGTTGCGCTTCGCGGGCCCGCTCAGCGCGTTCTTCGGCTTCATGCTGCGACGCTTCAGCCTGGGCGCGTTGCTGGGCGGCTTGCTCCGCTGCTTGCTGCGATTGTTGCGCGGCCAGCTCAGCATCGGCGCGCGCCTTGCGCTGCGCGGCTTCATCTTCTTCCTTTATCTTGCGGATGGTGATGATGCGCGCGTCCTCTGCGGCCTGCACGGCTTCGCGGGCAAAAGTGATCACCTGCTTCCGGTCGCCTTTATGCTGGTCCATGTCCTGGGCATTCTGCAAGGACGTGCGCGCGGTTGCCATGCTGTCGGGCGCGTACTTGGTCGCCCCGCCGGCGTCGGCAATGTTGACTGCGTTCACGGCTTCATAGAGCTCGAGAGGCGAATGCTCATCGCGCGTCACGGGATGAATGACACTGTGGCGGCCTGCGGTCTCGGTGTAGGCACCGCGGGGCAGCAGCGTGTAGTGCGCATTGACCTGCTCAATCACGCCCTGGGTGCGATCTTCGACCACATTCTGCATCACCACCACGTCGCTGGGCATGGTAACCGCGTAATAGGGTTCCGCGGTCACGACCAGGCCGAATGTCTGCAGGTTTGCGGTGACGCTCATGTCGCTCTTATCTTTGCCGCCGGTGGGCAGCACTTCACCGAGATTGACCGGGCGTCCCTCGGGAGTAATGGCCCACACCACGTAGGTCATGTATTCAGGTCCGAAGCCATTGGCCGGCGATAGTCCTTCGAGGTGAAGGTCAATCACGGTGCGGCCGCCGCGCGCTTCTACTTTCGCCCATCCGTGCGCCTGTGGCAAAAGGCTGGTTCCCTGAAAGCCGATCTTTGTGGCGGCGCTGCGATGGAAGTAGTTGATCGCCGGAATATCGCGCGCGACCACTTCGATTTTGTAGAGAGGCTCTCCTCCATTGAGTTGGATCGGTGCCTGCTGGTCAGGCGGCTGCTGCCTCTCGGTCGGGTTGGCCTCCTGTGCGCTTAACCACCCGGATGCGGCCAGCAACAAGACCACGACGCTGTACTTACGATTGCTGTTTGTCATCTCGTTTCCCTCTGCTGGAATCGTCAGCTGCGTTTCTGTCTTCGCGTCAATGCCGGTCGCACGGGCGTGCCGCACAAGGCGCGAAGACCGCTGTGTTGCCACGCAGATGGATGCGATGCCCGGATAGTAAGTTGTTCTGCGTACCGGGCGGCGAGGGACTGAATAGGCGCAGCGGAGCGCTTAAGTTAACGCGATTTCTATTTGGGGTTGCCTCGAGTTAGTAAATTTATTTTGCGGGACTTACAAACGGGAGAAAAATTTCGTAAGTGGAGTTTCTCAAACCGGGAAGCAACAAAGCAGAACTTTGGTAAGTGATATTTTCTCAACGCCCGAAGCAACACTAAAGCCACAGGATGGTATGTCCGGGGCACAATTTCGCCGCCCGGTCGACGAGTTCTTCGGCCAGTTCGAATCCATGGCGCGCAAAGTAATAGGCCGCGCCGTGCAGCCGCTCCTGCAGCCCGCCTTCGGGATAAAGCGCCTGGCTGATGGTTTCCGCGTGCCGCGCCAGCGAGGCTTCGCGCTGCAACTGGAAGTTAGCCGCCAGCCGGCGCAGCCGGTTCATCTGGTAGCGCATTTTGCTCGCCGCAGTCTCGGCAGAACGCCCCATGCCGTCGTCGAGTGAGCGCATCCATCCCAGGAGGACTTCGAGTTCGCCGTCGAGTGCGTTGCCCGCATTGGCAAGCTTTCGCTTGCCGTCGATAGGAATGGCGCGCGCTGCCAGGAGTTGCGCCAGCGACTCCCGCGTTTCAGAGAAAACCCGCTCCGGCGTTAGTTCGTGCTTGCGCAGGAGTTCGCCAATGGCGGGCTCGATCAGCGTCGCAGAAAAGCGCGGCTGCAGCGGCGTCATGCGTCCCAGGATGCGCTCAAACAACACCGCCGATTGCGCAAAATACGCTACCTCTGCAGGACCGCCAATCGTAAGTGACGTCGACAACAGCAAGTCCTGAAAGACAGGCCGCAGAAGCGCCGAAGGCGAAATGCGCTCCGGCTCGGTGTCAAGAATGCCCACGCAGCTCGTCGGTCGAATACTTTTGCCGGCCCGCCTGCCATAAACCCAGCGGCTCCGACGCGCTGGGCGCCTGCCGCTTGAGCGCCATGCGCGCTTGGGTGTTCTCGTCGATCAGGAATAGCAGGCTCGATTGCGGCGCCACCGCTACCTGGGCATGATACCCAGCGCCTTCCAGTTCCCGATTGCGTTCGACCAGCGCGGAATGGAATTCATCGGCGCGCTCCAGTGCCGCACGCAGCACCGGCGCTCCCATGCGGTGGAAGTCGCGCCCACTGGCATCGAGAACCAGCAGGCCCTTGCGCCGCAAACACCTTCCCATAGAAATCGGCGAACGCCTGCGCGAATGTCCGGCCGGGCTTGTACGACTCCGCCAGCGCATCCATCGCATCCGATGAGCCCAGAAGTTCCCACGCTTGGTCGATCAGGGGACCAATCGATTCATCCAGCACAATCGGGCCCACTGGCCGCGCGCTCGAGGAATTGGCCGGGTAGACTAGCTCGCGCAGTTCCCGGCGCGCCGGGAATGTCACGTGATTGATCTCGGCGAAATCGTGATCTTCGCTGGCCAGCCAGAAAATCGCGGCGTGGGGACGCCCGGCCGCCGTGGCCTGTCGGGCGCGGGCAATCGCCGTCGCCGCTTTGAAAGGCGTGAACAGCGGACCGCCGAAGAGCCCCACCTGCTGCCCCGTGACCACAACTCCCGCACCCTGCCGCAGCGATTCCAGCGCAGCAACTGCGCTCGACGCGGGATTCTGCTCGGCCAGCAAGGCCACCATCTCCTGCCAATGCGACGGGAGCTGACGGGCGGCCCTGCCAATCCAGGCCTCCGTCATGCCCATAGAACCGCCGGGCCGAATCATCGCCGGCACAATAGTCGAGAAAGAGCCGGCTCAGGCCGGGCGCAGCGGTAATGGGAAAACAATCTGCGGTGGGCAATGGTTCCTTCCGATTCGATTCCTTGCGGTGCCGAGGCTCGCATTCAACCGAACTGCGGCTGATCTAAGGATGCCATGCCTGGCGCAATCGATGCACGAGTGTGACCGGGCGCGTGCGTATACTCGATTTTGACTTCGCACTTTCGCACAGGAGATAACAGCCACGATGCCCAGGAAAGCAAAGGCAGCCCGATCGTCCGATTCAGATGCAGAAGCAAATTCGGAAAAAATAAAATCACACAGCAAAAAAGCCGGCAAGGCAAAAAAGGCCAAGGCAAAGAAGGGCAAGACCGCTGGCAAGGTCACCGGCACGGCCCAGGTGCTTAGCTCCGAGGTGGTCTTCGACGGGCGCCTGTTCCGCGTGGTCCGCGATCGCGTCATCGAGCCCGGCGGAAAAGAGGGCGTGCGCGACGTCGTGCGCCATAACGGCAGCGCGGTCATCCTTGCCGTGGACAACTCTAAAAGCAAAAAGGACCCCTGGATCGTCATGGAGCGCCAATACCGCCATGCCGCCAATCGCTTTCTGTGGGAAGTGCCTGCAGGCAAGCTCGATGCCGGCGAAGATCCGCTGGCGGGCGCCAAGCGCGAGTTGGAAGAGGAGACTGGCTACCGCGCAAAAAAGTGGACAGAACTCGTCGAGTATTATGCCAGCCCGGGATTCCTCGGCGAATCAATGAAGGTCTTTCTAGCCGAAGGCCTGGTGGCGGGCGATGCGCGGCCCGAGGAAGATGAACTCATCGAGTTGAGGCTGGTGAAGTTGTCGGAACTGCTGGCCACAATCGAGAAGGGCGGGATCATGGACGGCAAGACGCTTTCCAGCGTTCTGCTCTACGCGCGCCTGCTTGAGAAGAAACGCCGCAAGTGAAACGGTTGCCCGCACTTTGAAGAAACACGTTACAAAAGTTTACAGCTGCAAGGCGATTTGTCTCACGTTGTGGAAGCCTGGCCAATAAACCCAATCAACCTTTCTACCCCTTTCCTCGTCATACCCATTAACAGCGAGCGATTCCCCGTGCTCACGACTTCGCTGTGACACTCTTCGCTCGCCATCACTTCTTACGTGCAAGGAAGGCGGGAGCCTGTGGCTCAGTACAAAGGAAAGGTCAAGTGGTTCAACAACGCCAAAGGCTACGGATTCATCGGGCGTGAAGACGGGCCAGACGTATTCGTCCACTACTCGGCAATTCAACTGGATGGGTACAAAACTCTGAAAGAGGGCGATGACGTGGAGTTCGACATCGTCCAAGGCCAGAAGGGTCCTCAGGCCGATGCAGTCATCCGGCTAAGGGATACCGCCCATAACGCAGCCTAAGCAGTACTGCTGCCAGTTGTAACCGCACAACCGCTGCCGGGTGGTTTACTGGTGCTGTGCCCGCTCGGCCTCAATATAGTGAGAAAAGCCCAAAGGGTTGACCTCGAACTCTTTGGGCTTTTCTTGCGTTTTACTCGCCCTTCCCCCGTCGCTGATACTGTTCCGGGAGCGCCGCTCGAAATGGACAATGCGACAATCGCTCGCCTGCTGGAACAGACCGCCGATCTGCTCGAGATCGATGGCGCCGAGCGCTTTCGTGTCTTTGGTTACCGCGGAGCGGCCGCGGCCGTGGAACAGACCACCGTCGACCTGATGGCCGTGGCGTCCGATACTGCCCGTTTGCTGCAGATTCAGGGTATCGGCAAGAGCATGGCGGCCGGCATACAGGCCATCGTGCAGACCGGGACCCTGCCCCTCCGGGAGGAGTTGCTGGCCAAATACGGCGGCGCCGATCTGCTCGAACTGCTGAAGCTGCCCGGCATGGGACCGAAGACCATCGCCCTGATCTGGTCTGCGACCAAGGTCACCAGCATCGATCAGCTTGCCGACGCCATCGATAACGGACGCCTGGCGGAACTTCCCCGGATGGGCCAGAAGCAGATCGAGAAGATCCGAAAAGGCATCGATGATTACCGACGCAGCGCCGGCCGGTTCCGCATCGATCAGGCAGCGGAAGCGGCGCGCCGGATCGAACTCTATCTAATTGCTTTTCCGGGAGTTGAAAGGGTGACCCCCGCGGGTTCGCTGCGCCGGGGCCGGGAGACAGCCGGCGACCTTGATCTGTTGGTCACCGGCCCTGCCTGCGCGCCGGGACAGACCTCGGCTGCGGTCGAGTACGTGGCTGTCTTTCCCGGCATCCACGACCTGATCGCCAAAGGGAGAGAACAAGGTCAGCTTCCACCTCGCCGGACGGAATGCAGGTGGATGTGCGCCTGCTGCCCTCCGAGTCCTATGGCGCTGCACTGCAGTACTTTACCGGTTCCAAGGCCCACAACGTCACCCTTCGCCAGCGAGCCCTCAAGATGGGCTACACCCTCAGCGAATGGTCGCTGGCCCGTCTCGACGACGAATCCACTGTCGCCGCGGCCACCGAGGAAGATATCTACGCCGCGCTCAAGATGGATTGGATTCCGCCCGAATTGCGCGAAAACCTCGGTGAAATCGAGGCGGCCGCCCAGCACGCGCTTCCCGAGCTGATTCAGGAGTCGAACCTGCGCGGCGACGTGCACATGCACACCACCGCCAGCGACGGGCACAACACCATCCGGGAGATGGCCGAGGCCGCTCATGCCCGCGGACTGAGCTACATCGCCATCACCGATCACTCCAAAAGCCTGGTCATCGCCAACGGCCTCGACGAGGCCCGGGCCCTCGAACACATCGGCAACATCCGCGCTGTCGACCGCGACATGGAAGGGCGGATTCGCGTGTTTGCCGGCATCGAGGTCGACATCCTGGCGGACGGCGCGCTCGATCTGGACGACGAAGTACTGGCCCGAATGGATGTGGTCATCGCCAGCGTCCACAGCCGGTTTGACCAGAGCCGCGAAGAGATGACGGCTCGCGTGCTGCGCGCCATCGAGAACCCCTATGTGCGGATCCTCGGCCATCCGACCGGGCGGCAGATTCTGCGCCGGGAACCTTTTTCCGTTGATCTCGGAAAAGTGTTCAGCCGGGCCGCGGAGCTCGGCGTCGCCATGGAGCACAATGCCTCGCCCAACCGCCTCGATCTCTGCGACCGGGACCTGCGCCTGGCCAGGGAACTCGGCTGCAAGATCGTCATCAATACCGATGCCCACGACACCCACGAACTGGGGTTCGTGACCTACGGAATACGCCAGTTGCGCCGCGCCTGGCTTACTGCGGCGGATGTTCTGAACACCCTCGCCCCGGAAGAGTTTCTTGCCGCCCTGCGGCCGCGACCTTAGTTTTCCTGCAGGCAGGGTCTTCGCAGATTCTGATTCGCATCGACGATTTGTCAATGTTTTCTTCGGTTACAGGTCTCAGAACTCTCGCTTGCCCTTCAGTCCGATATTGAACCGAGAGACAACGGGGTCTTCTGTAGGGGCATCCCATCGCATTGCCGCCGCTACGAATCCGTACGAAGTGCAGCGGCGGCTTATTCAGGAGCAATTCGATGGCGAATAACTCTGAAACACGCGGCAGCACGCCCGGTACCCGCGAAGACCAATCCGGCAGCAGCACGCAAGGCAACCGCGGATCCCAGTCTGGAACCACCTCCCACACGAGTGGTGGCCAATCCTCTCAGCAACATAGCGGCACGGAACGGGGACCACGCCCACAGGCCGTCCGGACGACAAGGAGAAAGAAAGGGAATCAGCCGGGCGGATCGGGCAGGCAGCCAGCATTCAGGTTCCGGCTCGGGCAGCGGCGTCAATGCCGGCAGCACCGGCACAAGCAGCGGCCAGATCTCCCCTCATTCCAGCACCCCGGGTCAAACTTCCGGCTCCGGAAGGTCCGGATCCGGGACCTCGGGGCAATCGAGCGGTGGCGACCGGAATACGTAACGCCATTCTGGCGGGAACCAGACATTGAACCGTATCAGGTCTCGCTTATCTCAGGTTTCCGAAACCCGCGCCACCCCGGCGCGGGTTTCGCCGTTTCAGGATCAAAACACCCATCACGGTTTTCGACTCATCGTCTGCTCGAAAGAACATTTCTAAAAGCGATACCGATGAGTTAGCATGGTCCCGCGTTTCAAATCAAATCTTAGGGTCCAGCCCATCGGGAGAGGTGTGTATGTCGCGAAAGATCGTTGCATTGATTGCATTTGCCGGTTTGTGTTCTGCCGGTTTCAGCCTTATGGCGAAAGCTCAGGAGGAAGCCTATGCGGCCGTCGCCCAGACCAGCAGCGGTACCGGCGGGAAACAGGTTCAGTTCAACTTCACCATTACCAAATGGTCGACGCAGGATGAGATCCAGCAGCTCGGCGCCATCCTGAAGGACAAGGGACAGGACGCCCTGCTTGACGCGTTGAAAAAGCTCGACGCCGGCCGCATCCGCACCCTCAACGACACCGGCAGCCCGATCGCAATTGCGGAAAAATGGCAGACTGGGGACGAAACGGTGATCACCCTGATCATAGCTCGCCCGATGACGCTGTTCGAATCCAAGTACAGAGGCCGGACGACCTCGACCGATTATCCGTTCGGGTTCCTGCAGGTCAAGGTGAATGCCAAAGGCGAGGGATCCGGCAAAGCGGTGACCGCCGCCAAGATCAAGTACGACAAAGAAAAGGACAGTGTCCGCCTGGATCCCTATGGCAACGGCGCGACCCCCATCATCAACGTACGGCCGAACAAGTAGAACCCGTCGAGACCTGCCGCAATGAACGCGCTCCGGCCGCGGGCGGAGAAGAAAACTCCCGCCTGCGGCCTCGGCGCAGGCGACCGGCTCTCCGGGTTACTTCTGGGAAGCTCCAAGGGCTTTGGCCATTGTCTTCACCATGGTTCCATTGGCGTCGTCGTCTTTGAGGGCCCATACATACGCGCCTCCCAGGCCGCCGGGTACCTTCAGGTCGATATAGACCATCTTCAGCAGCGCCGTCGCCGGATCGTCGTAGGTGTAGAAAGTTTCAGATGCCGGGTCGTACAGCGACACGGCGATTCTCTGCGGGTCGAACGTGCGGCTGTAGCCATTGGCAGTCAGGTTGGCCAGGGTCGCATAAGTTGCGATCCCCGGGAGTCAGCAGCAGGTCGCATCCCGCGGTGGCTCCGCTCAGATCGCCGCACTCTCCTTGCCCGTTGGCCAGCAGCACCGGCGAGGGCCCGGTCGAGTTCTGATAGAGGCCATGGTTCACGTTCGGGACCCCGGTCCATCCTGCCCCGTACAGAGGCACACCCATGGTGTACTTCTTCGCCGGTACCCCGGCCTTTAGATAAGCATTGACGGTGGCATCGATGTCGAGCCCCTGGCCGTTGAGCGGGTCCTGCTTGTCATCGAACAGCGGCGATGCATGATTGGTTTGCGTATCCCAGGATCCGGCGTAGTTGTACCCGTCCACGGTGATAAAGTCGACCTGCTCGGCGGCATGCTTGAGGTCGATGTTGACGTAGTTCTGCGCGCCGGCTGGACCGTCGAACGACATCACGTACTGCTTGCCGGTGCTTTTGCCGAGCGCGTCGAGCTGGCGGCGGAATTCTTTCAGCAATGCGGTGAAGTTCTGCGTGTCTGACGCGGCGGGAAACTCCCAGTCGATATTGAACCCGTCGAACAGGCCCGGAGCCGTGATTCCGGGAGCGATGTTTCCCTGCACAAACATGCTGATGCAGGAAGAGGCGAGCGCCTGGCGCCCCGCGGCGGTGGCGGCGGCCGCCGAGAAGGCTGCGGTATTGGCCGCCGAGGCTCCGCCGATGGACATCAGGACCTTCAGCCGGGGATGAAGCTGCTTGAGTTGCTGGATGGCAGCGAAGTTTCCATACATGGGCCCGGTGTACGGCGCGCCGCTCACGCTGGGAAGGTAAGGAGTCTGGTAGTCGGCCCAGCTATCGGCAATGGCGCAAGCCGATGCGGGAGTGACGTTGGCGAATGCGTACATGAGGTGGGTCAGCTTGTCGGCCACGCCGTTCTGCTGGAGGTTGGCGATGTTGTATCCCGCGTAATAAATGCTCCATTCCTCGAAGTACCCGCCGAGGATTTTGCTATCGCTCTCGCCTTCTGCAACCGAGAACAGGGTGGAAGCCAGCAGGAGGAGCGCAAGGGTGGCGACAGCCTTGCCGGCTCTGAACAATGATTGGTTTTGCATGGGGAACGTTCTCCTTGGGGATAGAGTTCGTTGGAAAGGCAAAGTATAGGGGGGAAGAAGAAAGTCTGCAATGATTATTTTGCTGTTAAATGATCAACTGTTCCCGGAAGACAGGCCTGAGGTCGCTGCTGATGAAACGAATGATCAAGAGAACTCAAAACCCTCAATTCTATGAGTGACCCTGCAAGTGAGCTCCGCCGGGGCGGTCAAGTCTCCGATCGAGGGTCATCGCAAACGTGCCAGGGCGCCGGCCTGCAACGCGCCGAATTCGCGCCGCATGGCGTTTAGTGGCACCGCGGAGCTAAGATAAGGGCGCCATGAGTCTGTTACAGCAGAATTCCCAGGGACAGGACGATGCCGCGCGCGGCGAGGAGTTTACCAAGGGCTCGAGTAACGTCCTCGTGCCCAGCATCATTGCCGTTGTCGTGGTAGGGATTGCCATCTTTCTTTACGCCTGGCTGGGGGAGAAACCGAACCCGGCCACGGGCGACGTAACCAATGTGATCGCGCACCCGATGCACAGGGAAACGTCAGGGTTCGATGCGGCCGGCGCGGCGATGCCCAAAGACGTCTTCGAGCAGGTGCTCGTCTTCGCCCACGTGAAGCTGCACAACCGCACCAAGGAGCCGCTCTTCCTCCACCAGATCATGGTCAACGCCACCCTGGATGACGGGATCCACACCAGTTATGTGGCCGGCCCTTCCGAGTACGAGCGCGCTTTCATGGGGTACCCGGAGATCGCGGCGCTGCGCGGCAAACCCCTCGCTTCGGAACTCACCGTAGAGGCAGGACAGACCGTGGAAGGAGATATCCTCTCCTCATTCCGCCTTACCAGGCAGGAGTGGGACGCCCGCAAGGGGCTGGATTTCACCTTTGGTTTCCGCTATCAGCCCGTCCTCAAAGTGACGCCGACCGGGCCGGTTACTGACCAGTAGGCCCGGCTACCGGAGGAGCAGGCGCGCCTTTCGGCGTCGACAGGTAGCCCGCGATCTGGTTCTTCGAGCTGATCGAGTTCACCACGATCTCGTAAAGCGCCGGATCCTTGCCGCTGTAGAACTGCAACGGCTCATTGAGGTTGCGGTCCTTCTTCTCGTAGCGCTTGTCATCGGCATAGACGATGACCGTGAACTTGCTCTTCTTGGCGTCGGTCTTCTTCAACTCCAGGCTGACCGTGCCCACCGGCTTCTTCTCGCCCTTGTTCAGGGTGAATTCGTAATAGGCCCGGTCGCCCTTGTGCTTCAGGACTTCGAGTTCATCGTGATTGCGCGCGATGAGGCTGCTGTGATCGCTCAGGTCGCCCTTCATCGACTGCAACTGGTTGATGGCTCCGGCCAGGTCGGTCTGCGTCTTGGCCACGTCGGTCTTGACGCCGCCCACGTCGGTCTTGACGTTGGATACCTCGCTTGACACCGCATTGACCTGCTGCGCGGTTTGCTGCTGCGCGGTCTCGAGCCTTCGGTTCTCGGCCGCCTCACGGGCGATGATCTGCTGCGCCCGGGCGTCCATCTGTTTCTGCGTCAATCCCAGGGACTTGCCCAACTCGTCCGCCGTCACTTTGAGGCGGGCGTCGGTCTCCCGCAGCTCCGCGGCCAGCTTGACGTTCTGCTGGTTGGCGTCCGCCAGGGCGGCTTCCTCGTGCGCGATGCGGCCGCTCAGGGTGTAGGTCCAGATAAGCCCGCCCGCCGCGCACAACAGCGCCAACGCTATCGCTGCCAGAAGTGCGCCTGAATATGTCCTTGGGGTGTCGTCGATTTCGCTCATTTTCTTTCTTTCTTCTCCTTGATGCACCTGGTCGTGCGGCGCCTCAGCTTGCGAGCCTTGGTCCTGATCGCTTCCGCTCAAACCGAGCATTTGGTTATCCTCGTATAGCGTTAGACGTGAGCCGCGAAGTTTTCTCTCCGGAAGACGCCGGCCGTCCAGCAAACATATCAAACGGACGGACCCTGATCCGGGGGAAACTACAGATTACAGAAAGAACCCGACGTGTGGCTCAAAAAAAGCTGGGTAACGCAGCCTGCAGAATGCGATTTTCGCCCCTTTTCGGGTTCCGCGCCTCGGCTCCCTTCCGTGACAAGGATAGAAGCGCTACGCTATAAAGAACTTTACTCCATTTTCCGGCGACGCGACCTCTTCAAGGGCCCGAACCAGCCGCCGCAAACACCAATCAAGTCCAAAAAAGGGAGATCCGAACGATTATGTCCACTGCTGTCGCTGGGAAGGGTCTGGAAGGGATTGTCGCGGCGAATTCCGGGATTTGCTGGATCGATGGAGACGCCGGCGTGCTGGCCTACCGGGGCATCGATATCCACGAGCTGGCGGAGAACTCGAACTTCGAGGAAACCACATATCTGCTGTGGAACGGCCTGCTTCCCAACCAGCTCGCGCTGCGCGAGTTCACCGCCCAGCTGGCGCTGGCCCGGTCGCTCGACAAGCGGATCATCGATCTGCTGCGCAGCTTTCCCACGTCGGCCACTCCCATGGAGGTCCTGCGCACCGCGGTTTCGGCTCTGAGCTTTTATGACGCCGACGAAAAGGACAACTCCCACGACGCCAACGTGCGCAAGGCCTACAACCTGACCGCGCAGATCGCCATGATCGTGGCCATTTACGACCGGCTGCGCAAGGGCAAGGAAATCGTGCCGCCCGATCGCTCGCTCAGCCATGCCGCCAATTTCCTGTGGATGCTGAACGGCGTGAAGCCCTCGGAAACGGCCACCCGCACGCTCGATATCGCGTTGATCCTGCACGCCGACCACGAGCTCAACGCTTCCACCTTCGCGGCCCGCGTGATCGCGGCCACGCTTTCCGACATTCATTCCGCCATCACCGGCGCCATCGGGGCGCTCAAGGGACCGCTCCACGGCGGCGCCAACGAAGGCGTGATGCGCCTGCTCTACGCCATCGACAAGGCCGGCGCCGATCCGGTGGAGTACGTCAAGGGCATGCTGGCCGCCAAGCAGAAGATCTCCGGCTTCGGCCACCGCGTCTACAAGACCGAGGATCCGCGCGCCACGCATCTGCGCCGCATGAGCGAGCAACTGGGCAAGGATGCCGGCCAGCCCAAGTGGTTCGAGATGTCGCGGGCCATCGAGCTCTACATCAACAAGGACAAGAAGCTGAACGCCAACGTCGACTTCTATTCCGCCTCGACGTATGCGACGCTGGGCATCGACATCGATCTCTACACGCCGATCTTCGCGGTGAGCCGCATCGCCGGCTGGGCAGCGCACGTGATCGAGCAGCTCGATGACAACCGCCTCATCCGCCCCCGCGCCGAATACATCGGGCCCGAGTACCCCTCGCACTGGATTCCGGTGGAAGAGCGGGCCTAGTCTGGATTTCTCACAAGCGTTGAAGACGGATTGCTACAGTTTCACAGTTTCACAGGCTACGGGGGGGAGGGTGACCATCCGGCTCGATATTATCCGTCTGCAAGTCACTGAAGATAAATGCAGATATGGGCGCAACCCTGCGAATATAAACGGTCCGGAAGGGCCCGTTTTGGGGCGCCTAAAGCGTCCAGAACGAAACCGAATTTGCTTTCGGTGCCCTGGGTTCTGCCTGAGGCCGCACTTCGATCCTCTCTTCCACCTCTATTGTGGCAAAACCGCTAAGAAAGAAAATGCAAAAGCGCGCGCATTTTGCGCAACGACCAGACGAGGGCTGCGAGCTGCGAGAAATGCGGGCTAGCAGACCAATCCCACTCCGCGTGCCCGCCGATTTTCCTATTTCGGATCAAGAATGGCGAAATGATCGGCGTGGGCGATGAAGACGCGCCGGAAGAGCCCCAGCGTCAGGATGCCGTCGAACCCCTTGGCGCGGGCGATCCTTCTGGGTCCCGGGAGGCTGACGAAGGTCACTCCGCTCAATTTGAGTGAGCCGATTTTCACGTCTTGCGGTGGCAGGACCGAAAATATCAGTTGCTTTCCGTCCACGCCGGTCCCCTCTAAATGACCTCGTTCGCGGCGGAGCCAGGTATTCAGACGTGTTGTAGAGGATGGCGCCATTCGCGCCGGAGTCGAGCATCAGGCGAACCGGCCGCATCGCATCGGACAGACGCACCGAGATGATCGGCAAATCCGGCAGTGGCGATCCCTGCTCCGGCTCAGCCGAGGCAACAAGCGGGATATGCGGCCCTTTCACCTCTGCGCGCATCGCGCCTGAGTCGTCGAGACAGAGCAGGCCGTGCACATTGTCGATCAGCATGTCGAAGTGTTCAAGGAAATCCTCGCCCAGGATGCCCTGAATGTGGAGCTTCTGCAGGTCATAAACGAACACTCTTGAGTTAGAGACGGCGTGGGAGCCGGCTTCGAGCAGGTCCAGCTGTACGTACGAGGCAGACTGTCTGGATCCGGCGCCTGCGACCACGGCTGCGCCGTGAGGCTGCAAATGAAGCTCAGCGGCCAGGGAGGGGTCGACCATCGTGATCTGCATGCCGGTATCCAGGAGAAAGTCGTAGGGTCCTGACATGATTGACGGACACGGCGACGATCAATTTGATGGCGGTTTACGAGGCGGAAGGGTAAACTGGCGACATTTCCCGGGCAATGGGTTTCTGCGACCAGCGTGGAAACCATGTCGTTGCAAGAACCAGGGAAGCGAACCACTTGAAATTTGTCATCGCGAGAGCTCCTCAGCCGGGTAGGCTGAGGGAACTCTGGGCGCGTGGCTCTACTTGGTCTTGATGGGCTCCTGATCAGTTTCTCGATGCGGATCAAGAATTATTAACGCGGATTATGGAATTTATGATGGCGGAATAAGTCCTTTGTTTTCCGCTTCGACGACGTCGAGGTTCGCGAGCGGGAGTTCTCGCTCACGAAGGCCGGCAAGGTGTTGGCCGTCGAGCCGAAGGCGTTTCGCGCTCTCCTGTTCCTGCTGCGCAACCCCAGAAAGTGATCACGAAGGAGGAACTGCTGAACGCGGTGTGGGGCGATGCCGCCGTGACGGATGGCTCCCTGACCCGCTGCATCTGGCTGCTTCGCCGCCTGCTGGGAGATGACATCCACAACCCGCGTTACATCGAAACCGTGGCCACGGTCGGGTACCGGTTCGTCGGCAAGGTGGAGGTCTCGGAGGATGCTGCGGCAGAACCGGAGGCGACCAGAGAGCCCAATGGCTTGAGCGGCGGTCGAAAAGAGCGTCGGGAGCCAGAAAAGATCTGTGGAGTTGGGCGCTGGCTGGCGCCGGCGTTGCGTTAGCTGCTCTGCCTGGCTGCCACGATCTGGTTCCTGCACCGCCCGCTGCCCCCGCCGCGCATCACTGGATACACCCAGATCACCCACGACGGCCACAAGAAAACTCTCGTCGGAACCGACGGGACCAGGCTCTATTTCAATCAGATGTCGGGGCCGATATTGCCCGAGTCTATCGCTCAGGTCGCGATATCGGGCGGAGGGATTGCACAGATCCCGGTTGCAGTACCGAACCCAGATTCCTGGTGGACGTTTCGCCCGATGGGTCCAACTTCCTCGTCATTTCGGTGCCTGAAAGGTGACCAACCCACGAGTTCACTATGGAATGTTCGCATCCTTGGGAGGCCAAGCTCGCCGCCTGGGAGAGACCGTGAGACGCAGCCTTTTCGCCCGACGGGAACTCCGTGGCCTACTCCACGCGGAGGGCGACATCTGGCTCGTGCGGAGCGATGGGACGGGAGCCCACAAACTGGCCTCCGTTGGAGAAGCATGCGCTATGGGCCATCGCCTGGTCGCCGGACGGCAGCGTCATCCGGTTTACCAAGGACGACAGCGATTTGGGAGATATCGTCGAGCGGATCGGGGCTTCACGAAGTTGATTCCCGGCTGGCACGCCTCGGCGTGGAATGCTGCGGCCGGTGGACTCCGGACGGAGATTCTTTCTGTTCCTGTCCAACCGAGCGGACTTCGGGAAGAAGGTCGAGATTTGGGCTCTCGACGAGCGGCGCGGGCTGTTTCGCCGGCCGCCAGCCGAGCCGATTCAACTGACTCCAGGCCCCATCGCGTTGGGGCATTCCGATTCCAGGCAAGAGACGGAAAACGGATCTTCGCAAGGGCTGACCCCACGAGGCGAGCTTCCCGCTATCGACCCGAAGACCAAACAGTTCCAGCCCTTCCTCGGGGGCATTTCCGCCCAGGGCGTCGTCTTCTCCAAAGACGGCAAGTCGATAGCCTATGTCTCCTTCCCGAAGGCATCCTGTGGAAGGCCAACCGGGATGGAAGCAACCCCGTGCAACTGAGCGAACCTCCGATCAGGCTTTTCTTCCCCGCTGGTCGCCCGACGGCACGCAGATTCGCGTTTACGGGCTGGACACCGACAACTCAAGGGAGAATCTACATCGTCTCTTCAGACGGCGGCAGCCCGCCGAAGTTTCTTGCCGAAGACTAGCGATCTGCAGGACTTTCCATACTGGTCGCCCGACGGACACAAGATCGCCTTCACGTCATCTAGCGGTCACACGGATTCGAAATCAGTCATCCGCATTCTCGACCTCGACACCCGCCAGGTCACAACCGTTCCCGGATCGGATGGCCTGTTTGCCCCGCGCTGGTCTCCGGACGGGCGATATCTCGCCGCCGGCTACTTATGACGAACGCCACTAAAGATCTTCGACCTCAAGACGCACAGTGGTCGGAGCTCGCGCCGAAGGGTGATCGTGGATTCTCCCGAGTGGTCAACGGATAGCCGGTTCATTTATTTCCGGCGCGTGAAGCGGCGATCCGGGTCTGTTTCGAGTCCGCGTCAAAGGGGGCGGGGTAGAGAAGATCGTCGATCTGAAGGATTGGCACGAGCGGGCTGGTTTGGGGAGTATATGGGGCTCGACCCCACCGATGCGCCGTTGCTGCTCCGCGACATTGGAAGCGAGGATATTTACGCGCTCACGCTGGAGGAGAAGTGACTGCCCTGGAATCAACCCTCGCAACGCGTGTCAGATCTCACGTAGACGACTTTTCAGCAAAGCCAATTTGAACCTCGGAATTTGATGGCGCCTTGAACCGCGGCGCGTGCTACTCTGGCTACGTTCAGAGGCTTCCCCCATCCGGGCACAACCCGGTCCTGTTCCCCTCGCCTCGAGAACCGCGCAATCAAGGTCGTCCCGGACGATTTCGAATCCCATCCACCCGCAGCCGAAACCTGCTCAAAATCGGGTCGCTTCATTTTTGCGTTGAAAGGAGACACACCATGATTCTGGGAATGAGCATCGCCGCTTTTACAACGCTGCATGTAGTGATCAGCCTGATCGGCATCGCGACAGGATTCATCGTGGCTTTTGGCATGATCAGCGCGCGCCGGCTTCCGGCAATGAACGCGGTCTTTCTCGCCACAACCGCGCTGACCAGCCTGACCGGGTTTCTGTTTCCGTTCAAGGGCGTCACGCCCGGCATTGTGATCGGCATCCTGTCGATCCTGATCCTGATCGTCGCGGTCGTGGCCCTCTATTCCAAACGGCTCTCCGGGCGGCTGGCGCGGGACCTATGTGATCACCGCCATGCTGGCCCAGTATTTCAATTTTTTTGTGCTCATCGTGCAGTCGTTTGAAAAGGTCCCCTCGCTCCATGCCCTCGCCCCGACGGGGTCCGAAGGGCCGTTCAAGATCGCGCAGCTTGCTGGCGCTGCTTCTGTTCGCAGGTCTCACGCTCCTCGCCTTCAGGCGGTTTCGCGTCGAGCCGGCCGTGGCGTGACTCAGGTCGATGCCGGACTTCGGGTAGCCGTCACTCCAGCCCGGCGCGGCGAAGAATCGCTCGCGCGATGGCCATGAGCTCCGCACGGATCTTCTGCTCGCCGCCTCCGCTGTAATTGCCCATCAGCGCATAGGCGGCGGCATATGCGATCAGCAGGTCCCCCATGGTCATCACCGCGTTCATCGGCGCCTGGTTGCGCAGCACGCTGTTCACCCGCGCGATGTGCGCAGCCTGCGGCAACAGCACCGTCAGTTGCTCTTTGTACGGCGGAAATTTATCGGCAACACCAAGGCGCTCGAGATCCTGCGCCTCGACCACGTGATGCGCGTGCCAGCCGGTGTAGTGCCTGTCGATGAGTGCAAACCGCGTGAGTGCGGTGTAGGACGCCATCAGTTGATTGGCCGAAGTCAGCCAGATCGGGGAAGTGGAATTGCATCGGTATTCTCTGTAGCGGACTCGTGATTCTTTCAGGACGCTTTCCACAAAGTCCATGCATGTCTCCGTCATCGATCTTGACCTTGGCAAAACTTGCCCTGCCATATCGGAAACCGACACGTCCGGATGGATCGATCGCGGAGCGTCTGCGCAGCGGGCACTCGCAGCAGGTAAACTCTGCCCTCTTCTGCAGAAGCCGCCGCGATGCACCACCGGTATCAGGCGGCGACCTGGCGAGACCACAACAGGACCACAATTCTCTTTTGGTATTGCCGTAAGGGGAGGTAGATCGTGCGACTCGATAGTACAACGAATAAGCGATTTACATCTAAGTTTTGTAAAGAGATTCTTAGCCAGGCGAATTGGCCGGCATCCGCGGTTGCTGTTCATTTTCGTGTCATGTTGCGCGGTTTGTTGATCAGTGCCGCGCCTTCCACATAAGGTAGAGAGCCCAGGCGGCCAGCGTGCAGCCGTCGCGCACCACGCCATCGAGCATCATCTGTTCGAATTCACTTACAAGAATTGAGCGGACGCGCATATCGTGCTCTTCCGGATCGGGCTCCCGTTCGACATGGGTCAGTCCGGAAGCGAGATAGACATGCTGCTTCTGGCGCGTAAAACCGTAGGCGATCCATGTCGAGCCGAGAGAGGTAATGGTGGCGGCTTCGAGACCGAGTTCCTCGCGCAGTTCTCCGCGCGCCAGTTCCTCGGGATTGTCGACTGCCATCTCCCAGCCGCCCTGGGGCAATTCCCACGCGCGTTCCTGAATGGTGTAGCGGAACTGTTCCACGATCCAGATGCGATCGCCTTCGATGGGAAGAATGATGGCGGATTCGTCCTTTTCGACCACGCCGTAGATGCCGCGCTGCCCGTTGGAGCGAAGAATTTCGTCTTCGCGCAGGCGCATCCAGGGATTGCGATAGATTTCCCGGCTGGCGAGAGTAGTGATGGAGGGGGGGATTTCTGCGTCGTCGGCCGGCCTGCTTTGATCGTCGAGTCACAGGATTAGTTTGCCATGTGCCGGCCGTCCTTCCCCGGGCGAAGATTGTTGCATCCAAGCTTGCATTCGCGTTGGTGCCCGAGGGGGATGTTTCCAGGGGATGCAGTCGCAAATGGGTTGTGTTTCATCTTGTTTCCGCACGTGGGTGAATGAATTGACGGCGACGCTCGGCCGGTCTCGCCGCCTGTTGCGCGAAGGCTGCCCAAGCGCGGCGACCGCTGCCTGCCTGGTGCTGGATCTTGCCCTGGTGTCGTGTGGCGGAGGCTCGAAAACGACTCCGACTGCCCCACCATCTACGCCGGCGCCGGCTGCGGATTTCTCGCTCACGGCAACCCCCGCCACCGTGACACTTGTGGCGGGCAGTCCCGGCCAGGCCATCAGCGTTAACGCCGTTCCCGCCCATGGCTTTTCGGCTGCGGTGGCGGTGACGGTCGGCGGGCTTCCAGCGGGAGTTACGGCAACCCCGGCAACCCTCTCGCTCACTCCCGGTACCGCGCAAACGACCACCCTTACCGCCGCAACCGGAGCGGCGGCGGCGACCCCGACGGTCAGTTTCACCGGCTCATCCG
This sequence comes from uncultured Acidobacteriota bacterium, assembly GCA_963812485.1. GTDB lineage: Bacteria > Acidobacteriota > Terriglobia > Terriglobales > Acidobacteriaceae > Telmatobacter. Next base: position 85,581 of record CAWEVD010000024.1, read on the forward strand.
GCAGTCTCACGCATACGGCCATGGTCGCCCTGTCGGTCCAGGTTCCGACACCGCCGCCCACTCCGACGCCCCCGCCGCCGGCAAGCGCGCCGGACGCGACCACGTACCACTACGACAACGCGCGCGACGGCCTGAATGCGCAGGAGACCATCCTGACATTGAGCAATGTGAACTCGACACAGTTCGGGAAGATCGCCTTCGATGCAGTCGATGGCAAAGTCGACGCCGAGCCCCTTTTCGTGGCCAACGTGACGATGGGAGGCAAGCAGCGCAATGTGCTCTACGTTGCCACCGAGCACGACAGCGTGTATTCGTTCGACGCCGATGACGGAACCCAACTCTGGAAAACCTCCATTCTGGGCGCCAGCGAGACGACCAGCGATGACCACAACTGCAGCCAGATCACGCCTGAGATTGGCATCACCTCGACTCCGGTGATCGACCGCCACCAGGGCGCGAACGGCACGCTCTTCACCATTGGCATGAGCAAAGACAGCAAGGGTAATTACCACCAGCGGCTGCACGCGCTCGACCTTACGGCCGGGCACCGAAATTTCCGGCAGCCCCACCGAGGTCAGCGCGACTTATCCTGGCACGGGCGACGGCTCTGCGAATGGAACGGTCACCTTCAACCCGGCTCAATACGCCGAACGAGCGGCCCTGCTGCTGGCCAACGGAACTATCTATACCGGGTGGACTTCGCACTGCGATGGCAGGCCGTATACCGGCTGGGTCATGGGCTTCAGCGAGATCCACCGTGCAGCAGACGCAGGTGCTCAACGTGACGCCCAACGGAAGCGAAGGATCGCATCTGGATGAGCGGCGACGGGCTCGCCGCGGACAGCGCCGGAAACCTGTACTTCCTCGACGCCAACGGCACTTCCGACTCCAGCCTCGATGCCAACGGATTTCCGGCTAAAGGCGATTTCGGCAATGCAATCATCAAGCTTTCGACGAGCGGGACTCTGGCCGTGGCGGACTACTTTGAGATGTACAACACGGTTGCGGAATCCGACGCCGATGCTGACCTGGGATCGGGAGGCGAAATTATGCTGCCCGGCCAGACCGAAGCAGGCGGGGCCGTGCATCGCCTCATGGTGGGCGCCGGGAAAGACGGCAACATCTACATCGCCGATCGCGACAACATGGGAAATTCGGGAACACCACCGCGGGCAGCGTCATCGACCATCTGAGTTCCCGGGGCGCTGCTGCCGGCCGGAGTCCGGTCACGCCGCATTATCGAACGGCGTGCTTACTACGGGTACGATTAAGCCGATGCTCGAATTCCCCACGCCAAGGTGGAGCTCGCGACGACGCCCTCGAGCCAGACCGCGGAGACGTTCAATTATCCGGGAGCAACGCCGAGCATCTACGCCACGGAAGACGAGAGAATGTGTGCGCCTTGAAACCCAACTGAACTCACCGCGGTGCTGCATGCATACGACGCCATCAGCCTGGGCCACGAACTCTACGACAGCAATCAGGCGGCGAGCGGCCGCGACAGCTTCGGGAACGGAAACAAGTTCGCACCCCGGAGACCGTGAACGGAAGGTGAATGTCGGAACCCAAAACAGCGTGGAGGAATTTGGATTGTTGCCTCAATGAGCATTTCACTCCAACACGCTAGTCAGATCGGCGTTCTGATCGATGCGGCTGAGCCGGTACATGAGCAGCGCGTCGCGCTTGGTGTTGATGGGCTGTGCGGAGAGGTCGATGGTTTCGCCGGGCTCGTGGGCGCCCTGGCCGGTGGCCCCGACGCCCGCCAGTCCCGGAAGGATATCGGCTACGAAGGAGATATCCCCGGCGCCGCGCTTCATCGGGTCGAGTTCCGGCATGGTGCCGAATCCAAGGCCCGCATTCACCTGGTTAAGAATGCCGAGTAGAGCGCGGCTTTGCGCGGTGGGAGCCATGGCCGGATAGCCTTCGCCGAAGCTGATGGCCGCGCCGGTCCTGGGCAGGTGCTGCCCGGCGATCGCCTCCATCTTCTTTTCCACGCGCGCTGTCTGCTCGTTGGAGATGGTGCGGATGTCTCCGCTGGCATAGGCGGCCGGGGCGATGACGTTGTCCTTGCCCGTCGCGGTGCCGTTGTTGCCGGCTTCGTCGACAGTGACTGTCGTCCCTCCCAGCACCATTCCGACATTGAAAGTAAGGTAGGGCTCGGGAAGCTGGGTGCGGAATGCATCGAGGATGCGGGTGAGCTCGTAGATTGCCCCATAGCCTTTCTCCTCGGAGAAGATACCGGAGGAGTGGCCGGTCTCGCCGGTGGTCTGAATGTGCCAGGTGATGGAACTGCGGCGGCTGATGCTGCCGTAGAAGACGCCATCGAGGCGCGGCGTGCCTTCGAATTCAAGCGCCACATCGCTGTGATGCGCGGCCGCGATCATGTCGCGGCGGGCGATGCTTGCCGGTTCGCCGTGTGCTTCTTCGTCGCCGCTGAGCACGATGGTGATTTCGGACTGCTTGAGCACATCGGCCGCCTGCATGGCCTTTAACGCAAAGAGCATGATGACCAGGCCGCCCTTCATATCGTTGACGCCGGGACCGGTGCCGATATTGCCCTTCACCGAATACGCCTGGAACGGACTGTTCTTCTCGAAAACAGTGTCCATGTGGCCGATGAACAGCATGCGCTTGCCGCACTTGCCGGGCTCCGGGCAGGGATGTTCGGCCACCAGCACGCCCGCACGCTTGACCTCGTCCATTGGAATCCACTGCACCTTGAATCCAAGGTCGCGGAGGTCGGCCATCAGGACCTGGCCCACGGCCCGCACGCCCTCCAGGTTGTGGGTGCCGCTGTTGATGTTGACCAGCTTCTCCAGCAGTGCGTTCGACGCCTTCTGATTGGCGTCGATGTAGGCCACCATCGCTCGTTCAGCGGGGGAGAGCGGAGTCGTGGTTTGTGCGGAGGATGCAAGGCTGAGCGCACCAGCCAGGGCGAGGATCAGAAGAATGCGCGCGGTCATTTCTGGTGAGGATAACAGGATTCCGCTCGATCCTTTATGCCTTGTCGCGCAGCTTGTACTCGCGGAAACGTCCCACGAGGGAGGCCGGACCGGCGACCGTGAGGTGAACCAGGTTGCCGTCGTAGGAGCGGTTATGGATCACCATCCCCGCTTCGATGGCGGCAAGCGCCGCTCCTTCGCGTTGGGGTACGTCAAGCTCGGCTTCAATCACGGGGTCGGAGTACAACGCATCGTCGATCGCCGCCATGAGTGAGTCAATCCCTTCGCCCGTGGCCGCCGAAACCAGCACTTCGCGAAGCGCGGGCGAGGAGGAGTCGACCCGCGAGGCGATGCCGTCCCGTTCATGCTGGCTCAGCAGGTCGATCTTGTTCAGTACCTCGATGCGGGGCTTGGAGAGCGCATTCAGTTCGCCGAGCACCTTTTCCACTTGCGCTTTCTGCTCGTCTCCGTAGGTGGAAGCCGCGTCGCGGACGTGGACCAGCACTTCGGCCTGCTCCACTTCTTCGAGCGTGGCGCGGAAGCTCGTGACGAGGGTGTGGGGCAGGTTGCGAATGAAGCCCACGGTGTCGGACAGCAGAACGCGGCGCCGGCTGGGGAGTTCGATCGCGCGCAGCTTCGGGTCGAGAGTGGCGAACATCTGCGACGACTGGAGTACGTGCGCGCCCGTGATGCGATTGAAGAGCGTGCTCTTGCCGGCGTTGGTGTAGCCGACCAGGGCGACCGTCGGCACGGGCACTGACTCGCGACGCTGACGCTGCTGGCGGCGGACGCGGCGGACGGCTTCGAGATCGAGCTTGAGCTGGTCGATGCGGCGCTGAATACGCCGCCGATCGGTTTCGAGCTGGGTTTCGCCGGGTCCGCGCGTGCCGATGCCGCCGCCCAATTGCGACATGGCCTTCCCTCGCCCGGTGAGGCGCGGAAGCATGTACTCGAGCTGGGCAAGCTCGACCTGCAACTGGCCTTCGCGGGTGCGGGCGTGGCGGGCAAAGATGTCGAGGATGAGCTGAGTGCGATCGAGTACCCGGCAAGGGAGCGCGGCCTCGAGGTTGCGCAACTGGGTGGGAGACAGGTCGTGGTCAAACAGGACGAGGTCGGCCTGGGTGGACGCCGCAACCGCCGCGATCTCTTCGACCTTCCCGGCGCCAATGAGCGTTGCCGGATCGGGACGGGGGCGGCGCTGGATGATCTCCGCCGCGATTTGGGCTCCGGCGCTCGAAACCAGTTCGCGAAACTCGGCCATCGACTCCTCGATGTCCAAGCCGCCCGGGAGAGTTGGCGACGAGTGAACCGCCGGGATTTCCAGGGGCGGGCCGTCGCCGGCTTCGGAACCGTCCGTCGACGGCCCGTTTAACCACAATGCCGCCCGCGCACCTGCCAGACCTGCACGGCTGGAACGCGAACGGCTCGCAAGATCCACTCCTACGAGAATCGCTCGTTCGGGACCGCTGTTGCGAGCGGCCACCGGACGCACTACTCCTCCCAGGCTCAACTTCCAATCGGAACCGCTCCTCGCGGACTGTCGCTGGTCCCGGTTGCGGACGGTGCGCCCACCGGCGCCGGACCGAGGCCCGTGTGCATGGTGGCCGGACGGTGCTCGCTGTGGAGAACGCTCCGGTTGCTGACCACCGTAGAAATAGCGTGCTTGAATATCAATTGCTCCTGGCTGTTGTTCTCGAGGAGCACGGAATACTTGTCGAAGGACCGGATTTTGCCGGTAAGCTTGACGCCGCTGACCAGGTAAATGGTGATGGGGGTCTTGTCCTTGCGAACGGTATTCAGGAACGTATCCTGAATGTTTTGTGCCGGCTTATTTTCCATTTGCCGATCTCCTACTTTCCTCAACGGTTGGATGCGTTTCAGTCTCGAAAATCGTGGGTAAAAACAAATCCGCGAGGGCGGCGCCGGAAGCCCCGGTGCCGCCGAATCCCGCAATGTGACCACAATATAGTGGTTTACAAAGGTTTTCAACTGGGAGAATATAACCCCCGCCCGAATCGGGTTCTGATCCACTCCTGCGCCGCGGTGGTAACCCCCGCCGGCTGATAGCATTGGTGGGTGAAAAGCTCCGAAATCCCCCTCGCGAACCCAGCCCGGGAAACCGTGCAAGCGGTGCCCATGCTGGATCTGGAGCGCCAATACCGCCCCCTGCGGCAGGAACTCGTCGAGGCGCTGGCGGAGGTGCTCGATTCCCGGCAATTCATTCTGGGAGAATCGGTTGCGGCCTTCGAGCGAGCTGCCGAGGCACACCTCGGCGTGGCCCACGCGGTGGGCTGTTCCTCGGGAACCGATGCTCTCTGGCTGGCGCTGGCGGCAGCGGAGGATTGGCCCGGGCGCGGCCGTTGTCACGACCCCGTTCAGCTTTTTTGCTTCGGTGAGCGGCATCCTGCGGGCCGGCGCCACCGCCGTCCTGGCCGACATCGACCCCGCCACCTTCAATCTTGACCCCAGCGGCGGTGGAAGCGGTGCTGGACGGACCGCGCGGCACCTCGGTACGGGCGGTGCTGCCGGTGCATCTGTACGGACAGCCGACTTCTTTTTCGGGTTTTGGAAAAAAGCATGGGCTGACGGTCATCGAAGACGCCGCCCAGGCCTGGGGTGCGGAGTGGCAGGGCGCGAAGGCGGGAGGGCTCGGCGACGCGGCTGCCTTCAGCTTCTATCCCACCAAGAACCTGAGCGCGGCGGGCGATGCCGGCATGGTGACCACGAATTCCGACCAGGTGGCCGAGCGGCTCCGGATGCTGCGCCAGCACGGGATGCGCCGCCGGTACTATCACGACGAGGTGGGGTGGAACGCCCGCATGGACGGCTTCCAGGGCGCGATCCTCCGCGTCAAGCTCAAGTACATTGCGGGATGGAACCAGGCCCGGCGCACGGTGGCGGAACGATACGACGCGTTGTTCCGGGCGGCGGGACTGGCGGAAGAAGGTCCCTACCCCGCCCACGGCGTCGTCCTGCCCCACGAGGTCGAAGGCAGCCGCCACGTCTGGCACCAGTACGTGATTCGCTCCTCGCGGCGGGATGCCCTGCGCGAGTTTCTCGGCAGCCGCCAGATCGGGTCCGAGATTTACTATCCCGTCCCGCTGCATCATGCAGGATGCGCTTGAAGAGCCTGGGGTACGCCGAAGGAGATTTCCCTGAAGCCGAGCGCGCCGCGCGCGAAGTGCTGGCTCTGCCCATCTTTCCCGAGCTGCGCGAAGACGAGCAGCAGACGGTGGTGGGGGCGATTGCGGAGTTTCTGAGCTGAGTCCGTATGGCCGATGTCGTCTCACGGTCCAGCATCTGAGAGCTCAGTCACGTTCACTCTTTAAGCGCGGAAGATGAACCGTCGCAATTCCCACACGATGTCGTCAGCGCTGTCGCAAGCCGTGGAGACCAATGGTCGCGGCGATGATGAACTGTGACGCTGATCAATCGCATCGGACTCGCGGGTTCTCCGAGCAGACACCATCCCAAAGCATCGACGGTGCCAAGCCGATCCCACCTCGACCCACACGCTGTAAGCGTGTCGCCCAACTGGAAGTGCCTCGTTCATGGCGATTCCCAGAGCTTCACACGACTGATGATCATAGCCAGTAACGGTCCAGACTGATGAGCCAGAAGTCGCGTGAAGCTCCGCCGCATATTTCGATCCGACTGCGCCACCCAACCTCGAAACAATACCTCGCAATCAGACAAGAATCGACCCAACTCATGTGACGTCCTCCTCCTCGAGAGTCGCAACGACAGACTTCTGACCCACGCTCATGTCGACGCCCGGGTCGACGCTCTTGCAATGAGACAACCCATCGGCGCGCATGCGGCTCTTCGACCGGCATGAACTAACCATAGTGCAAGGTCAGTTGCAACCGGCGTATACGCAGACTACAAACTCAAGTCCCGGGTCCGGCAGTTCCATGCCGTAAAATCGGCCTAGCATGAAGTGTCCGTACTGCGGCTTTGGGCAAGACCGGGTGGTGGATTCGCGCGAAAGCAAAGAGGCTGACGCCATCCGGCGGCGCCGGGAGTGCGAACGCTGCAATCGCCGCTTCACCACCTACGAGCGCATCGACGAAATCCCCTACATGGTGGTAAAGAAGGACGGGCGCCGCGAGCGGTTCGACCGCCAGAAAGTATTGAGCGGGCTGCTGCGCGCCTGCGAAAAGCGCCCCGTTCCGTCAAAAAAACTCGAAGCCATCGTCGACGCCACCGAGACATTTCTCATGGACGCTCCAGAACGGGAGCGCAGCTACGCGCGAGATCGGCGAGTTGATCATGAACCACCTCAAGGGCCTCGATACGGTTGCCTATATCCGCTTCGCTTCGGTCTATCGCGACTTCAAGGATGTGCGCGAATTCAAGGAAGAACTGGAAGAGCTGCTCGAGGGACACAAGAAGCAGGGATCAGGGAGTCAGGGATCAGGGATCAGAGAAGGCCGAATGAAATGCCAGCAGAAGCTGGCGAAGCTAGAGGCTGGAAGCTAACAGATATGACAGAGACAAAGACGCATCGAGTCACGCTCATTCCCGGCGACGGCATCGGCCCTGAAGTCACCCAGGCCGTGGTTCGCATTCTCGAAGCCACCGGCGTCAAGTGGGAATGGGAACGCTACTCGGCGGGCGCCGAGGCATTCGAGATCTTCGGCGAATACATCCCCACGGCGCTCTACGAATCGATCGAACGCAACAAGGTGGCGCTCAAGGGACCGGTGACCACTCCCATCGGGGGCGGCTTCAAGAGCATCAACGTCACGCTGCGCAAGAAGTTCGACCTCTTCGCCAATTTCCGCCCCATCAAGAACCTGCCCGGCCTCGAATCCAAGTGGCCCGGCGTGGACCTGATCATCGTGCGCGAAAACACCGAGGGCGAATATGTCGGCCTGGAGCACGAAGTGGTTCCCGGGGTGGTCGAGAGCATCAAGGTCATCACCGAAAAGGGCTCGACGCGCATTGCGAAATTCGCGTTCGAATACGCGCGCAAGCACGGGCGCAAGAAGATCCACTCCATCCACAAGGCCAACATCATGAAGCTCTCCGACGGGCTGTTCCTGCGCTGTGCGCGCAAGGTCGCGGAGGGATTCCCGGACGTAATTTACGCCGAGCACCTCATCGACAATACCTGCATGCAGCTGGTGATGAATCCTTACCAGTACGACACTCTGCTGCTCGAGAATCTCTACGGCGATATCGTGAGCGATCTCTGCGCCGCTTTCGTGGGGGGCTTGGGGCTGGTGCCGGGGGCGAACCTGGGGGTGGAGTGCGCCATCTTTGAGGCCGTGCACGGTTCGGCGCCGGACATTGCGGGCAAGGATATCGCCAACCCGACAGCGCTGCTGCAGTCGGCCGTTCTGATGCTGCACCACCTGGACGAAGATGCGGCGGCCGTGCGGGTCCAGAAGGCGCTCGAAACCGTCTATGCGGAGGGCAAGACCCTCACCCGGGACGTGGGCGGCACGGCCGGCACCGCCCAGTTTGCCGATGCCGTGCTGGCGGCGATGGGACAGGACTGAGGGCGCATCGGCCCAAAAAGCAATTTCCCGTTGCAGGCCGGGATGAAACGTTTGAATGTTACCAATTGCCGGTTGCAAACCGAGTGTAGAGGTGGAAGAATCGGTATCTAGCACAGCCCCCGATGCCTCTGACAGGACAAGGAATGCAGCGTCTGTACGCAGCTTCATGTTTGCTTTTCGCTCTGATGGCCCCTGTGGCCCATCTCCATGGGTCCGGTGGAGCGAAGGTGAAATGTCTGCAGGAGCCCTCGGCGCCCGCGGTGCAGGGGGCGGAGCACAACCGCTGCGGTGCCAAAACCGGAACCAACAAAGGAAACAAAGCCCGTTTCGGCTTCCCCTCCTGAGCAAGACAGTAAGGTCGCGGATATACCCGTGACTTCTTCCCTGTCGGCCCCCGTTATCGACATCGATTTAATCGAACAGGCCAAGGCGGGCGACCCAAAGGCGCAATACACGCTGGGGTACCACTACTACCTCGGCAAGGGCATCGCGCAGGACTATGCGCAAGCGGCCGTCTGGTGGAAGAAGTCGGCGGACCAGGGGTATGCCTACGCCCAGAACAACCTCGGCGTACTTTACAACAGCGGAAGGGGCGTTCCTCAGAGCTACTCCGATGCCTACTTCTGGCAGAACCTTGCGGCAGCGGCCGCGAACGGTGACATGCAGGAGCAATTCGCCAAGAATCGCGATGAATCGGCCGCGAGACTGGGGATGTTCGAACGCCTCAGAGTGCAAAAGAGAGCGTCAAAGTGGGCCAACGCCCATCCCGTTGCGCCGCGCAGTCACGAACCACCGCCGGACCACCCGTGATCCTGTTTTGGCTAAAAGCTAATCGCTAAGAGCTGGCCCCAGCATAGTCCCCCACACAGACAGTCATTTATTGAGGACGCTTCGGGCGCGTGTGACCTTCTCCAGGATGTCGCTTGCTTTGGCGGTCCAGATTGCCAAAACAAAGACTTTCTCGCCGGCGCCGTTCAATAGATTAGCCAGGTGCAGCAGATGGTCGGTTCGCCCTGCGAGCAGGAGGGGAGAGCGGCCTCGCTGACGCCCTTGGAAGTCTGGATCAGCACATCGTGATTCGAATCCCTGTTGCCTTCCGGCAAGCCTGCATGACTCCGCCTGCCGGCGATGGCCAGACAGCCGGCAGTTCTGGAACAGTGCGGCCGGAATTCCCGATCGTCAGCGAGAGCTCGGAACTGGATTTTGGGGATGAATGTGCCGATAAGAACATTAGCGGTCTTCTATTGCGACTTAAATCGGCGGGCTCCGTGCGAATTCGAGACTATCCAGGGGCGACTGCCGGGAAGAGTGTATGTCGAGGATAACGCGCTGTATAGGGGAGTTATGAAACCGTCGGTCATTCGCTTTAATCGCTATTACCTTTTTCTTGCCTGCGTTGCCCTAAGTCTTTTTCCAGTATTCGTCCCCCTGGCTCTTTCCGGCTGCGGAGGAGGGAATTCCTCCGTCCCAACGATCGGTACCTACGTTGCGGGGAGTTCTTGTTTCGACAATGCCATAGACTCCGCTGGAAACGTATGGGTGGCGAATGGGGGCAACGGAACCCCAGGAACGGCCGCAGGTGACAGCAACGTTACGGAGCTGAGCCCTTCCGGCAAAGTGATCGGCACCTACGTGGCGGGAACGGGTCCTATCGGTATAGCCATCGACAAATCAGGAAACGTATGGGTAGAAAATTACGGCAACGGAACCCCGGGAACGGCCGCGGGTGACAGCAATGTTACGGAACTGAGCCCCTCCGGCACCACGATCGGCACCTACGTGGCAGGAAGTTATCCTGCTGGAGGCATCGCCATAGATACATCCGGAAATGTATGGGTGACGAATTGGGGCGGGGCCTCCGGAACCCCTGGAACTCCGGGAACGGCTCCGGGGGACAGCAACGTTACGGAACTGAGCCCCTCCGGCGCCACGATCGGCACTTACGTTGCGGGAAGTTCTCCTGGAGGCATAGCCATAGACTCCGCCGGAAACCTGTGGGTAGCGAATAAGGGCAACGGAACCCCGGGAATTGGCCTGACGGACAGCAACGTTACGGAACTGAGCCCCTCCGGCACCACGATCGGTACCTACGTTGCAGGAAGTCATCCTGAAGGCATTGCCATAGACCCCGCCGGAAACGCATGGGTGGTGAATAAGGGCAATGGAACCCCGGGAAAGGCCGCGGCGGACAGCAACGTTACGGAACTAAGCCCCTCCGGCACCGTTATCGGTACCTACGTTGCCGGAAGTTATCCTGAAATCGTAGCCATAGACTCCGCCGGAAACGTATGGGTGGCGAATGGGTATAACCGGGGAATCGGAACGGGCCCGGCGAATAGCAGCGTCACGGAACTGAGTTCCTCCGGCACCGTTATTCACAGTTATGCTACTGGAAATCAACCTTACGGCATCGCCATAGACAAATCAGGAAACGTATGGGTGACTAATTATGGCAACGGAACCGCGGGAACGACCCTGACGGACAGCAACGTTCAGGTGTATATGGGAGCTGCGAAAGGGCCGCAGTATTTCCCTTATTCCGGACCACAGTGGCCGGGCGCGGAGTGATCGTCATAATTGGCGAGGGCTCCGTCGGTAACAGGCCGTGGGAGCGCCAGGTGCGTCCAACACTGGATTCGGCGCAATACCGAGGACTCCTCATCTTAATGGGGTGACCCCGGTAAATAAACGACTCCATTTCTGGCGGACTACGTTAGATCGGCCGTGGGTTGGTCAGCTTGGCGTTGGTGACGTTATCGGGCTGGTCGGTGAACGATTTCCCCTCGTGGTAGGCGAACTTCTGGTAATGGGCTCCGATCTTGCGAATCGCGTCCTGGGCCCCGTCATCCCAGGTCACCCGGGCTTCGCCGTTCACATAAACCCAGCGGCCGTGTTCATCGCCGATCGAGCGCATCGCGTCGCCGCTCTCCTTCAGGGTGATGTAGAAATCGCTGCCGTTGCCATCGCCGCATTCCCATTTGCCCACGTAGTGGCCGCGCGGGGGGGCTTCGGCATTGGCCGCGCCGTTATCGCCTGCCGCCACGGCCGGCGCCGGAAATTCCACCCTCTCGATGTCGGACAGGTTGAACGTCTGCCGGTGGCCATCCTTGAAAACGATCACGATGGTGCCAGGCGCGCTCCTGGGCGGAGGGGCCGGCCTTGCAACCACGCCCGCAAGGGTGAAAAGCATGATGAGACTGACACCAGCAAGAACGACTTTCTTTCGCATGGTTTCTCCTTTGGGGACGCCTGGCTGCGCGAGGGCGATGACGGGCCGCGCCATTGTCAGATACGCGGAGGGAGCACCGATTGTTCCGGTTCCCGCCTCGTCGTCCGACCGCGGCATTCCTTCCGTGAAGCCTGGCTACCGCTCCTGTACACTGGAGTGTTTACTGCCATGCAAAGCAAATACCCCATCGGCATCCTGGGCGCGACCGGTATGGTCGGCCAACGCTTTATTCAGTTGCTCGAGAACCACCCCTGGTTCGAGGTCGCCTGGCTGGCCGCCAGCGACCGCTCCAGCGGCAGGAAATACGGCGACGCCGCCAAGTGGAGGCTCGACAGTCCGCTGCCGGACCGCATCGCGCGCATGACCATCTCCACGGCCGAACCGGCGGGCGCGCCGCGCATCATCTTTGCCGCGCTCGACGCAGACATCGCCCGCGAAATGGAGCCGAAGTTTGCCGCCGCGGGCTGCGCCGTGGTCTCCAATTCGAGCGCCTTCCGCATGCACGCCAATGTGCCGCTCGTGATCCCCGAAGTGAACCCCGAGCACCTGCACCTGATCGAGGAGCAGCCCTGGCGCAAGGAGTCGGGCGGGTACATGGTCACCAATCCCAACTGCTCGGCGATTGGCCTGGTGATGGCGCTCAAGCCTCTCGAAGAACGGTTTGGCCTGGAGCAGATCTTCGTGGCGACCATGCAGGCGGTTTCCGGCGCCGGCTATCCCGGCGTGCCGTCCATGGACATCCTGGGCAACGTGGTGCCCTACATCAAGAGCGAAGAGGAAAAGATGGAGGCCGAGACGCTGAAGCTGCTTGGCCGGCTCGCCGAACACGTCTGTGGAGCCGCTGGCGGCAAGGATGACCGCCCACTGCAACCGCGTGGCGGTGGAGGATGGGCACACAGAGAGCGTCTCGATCAAGCTGGGCAACAAGTTGGGCCGGCCGGTGACGCGCGAAGACATGCTGGCCGCGTGGGCGGAGTTTCAGCCGCTGGCCGGGCTGAACCTGCCCATGGCGCCGGAGCAGCCGGTGGAGTGGGCGCCCCAGGACGATCGTCCCCAGCCGCGGCTGGATCGCAATCGCGGACGCGGCATGGGCGTGACGGTCGGCCGCCTGCGGCCCTGCGGCCTGCTGGACTGGAAGTTTACAGTGCTGTCGCACAACACCATTCGCGGCGCCGCGGGTGCTGCGATTCTGAATGCGGAGTTACTGGCGAGCCTGGGCAAGCTGGAGCCTGCTCCGGTGGCCGCGGCTCAGGCATGAGGGTTCGCGGATGGTAGGTCAGGGCTTCAGCCCTGACATCAAGTAGGCCAAACACGAAACGGGGCTTTAGCTCCTGAGGTTCAGCTCAGCCATATGGGATCTTTTCAATGAGCCTTGTAGTCATGAAGTTCGGCGGCACCTCGGTGGAGGATCCCGCCGCGATCAACCGCACCGCCGCCATCGTGGCTGGCCGGGTTTCCGCGGGCAGGCAGCCCGTGGTCGTGGTCAGCGCCATGGCCAAGGTGACCGACCAGTTGCTGCGCGCCGCCTCGGCTGCATCGGTGGGCGACCGCACCGGGGCACTCGCCATCAGTTCGCGCCTGCGCTCGCGGCATCGCGATACCGCCGCAGCCCTGATCAAGAATCAGAAAGACTCCGCCACGCTCGTCACCTGGATCGATCAGAAATTCGATCAGCTCGACGAGGTTCTGCGCGGGCTGGCCGCGATCCTCGAACTCACGCCGCGCATCTCCGACCTGATCGTGAGCTACGGCGAACGGCTCTCGAGCCGCATGATCGCCGCCGCATTTTGCGAGCGCGGCATCGACGGCGGCCCACGTGGATGCGCGCGAGATCATCCTGACCGACTCCCAGTTTCAGAAGGCGATTCCCCTCGATGCAGCCATTGAGAAGCGTGCCAACGAAAAGGTCCGTCCCCTGGTGAACGAGGGCAAAGTCCCGGTGATGGGAGGATTCGTCGGCTCCAACGAGGCCGGCATCACGACGACGCTGGGACGCGGCGGCTCGGATTTTACGGGTGCGCTGATCGGCGGGGCGCTTGCCGCCGATTCCATCGAAATCTGGACCGACGTCGACGGCATCATGACCTCCGATCCGCGCGTCTGCCCCGACGCCCTGCGCGTCAAGGTCATCAGCTTTGAAGAAGCCGCCGAACTGGCCTACTTCGGCGCCAAGGTGCTGCACCCGGCCACCATTCTTCCCGCCGTCAAGAAAAACATCCCCGTCCTGGTGCTCAATAGCCGGAATCCCGGCAACGAAGGCACGCGCATCATTTCCCTGGCCCCGCATTGCAAAAGCCCGTTCAAGTCGATCGCGGTCAAGAAGAAGCTGAGCATCATCGACGTGGTCGCCAGCCGCATGCTGATGACCCACGGCTATCTCAAGGCCATCTTCGACGTGTTCGACCGGCACCAGTGTGCCGTCGACATGGTTTCGACCAGCGAGGTCTCGGTGTCGCTGACCGTGGACTCGAACGACAAGCTGCCTCTGATTGCCGCCGACCTGAGCAAGCTGGCCGATGTGAAATACGAGGGCAAGAAGGCGCTGGTGTGCATGGTGGGCGAGGATATCCGCGGGCGCAATGGCATGGCCGCGCAGGTGTTCACGGCCATACGCCACATCAACGTGCGCATGATTTCGCAAGGCGCCAGCGAAATCAACATGAGCTTCATGATCGACGAGGAAGATGCGGACGAGGCGGTGCGTTCGCTGCATGCCGCGTTCTTCCAGGACCCCGACCCGGAAATCTTCGACGTGGAAGCGAGAAAGCCGCTTCTGGCTTCCAGCTCCTAGCGCACTTTCCACCGCTACCAGGTTCCTCGCTCGACTGCGGTTCAGGCATCTCGCGTCAGAACAAATCTGGGTGCCCCACCTTCGGCGTGTCTTTGTTTTTGCGCCTGAGGTGGGATAGCACATAAGCTGATCCTTGCGCAGTCGAACTGGAAGCCAGGAGCTCAGACATGCTGTTCCTCGTACTGGGAATGGGAAAGACGGGTTCGCTCGTCGCCGAAGTCGCCCGCGAGCGCGGCCACGGCGTGCGCGCCATGGACATCAACGAGAACAGCCGCGCGGCGGCACTGACGGCGCCCACGCTCGCCGGCGTCGATGCGGTGATCGACTTCACCACCGCCGAGGCAGCAGTCGAAAACATGCGCGCCGTGCTGGCCCTGGGATGCCGCATCGTTGTCGGCACCACCGGCTGGTACGCGCAACTCGATGCCATGAAAGCGATCGCCGAGCGCCGCAGCGGTTCGTTGCTTTACGGAACCAATTTTTCCGATGGGCGTGCAGAAGATGTTCCGGCTCACTGCGGACCTGGCCAGGCTTGACGGCTACAAGTTCTCCATCACTGAAACTCACCACACCACCAAGCTCGACGCGCCTTCCGGCACCGCCATCACGCTGAAAGAAATCATTGCAGTCCGCCCGGCCCGGCGCACGAGGTCGAGGTTACTTCGCATCGCGTCGGCGACGCCAAGGGCGAACATATTGTCCGCGCGACGAGCGACTACGACATGATCGAGTTGCGCCATGACGCCTTACAGCCGGCGCGGCTTCGCCCTCGGCGCGGTGCGCGCCGCCGAATGGCTCGCCCACCAGCCTCCCGGCGTCTGGGACTTCCGCGAAGTGTTCGACCGGCTGTAGACCTGCGATTTATCCTGCTCGCGCTCTCCCCATCTGGGGACGGCATTCATCGTGTGTTTTCTTACCCAGAGATCAGGCTTGTCCCCAACCCAAATTCAGGAGGATCTCCATGAGAAGTGACTTACTGACAAAGTCCCTTTTGCTGGTGATTGCGATCGCCTTGAGTGCGATCGCGATCCGGCCCTACATTCACCCCCAACCTGCGAGAGCGGACTCATCCCCATATCCGTTCCATATCGAACCTGGCGTTCGCATGTTGCGGGCTCCGGATGGCAGCAAGCAGGCATTAGGCCTGGTGGCGATCGACATGCGGACTGGGGCGATCTGGGGTTTCCCAACCTACAACCCGGACCCCTATCCTGCCCCTGGATCCGACACCAAACCTCAGGTCTCGCATCCATTTGCGCTGGGGAAATTTGCATTCGAGGATACCGACAAGTAAGGAAGATGTCGCCCCAAGAGTCTGTCAAGAGAGTCAGGCACTCTAATACCCGCCAGCATGACGATCGAAGTATCGGACGAGGCGATCAAACGCTGCGGCATGAATCTCTCTCTTCAATTCCGTATTCCATCGGCTCCAAATACGCGATGCCCAACGGACTGAGGCCCCCTCATCGATAACAAAGGACTCTGTCAGATAGTGCACAGGCTGGTCTCGTATAGTGCGCTCCCACTCCGAAAGACTTCTCCGAGCCAGCACTTCCGGTCTGACCCGGTTTGGATTCTCCTCTTTCTTGCGGTCTATTGAGCGCTTAACAAAAAAGAGTTGGAACTGTTCGGCCAAATACCTGATCGAAACACGTCCATCGACATCCGCCAGTTCTGCCATAAACATGAGCAAGAGCATCTTGTAGGACATCGTCATCGCTTGCATTTCAATTTCGTATAGAAGCTCGTAAGTACCAGGCGCCAGCACCCCAGGTGTGGTGACCGACTCTAGCAGCTGGCTGATCTCTCCGTGACATCGCGAATCGCATTCTTCCAGCCTGCGAGTGAATTCATGCTCTGGATACTCTCGGAATTCATAACCGTGCTCATCGAGAAACTCCTTGTGCCGAGGCACCAGAACATTCGCAATGAACATCAACCGAAGATGCGTGGATGGATACTTGGCCCTGTAATCGAAGTAGTAGTAAAAATGGCGCTGGAGGTGGTCTTCGTCCAGTCGACCCCTCTGAATCTCGATCAACAAATGACGACTCAGCGAGTCGCTAAAGAGCACGTCAGGGCGCCGACCGTTGATAACCGCTTGTCGGCGAATCAAGGTCAGCCCAGGCTCAATAAACAGATCTGGACAGGCCGCAATCGCCTCCTCCATCTGGCGTTCGAGCATAGGGCGACAATAGTTCTGGTGAAACGGTGTGTCAACCCATCGCCAGAGGTCCGGGCCGCTTGGTCCGGCCACCTCCCCGCTGAACCCTGATCTTTGATCTCTGACCCCTCTCCTCTCCCGTTATACTTGCCTGTTATGGACACAATTGGCTGTGGCACCGCAATCGTGACGCCCTTCCGGGCCGATGGATCGATCGATGAACCGGCCCTCTGGGCGCTGGTGAACTGGCAGATCGAATCGGGCATCGACTTCCTGGTCGCCTGCGGGTCGACGGGCGAGGCGGCTACGCTCGATGAAGACGAGTGGCTCAGCGCGGTCCGCATCGTCATCGAGGCAGCCGCGGGACGCGTTCCCGTGTGGGCGGGGTGTACGCACAACTCCACCCGGGTGCTGGTGCGCCAGGCCGGACTGCTGCGCCAGATCAAGGGCCTTGCCGCGGTGCTCTCCGCCAACCCGTATTACAACAAGCCCACCCAGGAAGGCCAGTTCCAGCATTTTCTTGCGCTGGCCAAGGCCGTGGACCCGCTGCCCGTCGTTCTCTACAACGTTCCCGGCCGCACCGCCGCCAATCTCGAACCCGAGACCGTCATCCGCCTGGCCGAGGCCGCGCCCAACATCCAGGCCATCAAGGAGGCCAGCGGCAAACTGCCCCAGATCGCGCAGCTGGTTCACGGCGTGCCCAAGGGGTTCAAGGTGTTTTCCGGCGACGACAATCTGGCGCTGGCGGCCATCGGCATCGGCGCGCACGGGCTCATCAGCGTGGCCTCGAACGAGGCTCCCGCCGAAGTGGGCCGCATGATCGGCGCGGCGCTCGAAAACGACTGGACCGCGGCCCGCGAACTTGAGCAGCGCTACGGACGCCTGTTCGAGGCCAATTTCTGGGAATCGAATCCCGCGCCCGTCAAAACCGTCCTGAACCTTATGGGCAAGTGCAGCGATACGGTCCGGCTGCCGCTGGTGCCGCCCATGGCCGAAACCCGCGCCAGGCTGGAGCGCCTCGCCGGCGAATTGGGCCTGCTGAAACTTGCCCCCGTCGGCGAGGGAGAGCAGCATACGTTTTAAAGACAGGGAACAGGGAATCAGGGAACAGGGATCAGAGCCTCCGGCCTGTTCACTGATTTTCTGAAAATAGTCGTACCCGCATGTCGAAATGACGCGAGGCCCGTACGTCATGGTAGTGACGGCGCACAGAGTCATTGCTGGCGCCGCCTACAAATCCAAACACGGAGGTTCGCCATGCAATATCTCTTGACACTCTATTCAGACGAATCCGGCTGGGAAAAAATGACCCCGGAGCAACAGCAACAGGGCGTAGCTGCCTACGGCGCGTACACCCAGGCCTTGTCGGCCGCCGGTGTGTTGAAGGGCTCCAACCGGCTGCGGCCCAGTTCCACGGCCACGACGCTGCGCACGACCAACAACAAAACCCAGGTCCTCGATGGCCCGTTCATCGACTCAAAGGAGCAGCTGGGCGGCTATTACCTGATCGAGGTGCCGGATCTCGACGCCGCGCTCTCGTGGGCCGGTAAATGCCCGGGCGTCGGCCACGGGGTCGTCGAAGTGCGGGCCATCTGGGCGATGGGGCCTGCGAATAACGAGCAAAACGCCGCCGAACCAGCCGTAGCCGCGGCCAGGTGAAGCGATGAGTCCGTGCAGTGGCGCGCTGGTGCAGGAGACGGCAGAGGCGGTGGCGCGCCACAGTTACGGCAAGCTGGTGGCATTTCTGGCCGCGCGATCGGGCCACGTAGCCGCAGCCGAGGACGCTCTTTCGGAGGCATTCGCGGCGGCTCTCGAAGACTGGCCGGTGAAGGGCTGTCCGGAGAATCCCGAAGCGTGGCTGCTGACGGTGGCGCGACGCAAGCTGATCGACACCGCCCGCCGGCGGAAGAACGAAGCGCCCGCCGACGATTTTGAAATCGAAGCGGAGAGCCTGGCCGAGCCGTTTGACGAAGGCGAAGTTCCCGACCGCCGCCTGGGCCTGATGTTCGCCTGTGCGCATCCCTCCATCGACGCCGCCATTCGCGCGCCCCTGATCCTGCAGGCCGTCCTGGGACTGGACGCGGCCCGGATTGCGTCGGCATTTCTGATGTCTCCGGCGGCCATGGGCCAGCGCCTCGTGCGCGCCAAAACCAAGATCCGGCAGGCGCGGATCCCGCTCCGCATTCCCGAACGCGAGGAGTTGCCCGAACGCCTCGAAACGGTTCTCGACGCCATCTACGCCGCCTTTTCCGAAGGATGGCTGGACGCGGTGGGGACCGATCCCGCCCGGCGCGACCTGGCCGAAGAGGCCATCTATCTAGGCCGCCTGGTTGCGGAACTGCTGCCCGGCGAACCGGAAGCCCTTGGGCTGCTGGCCCTGATGCTGTATGCGGAGGCGCGCCGGCGCGCGCGGCGGGGTCCCGAGGGCGAATACATTGCGCTGGCGGAGCAGGATATTTCTCTCTGGGACCACGAGCGGATTGGAGAAGCCGAAGCGGCGTTGCGGCGCGCCAGCGCCATGAGGCTCATTGGACGTTATCAGCTGGAGGCCGCCATCCAGTCGGCCCACGTCTCGCGGCGGCGCGACGGGCTGCCCAACTGGCCCGCCGTCGTCAAACTTTACGACGCGCTTCTGGAGCTCACCGGATCGCCTGTCGCCGCCATCAACCGGGCGATCGCGGTGGCCGAGATCCAGGGCCCCGGCGCGGCCCTCGCAATTTTGAATTCCGTCAGCGGCGACCCGCGCGTGATCGAATATCAGCCCTACTGGGCGGCGCGCGCCGATCTCCTGGCCCGCACCGGAGCCACCCCTGAGGCCCGCGACGCGTATGAAATCGCCATTGGCCTGGAGCGCGATCCTTCCCTGCGCAACTACCTCGAACGCCGGCGTGCGACGCTTGCGTCGAGATAGGTTTTCAATCGCAGAGCCGGCGCCGCGACCCTATGGCGTGCCGTTCTCCTTCGGCTTTTGCGGCCGCTTGGTTTTTTTCGCGGGCGGTTCTTCCTTCCACTTCGCACCCGGCCTGCGCCACATCCCACATCTCCGCGCTGATCTGGTCGAAGAGGCCCAACTTGTCCAACTGCTTGTCCTTGCCCACCTCGTACAAGTTGAAGTGGGTGCGGTCGGGGAGATAGGTGAAGTGCGGCTGGGCGTCCACGCGCGTCAGCACCGCTTCAAACTTGCGCGCCGATCCATCGAGATAAAACGTATCGGCGGTGCCCACAATCAAGTGAATGCGGCCCTTGAGATCGTCGCCGCGCTGGGCCCAGGTTGACTCGACGATGTGGGCCAGATCGTAGTGGTCGTGCCAGTAAGCCACCACCTCTGGACGCACCCGGCCGGTGTCACGATCGAACATCGGCTGCGGCGCGCCGCTCGGCCCCTTGGGAGAAAAGACCCAGTCGAACGATTGCAGTTGGCCTCCATAAGGCCCCAGGACCTGTTCGAGACGCGCCATTTGCTCCATGGTCGCCACCACCCGGCCGTTGTCGCGCATGATGGGGACCGGCGATCCATCGGAGGTGCGATACAGGTTCGCATTCGCGGCATAGAGATCGACATTGGTGAAGTCGTGAAAGTCGCTGGGGTCGGGCGACGTGGACCAGGTGCCGCCGAAGACCTTGGGGTAGTTGATCTGCAGCTGCAGCGTGGCCCAGCCGCCGCTCGAGTGGCCGTTGAGCAGACGGCCCGTGGGCTTGGCGTCCATGCGGAACTTCTGTTCGAGATGGGGGATGAACTCGGTGGTGAGAGCCGTACCCCAGGGGCCGTCGTTCACCGAATCGGCAAACTCGTGCGTGCCTTGCGCAATCGACTCGTTGAGCATGACCCAGATCATGGGCGGCATTTTGCCCGCCTTCATTCGTTCGTAAATGCGCAGGCCCGACACCAGCGCGCCGTCGATGTCGCCTCCAAACCCGTGCGTCCAATACACGGTCGGGTAGGTTTCGTTGGCGTGAGTGGCATAGGTCGGCGGCAGGATCACCCACGCCCGGATCCTGGCCGGCCGGCCCCAGAAACGCGTCAGAAGCGGGCTCTCCATCTCGTCGTACTGGGCAACGTCCGCCGTTGTGGCCTGCTTCAACTTGGCCAACGCGGCGGCGCGCTGCGGGTCTTCGATCACGCGGCGGTCGAGCGACAGCACCGGCTCATCCCCTACACCGGGCTTCCACCCCGCCAGCATGACCACCGGGCTCACCCAGTCGTCGGGGTCCCGCCCCTTGTAGTTGTAGTTGTGGTCGACGTCGAGCACGGCCTGGGCTTCGTAGATCCCCGAGGGCAGTGTCGAGAACGGCTTCGGGAAAGCGGTCTCGTCGGCGTCAACTTCGACCGAAGCGCCCGGCGCCAGGTTCTGCACCTCTCTCGCGCACACCCACGCATCCGTCAGGTGCATTTCGCTGTTCGAGACCTCGCTGTCCCCGGAACCGGCTTTGAGGAAAACCAGCAGGCGGCCGCTGATCGGCGCCGTGTTTGTGTCCGGCGCCTGCACCCGGAAGAAGACATGCGGCGGGGGCGAGGGTGGAGTGTCCTGGCTGTGGAGCTGGATCAACGCTACAGCGACGCTCGCCACGATCGGCAAACGGCGAAGTAAGCTGCAATTTTTGGGCTTGAGCATGCACGACCTCAACGCTGCGAATCTAGAGAGGATCAAAGTCGGTTTTTCGAAACTCCGGGCTTGAGTGAAGCTGGCGGGGCAGCCTCGACCGGCCCGGAAGAAGGCTCCCGGCTAACTATCCGGCCAGCGCTGCTTTCACTGCTTCACTCACGAGGCGGCCCTCGGCCCGAACCCCCGACGCCTGCAGCCGCGCCTGTACCGCCTTGATGACCGGCCCCATGTCTTTGGGCGTCGGCGTATGCCCGGTCGCGGACGCGTGTTCCGCGACGATTTCCAGCACCAGCGCATGCAGCCCCGCTTCGTCCAGAGCCTTGGGCAGAAACTCCTCGATGACGACGATCTCCGCCGCTTCCTTGGCCGCCAGCTCTGGCCGGTTGCCCTTGGTGAACTGCTCGATCGAATCCCGGCGCTGCTTGATCATCGTGGCCAGCGCCTGTTGTTCCTCGGCGGGCGTGAGCAACCCCCGCTTGTCGATGGCCTTGTTCTTGAGCGCGTTCTTGATCAGGCGCAGCGTGCCGGTGCGCTCGGCGTCATGGGCTTTCATGGCAATAATGATCTGCTGGCTGATCTGCGCCTCGAGTGCGCCTGCATCGGTCATGGCTACCTCTTTCGTCCGGGGCTGATTCTAGATGGGCCCGCAACTCGTTGCAGACCATACTCTCAAGCTTAGGACAGAGGACCCCTCTTTGGCGCGCGGCAGCAGAACCACGAGCCCGCCTGAACCAACTGGCAAAATCCAAATTTCGCAGAGCCTAACGGAGCAAACTTCAGGGAGTTCCAAATTGAGCCATTTGTGTCAGCGACGTTCGTCGGCAACGGGGTGAATCGCGTGGAACGGGACGCTCTCCTCCAACGTCGCCGCCATCCGCAATCGGGATCAGGTCGACTGCCTCGCGCTCCAGGTCCACCCATACAACAAGAAATACTTCATCACGGCCATCGATCCGGACTCTCTCTCGAACCCTCGGTATTCGCACAATAGCTATACGCACCTGTATTTAGTCGACCCATAGCGCAGTCTATAGCAAAGTTTGCTTGATTTCCTTCATGAAATTACAAAAAAGAAATATTTGGATTTCGGGAGTCGAGTGTCGAGTGGTGAGATTTGCACAAACCAGCATTCACATTAATCACAAATATGTGTATTCTGTGATTTCAGGAAGAGATTCGACTTAGCGAGGAAAATCCATGATACGCAAAACCCGCCTCTATACGCCCGGTCCTACTCCCTTGCTTCCCGCCGCACAGTTTGCCATGGCGGCCGCCGACATCCATCACCGCACGCCGGAATTTCGCGCCCTGTTCATCAAGGTGCTGTCCCAGCTGAAGGTGTTTGTTGGCACAAGGAACGACGTGTTGCTGCTCTCGTCTTCCGGCACCGGGGCGATGGAGGCGTCGGTATCGAATCTCACTTCCCCTGGCGATCGGGTACTGGTGCTGACGGCCGGAAAGTTCGGCGAGCGCTGGCATGATCTGGCCAAAGCATTCGGCTGCGATGTCCAGCTGGTGACTGCGCCTTACGGGCAGACCTTCGATCTGGCCGAGGTGAAGAAGGCGCTCCAGCAGGACATCAAAGTGGTCTACATGCAGTCTACGGAGACTTCGACCGCCGTCCGTCACGATGTGGAAGCGGTGGCCCTGCTCATCCGTGAGGTCGCACCCCAGGCTCTGCTGGTGGTGGACGGCATTACCGGCCTCGGCACTACCCATTTCGACGTGGATGGCTGGGGCATCGATGTTCTGATTGGCGGATCGCAGAAGGCGGTGATGATTCCTCCCGGCCTTGCCTACCTGAGCGTGAGCGAAAAGGCATGGGCGGCGATGGAGAAGTCCAAAAATCCCCGCTACTACTTCGACCTGCGCAAGGAACGGAAAAATGCCGTCAAGGGCGAGAGCGCGTACACGCCGGCGGTGGCCCTCGTGGCCGGCCTGGGCGCCGCACTTGACTATATCGCGGGCCAGGCGGGAGGCGATCTCGAGCAGGGCCGCATTGCCTTGGTCGACAACGCCCAGGTCAATGCCGAAGCCACGCGCGCCGGGCTTGTCGCACTGGGATTTTCCCTGTTTGCGCCTTCGGCTCCGGCTGCCGCGGCTACGGCCGTGGCTGTCCCCGAGGGGATGAATTCCGGCGACGTGGTGAAAGCTCTCAAGTCCCGGTTCAGCCTGGTCACGGCAAACGGTCAGGGCGAAATGCAGGGCAAGATCTTCCGCGTCGCGCATCTCGGCTTCTTCGACTATCTCGACACCATTGCCTTCCTCGGCGCCATGGAGCACATCGCGAAGGACGCGCTGGGGCTGCCGGTAGTGTTCGGGCAGGCAGTGGCGGCGGCGCAGGCGGTGTACGCAAAGGCAGTTCGCAGCTCCTAGTTCGTAGTTCGCAGTTCGAATTGTGGAGTGCGCTGCGTTTCAACTGCGAACTGTGAACCTCGAACAATGAACTCTTCTCGGAACTGTGAACTATGAACTCACTCACCTTCGGCGAAAAACTCGTCATCGCGCGCAAGCAGCTCGATCTCTACCAGTACCAGATGGCGGAGCGGCTGGGCGTGCATCCCAATTCGATCTGGAAATACGAACGAGGCGAAGGCAAGCCGCACGCCGCCGTGCTGCGCATGTTTGACCTGTTGTGCGAGAAGGAAGGCGTGCGCTTCGACGAATACACCACCGCTGCAGCAGACAAGGGAGAGGCAATGAAGATCGTTCTGGCGGAGAAGGTTTCTCCGGCGACGCTGGCCGTGTTTGCGGCCGAGCCGGGATGGGAAGTTCTGACCCACGACAAGCTCCCCGACGGGCTGGCGGCGGCGCTTGCCGATGCCGACGCGCTGGTGGTCCGCTCCGCCGTGCAGGTGGACGACGCGCTGATGGAGAAGGCTCCCAAGCTGCGGGTGATTGGCCGGGCCGGCGTGGGGGTCGACAACATCGACGCCGACGCAGCCACCCGCCGCGGCATCGTGGTGATGAACACTCCCGGAGCCAACGCCGTGGCCGTGGCCGAGTTGACCATCGGCCTGATGCTGGCCCTGGCGCGCAAAGTTCCGGCCGCCAACGCCTCCATGCATGCGGGCAAGTGGGAAAAGAAAAGCCTGCAGGGCGCGGAGCTGAAAGGCAAGACGCTCGGCATCCTCGGCCTGGGCCGGATCGGGCTCGAAGTTGCCCGCCGCGCCCGCGCCTTTGGCCTCGAGATCATCGGCAGCGACCCGTTTGTCTCCTCGGCCGTGGCCCGCGAGAACGGCATTCTCTTGGTCTCTGTCGATGAGCTCTTCGCCAAAGCCGACTATCTGACCCTGCACGTCGGCCTCACTCCTCAGACCAACGGAATCATCAATCCAAAGACCCTGGCCGGGATGAAAAAAGGCGTGCGCATCATCAACTGCGCGCGCGGGGAACTGGTCGAGGATGCGGCCCTCGCCGAGGCGCTCAAAGGCGGCCAGGTGGCGGGCGCGGCGCTGGACGTATTTTCCGAAGAGCCGCCCAGGAATTCGCCCTACGCCGGCCTGGACAACGTGATCCTCACTCCGCATATCGCCGGATCGACGGCGGAGGCGCAGGAGGCCGTGGGCATTCAGATTGCCCGCCAGGTGCGCGAGTATCTCAAGCTGGGCGTGGTGCAGAACGCCGTCAACGTGCCTTCGCTCACCCACGAGGAATACGTGCAGCTGGCGCCCTACATCGACCTCGGGGGGCGGCTGGGAGCATTCCTGGCGCAGGCCGGCAAGGGGGGCATCGAAGCCATCCAGCTCGTCTACGGCGGGGCGCTCACCGAGGCCAAAACCGACCTGGTCCGCAACTCGGCTATCGCTGGCCTGCTCCAGGGCTCGGAGAACGTCAACCGCATCAATGCCGCGGCAGTCGCGGAAGAGCGCGGCATCCGCGTCCACGAAGAGAAACAGGAAAGCTCTCGCGGTGGAGCCGCCACCATGCTCGCCGTGGAGTTGCACACCGCCTCCGGCACAAGCCATGCGACCGCCACCGTGATTCACGGCGAACAGCCGCGCCTGCTGGAATTTGACGGCATCGATGTGGAGGCGCCGCTCGAAGGCACCCTGCTGGTGTGCCGCAACATCGACGTTCCGGGCGTGATCGGCAAGATCGGGACGATTCTCGGCGAATGCGGCGTCAACATCGCCAACTTCGCCCTGGGCCGCGACCGTTCCGGGGTCAAGCCGGTCCACGCCCTGGCCGTGGTGCAGGTCGACCCGCCCGTCCACAACGCGGTGGTCGAGGCGCTCTTGAAGATTGAGGCGCTGCTGGAAGTCAAAGTGGTCAGGCTGCCCGAATAATCGCGCAGCCTGGCCTATCAGGTATCTTTACGCGCGGCTCAGGTACGCGCCTTCGCTGGTGTCGACCCGGATCTTCTCGCCTTCGTTGATGAAGGGCGGAACCTGCACCACCAGGCCGGTCTCGGTCTTGGCGGGCTTGGTCACGCTCGAGGCGGTAGCGGATTTCAGGCCGGGTTCGGTTTCCACCACGGTGAGTTCGACAGTGCCGGGAAGCTCGATGCCCACCGCCTGCCCGTCGAAGTAGCTGACCTTGATCTGCAGGTTGGGCGTCAGGTATTCGACCGCATCGCCCAGGGTCGAACCTTTCAGGACGGTCTGTTCGTAGTCTTCGGGGTTCATGAAGTAGTAATCGTCGCCGTCGGCATAGAGAAAGTCCATCGCTATTTCGTCAACGACCACCCGCTCGATGGCGTCGCCGGAGCGGAAGCGGTGTTCGAACATGGCGCCGGAGCGGATGTTGCGCAGCTTGGCCTGGATAAACGCGCGCAGGTTGCCGGGGGTGCGGTGCTCTACTTTAAAGACCAGGTGCAACTGGTCGTTATGCTTGATGATCATGCCCGGACGCATTTGAGTGGCGGGAATCGCCATAAATTGTGAAACTCCTTGCCTGGGAGGCGCGGGACGCGCTCAAAGAATTGAATTAGCCCTGCGTTTATTGTAGCTTAGGGCGCGTCTGACCGTAATTCCCGACCTGTTCCGCATGCGCGGAGAACCAGGCGCAATGGTGGGTTCGACGCGTGATCGATTCGACTGCATCATTCAATCTCCGCCGAGCGACCGCTTCGTCTGGAGAAACGTTCAAAGATTCCTCTACGGGCTAGTCGTCGCCCGCGAAACTGGCGGCATTCAACCGGTTGGGCGACCCTGGACGGCGCGATTTTGCCGTAGCGCCAACAGGTGCGACCCGGGCCATCGACTCCCCGTTCACTCCCTGCAGCATTGCTCCCGTATCGTCAACACAAACAACCTTGAGGGCATGGTTGATCAGCACATCGAATCGCGACAGGAAATCCGCGCCCAACAGGCCGCGGATCGCATATCCGGCCGATTGCAGCCGCTTCATGTCATAGACCAATACACCCTGATTGATTGCCGCATGATCGCCAAGTTCGACGTCATCCAGTTGCGACAGTATGGCCGGCCCTTGAAAGCTGATGCCGGCAACAGCAGCCTTCCCCTTTACCTCTAAATGCAATTCCGCAGCCAGGGATTGATCGACCACCGTCACCTGGGTTCCGGTATCAAACAGAAAATCATAGGGCCCGGAATGATTGATCGACACCTCCACGATCATTTCGTGGCGGTTGACATTGTGAAACGGAATCGCGGTGATGTTTGCCGGACATCCAGTCTCGGCATTCAGCGTCGCGGGGATGCATGTTGCGATGAGCAGAACGAAAAGGCGCTTCATGAGATAAGGTGATCGACCTCCAGCGCGCGTATCTTGACGTCGGTCAACCTCAGAAGACCAACCATGTGTCTCTTTGGACTGGAAAGTCTTTGCATTGGTTGCGCGAAAATGCGCACAAATCTCTGGTTCGCCTTCCGATTTCCATCCAATTTTGTAGCCCGTGGCTCTCTCATCTACTATTGGCTCCGAATTTCACGCGGGCCATTCCCGCTCCGGAGCTTGTCTGATGCGTCGTCGCGCTGCGTTCGTTTCCGTGCTCTTTGACGTCCTGGTTTTCCTTCCTGCAAGCCTGGCGGCGCAGAGCGGTCCGTCGCCTGCAGTGCCGGCTGACGCTCCGTACAAAAATGCGAGCCTGCCCGCCGAGCAACGCGTCAAGGATCTGCTCGGCCGCATGACGCTCGAAGAGAAAGCCTCCGATGCTGGCCGGGCTCGGGCTGGATGGAATCCATGCCCATCGAGCGGCTCGGCATCCCCGCCATCAAGATCGCCGACGGCCCCCTGGGCGTGCGCGCATGGTATGGCAGTTCCGCGGTCACCAACGCCGCCAACACTCCCAAGGTCCTGTCCACATCGTTCCCCTCGGGCGTGGCCATGGCGGCGACATGGGACGTCGACCTGGTGCAGCGCGAAGGTCAGGCGATCGCGCAGGAAGTGAAGGCGCTGGGACGGGACATGATCCTGGGCCCGACCGTCAACATCAATCGCGTGCCGCTGTGGGGGCGCAACTTCGAGGGCTACGGCGAAGATCCGTATCTTTCCGGGCGGCTGGGTGTGGCTTACATCAAGGGTGTGCAGGGCGAAGGCGTGATCCCCTCGGTGAAGCACTTCGCCGCCAACAACGAAGAATTCGAGCGTCACCGCATCGACGAACACATCGACGAGCGCACTTTGCACGAGATTTATCTGCCCGCCTTCAAAGCCGCCGTGCAGGAAGCGGGCGTGTGGAACGTCATGTCGGCCTACCAGAAGGTGAACGGCACCTACTGCGCCGAGAACAGTTACCTCCTGACCGACATTCTGAAAAAGGAGTTCGGCTTCAAGGGCTTCGTGATTTCCGACTGGGGCAGCACCTATTCGACCGCGCCCACCGTGAATGCGGGCATGGACCTCGAGATGCCCGGCGGCCCGCCGGCGAAGGCCATGCTGTCGAGCCCTCGAACCATCATGAGCGGCAACAGCGGGACCTGGCTGGAGGGCGACAAGGTGCTGGCCGAGGTCAAGGCCGGACATATCTCCGAGGCCACACTCGACGACAACGTCAGCCGCATTCTGCGCGTGATCTTTCTGAGCGGGATCTTCGACCATCCCCACACCGGCGGCGGCGAGTTGGATACGCCCGAGCAGCGCGCCGTTGCACTGAAGGGAGCCACGGAGGGCATCGTGCTGCTGAAGAATGCCGGCGGACTGCTGCCCCTCGATGCCGCGAAGATCAAGTCGATCGCGGTGATCGGACCCAATGCCGCGGTGGCGCGCACCGGTGGAGGCGGCAGTTCCCTGGTGCGGCCCAAATATTCGATTGCGCCGCTCGACGGAATCAAGGAGAGGGCCGGCGCAGGAATCAAGGTGACGTACGCGCTGGGCGTCGGCATGGAGGGCGAGGACCCAACTCAGGACACTCCTGAAGCACGCGCCACTGCGCTGAAAGAAGCCGCCGAACGCTGCATCGCAGGCCGATGTCGCTGTGGTCGTCGTGGGCCGCTACAGCAAGCTGGAGTCGGAAGGCTTCGACGTCGCGACCATGGACCTCCCGGCCGGGCAGGACGAATTGATCGCCGCCGTGGAGAAGGCCAATCCGCACACCATCGTTGTGTTGAACACCGGCGACCCCGTCACCATGACGAAATGGATCGATACCACGCCCGCCTTGCTGGACATGTGGTACGGCGGGCAGGAGGGCGGCCACGCGTTGGCTTCGATCTTGTTTGGCGACGCCAATCCCTCGGGCAAGCTTCCCGTTTCGCTGCCGAAGAAATTCGAGGACTCGCCCGCCTACGGCCACTACCCGGGCGAAAACCTCAAAGTGGATTACGCCGAAGGCATCTACGTCGGCTATCGCTACTACGACACGAAAAACGTCGAGCCGCAGTTTCCGTTCGGCTTCGGGCTGAGCTACACGACTTTCGAGTACAGCGATCTGAAGGTCGTGCCGGGGGCAGGCAACAAGCCGGTTTCGATTCAGCTGAAGGTGCGCAATACCGGCACTCGGCCGGGAGCCGAAGTGGTGGAGGTATACGTGCACGACGGCCATTCAAAGATCGATCGCCCGGTGCACGAGTTGAAGGCTTTCAGCCGAGTCGAGTTGCAACCCGGTGAGACGAAGGCGGTTCAATTCAGCCTCGAGAATCCGGCTTTCTCCTACTGGAGTCCGCAGAAGAAGGACTGGGTGTTGGAACCGGGAACGTTCGAGGTGCAGGTGGGTGCTTCGTCGCGGGATATACGGCTGAGGGCGCCAGTAGTGAAGTAACAACTCGCATAGAACTGCCAGTGGTCGGGTTTGAAGCCAGGGGGCTAGAAGCTAAAAGCTGCTTTTACGGCTTCGGCGGCTCGTAGGGCTCGACCCTCAGCAGGTCGGAGAGAATGCCACGCTCCTGCGGCGTGAACTGGCCCTGGTAGCGGCTGGAGTTCAGCACAATGGCCCGCTGATCGGGCGGGACGGAACGCAGGTCGCGGAACGCGTTCTTCATCATGGTCTGGCGCTCGGGCGGCAGGGTGGTCCACTCCCGCGCGGAGCGATTCACCTGCATGCGCTGTTCGGCCGGCAGATGCTCCAGGTTTTCAGCCCTGGCCAGGCGGCGCTCGCGCTGCTGGTCCGGCATCTTGTTCACGTCGTTCAACTGCCGCACCAGCCGCTGCTGCGTTCCCTGGGGCAGGTGGTTGAAGCTCGGATCGTTGCGCAGCATCTTTTCCTGCTCCTGGACGGGCAGGTTGCGATGCTGGTCCAGCCAGTTCGCCAGGTGCCCGGCAGGGGCGTAGCTGGGTGCCGGATAGCCGGGATAGGCGGGTCGCGGCGTCCCCGGTCCCAGGTAAGGAGGCCCGGGATACACGGGGTGCGCGGCTCCCTGAGAGCTGGGTGGCAGGGCAGGCCGGGTCTGCGGCTGCGAATACGGGTGCGCCTGCGGTTGAGGCGGAGTGTAGGAATGCACCTGGGGCTGTGAATTCGAATGACCCTGGCTCTGCGGGTGCGGCGCCTGCTGGGGGGGCGGCGCGGCATGGGACTGCGCGGGCGGATGCGGAGGTGGAGGAGCGGCATGCTGCTGTCCGGGGGCGGGCGCCGCCATCAGCGACAGGGAACCCAGCGCGGCAGCCAATGCTGCGCGGCGCCATCTGTCCGCCCTGGGTGTGCCCTTCATCTTTTCCCCGACCTTACTGTTTCAAAATCCCGCAATACTCCAAGTCTCAATGTAGACCCGAGGCATTCATTAGTTGGTGTTCAAATCGTCATCCGATGGATCCGTGGTGTTGGTCCCGGAGATCGACTCAAGCTGATCCAGCAGTTGCGCATTGCTGTCCAGCGTCTGCAAATCGCCTACGACCGCGGCTTCATGCGAAGGCGCCGTCTGCTGCTCCCAGTTGGTGACTCCCAGGTAAGCGCCGCCGCCCAGGATCAGCATGATGGTCAGCGCCATGGCTGCCAGCGGACGGGCATGCGTCTGCGGCCCGTACAGAATCCTGGCCCTCATGCGTTCGAGCCACCCCGCCGGCGCAGCTTTGCGTTCCTCGCGCAGCCGCGCCTCAAAGCGGGTCATGAAATAGGGATTCGGCTCCGGAGCTTCCCAGTTATCGAGCAGAGCCATGGTGGCGCGCAACTCCTCGAGCTGGCGATGGCAGTCTTCACACCCGGCAACATGAGTTGTTACGTTTTCAGGCGCCGCGGCCGGATCGAGAAGCAGGTCTGCAAGCTTCTGATCCATTCCCGTGCACGTATTCTTCTTCGTCTCCATCGCTTCCACCCCAATTCCCGCCGGTGCGCCCGGCTTCTTTCAACTCACCCCGTTAGACGAATTCCTTCAGCTTGTCGCGCAGCGTCTGGTAGGCGCGGAACAAGAGCGACTTGGTCGCCGACTCGCTCAGTTTGAGCACCTCACCGATCTGGCGGTAATCCAGTCCCTGATACTTGTGCATCAGCACGGCCATGCGCTGCCGCTCGGGCAGCGCCATCACGTGCTTGCGGATGGCCGCCATACGTTCGTCGCGGAGCAACCGCTGTTCCACCGTAGGCTCATCGTCCGCCACTTCCGGCGTCGTTCCCGTTTCCGGGTCCGGCACATCCAGGTAAACATTCTGTGCCGCGCGCTCATGCTTGGTGTCGCGCGCATGGTTTACCGCCAGGTTGGTGGCGATGCGGTAGAGCCAGGTGGTGAACTTGGCCTCCGCCCGGTAACTTTCCCGCGAACGGTAAACGCGCAGGAACACTTCCTGCGCCAACTCTTCAGCCACGGCCTGGGTGCGCACCATTCTGAACAAAAAGTGAACCATGGCCCGGTGGTATTTTTCCACCAGATAATTGAAACCCGATTCATCGCCCGCAGCCACGCGGAGCATGATGGCGGCGTCGCTGGCCGGGTCGGCCGCGGCAAAATGCCGTTCCGCCGCCAGATCGTTCCGATTCAGCGTCGGGCCGCGCAACCGGGCCTGTTCCGAGGGCCGCCTTGTCCAGGACGAGCGTTGCCATATCTTCTGGAACACTGTCGTCGTCGGAAGGTTGCGGTTTTGAGGCGTTTTCAAACGCGGAATCGGCACTCTCTGCGGAAGATAAACCGCCCGGGGCGCGATCCTTACCCTCATCCGGACCGCCCCCCGGTGAGCGGGCAGCCGAGGGCTCCTTCCGGCCGCCCTCCAATCCGGAAATCTCTCCGCCTTCGCGCGGCAAATGCATACCGTTCTTAGAAGCAAGTTCCGACCCAGGCAGGCGGTTGAGTGCGCTCTCTCCGGTGTTGGAGGGCTCGCCTGGCGGACGAAAGGGTCGGGCTCGAAAGACCATGAAGTTGTTGGGCGCGATGGCGCCCCAACCCGGCGGAAGCATCCACTCTGGTTTGGCCGCAACGCCCTGCTGGTGTTACTCTATCCTACGGGATGCCCCTCCCGGCGCGATCGGCGCCAACCCTCCCAGCGGGCGCTTAACTCAGCGGTAGAGTGCCATCTTCACACGGTGGAAGTCGCAGGTTCGAATCCTGCAGCGCCCACCATAGAATCAATGGGTTAGACCCGCGCTCCCACCGCGCTCCCTGGAATTCCGCCCCCCATTTGCTCCCCATCAATCTTCGCGTGTACGCCGGGGTTGAAACTGATCCGGATACAGCACGCTGCGGGCGAACCACCCGATCCCGGCAGAGGTCTGCCTAATTCGTTGTTCTGCCTGCGACGAGACACGAGAAGGATCACCGGAAGGGTCCAACTTGTTGTTGCGACTAGACCTGCGTTCGTAGCATAATAAGCCGCACCCCGGTGGATGTGGCCTTCATAAACCATAGCGCTCGGATGGTTTCGCACCGCTGTGCTTCAGGGGGCGGACGGCCTTCGGGCTTCCCGATGAACCGAGACCCGCTTTACCAAATTCAGGTTCCATCCGCATGGCTACCCTAGTGCCCGGCAAAATCGGGAAATACGAGGTCACCCGCATCATCGGGCGCGGGGGCATGGGAGTCGTCTACCAGGCGACCGACCCCCACCTCGACCGGCGGGTGGCGATCAAAATGATCACCGGGGCATTCGCCGAAGACCCGGACATGCTGAAGCGGTTCTTTCGCGAGGCCCAGTCGCTGGGAAGCCTGCAGCACCCCAACATCGTGACCGTCTTCGACCTGGGCGACTACAACGGCAATCCCTACCTGGTGATGGAATACCTGGAGGGCGAGGGCCTGGACGCGGCGCTCTCGAACCGCCGGCAGCTGAGTCTTCTGGAAAAGATCACGGTGGTGATCCAGGTCTGCCATGGGCTGGGCTACGCCCATCGGCGGGGGGTGATTCACCGCGACATCAAACCGGCCAACATCATGTTGTGCCAGGAAGGCGGAGTCAAGATCTTCGATTTTGGCATCGCCCACGTTCGCAATCAGAGCGTGACGCGCACAGGGCAGGTGCTGGGCACGCTGCGCTACATGGCTCCGGAGCAATTCAAGTCGCAGCCGGTCGATGCCCGGGCGGACATTTTTTCGACCGGCGTGGTCCTGTACCAGTTGTTTACCGACCATATGCCGTTCGAGGCAGAAAATACCGCGACCACGATGTTGAAGATCGTGCACGATCCGCCTCTGCCCGTGGCCAATTTTCTGTCCGGTTACCCTGCCGAGATGGAGCAGATCCTGCTTCGATCCCTGGCGAAGAATCCCGACGAACGGTACGGCTCGGCCGACGAGTTTGCCCTGGACCTGGCGCAGTTGCAGGGGCAATTGAAAGAGGAACTGATCGGCCGGGAGATGCACGAGGTGGCTGCCTTCCTGGAACAGGGAGAGGTTTACAAGGCGCAGGGTTCGCTGCTGCGGGTGTTGAAGATGAACCAGCAGCACACCAACGCAAACCGGCTGTTGCGCGAGGTGCAGCAACGGATCCAGCGGGATGAAATCGGGAAGCAGGTGAGTGAACTCCGTCAGTTCGCGGAAGAGGCGCTGGCGGACGAGCGGTTCGACAAAGCACTGGAGCATCTTGACCGGGCGCTGGGGCTGGACCGGACCAACCCCGACCTGCAGCAGTTCCGCGAGGATGTCCGGGCTGCTGCTGTGCGCGCAGAAAAGCTGCACAAGGCCCTGAAGGTCGCCGAAGCAGCGCAGGCAGAAGGCAAGCTGGACGCGGCGAAGGAGGCGGCGGAAGCGGCCTTGGCGGTGGCACCCAACGATACCCAGGCCAAAACGCTCTACCGCCTGATCTCGCGGGACATCGAAGAAAGCGCACGTCAGCGCCAGATGGAAGGCTACCTGGTGGAAGCGCGCCAGCAGATCTCGTCGCGGAAATTCACGGCGGCGCTGGACATTCTGAAACGGGCGGAAGAGCTGGATCCAGCGGCGCCCCAACTGCACACGCTGATGGAGTCGGCGGTCGCGGGCCACGACCAGGAACGTCGCCGGCGGGAAGTCGAAGCCCTGGTCCGCGAAGTCGAAGACGCGCTGAACAAGGACGACTATCGCGCCGCCTGCACGAAGGCTGACGAAGGCCTGGCCCGGTTTCCGGAAGACCGAAACCTGCTGAGGCTCAAGACTCTCGCGGACCGGCAGCGTCAGGTTGAAGAGCGCAAGCGGTTCGTCGATGAGCAGTTGACGATGGCGCGCGTGCTGCTCCAGGCGGGCCGTAACGAGGAGTTACACGAACAGCTGGAAAATGCCATCGCCCAGATCGGCGCGGAGCCTCGGCTGGAATCTCTGCTTGCGGATGTGGGCGAGAACCTGAAGCAGGAGCGGTTGGGACGCACGAAGACCGAGGGGCTGCGGCAAGCCAGGCAGTTTTTGGACAATCACGCCCTCCACGATGCCATTCAAACGCTGGAAAGGCTGGCAAAAGAGGTTGGCGACAATCTGGAAGTCCGGGATTTGCTGGCCCGGGCGCGATCGGAACAAGCGGAAGCTGTGCAGGACGCTCTCGCGCGCGCCGAGCAAGAGGCGGATCTGGATCGGCGCATGAAGATTCTGAAGGACGCCCTGCAAAAGAGCCCCCAGGATGCCCGGTTGAAAGAACAACTGGACAACGTCGGCAATCTGCGCCAGGTCATCGCCGAGATCGGCGCCGAGGCGCGGCAACTGGAGGAGTCGCGTCATTACGACCGAGCCCTGGCCAAGTGGGACACGGTCCGTACCGTCTATCCGCAGTATCCCGATCTGAAGAGCACCATCGCGCGTGTGCGCAGCCTTCGAGATCGAGCTCAAACCGATGCCCGCCAGAACTGGATTGACAGGATCGCGAGCCTGCTTGAGCGCCTGCGACTACGAGCAGGCTTCGGTGCTGGTGGGACAGGCGACCCAGGCCTTCCCGTGGGATACCGACCTGATGGAACTGCAGGAGCGGACGGAGGCCGCGGTTCGGCAGCGCGCCAAAGCCCAGAAGATGCTGGCCGAAGGACGGAAATTGTTCGCCAATCAGCAATGGGAGGCGGGCGCGCAGATGACCATGCGCGCCTATCAGCTCGCCAGCGAGGATTCGCTCATTCGCGACCAGGCCATCGGCGAACTGGCGCAAGCATCGCGGGCGACCGTCCAAAAAAACTGGCGGATTTCGGAAGCCATCGTGCGCATGCTGGCGGAGATTCAGCCCAGCGCGGTGGGTTCTCAGGACTTGCATGCCTCGATTCAGGAGCGAAGGCGCGAAGAGGCGATCGCCGGCGCCATGGACGCGGCCAAAAAGAGGCAGGCGAACGGCGATCTCGAAGGGGCACTCCGCGAGCTCGAGCAAGTGCAGGGCTGGTATCCCGAGGATCGGCGATTGCGTGATTTCGAGCGGCTTCTGCAGGAGCGCATCGAGCAGGCCAGGGAAGCATCGCGGCTCGAGGCGGTGCGGCGGGAGGCAAGGTCCCAGCGCGTCAATCTGCTGCAATCGGCACTGGCGTCCGCGGAATTTAAACGGGCCGAGGACTTGCTGGCGCAGGCGAAGCGGGACTTCCCCGGTGACCGCGAGTTCGCCGAAATCGAGAAGAGGGTTCGGGAAGGAATCGCCAACCGCGCACAAGCCGAGAAGCTTCTGGCCGGGGCGGCCAAGTTGGTCGACAAAGGGAAGTGGAAGAAAGCCCTGGAGTCGTTCCAGGAGGCAAACGCAGCGGCAAGGTCTGACAAGGTGGTTCGCGACCAGGCGGTAAGCGGGCTGGCGTCGGCTGCGGACGCGGCGCTGAAGTCGGACCGCGAATCATCGGAAATGCTGGTGGCGGAAGCGGCCCGCGTCGATCCGGATTCCCCTTTGCTCGGCCCCGTCCGATCGAGAATCGAAGCGTTGAAGCGCGGACAGCTCACGGAACAGTCATCCCGCTGGAAGCCGGCCCCGCCCGACCCGGAGGACGTGTCGGCGACGCGAATCTTCGTTCAAGGAACGGCACCGCCGGCCGCTGAGGTCTCGACTCGCATTCCATCGCCCGCCGCGCTGCCCATGGGGTTTACGGAGAGCTTCGCCACCCCCGGTGCGAAACAGGATCCCCAACCCGCTGCGCCGATACCCACGCTATACACCCTGCCTAGAAGCAGTCCAGGCTCGGTCGATGGAATGGCGGCCACGCGGGGGCAGACGCTGCGGGACGCCACCAGTTCCGGAAGACGGCATTGCGGTCATCCGTCGACCGGACCCATATCCTGCCCGGGCCGGGCAGTGATGAGTTGAACGAGGCCTCGTTGAACATCATCGAGCGCCAGCTTGCAGCCTTCATCGGACCGCTGGCCAAGGTTCTGGTAAAACGCGCGGCCGGCAAGACAACCAGCGCTCTGGAGCTTTACACGATACTGGCCGCAGTTCTGGAGCGGGAACAGGATCGGAAGGCTTTTCTCGCCAGGAGAACGGAACTTGGCGGGAGCAAAGCCAGTACGCCAATGTCTGTGTCAGCGCCGGTCCAAGCCGGGCCAACAGTGATCGCGCCAATGGATGTTTCCCCGCCAGGGGAGATTACACCGGCAGCTATCGAACAAGCGGCCCGCAGGCTAGCCGCCCACCTGGGCCCCATTGCCACGGTTCTGGCCAGAAAAGATGCCAAACGCGTAGCCACGCTGAAGGATTTTTATGGGCTTCTCGCAGAACATGTGGCCAACCCTGCGGATCGCGAGCGTTTCCTGAAAGAAGCCGGGGTTCAGCAGGATCTTTGTTTGTTGAAATCCGCTGCCGCGCTGCCGGACTGAAGCGGAATTACGGCGTGGCCGCTTGTTGTTTCTCCGCTTCCGCAATCAGCTTTCTGAACGCGTCCACGGCTGGAACCCCCGGAGATCGAAGCGCATCTTTCGCGCTGTAACGCCAAACTGCGGGAGAGACGAGCGCATCGTCGCGCCTGCCTCGATAGACCACAAACATGTCCTGGGTTTGCCCAACCTCTTCCTGCGGACTGGGAGTCCGGGGTTGAGGATTGGTTGGATCGCCTATCTGCGCGGGATTCCCGGTATGGCCTCCCATCCCGATTCCCGAATCTGTAGGTTCAAGAATGACGGGCCGATTGTTGACCGGGATGCCGCCCACCGTCTGCTGCGCGATCTTTCCATTCCCCTTGCGAACGGAAATGACCAGATCGGCCGTTGAGGCGTCCGGCGCCATGGTGAAACGGCCCCAGTCCATCAGGGCCTTCTCCACGTCCTGCTGGGCGTTGCGGTTGGCCATGGGAGCGTCGACAGCCACGCCGGCGTCGGGATCGATGACGACCAGCACGGACTTGGCCTCAAGAACGTCCGCCGGCAGCAGGACCTTTTTCTTGTTCTTTCCGGCTGCAACCAGACAGCACACCAGCAACAGGGAAAGTGAAAGGGTCCTTTGATACCGCATGAAACGCCTCCCGGATGGAAGCAAGTCTAGTCCATCGGAAGCTCTTTTGGCTCGGTCGACTCGGAATCAGTTCTCCAACATCTTGATGGCTTCCACCAGGCTCCTTCGCATGCGCCGGAACGACTCGGCGAGGGTGGCGATTTCGTCCTTTCCTGACGCCTCGAAATCGGGAACCGTCAGGTTGCCAAGACTCACTTCGCTGGCGATGTTCGACAACAGGTTCACGGGCCGGATGACCAGGTACATGAGGAGAACATTGATGGCGACGATGAGGACGACAAAGACCGCGGCGAGCGACAGCATGAAGGCTGTAAAGGCATGGTTCGCCCGCTGAATCGGCAACTGCATGGGGGCGGTGATAATCTGCGCCGCCACGATATCGTTCACCTTCCAGCCGAAGCCATTGGCGCTTCCATACTGCTCGATGACGGTGCGGGGCGCACGATCCGGAGTATCGTGGCAGTCAAGGCACGCGGGGTCCGAAATCTTGAGCGGCTTGGCAATGTAGAGCGCCCGGCCTGCGGGCGTGTCCCGTTCATCCACGACCTCGGTCTTGTCCGGGGCCTGCCGGAAGAGGCGAACGATGTCCGCCTCCCAGTCCGTGGCGCGGTCGCTCGGATTGGTGGGATTGAGCGTCGCTTCCTTGTAGGAGTAATCCGGGTATTTCTTGCGCAGAAGCTTGAAATACTCATTCGCCGAGTAGGCAGACACCGACTGGGGCATGAAGGTGTAGGTCATCTGCGTCTTCAGCAGCGGCTTGATCTGCGTGCTGGTATAGCTGCGCACGGCACTCGCGCTTTCAATCATGATGCGCGCATTCTCTTCTATCTCGGCCTTGGCATTGCGCTGGAGCAGCGCGTGGGTGAAGAATCCGGCGAGCACGAATGCGATGGCGAAGACCAGGGACAGGACGAGGTTAAACTTGACGATCAGTTTCATAGGATTTCTCACCCGCTGAAGAATCGGCGTTTGGCCGCTGTATGGCGTTGTGTTATTGGGGGTGCAGGACTGGCTCCCACTCGGGAAGCGCCGCGAGATGGGCCTCAATTGCCTGGCGAAAAGCGCTGTCCTGAAGGCGAGGCTTGAAACGCGCTACCAGGCCCCTGCCCCAGCTGGAAGTAAGCCAGCGCTCGATCTCGGCGTAAGAGACGTCATGATCGGTTTTCGGCACGGGCGGCTTGGCGCCGGCAAAGCGCGACAAACGAGAAGGAAACTCATCGCGAAAGGACACAGGCATCGCGCCGATGAATTCACCCGAGGGGCGGCCCGCCGGAACGATGGGCTTCCCCGCTTTGCGGGTGAAAAAGATCTTGTCGGCGGAACTGGGCGTGGCGGCTGCGTTGCCGGCGCCGACGGAGGCGGTTCCGTGCTCCACAAAGACCTCGGCAGTATCGGCTGTGACGTGCAGCAACACGTTGGCGCCCTTGGCGGTCGCCGTGACCAGGGAGCTGGAATAGCGATAAGTCCCTGTCGTGGTTTCGCCCTTGAGCCAGCCGGTCAGCATGGCGGTTTCCGCCGTGGTCCCAGCCTGGCTGAGGAGGAGCACCTGGGTGGAAGGCCCGAGTTCCATGATGGCCCCGCCGGTGAACTCCAGTTGCGCCTGCGCCGTGGGTGCGGGCCCGGTCTCGAGAATGTCGCCCTGGCGGAGCCGCATGCCCTCGATTCCCTGCAGCATGGAGACGCCACGGATCACATGCAATGGACTGTCTTTGAGCAGCGTAAGCGTGCCAACCTCTTGCGAGTGCGCGTATAGCGACACGAAGAGAGCAACAATCAGAAACGCAAAACAGCGTCGCAGAGGGACGCCAACAGATTGGATGGGCATGAGTGTGCTGGACAGACCGGAGCTTCATGGTAAGAACGACACGAGGCCCTGTCAAGGCGCGAGCGGCGCATGATCCCACGTGCGCCGGCCGGAGGCCGTGCCGGCGCTATTGCGCCGGCGGCTTGGGCGAGCGCGGTGGACTTGGGAGATCCGGCATCCGAGTGGGGCGGCCCATCCGGAGTCTTTTGCGGAGAAGCTTCGGCGGGCTTTTCCGGTTGTGCCTGGGCAGCAGCCTTCTGCCGCTGATCGGCGGCTTTCTGCAACTGTTCCTCGCGCCGTGTTTTTTCGGCTGCCGCATCGGCGTCGGTTACATAGCGAAACACCTGCAGCCGTCCCGGCTCCTGCTCGGTGGTGAAAACGCGGTTCTGCTTGTCGATCGCGACACCCACAAGCGCCTTGAACTGGCCGGGCAGCTCTCCGTGCCCAGACCCGATATAGGTGAGCAACTGGCCTTCACGATTGAAGACCTGAAGGCGGTCCTGCACGGCATCGGCTACCCAGACGTGCCCATCGGCATCGACCGCGATGCCCTTGGGACGGGTGAAATATCCGGGACCATCGCCGGCCTTGCCGAATTGGCTGATGAAGGTTCCATCGGCATCGAAGATCTCCACCCGATTGTTGAGAGTGTCGGTCACGTAGACGTTGCCGTCGCCGTCCACCGCAACTCCCTGGGGCGCGCCAAAGTCGCCCGGGGTGGTGAGGTAGTGGTTTTTGCCGCCGGTTCCGATGCGGCGAAGCAGCTTCAGACTGTCGGCGTCATAGACGATGACCTGATCCTGCTGGGTGTCAACCACGTAGAGAAATCGGTTCGACGTATCGATGGCGAGGCCGACAGGATCGACGAGTCCTTCGGTGATCTGGTTCTCCACCTCGTGCTTGGGGTTCAGGATGAGGACGCGGCGCATTTTGCCGTCGGAGACGAAGAGCCGGTCATCGTCATCGATGGCGAGGCCGTTGATCCAGCCGAAGTGGGCCTCCGCGCCGTTCCGGATGAGCTGCGTATCGTGGTTATCAATATTGAAGATGAAGATGGCCCCGACTCTCTGATCGGCCACATACACCAGCCCCTTGGAATCGGTGGCGATGCCATAGGGTCCGATGAGCTGGAAGGGAAAACTCTTGGGATTGAATTTTTCGTCCTGGGACTGGCCGCCGGCAAGGCGATCCATCCAGGTTGCCTTGGGCTTGGCGGTGGGCTCCTGGGTGTAATCGATCTTGGCGCCGGCAAAGTAATCCACCCAGTGGACACGCCCGATGTTGGGCGGGCTGGGCCAGACCAGCTTGGTGGGATCATACGTAAACTTGCGCGGCCCCAACGGTGGTACCGCGGCGGCATCTGCCTTCTTCTTGGCTGCATTGGCCGAAAACGGCGAGGTCAGCCCCAGGATGAACAGGAGCAGCACGAGCAGCAGCTTGGAAGGGCGCATGGCAAGGAAGGGGAAACGAATCATATGATCCTCCGTTACTTCGCAGGGGAAGTGGTCTCTTTCATGTTCAGCCTGTTCTTGTGGCAGTTGTCGCAGAACTCCATGTTGTTCGACTGGTCTTTCACCAGTAGATCGGGCTGCGCCGAAGCGTGCGCCTGATGGCAGGAAAGACAGCTGAGCGGCGTCTGGACCTTACTCTGGTTGGCGGGATCCATCACATCCGAAACCGGGTGGTACTCCACCGGGTGCCCCAGGCCAAAGCGCAGAGGCAGAATGGCCACCTTGTTCTTCTTGTAATAGTCCTCGGGGAGTTTCACCGTGCCGTTGAATATGGTGAGCAGATGGTCGGCTTCGTCCTTCTGCGGAACGGAGTCGGGGCCGTGGCACTCCAGGCACAGCGCATTGCCCTTGGCGCGCAGCAGATGATCGTTGTCGCCGCCGTGCGGCGTATGGCACGTGGAGCAGCCCTGGGTGAAGGCGGGCTGATGGTGTACCGCCTTCTTGCGCAATTCATCGATGTCGCTGTGGCACCCCAGGCAAATGGTGACGCCGTCCGTCTTGGGCAAGCCGGGCTGGTTGCTGGCATGAGGGTTGTGGCAGTCTGTGCAATCGCCGGATGCGCCCGGATGCTGCACTTTGGCCGTGTCGATCAGCTTGGCCTTGTCGTCGTGGCAGGTAACGCAAACCGACTTGGCGTCTTTCTGTGTCAGCACGACTTTTCCGTCTTTGGCCTGTGCATGGCAGGCATCGCAGCTCTTGTCGGCGAACGGCACGTGCATGAACTTTGCCATCAGCTTGGGAGACGCAGACTGGTGCGGATCGTGGCACTCAACGCAATTGGCCGTGGCGAAGGGCTGGTTCTGGTGAGCCTTCTGGAGACTTTCATCCTTGGGATCGTGGCAATCCAGACAAAGCGCGGGAGCTGCCTTGGTCAGATGGAACCGGTTTTCCGGAGTGGGGTCGGCGCCCGTCTTGTGGGTGAGATGGCATGTGTCACAGCCCATATCGAGCGCGGCATGAACGCTGCCGCCCTTGGGCACATTCAACCCGGTCTGGTGACAAGTGCTGCAGAGGTTCTCTTTTTCTCCGCCTGACACGGGCTTGAGGAGCTGATTCTTGTTGTCGCTGGCGTGGGGATCGTGGCAGGTAAGGCAGTCGCGAACCGCGGGAGGGTGGACGGTTCCCTTGATGTCGGCTGCTTTCTTATCGGCGTGGCAGGTGAGACAGAGCGCGTACGGAGTGGCGGTGATCAGCTTGACGCGCGTGACATCTTTGTTGACCCGGATCTCATGGCAGCTCAAACAGCCGGTCGCCATGGCGGAATGAACCGATTTGCCTTTGTTCTTGTCCTGGTGGCACTCAAGGCACTTGGCGGCATCGGCGTTTTTGTCCAGCGGAACGGGATGAACTGCTGCGAATGCACATGGACTCAGCAACATGGCCAGCCCGAGGCAGATCCAAAGGGGTACGCCGAAACGGGGGCCGATGTGATCAAAGACCGTTTTGCAGCAGACGCGTTGGGGAAGCAGTCTCATGGGGACTCCGACGGAGGATATTGAATCACTAGTCGGCGTCAGGCACGTTTTGCAACATCCACCTAATCGAACAAACCGAAGTAAGTTTGCAGGAATAGTAGATATGGAACGGGTAGCCTCAAGCCGTGATTAAGATCACATAATCGTTCCCTTGGTGGGTGGCTTCCGGATGACGGCGTCCTCCCGCATGACCGGCGCATTTGTCGACCCCATTTTCGCGTGTCGCGGGCTGAGGCAGTCGTTAAGCTTCGGAGAAGCCCGCCGATGAGAACAGTACGCAAACAGGAGGTTCTGCTTCATGAGGCGTATTTTTCTCATCGTGCCACTATGTCTGGCTGCCGCGGGTTTGGCCGATGCCCAGATCACGAAGCCCTCGACGAATGCGCTGGGAGCTCACCTCAACTATGGGCGCGGCTGCGCGGCGTGCCACTCGCCGCACAGCGGCAGCTTCGGCAAAGGCAACGCGAACTCGGCCGATTCTTCCTCGATCACGGGAGCTCTATGGGGCGAGAACGTTAGCAGTCTCTACGGAAGGACCGTTTCGACGGGCGGTGGCAAATTCGTGGAAGTGCTACCCGCCAGTCTGTCGGCTACGACGCCGGATGTTGCGGGCATGATGACCTGCCTGGGCTGCCACGATGGCAACTATGCTCCCAAAGCGATGATGAAGAACAGAATCTTCGAGTCTTTGCCCGCAACCTATGGGACGTACAACACTGTTCCGACC
Organism: uncultured Acidobacteriota bacterium; assembly: GCA_963812485.1. Classification (GTDB taxonomy): domain Bacteria; phylum Acidobacteriota; class Terriglobia; order Terriglobales; family Acidobacteriaceae; genus Telmatobacter. The sequence continues at coordinate 128,463 of CAWEVD010000024.1, forward strand.
CTGCTGGGAAGCAGTGACGGCGGAGCGGGAAGCTATCTGAACGACCACCCGATGGGGCTGAGCGCCCGGATCAGTTGCGGAGGCGCGAACTGGGATTGCGCCGAGGTTGACGGGATGATCAGCATGCGAGGGGCGTATTCCAGCCTGTTCGTGACCAATTACGGCTTCTTTGTGAAGCCGGCGAATTACAACAACACGTCGGTGGTGGTTTGCACGACCTGCCACGACCCGCACTCGATGAATCAGGTCATGGTGTCCAACCCGAGTTCAGGTCTGCCGGCGGGCACCTACACAACGATGTTCTTTCTCCGCGCGCCGTATAACCCGAACGACACCAACCGTTCGTCGAACCAGACGGCGCAATTCTGCCGCCAGTGCCATGCGGACAAATCGAACGAGATGAACGGCAGTATGGCGAGAACTACGTTCTAGGTTACGCACCGACGTCTGAATGCTCACTTCCTGATTCCAGGGCTCCGCAGACCAGCCGCCGTAACCGTGCCGTTGGGATTGTGCGCGGCCATGTGACAGACCAGCACGCAGGTGTTGGGGCCGCGATTGTAAGAGATGGGCAGCCCGCCATTGGATGCGACGACATTGACATCGAAATTGACCAGCCGCTCGCCGCTGATGGTTCCGCTGGCGGCTCCCATGCCGTGAGCGATGTGGCAGACGGAACAGCTCAATCCGAGGGTGATGTGGGCGCTGTGCTGACTCCAACTGGTGTTCTTTGCGACCTGGTTGGGTAAGTCATGGCACTTGGCGCACAGGGCGTAGGGCCCATTGGCGCTGAGATCCGGATTAGGAAAGAGATTGGTGATCGCCTGGCCCGGGCGAGACGGCCTGGCTGAACTCATAGCGGCGCTCGAGAATGTGCGTCCACCGGGAGCCATGCGGGCCGTTGGCCCCGGAGCCTCCCGATTCGCGATTGTCGTCGCTGTTGTGGCAATCGGTGCAGAGAATCTGTGTGCCCATGGCGCGGCCCTGGGTGACGCCGTCGAGATTCAACATGTTGGCCAGCAGGCTGGGTTGCGGTAGAGCGCTGCTGCGGCCGTGAAAGACGGGATGGCTGGAGGTGGCCGAAACAGCAAACTGCGGGATCTGGTTCAGAGGATCTCCCGCTGAAACCGCCCGGACCGGGAAATACCCGTAGATCAGCTGCACCTGTTTGCCGGAACTGGTGCCGTGACAGCGCAGGCAGTTCTCATATTGATTGACGGCGGGCGTGAGCACGCTGGTTCCGTCGCTGGCATTGATGCCCAGGACGTCCTTCTGGGAAACGTCGAATGAGCGGCGGCAGGCGGAAATACGCCGACCGGTTCGGATCCATGTCCGCTGTGGCAATCCACGCACGTGGCATGACGGTTGTTGTTGAGCAACGTGCTCTCGGCGGCATCGTGGGCATTGGACGATGCGGGAAACGGATGACCGACCTTGGGCGAGGCGTACTCGGCAAACACGTTGGCGTAGGGCGCCATGGGCGAAACGTTCGAGCCGCCGTTATGACAGGCGATGCAAGCCTGTTCATTCTGACCGCGCAGCAGCCGCGCGGGTCCGGCGGCGTTGTGGGGCGTGTGGCAGGAGATGCAGGCGTCGCCGCCAACGGTGGTGTAACTCCCAAGCGCGGCCTGGGGCGAAATCTTGGCGGTCGACAGCGCATGCGCGCTGGTGGCCCAGTCGGCCAGGGGATTCACCTGTCCGCCCACTTGCCGCGTCGGATCGTGGCAGGCCAGGCACATCTGCCCGCTGGAACCGTCCTTCACCAGGAAGTTTTGCGAGACCAGGTCCTTGGCCTGCACATGCGGATCGTGGCACGAGGTGCACTCGACGCTTCCCTTGATCAGCTTGACGGCCCCGGACGGATCGGCAGTCTTGCCGTTGGCTGCGAGCGAGGCGACGAGGTGAACATTGTCCTTCAACGGCGGCGCGAGGGAGAACGGATGGGAGGTCTGCATGTTGCTGCCGAAGACGTCCTGCGCGTTCATGGAGCCCTGGGTCGTGATCTGGCCATAAGCCACGGTCGACCCGACGGCGACCGTGCCGTCATGGCAGCTCAGGCACTGATTGCTGGCAGACCCGAGCATGGGCTGCACGCCGGTATTCTTTTCGGTGGTGCTGGTATGTACGGTGTAGGTCTGGGTGGTGAGCTTCTGGTTCCAGAGGCCGATGTTCAGTCCGGAATGGGGCGCGTGACAGTAATTGCAGGCGTCGGGACGGGCGCCGGTGATGGGCGATTTGCTGCCCGGCCCGAGGCTGTGCATGCCCATCACGTCGCTTGCGATTTGGGCATGGAGAGCGGCCGCGGGGAGCAGAATCGCCAGTCCGGCCATCCAGATTCGGAGCCTCACTTGCCACCCCCTTGCCCACCCTGTCGACCGGCTTTTTCGAAGCGACATACTGGAAGACCTGGACGCGGCGGTTGAACGAATCCACGACATACACCCGATCGTTGTGGTCGATAAACAAGCCGGCCGGCAGCTGGAACTCTCCGGCATGCGTGCCACGGGCGCCGAAGTAATAGAGCAGTTGGCCCTGGCGGTTGAAGACCTGGACCACGCCCCACAAGGCATCGACAACGTATAGATCGCCTTCGGAGTCGACGCTGACGGCCTTGGGCCGGAACATCGCCCCGGTGCTGTCGCCGATCTTCCCGATGGCGTACTGAAAGTTCCCCGAGCGGTCAAAAACCTGCACCCGGAAGTTCATGGCATCGACGACCATGCAGGTTGGGGCCATCCAGGCGCAGTTCGGTGGGAAGATTGAATTCGCCCTCCGCCTGCCCGGTCTGGCCGATGGTCTGGAGAATGTTGCCCTGCATATCGAGGACGAAAACCTGATCGCGCAGCGTATCGGTCACGTAAATCCGCTGTGCTGCGGAGTCGACGGCGATGCCCGTGGGGCGCTTGAAATAACCTTCGCCGCCTTTGAGGCTGCCGATGGCGCGCACAAACTTTCCGCTGGGCTCGAAGACAAAAATGACGCCGGCATCGGAATCGGTGACGTAGATATTGTCCTGGGCATCGACGGCCACGCATTGCGGCGTCCGCATTGCGTTTTTGCTCTTTTCCGCGCGTTCAATGAACTTGTATTTACGCTGCGCGAAATCGAAGATGTGTACGCCGGCGGCGCCGGGATCGGTAACGATGATGCGTCCGCGCGAATCGGCGGCGACGCTGTAGGGACGGACAAGGAAGTGGTAATCGGGCGCGCCGGCGATGACATCGACAACCTTGTTCCAAAAGCCGCGGTTCGGCTTGACTTCCGACTCGGACTTGAAACTGCGCTCCCAGGACAGGCTGCGCCCGCCGTCGAGCGACATCTGCCACTGCTCCGGAGTGGATTGCGGAGAGTTGGGCTTTGGGGAACCCCAACTCAGCGGCAGCAGCATCGCGGCGCCAGCCACGATGATGGCTGCGCGCAGCGCAGTTCCGCCGCTCCGCTTTTAAAAGAAGTTGAACCAACGCGAGACCCCCATGTAATACGACGAGATAATTTCGGGCGGCAAGCCGGAGCCGCTGAATCCCTGCTCGAGGCGGGCATATCCGCTAATGAAGTTCAACTTGCGAACCCGGTACTGGACGATTGAATTGAATTGATTGGTCTGGTTCGACGACAGGATCGAGTTATTGGTGGTATCGGTGATCGACTTGCCGAAGGTCGCCGCGATGACAAGCTTTTTCGTTGGGATGCTCGACACGCTGAAGGAATAACTATCGCCTCCGTAGAGGCTCACCAGGCCGGAGGGAAGAATGGGCGACGGTATCGGCACCGGCACCAGTCCTGTTCCCGTGAGCAGCGCCTGGCCGCTCGAACGGGCGTAAGTGCCAGTGGCAGTGAGCCAGATGCCATAGCCGAGGCTGGCGTTGTAACTTTGGCTGTTGTTCGCAGTGCCCGGCTGATCGGTCAACGCGGTGTTCGCGCCGCCGGCGCCAACGCTGAAGTTGAATTGGCCCACAGCGCCGCCTGGCGTTGCCTGAATAGTTATAGTAGGAGTTCATGTAGGTGATGAGGAGGGTCTGTGCGTTCTGCGCATAGCCGAACGACCCGTTCAGGTGCCACCCTTTAACTATGTTGGAGTAATTCCCCGAAGCCGAAAATCCCAGGGTATCCTCGCCAGTATTGTCGGCAGAATTGGCGCTCACGCTCACTGTCCCGTTGAGAGTGCCTCCGGCCAGATTATGCGAATATGTGCCGCCTCCGCCATAGGACGTCACTCCGTAATCCTGTCCGAGAAAGGACTGGGTGCGGCGCTCGACGAATGCATCGGTTTGCAGGTTCGCCATCGCGCGTATAAGTAACAACGCCCAGCAGGTCGAGGGAATCTGAAGACTGATTCGAGTTGAACCCCGGAACAATCCCACCGACGCCAATCACTGACTCGGCAAGTTGGCCGGCCAGATTGTCGGAGTAATTCGCGCTCCCGGAGACCGACAGGTTGTTGCGAGGCCGGACGGCGGCAACGGCGTTCACGAGATTGATCGTTCCGTTGGTGTGGTAACCCAGATAATCGCTGTTCCAAGTGGACCGGTTGTAGCTCCCCGAGATCGAACCCTGCCAGGGCAGCACGGTGTGTGACATTGAATCCTTCGCCGCTGTTGTCCGTATTGTATTTCAGTGGACGGTTCACCCGCAGCCAGGGCGGGAATCGCTGAGTGCCCTCCGCCGTTCACATAGTAGGCTCCCATGTTGAAGCCCGCCCAGGTATATCCCGAATGAAGGTTGGTCGAATGAAAGGCGTTGTTCCCTTGATTATTAAGTCCGTATACGGAATACGAGCTGTTGCCCGTCTGGAAACCCGCCGAAAAACTGGGTGCATCGGGAAGGTTCTCGCTCCAGTTGATGCCAAACGAATCGCTGTTGCCATGGGTCACGTAATCGGCGAGCCCGGGAACAGCGTAGTTCCCTTCGCTGTTGTAGGCCTTGGAATAGGTCACTGACCCGGGAAATTTGCTGCCATTGAAGATGTTGACGGTGGCATTGACTCCGCTGGCATTGGAGATGGACTGGAAATCGGAGTTGGCACTGCGATTGGTTCAGGTAAGGAGAGACGGTAAAGGACAGGAAATTGGGACTGTGGTAAGAACCGGAGAACGTGCCATCGCCGCCGATCGTCCAGCCGTGGGTCGAAGGCGTCAGATTCCCGTACGTGGCGGAATATCCGCTGGAGATGGTGCCATTCAAGTTGGTGCTGGTTTCACCGAACTTGACCTGCGCGACAACAGGCACTGCCAGTAGCAATAGCCCTGCCTGCATCATCCGCGCGACTCGGAGAGAACCCGTCACCGTATTTCGTCCTTCACCCTTCAGAAATCAGTCTGCAGTTCAGAATTGCACTCGCTCTTATTGCTCTTCGATCTTCGCGTTCTGCCGCAGTTGCTTGTCGAGAGCGGCACGAACCTGATTTTTCTTGCTCTGTTCCATCTGCTTTTCCAGTTGCGCTTTGACGTCTTCAAACTTCGCCATGCCGGCAGGCGCGTGCTGGTCGAGGCGCAGGATCGTGTAGGCCTGTTCGACTTGAATCAGGTCGCTGACATCGCCCGCCTTCATCGCGGCCAGGGTCTTCGCAACCGGAGGCGGTAATTGATCGACGGGCTCGGGCTTGTGCTGGCCCATCATCACGCGGTAGTCGTCATCGGAGATCTTTTCCGCCAGGAGGCCGAATTCTTCGGCGGTCTTGGTCGCCTTCGCCTGGCGGAGAGCGTTCTCGGCGCGCGTGCGCCCTTCCTTCAATTGCTCGGCCGTCGCGTTGGCCGGAGGCAGAACAGAGATGCTCTGGAAGGTAAACGATTCGGGATGCTGGAAATTCCCGGGGTGCTGATCGTAATACGCCCGGACTTCGGCCGGTGTGACGATGCTCTTGTCCTCAACTTCGGTTTTCAACAGCGCATCGATCAGGAGCGAGCGGCGGATCTTCTGGTCGAGCAGCTGCTGCGAACCGTGAAACTCGCTCTGCATGAACGCATTGAATTCGTCAGGGCTGGAAAAGGTCTTGCGGAATTCAGCCTCGGCCCGCTGCAGTTTGGCAGCCGGGACGGTCATTTTCCGGCGCAGCGCCTCCTGGTAGACCAGTTCCTCGAAGATGATCATCTTGAGGGCGCCCTCGCGAATCTGGGGCGCCAGATCTTTGGGAATGCCGTTGTGCTGGCGAGCATACGGAAAAATCGCGTATTCCTCGCGCACCAGGTCGGCATCGGTCAGGACGGCGCCATTGACGCGCGCCACGGGCTTTGCTGCCGATGTGGTGAGCGCCGGCGCGGGCGCCTGCTTGAACACTGTGGGGGCATGGGAAGCCACCTGGCGCGCTGGCCGCGAAGGCGAACAGGAAAAGGCCGCAGATGGAGAGTTTGCGGTGCATGACGGACCTCCGAGTTAAGGGAAAGTGGGGAGGGAAGTGTTCGCACCCCTCCCCTGTGCGTAGAGATCAGAACGTTGTGACAGCGGTGCCGCCGTTCATTTCGTTCGACTCGCCACCATGGCACTGGCGGCAGAACTGCGCGGTCTGGTTGGCTGCCGGCGGTGCCACTGGCCGGGTTGTAGGGAGCGCGAATGAAGAACATGGTGGCGTAGTTGCCACTCGGCAGACCGGACTTCGTGCCGGTGGTCACCTTGACCACGTTCATCAGGTGCTGGTTATGGCAGGTCGTGCACATCACCGTAGGCTGCGTTGTTGTAGGCTTCGGGCTGACAAAGAAGCCATAGTTGGTGATGAACTTGGCGAAGTTGACTCCGCTCGGCACCGTGATCGTCGCCACCGGTGATGGTGCAATCCCAGTCATACGTGCCGCCGCAGCCGATGACCGCGGTGAGTCCAACCGGGTGATCGTTGAGGTAGTTCCCGGTGGTGGTGCCGTCGTTTCCGAGCAGGGTCGGAATGTTGTTGTGAGTTCCGTAGGTTGACGGCAGCGTTTCGTAGACCTGGTTCTTCATCATGGCGCCCTGCGCATAGTTGCCGTCGTGGCAGCTCAGGCAAAGCAGCAGCCCAGGACCGTCCGGTGTCGCGGTGGCCGTGAATGCCGGCAGGACATCCACATAGCCGGTTGAGCCGTCGGTGCTGCCGCTGGTGATGGTTTTGCCGACGAGGCTGCCGACGTCCTGACCCCAAAGAGCGATATTGCCCGATGTGGTGTCGGCAGTTTTGGCGTTGCCGTTACCGTATGCGCCGCTGTGCGGAGCGTGACAAGCCGCGCAGCCGCGGCCGTAGTTGAGGTGGGCGCCGAGGACGTCGGTCGCCGGCGCGACGTGGTCCCATAATCTGGGCCGCCGCAAAACCCGCGGTTCCCAGAAACATCAGAGCGATTGAACAAATGCGTTTCATTTAGGTAGAGCCTCCTCTTCCATTTCTTGTGCTCGCTTGAACCGTGACTTCGACCTTGGCGGTGTTGTTTCAGTTCAGCTATTTCCAGCCTGTGAACGATGATTGCGGTTGTTTTGGGGGCTGGATCACGCCGTATTGCTGTCTGTAAGTCGTCAAGAAGTATTTCTGATTTCTAAGCGACCTACCGATCGAACACCCGGGCCGGACACTTCAGAGCCGATGATGGGCTTTCCGGCACGGCAACATTGTTCAAGAGCCCCATTGCAACGTATTCATGTCATCACTGCTCCGGCTCGTCTCGATGTGATCTTCATCACGCATATGTATTTTTTCTCTATATCGTTCACTCGATGAGTGGTGAACGCTATCACGCAAAGCCGCGTCTACTGCGGCATTCGCCTCTTTCCGAGTGATCATCGTCACACAGTTCTGAGCCGCAGCATGCTCTCCTATCCTCTGTCGGCACTTAGAGAGGGTAAGAAACCCAGAGCGTAAGTGGGTTAGTAAGGCTGCCGAAACAGATCCTGATCAAGCAGGGGGGACGGCATGGCGAATGAACCGACCACGGCATCGACTGGGAGTTCGCGCTTGCGGGCGGCGCAGGTCTACTGGATCGCAGCCATCTGCCTGGTGGCGGGCCTGGCGATCGGGTACCTGACCGGGGGATCTCCATCGGCTCCATCCCCGCCAGCCATGGCTGCCACGGCCGGGGCGCCGCGCGCCGCCCAGGGCGCGATCAACGGCGGACACGCAGCGAACCACGTGCCGAGCCTGGATGAAATGAAGCGGGTGGCCGACAAGCAGGCGGGGCTTCTGCTCGAAAAGCTGAAAACGGATCCGAACAACACCACGCTGCTCGTTCAGGCAGGGGACGTTTACTACCGGAGTCACCAGTTCGGCGACGCAACCGCGTACTACGACAGGGCGGTGAAGGCCGATCCCAAAAATGTTGCCCTGCGGACGAAGTTGGCCTCGAGTCTTTACCGGAGCGGCGATGTGGACGGCGCCATCGCGGAGTTGAACCAGGCGCTGCGCTATGACCCGAAGGACGCCAATACGCTTTTCAATCTGGGCACGATCCGACTACAAGGCAAAGGGGACGGCCGAGGCGCTCTGGCAGCGTGGCAGCAATTGTTGAAGTCCAACCCACAGTTGAGCCCGGACCGCAAAGCGGCGGTGCAGAAGCTGATGGCCGATGTGATGACGACCCTTGGCAATCAACGCGGAACTGAAGGAGCGCGGAAGCAATGACGGACAAAGTTCAATCCCGGGTCAAGGGATGGACACCCAAGCAGGCTGTGATGGTGTCGTTTGTGTGTCTGACGGTGGGAATCGCCGGGGGCTGGTCGATACGCAGCGCGCAGAGCCGAGCGTCGGCGGCGTCGGGGAAAACTGCGATCGTTACCGCTAACGCCGCGACGGAAGCCACGCCGGCAGCACTCGTATCTACCGCGGCAGCCCCGACTGCCGGTCCCTCTCAATTGAAGGAAATGGCCGATACCCATGCAGCGCCGCTACTCGATCAGCTCCAGTCGAATCCCAAAAATCCGGATTTGCTGGCCAGCATCGGCAATGTTTACTACGACGCGCAGCAGTATCCCACAGCGGTGGAGTACTACACGCGCACCCTGAAGCTGAAGCCATCCGACGCGGCCGTGCGCACCGATATGGCGACCGCCTACTGGTACATGGGGAATGCCGATTCGGCCATCGCGGAGTTCAACAAGGCGCTCGTCTATGAACCCAATAATCCCAATACGCTGTTCAACCTGGGCATAGTCAAGTGGAAGGGCAAGATGGACGCCTCCGGCGCCGCCGATGCCTGGAAAAGGCTGCTGGCGGCGAACCCGAACTACGAAGGCAAAGACAAAGTCGAACAGATGCTGGCCGAACTTAACAAGCAGCCAGCCGGCTTGCAGCAACCGCAGGCAAAGTAAACCGCAAGAATCCCACAGGAATCGAAATGGGCAGGCACAGCAGCCGCGCGCAATTCCGGCCGGAGCCAGCCCGTTTGCGCTTGGTGAGCCATGGCTGCACGCGAGCCGGCCGTGGAGGAGAACTGCCCGGTGGAGCTAGCTTACTTCTCGCACATGGGGATGAACGGGCCGCTGGCCAGCGCAGAATCCGGAAGGGTGGCACTCCCATCCGACGAATAGGACGCGTTCACGGCACCCTCTGTCGGCTTGGGCGTTGTCGAGTAGCAGGCTTTGCCGGTGGTGGTGTCGAGAACCAGCGGATAGCCCACGTAGGGCACGTAATGGTGAATGGGGTTCTGGCGTCCGGAGACGTACCCGTAAATGCCGGCCATGATCAGCAGAACGACAACCGACCAGGCGGGAATCTTCAACGGGGCCTTGACGACTTTCAGAACCGCGGCAACTGAAACGGCAGGCTTCAATTCCAAGGTTTGCACTGACATGACTGCTCCTTCAATGCCTGCAAGGCCTCCTGTCAATCCGGGGTCTTGGCAAACACGCTCTCTCAGGAAAATCACCTATCGTAGTAGGCGGAATTCGTTCCTTTTTAGGGTTGTGAAAAGGATAGACAATATATTTCGAATTGGACAGTGATTTTTCGCACTTCTCCTACCACCTTTGAGCCATTCGATCCAGAGCATCGGCCGGGCGGCTCGAATTGGCGGTTCTAAGATGGATACCATGTCGAGAAAATTGCGCTGGGGGGTACTCAGCACCGCCGCCATCGGTCTAAAGAAGGTCATTCCGGCCATGCAGCTGGGCCAATATTCGCGGGTCACCGCGATCGCTTCGCGCGATCTTGACAAAGGCGCGCGCCGCGGCAGATGCGCTCGGAATCGACACCGCTTACGGGTCCTACGAGGCGCTGATAGCCGATCCGGACGTGGACGCCATCTACAATCCCCTGCCGAATCAGATGCATGTGCCCTGGACGATCAAGGCGGCGGAAGCCGGCAAGCATGTCCTGTGCGAAAAGCCCTTGAGCATGACGGTGGCGGAGGCAAAGACGCTGCTGGCGGTCCAGGAACGCACCGGAGTCAAGATCGGCGAGGCGTTCATGATCCGCAGCTATACGCAATGGCGGCGGCTGCGGGAGTTGCTCGACCAGGGGCGGATCGGGGAACTGCGGTCGGTGATCGCGGCGTTCAGCTACTTCAACCGCGATCCGAACAACATTCGCAATGAGGTCGAGTCGGGAGGCGGGGCGCTGTATGACATCGGGTGCTACTGCATTCATGCGTCGCGGTACGCGTTTGGAGCGCTCCCGAAGCGGGTCGTGGGGCTGATCGAGCGCGATCCCGAGTTTGGGACCGACCGGCTGACCTCGGCCATCCTGGATTTTCCGGGCGGGCACGCCATCTTTACCTGCAGCACGCAACTGGTGCCGTACCAGCGGGTGCATTTCCTGGGGACGAAGGGACGGATCGAGATCGAGATTCCGTTCAACGCCCCCAAGGACCGGCCGACACGGATGTTCATCGACGAGACGGGAGATATTTTCGGCAGCGGAATCGTGACCGAGGAGTTTGACACCGCGGATCAATACACCATGCAGGGGGATGCGTTCTCAAGGGCGGTTCTGGAAGGTGGCGAGGTGCCGGTGCCTCTCGAAGATGCGATCGCGAACATGGCGGTGATCGAGGCGGTGTTCCAGTCGGCGGCGCGGGGCGAATGGGTGACCGTCGAAAGCTGATGCGCCACCAGGCTTTCGCCGAGGATCGCTTCGTTGAACGGATTCAGGCGCTGGTGAGAATGCTTCGCACGATCTCAGCGTTCTCTTTCAGCTCGTCTTTGCGATTGGGAAACACGCCGACATACACGCCATCGTTCGGCTTGATGCTCTGAAATGCGGTCCGGAAGGCTGCCGCGACGGCGTTGTCGGCAACCCGGCCGGCGGCAAGGATCTTGAACGCGAAACAGGTTTTGGCCGTCTGGCGCATGACCTTATACATGCGCGCGCGGATCGCTCTGCAGGTAGATTTCGCCCGGCATTTCGAGGATCTGCCCGTTGAGCATCTGCTTCCATTCATCGACCGTGCGCGTGCGGTTGTAGACGCATCCGGCATAAAAGTCGACGTCCCAACCCTGCTCTTCGACCAGCTCGATCACTTCAGGCTTATGGGTGCCGACGCCCACCAGCACTCCCAGGTCGCGCGCTTTCTTGCACCACTCTCTTTCGCTGTCCATGGTGCGATTCCTGAAGGCCGCGTCGATCTCTTCGCCTCGCCGCTGCAGCGCCAGCGGCTTCAGGTCCTTGACCAGCGCCGCGGGATCATCGTGCGCCGTCACCTGGATGATCAGGTGCATTTTGCCGCCTTGGGACTGAAAGCAGGCCAGGTCCTGGGGAGCGCGCCCCATGTTGACGTAGTTGAACGCATTGATCCCGAAACTGTTGGCCCGGTGCAGGACTTCGCAGACGCGGTCCTGCGTGTACCAGTCGGCCATGGCCTTGCTGAAGTTGTTGTTGTAGTGGGCAAACCCGTACAGCGGGTTCACGCCGAGAATAAGCCGGCTGATCTCGACGCCTCCGAATTTCATGGTCGGGATCTGCGGCTGGACCTGTTCAGAGGCCGGGCCGCTCTGTGACAATGGCGCGGTCGCCTGCTGAGCCGTCGTGTCCGCTTCCAACAGCTTCGACCCGCCAATCAGGCCGGCGGCCACGACTGCACTGGATTGCAGGAATTCCCGACGCGTATTCGACATGCATATACGTTGAGCCGCCGCACCGATCCTGGCTGTGGGCGGGGTCACATTGAGCGCGAATGGTGCGAGTTTAGACTTGCCATTTGCCTTCCCAAACCTGTATGCCCATGAACGAGATGACAACGACTCTGAGCTCAACGCGCGGACCGGACCGGCCCCTGCTGGAATTGACCATCGGCGGGCTGCTGGACCGCACCGCCAGCCGCTTTCCTGATGGCCTCGCGGTAGTATCGCGGCACCAGGCGAAGCGGATGACATGGGCCGAGCTCAGCACGGCGGCCGACCGGGTGGCGCGGGGGCTGTGGTCGCTGGGCGTCCGGCACGGCGATCGCGTGGGGCTGTGGTCGACCAACTGCATCGAGTGGATCATGATGCACATGGGCTGCGCGCGCGCCGGAGCGGCGCTGGTGAATGTGAATCCCGCCTACCGCTCGCACGAACTGGGGTACACGCTTACGCGGTCGCACATGAAAGTGCTGTTCCTGTGGCACAAGGACAAGCGAGCGGACTATGAGGAAATCCTGGAACGGGCGCGGCATGGGCTGACGCTGGAACTGGCGCACACGATTTACTTCGATTCGCCGGAATGGCCGGCGCTGCTCGACGCGCCGGGGCAGTTGCCGGACCGCGTGGACGTGGGGGATGTGGCCAATATCCAGTACACGAGCGGCACAACGGGATTGCCGAAGGGCGTCCTGCTGACGCATCACAACGTGGTCAACAACGGGCAGTTCCTGGCGCAGGGATTTCACTATACCGAGCAGGATCGGATCTGCGTCCCCGTGCCGCTGTTCCACTGCTTCGGCTGCGTGATCGGAACCATGTCCGCGGTGAACTCGGGCGCGGCCATCCTGCTTCCCAACTGGACGTTCGATGCGCGCGCCGTATTACAGACGGTGCATGAGGAGCGAGCCACGTCGGTGTATGGCGTTCCGGCGATGTACGTGGCGGAACTGGGGCTGCCGGATTTCGCAGGATTCGATCTGACCAGCCTGCGCACCGGCATGATGAGCGGCGCGCCATGCCCCATCGAATTGATGAAGCGTGTGCTCAACGAAATGCACATCCGCGAACTGGTCATCGCCTACGGCCAGACCGAGACATCGCCAGTCGTCACCATGAGCGATGCCGGCGACTCGATCGAGGTTCGCGTCAATACGGTCGGCCGCGCCATGCCCCAGACTGAAATCAAGGTCATGTCGGTGGCCAGCGGAGAGACACTTCCCCACGGAGAGCAGGGCGAGATCTGCGTGAGCGGCTACGCATTGATGAAGGGCTACGACGGCGATCCGGAAGGGACAGCCCTCGTGATTCAACCCGACGGCTGGCTCAAGACCGGCGACCTGGGCGTGATGCGCGAAGACGGATGCCTCCGCATCACCGGCCGGTCGCGCGACGTGATCATTCGCGGCGGCGAAAACATCTATCCCCGGGAAGTGGAGGAGTTTCTCTACACGCATCCCAAGATCGGCGAGGTGCAGGTGGTGGGGATTCCCAACGAGCGTCTGGGCGAGATCGTGGTGGCGTGGGTGCGCCTGCGGCCCGGACAGGAAGCGACCGAAGAGGAGATTCGCGACTGGTGCCAGGGCCAGATTGCGTATTACAAGATCCCCGAGCATATCCGCTTCGTGGACGATTTTCCGGCGACTCTTTCAGGGAAGATCCAGAAGTACAAGATTCGCGAGTTCGAGATCGAGGCGCGAGGGTTGCAGTCGGTGGCGAAGACGGCAATGGCGTGAAGCTGACGTTGCGGGAAAAGGAAACCGACGCTTCGCGATGTCCGATTTCTTGACGAGGCGCCTGAGCCTGTGAATTCGGCCCCGAGGAGCCTTGCTCAATTGGAGGTCGCTGAGATTTCCATTGGATTCTGCAATTCGGGCACACACGCAAGCTCGGTTTCGACAACCACGGGCTCCCTCATGAACGATGACCACCGTGATGTCATCCTGTTGTCCGAAACGCCGGGCGCTGTCGGCAATCACGCTGGCCGGCTGCATGGCGAGCGCGCGGCTGCGCTCAAAACCGAAAAGCTCCCCCTTCTGGTTCTGGGCTTCGACCACGCCATCGGAGAAGAAGGTAAGGCGGCAGCCCTCGGGAAGGTTGAAATACGCGGTTTCGTATTCGGGCGCCGCCACGACTCCCAGCGGAAGAGCTCCGGGGAGGTCGATTTCTACGCCATCGAGATAAGGGCGACAAGTGGCCGGCATTGGCGATGGCCACCGAACCGTTGGCCGAAATGTGCGCGGCGACCGCGGTGGAGAACCCATCCCCGGCCCTGCCCAGCAGGCGCTCGTTGAGGTTGCAGAGTATCTCGGCAGGGGCCGAGGTGTAGTCGGCAATCGCGCGAATGGCTCCCACCAGTACCGACACCAGCATGGCTGCGGGTAGTCCCTTGCCGGCTACATCGCCGGCCACCAGAAGCAGGCCTCCGTCGTCTCTCGAAAGAACCTGGAAGAAATCGCCGCCTACCTGCTGCGCGGGCTGGTAGACGGAGTCGATTTTGAATCCCGAAAGCATGCAGGGGCGCTCGGGAACCAGCACCTGCTGGACCTGCTGCGCAGCCTCGAGTTCGGCTTCAATCTGAGCCTGCCGGCGGCTCATGGTGGAAGAGCGAAGAATCATGATCACGGCCAGCGAAAGCGAGCACAGGATCCCCGAAACGTTGTCGAGCGAAACCGTAAAGGGGCCGAGAGGATAACGATCGATCAGGTTGATTCCCCGGATTGCGGCCTCGCGGCACGCGGAAAACTCGAACATCACGAGTAAGACGGTCTCGGTATAGACGTAGAGGCTGAAAAGAATGCTGGGGATCAACAGAATGCCCGCCTCGCGATTTCCGCGGCGCCAGTGAATGGCGAGCACGATGGGAACCACCACCGCCAGAAGGGCGATAAATGGGAAATTGACGAAGGGCGCAAGCCAGCCGGGCAGACTGAAATAGAGCCCCTGCAGCCCGCTGACGAGATTCATGATGCCGGCAAATACCAGGAAAATGCGCCAGCGCACCCCGATCCGCTGATGAACAAAGGAGAAATACAGCGACGTCCAGAGGAATGGAGCCGCAAGGCGGGGCAGATCGCTGAGCAACTGCGAAAAGGCGGGAAGATTCACAAACGCGGAGAGAACGGGAAATGGCGATTCGAGGAGAGCCAGGCTTCCAACCGCAAAAATCCAGAGATATTCGGGCCGGCAGCGCTGCGAAGCGAAAAGCGCCAGGGCTACGAACCCCAGAGAAATCAGCAGCAGCCGATCGAACCAGCTGACTGCGTTTTCGCCGATGATGGAGAGCCAGTTATCCCTGTACAGGGTGTTGTATTGGCCGATTTTCAGGTTCGTCGCGAAGAATCCGGGATCTTGAACGGTGCTCCATTCAGTGTCCGAAATGTGAACCCGCATGGCAATGACGAGGGAGCCCGTGGCGACCATGCGATCGGGAATCCGGGCCAGAATCCATGCCTTTGAGGAATAGGGCTTATAGGGAGCGACCGTGCCCGACGCGATCAACCGCTCTCCATTGACGTAGATTTCAAACGCGCTCGAGATATTCCGTTCACTCAGGGCAAGTCCCGTCACTGCCGGATCGGTTTTGACGTGGAGCCGGTACCACACGACCCGGGTCTGGGAACACGCCCGGGTGATGGGGCTATAGGGCTGGAACTGGATCCAATTCGAATCGTCAAAGTCGGGACGGGCATAGGCGGGATCGTCGCCGGGGTCGACCAGCCAGGTCATGTCAAGAAACCTGGGTTCGCGCAAGCTGGTAATATCGGCCGCCTGCGCCCATGCCGTGCGAACCCCCGGCACGAATGCCGTGAGCGCAAGGGCAACGAGGAAGAGCGAACGACGGAACTGCGACCGCGGCGATGCCATTAAAACCAGCCTCCCCGGTTTCACGACTTCACCCTACCACCCCGGCTTTACCTGGGGAGTTGATATGCAGCGAAGCGTGCGCACCCGCTAGCCAAGCGGGCTAGTTATGAAGTCAAACGGCGATCAGCCGGCTCGCTGGGTGGCGTGGACGGGACCGCTGTAGCGGCCGAGGAGCGCGTTCCAGCGTACGATGGCAAGTTCTTTCAACATTTGAAGGCCGTCGCGAAGGTAGCTGATCCGGGTGCGAGCGTCGTGGGCCCAGCCTACCGGAACTTCCTGAACATGGTAGCCGCGGCGGAGGGCGATGAACAGGATCTCGGGATCGAATCCCCAGCGTTCGATGGTTTGAAGCTGGAAGACCGTTTGCGCGGCGGCCCGGGTAAAGGCCTTGAATCCGCATTGGGTGTCGGCAAAGGGCAGGTGCATCACCCGGCGCGTCAGGGCGTTGAAGCAGCGGCCAAAGAACTGCCGAAAGAGGGGCTGGCGGCGGGTCTGACGGCTGCCGGCCAGCCATCGGGAACCGATGGCGATGTCCGCCCCCATTCCGATGGCGGAGAAGAGGCCTTCAGCCTCCTCGATCGGCGAAGACAGGTCGGCGTCGGTGAACATCACAATGTCGCCCAGAGAATGGAGAATCCCGGTCCGAACGCTGTAGCCCTTGCCGCAGTTGGAGGGATTCTCGATCAGTCGGACTTCGGGAGCCTTGAGCGCGAATTCGCGAACCACCCTAGCCGTATCGTCACGCGAGCCGTCATTGACGACCACCACTTCGGCGGGCCAGTTGTGAGCTTCGGATGCATTCCACGACCGACCGGAGGGTGGCGGGAATGCGATCTCTCTCGTTGTATGCCGGGATGACGATGCTGTACTTGGGGAACTGCATCATGCGCGTCCTCCCCGGAGGGTTGCCTGTAAGCTAGATGCTGCAGCCGCCAGGATTGATTCTCGACATCATAAATGGACCGGCTATGATCTGCGCAGTTTCATCGTCGCGCAATCGCTTTTTCGGCAACTTGCTGATCCACAAAGGCTCAAATCCACAAACGACAATTCTTTTTCAGTCTCAGGGGCGGGGAATTTGGGTATGCTGTTTGCGGAGGCCAAGACGAAATGACCAAGGCAGACCTGGTGGAAAAAGTGACCCGCCTGGGCGACCTGACTCGCCGCGACGGCGAAGTGATCGTCGAAACCATCTTCGATTCGGTAATCACGGCACTTCAAGGCGGAGACAAAATCGAGATCCGCGGCTTTGGTTCTTTTCGTATCCGGCAGCGCAATCCGCGCATCGGTCGGAACCCCAAAACCGGCGAGCGCGTGGAGGTTCCCGCCAAACGGGTACCCTACTTCAAACCGTCAAAGGAACTGCGCGATCTTGTCAATCCGGACGAGGCGGCCAAGACATCCCTAAGCGGGGAGGCCTGATACCAGCCTGCGAAAACGAGCCATCCCTCGGCTTCATTTTTCTCAGAGCGGGCCCGACCCCGCGAACTCCATCCGATCGAAGATTTCCCGCGGGAATATTCTGCTTCTCGCACGAACTGGTGTGCGACGAACCGGATGGAACGAGCTTGTGCCGGGATTTCAGAGTCCACAGCTAGCGAATCCCGATCACGCTCATCATGCGTCCGCAGCGGCCTTGCGAGCCACGGTGCGAGAAGAAGAGTTCCGGGTGGCAGTTCGTGCAGGCACCCACGAACTGAATGGCACCGGGTTGTAGCCCTGCGGCCAGAAGCTGGCGCCGATTAGCCTCGATCAGATCGAGATGAAGGCCAGAACCGGGCGAGGTATGGCCCGGTGCACGCTGGGTCATGAACATCATGGGATGCCTGGTGGGCACCGGGTCAGATGAGTCGACCTCGCGAAACAGTTCGGACCCGTACGTAAACTGCGATTCGAACTCGGAGAGCACTTCCTCGCCTACGGCATAGCAGCACTGTCCGACGCCGGGGCCGATGGCGGCCACCAGGTCTTCGGCTCGAGAACCGAATTCAAGCCGCATGCGGCCGACCCCGTTTTCGACGATTCGCCGGACGGTTCCGCGCCACCCGGCGTGGAACGCAGCGACAGCTTTCCGCCGGCGATCGGCAACCAGGACGGGAATGCAATCGGCCGTCTGGATCCCGAGCAAGAGCCCTGGCTCGCTGGTCATGAGGCCGTCGCCCTTGAGGGGACGCTGGGGGGCGCCTGCCTCGGCCGGGCCGGGGTTGCCCATGTTCAGATCCCTGGAGACGAGGACGCTGGAGTGGATCTGGCGGAGCGTGACGAGTGGGGTCGCCGGGTCGCCTGTCACCGCTTCTGCCAGCAACTGGCGGTTCCGGATCACGTTGGCGCGGTCGTCTTCAGCAGTGAACCCCAGGTTGAGCTCGCCAGGCGCTTGTTCCGCGCAGTAGGCGCGGCTGACGCCGCCGCGACGGGTACTGAAACCATGCCAGAGCCATGGAAGCTCCTCCCAGCCCGGCACGGGGAGCCACTCGACCCCATTGGCAGCGACGGTGGAAATCGGCGGTGGTCCCAAATAGAGCGTCGATCTCTCCAATGTCAGAATTTGACGGTATTTTCGGGGATATTCAGGGGCGTTTCGGGGTCCGCAGCCACGGAATCGGGGCTTTTCGGGGACGAATCGCGGAGGCGCTTGGAAGAGCGGTCGATCATCGAGGTCAATTTTATTCGGAGGGGTCGCTTCGACGTATCAACAAGGAGAAAACTGCACCACAATCGGTGCGATATTACGAAAGTAATTTAAATTGAGTTGGTTGCAGCCATTTTTCAGTCCGTTAAAAAGCGTATGGGCCTGCCTTCCGGCAGGCCCGCTTGAGAGGCATTGGTATGGAGGGGGTCCTGGAGGGATTATTGGAGAAGGGGTCCTCTGCAACAAGGACCTTCAATAGAAGAGAAACGCCTACCTTGGAAGGGCCATAATTCGGGGAAGCCTCTGCTTGTTACCCGATTGGACGCCCGCCCCCTGGGAATGGTTGCTCAAATTATTTTTCTGATTCTTTTGGGTGATTGATTTTGCGCAAACTCGCGTTCCGAATCGGGAAAACCGACCCGGCGGATCGAACGACCGGGAAAGTTGCCCCCGTCTTCGCGGCGGAATCAGACCGGCGTACACTTTTATTTTAGAGTGAAACGCTGGCATTATTTCGCACTGGCTGCCGCGGTGGCGGCAGGGACCTTCTATGTGTACACGCACTGGGAGAGCCTCGGCGCCTTGCGCACCTCGTGGGGGCCGACGGCGGGGCCGCATCGGAATTCGCGCGGCCGGCGAAAATGAGCTGGCAGACCGTCGATCGGTCCAACGATGGGTTCAAAGTCGATCTGCCGGGCGATCCGAAGGACCAAGTGCGGGCAGGCTTTCAACGAAGCGGGGGGCGCCGAGACGATCGGGATGATCACTGCCACTCCTGACGACAACACATCTTTTGCCGTCACGTGGCAGGACAACCCCCCTGTGGCCCGGGTGAACAATCATGCGCCGGATCTCACGCTGAAGATGGCGCGGGACGGTATGCTCGCTCGCACCCAGACCACGATCGTCAGCCAGTCGCTGTCGCTGGCGCGGCGGAATCCGTCACTGGACGTGTCGGCCCGGAATGAGGGCGGCGGGGTACTGGATGCGCGCCTGATCCTGGCAGGAAACCGGCTGTACGTGCTGATGGCGCTGTTTCCTTCGGCCGGCGCACGGCGGCAAAAGGACGTTACGCGATTCTTCGATTCGTTTGTGCCCGGCCGCCCGGCCGCGATTCCGGAGACCATGCCTGCGGCAAGCCATTTCTGAGCGGTGTCCGAACAGCTTTGGTGACCAGGGCCCTCTATCAGCTGAAGCCGAGCACGGGGTGTGGAGTGTAGGGTTCTTCCAACGCCTTGATTTCTTCGGGTTCAAGGCGAACGGCAAGCGCCGCGACGGCGTCCTCAAGATGGTGCGGTTTGGTGGCGCCGACGATGGGCGCAGTGACCGCGGGTTTGCTGAGCAGCCACGCCAGGGCGATCTGCGCACGCGGCACGATGCGCTTTTCGGCGATCTCGCCGAGGCGATCGACAACGCGACGATCGTCTTATTCTGTGCGGGAATACATGGTGTTGCCGAAGCGGTCGGTTTCAGAGCGCCGGGTGGTTTCCGCCTGCCATGCGCGGGTGAGGCGGCCGCGGGCCAGCGGACTCCAGGGGAGCACGCCGACGCCTTCGGCAAGGCAGAGCCCGATCATTTCGCGCTCTTCTTCGCGATAGAGCAGGTTGTAGTGGTTCTGCATGGTGACGAAGCGCGTCCAGCCGCGGAGGTCGGCGAGATAGAGCGCCTTGGCGAACTGCCACGCATACATGGACGAGGCGCCGATGTAGCGGACCTTGCCGGCCTTCACGACATCGTGGAGCGCTTCGAGGGTTTCTTCGATCGGGGTTTCGTAGTCCCAGCGATGGGTCTGGTAGAGGTCGACGTAGTCGGTCTGCAGGCGGCGCAGGCTCTCGTCGAGTTCGTGGAGGATGGCTTTGCGCGAGAGGCCGCGGCCGTTGGGTTCATCGCGCATCACGCCGTGGACCTTGGTGGCAATGACCACCGATTCGCGGCGGGTATTGGCCTTGAGGAAGTTGCCGAGAACGATTTCGCTGTCGCCGCTCGAGTAGACATTGGCGGTATCGAAGAAGTTGATGCCGAGGTCGAGGGCCTGGCGCAGGAAGGGCCGGCTCTCCTCCTCATTCATGGCCCAGGGCTGGCGGCCTCCTTTGGAGGCATCGCGGGGCCGGGGAGCCGTAGGTCATGCAGCCCAGACAGATGCGGGAGACTTTGAGTCCGGTTTTGCCGAGATTGACGTAGTCCATTGGTTCTCCAGAGCGCGGGAGGCCGCCCGATGTTGATTGCAATTCAATTCTGCCACTCCCAAGCTCTGCGGCTTGAGTCGGGGCTTGCTCGAAGGGACAGTTTTACAGTTTTACAGTTTTACAGGGCTACGGGGGGGAGGGATACCCATTCCGGCTCGAGTTTCCGTCCGTAAGTTACTGAATACAATCTCAATATGGGTAGCAATCCCGCAAATATAAACGGTCCATAGGGGCCGTTTTAGGGGTCCTAAAGCGTTCATAACGACACCGAATTCCTTTCGGTGCCCGCAACCTTGGCGACGATAGTACGATCGCTCGCGTTCAGAGCCTGACGCCGGTGAATTCCGACACTTCGCAACAGTGAGCGACGGCGGCGTTTTCTAAGCGGGGCTGAAATCAGGCGGAGCGGCAGGCGCGGAGAAATAGTGAACAGCTTCGGTCATGGAGGGATTCCCTGTCGGTGGCCTCGTGACTACAGTTCTTATTGTGCGCGGGGAAAGGGCAATCATCTGCAAGGCAGCTTTTACGGCCTCCCGTCATGCGGCGGTAACCTCCGGGGAGACCACCATCCGACCGGAACTCGGGAAAAAAACCTGCCGCTCGCTCAATGAGCGCATTGTCCTGTTCACGTCAACGCAGAACGAAGATCCACCAGGCGGAGATTTGTTTGTTAACGGTGGAAATCGGTTATCCTCTCTCGATAGCCAAGTGGAGCACCGCGCATACGCCTGATTCGCTCAAATTCGCGGCGAGTTTGAACTGCAGCTTACAGTTCGCGAATCGCGGTCACGGGGTTTCGGCGCATCGCTCGATGTGCCGGAAGGTAGCATGCTAGCAATGACATTGCTCCCAGGAGCATGACGACGGAAACGACGGTGACCGGATCGTTGGCGCCGATTCCGTACAACAGCCGGACGATAACACGTGTCAGTCCCAACGCAAACGCCAGTCCCAGCGCCAGCCCGATGCCTGTGAGCCACAATCCCTGCAACAGCACGAGCCGCAGCACATCAACACGTGAAGCACCTAGACGCCATTCGTACTCCGATCTCGTGAGTTCGCATTTGGGTTCGATATGCCACGACTCCGTAGATCCCCGTTACTCGCAAGAACCAGCCCGATCAGCGCGAACATTCCCGCCAGGGCGCTCTGTATGACAGCGAAACTGCTCGCCATCTGGGTACTCTCTCGCATGGGACGCACATCGAAAACCGGCAGCCGTGTATCGATTTCGTGGATGGCGTTTTCCACCGCTGGCACCAGCTCGGCCGGATTTCCCTCGGTCTTCACCTGCACGATCGTCTCGTACCCCACCTGGAAAAAGCTCATATACACCATAGGCTCGGGTGACTCATTCATTAACATATGTATCGAATTTCTCGCGACGCCGACAACCGTGAAAAGGCTGCCCCATATCCTGAGTTTCTTTCCCAGCGGATCCTGTCCCGGCCAGTAGCGCCTCGCCGCAGTCTGATCCACGATAAGTACCCTCGGGGCCTTTTCATCGTCATCCGGTGTAAACTCGCGTCCTTCCAAAATGGGTATATGGAGAGATTCGAAATACCGCGGGGCCACTTCGGCGTGGTACACCTGCAAAGATTCATGGGGGTGTGGCACATACCCTTCCGGATACGCATCCTCCCCCTTGTGGCTCAGGGTCATCGGAATCCAGTCCGTAAAAGACGCAACCTTCACGCCAGGCAGTGCCGACACGCGATCAAGTATCTTGTGACGGATCACCCGTTCCTCGTCGTTGCTGTAGCCGGCAATATTCAGCCCCACGGACGCAGTGAGAATGTGGTCCTGCTCAAATCCGGGATTTGCGCCGGCGAGATTCCGCAGAGTTCGCAGAAATAGCGCGGAGCACAACAGCAGAGGAAGTGAAAGCGCGATTTGCGCCACCACCAGCCCGCTGAGCAATTTCCGGTTGCGTGAGCCGCCGGAGATACTTGCAGACTCTGCCTTGAGTACCTCAACTGCCGGCGCGTGGGACGAACGCCAGGCGGGGAGCGCGCCGCAGAGCATGCCGGCCAACAGGCTAGATACCGCAATCCCGATCACGACCTTGTGATCCATGCTCCCGTTGAGTATGACGGGATTCGAGTTCGCCGGAAAGAACCATGAGAATGTCTTCGACGTCCACGATGTCAAAACAAGGGCCACCGTTCCTGCGACGATGGAAAGCACCACGCCCTCCAGCACCATCTGCCGCACCAGTTGAATGCGATTCGCCCCGAGCGACTGCCGGATCGCAAGCTCACGCCGCCGGGATACAAACCGCACCAGCGTGAGCGTAGCCACGTTCGCGCAGGTCAGCAACAGCACCACAGCGGCGAAGGCCAGCAGAATTGGCAGCGTCGCCGCCATGTATCCGTTGGCGCCGA
Source organism: uncultured Acidobacteriota bacterium (assembly GCA_963812485.1). Taxonomy (GTDB): domain Bacteria; phylum Acidobacteriota; class Terriglobia; order Terriglobales; family Acidobacteriaceae; genus Telmatobacter. Next base: position 151,526 of record CAWEVD010000024.1, read on the forward strand.
ATGGCGAGCGCCACATGGGATCCAGCGTGATCCGGTTCTCGCCCAGATGATCGTCCGGGAACGCCGCCACAATATTGTGCATCAGGGTGTCGAGATCCTGGGCTGCCTGGCCAAGGCTCACGCCGGGCCGCAATCTTCCTATTACGTTCAGCCAGACCGCACCACCACTGCGATGCGTCATCCGCCACACATCCGTCCCGAGGGGATCAAGCGTTACCCACAGATCTTGACGGATCCCGGGCATTGCTCCAACAAACCCCTCCGGCGCCACACCGATCACCGTCACAGGATGCCGGGCGAGCTCGATCGACTTGCCCACAATTGCCGGGTCTGCGGCATAGCGCGTCTTCCAAAGCGAGTAACCCAGGACCACGTTGGGAACGGCATCTGGACGCGTCTCTTCTTCAGCCAGAAAGAAACGCCCCAGCATCGGCTTGATGCCGAGCACATCGAAATAGTTCGCCGACACGTTCGCAATATAGGCACGCTCCGGCTGTGCGCCGCCGGTCAGCGTGATCCAATCGTGATGATATGCGAGTATTCCGGCGAAGGTGTGGTTCTGCTCGCGCAGATCGCGATAGTCGAGATACGAGAAGGGCGGAGTCGGAGAGAAGTTCCGTTCCCCCCGCTGCAGGCTAACAAGATCGCCCGTGTCCCGCGCGCCAGGAATCGGACGCAACATTGTGCCGTCGATCCAACTGAATACGGTGCTGTTGGCGCAGATAGCTACTGCCAGCATCGCCGTCGCGGTGATCGAAAAGCCGGGGCTCTTGCGCAGTTGCCGTAACGCGTAACGGACATCCCGGCCTAGTTGTTCAAGCCACGCTTGGCCCCACATGTCGCGCGTCACATCTTGCACTAGAGGAATATTTCCAAATTCCCGCGCCGCCGCTTGTCGCGCCGTCTCTGCCGTCTCGCCTCGCGCCACTCGATCTGCAATCGCCATCCGCAGGTGCGCATCGATCTCTTCCTGCAATTCGCGCTTGCGCCGCTGAAAACCGAAGCTCGGGAACCACTTCATGACTCACTCTCCTCCGGCTTGACGTACATCACCGACCCAATCGCTTCGACAATCCGCTCCCATCGGCCCAGATCCGAGGCCAACTGCTTTTTCCCCTTGGCCGTGATTCGGTAATATCGGGCTTTTTGCTTGCTCTCTGACTGCTTCCACTCAGACTGCACCCAGCTCTGACGCTCCAATCGATGGAGGGCCGGATACAGTGATCCAGTCTCCACCTGAAGCACGTCTCCGGATCGCAAACGTAAGGCCTGGACAATTCCGTATCCGTGCTGCGGTCCCCATTGCAGGGTCTGAAGAATAAGCATGTCGAGTGTTCCCTGCAACAGCTCAATCCGATTCTTATACTGGTCTTTTTCGCTCATAGATGTAGACACTCTACCCCCAATGGAGGTAGATTGTCTACTTGGCCTTCGTAGTGACGCTCAAATTCGAAACCAAGCTACAGCGGATCCTCAGACGAGATCGCATCCGGTCTGACAGTGCTTAACCGAACGATCCGGAACTCGAAGATGTTATGCGATGGCTCAGTGGCCGAACTTTGACATCTGCCGACGAGTGATTTATCGCCAAATCACTCGTCGAGCCATCAAGGGCGAAATTTCGGTTCCTGGCGAGTGACCGCCGAAGCGGAAAGCCACGGCGACAAATCCCCTCAGAGATGTCGCGGGCCCTGGAACCGCCCCTCGCTCACCTGCGTAAACACCTTCAGCGCCCTGAGGTCCTGATGCTCTGGTTCTACGAATATTTCTTTCCCGTGGTCTGGATTGTCTTTCTTCTCTACTGGCAGATCAAGGCCGCCAATACCAAATCCACGCAGCGCCTCGAGCCGGCTGCCTCCCGCATCCTGCGCGTATTCATCTTCCTGGTCGCGATCGTCCTGCTCTCGACAACTCGCATCCCGCTGAGGTGGCTTTACCAGCAGCTCTGGCCGACTGGCTTATTGCCCTTCTGGCTGGGAGCTGCCGTCACCATCGCGGGCCTTCTGTTCGCCATCTGGGCGCGCGCGCACCTCGGCAGCAACTGGAGCCGCTCCGTGACCATTAAGCAGGGCCACGAGCTGATCACGACCGGCCCCTATGCCGTGGTCCGTCACCCCATCTATACCGGCATTCTGACCGGGTTCCTTGGCATGGCGATTGCCATCTCCCAGGTGCGCGGGTTGATTGTTTTCGTTCTCATCTTCCTCGCGCTCTGGATCAAGCTGCGCATGGAGGAACAGTGGATGCGTTCCCAGTTCGGGGAGGCGTACGCCACCTATGCCCGCCAGACCGCTGCCCTGGTGCCTTATCTCCTCTGAGCGAGTTTAACCAACCGGAAGAGTTGAATTTCGAGATCAATTCCCGGTTCCGGTCGAACCGGATGTCACCACGCGTTGAGAAGCTCCATGTAGATCGAATACGTCCTGTTGTCAAAGCACACGAAGTTCACCAGTTCGACTCCGCCGGCGTCGACGTGGACTTTGACGGTGTCGATGGCGATGCGGGCGGCGCGGTCGGATGGAAAGCCGTAGACGCCGGTGCTGATGGCGGGGAAGGCGATGGAGCGGACCTGGTGTTCGGCGGCCAGTGCAAGACAGCGGCGGTAGCAGCCCGCGAGTTCCTCGTCTTCGTTGTTGTCTCCTCCGCCCCACACCGGGCCGACGGCGTGGAAGACCCATTTAGCGGGAAGACGGAAGCCGGGGGTGGGTTTGGCGTCGCCGGTCTTGCAGCCATTCAGTTTGCGGCAGGCTTCGAGGAGTTCGGGGCCGGCGGCGCGATGGATGGCGCCGTCGACACCGCCGCCCCCAAGAAGCGAGGTGTTGGCCGCGTTGACGATGGCGTCGACGGCCAGTTTGGTGATGTCGCCGGAGATGGGGATGAGTTGGGCCATGGGGTTCTGCCTCGATAGGGATTCGGCTTGAGGATACGCCCTGGGGAACGATGCGGTCGGGTTGACACTGGCCGCGACGCATCTTTATGGTTGCGCAAGTCGCTTGCCGAACACAGCGACCGGCTGCGATGACCGATCTCGAAAAAATCCGCGCAATCGTTACGGACATTCACTTCCTGATTCCGCTCATCGTTTTTGGCATTGGCCTTGCGCTTCTGATCACGCTGCACTGAGCGCCGCATGAAGAACAAGCGCGGATCCTTCGTCGCTGCTCTCCTCAGGATGACAGCGCTGTGGTGGTAGCGAGGGTTCACGGCAGAAAGGGAATAACTCTTCCGGCATGAGCGCAACGGCGACAAAGGGCAGACAATTCAGGTCGATGCATGGCATCGGGGTGCTGTGCGGGCTGGCGGCGGGGGTGTGGCTGGGCGCGGCCGAGGCTCCCACCAAGCTGGTCAACACCGGCCTCTCGCCGTATGCCATTTCGCTGTGCATGGTGGCGGGCGTGTTCACCGCGCGCTGGTCGCTGCCCACGCTGGTGAAGGGCACGCGCAGCGTGTTTGCCGACCTGGCCCGGAACAAGCACCTGATCCCCATTGCGATTCTCGCGGGCATGTTGTGGGGGGTGGCCAATACGCTGACCGTCTTCGCCATTCGCGACGTGGGCCTGGCCATCGCGTTTCCGTTGTGGAACACCAATTCGCTGGTCGGGATCCTGTGGGGACGGGTGCTGTTCGGCGAGTTGAAGGGCGCGAGCGGGAAGAATGTCGCCAAGGTACTGCTGGGCGCGCTGGCGATCGTGGGAGCCGCGATCATGCTGGGCTTCAGCACTATCCAGGGCGGCGAGGGGCATGCCCACCGCGCGCTCGGCGGGATGCTGGCCGCCGCCGGAGCCAGCCTGCTGTGGGGCACGATGTACATCCCCTACCGCAAGGCCTACGTGAGCGGAATGAACCCGCTTTCGTTCGTCACCATTTTCACGGTGGGCGAGCTGGGCACGGTGCTGGCGCTGGTGCTCGCGCTTGACGGAGGAACGAAGGCTGCGGTCTTTCATTCGCCGGCCGTGGGGCACATGCTGTTCTGGCTCTTCCTGGGCGGATTCGTCTGGGTGATCGGCGACATCTTCCAGCAGTTCGCGACGAAGTATCTTGGGATCGGCCGCGGCATTCCTCTTTCCAATACCAACCAGCTGTGGGGATTGGCCTGGGGCGCGCTGGTGTTTGGGGAACTGGCGCATGCCGATGGGGCGCGCCGGCTGCTGGTGGTGCTGGGATCGGTGGTGATGATCCTCGGCGCTCTCGCGGTCAGCACGGCCATCGCGACGGAACGCGAACATGGATCGATCAATCAATCGCTGGTGCGCGAGTGTGATCGCTACGGGCTGGACTACGGGCGCGTGCTGCTCGCCTACGGGGGCGTCGAAGAACCCGGCGAGGAGGGGCGCTCGTGGTGGGATTACGTGATCGTGGCCTGCCGCGATCGGGGTGTTCATCTGGCTGGGGCTGAACGCGCAGGTGCCCAGGCTGAATATGAGTTTTGGCTGGGTCGGAGTTCTCACCGTAGTGATGGTGCTGACGGTCGCGGTGTCCGGTTGGGCCTTGCATCGGAAGACAGGGTTCTCCTGAAAGGTCTGGGCGGGCCCGTTTCACGCACCGGCCCGTTACAATAAATGGATATGACCGCGCCATCCAGGGTTGATGTTGTCGGAGTGGGGCTGAACGCCACCGACACCCTGATCCCTCTCTCCACGTATCCCGAGCGCGGCTCCAAGGTTGAATACAGCGCGGCTTCGGTGATGCCCGGCGGCCAGGCCGCTTCGACCGTGGTGGCTTGCCAATGCTGGGGCTTGAGCACGCGCTACGTGGGCAGGCTGGGCGACGACGATGCCGGCCGGCTGCATCGGCGCGAGTTTGCGCGTACCGGCGTGGATGCGCGCATTATCGAGGTGAAGGGCGCCCCCAGCCCGCAATCCCTGATCGTGGTCGACAGCGGTGGAGAACGAACCGTGCTGTGCCGGCGCGACGAGCGCCTGCTGCTGCAGCCTTCCGATCTCGATCGCGCCTGGATTGTGAATGCGCGGGCGCTGCATGTGGATGGCTACGAAACCGCGGCCGCAACCGTCGCGACGGGGTGGGCGCGCGAAGCCGGGGTTCCGGTGATCGCCGATCTGGATGAGATTTATCCCGGAGTCGACGACCTGATTCGCAACATCGACTACCTCATCGTGAGCCGCGATTTTCCGGCGCGGCTTACCGGGGAGCGCAACCTCGAAAGAGCGCTGCGCCGCATGCAGATGCGCTACGGATGCAGGGTAACCGCGGCGACTCTTGGCCAGGACGGCGTGCTGGCCTGGGATGGGCGGCGGTCGTACCTGCAGCCGGCTTATCGCGTGCCGGTGGTCGATACCACCGGGGCCGGAGATATCTTCCACGCGGGGTTTATTTACGGTCTTCTGCACGACTGGCCGCTCGAGCGCCAACTCGATTTCGCCTGCGCCGCCGCTGCCTTGAATTGCACGGCGAGCGGGGCGCGCGGCGGCATTCAGACTGTCGAAGATGTGGAGAGGCTGATGGCGACTACGCCGCATTACAACGTGGTGGAACTCGCGCCTGCGGCGGATTGAGCTTCCGAAATCCCAGGTCTCAGAAGCGAGACCTTCGACTACCCAGATGACGGAATGATCAGAATCCAGGCGGGCGCTCTCCGGCCACGCCGAATGCGGCTTCGAGCGCCATGCCCGCCTGGCACAGGGCGCCTTCTTCAAACAGCTGGCCGATGAGGGTCACGCCATGCGGAACACGGCGCGGCGGCGAGAACTTGGGCAGGGGGTGTTTGGGATCGGGAGCCCAGTCGCTGCGCGCTTCCGACACTTCCACAAATCCGGCGCGCAGCGTGAGCGAGGGATGCCCGGTGAAATTGGTGATGGTGAGCGTCTCGTCGCGCAACGACGGCACCAGCAGGAGGTCGACCTGCGAAAACACGCGCGCCATCTCCACCGCAACCTTGCGCCGGAAGCGATCGGCCTGCACGAAATCGACGGCTGACAGGAACCTCGCCTGGCGAAACACATTGGGCCACGCATCGGGGACCTGGGACTTCAACTGGTCCACCTTGTGGCTCAAGGTCAGTTCCTGAAAAGCCGCGGCGGCCTCGGAAAACAGGATGAGGTTGAGCGAGTCGTAGGGCCAGTCGGGAATCGACACCTCGACCGGCGTCATGCCGAGCTTCTTCACCGTCTCCAGGGCGGCGCGATCCACGTCGGTTGCGGGCGCCTCTTTCATCCAGGCCGGAAAATAGCCTACGCGCAGGCCGGCAACGTCGGCGCCGGCGTGAAACGAGAAGGTTGGCGGGGCCGGGGACGCTGGCCAGATCGCCGGGGTCCTGCCCATCGATCGCGTCGAGCACCAGCATGGCGTCTTCCACCGAGCGTGTCATGGGTCCGAGTTTGTCGAGCGACCAGCATAACGTCATGGCGCCGGTGCGCGGGACGACCCCATAGGTGGGACGGAGGCCGGTGATGCCGCAGCGCATGGAAGGGCTCACGATGCTGCCCTCGGTTTCGCTGCCGATGGCGAACCCGACCAGGCCCGCGGCTGTGGCGGCGCCCGGGCCGGCGCTCGATCCCGACGAGCCTTCCTCGAGCAGCCATGGATTCATGGTCTGTCCGCCAAACCAGATGTCGTTGAGCGCCAGCGCGCCCAGGCTCAGCTTGGCCACCAGGACCGCGCCGGCCGCGTTCAGGCGCGCCACCACCGTGCTGTTGGCTTTGGGCACGCGATCCCGATAGGGCTCCGCTCCGTAGGTGGTGGGGATGTTGGCGGTGTCGAGAAGATCCTTGGCGCCCCAGGGAATGCCGTGCAGCGGCCCGCGATAGTGGCCGGCCGCGATTTCGGTATCCGCCTGCCGGGCCTGGGACAGGGCGTGGTCGCGAGTCAGCGTGATCACGCAATGCAGCTTGGGGTCGAACCGCTCCAGGCGATCGAGATAGATGTTGGTCAGCCGTTCCGAGGTCAGCGCCTTGTTCTCGATCCATCGCGAAAGCTGGGTCACCGTGGAGTAGGCGATGGCGTCGTCGCTCGAAGGCACGCTGGCGCGGGTGGCGGCGCTGCGGATGAAAGCCGGGGCCTTCTCTTTCTCGCGCTTGAGGGGGACGATGCCGACCTGCGCCGGATTCCAGAGCGTGGCGGGTGCGAGGCTCTCTTCGAGCGCGACCTTGCGCGGACCGACGCGGAGCTCATAATTGGGCGCCATCTGCATGCGCCAGTTGACGGCTGCCTGTTCGCGGTCTGCGGGCGTCATCTCCACCTGCACCAGCTTTTCCGCTTCGGCGAAGGTAGCGGCCGAGACTTCGGGACCGACCGCGGCCGCGGTTCCGAAAGCGGGCGGAGCGCCCGGCGTCGGCTGCTGGCCGGGAGGAGCTTGCGCCGCGGCGGCTTCGAGAGCCGCGCTGAGCATTCCCAGCGAGCTGTAGGTGATGAATTCCCTGCGCGTTCCCGGCATTGGGTAGTTCCTTTCCGCGCTTCCCGATTCCCTCAGGCTAATGCCCAGCTCATGTCATGCAGGCTGCGGCACGGTTCAAGCCGCGCCCGTTCAAGGCCGCGGCACGTCTTCGGTCACTTTAACGCGCGACCCCTCCCGGCGGCACATGCTCCTCAAGATAGCGCGTGATCAGGCTGAAAAGGTGGAACGATGTTCCCTCGCCTTCGGAAATGCGTGGGTGCGGTTGGGGTAATCCATGAAGTCGAACGGCTTGCCCAGCGCGACCAGCTTGTTGATCAGCAGCTCAGTTCCCTGGTAGTGCACATTATCGTCCCCGGAGCCGTGCACCACCAGCAGGTGGCCCTCGAGGTTCTGCGCAAAATTGATTGGCGAACCGTCGTGGTAGCCCTGCTTGTTCTGCTCGGGCAGGCCCATGTAACGCTCCTGGTAGATGGTGTCGTAGTGGCTTTCGTCCGCCACGGGGGCGACGGCAATGCCAGTCGAATAGACGCCGGCATCGCGGAACATCACGTTGAGGGTATTGGAGCCGCCGCCGCTCCAGCCCCAGATGGCCATGCGCGTGGTGTCGATGTAGTTGCGCTCGCGAGCCAGTTCCTGAATCGCCTGACCCTGCTGCGCCGCGGACAACACGCCCACCGCGCCGTGGACGCTCTTGCGCCAGTCGCGGCCTTTGGGCGCCGGTGTGCCCTGGTTATCGAAGCTGATCACCAGGTAGCCCTGCTGCGCAATCAGGCCGTGGAACAGGTTGCGGAGATTGCCCCACGCATCGCGAACCGTTGTCCCTCCGGGCTCGCCATAAACGTAGGTAAGCACCGGATATTTTTTGGCGGGATCGAAATCGGGCGGCTTCAGCATCCATCCGTCGAGCGTGACCCCGTTGGCCACCTTCACTTTGAAAAACTCAGGCGGGCAGCACAGGATCGCGGCGGCCTTCTTCTCGAGCTCGTGGTTGTCTTCGAGCGTGCGCGCCGCCTTGTGTCCGGGAAGGCTCACGATTTCAATCCGTGGCGGGGATGTAAAGCTCGACAAGGTGTGCGACGCCCAATGGCCGTTGGGCGCGATGTCGTAGGTGTTGGTGCCGGCCGCGTCGGGCGGAGTTACGCGTTCCGGGACGCCCTGCCCGTCGAGGCGCGATCGAAAGAGATACTCGCGCAGCGGGTCGTCGGGCGAGGCCAGAAAATAGAGCCAGCCGCCGTCCGCGTCCATCCCTTCCACCGACATCACGTCGGCCTTGAAGCTGGTGAGCAGGTGCGCCTCGCCGGTGGCGCGGTCGACCCGATACGCATGCCGCCATCCGTCGCGCTCGCTGATCCACAGCAGATCCGGCTCCTTGCCGGCCCCGGCGCGGATCCATTGGAGCGGCTCCTGGTCGACCCACGCCTTGTCGGTATCTTCAAAGAAAAGCCTGGTTTCGCCGGTGTCGGCGTTGGCGAGCATCAGCTTGTCGTCCTGTTGCAGGCGGTCGAGATACTCGAGCATCACTTCCTTCGAGTTGCCGGCCCACTCCATCTCCGCGATGTAATGCTGGCGCGGATCCCCTTCCAGTTTGATCCAGCGCGTAGGGCCGCCGGCGGCGGGGACAACTCCCGCGCGCACCGACGAGTTGGTGGTGCCGGGCTGCGGATACTTGTACTTCATGGTTCGCGGATATTCGGCCGCGGTGTCGTTGATCAGTGTGTATTCGCTCACGCCTGACTGATCGAACTGCCAGTACGCAATGGATTGGCCGTCGGGACTCCAGCGGAAGCAGTTGCGCAGCCGCAGTTCCTCTTCCGATACCCAGTCGGAGGTTCCGTTGATGATGTCGGCGGAACCATCGGTTGTCAGTTGCGTGATCTTTGCGGTCGCCAGGTCTTCGACATAGAGATTGTTGGCGCGCACGTAGGCCACGCGCGTGCTGTCGGGTGAGAAGGTGGCGAACATCAGGGACGATTCTGGAGCGTCGCCGCCGAGCTTGGCGAGCTTCCCCGCCGATTCATCGAAGACCCAGTAATCGCCGCGCGTGTTCTCGCGCCACACGCGTTGCGTGTTGGTAAAAATGAGCAGTTTCCTGCGGTCGGCCGACCAGGAGTAGCCATCGACCGGAAGCGGTCCTGCGGCGGCGCCGGACTTTTCCCGCGGGGTCAACTGGGCCGCCGTGACCAGTACCGTGCGCTTGCCCGTTGCGGTGTCGTAGCCCACGATATCGGTGCCGTTGCCCTTTGAGGAAGGCTCGAGAATGGTGTAGATCTCGCCGTCGTTCTGCCATGCGAACTGCACGGTCCTGGCTCGGTACTCACCGCGGTTGAAGATGGCATCCAGTTCCTTCGCAAGGGGGCGAATTGGCTGGCTTGCGACCTGCGGAGAGCGGGGCTGGTCCGCAGCGAATGCCGCGCTAAAACCACACATCCCCGCATAAAGAACGCACACTGCGACATACATGCCTCTGGGCACGAGACCTCCAAAATAATTAGACGAGTCCCCCGCTCACGGGCCTGATGGCGCCGTTTCAGATGCGTGCCCAAATTATAAGCAGTCGAGGCTGCGGCGAAGCTCCGGCTTCGATCGGCGCGCGTTTCTCGAATTGCCGGAATCTGCGTGGCGGAGATATTATTTCCGCTGAAATCGTTTCCATGAGGATACAAACCATGCGTAGATGCCTTTTATTGCCGCTTGCCGTTTTAGCCGCGTTCCTCACCCGATCACGACGACACCCGCCACAGCCCAGGAGCCGGTGGCCCAGACGCCGCCAATGGGCTGGAACAGCTGGAACTATTTCGCCGGCAAGGTCGACGACAAGGGCGTGCGCGCCGCCGCTGACCAACTCGTGTCCACGGGCATGAAGGATGCCGGGTACATCTACGTCAACATCGACGACACCTGGCAAGGCAAGCGCGACGAGACTGGAGTGCTCCACGCCAACGAAAAGTTTCCCGACATGAAGGCGCTGGCCGACTATGTCCATTCCAAAGGGCTGAAGATCGGCATTTACTCCGGGCCTGGAACCCAGACATGCGCCAAGTTCGAGGGCTCGCTCGGCCATGAAGAGCAGGACGCCAAGATGTATGCCGACTGGGGCATCGATTATCTGAAGTACGATCTGTGCAGCTTCCGTCAGGATGTCATGGCCAAGCAGGCACCCAACGACAAGGCGGCGCAGATGAAGCTGATGCATGACGCCTACGACAAGATGGGCAAAGCACTGAAGGCGGCGGGCCGGCCGATCGTCTACTCGCTTCTGCCAGTACGGGTGGGACGCGGTGTGGGAGTGGGGCCCGGCCATCGGCGCCAACCTGTGGCGCACCACCGGAGACATTCAGCCCAACTGGAACAGCATGTACACCATTCTCAGCCAGCAGGAGGGCTTGCAGAGCTATGCCGGGCCTGGGCACTGGAACGATCCCGACATGCTGGAGGTGGGCAACGGAAGGCTCAACCTGGCCGAGAATCGCACCCACTTCTCCATGTGGGCCATGCTGGCCGCGCCGCTGCTGGCTGGAAACGACCTGCCCAACATGAAGCCGGAGATCAAGGACATCCTCACCAAAAAAGAGGTGATCGCCATCGACCAGGACAAGCTGGGCAAGCAGGGCCGCCGCGTTTACAGCGAGGGCGAAGTGGACGTGTGGGAGCGCGACCTGTCCGGCGGCGCCAAGGCGATTGCGGTATTGAATGCGGGCAGCGACCGCTTGTCCACCCATCCGTTCCACCTGAGCCTTGCCAAGCTTGACCTGCATGGAGCGCAGAAGGGCAAGAACCTGTGGACGGGTCAGGATGTCACGTTGACAGACAATATGCCGATCGAGATTCCGAGCCACGACATCCTGCTGGTGCGGATCGAACAGCCGAAATAAGCCGGATCAGCGTGCGGAATCCGGACGGAAACGCCCCAGCTCGAACCTCTAGTTCGATTGAACATGCATCAAAGATGCCTTGGCCGGTTGTGCTTCTTCCGCGCTCGCGCTCTTCCGCGGAAGGATCCGGGAACGCCATATCAGCGACAGCCTCATTGCGCAAAAGTCATACGCCTTCTGCTCCGAGGGGGAAATCCGCCAGGCCCTTGTGAACCTCATTGGCAATGCCCTCGATGCGATGGCCGACGGAGGAAGGCTCATCGTTCGGGTCTCCACGGTGACAACGAATGGCGGCAGATACGCGCGCATTACAGTCGCGGATACGGGCACCGGAATTCAGAAGGAAATCCGGCCCAGTCTGTTCACCCAGTTCTTTACCACCAAGGGCAGGCTTGGAACCGGACTTGGCCTCTGGCTCACGCGCGACATAGTGCAGCGCAACCGCGGTAAACTGCGCTTCCATTCTCGCGTCGATTCGCCGAGCGGAACCATCTTCGCGATGTATCTGCCCTGCACGCCGCCTTTGGATCTCGTTGTGTCAGGTGCTCACCGTCCCAACGGAGAACAGTCCGAAGTCGAAGCCGCATAGCTTGCCCAGAGGGCGGAAAAGCGGGCGCCCGCGACCTTCCTGATTGAACCCATCTACGCCGCACGCATATGATCGACAGTGATTCGACGTCATGCGCAAGGTCCTTGCCCTTGTACTCTTACTGGTGAGACCGGGCGGCTATGGATTGCCGATTGCCGCCGGGGGCTTGATCTCCCGATTCCAATGGAAGAGTTGAAAGGGCACCGATGGAAGTTCATCTCGTCGACGGCACCTATGAGTTGTTCCGGCATTATTTCGCTGTGCCGTCCGCGCGCGACCGCGATGGTCACGAGGTCGGCGCCGTGCGCGGCGTTCTCGCCTCCGTACTGAGCATGATGAAAGAAGGCGCTACGCATATTGCCGTCGCCACGGACCATGTGATCGAATCGTTTCGAAATCGATTGTGGCCGGGATATAAGACAGGCGAAGGTGTCGCGCCCGACCTGCTCGCGCAATTCCCGCTTCTCGAAGAAGTGCTTTCGGCGGCAGGAATCGTCGTGTGGCCGATGATCGAATTCGAGGCCGACGACGCCCTCGCTGCGGGGGCGGCGAAAGCTGCCCTGGACGAACGCGTCGAGCGCGTGATCATCTGCACGCCCGACAAGGACCTCGCCCAATGCGTGCGCGGCACACGCGTCGTGCAACTGAATCGCCGGACGCGCACGATTTGCGATGAGGGTGGCGTTGTTCAGAAGTTCGGCGTGCCGCCGGCATCCATTCCTGATTACCTCGCGCTGGTGGGCGATGCCGCCGATGGATATCCGGGTCTGCAAGGCTGGGGCGCGAAATCATCCGCCGCTGTTCTGGCCAGGTTTGGCCACCTGGAATCGATCCCTGCCGATTTTCGCGAGTGGCAGGTGAAGGTCACCGGTGCGGGTACGCTCGCGGCCACGCTGGCGCGCGACCGGGAACTCGTCACGCTTTTTCGCACGCTGGCCACGCTTCGCACCGACATTCCGCTGTTCGAGGATGTGGATCAATTGCGATGGAATGGTCCCACGTCCGCGTTCGACGCGATAGGCGCACGGCTGGATGCGGCGACTACCGCGAAGCGGGGACCGGGCGAACGGCGAGCCGCGAATCCTGCCACTCCGGATCGGGTTCGCAACCGTGATCGTGACAATCCAGGGATAACCACGATGCCGTCAAGATGAGCGCCGTTTCATTAATTGTGACGGTGCACATGGTCCCGCTCACTTACGGTGCGCGGTCGTGATGCCCGGCCGGCCCGCGTCTACTCTCGCTTGCGCGTGAGCCTCGGTGACCGTCCCGCTCCCGAACAACATCAGTACCAGGGCAATCACAAAGAACATGGTCATCGCGACTACGTAGACCACCACACCCGCGACTTGCATGTCGTATTTGCTGAGTTTCTTTTCCGAGTAGCTGAGCTTCGGGTCGTAGGTGTGAGGATCATTGTTATGTGTGTGCATGTTCGGGCTCCAGACTTGCGCGTAGATGAGGGTCGTTGGTTTGAACAGGGATTCCCCGGGGAGACTTGCGACGGGAGCGTTGCCGATGACCGCACGATCAGCAAAGCTAAGTGCAGATCTCCTTCTTAGCTCGATGCTGGTGAGAACCTAACCCTAAGCGCGCTCTGACTGATTGCTCGCAGTCAACGACTCTGTAAAGTATTGTAAAAACTTGTAAACACACTTACAGAAGCAAACATGTGTCGTGGAAACAGTGTTAGAGTCCGTCATCATGGCTGCTTAAGCGCGATGATATGGAGAGATAACTTATCCATATTGCGCTCCGCCTACCTTGGAATATCACTGTTGTGATTCGCCAGGAACTAATCAACCGACAATCGGCGCTCGCTTGGAGGCTGCTGCCCGTTCGTCAGCCTCCGATATGGCAGAGCCCCACATTCAGCAAGGGAGATCATCACGATGGCAGCTGCGCTGGAATCCAGAAGCAAGTCTCTGACGAAGAACGGTGTGCTCATGATCGGTCTCGGCACGGCGCTATGTGCGCTGGGCTCCCTGATGGCGAAGCCGATAAATGAACGGCTGGGCTATGCGTTGGCGGAAGTGCTCGCGGCCTTGTGCTTGTTGATCGTAGGTGTCTCTGTCGGGTTCCGTGAGAATTCCACGCTGCCGCGGCGCCCGGGCACTGTCTATCTCGCAGCAGGAGCATCGTCGCTTGTTTGCTGTATGCTCTTCTGGCTGATCCAGTCGGCTTCGATCGACCTTCGCTTGCTGGGTATCCTGGCAGGATTGCACGGCCTCTTTTGGGGTACGTGGTACATGAGGCTTGCTTTTCAATTTCAGTCTAATTCCATAAAGCAACTTACATTGGCCGCCTTAGCGGCAACTACATCGTCCCTGGGGATCATACTCGCTACCCGACCGGGGCTCAGCAAGCTTGGCTCGGTAACGACAGTCGGGTGTTACATGATTATTCTAGGCTTGCAGCTCTATCTGACCTCCGCATTTCTTTACCGCGAGTTTGCAAAAGCCACAATCCTCAACGAGAAATAGGATAGCCACTTATCGCACACGATTGAAATTACTTCTTTCTGAACTGGCTACCGAATATAGCCTTTAGTCTCTATCTGATCGCGGCATATACTGCGTGCCGAATACCCTATGTAAACGCTTAGATATGTTGGGACCCATCCACATATAAGTCCGCGAAACATCCCCAAGCAACCAAGTCTTTACAACACTTTACATATTCGTTGATGTCGAGCAAATACTCACAGGTTCGATGAAAGCTACGTTGTACAAGCATCGACCCTGGGAAAGGCGCAAGCTTCAGCTTTCGGGATGTATTCCTGAAGGGTCAAGGGTTCCATGGCATCTGGAAAGGTGTAGGCGACGATGAATCGGATCCTGAGGCTTCTTCTTGCGAAAGAAATCCTTCTACCTGCCGCTGCTCTGATCGTTTTGCAGAGTTCAGCGCCCGACTTGATGGCGATTCCCGCCTTCGCTCGGAAGTATCGCACCGCCTGCGCCACGTGCCATAACAATTGGCCCGAGCTCAACGACTTTGGACGGGCTTTCAAGATCAACGGATTCAAGTTCCCGAAGGACGACGAACAGTTCGTTAAGGATCCGCCGCTGTTGCTTGGCGCGCAGGCGCAAAAAGAGTCGTTCCCGAATTCCATTTATCCCGGTGAACTTCCGATTCTTCCCATCGCCTTCCGGTATTCGGGCTACTTTTCCCACACCAGCTCGCAACCGGCGGCGCTGACCGCTGCAAATGGATACGTTCCGCCAACGGATCTCTTCGCGCCCAATACTTTTACCATTCTTGCTGCGGGGAGTCTCGGCCCTTCAGTCGCATTCTGGATCGACGACGATCTGTCGACGGGCGGTTCGGGCGCGGATGGGGGTCTCGGCGACGGCTACATCAAAGCCAATAATCTGCTGCACTTCCTCAAGGTTCCCCAAAACGATTTCAATGTCCGTTACGGCCAATATGAGCTTGATCTCCCCTTTACCCAGGCCAGGACCATCAACCTCACCGATTATGCAATCTACGACGAAACCGCCAACGTGAATCCGTCTGGCTCCGGTCCTCTTCCCGGAACAACGGCCAATCCATTTGCCTTTGCCGATGGACAACGCGGAATTGAGGTCGGAGGATACCCGAACCGCGG
This sequence comes from uncultured Acidobacteriota bacterium, assembly GCA_963812485.1. GTDB lineage: Bacteria > Acidobacteriota > Terriglobia > Terriglobales > Acidobacteriaceae > Telmatobacter. The sequence continues at coordinate 166,945 of CAWEVD010000024.1, forward strand.
GTACACCTGGTGGTCGGTGGCCGTGATCAATGGAGCAGACGCCAGCGGAACTGTGAATGCCAAGGACGTCTATGGACATTTTTCGCAACGCTTCGATCTAGAGAAGAGCAAGGACGTGCGAAAGGAAGTCCAGGCCTCCGACAATACCGGCGTCCATGACCATACTTCGATACGCTTTGACGGGTTTGCATACTACGGACGGAGCCAACTAAACCAGGCGGGAGACCTATATGCAGGTCTGCCCACGATCACGAATCCCTTCTATCGGGCTGGCGGATCAATCGATTATAAGTTCCGCAGCAAGTTCGAGTTATGGGGTCTCTATCTGCACGCGCATGACACCAATAAGACAGTGAACGATGATAGTACGGCCTTTGTGGATGGCACGCCGGTCACTTACTCGGGTGGCTTTCTTGAAGCCGAATACTGGGTTTACCCCTGGTTGGTCGGCCTGATGCGCTATGACGGCGTGAATTCCCCCACCGATCGGATCAATGGAATATCGCGCTATGACACGCGCAATACCTTCAGTCCCGGACTCCAGGTTATCGCTCGTCCAAATATCAAAATGGAACTGGAATATACGTTTGGCTATGAACAACCTGTTCCCAATACGACAACGTTCTACCGTGCTAACCAGCTCCTGGCAGGGGTAGACTTCGTCTTCTAGCACGCAGATAAGTTGCGCTAAATCTGCGTGAAAGTGATGGTTGTAATCTCCTGGGCCTTTTCAAAAGCCCAGGAGAGTTACAGCCACTGCTCTCTTTTTGCGTCTTGCAAAGACTTCTGACAACTTTACAAGTCTTTACAAGATCGTTGACTGCGAGCAAATTCGAGCCAATCCATTTACCCGTACTATCTTGATGCACCTTCGACTCAGCAAGCTATCGAAATAGTTACCGGGCCCGTTCCAAGATAGCCCGAAGGCAACACCGCCATCTCTGAAGGAGAAATTGGAATGCGAAAGTCAGCGGTAGTCATTGCATCACTCTCAATCATGTATCGTTTCCAGCCTTGGCCGGGCGGCCGAATTGAAGGGAAAGGTCAATGCGGTAGGGCTGCGTTCTGCCGAGAACATCGCGGTGTACATCGACAGCGTGCCCGGCAAGACATTTACCGCACCAACGGCCCATGTCACTGTCGACCAGTCGCACCTTGCGTTTGCGCCGCATGTCGTCGTCGTACAGCAAGGGACCACGGTCGAGTTCAAGAACGATGACAACGTTGGCCATAACGTCTATTGGCCAGCCATTCATCACGACAAGAAGCTCGCTCACAACATGGGCACCTGGCCTCAGGGTTTGTCGAAACCCTTCACCTTCACCGAGGTCGGAGATGTGCCGTTGCTATGCAACGTGCACCCCGAGATGTCTGGATACATCTTTGTTGTCCCGACCCCCTATTTTGCCGTGACGGACAAGGATGGCAATTTCGTCATCAAGGATGTTCCGCCTGGACAGTACACGGTCAAGACCGGCAGCGAGAACGGCAAGCCTGCGACGCAAGCTGTCACCGTCGCCAGCTGCCCAGTGAACGTGAACCTGACGGTAACCAAGTAGAAGGTCAGACGGCGGACGCGCCAGCATTGCCGTGGAGGAAACATGTCGGCAAAGCGAATCCTGAGTGGCATTCCCTGGCGCCCGTACGCCGTTTCAGTATTCTGCGCGTTCGCAGTTTCGCTGGTCTATTGGCAGGTTAGAACGGATTGGCGCGAGTGGAAGCAACTGACCCACGGCCATGTCCTGTTGGCAAATACACGGTCCGGCATCCTCTCGTGGAAGCAGCCGATTGTTCCGGCGCAATTCGCGCAAGCCAGTTGCGGCGCCTGTCACAGGGAAGACCTGGCGGAAACGCCGCGGTTGAATCATGGCCGGCAGTTACTGGTGAAGTTCAATTGCGCGGGATGTCACCAGCTTCAGGACGTCGACCGCCCGGAGATGCTTGGTCCGGACTTGACTAACATAGGAACCAAGGTCAGCCGCGAGTGGATCTATAAATGGTTAAAAGATCCCAGAACCCTCACCGATGCTGACGGCACGGTTACGGTCAATGGTGTGGACCTCGAACCCAGGATGCCGAAATTCGACCTGAGCGATGTCGAACTGCGCGCCCTTTCGGCTTATCTCAGCGCGCAGCACGCCAAGCGACCTGAGCCATCGCGGATCTCGACTGCCGTAGCCAAGAGCAGCGATGCAGCCGAACAGGGCAAGACCCGATATAACCAGATGTTCTGCGGGACATGTCATGCGATTGCGGTTGAGCGCGGCGGCGAGACCAAGTTGATCGGCGGAGACATCGGCCCCGAGTTGACGAAGGTCGGCAGCAAGGTAAAGCCGGAATGGCTCGTGGCGTGGCTGCGGGACCCGCAGGGTTACCTCGAACATACAAGGATGCCGCGGTTTCAATGGTCCGACAAAGACCTTTACCAGGTTACACAGTACATCCTGACCAAACTTACCGACCCGGATCTACTAAAGAATGTGCCCTCAGTTAGGGGCGCCGAGCGAAGCTGAGGTGCAACTTGGGAAGGGCCTATTTGTCGAAAAGGGATGCGCCGAGTGCCACGTGATTCAGGGGGTCAAGCCAAAGATTGAGTTTGGTCCAAACCTGTCCGCTCTGGCCATGGCGGCAGGACCATACGCGATTGAGATCGAGTCTCCGCGTAAACTGCCGGTTGCGTTCCATTTCGTCAAGGCCAACGTGGAGAGACTCGACATACGCGAGTCCATCGTTCCGCGCTCCATGATCGCTTACTTACAAGCCAAGATAACCAATCCCGCGTCGGTTACTCCCGAAACGCATATGCCCGCGTTTCGCATGAGCCAGCCGGACCTCGACGATGTAACCACCGCTTTGCTCAGCATGAGCGGCCCACCGCTGCCGAACACGACGCAGAATTCAGTCATCGTCGAGCGCCATCGTACAGAGTTTCACCCCGACGGCGAGGCTGGACAGTTGTATCAACGGTACCGGTGCTATGTATGCCACACGTTCAAAGGATATGGTGGAACCCTGGCGCCTGATCTCTCCTTCGAAGGAAGCCGGTCGCGGCGGGAATGGCTTATTGAATTCCTGAAGAATCCGCAGACGCTGCGTCCCACCCTGACCGTCCGGATGCCGGTGTTCAGCATGTCGGAACAGGATGCAACGACGCTCGCTGATTATCTTTCAGCTAACTTGCGAAAGCCCGATGTGAATCCGGCCGCAGTGGATGAAGCAGCGTTCACCCCGCAGATGGCCGACCAGGGAAAGCAGTTATTCGAGGGCAAATACCAGTGTCAGTCGTGCCATACGATCGGCTCGTCGGGTGGATATGTGGGACCGAGCCTCAATAATGTCGGCAACTGGATGACTCCGGCATGGATGGAGGCGTGGCTGCATAACCCCCAGGCGCTGGTTCCGGGCACTATCGAGCCGCGCCACTCCTTTAGCGAGGACGAAGTCCGCGATATCACTGCTTACCTGTTGACGCTCAAGCAGGCTCCAGCCGTATTGACCGCGGCGTCGGCAGCCGGCGGAGGGCAAAAATGAAACCACTTATGGTCTATGTCGCCGTTCTGGTTGCATGTCTGGCCATAGTTGTCGCGGCAAGAAAGAGCGCCGCAGCCAAGCTTTGCTGGTGCTGGCCAGCCAACCAGCACATGGTTGCCGGTCCCAAACCACAGGTGGAGAAAAATGAATATCTCTCCTATGGTTCCTACGGCGCCGAAGTCGACTGGAATAACCCCGAGCGAATCATTCCACTGGACTATAACCAGGACCAGGGAAAGCGCGTCTATTATCAGCAGTGCGTCTGGTGCCACTCCGACGCCACGCCCGCAGGGCCATCCAATCGCTCCAACGTCAGTCCCGACCCGCCGCTGATGAATGACGGAAACATCTTGAACAAGGAAAGCGACGCATCGCTGAAGAAGACCATCGCCCTGGGAGGAAGCGCCGTGGGGAAGTCCGCCATGATGCCGCCCTACGGCTCGACACTGAGCGAGGAAGAGATCAATGATGTGATCGCTTATATCCGCGCCATTGCCACGCCGGAGTATCCCAACGGGTCTGGCAAAGCGAATGCAACTTCAGGGAGTAAACCTTTATGAAATTCACCTGCACATCCGATACCGTCATGCGCAGGCTTCTGATCGGGGGGTTGCTTTTTGCCGCGGTAACATCGGCGTTCAGCCAGGTAAGCCCTACAGAGGTCGTGAATCCGCGGGCAAAGGCCGATGAACAGAAGTATCTTCCGCAACTGGTCTCGCTTCAACAGTCGATCGGAACAACCAATTTCCCGTTCACTTTCCGGCTGGCCCGCTATCTGGATGCGAAGCCCGGCCAACGAGCGGCATTGGATTCCAATGGCATCGAGTTCGTGTCTTTCCAGCAGCGCGTCGTGTTGAAGGTCTCCGGCTTCTACAGGGTCGCCTATAACTCGGTGCAGCTAAGTCAGAACGCCCGCGCCAGCCAGGTAATGCAGGAAGCGATTCTGCCTATTCTCCGGTTACTTATAAAGCAGATCCCGCAAAGCAACGATTACGACGGCATCGGTTTTGAGGTGCTCTACGATGCGCGGGATAGCAGAGGCTCCTATGATTTTGAGGGCCACGAGGTGCTGACGGCGGTCTTCACTCCAGAGCGGGCACGCGCACTCGCGAACGCGAAGACGGATGCAGAGCGCCAGGAGATCATCAACGACTCCGATATTTATGTGAATTCCAAGCCCTTCGGGCTGGAACTGGGACAGCAAGAACCGCTGAACCTCGAGGCGATCAAACCACCAGTCCCAGAGAAGACGGAGGATTGGTCTTCGTCTGTATCCGACAGTCTCAGGCGGGCTGCCGCAGATACAGAACCTACGCTGATTCCGGCTATTTCCAGAACCCGGCCGGCTTCCGTGCCGACATCGGTCGATCAGGCGGCATCGCCGGCAGATGGGGCAGCCATCCTCGAGACCGACGGCGATCAGAAGCTTCTTCATTTCACGATGCAGAATCCCTTTCATTCGAGAAAGGCGAGTCGTCAATCTACAAAAGGGCGGCTCAAAGCTTCGACCTTTTTCTCGCTCCTGAGCTGAAAGGCATCTCGAAAAATCTGCCCAAGGATGAGTCGTTAGACGCACTTCATTTCTCCGTGCTCAATAATCTGGGAGCGGAGAAGAGTGAAACCATCGAGTACATTTGCCCCATGGATTCGATGCGCGCGTTTGTCGAGAACAAGATCACGAGCCAGGACCTGATCAATAAAAGCATGGTCCTGGTGAACGGGGTTCGGATCGGACTTACGCTCCAGCTGGTGGAATAGGGAGACCGAATCGGACTTCAGGATGACGCCGAACGGGTGGCGGCGACAAGGGCGTCCCATCCCACTTTGCTCATTTTCAGCCGGTGTCCGCTGGCGAGAAGCACCCAGCCTTCGCTGCGACCTTCGCGAAGGATCTCCCGCACCTGCGCAATATTGACGATTGCGGATCGGTGTATACGAACGAACTTCGCCGGATCCAGAGTCTCGGCCAGCTGCTTGATGGTTTCGCGCAGCATCAGCCTTCTTGAGCCAACATGAAGGCATGCATAGTAATCGGCGGCTTCAACCCACTCGATCTCGTCCACGTTGACGAACGAATCTTTCGTTCCGTTGGGCACAATCAGGCGGCGCGGAAATTCCTTCTTTTCCCGGCTTCCCTGGTTCAAAGCTGCGAGCAATGATTTGAGATGCTCCTGGGTCAATAAAGCGCCCTGGGACGCGAAGCGTTCTTTAACCCGGCCCAGGGTTGCCTTCAGCCGTTCCGGTTCCACCGGTTTGGTCAAATAGTCGAGCGCGCAAACGTCGAACGCCTTCACCGCATAGTGATTGTGCGCGGTCACAAATACCGTGATGGGCATGTGCGACGGGCCGAGTCGCTCGACGATTTCGAGTCCATTGCCGCCCGGCATCTCGATATCCAGAAACACAACATCGATGGCGCTTTCTTTGAGCGCCGCGACGACCTCTTTGCCATTGCGGCATTCACGCGCGATTTCGATCTCCTCGTCGCCGGCGAGAAGAAACCTGAGACGCTCGCGCGCCAGGGGTTCGTCGTCGGCGATGAGAGCTCGCAATCGCATTCACGCCCGCTCGTAGGGTATGGTGATGGCCACTTCGAATCCGCCGGTATCGAGTGGCTGAGCCACCATGTCATAGGCTTCCTGGTAGAAGTGCGCGAGCCGTTCGCGGGTATTTTTCAATCCGATGCCGGTGCCCGGTTTGGAATGCCCGTTGAAACGCGAGCCGGAGTCGCGAACTTCGAGGCGGAGAAGATTGCCCACGCGCCGGGCGGAAGCTTCCACCACTCCATTGTCTTCGCAGTGCGCAATTCCATGCCGGATCGCGTTCTCCACAATGGGCTGAAGGAGAAAGCAGGGCACGAGGCTGTCGAGCGCCGTCGGCTCGACTTTGATCTCGATGCGCAGGCGATCCGCAAACCTGATTTGTTCGATGGCGAGGTAGTTCTCGACGATCTCGAGCTCTTGCGACAGGGGAACCTTTTCCGGAGCGGTCCTCTTCAGCGTACTTTTAAGGATGGCATTCAGGTGAGCCAGCATCTCCACGGCTTCAGCCTGGCGGCCGAGCTCCACCAGCGTGGTGATCGCATTCAGCGTGTTGAAGAGAAAGTGCGGCTCGAGCTGCATTTGGAGAGCGCGCAATTGGGCCGCCGACAACTGTTTTTGCAATTCCAGTGACTTGATGGCTTCGGACTGCGCGCGGATCTGGAACTGAACGATTCCCACAATGCCGAAGATGAATCCGTAGGTGAGGATTTCCATTCCAAAGCGATTGATGTTCAGCAGGCTCGTCCAGATTGCAATTGGAGCCGCATGGGCACGCCACTCCGGCGCGATGAAGCCCGTGGCACCCAGGAGCAGGAGATGAATGACTCCGGCAAGAGAGCCGAAGAAAACATGAAGAGCGACGGACGCGGGAGAAAAGTTCAGAATGGAAGGCTTGCGTGAACCGAGCATCCAGAGGGCGCCGGCAATCCAACCCCACCAGCCCCAAAGTATGACGCCGTAGACGAGCGAAGGAAAGTGCGTGATGGAATTACATTCGCTGGCGGTGGCCAATGCGAGCCCGGCACACAGCAGCGCAATGACAGCTACCGCAGGGATGCGAAATCTCGGGCCCACCGATCGGTAATCACTCCTCGCTGTGCCCATGTGGATCATCCTCTCCGCAATCGATTTCGCTTAGACTTATTTGACGTTTCGCTTGCCGCTTCGCGCTACGCATGAACTGCAAGCTTGGTCGCGAAATTCTCCGCACGGGAGTGTTTTTCAGTGTACTCCGAAGATTTTGCAGGCAGCGATCGAAATCCTGCAGGCAAAATCAGGCCCCGAACTACGGCCGCGAATACATTCAACGGCACAAACAGGAATCCGCACCTGTTTTGACGAGGTCGCCTCAATCTTCACACCGACCGAGGATTCCGGAACCTCCGCGAGACAATCCCGTTCGGATCGCATCTAATAGACGTCTTACATGGATAAGACCAGCCCAGCTCCCTCGTTGCTCTCGGCCGCGCCGCCCGCCTCTCCGCTGCTTTCGATCGAACGAGTGGTGAAGGACTACCAGACCGACGGCGAATCGGTGCGGGCCCTCGATGACGTAACGCTGCGGATTGAACCAGGCGAGTATGTCGCTTTGGTCGGACGCAGCGGCTGCGGCAAATCGACCTTGTTGCATCTTGCCGGCGCCATGGACTTTCCCACCTCCGGACATGTGCGGCTCGACGGCGTGGCGACCGATCACCTCAACGAAGCGCAATTGACGACCCTGCGCCGTGAGAAAGTCGGCTTCATCTTCCAATCGTTTCAGTTGTTGCACACGCTGAGCGTGGTTGAAAACGTGGAGCTTCCACTGCTGCTCGCGGGACATGCGCATCCACGCCCGCGCGCACTCGATCGGCTTGCGGCGGTTGGTCTCGCGGAACTGGCGCACCGCATGCCTCATCAACTATCCGGCGGCCAGATGCAGCGTGTCGCCATTGCCCGGGCGCTGGTCCACTCGCCGCGCCTTCTGCTTGCGGACGAACCCACCGGGAATCTCGATTCGGCAACCGGAACTTCGATCCTCGAACTGCTGCGGTCAATCTGCAGGGACCAGAAGACCGCGATTCTGATGGCGACCCACAGCACCGAAGCGGCAGCATTTGTCGACACCACGATTCGGATGCGCGACGGCCGCATCGTGGATTAATGGTATGGCTTACCTGACGCTGTTTTTCCGCCTCATTCTTCGGCCGGTGCTTCGCGAGCGCGCCCGTTCACTCCTTGTAATAGGAGCAGTGGCACTGGGCGTGGCGGTTGTGCTGGCCATCGACCTGGCCGGAAACGCCGCCGCGGGGTCGTTCCGTTCCTCGATGGAGACCATGGCGGGCGATAACGATCTGGAAGTCACGGCCGCGGGCGGCGTCCCTGACGCGATCGTTGGCCAGGTGGCGCGACTGCCGTATCCGCTGCGCATCAGCGCGCGCATCGAAGACCACGCCACGATTGTGTCCACGGGTGAAGCGGTTCCGCTGATCGGCATCGACTTCATTGCTGAGGCCAACGGCCGCCGCCAAAACGTTGAGTTCGGCACCGGCGACGAATCTTTCGAGCACATCAACGATCCTGACGCCATTTGGATCACGCGTAGCCCCGGCAGGAAGATCGGCGACACACATCGCGCTCCTGATCAATGACCAGACGGCGCGACTACACGGTGCGCGGCTTCATCCCCGACTCGGTGCAGATGAGCGGGGATGCTGTCGTGATGGACATTGCGGCGGCGCAGCAGGCCACCGGGAAGATCGGCCGCCTCGACCGCATACTGCTCAAGGTCCCCGATCAGCCCGGCCCTGATCAGCGAGACATCGACACGTGGCAGCAGCGGTTGCAAGCCGCCCTGCCCGCCGGGGTTGCGGTGAATCCTCAAGGCAGTCAGACCGCCGCCAATCGGCGCATGCTTTCTGCCTTCCGCTGGAATCTTCGCATCCTCAGCTACATCGCTCTGCTGGTCGGCGCGTTCCTCATCTACAACACAATCTCGGTATCGGTGGTGCGGCGCCGGGCCGATATCGGAACCATGCGCGCCCTCGGCGCCAGCCGCCGCGCCGTGCTCCTGGCGTTTCTGGCGGAGGCCGCATTGTTCGGCTGCGCGGGAGCGGCGATCGCGCTTCCCCTGGGACGGCTCCTCGCGGTGGGCGCGGTCCGCCTGCTTGGAGCCACCGTTGACGCGCTGTACATTTCCAGCCGTCCGGGTTCCCTCAACCTTTCTCTGTATTCCGTGCTGCTGGCGTTTACTGTCGGCCTCGTTACCGCAATCGCATCGGCGCTGGCGCCGGCGCGCGAGGCGTCCATGGTTCCTCCAACGGAGGCGATGGCCCGGGGCCGGCGCGAATTCGTGATTCGCGTCGAACGCAAGCGCGACGCATGGATCGCTCTTGCGCTCGCATTGGCCGGAACGCTTTCGGCGCGGGTTCCTGCGGTCGAAGGCAAACCGCTGTTCGGCTATCTCTCGGCCATTCTTTTCATTGCGGCTTGTGCGCTTGCCATTCCCGCCCTGGTCGACGCATGCATGTCCGCGGCATCCGCGACACTGCGCCGATGGATGGGGGTCGAGGCGATGCTCGCGGCGCGCAGCCTGGCCGGATCGCTGCGCCGCACGTCGGTGCTGGTGGGTGCGCTTTCCACCGCCATTGCCATGATGACTTCCGTCGGCATCATGGTCGGCAGCTTTCGTCAGACCGTGATCACGTGGCTGGACAGCGAACTTCCGGCCGATCTCTACCTGCGCCCCGCGGGGAATCCATCGGCCGACCGGCATCCGACGATCGCGCTCGATCTTGCGGATCGCATTGCGCAGTTGCCCGGAGTGGAGAGCGTCAGCCGTTTTCGCGCTTACGAAATCGAGTACCAGGGTCTGCCGGTGACTCTTGCCGGCGCGGAAATGAGCACTCGGCGGCCGCGCGCGTTTTCGAATTTTCTTTCGGGCCGCTCGCCCGCCGGTGTAATCAAGGAACTTCAGGCGAGCGATGCGGCCCTGGTGAGCGAGCCATTTGCTTACAAGCATCACGTGAAAGCCGGAGATCGCATCTCCCTTCCGCTTGGCGGGAGACTCGTCACCTTTCGCATCGTCGACATCTTCTACGACTACGGCAACGAGCGCGGCTATATCCTTCTCGATCGCTCGACGATGCTGCGGTATCTTCCTGACCCGGCTCCGTCGAATCTTGCCGTTTACCTGACTCCCGGCGCGGATCTCGAAGCCGTTCGCGACCAGATCAAGCGAGCCGCGGCCCACAACGACGTGCTCATCTTTTCCAATCGCGATATTCGCCGCGAAGGCGTTCGCATCTTCGACCGGACTTTCGCCATCACTTACGCGCTCGAAGCTGTTGCCGTGATTGTCGCCGTGCTGGGCATCGCCGGGGCATTGATCTCCATCGTCATCGACCGCCGCCGCGAGTTCGGCCTGCTGCGCATCATGGGCGCGACCACCGCGCAGATCCGCAAGCTGATTCTTGTCGAGGCCGGCCTGATCGGTATCCTGTCGAACATCGCGGGGCTTGCGCTGGGCGCCGTGTTGTCGCTGGTGCTCATCTTCGTCATCAACAAGCAGTCGTTCGGGTGGACCATACAATTTCACTGGCCGGTGCTGGTCCTGCTGTCGGCCCTCGGCTTCGTCTATGTGTGCACCGTGCTTGCGGGAATCTACCCGGCGCGTGTTGCCGAGCGTCTGAACCCGATCGAGGTGATGCATGAAGAGTAGGTTCGATCACCTTCGTCGTACTTCTATCCACGATGTTCGGCCAGGCTGCTGATTACAGACTCGCGTTGCCCGGGTATCATTACCAGTTTCCGCGCGATCACTTCGATCATCCCGACTATCAAACCGAGTGGTGGTACTACACCGGCAATCTCAAGGCCGCCGACGGGCATCGATTCGGTTTCGAACTGACCTTCTTCCGCCAGGCGATGGCGCGCGATGCGAACCAATCGCAGTGGCACATTCACGATCTGTACATGGCGCATCTTGCCCTGAGCGATCTCAGCGGCCAGCGCTTTTATCACGAGGAGCGCATCAACCGCGCCGGTCCCGGCATTGCAGGCGTCGATCAAACCACAGGGACGATCTGGAACGGCAACTGGCAGGCGCACTTGACCGAAGCGCGGCAGACGCTTCGGGGACTTAGCGAGAATTTCGAGATTCAACTGAACCTTACCCCCGCCAAGCCGCCCGTGATTCACGGCCGCGACGGAATCAGCCAAAAGGCGGCAGGCGCAGGCCACGCTTCGCACTACATTTCTTTCTCGCGGTTGCTTACGTCGGGGTCTATCGAACTCAACGGCTCCACATACAAGGTCGAGGGCACGTCGTGGATGGACCATGAGTTCTTCTCCGAATCCGTTGATACCAACGAAAGAGGGTGGGACTGGCTGAGCCTCCAACTCGACGACAACACCGAGTTGATGCTCTATCGCCTGCGCCACAAGGACGGCAGCGTCGATCCATATTCGTCGGGCAGCTACATCGACGCGCAGGGCCATTGCCTCTTTCTGGCGGCCACGGATTTCACCCTGACACCCACAGGCAAAACGTGGACCAGCGACCGGACAAAGGGAACTTACCCGATCCAGTGGCATGTCGCGATTCCGAAATTACGGATGGAGATGGACATCGCCACGCCCCTCGCAGGCCAGGAACTGCCCGGCGGCATCGGCCCGAGTTACTGGGAGGGAGCGATCGACATTGCGGGACAAAGAAGGAAGCGGCGCCTTGCGGGGCGTCGGCTACCTGGAGATGACCGGGTATGCCGCCGCTCAGCGCCACTGAGTCCGGATGCAATTGAATCGGCAGTGATACTCTAGCGGGTTCCTCCACCGGAGCCTTTCATGCCCTCATCAAAGAAGCCCACGCGCCGCGATTTTCTGAAAGCAACTTCCTCGGCCGCGATCGCCGCCGCGGCGACGCCTGCGCTGAGTGTTCCGGCCGACGCGGCAACTCCGGAAAAAGAAGCGCAGCCATTCACGCCGGCGGAACTCTTCGAGACCGGCCCCCAGCGAACGTTCAGCGGCGACAAGGCTACCCAGGTGGCGATGCCCATCGGAGGCATCGGCGCGGGGTGCATCTGCATGAACGGCTACGGCGGTTTGCAGGATTTCTCGATTCACACCCGGCCCGAAAACACGGCCCTGCCCGCAGAGTTCAGCGCCAACTCTCCCGAAGCCGCCTTCGCCATCCTGCACATCAAAGGGAGCCCCGGCGTAACCAAGCTCGTGGAAGGGCCATTTCCGCCGTTCAAGATTTTCGATCAGGGCCTGCAGGGGCAGGGCTTGCGCCGCGGCGGCTTCGAAGGCTTTCCGCGTTTCCAGAAGTGCACGTTCAAGGGCGAGTTTCCGTTTGGCGAAGCCACGCTTAGCGATGCAGCGGTTCCGATCGAAGTGCGCGTGACCGGATGGAATCCTTTCATCCCCCTCGATGACAAGAACTCCGGCATCCCGTGCGTCATTCTTGAATACACGCTGCGCAACTCCTCTTCGCAGTCCGTCGAGTACGAGCTCTCGTATCATCTCTCGCACCTTGCGCCCGGCTGCAAGCCCGACCAGGCGGCGAGCCTCAACTCGGTGATTCCCGGGAAAGGCGTATTCCTCAACAATCGCGAGGAACCAAACGCCGAAGCCTACGGGAGCGCTAGCCTGATCGCCATCGGCGCGACTCCAGGCGACGGAATTCGTATCAAAGGCATGTGGCTGCGCAGCCCGGGATGGGAGTTCGATTCGCTCTCAGCCCTGTGGCGCGAAGTGTCTTCAGGAAACTTCACCACCAACGACGGCTCGAACAACGTGGACAACGCCGGCAGAAATGGCGCTTCGATTCTGCTCGAAGGCCAACTTGCCCCGGGCGCCTCGCGCACGCACCCGATACTCATTGCGTGGCACTTTCCCAACTGCTACCTGCGCGAAGGCGCGAAGGACGAAACGACCGGCGTGCAAGGCCCGGCAGGATGCCGCACCGTGGCTGGTGGCGCACCTCCGCCTTGGAGCCCGTACTATGCGACACAGTGGAAGGATGCCCGCGAGGTCGCTCTCTATGTCGAGCAGAACTACATTTCGCTGCGCTCGCGCACGGTGCGCTTCAAAGAGGCCATGTTCTCGTCCACCCTGCCGCCGTATGTTCTCGACGCGGTATCCGCCAATCTCGGTATCCTTAAATCACCAACGGCGCTGCGCGAGGCCAATGGGAATCTGTGGGGATGGGAAGGATGTTTTCCCGATAGCGGATGCTGTCACGGTTCGTGTACCCATGTGTGGAACTATGCGCAGGCCTTCCCGCACCTCTATCCGCAACTGGAGCGGACGCTGCGCGATCTGGAACTGGTCCGCTCCATGGACGAACGCGGGCACGTGACGTTCCGAGGCGCGATCCCGGACGGTCCGGTCGATCACAGCTTTCACGCCGCGTCGGATGGGCAACTCGGCGGCATCATGAAGCTCTACCGCGACTGGCACATCAGCGGCGACACCGATTGGCTGAAGCGCATGTATCCGCTGGCCAAGCGCAGCGTCGATTACGGCATTCGCACCTGGGATCCGGATCATCGCGGCGCGCTGTTCGAACCCCACCACAACACGTACGACATCGAGTTCTGGGGCGCGGAGCCGATGTGCTCCAGCATCTACATTGGAGCGCTGTCGGCGATGGCACAGATGGCAACGGCAGTTGATCAGCCCGCCGATGCCGAATTTTATGGCAACCTCGCCCGGACCAGCGCGACGTACGTGGACCAGCATCTTTTCAACGGCGAGTACTACGAGCAGAAAGTGCAGTATGAGGGTCTCCGCGACACGTCTTTCGCCCAGTCAGTGGCGCACGTCGATGCCAACAGCAGCGAGATGCAGCAACTGCTGAAGCGCGAAGGTCCGAAATATCAGTATGGCACCGGCTGTCTTTCGGATGGCGTGATCGGCGCGTGGATGGCGAGGATCTACGGAATCGAGACGCCGCTTGCGAAAGAACACGTTCGCTCCACGCTGGCGTCGATTTTCAAACACAACTTCAAGACCGACCTCAGCCAGCACGCGAACGCACAGCGTCCCGGATACGCCATGGGCCACGAGCCCGGCCTGCTGATTTGCAGTTGGCCGCGCGGCGGCAAGCCGACGCTGCCGTTTGTCTATTCCGACGAAGTGTGGACCGGCAACGAGTACCAGGTTGCGTCGCACCTAATCCACGAAGGTTTCGTCGACGAGGGATTGACCATCGTCAAGGCGCTGCGCAGCCGCTACGACGGGCGCACGCGCAACCCATGGAACGAATACGAATGCGGCAACTGGTATGCGCGTGCGATGTCGAGTTACGCCCTGCTCGGTGCGCTTTCTGGTTTCCGCTACTCCGCCGTTGAAAAAACAGTATGGCTGGGGCCACGGGTAAAGACGCGGCCCTTCGAATGCTTCTTTTCGACCGCTTCGGGATTCGGCACCATCGCGCTGCACAATCGAAGTGTAAGCATCAGGATCGTTGAGGGCGAACTTCCGGTTGAGAAGATTGTGATCGCGGATGGCGTAGGCACGCGTTCGCTGGAATGGAGAATCACGGTGCGACCGGATGCCGTTGGAACCAAGGAAATCACTTGATGACGCTTAACGCAGGGCGACAATCTCCACCGTACCGACACGTCGCTCGATATTGACGCCGACGGTTTCTGCGTAGCGCTCGAAGGATAGGTCGACAAAGGCGCTGCCCACGCGCAGGTTCCGGATATGCACTTCTTCGAGCGACTCAGGCAGAGCCGAATGATGCAGGTAGACCCGCGATTCCTGGGCGCGCACTTCGAGGCCCAGGCACGCCTGAAGCACCATGAAAACCGAACCCGCGGCCCAGGCCTGGGGCGAGCAGGCCACAGGATAGAGCGTCGGTCCCTTGCCCTTGCGCCGGCCAAATCCGCAGATCAGCTCGGGCAGCCGATGCTGATTCACGTTCTCCGAGAGGTCAAGCATTCCCGACATCACGCGCAGCGCCAGGCCCTTGTCAGCGGATCGCAGCGCCCCATACGCAATCACGGCATTGTCGTGAGGCCAGACAGACCCGTTGTGATACGACATCGGGTTATAGCGCTTTTCGCCCGCAACGATGGTGCGAATGCCCCATCCCGAAAAGAACGCCGGCGACATCAGGGCATCGCTCACGCCGCGGTGCTGTGCCTCGGAGGCGATGCCGGAAAAAAGACAATGGCCGGCATTCGAACTGCGCACCCGGCATTGGCGTTTCTCGCCATCGAGAGCCAGCGCGAAAATGGAAAGTTCATCCGACCAGAATGCCGACGAGAACTTCGCCCGTAGCTCCGCCGCCTGCGTGTTCAGTTTTTCTGCAAGCTGCGCCTTTCCTAACTCTTTCGCCACGGCTGCAATTCCGTTCTTGGCGGCATAGACATACGACTGAACCTCGCATAGCGCGATCGGTCCGACGGCCAGTTTGCCATCACTGTAAAAAACGGAATCGTTCGAGTCTTTCCATCCCTGCTGCACCAGTCCATGCTCGGTGCGCCGTGCATATTCGACAAAGCCATCGCCGTCGCGATCGCCATACGTATCGATCCATTCGAGCGCCGCCAGGATATTGGGCCACAGTTCACGCAGAAATTCGCGATCCGCGGTCCGCTCGTAATACGCTGCGGCCAGCACGATAAACAGGGGCGTGGCATCGACGGTTCCGTAATAGCGGCCAAATGGCACCTCGCGCAGCTCCGCCATTTCACCTTTACGCATTTCGTGCAGAATCTTGCCCGGCTCGGCGTCGCGTTCGAGGTCGATGCTGGTGGCCTGCGTGGCGGCCAGGTACGACAGCACACCCCGGGCAATGCCTGGGGCTATCCAGAGCAGTTCAAGCGCGGTAATAATGCCGTCGCGTCCGAAGACGGTGCTGAACCAGGGAACGCCGGCGTAGGGATAGGGACCGAATGGCGTGCGCGCCGTCATCATCATCAGGTCCGCGTGCGAGCGGCGCAGCCAGTAATTGAATTGTTCGTTCGAAGTCCGGATATCAACTTCCGCCAGCGGCCCACTGCTTCGCTGCTGCGTCATGCGCTGCAGCGCTTCCTCGTACGTGCCGGTGTTTACTTCAGTATCTTCGCGGCGGCATTCCATGGTAAGCGTGAAAGTGGTCTCACTCTGGGGATCGAGGTGGACGGGAATGCTGATCCCGCCCTCGTGCGTGCTGCAGGATGTCACGGAGCAATCCACGCGCGTGGAACGCCGGATGTGGTCGAGACCTTCGTACTCCAGGGTGACTGAAGACCGGTCTACGACTTCCGGCAATATCTCCCCGCGGCGCGGTCGTTTCTCTCCGCGCACTTCAAAAATGTCGGCAAAGTCGGCTTCAAATTCGAAAGAAAGATCCGCGTCGATCGTGGTGTCGCCGTAATTGTGAAGAGTGACCTGGTCGTAGGCGACTCTCTCGGTGAGGAACTTGGTGCGGTAAAAGTGCAATGTGCCGCGCGGCAGCGGCTCACCCGACGGCATGACCAGGTCGGGGTTGGTCAAATCCACCGCAAACAGCACATTGTCTTCGCGAATGGTGGAACTGAGCAGCAGCGGCCGTACTCCACCAAAATGCATCTCCAGGCGGGAAACATGGCGAGTTTCCTTGTGGAATATACCCTGCTGTCCAAATCCGACCGGCTGAATGTCTCCGCTGCGATCGAAGACCGCGAACGTGTCTCCGTTCAACAGGACCCTGGTCCGATCATCAGCGAGCGAGGAGGATGCACGGATATAAAACTGCTGTCCGACTTCGATCACATCTTTACTGAGCGCGTTTTTCAACCCGGTCATCGTTGAATGGCTCCTCAAGTCAGGCGACCGCCGCCTGGTTCGGTTCTGGACCCCTGATCTGTTTGCTTTCCTCGATGACGCGTTCGTAGACGCGCAGGTAGTCGTGGCACATTCGCCGCGCGCTGAAGCGCTTCTCAAAGATGGCGCGGCATTGCCGGCGGTCGATCGAGGGGATGCGTTCGACGGCTTCGACGGCCTCCTCTATGCTCTCCACGATAAACCCGTTTACGCCGTCTTCGATGACCTCCGCTACCGATCCCCCGCGAAATGCGATGACCGGAGTACCGCAGGCCATGGCCTCGATCATCACCAGGCCGAACGGCTCGGGCCAATCGATGGGGAAGAGCAGGGCGGCCGCGCTGCTGAGGAACGCGCATTTGTCGCGGTCGTTGATCTCATCGAGGAATTCGACGTGGGGCTGATCAAGCTGGTGGCGAATGGTTTCGAAATACTCCCGGTCAGCGGGATCGACCTTGGCCGCGATACGAAGCCGCCGTCCGGCGCGGCGGGCGATTTCCACGGCTCGATCGACTCGCTTCTCCGGGGAGATGCGCCCCAGGAAGACGAGGGAGTCGCCGCCTCGCGCGCGGGGGCGGTACAGGTTTTCGGGCAGGCCATGATGGACGGTTGCCATCCAGCTCGCCCAGGGCATGTCTTTCCTTTGGGCGTCCGAAATGGAGATGAGGCGCATCTCTTCGAATTCACGAAAAAGAGGAAACTGCCCGGGAATGTCCTGGCGGCCATGCAGCGTGGTTACGGCGAGCATTTCCTCGCCGCGGATTACCGAAAAGGGCATGAAATCGAGATGAAAATGGACGATGTCGAACTGGTGGGCCTGCTGCGCAACTTTCTCAATGAGATGGAGGTGTTGGGCCAATGCCGACGAAGCCGGTTCACCGCTCAGGCGCAGGGCGGCCTTCGACCCCGGCCTCAACCGTGCCGAGGTAACCGAATCTCCGCTGGCATAGAGGGTGACATGATGCCCTTGACGCACAAGTTCCTCGGTCAGGTACGACACTACTCGCTCCGTGCCACCGTACAGTTTTGGAGGCACACTTTCGTATAAAGGCGCGACCTGCGCAATCCTCATGAGTCAAGTCTCCAGTGGTAGCACCTTAGGGGTGCGTTTCAGTAGGATGCGGGTTCCGGCGGCGGATGTGGTTTTGTGATGCGGTCTTAGCAAACTTCTCTTTCATTTTCGAACTTGCCGTGGTGCAATACGTGTTGATTCGCCCAATATCGGATTCATTTCCGATGAATGTTGCTTAGCCGACAGAATGGCCGGCCCCCCCGAGCCTCGTTTCAACGGGGGCAGGGTACATTCGGAATGGGTTGTCTGGGTCGGAAGCGCTACCGCAAGGATTTACCCTGAATGCAGATGCCTTCTTCCCTCCCGCAGAAGCCGCCTCGGCGCGGCCTGGAGTCCTTTGCTTCGCGCGATTTCAGGCGTTATCAGCTTGCCCGCGTCGCCGTGATCCTGGGAGCTGAGGCGCAATCGGTCGCGGTAGCCTGGCAGGTATATTCGATCACCCACCGTCCCCTCGACCTGGGCTACACGGGCCTGGCCCTGTTCCTTCCCGGTCTGCTGTTCCTTCTCCCTGCCGGTCATGTGGCCGATCGATTCGACCGCCGCCAGATCATCCTGTGCTGCTACGGGCTCCAGATCGTGTGCACCGGGGCCTTGCTGGCTCTTGACCCGGGTGGGCGTTCCGGCCGTGCTGCCCATTTATGCGGTCCTGTTTCTCGATCGGATCGGCGCGAGCCTTCTCCGCGCCGGCCAGTTCCGCGCTCATCCCCCACCTGGTGCCGGAACAGCATTTCGTCAACGCCGTCACCTGGGGCGGAGCCATTTTTCAGTTTGCCAACACCATGGGTCCGGCGGTGGGCGGAATCCTGTTTACTCTGCCGCTGGTACGCTTCGTTCCCGACACCAGGCTCGAAGGAGCGGGCATCGTTTACGTGTTCACGCTCGGTACGCTGCTGTGGTTTCTGGTGCTGGCCGGCAGCCTGACGGTGCGGCCGGGCCGCATGGAGCATCGCGCCGCTTCGCTTAAGGTGGTTTTTGCCGGGTTTCGCTACGTGTTGCAGATGCCCATGCTGCTGGGGTCGTTCTCGCTCGACCTGTTCGTCGTGTTGCTCGGCGGAGCGGTGGCGCTGATGCCGATCTTTGCCCAGGAGATATTGCACACCGGGCCGAGGGGGCTGGGCATGCTGCGCGCCGCCCCGGCCGTGGGCGCGTTGTGCACGTCGCTGGTGATGGCGCGCTTCCCGTTCAAACGCAAAGCGGGTGTGCGCCTGTTCGTGTGCGTGGCCATCTTCGGTGCGGCCACTGTCGTATTCGGACTCTCGCGGAGTCTCTGGCTTTCGCTCCTGGCGCTGGCGATAGCCGGAGCGGCCGACATGATCAGCGTGATCATTCGCGGCTCGCTGCTGCAACTGGCCACGCCGCCCGAAATGCGCGGACGGGTGAGCGCCGTCAATTCGCTTTTCATCGGCGCCTCGAACGAGCTGGGCGAATTTGAAAGCGGCCTCACGGCGCAGTGGTGGGGCGCAGTGCGGGCCACGGTCATCGGCGGGGTGGGCGCGCTGGTGGTGGCGGGTGTGTGGGCAACTTTGTTCCCCAGCCTGCGCGAAGCCGATGAGCTGACCTCGGCTGCATTGCGGCCGGCTCAGCCGCTGCTGCGGAATCTGCACCCGAGGGAGCGACGCTGACGTGATTGCCTGCGGGGTCGCGGCCGGGCTCGTCCGGGTGGTAGGCCGGGGTTTTAACCAGAGACTACCGCTGCAGCAGATCAATCGGCTGGGTAAAGTCCGTCGCCCGGATGTGTTTGGCCAGCGACGGGTGCTGCCGCTGGAGCGCCAGGTACATCTCCCACGCGACGCGCCGGTAGCTGAAGTGGCCAGCCGGCCCCGAGCGCAGTTCCGAAATGTACTGAGCTTCGGCAAAATCCATCTTGAAGAGGCAGCGAACCCGCGTTGCCAGCGGCAAAACATACAAGGCCGACTGTGCGGCCTCCGGTGACGACCCCGCGGCAATGCGAGCACTGGCGGCGTGCGCGGCCTCGACCGTCGCCTGGTAGTCGTCCAGGATGCCCGCTTCGGCCAGCAGGTTCACATCCGGTCCGAGGTCGCCCGCCACCGGCGTCTCGTAGCCCAGCCTGGCCGTGAATCCCTGCTTGATCTGGGTCACGCGGCGATGACGGTGCATGTCGCGAAACCCGCCAATGTCCATGAGGATGTCGAAGCGCAGCGCGGCGCCGGCATGAAAGGCGCGCAGCGCTTCGTCGTGGCGGCCGCGGTGCTGCAAACCAACCTCGATGATCTCCGAAACACGAGAGGCTGGAAGCCCGGCAACCAGGTCGCGGACCTGGCGATAGGGATAGTCGCTGGCCCAATAGATGAGCGTGGCGGCAAGTTCAACCTCGAGGGTTTCCGTGCGTTCGACGAGGTCGACAAGGGGCGCGTCGGCGATGGGGATTCCCGCCAGGAGTTCCCCGGCGGCTTGTTCCAGGGCGGTTCGCGTTTCGATCAGGTAGCGATTCGGTTCGGCGTATTTGACCAGCGTGGGCGCGGTACGGACTTCGCGCGTGAACAGATTGGCGGCTTCGGCGGCGAGAGATCCCTCAGGGGCTAACGCCCCATTCCGCTGGAGCGTCGTTTTCGGCACGACTGAAGTCGTGACCTGTTACAGTGCCTTCGTGCCCCACGACGCCGGCGTACTTCACGGTCGCGGCTTTTTCGAATGCGGCGAGCTTGTCGACAAAGGCCGCGGCCGCCTGCCCGCCCACATTCCACGCCGGACCGGTAGCGGCATCGCGCAGCTTCGCGCCCAGTTCGCGCACCTCGGCCATGGGATGCGAGAGCAGCCGCGAAACCTGGGTCTCGAGGGTGCGCGCGTTCACGATCTGGCCGAGCGATGTGTTGGTCGCCAGGGGGAGCAGGTAGCGCGCCACGTCGAAAGCGCGGGCTCGCAAGGTGCGCTCGTAGGCCTCGGGCTTCATCCCGTCGGGCCGCGCGACGCGTTTGCGCAGCGCATCGAGCACCGCGGCCGTGGTGCGATCGTAGGCGGCAAACAGGCCGCGCACGGTGTTGACGTAGAGTTCGGCCGAACTCGAATCTGCTCCAAAATCAGGGAAAAACCAGCCCGACTTCATGAAGTTCTGATAGCGGGTGGAGCGTTCCTGGCCGTCCCAGCGCTGCTCGTCCACCAGCACGATCGCCGCCAGCAGGCTCAGGCGTTCCACGGCAAACGCGATATGGGCGAGGTCGGCGATCGAACGGTGGCCGTATTGGAAATAGAATGTATTGAGGAACTGTTCGGCGCGCTGGGCACTGATTTCGGCCAGCGATTCGCGCATCGAAAGAGCCGAACGGGAGTATTTGGCCATGGCGTAGGCCAGCACCTCAGGGTCGGCGCCGTGGACGGCAAAGACATCGGTCTGGTTATGGGCGCCGGCGGTATGAATTGAATCCGGACGAAAAGAATCGCTGGACATATCGTGTGCTCGCGACCAGAATACGTCATTGAGGGTCGGCGACGTTGAGGCCGCGAAGCCAATCCTCAACCAGGAAGTAGACGGTACTGGAGCATCTGGGCCATGCGGGAGTACCTGGTACGAACGTCGCACAGTCCGCGGCCATTGCCTTCCGGTCGCTGGGTTATGACCCAACGCTGGAACGATCTCCTGTTCGCCCACTGGCCCATCCCGACCTCAGCCATTGCTCCCCACATTCCCGACGGCCTGAACGTGGACACATTTCACGGTTCGGCATGGTTGGGCGTGGTTCCTTTCTGGATGGACCGCATCAAGCTCCGCGGCATGCCCCCCATCCCCTTTGCCCGCAGCTTTCCCGAACTGAACCTGCGCACCTACGTCCGCGAAAAGCGGACCGGCATGCCGGGGGTTTACTTTCTTTCTCTCGAGGCCAGCAACCTGCTGGCGGTGGCCTTCGCCCGCGCGGTCTACAGCCTCCCTTACCATTGGGCCGAGATGCGGCTCGAGCAGCGCTCCGAGCGCGAGTTTTCCTTCTACAGCCGGCGCCGATGGCCCCGGCAAGCCGGTGATTTTCAAGGCGCGCTATCGCGGACTCGGCCCTACCCGCAAACTGGTCGAGAGCCGCAGCGGTTCGCTCGAGTATTTCCTGACCGAGCGTTATTGCCTGTTTACCCGCAACCGGGCCGGAGAACCCATGCGGGCCAGCATCCACCACATCCCGTGGCCGCTCGAAGAAGCTGAGGCCGAGATCGAGCAAAACGATCTTGCTGCCGCGCTGGGGATCGAGCTCCCCGACCAGGATCCGGTGCTGCACTATTCCCGCCGCCTGGCGGTCTACGTGTGGCAACTCGAGCGCATGGTCCCAGCCCGCGCCGCGCAGAGGATTCCCGCCGAAGCCGTGCCGTCGATCTAAGACAGATTTTCCGCCAGTTGCGATCCCTATAATGAGCTTCGGATGTGCGTGGCGGGCGATCCCGCTGCCCGGAAGGAATCGGTCACCATGGCCAATCTGCAGGGAAGAATTGCGCTGGTTACAGGCGCTTCACAGGGAATCGGCAAGGCCTGCGCGCTGGAACTGGCCCGGGCAGGAGCCACCGTGGCGCTGGCGGCGCGTAATGAGGCCAAACTGGCCGAAACCGCGGCCGAAATCGAGGCCGGCGGCGGCAAGGCTGCCGTGTTCGCTCTCGACGTGGCCAGCGAAGACTCGATCAAGGCCGGGGCAAAAGCGGTCCTCGAAAAGTTCGGCAAAGTCGAGATCCTCGTCAATAACGCCGGCATCACGCGCGACGGCCTGGTGCTGCGCATGAAACGGCCCGACTGGGACGACGTGCTGGGCACCAACCTGACCGGCGCCTTCCTGCTGACCCAGGCCCTTCTCAGTCCCATGCTCCGCAATCGATGGGGACGCATCGTAAACATTACCAGCGTGGTGGGCCGGACCGGCCAGGCGGGGCAGGTAAATTACGCCGCTTCGAAGGCAGGGTTGATCGGGATGACGCGGGCCCTGGCGCGCGAAGTGGCCTCGCGCGGAATTACCGTGAATGCGGTGGCGCCCGGGTACATCGAAACGCCCATGACCGCGGTGCTGGACGAAAAGCAGCGCGAGGTCATGATGGTCCAGATTCCCCTGGGACGGCCGGGGACGGACCTTGAGATCGCCCAGGCCGTCTTATTCCTTGCTTCTGATGGAGCCGCCTACATCACAGGGCATGTGCTCGATGTGAACGGCGGGATGTTCATGGGGTGAGAGCGCAGAATAGCCGGGCGCGGCCATCCTGGGCTTCACCTTCTGAAGCAAGGATAGCTTCTGCCGATATGTCCGGTAGAAGGATCGTCATGGCCACGATCGAAGTTCCCGGCTCGAGATCAGGATTGTGCAGGGGTCGATCCCGACAGCGCGCTGCGCTACGTGGCTCGCCAGCCCATCCTCGACCTGCAAGGCAAAATCTACGGGTACGAATTGCTCTTTCGCCAGCGGGGCCGAAACCGCGTTCAGCGGCGACGGCGAATTCGCCACCCGGACGATGATCGACAATACCGTGCTGTTCGGGCTTGAAAAGCTGACCGGGTCACTGCCGGCCTTCGTCAACTGTACGGCCGAAGCCCTGATCAGGGAGCAGGTCGGCCTGTTGCCTCCCAGTATGACTGTGCTCGAAATCCTGGAAACGGTCGAGCCGGTTCCCGAACTGATTCAAGCGTGCCGTCATCTGAAGTCACTGGGGTTCCGGCTGGCCCTCGACGACTTCGTGTGGAAGCCATCGCTTGAACCCCTGATCCGGATCGTCGATTACATCAAGTTCGACTTCATTCTCTCCGGAGAGCGCGAGCGGGGCGAAATGCTGGCCCGGCTGGAAGGCGTCCCGGTGATTCTGCTGGCCGAGAAAGTCGAAACCCAGCGGGACTATCAACGGGCCAGCGCCGAGGGCTTCACGCTCTTTCAGGGATATTACTTCTGCCGCCCGACCTTGCTGACCCGGCGGAAGGTACCTGCCAACCAGATCTCACACATCGAAATGCTTCGCCTGCTGCAGCAGACTCCTCTCGACGTGCCAAGGGCGAGCGAGGCGGTGAAGCGGGACGCTGCGCTCACCTACCGATTGCTGCGCCTGGTTAATTCTCCGGCTTGCGCGATGCGGCAGGAGGTCCGCTCCATATCGGCGGCGCTCATGGCGTTGGGCGAAGATGTTTTCCGGCGCATCGCCACGCTTGCCATTGCCAGCGAACTTAACTCCGGGCAACCGGCCGAAATCCTGCGCATGGCGTTTGTCCGCGCGCGCTTCTGCGAGCTGGCGGCGGCCGCATGCGGGCTCAATACGCTCGAGCAATACCTCATGGGGATGTTCAGCATGCTGCCGGCGATGCTGCGGGCGCCCATGGAAGAGATTCTCTCGGCCTTGCCGCTGCGCACCGAGATCCGCAGCGCGCTCCTGGGGGAGCCGAATCCGGAAAGGACCCTGCTGGCATGGCTCGAAGCCAACGAGCAGGGGGATTGGCAGACCTGTGATGCGGTCGCGCTGGAGCAGCGCCTCGATCCGGAATACCTGCACCGCAGCTACACCGATGCCCTGGTATGGGCGGAACTCAGCCTGTCGGGATCGATATCGAAGCCTGCGGACTCGCCCCCGACACACCAAGGCTGAGTCGGGTCAACTTCTGTTGCAGCCAGGCCTGAACGTGATCGGGCGACAGCCCACCACCCACTACTGCGGCGGAGGTCCCGGACGCTCTGCCGGTCCGGCGGTGGCCGGAGGTCCCATGACGGACACCGCCGTCGCGACAAAGACGCCTTCTTTGACTGCCCCTTCGACACGCACACTTTCGCCCACCTGCAGGTCGGCCAGCGTCACTGGTTCGCGGCGCCGGCGAAAGGTCGTATTCTCGTCCGCCACAAATGTATGCGCGGCATTGTCGACCTGGCTTTGCAGGGTGACCTGGGTGTCCTTCACCTCGGTCACTTTACCCATCAGCCAGGTCTTGCCGAAGTTGGCCTCCATCTCGCGCATTTCCCGGGCGTGTTCGGGATCGATCTTGATCACCGTCATGGCGCCCACGGATTTGGCGCCGGCATCCACTTCGCCGGTCGCGGCAATGGCATCGCCCACCCGGATGTCGGTCGCTTTGATCTCCTGCGGGGGAGTCCGCATGCCAGTCCCCATGCCGGAGCCCTGATTCATTCGCTGCGGCGGCTGCTTGATCACGCGCGTATTGGCGCTGAAGTGGACGGTGTAGGTATCCCCCAGCTCAGTCTTGAGCGTGTAGTGGTCCGATCCCACCTCGGTGACGGTCCCGATGACGCCGCGGCCGGCCATGAATCCGGCCCAGCTGCGATTGCCGCCGCGGCCCATCCCGGGGTGGGCGCCGGGCGCCTGAGCCGGCGGGTTGGGATTCGCCTGGGGCGGCGGGGTGGTGTTGGTTGTATCCTGCGCCAGGGCAGCGATGCCGAGCGCCAAAGCCAACGCGGGCAAAGCAGCGAATCGAAATCTCATGAGGTCTCCTCAAGGGCGTACCGGCATCGAACCGGGCCTCTCCCACTATAGACGGGGAATTCCCAGAGGAAGCCTACCAGCCTCTTCGTGGAATCTCTTTGACATAGCCTGGTTGGCTGGTCCGCATTGGCCACAAATGGCGCGGCTCACCTCGGGAATGGCCGCCAGCTACTGCGACCGCTGGTCAACCAGCAGCTGCTGGAACGCGGGCACGTCGCGAAGCGCGGCAAACTCGCCGTCGGAGGCCAGCTTCTTGGGGTTCGTGAAGCCCTCGTTGAGAGCCATGCGCAGGTACTGGATCGCCCGATCCGTCTGCCCCGCGCGCACGCACCCCTTGGCCATGTAGTAGTTCATGGCCCCGCGCTCCTGCAGCGAGGCCGGGTTTTCCACCCGCACCGCGCTATTGCGGTCAAAGATATTTGGATCGAGCGCCAGCGCCTCCTGGTACGACTGCCAGCCCTTCTGGTATTTGTGCTCGGCCAAAAGCACGGTGCCGAGATTCTTTTGGACAAGCGCCGATTTGGGATCCAGACGAAGCGCTTTCCGGTAAGCTTTCTCGGCCTTCGAATACTGCTTCAAGGAAACGTAAATCGTGCCCAGGTTATTGATGACAATGGAGTTTTTGGGATCGAGCTTGAGAGCCGCCTGATAACACCTGCTCCGCATCGACAAGGTTGAACATGAGCTGATAGGCCACGCCCATCTTGTTCCAAACGTCCGCCGAGGGTGGCGATCTTCTTGTACGACTCGATCGCCTGCCTGGTAGTGCTGATGCGCCATAAGGGAGTCGGCAACCTGCTCCGGCGTGGGCTGGAACTGCGGACTGGAAACTTTGGCCGCGGAAGGGCTGGCGGCGGAGGCGGACTGCCCCGGGGGGGTCTGGGCGAAAACAGCCACCGTTACGGCGAAAACGATTGCGGTGACCACCAGCGCCGTTAACCACCGCTGTTTGTGGTCCTTAATCATATTTCCTCCTCGAAAGAAGGAACGGTTGCATGGCATCGGAACGATGCCCGCGTCTCCCGATTCGTACCTTGATGAGACACCCAATGAAACTCCAAAGATATGATCTTCGTCAACCTGTGTCGCCGGGCGGCATCCAATCGGCTTGAGACGGTCAATTGTGATTTGAACCGGATGGTGTCGGTGCGATTTTCTGCAACCGCCTGAATTTCCGGCAATCCTTAACTGGATCAGGTCGTACACTCTCAAGGAAAGCCGAAGGAGCGCGATGAGCACTGTCACACCGAACCCTGTTCAAACCAGCCTGGCCGATCGGTTTCGCAGCGCACGCCGGCGTACGCTGGCATTGACCGAGACCCTGACGCCGGAAGACATGATGGTGCAGTCGTGCCCGGAAGCCTCGCCGGTCAAATGGCACCTGGCCCATACTTCGTGGTTTTTCGAGTCCTTCATCCTGCGCGAATTCGTGCGCGGGTACCGCGTGTTCAATCCCGATTTCACCTGGCTCTTCAACAGCTACTACCAGAGCTTTTCGGTTTTCCCGGAGAAACGGCTGCGGTCGTCATTTTCCCGACCCGGCATTGAAGAGGTATTGCGTTTTCGCGCCCACGTGGACGAAGCCATCGAACGCATGCTCGAGCACGACGTCGAACCCGAGGCGTTGAAACGGATCGAACTCGGCGTGAACCACGAAGAGCAGCATCAGGAACTGGTGCTGACCGACATTCTGCACGCGTTCTACACCAATCCTCTGCGGCCGGTGTACGCATCCGATGCCCTCGCGAAAGAGAAAATATCCAGCCCCGGTTCCATGCGTTTCCTGCGCTTCGAGGGCGGCATGCAGGAAGCCGGGCATGCCGGTGAAGGATTCTGTTTCGACAACGAACTGCCGCGTCATCGCGTGTGGCTGGAACCGTATTCTCTTGGCGAGCGGCTCGTGACCTGCGGGGAATACGCCGAATTCATGGCCGACGGCGGCTATCGCCGTCCGGAATTCTGGCTCTCGGACGGATGGAACGCTGTCAATAACAATCGCTGGCGCGCCCCGCTTTACTGGTCGAGCGAGAGCGGCGACTGGACCCTGTTCACGCTGCGCGGCGAGCAGCCGCTGGAGCGCATGGCTACTTCGGCTGTGAGCCACGTGAGTTTCTACGAAGCCGATGCCTACGCACGCTGGGCCGGCCGGCGGCTGGCCACCGAAACGGAATGGGAAGTTGCGGCCGAAGGTCACCTCGTAGCTGGAAACCTGCTCGATAGCGGAAGACTGATGCCCGGGCCGGCCGCGGAGCTGGTTGAGAAGCAAGCCTCGGGCCGGAAGGCATCGGAACCAGCGCCCGTGTTTGCCGTTCCCGCACCCGCATTCGAATGCGCTTCCCAATTGTTCGGCGATTGCTGGGAGTGGACTGCGAGCGCCTACCTCGGCTATCCCGGTTTTCGTCCGCTCGCCGGCTCGCTCGGCGAGTACAACGGGAAATTCATGAATGGGCAATTCATTTTGCGGGGAGGATCCTGTTTGACTCCCGCGGCCCACATCCGCGCCTCATACCGGAATTACTTCTCCCCGGAAACCCGCTGGCAGTTCTCCGGAATCCGGCTCGCCACTTAACCGTCTTTTCACGAAGATTCGTAGTAACTTCCAACAAACCTGACGCATCCAACTGACCGCATGACCACGATCGGCCTTCCCAAACTTCCCCTTCAGATTTCCGAGCAGATCGCTTCCGCGGTCTGCGAGGGCCTGCTGTCCCGGCCCAAGTGGCTTCCGTCCTGGCTGTTTTACGATGCGGCCGGGTCGCAGCTGTTCAACCAGATCACGGAGCTGCCCGAATACTACTTGACGCGCACCGAGCGAACCATCTTTGCGGAGCGCGCCGAGGAAATCATCGAGCTCGCTGCCGGAGCGGACGCGGTGCGGCTGGTCGAACTGGGCGCCGGCTCCGCCGACAAGACGCGGCTGCTGCTGACTGCGGCGGTCAATCGCCAGGACACCGTGTTCTACGAGCCGGTGGACGTGTCGGCGTCTGCTCTCGAAGAAGCGCAGGAAAGAATCGAACGCGAAATTCCGGGCGTCCTGGTGACGCCGCGCGTAGAGGATTACACCAAGGGCCTCGAACTCGATTCGGCCAGCTTTGGCGAACGCCGCCTGGTGCTCTACATCGGTTCGAGCATCGGCAACTTCGAACCGGAAGAGGCAGAGGCGCTGCTCAAAAACGTGCGCGCCGCCCTGGCGCCGGGCGATTCGCTGCTGCTGGGCGTCGACCTGGCCAAGGATGAGGCCACCCTGCTGGCCGCGTACGATGACGCCGCGGGCGTGACCGCCGCTTTCAACCTGAACCTGCTCACGCGCCTCAATCGCGAGCTGGGCGCGAACTTCGACGAGGAAGCGTTCGCGCACCGCTCCGTTTGGAATGCGGCGCAATCGCGGATCGAGATGCATCTCGTCAGCCGCAAGCGGCAAAAGGTGAGAATCCCGGCGCTCGATCTGAAGATCGATTTCGCTCCCGGCGAGTCCATTCACACCGAGAACAGTTACAAGTACCGGCCCGGCCAGGCGGAAGCTGTGCTGTCAAAAGCAGGATTCACGCCTGCGGCGACATGGATGGACGATCAGCAACGGTTCGTGGTGTGCCTGGCGCGAGTGGAATAGCTGGCAAATCAACCCTTCCCTGTCCCGATGGAAACAGGGACAGAAGCGTAGTTAAGGTCATGGCATCCTGAGTCGCCGAAGCAGCCTTTCCGGATGGATGGGTTTGGCAATCAATTCGAACAAGTATCCGTCCTTGCGTCCCCCCTCGACGAGTTCAGTGATACCCGCCTGTCCCGACAACAAGAGAATCTCGGTGGCGGGCAATGCCTTTCGAATGGCGATTGCGAGTTCTATGCCGTTCATGCGAGGCATCACAACATCGGTCAACACAAAATCGGGAGTGATCCGGAGAGCCAGTTCCAACGCGGACGGGCCATCGTAGGCACAAATCGCATCAAACCCGGATCTCCTGAGAATTTCTGTCATCGTATCGGCGATCAGGCGCTCATCATCGACTACAAGCACCGTAGCCTTCTTCGTTTTTGTTGTGCCGCTGTTTGCTTTTTGCTTTTGTAATCGATTGGGGCGCGGACTAAAAGAATCCGCAGCCCCTGAGTGCTGCCAGGGGTCGAACATTCACTATCCTCCATGGATATCCAGAACGGGTCCCCAATGGCCCGAACGGGGGTCCAACTGTTGAGTTACGCTCCTCCCCGCAATCCATAGTTTGAATGGAGCAGACACCCCATGGTTGTTCCCTTTGCAGGTGAATTTGAGTTCATCTAAGGCTGATCAATCATAAGTTTTTTTTAAGCGATGCCGGGCAACCTGCAGACTGATTCCTGTGGGAATCTTGCGCCGCATTCCCTGCATCCCGATGAACGCCGGCGCATCCAATGCGCCATGGAATACCGTCTGCTTGGAGGCTCAGGCCTCAAGGTTTCTGCTCTCAGTCTCGGCACCGCTACGTTTGGCGGCGGAAATGAATTCTTCAAGGCATGGGGTGACACGGATGTCGCGGGAGCCACCCGCCTCGTCGACATCTGCTTTGAAGCCGGCGTGAACCTCTTCGATACCGCCGATGGCTACTCCGATGGCCGATCCGAAGAGATTCTCGGCAAGGCGCTCGGGAGCAAGCGCGACCGCGCGCTCATTTCCACCAAGGCCTACTTTCCCACCGGCGACGGTCCGAATGATCGCGGGACTTCGCGTTATCACCTGCGCCGCGCTTTGGAAGCCAGCCTGCGCCGGCTCGGGACCGACTATGTCGACATCTACCACATGCACGGCTTCGACGCGCTCACACCGATCGAGGAAGTGCAGGATACCCTCAACAAGTTCGTGCGCGAAGGCAAAGTCCGCTACATCGCGTGCTCCAATTTTTCCGGCTGGCACCTGATGAAGTCGCTTGCCGTCGCCGACCGCTACGGCTGGACGCGCTTCGTCGCTCACCAGGTTTATTACTCCCTCGTCAGCCGTGAGTATGAGTGGGAACTGATGCCGCTCGGGCTCGATCAGAAAGTCGGCGCGCTGGTATGGAGTCCGCTGGGATGGGGCCGCCTTACCGGCAAGATCCGCCGCGGCCAGTCGCTGCCCGAGGTGAGCCGCCTGCACACAACCGCCGATGCCGGTCCGCCGGTCGCCGACGAATTTCTGTATACAGTGGTTGATGCACTTGACGCGGTCGCGGCGGAGACCGGCAAGACCATTCCGCAGATCGCGCTGAACTGGCTGCTGCGGCGGCCCACGGTTTCTTCAATCATCCTGGGCGCGCGCAACGAACAGCAGCTGCGCGATAACCTGGGCGCGGATGGCTGGAGTCTCACTGCCGAACAGGTTGCCCGCCTCGACAAGGCCAGCGCCACGACTCCCGTTTACCCCTACTGGCACCAGCGCAATTTTCCGGAACGCAATCCGCCGCCGGTGTAGTCACTCTTCGCGCAGCACCTTCACCGGCTCAACCCAGGCGGCCCGGACCGCCGGAACGAGGGATGCAATGGCTGCCACCAGCAGGATGAGTAGAACCACGCCTGAGTAGGTCGCCGGATCAACCGCGGATACTCCATAGAGCATGGCTGCCAGGAAATGGCTCAAGCCCGCCGCGAGCGCCAAGCCCGCAGCGCATCCCACCGTAGCCGCACGCAATCCCTGCAACAGAAAACGGCCCACGATGTGGCTGCGCAGCGCTCCCAGCGCCAGGCGCACACCAACCTCGCGCTGCCGCAATCGCGCCAGATAACTCAACGTGCCGTAAAGGCCTATACACGCCAGCGACATCGCCGTCAGCGCGAACAAGCTCAGCAGCATGGTGCGCAGGCGATCGTCTGAGAACGAGTCATGGAGGTGTTCTTCAAGCGGCATGATGGCATAGACCGAGCGGCCCGGTTCCAGCTCATGAATCCTCCGCCGCACTTCTTCCGCCATCTGCATGGGCTCGCCGCGAGTGCGGACCAGGTAGTTCGGAAACGGGTCGGGCGCGCTGAAGCAGGAGTAGATCGTGGGCATCGGCACAGCGTTCAATCCCTCTTCGCGCGCGTCTCCCGCGATGCCGCGCACGATCCCCGCAGTCGAGAAGTCGTTGTAGGCGGCCTGCTCCAGCTTGTGCCCGATGGCCGCGGTTCCTCCCATGTAGAGATTTGCAAAGCTGCGATTCACCACCACATCGCTGGTGGTCGATGCCTGCCGGCAGCCTTCGCCCACCAGCACCGGAATACGCATGGTGTCGAAATAGCCGGCGGAAACATAACGGCTGTCGGCAAGCACCCTGCGTCCGGGATCGAGCTTGCCATCGATCTTGAATTCCTGTTGATACTTCGCCGCAATCCCGGGCAGCATCGCGGCCGTGGCCGCCGCTTCGACGCCGGGCAGAGTGCGCAGCCCGTCGAGCGTGCGATCGATGCGCTGCACCACGCCTTTCATATCCGATGTTTCACCCCACGAGCCGCTGACCTGCAGCGTGAGAACGTGGCTCGGATCATATCCCGGCGAAACGCGCCCGATCTCCTGCATGCTCCGCACCAGCAAGCCCGCGCCGACCAGCAGCGTCACGGCCAGCATGACCTGCACGCTGACCAGCACCCACTGCACCCGGTTGCGCGTCGAGACCTGGGTGCGCGCGGTCTGTGCCAGCGAGTGCGCCAGCCCAAGCCGCGTACCGCGCAGGGCCGGAAACAGTCCGCACAGCAACGCGGTCAAGACCGCGCAGATCAGTGAATAAGTGACGACGCGCCAGTTGAGCGAAATCTCTTCGGCACGCGGCAGTGTCGTGGCCAACAGGTGAAACCCGCGCGCAGCAGCAGCCGCGACCATCAATCCCAGCAGCGAACCGGCCAGCGCCAGCGCCAGCACTTCGGTCAGCAACTGCGCCATCACCGCCCGGCGCGACGCGCCCAGAGAAAAGCGCACGGAGATTTCGTGTTCGCGCTCGGCCGTTCGCGCCAGCAGCAATGCCGCGATGTTCGAGCACGCGATCAGCATCAGCAGCGAGACCGATCCATAGAGCAGCCACAAGGAGTTCCGCACCGTGCCCACAATCGTGTCTTTCAGAGGCTGCGTATCCACTGTCAATTCGCTGTCGGGCTTGGGAAACTGCTTTCCCAGGCGGCTCTGCACGGTGACCAGATCGGCGGTGGCCTGTTTCAGCGTGACGCCGGGCTTCATGCGGCCGATCACCGTGAACCACGTCTCGTCGCGGCGCTGGGCAAATGGTGCATCGGGTGCACTGGGCGTCCACAAGTCAACATCGCGATTGGGAAACTGAAACCACGCCGGCATCACGCCGACAATGGGGTAGTAATACTTTCCGATGTGCACCTTCCGGCCCACCGCGGAAGGGTCGCCGTGAAAACGGCGCTGCCAGAACGCGTAGCTGATCATCACCGCATCGGGACCGCCCCAGTGTTCTTCCTCAGGCGTGAAGTTGCGCCCCAGTGCGGGCGAGACCTGCAGCACTTCGAGGAAACGCGGCGCGACCAGCGCTTCCGTCACCTTCTCCGGCAGGGGTCCTGAAAGTTCGGAGAGGTCGTCGAGATAGTATCCCGTAATCCCCTGGAACGTCGCGTTCAAGCGGTTCCAGTCTTCGAGGCGCACCGGCGCGACAAAATGGTTCGCGTCCCGGCCTTGCGCATCGCGCTGATTGATTTCGACAAGTTGATCGCCGCGAGGGAACGGGAGCGGCCGCAGCACCACCGCATCGATGGCCGAAAACACCGCGCTGTTGGCGCCGATGCCGAGGGCGAGAGTAAGAATCACCGCCAATGAAAACGTCGGCGATTTGCGCATGAAGCGCAGCGCGGCCTTGAGGTTGAACATCACGCTTTCGAGGAGTCTGGAAACGTGGACCTCGCGCACTGTTTGCCTCACTTGTTCGCGGCCGCCGAAGTCGACAATGGCTTGGCGGCGCGCCTCCTCGCTCGACATGCCGCGGGCGATATTGGCCTCGGTTTGCTCGGCGATGTGAAACGCGATCTCGCGATCTATCCGATCGCCCGGATCGCCGGCCTTGCCGTGGAAGCGTGTCAACCAGCTCATCTCCGCCTCCTACTCCGCGGTTCGCAGAATCAACGCCACCGCATTCGAGAGCCGATTCCACGTCTCCTGTTCTGACACGAGTTGCTTGCGGCCCTTGGCCGAAAGCCGGTAAAACTTCGCTTCGCGGCCATTTTCCGATTCGCCCCAGTCCGCGGCCAGCCATCCCCGCTTTTCAAGGCGGTGCAGGGCGGGATAGAGCGAGCCCTGCTGCACCTGCAACACGCTGTCGGAAATCTGGCGGATTCGTTGCGAGATGCCGTACCCGTGCACGGGCCCGAGCGCAACGACTTTCAGGATCAGCAGATCAAGAGTGCCTTGCAGAAGATCGGCTTTTTCAAGAGGCGACACGCTTTCTCCTCCTCCTAGACAATCTACCTATAGGACGGGGATATGTAGATTGTCAAGGAGAGAGGACCTACACGCCTTTGTGGTCCGTTCACGACACTGCATTCATTTGCCCGCTTCGGCCAGGTAGATCTTCGTGTAGTCGAGATAATTCTGCGCGTACTCGAGGATCAGCGCGCGATCCTTGTCTTCGAGCGTACGGCGCTGCTTGCCGGGGACTCCCGCCCACAACGTGCGCGGAGGAACCACCGTGTGCTCAGGGAGGACCGCGCCGGCGGCGAGGATGGAACCTTCACCGATGCGGCAGTCGTTGAGTATCACCACGCCCATCCCGATCAGGACGGCATCTTCCACCACGCAGCCATGCACCGTGGCATTGTGGCCGATGGTCACCCAGTCCCCCACCGTCACCGAATAGAGGTTGCGCTGCCCATGCAGCACCGCGCAGTCCTGCACGTTGGTGTTGGCTCCCACGCGAATGGAGTGCACATCGCCGCGCAGCACGGCGTTCATCCACACGGAGGAGTGCTCGCCCAGGGTCACATCGCCCAGGACCTGCGCGGACTGATCAACGTAGCAACTGGCGGGGATCTTGGGCATGCGCCCCTGGTAACTGCGGATCATGACCGGCGGGACCTCCACCAAAAGTGTAGAGCATCGCCGCATTTGCCCGAACTTCGTGATGAGCCCGTATGAGGCGGGAAGAGTAACTACCTGAGCCGGACTTCGCCCTTCGGGTTTGCCGGCGGCGCTGCGATTTCAAACTTCCTGTGTGCTTCCGTGGGATGGTTGACCTTCGACGTCCGCCCCTCGCTCTGCATGCGGCGATGAGCTTCCGTCCACGACGGGAGTTCAGGGCTGTCCTGGGTCCAATGAACGAGGGCTGCCTCGTCGCACCATTCAAGCAGCTTTCGCATCGTGGGACCATGCGGCCTGGCCAGCATGAATGCCCGCATCGCGGCCTCGGAATCCCAACCCGTGCAGGTCCAGAACACGTTCCCGCGATCGTTCAGCACCTTGACGCCCAGGTTTCCGGGCGCGCTTTTGACCTGGTTCCCGATGCGCAGCGACGCAAACACAAATGCCGGAAGATAGAACCACGACCTGACCCGCAGGCGCGTAACGGAAATGACCGGCATAAAGCCTCCCTCGCGAAAAGGCTTGATCGTCTTTCAAGAGAATCTGCGGCCGCCGGCATAAAACCCGCGGCTTCGTTTCATCGGCCTGAACTCCCAAACCCCTTCGCCTCGCGCGCCGAGCACTTCCAGGTTTTTAACTTCTTCCACCGCGCCCGTCAAAACCGGGACTGGAATCATTTGCGCGATCTTTTCGCCGGCTTTCAGTTCGATCGCCTCTTCGCCGAGGTTCGTCATCAACACCAGGATCTCGCCGCGATAGCCGGAATCGATCACACCGCCGGTGGTGGCGATGCCCCGGGCGGCCATCGAGGAGCGATCGCGCACCAGCAGTCCGAGCGGCGCGCCGGTCTCGGGCTGCCGCGCCTCGACCGCAATTCCAGTACGTACCCGAACCGTGTGACGCGGAAGCCAATGCCGCGCTTTCGAGGGCAAAGATGTCATAGCCCAGGTCTTCGCCCGGATGGGCCACCACGGGCAATCGAGCGCCGGGTTCGAGCAGTTTCACGCGAAGCATGTTTCGATGGTAGACGACCAAAATGGCCAGCCCCGGCGGGGAATTCACCCAACCGGGGCTGTCGTTATTCGGCAAAAGGACCTGTAAGCCGAATTCTGTCGTGTGCGGTCATTCCTCTAGGCGCCGCGTTGCCGCGAACGCTCATCAGCGACCTACCCGGAGGTTCCGGCAATTGCTCAGAGCCGCCTGGGCGCACCGGGCCGGTGCGCAGCGCCCTCATGGCTCTTGGAGTGGCGCTTCCCTCCCTATTTGGTCTTGCTCCGTGTGGGGTTTACCCTGCCTCCGGTCTTACGGCCGGAGCGGTGCGCTCTTACCGCACCATTTCACCCTTACCCCGGCACCGGGGCAACCAGCCGAGAAAACTCGGCCGGCGCTCCAGGGTGGCCCTTCCGCGCGATCCCACGTACGTGATCGCGGTGAGGGGTAGCCGAGGCGGTATCTTTTCTGTGGCACTGGCCGTCTGCGGGCCTTCCAGCCCACATCCCGGACGTTATCCGGCACACTGCCCTGCGGAGTTCGGACTTTCCTCCCCCGGAAGCCTGGTTCCCAAGCCGCCGGCAGCGACCGCCCGGTCCTCCTGCCAGTCTTAGTTTACCGCGAAAGCTATCCTCCTCACTGCGTCGCCGGATGCCGCCGCTACTTCTGATAGTTCCGCATCGCCTTGTGGATCACTTTCCAGCGCGCCCGCGTCTCGCTCATCAGCCGCTTGTCGGTCTTGCGTTCCAGGTAATCGAGTTCGCGCTGCATCTTGCGATAGTTTCCCAGGCGGTCCGGGTCGAGGCCTGACGCTTCCACGGCGCAGCCTGGTTCTCCGGAATGGGTGCAATCGCGGAAGCGGCAGCCCTCGGCCAGTTCCCGCACATCGTCAAAGCCGGCATCGAGTTGTTCAACCGCGGCCCACAACTGCACTTCGCGCAGCCCGGGCATGTCGATGAGCAGCCACCCGCCCGGCATCATGAAGAGCGAGCGCGTGGTCGTGGTGTGCCGGCCGCGGTCGTCGCCCTGGCGAACTCCGTGGGTGGCTTGCCGTTCCTCGCCCAGCAGCGCGTTCACGATGGTCGACTTGCCCACCCCGGACGAACCGATCAGCGCCGCCGTTTCACCCCGCCCGAGCAGTCCCTCGAGGTCACCCAATCCCGCGCCGGAAAGCGCATTCAACGCCAGTACAGGCACGCCGCTCCAGGCACGCAGACGCGCGACGATTTCGGCAAGATCGCGTCCGTGGCTTTCGGCCAGGTCGGCCTTGGTCAGCAGGATCACGGGCCGGGCGCCGCTTTGCCGCGCGACCACCAGGTAGCGCTCGATGCGCCGCTCGTTGTAATCGTGGTCGAGCCCGCTGACAACGAACAGCACGTCGATGTTGGCCGCCAGCACCTGCTCGTCGACGGCCCGGCCCGGCTGCTTCCGCGAAAGCACGGTCCGGCGTTCCAAAACCTGCTCGATCACCAGCCCATTCTCGCGGAGCGCCACCCAGTCGCCGACCGCGGGCCACGTCGCAGACGAATGGCGGAGACGCCCGCTGACGCCGGCCTCCACTTCGCCTTCTTCCGTCCAGACCAGAAATCGATCGCGGGCTGCCGAGGCCACACGGCCGGGAACTCCGCTCAAGTCCTGGCTCGCAAAGAAGCCAGTCCATCCCCATAACTCAAGTTGCATTTGGGTTTCATCCTCTCGGTGATGAAGCACTGCAGACACACCTCGACCTGCCTCGGGCGAGGTTAAGTGTGAGAGGACGAATTAGACAGTATCGGTCAGCGGCGCCCCGTAGATGCTGCCAATGTAGCAGATTTTGCACGACTAAGACGTCGGACAAACTGAATCGATCCCGGCGACATACATGAATCTAGATTCATGTTGGTCAAACAATCTTCCCTTCTGAAGGAGAACGAATGAAGATTGTCGTCATGATCGCCCGCATCCTGCTGGGCTTGATCTTTGTCGTATTCGGCGCCAACCTTATGTTCAATTTCCTGCACTTGCCCCTTCCGCCGCCCGGCCCCGTCAGGGACTTCACCACCGTCCTCGCGGTCACCCACTACACCGTCGTGGTCGGCTTCTTCCAGTTTCTCGGCGGTTTCTTGCTTCTGATCAACCGATACGTTGCAATCGGCCTGATCATTCTGGCGGCGGAACTGGTGAATATCCTTACCACGCACATTCTGGTCATGGGCGGCCAGGGCCTGTTCCCGATCCCAATCCTGGTCGTCCTTTTATGGTTGCTGGTGTTCTGGAGGCACCGCTCCGCCTTCTCCGGCATATTTCAGCCTCGCCTTCCGGACTAACCGAACCGCCCGGCTTCTACAATCAGTGCATGATTCAGTATCTGTATCTCGGCCGCGTCGCTTACGATGAGGCGCTGCGCTTACAGGCGGAACTGGTCGAACTCCGCTACCAGGGACGGATCGAAAATGTTCTGCTCCTGCTCGAGCATCCGCCGGTCCTGACCCTGGGACGGAACGCCAATCGCTCCAACGTGCTCGCCTCGGATGCCCTGCTGGCCAGCCGGGGCGTGACCCTGCACGAGATCAACCGCGGCGGCGATGTGACCTATCATGGGCCGGGACAACTGGTCGGCTATCCCATCTTCGACCTGCGCAGTCTGCGCAACTCCAGCGGAGGCCGCATGGGGCCGGTGGACTTCGTTCGCCAGATGGAAGAGGCGCTGATCCGGCTATGCGGCGTTTACGGCGTGCAGGCCGGGCGCATTGCGGGGCTCACCGGCGTCTGGTGCGGCCCTGCGGGCGGCAACTCTTTGGACGAGAGTCGTGGCGAAAGGAAGATCGGCGCGATCGGGATTCACGTGTCGCGCGGCATCACTTCGCATGGGTTCGCTTTCAACGTGACCACCAATCTCGACGATTTTCGCCTGATCAATCCCTGCGGCCTCACCGATCGGCCCGTCACCAGCCTGGAGCGCGAGATGGCCGCGGGAGAGACGACGCCTGCATTGGAATCGATCGCCCACCAGGCGGCAAGGCAGTTTGGCCTCGTGTTCGGCGAGCAGATCGTCGCCATGGGAAGCCTCGAAGACCTCCGTACCCAGTCGAAGGCGCCGCAGGCGCAGTCGGCCGCACCGCAGGTGCTGCCCGAGGACACGCCGCTTCAGGTTCCTCCCGAGGTCGAGCGGCTGGCGGGAAAGCCCGAGCGGCCTGTCCGCGCCTGACCGTGGCACCCAGCGATTTATAATCCGGCAGGAAACCGGCGTTTCCCGGGCTTGCCCAGAGCGGAGCCGCAAGGGATATCGAATCGGGGAGAGAACGGTCAATGCCAACCGACGTGGTCATGCCCCAAATGGGCGAATCGATCTTCGAGGGCACCATTACCAAGTGGCTCAAGAAGACCGGGGACGCCGTGCAAAGGGACGAACCGCTCTTTGAGATCTCCACCGACAAGGTCGATGCCGAGATTCCCTCCCCGGTGGCGGGCGTCCTGGCGGAGATCAGGATGCCCGAGGGAACGACCGTCCAGGTCAACACGGTGGTGGCCGTGGTAGCGGAGAGTGAAACAGCGGAAGCGAGCCGCGAGCCCGCGCGGTCTGCAAAGTCTGCCGAGACCGCCGCTGATCCAAACACGCCAGCACCAAAGGAGGCGCCGCAGGCGCAGTCTGCCGCACCGCAGGTGCACGCCGCACCGCAGGTGGCGCCGCAGGCGCAGCCAGCCGCACCCCAGGGATCGCAAGGGGTCGACGTGGTCATGCCCCAGATGGGCGAATCGATTTTCGAAGGCACGATCACCAAGTGGCTGAAGAAGGCCGGCGATCCGGTTCAAAAAGACGAACCGCTGTTTGAGATTTCCACCGACAAGGTGGACGCGGAGATTCCGGCTCCGGTATCGGGCGTGCTGACGGAGATCAAGGTTCCCGAGGGTGCGACGGTGCAGATCAACACCGTTGTCGCCGTCATCGGCGGGACGCCCGCAGTCGCACAGCCCGATGGCTCGCCGACCCAGCAGGCGCCGGCCCAGGATTCGCCTGCGACTGAAGCCAGGGCCGCGGCGCCTCCGTCGCCGGCCTCGATGCCCGCACCGGCAGAACCAGCCGGACCGAACCGGCCATCGGCACGGGGCGCATCCGGTCTTCGCCCCTGGTGCGGCGCATCGCGAAAGAGAACAATCTCGACCTTGGCCGCATCACGGGCACCGGATCCGACGGCCGCATCACCAAGGAGGACATCCTCCGGTATATGGCGGAGCGCGGATCGGCGCAGACGCCCGCGCCACAACCCCCTTCCAAAACGCCAGCCGCACCGCAGGTGCCGGAGGGGCTGGTGCCCATGTCGCGCATGCGCAGCATCATCGCGCAGCGCATGGTGGAGAGCGCCCGCACCATCCCGCACGCGTACTCCATTTACAAGATCGATATGACGCGCATCGCGCGTCTCCGCGAGCGCGAGAAGAAAGGCTTCGAACAGCGCCATGGCGTGAAGCTCACCTACATGCCGTTTATCGCCACGGCGGTGGCGGAGGCCCTGGGCAGGTTCCCGATCCTCAACGCGTCGCTTGAAAACGGCAGCATCCGCTATCACCAGAATGTGCACCTGGGCATTGCGGTGGCGCTCGAATGGGGACTGATTGTGCCGGTCGTTACCAGGGCCGAGGGCCGCGGCTTCGTCGAACTGGCGCGCGCCATCGCCGACCTGGCCGAGCGCGCCCGCGCCAAGAAGCTGAAGCCCGAGGAGGCGAGCGGCTCTACGTTTACGCTCACCAACCCGGGAGTGTTCGGCGGCGAATATGGAATGCCCATCATCAACCAGCCGGAGGCGGCCATCCTCGCTATCGGCGGACTGCACAAGGAGCCGGTCGTGCTGACCGATGCCGAGGGCAACGACACGATCGCGATCCGCTCCATGCAGCAATTCTGCATCGGCATCGATCATCGGCTGATCGACGGCGCCGACGCCGGCAAGTTCATGCTCGACGTTCAGAAGACGCTGGAGACATGGAACCGCGAAATCTCCTGAGCGAAGTTTGCGGCGCCTTTTGCCGCAAACGCAGTCGAAGGATCTGCGGTTGTTCTTCGACGAACTAACGATTCACCACGCTAAATCCGCGGAATCCGAAGAAAGATGCGAGCAGATGAAGCACATCCTCGTAACCGGCGCCACGGGCAAGGTCGGAAGCCATTTCATCCAACGCCTGCTGGCTGGCGAAGAATCCCATGACGTAACCATTCGCGCTCTCTGCCACAATCGCCGTCTTGAACCCCAGGCGCAATTGGAAATCGAGAGCGGCAATATCTCTGACCGCGAGGTTGTGCGTGCAGCCATGCGCGGCATCACGCATGTCGTCCACTGTGCGACCTGCAAGGAAACCGAAGACAGCGTCATCGACGTCACGGTGAAGGGTCTTTTCTGGCTGCTGGAGGAGTGCCGTCTCAGCAGTTCTTTTCAGCAGATCATCC
Organism: uncultured Acidobacteriota bacterium; assembly: GCA_963812485.1. Lineage (GTDB taxonomy): Bacteria > Acidobacteriota > Terriglobia > Terriglobales > Acidobacteriaceae > Telmatobacter. The sequence goes on from CAWEVD010000024.1 coordinate 207,678, forward strand.
TCATCGGAGGCGATGCCGCACTGGGTCATTTCTTTTACCCTCACCCAATCCCGGTGACGGAACAGCAGAAGCACACCGCATATCCCGGCTGCTATGCGCTCTCCAAGGTTCTCGAAGAAGTCATGCTCGAACAGTACTTCGTTCAATACAACTTGACGGGGTGCTGCCTGCGAGCGCCGTGGATCATGGAGAAGGACGATTTCAAATACTCGCTCACGTTCGGCGAAGACGTCTTCGGAGGCCCGCGGTGGCGCGAGCTGGTCCCCACCGAAACCGCCGACGAATATCTGAAGGCCGGTACAGTGCCGCTGATGCTCGATCCCAACGGCAGCCCCGTGAAACGGAATTTTGTCCACGTGAGCGACCTTGTCGAGAGCATGATTCAGGCGCTGGATCACCCCGGCGCGCGCCAGCAGACATTCAATATCTGCATGGATGAGCCGGTAGATTACCAGCAGGTCGCCGATTACCTGAGCGAGACGCGAGGGGATCCCTTCGGTCGCGATTCGAACCCCGTACCGGTCAACCTGGCTGGACAACTCGAAAGCCAAATTTCTTCTCGGCTGGAAACCTCGCTACGATCTGAAGCGGCTCATCGACGAAGCCTGGTCGTATCGGAGAAGCGAATCAGATCCGAGGAAAGTTTGGTACCCGGGATGAAGGGATTTCGACCCCGAACCTTCCGCATTTTTTATGGGATTAAAAATCTGACGGGCTAAGTTTTACCTTGACACAAATGTTACATGGGCGTCATATGTCTCCTATGGCATTCCCCGACATAGGGGTGCAGCAAGACTGCTATGCCTCCATTCTGAATTAACCACCAGTCTCCGGAATCCTTCTGACACCTTCGTCTGAAATCAAGAAGCGGGGTGGCCATGATTGTCAAAATGCGAAACAGGGGCCGGTCTGTCACCGGGTTGCAAATCGGCCCGAGGAATGTCCGGCGCCACTTTCGTCAAAAAGTCCAGAGCATTGAGCTCGAGCTGGGGGATGTCCGCATCGAATGCGAGCTCAAGCCCGGCTTCTGGCGCAATCAGCCGGAGATCACTGATCCCGGCTCTGCGCGTGGCTGGAGGCAAAGAACGCACGGCGGGAATCACGTCATCCTCCGGGGCGCGTGGTGATGTTTCCTGGCGGAAATGGGTCGTTCCGGCTGCAGCTTGTACGGTCGAGGACCGACGACGAGCGTACCCCGCCGCGCTGGAGGTCTGAGGAATAGCGACTCAGTCCGGGACTCCAGTGGGATCTAAATCGGCTTCCTTGTTTTTTGCGTCTTTATGCGACGAATAGAAAGGACTTGGATATGCCGTCGCTCCCTTCAATAGGCAGCATGAGCTTCGCAAAGAAGGCGATTCGCTGGCCGCATGGAAAATGCGATTTTCTCCGTTGCCTGCCAGTCGAAGCGATCGAGGATTTTGAATGCCTCGCGTGGCACAATTCCTGTCCGGCACACACCCTGCTGTTCACCGAGGGAGACATGCCCTCAGCCGTCTCCATCCTGCTCGAGGGAGAGGTGAGGCTCTCTGTGAACTCGGTCGGCGGCAAGCGATTCATCCTGCGCATGGCCCAGCCGGGCGAGATCCTCGGACTTGCCTCCGCCTTTTCCGGACATTCCAGCGAGATGACCGCTGAGGCACTCTATCCATGCGACACGGTGCAACTTCGGTGCGCTGATTTTCTTGGTTTCCTCGACCGGCATCCTCCCGTCTTTCAATTTGCCGTGCGCGAACTGAGTCTCTATTACGAGCAGGCCATTGTGCGCCTTCGCACTATGGGTGTTGCAACGGTTGTCGCATCGAAGCTAGCCCGCCTGCTACTGGAATGGTCTGTTGAGGGAAACCAGAAAGACCAAAGAAGCCTGATCCGCCTCGCGCTGACCCATACTGAGATAGGGGAATGCATCGGAACCTCGCGCGAAACGGTGAGCCGCATCCTGGCAAAGTTTCAGCGCCAGGCGATTGTCGAGATGCGCGGCTCGGCCCTCAGAATCATCGACCGGCCGGCACTCGAAGAATGCGCCGGCGTGTCGGAGCAGGAACTGCGCAGGCCTTATGAGTCGGCGGTTTCCCGCAATCTGAATTAAACTTTTCAGCGCCCGCCAGCCCACGCCAGCCCGTCCGTCTGCTTCCCCGTTGCAATCTCCCGCCTCGTCTTCCCGCTCGCGATATCCATCTCCGCCACCTTGTCCGCATGCATGCAACTGGCGTAGGCGGTCTTGCTGTCCGGACTCACCGCGATGGCCTGCGGATAAGCGGCAACATCGATATTGCGCGCCACCTTCATCGTGCCGAGATCGATGACCGCAACCTTGTTGACGTCGGGAAGCGCGACCAGCAGCCACTTGCCGTCCGGAGTCGGCGCGCTGCCGTAACCCACGCCGGCCATCGGAATCCAGGTCTTCACCGCGTTCGTCGCGGTGTCGATCACCGCCATGCGCGGCTGCGTCTGGTCGGCGGTGAAGACCCACTTGTCATCCATTGAAATCGAAATCCGCTGCGTATTCCTGGAGATGACAATCACCGTCAGCGTCTTGCGCGCCTCCATGTCGAGGACCGACACCGTGCCCGGGCCCACGTTGGCCGTGTAGCCGCGGCGGCCGTCGTGGGAGATGGCCAGCATGTGGCTTTCCGGCTGGCCGGTGGGAATGGAGCCGACAATCTTCAGCGTTTTCGGGTCGATGATCGAGACTGTCTGGTCCAGTTCCGTGGTCACGTAGAGCATTCCGTCCTTCGGCCCGAACACCGGATCGTGGGGACGCACGCCGTGTCCGAAGTCCACGTTGCCCACGATCTTCCGCGCGGCCAGGTCGACCACAACCATGTTGGTTCCGTCGGTGCCCGGCTTGCCCACGCCGGAATTTCCATAAACGGGCACGTAGGCAAACCGTCCGTCCGGCGAAGCCGTCACCTCATGGCCGGTGTTGCCGCCCTCGGGCACAGAGGCGAGCACCTTGCCCGCGACGGGATCGACGATCGCCAGGCTCTGGTCGCCCTTCTGCGCCACCAGCAGCAACCCGGACTGCGCAAAAACACCGGGAGAAGTCAATGCCATCACCAAAAGCCCAATTCTTGCTGGAATACCCATTCGAACGACCTCCATCGCACCCAATTACTACACGGAACGACTATACGGCAGGAGCCGCGGGTACGGCGCATTGGAGTAGGCTCGCATATCTTGACGATGCGGCGGAGGCGCCCGCGCAATTATGATTCTTCCGACGCCGAAATGCCAACCCCCACCGCGCTTCAATCCGCTATCGAGTCCGCCCTCGCCGATCTGCGCGGCTTCCTGGGCGATCGCGTGACTGCCGCCCTCGTCGCGCGCGAGCATCACAGCCGGGGCGAGAGTTCGCATCCTCCCGGCGCTCCCGGACCTGGTCTGTTTTCCCCAATCGACTGACGAGGTGAGCCGCATCGTCGCTGTCAGCGCGCGCTACAACCTGCCGGTGGTTCCGTTCGGCGCCGGCACGTCGCTCGAAGGCCATGTTCACGCGGTTCGCGGCGGCCTTTGCCTCGACATGCGGCAGATGAACCGCATTGTGCGCGTGAGCGTCGAGGACATGGACGCGACCGTCGAAGCGGGAATGAGCCGGGTGCAACTGGCCAAGGCCCTCGAGAACACGGGGCTGACATTCTTTATCGATCCCGGCGCCGACGCGACCATCGGCGGCATGGCTTCCACGCGGGCCTCGGGAACCACCGCGGTGCGCTACGGAACCATGCGCGAAAACGTGCTGGGCCTGACCGTGGTGCTGGCCGACGGGCGCGTGATCCATACCGGTTCGCGCGCGCGCAAGTCGAGCGCGGGGTACGACCTCACGCGGCTGTTCGTCGGCGCCGAGGGCACGCTGGGCGTGATCACCGAGGTGACCCTGCGCCTGCACGGCCTGCCCGAAGCGATGGCCGTGGCAACCTGCGCTTTCGCCACCATCGACGGGGCGGTCAACACGGTGATCGAGGTGATCCAGCTCGGCCTCGGCGTGGCGCGCATCGAGTTCATGGACGACCGCCTGGTGGATGCCGTCAATCGTTACGCGCGCCTGGAACTGCCGGTGCGTCCCACGCTGCTGTTCGAGTTCCACGGCATCAGCGAGGCGGTCGTTGCGGAAACGGCGCACCTGGCCGAGCAGCTGGCCGCGGAACACGGCGGGCTGGGTCTTTCATGGGAGACGACGCCGGCGGGGCGGGAACGATTATGGAAGGCTCGCCACGATGTCTATTACGCGGCGCGGGCCCTGCGCCCCGGCTCGGACGTGCTCACCACCGATGTCTGCGTGCCCATCTCCCGGCTCGCCGAATGCATTGTGGCCACGCGCGCGGAACTCGACACAGCCAGATTTACCGCCACCATCGTGGGCCACGTGGGCGACGGCAATTTTCACGTGCAATGCATGCTGGCGCCCGAGGAGGCAGACGAGGTGGAGGCATTCGCGGCGCGGCTGGTGGAGCGTGCCCAGGCCATGGGCGGCACATGCACCGGCGAGCACGGCGTGGGCCTGGGCAAAAAGAAATACCTCGAGGCGGAACACGGCGAGGGACTGCGAAGTGATGCGGATGATCAAGAGCACCCTCGACCCGGAGAATCGCATGAACCCGGGCAAGATTTTCGACTAAGCAATCGTCGCGTCTCGGCGCCCGCGGGTCTCTGGTCCTGGCCCGGTCAGCAAAGCTCTCGGAACTTGTCCACCGTCAGGCCTGCATCGCGCACAATTCCGTCCATCGTGATGGGGTTGACAGGATCATTGCGGGGAATCGTCAGGACACGTCGCCCGTCGGTCATGACAAAGTGATCCCCCTCGCTCAGAACCCAGAAGCCGGCCGCCTCGAGTGCCCCAATCGCGCTCAGATGATCCACTCCCCGAATTCCAGGCCCGCGCCGACTCGTGGATGCTCGCTGCATCCTTTTTAAGGATGGCTTGAAATAAGAGAACAGATTCATGGCATAGGCCCCCCAGCTCTATGCAAGTGAGAGTCGAAAACCTGGCCCGCCCTAGTTGGCCAGTTCTTTGGCCGCCTCGAGGTATTCCTGAATTGCGATTTGGATATTGGTCATGGCTTCCGCTTCGGTTGCGCCCTGCGACCAGCAGCCGGGAAGCTCCGGGCACGACACGCTGTACCCTTCGTCGCTCTTGCGCAAATCGACGCGGTACGCCATGGCGGATATCGTACACCGGCCGCTGAGCGTTCGGCTGTAAAAATGTCGCAGGCTACTCGTGCTTCACCCCTCGTGTTTCACCCATGGATCGTAGGTGCCCACGCTCCAGGTGTGTCCTTCCGGGTCCTTCAGGCTGAATTCGCGGCTGCCGTAAGCGGTGTTTTGCAGCGGCCGGACGATCGCGGCGTTGGCGGCCTGCGCGCGGGCGTGGACTGCGTCCGCGTCTGCCACGACGATGTAGGCGCTGCGGGTCTCAACACCGCCGACTTCGCCGGGCGACTTGAACCCGCGGCCATATTCGTCGTCCTTCGTCGAACCGAGCATGATCATGCCGCCGCCGAGCGTGAGTTCGGCATGACCGATGGTGCCGTCGGGGTTTGCGTAAACGGCGTGGCGCGCAAAGCCCAAAACCGTGCACAGCCAGTCGATCGCGGCGGGAGCGTCGCGATAACGCAGCGCGGGCATGATCGTGGACGGGGATGTATTGGCGTTGGCGGACAGGACGCCGGATGGGGATGCATTTGCCTGAACGGACATGACAACCTCCTTGGGTGCGCGGCGAGTTTTACCGATTCGAATTCCGCCGCAAATCCAATATGGAGCAGCGGGCGCCGATCGTTCTTGGAAAAATCGGAAGTCCTCAGTCCGTCGCGTCGGTCGCAATATGATTCGCCCACACCGTTCGCCGGGCGGAATAGGTCGTCACATCCACTCCGGAAAACGCCCGGAACTCGTTGGCAAAATGGGATTGATCGTAGAAGCCGCAGCTGAGCGCCAGTTCCGCCCACGGCACATCCACGCCCGCGTGCAGCTGCTGCACCGCGCGCTGGAAGCGCTGGATGCGGCACCATACCTTGGGTGTCAGTCCGACTTCTTCGCGAAAGACCTGCGAGAACCTCCGCTCGCTCCAGCCGGTGCCGCGCGCCACATCGCGCACCGTGGCGACCGATGGTGCGTACGCAAATCGCTGCAGAGCATACGTTACCGCGCAGTGGCGTATCGGCCGGGGTTCCATGATCCGCTTTCGAAAGGCTGCCGCAAGAAATGCTTCGAAGCACTCCAGTCGGGCCTGGGGCGTCGGGAATCTCGCGCAGCCGGTCGCGGAGGGCCCGCGCCTGCAGGCCCCACACATCTTCGAGATCCACGCTGCGGTTGCTGAACAAGTCGGCCGCATCGGAAGCGAACAAGGGAAATGCGCCCGGCTCGAAAACGATGCCGATCAGGTCGGCCATGTCGGAGGTATTGACAATCTCGTAGATCGAGCGCGAGCCGACGATGATCGACGGCGGCGACCTGCGTTCCGGCTGTCCGTCGGGGCAATCGTGCAGAAACTCCCGGGCAAGGTTGAGAATCACCTGGGTATTGCCGGTGGGCAGAATGCGCTCCCGGCTGTGCTTGACCTGGGGCGCCCGCGCATACCACAGCATCCGTACAAACCGATTGAGGGGCGGAGCCGGGGTGTGCTGGAGGTAAAGCAAGGCAGCCTCGAGGTTCTTATAGCACGGAATCCTCACGTTGAGAGTTAGGCTCTCTTTCGCCTGATCCAAGAGCCGTAGTAAATCTCGGTTCGAAAGAGAGCAAGTTTTCAAATTGGATTCCAATTTGGGTATTTTGTATCTACAATAAAGCTGTGTACGTCTGGGACGAGCCAAAACGAAAGTCGAACCTGAAAAAGCATGGGATCGATTTCAGAGATGCTCACCTCGTTTATGAGAATCCGGACAAGTGCACCTACGATGCCAGCCGACACGACGAGTACCGCTTGATGGACGTGGCCATGGCTGTGATCAAAGGCAGGCTTCTGACACTGGTTTATACAGAGAGCGAAGAGGTGGTGCGAGTGATCTCATTCCGAAATGCCAGCAGGGAGGAGCGAAAGCGTTATGAAGAAGACACCAAGTAGAACGGACTGGGATCGCGTGCTGGCCTACAAGGAGGGTGAACGCGTACCTTACGAACCCGAGGACGGTCCGTACGATCCGAACGATGCTGAGGCAACGCGCGCCTGGTTTGAACGAGCCGATCTGATTCGTAAGGGACAACTGGTTCGCAAAGGCAAGCGCGGCCCGCAAAAGGCCCCCACCAAGAAACTCGTATCCCTGCGCCTGTCTTCAGAAGTGATCGAACACTTCAAAGCCGGCGGACCTGGCTGGCAAACGCGGATCGATGGCGCCCTGTTGGATTCGATCAGGAAAAGGGCGTAGCCAACGCCTATGAACACGACATCCAGCCCCGCGTAGGCATGTATTCTGACGTTTGTGCCTCTTCCCACAGGCGATTCCCAACTCGTGCAGATCATGGACGCGGCCCTGGCCGATGCTGCACGCCGCGCGGGCTCCTGGCTGGCCTGCCGGATGGGATGCACGCAATGCTGCCATGGGGCGTTCGCAATCAACGCGCTGGATGCCGCGCGGCTGCGTGCCGGCATGGATGCGCTGCGGGCCAGCGATCCTGCGCTGGCAGCTGAGGTCGAGCGGCGGGCGCGAGGCATGGATCGACGAGCATGGGCCCGGACTTTCCCGGGCGATACTGAGACCGGCATGCTGGGAACCTCTGCCGAGGAGCAGGAACGGTTCGAGGAGTTTGCCAACGATGCGGCCTGCCCGGCGCTCGATCCCGCCACCGGCCGCTGCGACGTCTACGCCTGGCGGCCGATGACCTGCCGCGTGTTCGGTCCGCCGGTGCGCGTGGGCGACGGCGATGCGCTGGGCTGCTGCGAGCTGTGCTTCGCTGGGCGCGAGCGAAGAACGAGATCGCCGCCTGCGAGATGCCGGTGCCGCACGACCTGGAGGACGGAGCTGCTCGACGAAGATGGGCGACGACCGGGCGAGACCGTGGTGGCGTTCGCGCTGCTGCCGCGGATCGCCCGTGGCCGCACGATAAACTGGGGCTTGGACAGCTCGATGCCAACCCGCCCCTGCTGGGTTGAAATCTCGACCCGCGCCTTCGAAAACAACTATCGATTCCTGCAGAGCATTGCTCCCGGCCAGCGCTGAATTGCTGGCCATCGTGAAGGCCGACGCCTACGGGCATTCGCTCGACGTTGTGTGCGCCGGCCGCGGTGCGCGCCGGTGCGCGCTGGCTGGGCGTGACCAGCGTGGAAGAAGGCGTGGCCGCACGCGGGCCTGTGCCCCGACGCGCGGATCCTCGTCATGGGCGGCGTCTTTCCCGGCCAGGGCGCCGCCGTTGTTGGAACACGCGCTTACCGCCGTGGTCTGGGACGCCTGATCAACTGGATGAACTTGAGGCCGCGCGCGCGCGCGCGCGGTGCCGCGGCCGCATCCATCCCGGTTCACCTTGAGATCGACACCGGCATGAGCCGCCAGGGCGTGGCGCCGGACGATCTGGCGCCGACTCCTGGCGCGCTTCGGCCGCGAATCGCCGCTGCGGCTGGAGGCGGTGACGACGCACCTCTATGCCTCCGACGAGACGCAGCGGCGCAGACCACGGCCAGCAACTGGCTCGGCTGGAAGAAGCGCTGGCACGCATCGACGTCGCGACAGCCGGCACGGCTCCGCAGGCCGGAATGGCTGAGCGTGGGAGCCTCGGCCGCGCTGCTCGGCAATGACGCGGATGCGCATTGCCGCGCTTGCCGCAGCGCTCAGGCCTGAATCTGATGCTGCGCCCGGGCCTGGCGCTCTATGGGTTGGCTCCCGCGTTCGAACCGCCGTTTGCGAGCGGGCGAGCCGTCGACGCTTGACCGCAGCACGCAAGGCACCTGCAGCCGGTCCTGACGTGGAAGACGCGGGTGGTGAGCGTGCGCGACGTTCCCGCCGGCGCCGGAGTCGGCTACAACGGCACGTTCGTCGCCACCGAACCGATGCGGCTGGCGCTGCTCGCCGCGGGCTACGCCGACGGCCTCGACCGGCGGCTGGGCAACCGCTTCAGCCTGCTGGTGCGCGGCCAGCGGGCGCCGCTGGTGGGCCGCATCAGCATGGACCAGTCGGTGCTCGATGTGACGGAGATTCCGGGCGTCGAAGCCGGAGACGAAGTGGTGATTCTCGGCAGCCAGGGCGGCGAAACGATCACCGCCTTCGACCATGCCGACGCGGCCGGAACCATCCCCTGGGAGGTCTTCACCCGCATCGGCCCGCGGGTGCGGCGGATCGCGGTTTAGGCCGGCTCGTCCTTATCCGGACAGCGCACTCGGATGCGCGCACGGGAACGCTCGATCGCGCCCTGCACGGCGGCAATCATGGCCTCGAAGCCGATGCACGAGTTCAGCAGCATGTGATAAAGCCCGCGGGCGCACCAGTCCTGCTGGTAGTACTGCTTGATGGCCGCCGCCCGGCGCTTGTCGTGGGCGGCCAGTTCCTGGTCGGCGTGGTGAGCCCGCTCGGGAAAGTTCTGCGTGAACCACTCCCGCTTGGCCGCCGTGGTGGCGTACACAAAGACATGAAAGCAGCCCGGGTTTGCCGGCCAGCGCGCAGGCCCCGCCCCGGCCCACGAGCACGCAGTTGCCCTGCTTGGCCTGCGTCCAGCATCTCCTGCTTGATCAGCGCGTACATCCGCTCGCAGTCGAAGACCTTGTCGTCGGGCAGCGTGGCGGTGGAGTAGAGCTGGTCCTGCCAGAAGACCTTGCCGTAGCGGTAGTACCAGGGGTCGAGCCGGTCGTCGAACTTGGCCGCCAGCTCCTCCGGCACACAGGCGGTGCGCGCCGCCGCGCGTCAGCAGTTCCGAGTCCAGCAGCCGCCAGCCCAGCCGCTCGGCGAGATCGTGGGCAAACTCGCCGCCGCGCGAGCCGTACTCGCGTTCGACGGTGATAACACGGACAGGTGAAGTCATCATGGCGAATAATCTCCCTTGCGAACAGGAGCATACAACGGAATCGGGTACGGCTGGCCAAGACAAAGCGCAAATTCGCCCACAAAGTCAGGATGGGAAAACCCGGCCGCGAGGTTACGAGCTGGGCCCGATCGCGTTTTGGCGCTCACGCAACTCGTCACGCATACCTTGACGGTCTACAACAGCTGTTGTAGATAATCTAGGCATGGGAAAACCAAGCGATCTCGTTCAGGGCACTCTCGACCTTCTGATCCTGAAAACCATCTCCCTCGAGCCGATGCACGGCTGGGCCATCGCCAAGCGCATTCAGCAGGTGTCGGGCGAAGTGCTGCAGGTGCAGCAGGGCTCGCTCTATCCCGCTCTCCACCGGCTGGAGCAGCAGGCCTGGATCAAGGCCAAATGGGCGGAAAGCGAAACCGGGCGCCAGGCCAAGTTTTATTCGCTGACCAGCGCCGGCCGGGCACAGCTGGAAAAGGAAACCGCCAACTGGAGCCGGCTGTCGGCGGCCATCAACCTGGTGGTCAGCGAAGCGTGAGAAGAACACGGAACAGGGACATAGGAAACGGAGGCCGGCATGCGGTGGTTCGATCTTCTCGCGATGAAAGTCCGGATGCTGTTTCGCCGCCGGGCCGCCGGCGAGCGGCTGGATGACGAATTGCGCTTCCACCTGGAGCGCCAGATCGCCGAAAACCTCGCCGCCGGCATGAGCCGCGGACGAGGCCCGATATGCGGCGCTGCGCGGCCTTCGGCAATCCCGCCCTGCTGCGCGAAGAGACGCGGGCGAAGTGGAACTGGCACGGCGTCGAGCAGGTCGTTCGCGACATGCGCTACGGCATGCGCACGCTCCGCCGCACGCCCGGCTTCGCCATCATCGCGGTTCTGGTGATGGCGCTCGGCATCGGCGCCAACGTGGCGCTGTTCACCGTGGTGCGCAGCGTGCTGCTCAAGCCGCTTCCGTTCAAAGATCCCGACCGCCTGATGATGCTCTACGAAAGCAACCCGAAGGATGATCCCTACAACATCGTTTCCGGGGGCATGTACGCGGAGTGGAACAAGTACAACCAGAGCTTCAGCAGCCTGGCCCTGGTCCAGGACAGCGAGAATGCGATCGCGGCGTCAGGCGGACAGTTGCCGGAGAACCTCACGAGCGCGAAGGTTTCCTGGAACCTGCTCACGACACTTGGGGTGGCCCCTGCGCTGGGCCGGGATTTCACGGCCGACGACGACACGCTCGCAGCGAATGGCACGGTGCTGCTGAGTTGGAGCCTGTGGAAGCGGCGTTTCGGAGCGGATCGCGGCATCGTGAACCGTACGATCTACATCGACGCCAAGCCGTACACAGTGATCAGGGGTGATGCCGGAGTGGTTTGCATACCCTCGCCCCGACACGCAGATGTGGACGCCGGTGTATCACGAAAATCCCGCGAAGATCATGGCCATGGTCGATAACCACATGTTCCGCGTGGTGGGGCGGCTGAAGCCCGGCGTCTCGGCGGAACAGGGCAAGGCCGACCTGAGCGTGATCTCGCGGCGGGTCTTCGACGCGCACCGTGACCTGGCATTCGTCAACCCGGCGGCGAACATCAGGCCGCTGCTGGAGCACATGGTGGGCGCGGTCAAGCGGCCGCTTTATGTGCTGCTGGCGGCCACCGGGTGCCTGCTTTTGATCGCGTGCATGAACGTCGCCAATCTGCTGGTGGCGCGGGCGGTGTCGCGGCGAAAGGAACAGGCGATCCGAACCGCGATGGGCGGCGGCCGGCTGCGCCTGTTGCGCGAACGCCTGATGGAGAGCCTGCTGCTTTCTGCTGCCGGCGGCGCGCTCGGCCTGGTGCTTGCGTACGGGGCGCTGGAGTGGCTGGTGCGCTCGCGCCACGACATGACCCGTGTGGAGAGCATTCACATCGACGCAATCGTCGCAGTGTTCACGGTGGGTGTCATCGCACTGTGCGCGCTCTTTGCCGGGCTCGTTTCCGCTCTCACGATAAGGGACAAGGCGCTTCTGACGACGCTGCACGAGTCTTCGCGCTATGCCAGCGGAAGCCAGTCGCGGGCCACGCTGCGGCGGGTGCTGCTTACGGTGGAAGTCGGCCTCACGGTGGTGTTGCTGACCGGGGCGGGGCTTCTGCTGAAGAGCTACGAACGGCTGCGCGGGTCGGATGTGGGCTGTGCCACTGAGAACGTGCTCACGATGCGCATCGGACTGCCCGGAGCGCGGTACAAGACGCCTGGACCCGCATCCGGTGAATTTCTTCGACACGATGCTGGCGCGGGTACGCGCGCTGCCCGGAGTGGACCAGGCGGGGCTGGCCACCGCGGTTCCGGGCCAGGGCTGGTGGGAAGACGATGGGTTTAACGTTGTGGAGCATCCGCCGCTGCCCCAGGGCCAGTCCCTCGACGCGCTCACGCGGTGGGCGGATTCGGGCTACTTCGCCGCGATGGGCATTCCCCTGCTGCGCGGCCGCACGTTCAACGACAGCCTGCGCCTCGAACAGGCCAGGGAAGTGATCATCAGCGAGACACTGGCGAAGAGCTTCTTTCCCGGCGAAGACCCGCTCGGCAAGCACCTCAGGACGGGCGGCGACAGCTGGAGCGCCGGCGGGAAGATCTACACGATCGTGGGCGTCGTTGGAGATATGCGCTACGACATCGGCGAGGCGCCCAAGGAAACCAAGTACTTTTCGCTGCAGGAAGGAACCCAGAACTACGCCACGCTGGTGATCCGCTCCAGCCGCGATGTGGAAACGCTGGCGCTGCCGGTCCAGCGCGTGATCCAGGGAATGGACCGCGACCTGCCGGTGGCCGACGTGCTCACCATGAACCAACTGCTCGGCAAAGGGACGCTGGACGCGAGTTTCAACACCACGCTGCTCACCGGGTTTGCCGCGCTGTCATTGCTGCTCGCCGCGGTGGGGTTGTTCGGTGTGCTGTCGTATATCGCGGCGCAGCGCACCAGCGAAATCGGCATTCGCCTGGCGCTTGGCGCGCGGCGCGAGCAGGTCATGGGCAAGATGCTTACGGATGGCCTGCGGCCGGCCCTGATCGGACTCGCGTTGGGACTGGCCGCGAGCGCCGCAGCCTCGCGCCTGATGCGCGACATGCTCTACGAGACGCGGCCGCTCGATCCGATGGTATTCGCCGCGGTGTCGGCAACGTTATTGATCGTGGCGGCCCTGGCCTGCCTGGTTCCGGCCTGGCGGGCTTCGCGGGTCGACCCCATGCAGGCGCTGCGCACGGAGTGATGCCCCCATGCCCACCTTGGTTGTCATCCTGAGCGAAGGTCGCGCCGCGACCGAAGCCGAAGGACCTGCGGTTGCTTTAGCAGGCTGCGGAAAAACTCATTCGGGCGGTAGGCCGGGGATTTATCCCCGGTATAAGCGATGCAACATCAACGGGGGCTAAACAGGCTGGGGAAAAAGTCTACAGAGAGTCACTGTTTCTTTGTTGTGGAGTGGTTTAAGACAGAAGCATGCGTGGCGACGAGCATAAGCAAGCGGCGATGTACAGCTACGTGACGTTAGAACAGCGTATTGCGGCCGATCATCCGGCGCGTCAGATGCGGATTTTGGTGGACGGGGCGCTGGAGCGGATGGATGCTGAGTTGGGCAAGCTGTATTCGACCACGGGGCGGCCATCGATTGCCCCGGAGCGGCTGCTTCGGGCATCGTTGCTGATGGTGCTGTACTCGATCCGCTCGGAGCGGCAGTTGATGGAGCAGATGAACTACAACTTGCTGTTTCGCTGGTTCGTGGGCCTGGAGATGGACGATCCGGTGTGGGACGTGACGGTGTTCACCAAGAACCGGGAGCGTCTGATTGGAGGCGCGGTGAGCCAGCGGCTGCTGGAGTCGGTGCTGGTTGAGGCGGGGGAGAAGCAGTTGCTGAGCGAGGAGCATTTCACCGTGGACGGCACTCTGATCCAGGCCTGGGCAGCGGCGCGCAGCTTCCGGGACAAGTCCGATCCGCCTGCGCCGGGCAGCGGTTCGGGGCACAAGGGCGAGGTGCTTTTGCGCGACAAGGTAGAGTCGAAGACCGACCCCGACGCGCGTTTGTACAAGAAGGCCACAGCCGACAAGGCGGTTCCCAGTTATCAGGGTCACGCCTTGATGGAGAACCGCAACGGGCTTGTGGTGGCCGCGGAAGCCAGCTGCTCGGCCACGGTAGCGGAGCGGGAGATGGCGCTGAAGTTATTGGATCGCGTGGTGAAGCACGGCAGCGAGCAGAGAAGGGTGACGCTGGGCGCCGACACGCAGTATCAGGAAGCGGAGTTCATCGAAGCCCTGCGCAAGCGCAAGGTGGCTCCGCATGTGAGTGAGTATGCGCAGGGCAACCTGGGCAAGAACAGCCTGACGGAGACGGAACGGGCCGATGAACGGCGCTTCGTCAGCCAACGCAAACGCAAGCTGATCGAACGCGTCTTCGGCTGGAGCAAACTGGACCGGCCTCTGCGCCAGATGAAGTTGCGCGGACTGGCGCGGGTGGATTGGTTTTACCGGCTCACCATCGCCGCATACAACCTGGTGCGCATGCGCCGGCTGATTCCGATTCAAACCATGGCCAGTTAGGGCCGAAGTGTGTCTGCAGGCCGCCAACATGGCTTCCAGGCGCCCGACAACAACGCCGATCAACAGCCGAACAGGCCCAATTCGCTAAACAACCAAACGGAACGGAATAAAGCTAAACCAAACAGCCGTTTTTCCGCAGCCTGTTTAGCCCCCGAGGCATGCTTTGGGGAAATTTCGCTCGAAACCATGCCTTTTTCAGCAACCTCTTAGGAATCCTGCGAGTTTGAAGGAGTCGCGTCATGCGATGGTTCGATGCTGTTTTTATCAAAGCCCAAACCCTCTTTGGCCGCCGCCGAGCGGGCGCTCAGCTCGAGGACGAACTGCGCTTCCACTTCGAGCGCCAGGTGGCCGAGAATCTCGCTGCCGGCATGAGCCCGGAGGAAGCCCGTTACGCGGCCATGCGCGCCTTCGGCAATCCCGCGCTGGTGCGCGACCAGGCGCGCGCCACCTGGACCTGGACGTGGCTCGAATCGCTGCTGCACGACGTGTGCTACAGTATCCGCACTCTCCGCCGCACTCCGGGTTTCGCCGCCATCGCCATCCTCGTCATCGCGCTCGGCATCGGCGCCAATGTTGCGCTTTTCACGGTGGTGCGCAACGTCCTGCTCAAGCCCCTGCCGTACCACGACCCGGACCGGCTGGTTTCGATCTACGAACACGACACGGTTGGCAATCACCCGGACTGGAGTTTTTACCTGCCAGTCGACGCGGGCAGCATGAAGGAATGGCAGCAGGCCGCGCAGGGCCTGGCGGAGATGGCGTTTCTGTCTCCGTGGCAGAGTTACAATCTTTCCGCCGAAGGCGGCAAGCTGCCCGAGGAGATCGATGCTTCCTGGTGCTCGTCAAATTTTTTCCCGACGCTTGGCGTGCAGCCGATTCTGGGGCGCAATTTTTCGGCCGATGACGATCGCCCCGGCGCCAGCGCCACAGTTCTGCTCAGCTATCCATTCTGGAAACGCCGCTATAGCGGCGATCCGGCCATCGTGGACAAAACCATCTGGCTCGATGCCCGGCCGTACACAGTCATCGGTGTTCTACCGGAGTCCTTTTCCTTTTTAAGCAAAATGGTCGGGTCTCCCGTGCAGGTCTGGACTCCACTCAATCATGAAGCGCCCCCATCGCTCCTGAAGACTTACGAAGACCACGAGTTCCTGGTGACCGCGCGGCTCATCAACGGCAGCACGCTTCCCGCGCTCCTAGAGCGGCTCAAGGCAATCCAGAAGCAGGTCGTGGCCGCGCATCCCCAGCCGGCCGTGCACGACTCGGTCGCAGGCATGGCCATGCTCGACGACGCCGTGTTCGACTACAAAACTCCTCTGTACGCGCTGCTCGGGGCGACCGCTTGCGTGTTGCTCATCGCCTGCATGAATGTGGCCGGCCTGCTGGTGGCGCGCACCGCCGCGCGGGCCCGCGAGCAGGCCATTCGCATCGCACTGGGCGGAGGGAGATTGCGCCTGATCCGGGAACGGATCATCGAGAGCCTGCTGCTTTCGGGCACCGGCGGCGCGCTGGGCCTGCTGCTGGCGTGGGGCGCGGTGCAATGGCTGGCGCACGCCCGCCCAGACATGAATCGCGTCGACGGCATCCAGATCGATGGCGTGGTAATTGCATTCGCTGCGGCCACGGTAGGACTCTGCGCCCTGTTCGCCGGATCCATCTCGGCCTTGAGCTCCGCGGGCAAGAAGATGTTTGCCACCCTGCAGGAGTCATCGCGCGCGCAAAGCCCGGGTCGCGGCAAAGCCGGCCTTCGCCGCACGCTGCTGGTCATCGAGGTGGGCCTCACCGTTGTCCTGCTGGTCGGAGCCGGGCTGCTGATCAAGAGCTACCAGCGCCTGCGCCACGCTGACATCGGCATTCCCGTCGACAATGTGCTGACCATGCACATCAGCCTGCCCGAAGCGCGCTACAAGCAGCCCGAGCAGCAGGTGGCGTTTTTTGAGACTCTCATCGCGCGGGTCCGCGCCTTGCCCGGGGTGCAGGCTGCGGGGCTGGTCAGCAAGGTGCCCGGAGAAGGCTGGGGCGGCGACGACCTGATGAGCGTGGTCGAGCACGGTCCCGCGGTCAAGGGAAAGTCGACAGACATGATGATGCGTGGTGCGGAGCCGGGATACTTCGCGGCGATTGGAATTCCCCTCCTTCGCGGGCGCATCTTCACCAGCGACGAGCGACTGGGGCGCGCCCACGTAGCCGTGATCAGCAAGGGTGCGGCGCAGGCGTTCTTCGGGAATGAGGACCCCATCGGCAAGCACCTGCGACTCCAGTTCACCGGGCAGGTTGTCGAAGTGGTGGGCGTGGTCGGAGACACCCGCTGGTATGCATCGGTGCCTCCTCAACCCACTTTTTACTGGCCTATCTACGGCAACAACTATAGCGTTGCCACCATCGTGGTCCGCTCCGGGTTGGGTTCCGGATCCGGTCCTGGGGCCGGTGTCGAATCGTTCGCGCTGCCGGTGCAGAAGCTGATCGGCCAGCTCGATCCGGACTTGCCCGTTTCCGATGTGATGACCCTGCGCGACGCGATCGGGAAAACCACCATCGACTCGGCGTTTGATTCGATCCTGGTGCTGGCCTTTGCTGCGATAGCGCTGATCCTGGCCGCGGCGGGACTCTATGGCGTGCTGGCCTACCTGGTCACGCAGCGCACCGGCGAGATCGGCATTCGCATGGCGCTTGGGGCCCAGAGGCCGCACGTGCTTCGCCTGGTGCTGCTCGATGGATTGTGGCCGGCGCTGCTGGGCCTTGGCCTCGGCCTCGCCGGCAGCGCAGCCGTGGTCCGCCTGATTCGCACCATGCTCTACGACACCCGGCCGCTGGATCCGTCGGTCTTTGCCGCGGTAGCGGCCATCCTGCTGGTGGTTGCCGCCATGGCCTGCATGGCGCCGGCGTGGCGCGCTTCCCGCCTCGATCCCATGCAGGCGCTGCGAACCGAGTGATGCATTCATCCCTGGTCTCAAAATGGAGACCCACTTCCCGGCCGGATCGAAGCCCGCCCGACGCCGATTCTTGAGGTCGGCTGGGGAAAGCTCTCCCCGCGTCGGGTTGGCGGAAAATTAGGGCCCCGTGGCGCAAACTTGTAGCTGGAGATACCCAAATGCCCTTCGTCGCGGTGTCAGCAACCTTCTCGGCAAGAGGCAACGCGTTAAGAGCGCCTTTAGACCGCAAAAACGGGGGTTCAGCGCCCCAAAAAACCACGTGCCTATGGGTAAGTATCTTTCTTATTTTCTTAAAAGTTGCGAGCAGTGCGAACCGGGAAAAAAGAAATCCGTTCCCCCCTCCAATTTTTGCTGTGAAACTGTGGAGCGTCGCCTAACCAATCCAAAATCAGTGGTTTCCGGTCGAAGCCTCCACCGATTTACAGCCCCTGTACCCCAGTAAAATCGGCGATTTTGCCCGCAACGTCTTGGCTAAGAAGAGATGGGCGCGGAAGGTGGAGTTCCTCCCACGCCCTAGTGTGTGACTGCGGCCGATCCTGCTTGGCTACGTCCCTAGTCCCTAAGTCCCTAGTCCCTAAGTCCCTAGTCAAGTCCCTAGTCCCTACGTCCCTAGTCCCTGTCTCTCTGCCTTTACTGCGTCACCGGCTCGGCCGGCGCTGCCTTGGGCGCTTTCAAATGCGGCGCAGCCGGCGGGACCGGAGGCTTGGGGGAATTGGACGAGACGGACGGCGCCGATCGGGAATCCCGAGCCCTTCTTGATGCGCACGTCGCCTACTTCGGTGCTGAGATTGACCTTGGCTTCGCCCCCGCCCACCGAGAAGGCGACTCGCTTGCTCTCCCCTTCGACCGCGGGCATGGAGTAGTCGGAAAAGATGTCGCCGTTGCGGGTATAGGCGTTGATGGAAGCCGAAGCGTTGGGGGGCAGCGTCAACTCCAGGTCGCCCTTGCCGCTGGTGTTCTTGGCGTCCACGCTGTAAGGCCCCGGCCGGCTCGAGGGAGATGTTGCCGTCGCGGTCCTCGCACAAAGATGTCGCCGTAGATCTGGCTGAGATCGACATTCTTGGAGTGCGTGGTGACCCGCACCTGGCCCTTGGCTTCGGTCACGCGCAGGTCGTCGTCGTTGAGCGTCATGTCGCCGGGAAGGCTGCCCATCTCAAGATCGGTCACCGAGGTATGCAGATGGATGGGGCCGGTGAGGTTCTCCATGTGCGCCTCGCCGAAGATATCCCCATTCAGCGTGACCTTGCCCGTCACTTCGGAGAGCGTGAGGTCGTTGCACCGCCCGTCGGCGTTGATATCTCCATCCACCTGGTGGGCCGAGAAGTCGCCCTTGTCGGTGGAGAAGTGCACCTGCACCGATCCGCTAATGGTGTTGAGGTGAATATCCCCGTGCGCGGCGGTGATGTTTGCCCCCGCTCCCAGGCCGGCCGCGGTGACGTCGCCGCGTCCGGCGTTGACGGTCACGTGCGCCGATTTGGGCAGGATCACGGTCAGATTGAGGCGGCCGCTGTCGTGGCCGGCCGACTTCACCAGCACCGAGTTGCCGCTCACCGTCACGTGGGCGGCTTCGGATTCGAAGATTTTGCGCGCATTGGCCTCGGAATCGGTGAAGGCCACCTGATGCGCCTGCACCTGGATGGTGGGCGTATCGCCGGAGGTCACGCTGACATCGCCGCGAGGATTCTGGATCTCCACCACCGCGTTGGCCGGAATCTGCGTATTCAGGACCTGCTGATCCTGATCATGCTGCGGGCGGCCGAACATGTTGAAGAAGTCGTCTCCGCCGCGGTCGCCCCATTCGGCGCGCATCGGACCCCACCATTCGTGGCCCCAGGCCGCAAACAGCCCCAGGACCGCCAGGAAGATCAGGATTCCCACAAAGTTGCCGCTGCGCCGGACCGGAGTTTGCCGCTTCATGTCCAGCGCCCACTCGCCCAGCAGCGCCAGGCCCGCGCCGATCAGCAGCAGCGGCCACCAGTGGCGCATACCAGGTCCAGAATTCGGAGGAATCAATATGGCCGGTTACCACCAGCAGGCCGATGACGCCGACCCCTACCAGGATGACCGGACCCACGATGGAGGGAACGCGGGGAGCATAACCGCCATAGCCCGCTTTCATCGCGTGACGCTGGGCTTTGAATGCATCCCGCTGCGCGCGCCAGGCGGCTCTCTGCTGCTCGCGGTAGACGCGCCATTGGGTGCGCGGATCGTAGGGGGGCGGCGCACCACCGCCGGGAGGCGTGTAAGGGGGCATGCTGCTCATAACTGGCCTCCGTTCGAACGTCCCAGATCGTCTGGGTTGGCAGGCACGATCGCCGAACCCGGCGCGGCGGAGGTGCTCCGGATACCGGCGGCTGCGCATACGGGCCGCCCGGATAGGCGGCATCCGGATACGGAGGCGGATAGCCTTCCAGTTCCAGCGCCGCGCGCTCCGCCAGGAGCATCAGACCCCACAGGATCAGCGCCAGCGGCCAGAACAAGCGCCACATGTGATAGACAATCCCGGTCTGGTGCAGCAGGGCCACGATGCCGATCAGCAACAGGAATGCGGGGCCGCGCAGGCGGCGGATCAGAATATATCGGCTCATCGAGGACCTCCTCCTTGCGTGTCGCCCATACGGCGAACCACCAGCCACACTCCCAGGCCGATCAACAGCAGCGGCCAGGTGAATTCAAAGACCTTCCCGCCGATATCATCCAGCTGCCCGAGCAGAAACAGCAGCCCGAGACCAATCAGGACGATGGCGCCGATGGGCTCCTTGCGCCGCCACATGGCTTGCGGGGGCGGTGGGGGTATCGGGGGCGCCCCGGGATCCGTTGCCTGTGCCGTGAAGCCGGGCGCGGGCGGGTAGGGCGGAGCCTGGTAGGGGTTCTGGAATGGAGCCTGGTATTGCCCTGAATATGGGGCTTGATACGGGGGCTGATATGGGGCCTGGTATCCCCCCGCCGGACCCGGATTCATGCCGCCTGGATTGGGGCCGCCTGGACTGGCGCCGCTCACTCCCGGCGGAGGAGGATAATTCGGCTTCGCGCCCAGGTTAAGCCAGTTGCCCACTTCGTTCAGTCCCAGCGGGTCGGGGAGGGGCTGGCCGTCGCGCCGCGCCTTGGCGGTGTGAAACGCTTCGAAAGACTGGTAGAGAACCCAGGCGCCGATGAAGATGCCAAAGATCCCGTAATGGGTGGTAATGCTGATCAGGATGGCAAAGATCACCACGTGGATCAGGCCTTTGAAGAACTGCCCGTTGTACATGGCGCCCACGCCGGGAATCAGTCCCAGGACCGCGGCCGCCGCCGGATTCGGCTCGCCAGCGGACGACGCCACAAACGGATTGGGAACGTTCTGCCATGCCATCCAGCACGGTTCGCACAGAATCTGCCCTCCCGCGCCGTTGCGCACACAATTGCCGCACAACGGCTTGCCGCAGTTCTGGCAGAAAGCCGTAGCGGTCACACCGCTGTGATTTACGCAATCCATACTGTGCTCCTCTCCCGTATTGCTTTCTCGGAGCCGCCGGAATGCGCGGGCCGGTCAAGACAATCATGTGATAGCGAAGTCTCCAGGTAATCCGATGAGTCGTTCAAGTTCGGGGTCCCCGACTGCTGCGGAGGATCGACACGGGATCCTCCGTCTTTATGGCTTGGATTCTGCTTTGATTCGCCGGGGCCGGATGGCTGTTTCTTCTGGTTGTCCTGGCTGTCGGTGCTGGTCTGGGTGGTCTTGCGCAGCTCGCGCATCCGCGACTGCACTTCATACACCACGCGCAGGTGGTCGTAGTAGCGGATGATGGGGGTCGAGGCCATGGTCAGCTGCCGCTCCATGAACGACCGCACCGCCGTGGGGCGCAGATCCGACAGGCGAATCCGGCTCAGGCGGACGCCGGTAAGGTTGAGGGTCAGAGCGATGGAGAAAAAGGCCATGGCGGCGGTCATCAGCAGCCGCGGCTCGGCGAAGCGGCGGATGCGCCCCATGAACCCGGGACGCTGCCACGCCGGAGTGATCGGTACGACATTTCCGGAGGTTGTCGCCAGTCCGAAACCGGCCACCTGACCCGGGCCCGTCTGCGCCAGCAGTTTTTCAAGCAGGCCGACGGGCACTTCTGGTTCCGGGGAGAGAAACTCCAGCCACTCCCGGCCTTGCCGGGCCTCCTCAAACAACGTCGTGCAGTTGGCGCAACTGGCCATGTGCCCGCTGAAAGTCGCTTCGTCCTCCGGCCGCAACTGGCCATCGAGCGCATCGGCTAACAGGGTCTCCCATTGCCCGCAGGCGGGAGTGCTCGGAATGTGACTGCGCTCTGCCATTTACATTACCTCCCGCTTATTACGTTCCAGCAGGCGCGCCAGTTCCGCGCGGCCTCTGCTGATCCGGGACTTGACGGTCCCTTCGGGGATGCCCAGCACCTGGGCGATCTCTTTGTAATCCATATCCTGTAAGTCTCTTAGTATGACGGCTTCCCGAAGCTCCACGGAGACATGGGAGAGCGCATTCTGCACCATTTTTTGGAGCTCTTTGCCGGCCGCGATCTCATGCGGCGAGGGGCCGCGGGCGGTCAGCCGGTCGATTGGCTTCAGTTCCTCGGTCTGGTCCCATCCGTCGTCGAGCGAGCCGGTGGCGCGCTGATTCTTGGTCCGCCGGAAGTTGTCCACGAGCAGGTTGCGGGTCATGGTCGTGATCCACACCTGCAAACTGCCCCGTCCCGTATCGAAACTGGCTAAATTCGAATAGATCTTGAGAAAAACGTCCTGGGTGAGGTCTTCGGCGTCGGTAACATTGCCCGTAAACCGGTAGCAGAGCCCATAGACACGCCGATGGTTGGCGCGGACCAGTTCAGCCCACGCGCCGGAATCCCCATCCATGCAGCGTTGGACGGTTTGGGACCAGTCAATCTCCAGGGGTCTTACCTCCCCGCGCGCGAAGCGGCCTGCCTCTGCGCCCCGGGCACCCTCGCCGAAGGGGCGTCCAGCACCGCCGGCGGGGATAGCGGCCGGATGCTGACCCGTCCCGCCCTTTTCAGGGGGGTCGATGCCGCGCCGAGCCGGTTTAGGCGGCGCCACCAGCCCTACCATGCTCCAGCTTAATGTACCAACGCACTGCATGCTGTGATGTACGCACGATTTACAGGCTTGGTTCCCGGGAAAGAACGGCGCAGGCAACGGCTGGCTTCCAAGCCGCCGGTTGGGGTCCACCGCCCGGGTGTTCAGGCCACAGCGGAAGAGAAGCTCGCTATGAAGCGATTCGTTCGAACCTGCCATTATTGCCAGTGGTGACAGTTCTGCGTCGAGGTCTAGCATGACCCCGAGTGATACGGTGGAACAGAATTCCAAGAGCGGTGCGCAGCCGAGCGAGCAGCTCTTCCGCTCGATCTTTGAGAATGCCCAGATCGGGATCGCCTATTTCAGGATTGACACCCAGGAGCACTTCTCGAACCGGGCGCTCCACGAGATGTTGGGTTACAGCGGAGAAGAGCTAAGCCGCCTCGAGCAATGGGATGAGATTGTAGCTCCCGAGGAACGTGCTTCCGGCGCGGAACGATATGCCGAACTCATCCAGGGAAAACGAGACACAGACGAATATGAGCAACGCCTGATTCGGCGCGACGGCAGCATTGTTGTTGCCAACGAGAAATTTCAGCTGATCAGGGATGCCGACGGCAAACCGCAGTACATCGTCGGTTTAACGGCAGATATTACAGAAACGAAGCGCGCCCAGGAGGCTTTGCAAAAGAGCGAGGAGCTCTTCCGTTCGATCTTTGAGAATGCCCAGATTGGGATCAGCATCCTGGACATCGATGCGCAAACGCATCTCACCAACCGTGCATTGCAGGAGTTGCTGGGCCGCACCCAGGAGGAACTCAGGGGCGTTGAGCAATGGAACGAAATCGTTCATCCGGATGAACGAAGCTCGGGCGCGAAGCGATACGGGGAAATCATTGAGGGCCGCAGAGATGCGGACGAGTACGAAAACCGGTTCATTCGTCGCGATGGCCGCATCGTCGTTGGCAATGGCAGGTTTCAGTTGCTCCGCGACGCTTCCGGCAAGCCACAATACCTGGTCGCGCTGACCGAGGACATCACCGAACGCAGGCGTGCCCAGGACGCTCTCCAGCAGAGCGAGAAGCTCTTCCGCTCAATCTTCGAGAATGCCCCCGTAGGTATCGCCCTCTACAACGTTCCCAAATCCCAATATTTCACCAATCGCGCCTTACACGAAATGTTCGGCTGCGCTCACGAAGACCTGGACTCCGTGGAGAAATGGGACCAGATCGTGCATCCGGACGATCGCGAGTCGGGTGGCAAACGCTATGCCGAGCTTCTCGAGGGCAGGCACGACCATGATGAGTGGGAGCAACGGTTCATTCGCCGCGATGGCCGCACGGTCATCGCCGATGGCAGTTTTTCGGTCATCAGGGACCCTGCGGGGAATCCGCAGTACTTGCTCAACATGACCCGGGACATCACCGATCGCAAGCAGGCTGAAGCAGACCTGATTACCGCCAAAGAACAGGCCATGGCCGCCACCCTGGCCAAGTCCGAATTTCTCGCCAACATGAGCCACGAGATCCGCACTCCCATGAACGCCATTCTGGGAATGACCCATCTGGCCTTGAAGACCGAGTTGACGGCGAGGCAGCGTGACTATCTGACAAAAACCAAGGGGGCCGCCCAGGCGCTCCTGGGCATCATCAACGACATCCTCGACTTCTCCAAGATCGAGGCCGGCAAGTTGGAGGTCGAGGACACCGAGTTCCGCCTCGACAAGGTGCTCGAGGATCTCTCCTCCGTCGTCGGCCAGAAGGCCCATGACAAGAATCTGGAATTCTTGATCGCCTCGCCAAACAACTTGCCGCCAAGTCTGATCGGAGACCCCTTGCGTCTCGGTCAGATCCTGATCAACCTCGTCAACAACGCGATCAAATTTACGGAGCGGGGCGAGGTAGTCGTGAGCGTCACGCTGGAAGAGGTAATCGCGGAGCGAGTCAAGGTAAAGGTCTCCGTCCGCGACAGTGGTATCGGGATGACACCGCAGCAGGCGGCGCGCTTGTTTCAAGCATTCAGCCAGGCCGACAGTTCCACCAGCCGGAAATATGGCGGCACCGGGCTTGGCCTCTCGATTTCGAAACGGCTCGTCGAGATCATGGGAGGCGAGATCTGGGTTGAGAGCACCTACGGCGCGGGCAGCACCTTCTTCTTCACCGTATGGCTTGGCGTCGGCGCGGCCAAGCCCGAGGAAAAACGGTTCGTCCCGGACCTCTCAGGGATCCGGGCTCTGGTAGTCGATGACAACCCCTTCGCCTGCGAGATTCTCACCGAAACCCTGACCTCGTTCGCGCTCAGGGTGGATTCAGCTTCCTCAGGCGAACAAGCGATTCGCGAACTCTCAGCTGCCGACCCCCACGACCCCTATCAGGTGCTTCTGATCGATTGGCAAATGCCCGGCATGGACGGCCTCGAAGCCAGCCGGACCATCAAGCACGGCGGCTTATTGAAGCACATTCCGAAGGTGGTCATGGTGACTGGCTTTGGAAAAGAGGACATTCGCACGCAGGCCGAGGCTGTGGGTATCGATGGCTTCCTGCTCAAACCGGTGAGCGCATCGTTACTTTACGACGTGTTGATCGACCTGTTCGGAAGCAAGGAGAGCAAGGGAGACCGGGCGCGGCCTACTGGCGACGTTGCACATTCGCAGGCCGCAAACGGCATTCGAATTCTCCTTGTCGAAGACAACGAGGTAAACCAGCAGGTTGCAACCGAGCTTCTTGAGAGCGCGGGCGCCAGCGTAAGAATCGCCAATCACGGCGGCGAAGCAGTCAGTATCCTGACGGATGGCGATGAGCTTCCGCCGTTCGACGTTGTGTTCATGGATCTGCAGATGCCGGAAATGGACGGCTTCACGGCCACAAAACTCATTCGGGGGCAGCAACGCCTTAAGGACCTGCCGATCATTGCCATGACCGCGCACGCGTTGGTCGAGGATCGGCAACGCTGTCTCGATGCGGGAATGAACGATCACGTCACCAAGCCCATCGATCCCGATGCCCTGCTTGCCACGCTGCTGCGTTGGGCCAAACCACGCCAGCTGCCCGCAACCGGAACAGAAGCCATACCGGCAAAGAGAGTCGTTGAGATGATGCTGCCTCAGATTGAAGGTGTTGACCTGGAAGATGGACTGAAGCGGGTGGCGGGCAACAGGCGACTCTACCGGGACTTACTCTTGCAGTTTGCGTCAAAGCAGGCGGATGCCCCCGCGCAGGTCTCGGCAGCCATCCAGTGCGGAGACGGGAAGCTGGCCGAGCGCATCGCGCATACGGTCAAGGGTGTCGCTGGAAATCTTGGCCTCACCCAGGTCGCTACAGCAGCGGGGAAGCTCGAAAAAGCACTCCGTCATGGCGATGCGCTGGAACCAGCGCTGTTCGAAGAATTCACTGAAGTCCTTAGCCATCAGGTTCAAGCCATTCGCCAGACACTGCAGGGCATGCCTGATCAGCCGTCAATCGAAGAAAGCCATGAAGATTTCAATCCCGAAGCGGCATCCGTGGCGATCCGGCGTCTACGAGATCTCCTCGAGTCCAGCGATGGCGATGCCACGGAGGCGTTCCTTGCCGTCGAACAGACGCTAGCCGGCACGGTCGCCAGGTCACGCCTCGATGCCCTGAGCACAGCCATTAGTGAATTCGATTTCGAAACCGCGCTCAAGAGTCTGGAAGCGATTACCGAGGACGTGTACGAGAAGCAACCACCCGATTAAGAAGCGCCTTCTCCCATCTCCCTGCTGCTTTCCTCGCCCGTAACCTTTCCCCGTGCAGTTTCATCACATCATTGGCGGGCGCGACGCCCTCCCAAATTGGAGGTTCCCGGTGTCCAGATTCCTGTCCCTGATAGCTGTGTTCGTGGTGATTCTCGCTGCGGTGGCGTTGTACACCACTAAGGTGAACGGAGCCGGCAAAACTCCCATCCCTGCCGCGGTGGCCGATGTGCAGGCGGCGCACGCGCCCGGGAAAGAGACCGCGGTCTTCGCGGGCGGGTGCTTCTGGGGCACACAGTCGGTATTCGAACGCGTCAAGGGGGTTCTCGATACCACGGCGGGTTACGCCGGCGGCACGGAAGAAACCGCGACCTACGATCAGGTCAGCTCCGAGACCACCGGCCACGCCGAGTCGGTGCGCGTGGTGTACGATCCGTCGCAGATCACGTACGGCCAGTTGCTGCGCATCTTTTTCTCGGTTGCCCACGATCCCACCCAGTTGAACCGCCAGGGTCCGGACGTGGGAACGTCGTACCGTTCGGCGATCTTCTACACCAGCGAGGAACAGCGCAAAATCAGCCAGGCCTATATCGCCCAGCTCGACGCGGCCAAAGTCTTCCCCAAGCCCATCGTCACCCAGGTTGTGCCGTTGAAGGGCTTCTATGACGCCGAGTCCTACCACCAGGATTACGCGCTCCACAATCCCGGCAATCCCTACATCCTGGTCTGCGATCGCCCCAAGGTCGAGGCCCTCAAGCAGCAATTTCCCGAGCTGTTCAAGGATTACAAAGGGAAGTAGCGCACCTTCAGTCCTTTGGGTACCAGTCGGAATGCGGTGACCATTGATGGCAGGACAGGCATGCGGTCATGGTCCATTGCTTGAGGCACCCCGGACAGACGCCTCCGGTGTCGAAGGTGTTCCACAAATGGCGGCAAGCACACGACCAGCGGTCGCTGGCGCGCGGAGTCCAGCCGCACTTGGGGCACTTGATGCGCCCTTGGCCGCCGTCACCACGTTTTGCGGGACGGTCTTCGGGGATGGTTTCAGGCTGGCCCGGTGCTGTGGTCGTGCGGGCAGGAGAATCCATAGGCCCTCCGGCAACCAGCGTACCTCAAGCCGCCGCGAACTTCAGCGCCACCGAATTCATGCAGTAGCGCAGCCCCGTTGGCTTCGGCCCGTCATCGAACACGTGACCGAGGTGCCCGTCGCAGAGCCGGCAGGACACCGCTGTCCGCACCACCATCAGGCTCCCGTCCGGGCTCTCCACCACATTTTCCGGCGCAATGGGCTCCCAGAAGCTGGGCCAGCCGGTACCGGAATCGAACTTGGTCTTCGAACTGAACAAGGCCAGGTCGCAGCCCGCGCACTGGAAAACGCCCCGCCGCTCCTCATGCAAAAGCGCTCCGGTAAAAGGCCGCTCCGTGTCGGCGTGGCGCATCACCCAGTAGGCATCGGACCCCAGACGGCGGCGCCATTCCTCGTCGCTTCGGACGATGCGCGGACCGGTGGTGCGGCCAATCTCCTCGCCGGCGGGCGAAAACCGGACCACCGTTACGCTGCGCGGCCCTTCTCCGGGAGCCAGCGGCCGCGCCGCCGCCACCGTGGCCCGCCGCAAACCCCAGAAGGCCAGCCCGCTCACCGCCGCCGCACCGCCGAAAATGAATGCCCGGCGGCTGACGTCGGCTGCGTCCGTCCTTCCAACGGACGCCGCGCTCTCCTGCCCATCCCCCGGCAGTGTGCTCAAAATGGATAGATCTGCCATCTGGAGATTAGATACCGGCATAGCCCGGAAAGTTACGCAACCTGAGGCCTCGCTTGGGAGGCCGGCAGCCGAGCATTCATCCCGCCAAAAAACAATCGGCCTTCTTCCACGTGGACGAAGGCCGACCAGTTTTCACGGCAGATCAAAGCTGCAGGTCAATACCGCTGCAGGAAGTCCGGATCCACCGGGTTCTCGAACAGCGATGCATCGCGGGTCACGATCGTCAGTCCCGACGGGGTGACGAAGTAGCGGCGCTTGTCCTCCACCGGGTCGTACCCGATCACTGTGCCCTCGGGAATATGCACGTCGCGGTCGATGATCGCCCGCTTGATGCGGCAATGGCGGCCGATGTTCACGTGGGAGAAGATGATGCTCGAGTCCACATCCGAATACGAGTTGACGCGCACATCCTGCGACAGCACGCAATTCGACACGGTAGCGCCGGAGATAATGACGCCGGCGGTGATGACGGAGTTGATCGCGGTGCCGGTGCGGCCCGGCTCGCCAAAAACGAACTTGGCCGGCGGGTATTGGCGCACCCGGGTACGCATGGGCCAGCTCCGGTCGTACAGGTTGAACACCGGCGAGACCGAGCACAGGTCCATGTTGGCGTCATAGTAGGCGTCCAGTGTGCCCACGTCGCGCCAGTACATGGCCTGCTGCTTGTTCTCATCGACAAAGCTGTAGGCGATCATCTTTTTCTTGCCCAGCAAATTGGGAAGAATGTTGTGGCCGAAGTCGTGCTTCGAGTCGGGATCTTCGGCGTCGGCAATCAGCGCCTTCAGCAGCGTTTCGGTATTGAAGATGTAGACGCCCATCGAGGCATCCACCTTGGTGGGACTGAAGGGCGAGCGAAAGCTCGTGGAAGCCGGCTTCTCGAGAAAGCCCTGGATTTCGCCCTTGGAGTCCACCTCGACGACGCCGAAGCGCGAAACTTCGTCGGGCTCAATGGGCAGCGTGGCGAGAGTCACTTCGGCCTTTGACTCCCTGTGATGTTCCAGCATCCGGCTGTAATCCATCTTGTAGATGTGGTCGCCGGAGAGGATGATCATGTGCTTGGGCTGCTCGCTGCCGATCGAATAGATATTCTGGTAGACCGCGTCGGCGGTTCCCATGTACCAGTTGGCGCCGGTCCGCTGCATGGGCGGGAGCAGTTCGAAGAACTCGCCCAGTTCCTGCGCCACGATCCCGGTCCAGCCTTCGCGCACGTGGCGGTTGAGCGAAAGCGCCTTGTACTGGGTGAGGATGAAGACCTTGCGCAGGCCGGAGTTGATGCAGTTGGAGAGCGTGATGTCGATGATCCGGTAGTGCCCGCCAAAGGGAACGGCCGGTTTGGCCCGATCGCGAGTCAGCGGAAAGAGCCGCTCCCCGGCTCCCCCCGCAAGCAGTACTCCGAGCGTATCTCTCATGTCCATATCACCTGCCCTTGTTCTCCCGAATATCCAAATCAACGCGCGAGCAAGAAAATGCCGGTATCCGGTACATCGTCCCTACGGCGCTTCGTTTTCATGCGGTGGCCCCGAACGGCGAAGAATAACACACATAGATGAAGGTGGAAGTCTAACGATCTGCTGCCTATGTTGTCAGCCGAATTTCGTGAGGAATGACGGGAACAACCCCGGATGGGGAAAGGCGCGGCTCGCCGGGGCCGGCGGCCGGAGTTCAGAAGGAGCGGAAAAATAGTCATCCGCGCGAGGAATGGCCGGAAACCACACGCCCCGGCATGAAGTCCCACGGACGTTCTTCAACCGAACGCCGGGAACAGGCAGGAAAGCGCCGCTCCTACTTCGTCTTCTTGAATTTGTACTGCACTCCGACCGAGATGGCGAAGTTGACGTCGAACTGGCTGGTTTTCGGCGGGTAGTTGATGCCATAGTGGGTCATGATGGCATCGGGGGTCACGCGGAACACCCATTGCGACGATCGGTTCAGATCGAAATGGCCGCCGATGATCGCCGCCGGCGCAACCTGGTCATTGTAGAAACCCACCACCGCCGGCGAGTTGCCGCGCAGGTTCTGCTCGAAGATGCCCCACGCTCCCCCGCCCAGCACGTGCGCGCTGATGGCTCCATGCTTGTTGTGCGGGCCCAGCCACTCCACTCCGCCCGCGAAGATGTATTCCATGATGAACGGGCCGTTGATCTCGTACGGATTGGGGGCCGCGCCGCTGGTGCCGAGATAACCGCGGCCGGTAGCTTCAAGCCGCCAGCGCCGGCCCAGATAATAAGAACCGGTCAGGTCGATTCCGCCCAGGTTTGATCCCTGCAGCAGGTTCGGGCCCGCCTTGATGTGCCGGTACGCCATGCCCACCGAGACGTCCCACTTGTTGTCGTAACGAACGTTGGCCAGCGGATCGATGGCGATATAGGCGGGCTGAGGCGAGGTGGCGGTAACCGTAACAGTCGTAGTCGGACTGGCTGGAAGAAGACTGGCTGGAAGAAGACTGGCCCGAAGATGGCTGGCTGGGCGCCTGGGCTCCAGCGCTGATTCCGGCACACGCAAGCAGAGCGACAGCAAAAGAAAAGGATAAACTTCCTGGGAAACGCATCTTATTCAGCTTACAAGACGCTGGCCGGGGGTGTCAGTTAGCAGGAACAGGCGAAGGGGCAAGGCAGGTTTCCCCTTTTTCTCTGTTCCCTGTTCCCTTGCTGCTACGGCGTGCAGCGCTCCGCCCATTGCGCGTAGACCAGGTAGCGCAGCGTCTTCAATACTTCCAGCCCTACCCCTGCCCGCACCGGAGAGGTAACTTCGGGCTCGAGCGACGGCGCCGCATGCATGCGCCAGTCGATCGGCTGCCGGCTGAAGATGAGGCCCGCGCGGGGCAGGTGGCTGGTGTTTGAGATGACCTCCGCCGACCGCCAGCCATGCGCCTTCATGATCCGTACCGAGTAGCACGCGTTGTGGATGGTGTCGAGCGCCTGCGGTTCAATGACGATGGAGGAGGCCGGAACCCCCTGCGCCTCGGCCGTGCGCGCCATCACCTCCGCCTCGACATAGCCGCCACGGGTTGTTCCGCCGGTCAGGATCAGGTGGGTTGCCACGCCGCGTTCATACTCGTGCACCGCCTCCGTGACGCGCGACAACTGGTCGGGCGTGGGATTTCCTTCGGCGTCTGCCGGTGACCCCAGGACAATGAGGGTATCGAAACGGGATGCCGAGGTGTTCCCCAGTGGAGCAAAGGCGCGCGCCAGCGCGGCCCACGCCACGAGCACAACCGCGATGGCGATGGATGCGAGGACCACGCCGAGTCCGGACACTCAGCCGGCTCCTGCGGCGCATGGCCCGGCGATGATGCGGGCGGCGGGCCGGCGTTTTGCGGATGACTCTTCGAGTGGCTGTCTGGCTGGTCACAAAGGCGGACTCCAGACTCCACTTTAATCGCGGAATCCGGAGAGCGCGGCTCCCCGGCGGGGGGTGAATCAGACTGTATATCAGCCCAGGTTGGCGGGCTCGTCCCACCCCGACAGGACAATTTCGCTCAGCGGCTTGCGCTGGCGCGGGGATGTCTCCTGGGCCAGCATCTGCTGGTTGGTGAGGGCGCCGGGTTCTCCCTGGTAGCCGAGCGCGATCACCGCGCCGAAAATGTAGTCCTCGGGAACGTTGAAGACCTTGCGCGCGGCATCCACGCTAAAGCCGGCCATCTGGTGCGTATGCAGGCCGAGGGCAGTGGCCTGGTAGCACAGCGTAGCCGCGGCCGCGCCCAGGTCATAAAGCGCGACGCGATTGGGCGCACCGTTGTGCGAAAACTTTGTTTTCGCCACTCCCATGATGAGCACCGGGGCCGTGCGCGCCCATTGCTGGTTCACTTCCATCAAGGTCGAGAAAATCTTCTGGTACGTTTCGGAATTGCGCCGCCCCACGAAGAAGCGCCAGGGCTGCTCGTTGTAAGAAGACGCGGCCCAGCTCGCCGCTACAAAAACCGTCTTCAGATCCTCGGGGCTGACGTCGCGGTCAGTGAAGGAACGCGGGCTCCAGCGATGGCGGATGACCGTGAGCAGGTTGTCCGGGGCAGAGGCTTGCTTGAGTTGGTGCACTTCGCTTGCAGAGAGAGCCATGCCTAACACTCCTTGAGGGATGAGATGCAATCGGTTGGATTGTGCGCACCCGGCCGGAGATTCGAATTCAGGGATCAGTGCTTTTCCGACGCCATGTAGACGATCACGCCGCTCATCACCGCCAGCATTGCCAGGCCGGAGAACACCAGCCATGTTTCGCCGGGATACTTGCTGAGCGCGTCGGGCAGCAGGGCCTCCAGGTGGAGCGCCCGGGGAAACTGCTGCAGCCAGTCCGGCCATCCATAGCCGCGTTTGGCTTGCCAGGCCAGGTAGAAGATAGCCGCCGCGAGGGTGACCGCTACCGAAAAGATCTGGGCGCCCAGGATGGGCTTGCCGATGCGGGCCAGGGCCGCATTGCGCCGCCGCAGTTGTGCCCGCCACCACAGCACGCCCGGCGGCTCCAGCCGCGCCGCGTTGGCTACAGCAGTCCGCTCTGCGCGAAAGGCCTGCTTCACCAGGACCAGGTCCCGGCAGCCGCGGCAGCCGGACACATGGGTGCGCAGCTCGCCGCTGGCGGCCTCGGGCCAGTGGCCGCGGGCGAGCATCTCCGCCACTTCCTTTTCCCGTCCGCACGCGCCGAGTCTCATCCCACCCTCCCGTCATCCGCAGCGTTCTCCCGCAGCAGGCGGGCGATCTTGCGCCGGGCGCGAAACAGCAGTAGCCGGATGCTGGCCGAAGCCAGGCCGGTGATCCCGGCAATCTCCCGGTGCGAATAGCCCTCGGCGTAGGCGAGCCACAGAAGTTGGCGATCCCGGGGGCGCATTAACCGCAGCGCCGGCCCCAGCATCATCCTTGATTCACATGCGTCGCCGTGATCGCCTGCCTGGAACACTTCTTCCGGAATGTCCTCGATCGAGGCCGCCCTCGGCCGCCGCCAATAATCGCGCAACAGGTTGGTGGCAATGCGGAAGAGGTAGCGCCGGGCGCTCACCTCTCCGTCATTCGGATGGTCTGCTCCGAGAAATCGAAGAAAACTTTCCTGGAGCAGGTCGTCGGCCAGCGCAGCGTCTCCCGAAACCCGCGCCAGGTAAGCCCACAATGGCCGCGCCGTGCGCTCGTAGAACGCGGCGAACTCCTCGCTATTCATTCCGGGAAGATCGGAAGACGCGGAGGCGAGCGCCGGCGTTTCTCCGGCAAGCACATTCGGAATGGCGGATTCCCAGGACACTGGCCTTTGCTTCCTCACTGGATTCGGGCCCCTTGCGGCTCATGCGGTTCTCACTGCCGTTGCCTCAGTCCCGTCCTGAGGTGCTCAAGGGGGCGTCGAATCTGTTTGCGGGCGGTGCTCCGTAGGGTGGCTCCGGCCGGGGCGGCATCAGCCCCAGGCGCGCAGCCAGCAGCCACGTAATCCCTGCGGAGATGATAAATCCGATTCCCGGCATCAGGATCACCGTACCCAGGACGCGCATGGGCGTATCCATGTCCGGGCCGGCGTGGCGCAGCAGCAGAAAGCCCCCGCCCAGCAGAACCATCACGACGCCGATCTGCAGCGGCAGCAGCACCCGCGCCACCACGTTCGGTACGCGCTGGTCCGGCCCGAAGTTCACCGGGATCGGTGCCGCCTCGAGGAACCGCTTGCCGGATTCGGTCTCCATGTACTGCGCCAGTTCCTGGTTGGAGCTGAACTTGTCGATGAGCCGGTTGTGCACCTCGCTTTGCAGGGTGAAGATGCGGTTCCAGCGGCGGTTTTCAATGAAGAGGCGCAGGGTCCACGTGAGCGCAACCAGAAAACCCGCAAACGCCATCAGCGGAATCACGTCGCCGAAGACATCGGCAAACGCGGAGCGTGGCGGCGAAGAACGGTACACGTCGGGCCAGACCGCGCGTTCCAGCGCTTCATCGGGACCGCCGCCTTCGCGGTTGAGGTGGGTGAAGAGATAAAAGTCCGGATTGCGCGCCACCTCCGGATGGCTGGCCAGAAAGTCGGCCAGTTGCGGATTGGTTCTGGCGACATATTCCTGGTTCGACAGCAGCGAAGGATCGTGCGCGATCACCGTGGTCAGGGTGGGGCTGAGCCGCAGCAGCTTGATGAGCTGGTCCTGGGTGGCGGCGACGTCTCGTTCCGTAGGAACGGGTGCCGGCGCAGCGGCCGGAGCCGGAGCAGCAGCCCGGGCCGGAGCTGCGGCGGGCGCCTGGCCGGCGAGATGCGCACTGGCGAGCAGGGCCGACGCAGCGATGGCAATCACCACCCGTGAAATGAGCCTGGAGCAATTGTGCATTGTGAATTTCCCTCATCGAGAAGCGGCATGAGAGCCGCTTCTGCATCCACAACGGATGAGGGCCGGGTGTGGTTAACAAAGGGCCGGAGTTGATAGGGGAGGGTCGAAAGGAGTCAGACCGCTCGAGAGGATCGCGACTCGACCAGCTTCTGTCCGGATTCCGGAATTGGAGGCAATTCCCGGTCGATTCCACCGCCCAAACCGTTCGCTGATTCCCGCAGCAGCGTCACCTCGTCGAGGCGGAGCAGGTCCTGCAGGTATTCCCGAATCGCCATCAACACGAACGCCGCTTCGGCAAAGATAAAGATGCCGAGGTAGCAGGCTGCCAGCTCCACCGCATACGGAATCTCGGTTGCATCGACCTTCTCCAACAAGACGTCAGTTGTGAGCGTCAGCCCCTGTTGGCGCAGCTGTTCGATCGAGTCCCGAAGAATGGCATGGTAGGCGATGACGGAACCCAGGGTGAGAACGATAAAGACAAACGGCAGCGCGGCAATCAGCGCGCCCGCCGTCCCCTTCCTGAACATCGGCCCCGCCAGGCGATGGCGGATGGAAAACACGAACGCCAGCAGCAGAAAGCAGAACAGCGACGCGTAGACCGTCAGGAAGCCGCGCTGCTGGGAAAACACGGGGATCAGCTTCAAGCTGCCGACCGGGATGGGAATGGATGCGGCCACAATGGTGGAGACGCTCATGTAGCCTTTGAAGAAATTGGCAAAGACCGCAAGGCGCGTCGTCTTCGCGGGCACGGATTGTCTTGCTTCCCCTGCCATTTTGCCTTCTGTCATTCGATCGCGAGTTCGAGCGGAACCGCCGCTGCGGAGCCGACCACGATTTTCACTGGGGCGATGGATTGAACCTGGCCGGAGGAATTCTTCTTCTCTGCCCGAAAGAAGTATTCGCCCGGAGGCAGTTCGACGTTCGCCGGGCTGGTGAGGTTGGGAACACGCACCTCTTCCGGTTGCAGCAGGCTGGCGCACGACCATTTATAGAAAACCTGCCATCCGTTCTCGGCGGTTGTCCCGCGCAGGGTACGAATCGTCACCGGCACCCTGCGCCCCATTCCGAATCCGCGACAGTCTGCGGCTTTGATCTCGATGTCCTTCTCGATGGCGCTCAAGACCTCGCGCCGCTGGTCTGGATCCTGGAGGGTGGCCGCAACCGCGCAGGCCTGGACGTCCCGGTCGAGGCTGTCGAGGTATTCGGCCGGAGGCGGAGGCGCCGGAGGCGGGGCCTGCAAAGTGGGCGCGCTCCCAGGCTTTGGCCAACCCCAGAGGAGTCCCTTCCGCAGCGTGCCGAGTGCGGGGCTGGCTCCCAGGCACGCCTGGAGAGCGTCGAGTTTCGCGCGTGTTGGACCGAGCTTAGCGGCCGCGCTATCTGCTGGAGTCTTCGCCCATCCGGCATGGCTCAAAACCATGGCGCAGACCGCCAGCTTCAGGATCGGCTTCGGAGCTTCGAGGATGGAAGTTCGCGCCATGGCGCCCTCTGGAGAGCACTGAGCATCAACCGCCGCGGAAAATCTGGCCCATTATAGCGGGAAGCTCAAACAGAAACACAACCGGAGAGCGATCAGGAGTTCACAAGCGGCATGCTGCCGACCGATCCGGTCAGGTTCGATCCAGTCGCGGACCGATCCGATCCAGGGTTTATGATCGAACGTGGTGCGGGGCTGGATGGGCCAATCTGTGTGCCCGGATAGCGGCTACACAGATCCATCGACCCTTGCGCGCGGCGGACTCCGCCGACAATAACAGTCATCTGCAGGAACGGAAGGCCATGCGAGCGAAGACGGCGGTGGTGCTGGGCGCCCAGTGGGGCGACGAGGGCAAGGGGAAAATTGTGGACGTGCTCAGCGAGCGCTTCAGCGCCGTGGCACGCTACGCCGGCGGACATAACGCCGGGCACACCGTCATCATCGGCGGACAGAAATTCATTCTGCAACTGATTCCCTGCGGCGTGCTGCGCAAGGGCTGCAAGGGCGTGATCGGCAACGGCGTCGTGCTGGACCCCATCGCCTTCCTCAAGGAAGTCGCCCGGCTGCGCGAATTCGGCGTCGATGTCGACGGGCAGCTCAATGTTTCGAACCGCGCCCAGGTCATCCTGCCCTATCACCGCATGATCGAACTGGCCGCCGAGAGCGCGCCGGGCCGCAAGAAGATCGGCACCACCAGCCGCGGCATCGGTCCGGCCTACGAAGACAAGATGGCGCGCAGCGGCCTGCGCGTCGTCGACCTGCTGCGGCCTGACCTGCTCAAGACCCACATCGAGGCCGCCTGCGAGGAGAAGAACCAGATCGCCCACGCCCTGTTCGGCCCCCAGATCGGATCGGGCCGCTCGATCCCGAAAAGATGTTCGACGAATACGCCGCGGCGGCCGAGCAGATCCGCCCCTTTGTCGCGGACACCGGCCGTTTGCTCAACGGCATCCTGCGCGACGGGGGCAGCGTGATGTTCGAGGGCGCGCAGGGCACGATGCTCGACATCGACCACGGCACCTATCCGTTCGTGACGTCTTCGTCGGCGACGGCCGGGGGCGCGTCCACCGGAACAGGCGTCGGACCCACGGCCATCGGCACCGTCATCGCCGTCACCAAGGCCTATGTCACGCGCGTAGGCGAGGGACCCTTCCCCACCGAGATCCACGAAGCCGTTGGGGAGCAGCTTCGCGCCCGCGGCAACGAATATGGCGCTGTGACCGGCCGGCCGCGACGCTGCGGATGGCTCGATATTCCCCTGCTGCGCTACTCCAACCAGGTGAACGGCGCCGAATGGCTGGTGATCACCAAGCTGGACGTGCTGGACGAGCTCGACGAAATCCCCGATTTGCATCGGTTATGAAATCGACGGCAAGGTGACCGACGAGATTCCCGCTGACGTGCATGGGCTGGAGAAGATCAAGCCGCGCTACACCACCCTGAAGGGCTGGCGCCAGCCCACCGATGGCATTACCGATTTCGACCGGTTGCCCAGGGCGGCGCAGGAATACCTGCATTTCCAGGAGCGGGAGAGCGGTGCCCGGATCGGCATGGTGTCCACCGGACCGGACCGCGAACAGACCATGGTGTTGCCCGAGTTTGCCGCCGCCCTTGCCGGAGTTTCACGGGTAAACTGGTGCATGATTTCGAGAAGCCCTGAGGGCTCAACCAGAAGGGAAGTCCGTACCCATGATCAGCTTCATGGTTCGCATGAAATTTTCCCCGGATGACCGCTCCGAGATCGCCGAAACTCTGCGCGCTCTGACCCTGGCGTCCCGCCAGGAACCTGGTTGCATCACCTACGTCCCCCACTACGTCGACGGGGATCGCGACACCGTCCTGATCTATGAACAATATCGCGATACCGCCGCCGCCGAAGCGCACCGCCAGTCGGCCCACTTCAAGCAGTACGCGGTGGGAGGGCTCTACCAGAAGATGCGGGACCGAATCCGGGAAGACCTCGAGGCCCTGGTCTAGGAGCCTTCGCCGGCCGCGTTTCGAGGCGTTCGCCGTCCCACCTCGCCGGATGCGCAAACACGGACCCGTGCCGGAGCCGGTGAGAGTCGGGATTTTATGAAGCGCAAATGACGGTCAAGGACTTCCCGGAAGATGCAATTGACCCCGATACCGTTTCGGGCATACCATCCGTTACAACGATTATGGCGCAGCCCTCCGCGATACTTACCGGGCGCTTGAGCAGCGTTGCGGCGCTTCTCATGGTGTTTGCGCTCTCCGCCAGCGCCGCTCAGTCGTCGCCCGGAATGCCCCGCGGGCAGCGGCACGAAGTTCGCCACGAAATCGACCAGCTTGAGGACACCTGGCGGGACGCCGTCATCCACCGCAATAGCTCGGCGATGGACAAGCTGCTGGCCGATGACTATATCGCCATCACCTCCAATGGGACGCTCCAATCCAAGGATCAAACCCTCGCCACGCTGCGTGCAGGAACGTTGCGTTTCGCGTCCATCGAGTTCTCTGATCGCAAGGTCCGCTTTTATGGCCAGACCGCACTCGTAACCTCCCGCGCCGAGGTCAACGGAACCAGTTCCGAGGGTGACATGTCGGGCAGCTATCGGTTCACGCGCGTTTATGTGAAGGACGAGCACGGAGCGTGGAAGATCGTGAGCTTCGAGGCCAGCCGCATCCGCCATTCAGAGGAACACAAGTAACCTCCGCCTACCCCGACCAGGGCGCTTCCCCGCCGGCGACGGGTTGCGATCCAAGTGAAATCCAGTTCCTTCCCGAATCGGGCCGCGGGCCAGTTCCTGTCCTTTCCTGGCCGAATCCCTTCAATGCTTTGCAGAGAATAAGCGCGTTCTGTCCGACAATCGAATGGTCGAGGCGAATGGGACGGCGTGACTCCCGGGCACCCGTAAGTAACTTCCATGACATGACGGGAGCGGTATGACCACGGCGCTGGTACTGACCCTAACCTCAGAGCCGATTGGAGTTACATCGGGTTGGCTCCTAGGGGTGAAGTTTGCCTGGCAGCGTAGAGGCGCCGATGAATTGCGTCCTATACTGCCCAGGATACGAACCAACCGGTAGGCTGAGGATCTCGTTTTTGACCACGAGTTTCCGCCCTGCGGCGAAGTCCGTTTCCTTCCCCTTGGTCACAAGAAAGATCGGATTCTCGGGATGACTCTGCCCATGCGCGGACCCGCATTGTTGCGGCCGGCGGATGGGCCGGAACGCCCGGCTGTCGAAACGGCCGGGCTGATGAGGATTGCCATGGAAAACGCCTACGTAGCAAAGCTGAGATTCTTTTCTCTGATGTTCCTGGTTCCGGGACTGATCGGGTTAATGATCTCCGCAACACTCTCGGGAATTTACATGAACACTCTGCCCAGGTACCCCGACCCCCAGAACCTGCGCATGACACCGCGCAACATCAATGGTTACACCGTCTACGAAACAGACGACGAGGACCGGAGACTGGGTCGCACTGAATACGGGTCGATGGGCATTTTTCTCATCGGCCTTGCGATGGGCCTCGTGCACTTCCAGAAGTGGGGGCTTGCGCGCGCCATTGAGTCTGAAGCCGACGACTTTGCGGAAGAAGATAGTTAAGCGGGTTTGCCGGTCCCGGACCTCGCCAGGTGTCCTCTACAATAAGCGGATGCCCGAACTGCCCGAGGTCGAGACCATTGCGCGCGGCGTCCACGCCCGGCTGGGCGGCGACCGCATCCTCGAGGCCTGGTTCGGTTCCCATCGCGAACCCTTCAAAACTCCCGCGCCAAGGCAGGCTCGCGGCCTCGAGGGCCGCACGATCCTGGCGGTTCGCCGCAGCGGAAAGCACATCGTCTTCGACCTCGCCGGCCCTGCGGGCGGCGGAGTTCTGGAGAAGCGATCTGGCCAGGCGGATACCCAATGGATCGTTCACCTGGGCATGACCGGGCGGCTGCTGGTGACAACGCCGGACGGACCGGTCGCCGCGCACACGCATGCGCGGCTAACCCTTGCCAGCGGCCGCGAACTGCGCTTTGTCGACCCGCGCCGCTTCGGTCGCCTCGAATTCCGGGATCTGGCTCGTGGAGAGGGATTCGCGGGACCGGGCGCCGAGCCACTGATCATTGAAAAGGGCGATTTCGCAAAGCTCTTTCGTGGCCGCCGGCTGGCCATCAAGGCCGCCCTTCTCAACCAGACCCTTTTATCCGGCGTGGGCAATATCTACGCGGACGAAAGCCTGTTCCGGGCCGGGATCCGGCCGCGAAAAGCGGCAGGGCGGCTGACGGCGGCGGAACTGGAACGGCTACGCCTGGCATTGCGAGAGGTGCTGCTGCACGCCATTCGACTGGGAGGGTCCTCGGTTTCGGACTATGTCGATGCGGACGGGGCTCGTGGATTCTTCCAGCTGGAGCATTGCGTGTACCAACGCGGCGGCGAGCCGTGCCGAACCTGCGGAACGTTGATCCGGCGGATCGTGGTTGGCGGCCGAAGTACGCACTATTGCCCCCACTGCCAGAAGTAGAACTATGATTTTTGGAAGGAAAACGGAGATTTCGCTCCCAGAATTGAGATGATCACCGCGATTCAGGCAGGGGCAAGTCCTTTATGATCAGTCACAAGGAAACGGCACCCCAATTGCTATATGGAGGGTGCCAGTGATGTAACAGGCTGACAGGACCTTGAGTTCGGATCAGCCGCAGAAAACGCAGAACCCGGCAAGAGCCAGCGACTATGAAGCGACAGGCCGGCGGGGTGACTGCAGTAAGACCGGCGGTGATTGCCGGCCATTGTTTCGGGAGGCCAGTGACCTAAGCGAGAGTCGAGGCGCCACTCCACGGGGGAGTGGCGCTTCGGCTTTTGGGGCAATTTTCGGCAGCGATTTCCGCCCCCCTCGCTCTTTTCGTGCGGAAGTACCCAAAAGGCAACTTGCCACGGTAGCCCTCTCGCTGTACTATCAAACTTGCCTATCAAGCGGCTGACGCGAGCCTCCAGATTCCGGGCAGAGCGAGCTCGCCGC
Source organism: uncultured Acidobacteriota bacterium (assembly GCA_963812485.1). Taxonomy (GTDB): domain Bacteria; phylum Acidobacteriota; class Terriglobia; order Terriglobales; family Acidobacteriaceae; genus Telmatobacter. The sequence continues at coordinate 248,331 of CAWEVD010000024.1, forward strand.
TGAACCAGGAAACTTCGCCTCATAGTTCTGATTGCAGCGCAGACGGCGAATTCTCCCCGTTTGGAAAGGCATCACCAAAGGGAATGCTGGGCGGCCGATGGAACCGTGTGGCCGAGTGAACCCTTTGAGAGAATCCTGAATGCTGGGGATTTTAGGCGGCCAGAGCGCTTTTGCCGAGGCGAGAGTGCGGTGAGGCCGGGCAAGAGGTTGGTCTGGCGCCATTATTTCAGTCGGAGGGTTCCGGCACACGACAAGGGCGCCCGGATGAGGATGGCAATTGCCTCGCAATACCGCTCATAACGCGCCAACAGGCCCCCGACATGCCGAGGTTATGGAACTATTGGGATACGATCCTGGCTTCTTGCGTTCTGACGGCGCGTCCGCGAATACAGCGGAGCCAGGAGAACGAGTTTCTGGTCCGGATCAAGGGCCCTGACAGCAGATCAGCTTTCCCCCGAAATTGGCTGACCTGAAATAGCTATGCAATCAACAATAAAGTGCCAGGAAGTGCACGCATGACAACAGAATCGACCCAGCCCCAACCCGAAATGGGGCCCAGCCCGGCCAATGGCCCGGGCCAGTCTCAGGGGCATCGGCGTCGCCGGCGCCGCCGCAAGAATAAATCCAGCCGCCAAGGTGCCGCACCGGGGCAAGTCCCGCAGTTGCAGCAGCAGCCCCAGCAAGCGCCTCCGGCGCCCCAGGCCCCTCAGGCCCAGGCCCCGCCTCCCAGGCCACAGGCTCCTCCCCCGCGCCAGAATCAGGCTCGGAAGAAGAAGAAGTTCTTCTCCGAAAGGTTCGGCGCCGCCGCAGCCGGGCAACAATGCCTCCGGTATGTCCCAGGGAAAGCGCAAGAGCAAGCAGCGCGGTCCCCGCGAGTTTGTCGGGCCGATGGATCATAGCTACCGGGCGGTGAATGGCAACGTGGCCGACGGTCCCGCCTCGACCATTCAGATCAGCAACGGCCATAGCAGCTACCATCCCGATCTCTACCAGGCCCCGGCGCCCGCGGCTCCCGTTCGTCACGACGCTCCCACCCGGATCTTCTGTTTTATCGAAGACCTGTTCTTCCAGGCCAAGATCCAGGAGACAGCCCGCAAACTCGGCATCAAGGTGGAGTTTGTGAAGGGGAGCGAAAAGGAATCCGTTTCACGGCTCACCGACCTGCCCGAGAGCGAGCGGCCCAAGCTGCTGGTGTTTGACTTGAACAATGCCAACGCCAAGCCCATGACGTTGATTCCCAAATTGAAGAACAAGTTCAAAAAGGCCACGTCCATCGTGGGCTTTCTGTCACACCTTCAGGGCGATCTGAAGATCAAGGCCACCGAGGCCGGTTGCGACACGGTCATGCCGCGTTCGGCCTTCTCGCAGAGCCTGCCCAACCTGCTCCGCCGCTACGGGCTGGAGGAGGAAGAGGAATACGTTCCGCAGCCGATGTGAGAAAGACAGGGAACAGGGACTAAGGGACTAGGCACTAGGAAAAGAAAGGGCGCGCCAACTGCGGTCAGTTGGTGCGCCTCTGTCTTTAGAAGTTGCGGTCACTCGTTCCCTGATTCCCTCGTTCCCTAGTCCCTGTTCCCTGCCTTTTTCATCCCGGCGGCCAGTGCATCGCCCTTCCCCCCAGCACGTGCAGATGCAGATGGTCCACCGTCTGGCCGCCATCCTTGCCGGTGCTGATCACGACCCGGTATCCGTTCGCAAGCCCGTTCTTGCGCGCAATTTCGGCGGCAGCCCACAGCAAGTGCCCCAGGAGCGCCGAGTCTTCCGCTTCCGCCGCTGCCAGAGAAGCAATATGCTTGCGGGGAATCACCAGCACATGCACCGGCGCCTTGGGATCGATGTCCAGGAACGCATAGCACTGCTCATCCTGGTACACGGCCTTCGAGGGAATGCTTCCTTCGACGATTTTGCAGAAGAGGCAGCTCATATCGGCAACAGTGTACAGGACGGCAGGCAATGGGGACTTCCGGTTCTCGCGCCACGACCATCGGTTGATTGAATCCGCTCTCGTCCGGCATCAGCCGTCGAATCGTTTCCATGCTGGCGCTTCAACTCGTGTGATCGAGCACAATCTTCCATCCCTGCGGTCCCTTGCGCCAGACCAGGGAGAAGATGCCGTCATCCTTCTTCGCTTCGCCCTTCTGGGTGCGCTCCAGGTGGAAGCGGCCGGTCACCACCGCAAACTCCGCCTTGCCGCACGAACCTGGCAACATGCGCACTTCGAGATCGTTGAACGTCAGCATCCCCATCTGCTCCCGCGTGGTGTAGTTCTTCTGGTATCGCTCCAGAATTCGTTCGTATCCCTTGCCGATGTTCACGCCGATGAACGTCGTATCCGGCGAATGTTCGTATGCCTGCATGAAGGCGGGAATGTCGGCGCGATTCCACGCCTCGACCTGGGCGGTGATGGTTGCGCGAATGGTGGCTTCGTCGCTCTCTTGCGCCCAGCGATTCGACGCCCACGGAAACGGCCACCAGGCACGATCATCACAAGAATCCGTTTCATCCCAGCCTCCGAACGTTCCGATAATGCGTTCAGCTTACAATGACAGCATGTCCGCCGCCGTGTCTTCCCCCTTTCGCATCGTCCACACGGTCTGCTCGCACGACTGCCCCGACTCGTGCGCCGTGCTGGTAACGGTGAACGAACAAGGGCGCGCCATCAAGGTGGCAGGCGACCCGGCGCATCCTGTTACCCAGGGCTTTCTCTGCGGCAAAGTTGCCAAGTATCTCGACCGGGTCTACTCTCCCGAGCGCCTCATTTATCCGCTCAAGCGCAAGCCCGGCGTTCCCAAAGGTCCGCTGCCGCGAGGGCAGGAGCAGGAAGCCTTTGAGCGCGTCACCTGGGACGAAGCACTCAATGCCATTGCCGCGCGGCTCGCAGAGATCGGCGATCAGTACGGTCCCGAATCGATTCTGCCCTACAGCTACGCCGGCACTATCGGCGTGCTCGGCTTCGGATCGATGGACCGCCGCTTCTTCCATCGCCTCGGCGCCAGCCAGCTGGACCGCACCATTTGCTCCGAGGCCGGCGGCGTGGCCTGGAACCTTGTCTACGGCAAAAAGCTGGGCACGCCTACCGAAGACTTCCGGCTGGCCAAACTCATCATCGCGTGGGGCGGCAACATTCACGGCAACAACATTCACCTCTGGCCCATGGTGGAGCAGGCTCGCCGCAACGGCGCGCGCCTCATCGTCATCGACCCCTACAAGACCCGCACCGCGGCCCTGGCCGACTGGCACATCCCCATCCGCCCCGGCACCGATACGGCCCTGGCGCTGGGAATGATGCACGTGATCGTGCGCGACGGCCTCGAAGACCGCGCCTACATCGCGGAGATGACGCACGGCTTCGATCGGCTTGCCGAGCGCGCGCGCGAATACACGCCGGAGCGCGTCGCCGCCTGGACGGGCATGACCGCGGCCGAGGTGGAGCAGCTGGCGCGCGAATATGCCGCCACAAGACCGGCGGCGATCCGCATGAATTACGGCGTGCAGCGCTCCGAAAACGGCGGCACAGCCGCGCGCGCCATCGCCATGCTGCCCGCGCTCACCGGCGCGTGGAAATATCGCGGCGGAGGAGGACAGCTCTCCACGTCCGGAGCGTTCGCCTGGGACAAGAAGGCGCTCGAACGAGCCGACCTCGCGCTGGCCTCGCCGCTCAAGCGGCTGGCGCGGACGGTGAACATGTCGACGCTCGGCCAAGCGCTTGACCGAGCTTGGTCAAAGCAGGGAACAGGGATCAGGGATCAGGGATCAGGAACCCGCGGTGCACGCGCTGTTTGTCTACAACTCAAACCCGGGGGCGGTCGCACCGAACCACAACGCCGTGGTGCGCGGCCTGGCGCGCGACGACCTCTTCACCGTGGTCCACGAGCAGTTTTTTACCGACACCACCGACTACGCCGACTACATCCTGCCCGCCACCACGTTTCTCGAGCACACCGATATTCAGGGCGCGTATGGGCACTATTTCGTGCAGCTCTCCAGCCAGGCCATCGATCCCCTCGGCGAGTCGCGCTCCAACGTCTGGCTCTTCAGCCAGCTCGCGCAGCGCATGGGATTCACCGAAGAGTGCTTCCGCGACACGCCCGAACAACTCATCGAGCAAGCCCTGGCGATCGGCGCCGACGGTCATTCGGCCAACGCGCAGATGGAACACATCACCCTCGATGATTTGAAGCAGCAGGGACACATACCGCTCGCCTTTCATCGCGAGCCTGAGGCGCATCCTTTTCAGCCCTACACGTCGGGAACGCTGCCGACGCCTTCGGGCAAAATCGAGTTCTACTCCGAGACCCTCGCCGCGCAGGGCCTCGACCCCCTTCCGGCGTTCATCCCTTCCGCAGAATCCCGCTGGAGCAAGAATGCGAAGTACCCGCTCGAGTTCCTTCCCCGCAAGGCGGACAACTACATGAACTCGACTTTTGCCAATCTTGACGGACATCGCAAGATGGAGGCCCGCACCGCTCAGAAACTGGAGATTCACCCGCTCGACGCGCAGTCGCGGGGCATCGCGGACGGCGACACGGTCCGCATCTTCAACGATCGCGGCTCGCTCACGCTGACGGCGCTGGTCAACGGCAGCGTGCCCCCGGGTGTGGTGGCTGGCCGCCTCGACTGGGCCAAGCTTCATCCCGAGAGCAACAACGTGAATGCGCTCACCAGCGAGCGGCTGACGGACCTCGGCCGCGCCGCCACGTTCTACTCCACGCTCGTCGAAGTCGCCAAGGCCTGAGCGGTACGCACTAAGCTGGAAGCTATGAACTGGACGATTATTCTTATTGCCCTTGCCGTGCTTGTTGCACCTCTCCTGCTCAAACGCATGAGCCAGATCTCCGCGAGTGCGGCGGCGGACCATCTGAAGCACGGGGCCCTGGTGATCGACGTGCGCAACGCCGGAGAATTCAACTCCGGCCATCTGCGATCCGCGATCAACATCCCGCTTGATCAGGTCGAGACTCTCGTCCCCCTCCGCGTCAAGGACAAGAACCAGGTTCTGCTGCTCCATTGTCAGAGCGGCGGGCGCAGCGGCGCGGCAAAGAAGAAGTTGGCCGCCCTCGGTTACACGCAAGCCTATAACCTGGGCTCATATGATCGCGCCGCTCGCATCGTCGGGGGCGTTTAGGATAAAGCGCGATGAAGCCAGTTCCCGAATTCACCCTGCGCCTCGCGACTGAAGCCGACATCCCCGCCCTGCACGCGCTGATCGAGGCATCGGTGCGCGGCCTGCAAGCCGGAGACTACACGCCCGCCCAGATCGAAGGCGCGCTGGGCACGGTGCTGGGACTTGATACCCAACTGATCGCGGACCGGACTTATTTCCTCGCCGACTCCCTCGACCAAAACGCAAAACAGCGAAGCTGCCCGCAGGGTGCGGAGGGTGGTCGAAACGCAAAACCCTCTTTGGCGCCGATCGCGGACCCGGCCGCGAACCCGACTTACTCGATCCGGCAACCGATGCTGCCAAGGTGCGCGCCATCTTCGTGCATCCGGATTTCGCGCGCCGCGGCCTGGGTTCGCTGATCCTGGCCGCGGTTGAGAACGCCGCCCGCCAGGCCGGCTTTCGCCGTTTCGAGATGGGGTCCACTCTCACCGGCGTTCCTCTCTATCGGCTCAAGGGTTATGTCGAAGTGGAACGCATCGCGGTGCCGCTCTGGAACGGAGAAGCACTGCCCGTGGTGAGAATGGTGAAGAGCGCGATCTGACGAACACACCGTGCTTCAACATGTCCCGCTGCTAGAATCTCCGGCATGGAAACCATCCAGTACAACCTGCCGCAAAACCGCATTCCCCGCGCCTGGTACAACATCCTCGCCGACCTGCCCACGCCGCTGGCGCCGCCGCTCCATCCCGGCACGCTGAAGCCCATCGGGCCCGACGACCTGGCGCCGCTGTTTCCCATGGCGCTGATCATGCAGGAGGTCAGCACGGAGCGCGAGATCGAGATTCCCGATCCGGTGCGGCAGGTGTATGCGCAATGGCGTCCATCGCCGCTGTTCCGTGCGCGCCGCCTGGAGAAGGCGCTCGATACGCCGGCGAAGATCTACTACAAGTACGAAGGCGTAAGCCCCGCCGGCTCCCACAAGCCCAACACCGCCGTCGCGCAGGCCTAGTACAACAAGGCGGAAGGCACGAAACGCCTGTCGACCGAAACCGGCGCGGGCCAGTGGGGATCGTCGCTGGCCATGGCCTGCGCGTTCTTCGGCATCGAATGCAAGGTCTTCATGGTGCGCGTGAGCTACAACCAGAAGCCCTATCGCCGCGCGCTGATGGAAGCCTTCGGCGCCAGCGTCACCGCCGAGCCCCAGCACCGAAACCGATTCCGGACTGCGCCATTCTCGCCCAAAATCCCAATAGCCCGGGTTCGCTGGGCATCGCCATTTCCGAAGCCGTCGAAGTTGCCGCCAAGGATCCCAACACCAAGTACGCGCTGGGCAGCGTGTTGAATCACGTGCTGCTGCACCAGACCGTCATCGGCCTCGAAACGATCGAGCAGATGGCGCTGGCCGGCGACGAGCCCGACGTCATCGTCGGCTGCACCGGCGGCGGCTCGAACTTTGCCGGCCTGGTGATGCCCTACCTCGGCCGCAAGTTGAAAGGCCAATCGAACGCGCGCGTCGTAGCCGTGGAACCCGCCGCCTGCCCCAGCCTCACCAAGGGGCCGTTCGCCTATGATTTCGGCGACACCGGCCACCTGACGCCGCTGGTCAAGATGCACACCCTGGGCTCGACCTTCATTCCGCCCGGCATTCATGCCGGCGGGCTGCGCTATCACGGCATGGCGCCGCTGGTCTCGCACGTGCTCGAACTCGGCCTGATCGAAGCCACCAGCGTGCAGCAGCTGGACGCCTTCGCCGCCGGCATCCAGTTCGCGCGCGCGGAGGGCATCATTCCCGCGCCCGAAGCCAACCATGCCGTCGCCGGCGCCATTCGCGAAGCGCTGAAATGCAAAGAAGAGGGCAGGGAAAAGACCATCCTCTTCAATCTCTGCGGCCACGGCCACTTCGACATGCAGTCGTACATCGACTACCAGGCCGGCAAGCTGGAGAACTACGACTACCCGGCCGAAGAGATCGCGATGGCGCTGGCCGGGTTGCCGGCGATTGCGAATTCTCCTACGGATTCTGGATGGTAGGACTCAAGATGATGCAACCACGCCGCGAATCGCTGAGAGGTGAGGACCCATGGATTTCATGATGATTTGCCAGGCCTCTCCCAAGCAAGAGACCTTGGATGCACTCACCAAGAACGTAGTTCCGGTGCTCTCTCCGTTGATTGCCGCACTTGCTGTGCTCTTGGGATTGCGTCAGGAATTCCGTAAGCTTCGTATTCAGCAGCTTGAGGATCAGAAACAGCGAGCGCATGCGATCTCCGGCGAAGTCTTCTCTACACTGGCACTCTCGGGCCTTCTTTCAGCCGAAATAGGGTTGAACGGCAAAGCAAATCTGGACACGCTTTCGGAAGTGCGGACAGGGTTTGGCCGAATCATCGAGAAACTGCGGACGGAGCCCGAATTCGGCGACTACCTTCGGGACCGGGTCAAGTTCGTTGAGCAGAGCGACAGTGTGAGCCGCATGTTTCTACTTCTTTTTGAAGCGAGGCGTCGCATCGCGGTCACCAACCCCGCGCCGGCAGATGTGCTCTTCACCCACTTCGCGCTTCTGACTCTGGGCTACCTTTATGAAACAAAGACCCAACGGGAACGGTCCGATATCTACGGGGCCCTCCAGGAGGTCTGCAAGGCCAGTCCACAACAATACGGTCTCTTTCTAGCAGATAAATCGACGCCCAGCTTTCGAAGATGATGCACGCCCACCTTTCCGCAGTGATCGTCACTCGCAGCCCGTCGCTGAGCGTCTTAGGCAATATTGGCGAAGGGATCCTCGACTGAGGGGCTTTGCGGCGTTAACAGTTCCGCGCCATTCTCCGTCACGAGCAGTTCATCCTCCAGCCGAACGCCGAACTGCCCCTTGATATACACGCCCGGCTCATCGCTCAGCGTCATGCCGGCCTTGAGCCGCGGCGCGAGATCCCAGCCGAACATGTTGTTCTTCACGAAGTAGGGCCACTCGTGCCCATCCATGCCGATGCCGTGGCCCACGCGATGGGTGAAGTAGGTGAAGCCGGGCCCATAGCCACCGTCCACGATCACCTTGCGCGCCGCCGCATCCACATCGGCCAGCAGCACACCGGGCCGCGCCGCCTCGAGAGCCGCGGTCTGGGCGCGCTTCACAAGATCGAACACCGCCTTCATCTTGTCCGTCGGCTTGCCCAGCACAAACGTGCGCGTGATGTCGGAGCCGTAGCCCTCAACAAGGCAACCGTCATCGAGCATCAGGATGCTGCCTTCCCGCAGCGTTTGCGGTTGCCGCGAGCCATGCGGCAACGCGGTGAACTCATCGATGTTCAGGCTGGCTTCGCCTTCGAATCCCACGCGCTGATACGCGGCCGCGATCAATCCCCGTACATCGGCGCTGGTCATTCCTTCCTTCAGCGACTGGGCCACGGCGCGATAGACCAGCAGTGTGGCCCGGCACGCCAGGCGCATGCACTCGATTTCGTGCGCGTCCTTGATCATGCGGCAACCCGCCGTCACAGGCGTCGCGCTCACGATCGCCAGGTGCGGGTTCGCCGCGCGAATGCCATCCGCGAAAACGAACTTCATGTTTTCATCGAGGCCCACGGTCGCGGAGGAGAGCCCGCGATCACTGCAAGCCCTTGCCCAGCGTGGCGTAAGGGCTCTCATCCTCCTGCCACACCAGTACCTCTGCATCTTTGCCCAGTGGACCGGCAGCGAGCAGTTCGCGGGCCCGGCCTTCTTCAAACGCGGGACACACCAGGAACGGCCTGGCGCGCGCCGGAATGATCAATGCCCACAGACGCTCGCCGCCGTTGAGCCGCAGATCGGCAAAGTAGACGGAGGAATTGGTGCCGTTCGCGAGAACGATGGCATCGATCTTCTCGGCCGCCATCAAGGCCTGCGCACGTTCGACGCGCGCCTGCCGTTCGGCATTCGTGAAAGGACGCGCCTGCCCGGAAAGGACAGGCAAAGCCGCAATCGCGGACGGCAACGCAGGCCACGGAATCAGCGTGAGCTGATTTGCCGGCCAACCCAAGCGCAGCTGCAGCGGCAGCGACAGCACCGGCAAACCGGCGCCGCGAAATTCCAGAACTGAATGCCATGATCCTCCGGGAAGAACGAAGCTCTCTCTAGAGTAGCCGGTTCGCCGGGTGACTCAGAGCCTGCCCTGAGCCTGTCGAAGGGTCTCGATTTTGAGACCTGGGATTCGCGAGCCTCTTACCAGCCCACGAGCAGCGTCACGCAATGCCCGTGCCCGGTTTCGCATTGCAGCATGTCCAGCGCCAGCAGGTTCCATCCCACGAATCCCGCGAATTTTCCGCCCGGAGACTGCGCCACCGTGGGCGCCAGCCCCTCGCCGGTCTCCGCGCTGTAGTCCTCATGCATCGAGCCCCACTTCGCAATATCGCGATGCAACTCGCCGGCCAGCGTGAGCGCCAGCCAATGCGCCTCGTCTTTGAAGCCATAACGCCGCAGCGCAATCCAGTCGAGAAAGTTGGCATTGATCCAGATGGGCCCGCGCCAGTTTGAATAGGGATCGATGATGGCCTCGTTGTTATAGGCCGGATCGTTCTTCGCCAGGCTGCGAAACCCGTACTCCGATCGCATCTCGTCGGAGTTGAGCAGATGCTGCCGGATCATGCGCTTCGCATTGTCCGGGCCCGGCAGCCCGTCCAAAAGCGGCAAAAAGCTGGTCCAGCTGATGACGCGAACCCACGCGCCCGTATCCCGCCGTCGATTGAGAAAGATTGCGTCGTCCGGCAGCCACAGCTTGGCCATGATCGCCTTGCGAGTTTCTATTGCCTCCCGCTTATATTTCTCCGCTGCCGCCCCATCCCCCAGCCGGGCGGCAAGCTGGGACATGGCGAGGTATTCGCGCATGGCATAAACCGATGCATCGACGGCGAGAATCGCGCTGCGGTCTTTGGGATCGTTGGTCAGCGCGGCATTGTTGTCCGCGCCCGACTGCATGGCATTGTCCCAGAACCACAAGCCCCACTTCGCATCGAACTGCGTGCGCCTGCGGTACTCGACGATGCGCTGCATCGCCGGCCACACCGGGCGGATCCATTCAAAGTCATGCAGGCTCTCCGCAGCCATGAACGCGCCCTGGGCAAGAAACGGCTTCATCGCAAACTTGCCGAACAGCGGCCGCGGGCCTTTGGGCGTAATGCATCCGGCAACATAGCCATCCGCGTCGGCCGAAGACGCAAAGCTGATCACCCAGTCGCGCAGGTACTTCGCGTCGGCCGCATCCTGGTTGGCCCAGTGCACGCCGATGAAGTATCCATCCCAGTCCCACATCTGCGGGTAATAGCCGGCCGGAATGAGATAGGGATACTTGATCGATCCCTCCGCGGGATGGATCGTCTGCGGCGCCAGCCGCGCGAAGTCCGCGGTGAGTTCGGCGTAGAGCGTCTCGTCTGCGGTTTGCGCCGGGCTGATTCGCGTGGCTGCCAGCAGCATCAACGCGACCAGAGCCCGCGTCGTGCATCGAGCAATAAGGCTGAGAATTGACACGCCCGCAATGATAACGCGGCGAGGAGAACCCCAGATGGGGAATTCATCGCCGGCGCTTCGCTTCATTGAAAATGCAGCAGTATATCGACAGCCACGTCCGGCGCCGATCCGGCGACGAAATCGGCGTTCACCGCCGATGCGGCCTCATGCGGCCACCCCGACGTGTTTGCCGCCAGCCACTGTCTCAAAACTTCAGGGTTATACAGCTTGCCCTGCATGTCCTTCCACGAGGCAAGCAGCGACCTTCCCGCGCCCGCAAAGGGTTCCATCCCTTCCAGCCGCAGGCTCCCGAAGCTCACCGGCCGTCCTTCATTAATGACGATGATAATGTCCACAACGTGACGGGTCTTGTCGATCATCGGTTTCTCAATCGCGACAAAATTCGCGTATCCCTTCGCGGCATAGAGGTTCCGCAGGTTCTCGAGCCCTTTGGATATCTCCGCGGCGTAAAGAAGTTCGCCGCCCCTCAAGGAAAATTGACGCCTGAGTTGGTCAGAAGAAAAAGCCTTTGCATCTTGAAATGTAATGTCGCCCAGCGTGTAACGAGCCCCCGGCTCCACGCGCACGGAAAAATCGGCGGACCGGCCGGCCTGGGTTTCGGTGATTCCCGAGACCTGCATGTCTTCGGCGCGGGCGTTGAAGTAGCCGGCATCGCGAAGATATTGCCGGACGCGTTCCGAGAGTTCCTCTCCGCGCGCATCCGTTTCTATTCCTTGCAATCCGTGAACGATCCGCTCACCCTCGGCCTCGGGCAGATTGCTGGAAATAATGGTCAGGCGGCGTACGTGAATGGTTTCGGGCAGGTTTGCGTCCTGAGCGGGACCGCCCGCGATCAAGAAGGCCAAAAGAAATCGGGCGATCAACATGGGATCCTCCAACCTGGTTTCCGTTGTGAGGTCATTGAGCCCGCGTTTGCGGACAAACCATTTCCACGTCCGATCCTTTGGACGATCAGGCAAGCAAAAGGCCACATTGGAGAGCCGAATTAATCGAACTGGGCAGCCACCGCCAACACTTCCACATAGTCCAGCGCTGCCGGGTCAGCGCCATCGGGCATGCCTTCCACGCGGATCACGTCGCCCGGCTTGAGCGCGACGCCACGAGCCGTGAATCGCGTCGAGTTGTCGCCATGGGGGCGTCGCGAAGGAAGCATCGCATCGGCGGTCCACGTCGAAATGGTTTGGCCATTGACATCCAGCTTGAATTTCGCCGCACCGCCCTGCAGATCGAAGTACTGCACCGCAACATCAAATTTCCCGGCCGCGCCCGAATACGTCCACTCTGCAGAGCAACTGCGCTGGGAGGCATCTCCCCCATCGCACGAAACAGCCTTTCCTCCCGACGCATCCTCCCACGGCGTCACGTCGATCACCTTGTAGCCCGTCAGCCGCGCGTCTTCAGCTTCGAGCCTGCCGGGATAGTGCCCCGCTCGCCCGCGTTCATCGGCAATGCCGCTGAGCTTAAGAAAGTACTGCACAATCGCATCCCGCCACACAATCGCGTGCCCAGCCTGGTATTCAAGCCGCGTCCGCACCTCGTCGAACAACGCCGGATCGATGCGGCCTTTCAGCGTCGCCCATTCCGCGCCCAGTTCAGCGGCCTCCGCCGCGCCCTGGTAGTGGCTGTCGTAGATGTACTGAATCACGGTCTTTCCATCCTGCAGCTTGTACGTGTACGGCACGTGGTGAAAGAACAGCAGCAGATTGTCCGGCGTAGTCGCGGGTTTCTCATACATCGCGGCCACTTCCGGCGGATACTGCCCCGCGAACCCGGTGCCGGTGGCCACGCTGCGATCCATGCCCACGCCCTCGTGATCGGCGCGATGCCACTGGCCCCAGCCGTTGTTCTCGCTCGACTCGATGTTCGGCCCGTAGTGGCTGCCGGTAATATCCGTCAGCGTCTGCATGCCCAGCGGGCCGGTGTAGTGCTCATACGCCGGCCACGACTGCATCAGCATTTTCCGCACCGTGCGAAACCACTTCGGGATCGGTGCCGATGGTCTGCTTGATCCACTCATCCGCGATCTGCTCCGGCGTCAGATCGGGATTCCACGCCAGCCTGCCGAAGGCATAGAGATTGGCCATGGCCAGCGGCGAGCCCAGCCACGCCTCGCGGCCCACGCCGGCCACGCCCACCATGCCACCGAGCGGCCGGTTGAAAGCTCTTGCCCGCGATGATCTCCTTCACCGGCGTCGCTCGCCCACCAGCGCGCATATCGAAATCGAGCACCTGCTTCCACATCGGCGCGAGATAGACGAGATGGCGCTGCTGCCCGGTGTACTCCTGCGTGATCTGCACTTCCATCGCCTGGCTGGTTTCCTTGAGGCCGGCAAACAGCGGCGACACCGGCTCGCGCGCCTGAAAATCGATCGGCCCTTCCTTGGTCTGCACGATCACGTTGGGCGCAAACTTCCCGTCGAGCGGATGAAAGATGTCGTAGGCGGCGCGGGCACGATCCGCCTTGGGATCATTCCAGTCGAGATGATGGTTATAGACAAACGCGCGGTACAGAACCACTCCGCCATGCGGCTGAAGCGCCGCGGCCAATAAGTTGGCCGCATCCGCCGGCGTGCGCCCGTAACTCGCCGGACCCGGCTGGCCTTCTGAATCGGCCTTCACCGTGAATCCGGCAAAGTCGGGAATCAGCGCATAAATCTCGCTAACCTTTGCCGCCCACCACGCCTTGACCGCGGGATCGAGCGGATCATATGTCGCGAGCCCGCCAATCTTCTGCGGGCTGGCGATATCGACACTGAGCGCCAGCCGCACTCCCCACGGGCGCATCGCATCCGATATGCGCGCGACACCCTTCAGCATCTCCGGGTCGAGAAACGCCGCCGCATTGTTCACGTTGTTGATGTTGCAACCGTTGATTCCGACCGAGGCCAGCAGGCGAGCGTATTCGCCCACCGGCGCCAGGTCGTCGCGCACCTTGCCGCCCTCGAAGAAGATCGATCGCCCCGCATAGCCGCGCTCGATGGAACCGTCGGCGTTGTCCCACTCATCGACCCAGCGAATGGGCATCGCGGGTTGCTCCTGAGCATCGACCGGATAGATAACCTCTCCTTGCCGAAGCCGCCTGAGCAAAGCGAACACGCCGTACAGGACTCCGCGGTCATCCGCGCCCGCCACCACAACCACCGGATCACCGCGCACCGTGACGTGGGTCAGCCAATATCCATCCGGTCCAAGTCTGGCCGGGATATGCAATTGGGGAAATGACGTGCGCACCTCCAACGAAGTGCCCAGAACAAGACCGCTGTTGGCAGGCAGTCGAGGGTTAGGTAAGTCAGTGAACCCCATGTTGCTGCGGATGAGTTCCTGCACAGCTGACAGTTCAAGAGGGGATCTTCCCAGTGAGCGCACCTGAAGCGGCGCAATTGATCGATCGGTCGAACTGGGATACTTCAGCCAGGCCTGATTGGCGGTCTGCGCGGCCGCCCCAGATACGCACGTAAACCCAATCATGCCGAGCATGAAACAGCCGACACTTTTCAGCATTGTGGACACTGGGCGTGCGACCCGCGGCGCATACCGTTCCCTTGTATCACGTCCGCTGGGGAGTCCCTACGTCCCTAGTCCCTATGTCCCTCGCTCAATATCTCTTCGTCAGCGCCGCCGGCGCCGGCCCCGCCTTTCCGCCCAGCAGCCAGTCCACCGCGCTGCGCACATCCTCTTCGCGCGCTTCGCCCCTGATGCGGGCGACGACATCGCCTCTTTCATCCAGAATCGCCGTCCCGGGAACGATATCGCCAAGCCCAAAGTCCTTCATGGTATCCGTATCGGCATCATCCCAGCTTTCCAGATCAGACATGCAGCCGCCCCAGCACCAATGGAATCTTCGCCCGATCCTTGGGCTCATCGATCGAGATAAGCACAAACCGGACCGGCTTGCCCGCATAGCCCTGAGCCAGTTGCGACAGCCGCGGAAGCTCTTCCTGGCATGGCCCGCACCACGTGGCCCAGAAGTTCACCACCACCACCTGCCCGCGCAAAGCGGACAGCTTTTGCGTGTGGCCGTCGAGCGACTTGAAACCCGGATCGGGCGCATGTTTCGCAGCCATGGGGATGGTCATCGCAAGCCAGCACATCGCCACCAGGCAGCACACGGCGCGGAATCTGATTTTGGACATAACCTTGTGACCATACCTTCTGCCGGCCGGGACTTTCCTCCATCGAATGGTTGACCCCGGCCTCCATCCCATGCATCATGACTGCGCTCAATGCAGGCTGGTACGTTTCGGATGCACTTTCCCTACTGCTCCGGCGTCTTCCCAACGCTTGAGCTTTCCGAGGCCGGCAAGACATCCCCGCAGGAGAAAAACAAGATGAAGATCTCCCCCTCGCCTGGAGCGTTCGTCGTTCGCTTACTCGTAACTGCAGTCACCCTTTCGCTTCCCATGGCCGCTCATGGCCAGGGATGCGTGGCCGCCCACTCACCGCAGCCCATCATTTCCGGGCTCGATCCGACTTCGCAATTCAGCGCCCGCAAATTCTCCAATGGCGACTGGATTCACGGGCTGACCGTGACCGTGGGCTACCGGGTCTATAACTCCTACAAGCACTACATCGGTACGGTCTACCAGATTCAGAGGCAAGAGAACCACAACGCCGTCGTCAATCACGTCAATCTGTTCGAAGTCGACGTGAACTACCGCCTCAGTCCGCGCAATAGTTTTATCGCCTACGTCCCGTTCCTGGACGCGTCGCGCCACGGGCAGTCGAGTCCCCTCAACGTCTATCGTTCCTGGGGTATCGGCGACATGACCCTGGGCGGCGAAACCTGGGTGTGGCGGCCCCCCACCGAAAGCCACGGCAACATCAATTTCTCTTATCAGTTGAAACTTCCGACGGGCATCAACGATGCCAAGGGAACCAAGACCCTTGCCAACGGCACCACGATGATCGAGCCCTTCGACGAGTCGATTCAGCCCGGCGACGGCACATGGGGATTCGCGCTGGCCACCGAGGCCTATCGCGAGTTCATTTGGAAAACCTCCGGATACTTCACGGGCTCGTGGCTGTTCAGCCCGCAGGATACAACCGGCGTACTCACCTACCGTCCCGCACCCGGCGAAGGGGTCATTTCTGCGACGGACCAGTACCTGTGGCGTGGGGGCTTCTCGCGTCCGGTGACCGAAGTCCGCGCCCTGCGCGGCCTGGCGTTCAGTATCGGCGGCCGCATGGAAGGCGTGCCGGTTCGTGATGCTTTCGGCAGCAGCAACGGGTTCCGCCGTCCGGGCTACGTGATTTCGATTGAGCCGGGAATGACGTACGCGCGCGGCCGTTACATGGTCAACGTCAGCGGCCCCTGGGCCATGGAACGCAATCGCAAAACCAGCGTGACCGACTATGCCAACAACACCCACGGCGATGCCGCTTTTTCGGACTACACCGTCATTGCGGGTCTGACGCGGTCGTTCTGAAAAGCGCGCTGTCCGGTTCTGCGACAGCCGAACGCAAATCGGGGCCACCGCCGCATTGGCAGTGGCCCCGAAGTGTCTTAGGTAGGGCTGTTCCTGGTTTAGTTCACCGTCAGCGAGAACGGAATCGATTGCGTGGACGCGGAGATCCCGTTGCTTGACTGGGCGGTAATCTTGAGCGTGTACGATCCGGACGGCGTGGGCAGATTCCGATCCGGTCCGTGATTGTAATAGTTGTAGCGAGGCGCGCAGGCCGTCGTTCCCAGACCTGCGACCAGGGCTACCAGCGCAACCAGGGCCAGCCGGCTGAGCCAGCGGCGGCGAGCCGAAAACGCCAGCCCGGCCAGGCCCAGCGTGCCCGGGAGCAGGATCGCCCATGCCACCGGACGGCTCCCGGCCTGCGAAGGCACCTCGTTCTTCACCAGCGATTGTTTCTGCGTGGTGATGGACATGGAGCTCGTAATGGCTGCCGTGGAAGTGGGCAGGACCTCGACATTTTCCGGCGTGAATGTGCACGAGGACTGGTCAGGAAAGCCGGAGCACGACAAGGTCACGAACATGGGCGCCGGAAGCGCGCTCGCATTCACCGGGGTGATGGAAACCGTGGCGTAACCAGACTGGCCGGCGGTCAGAGAGAGAGACCCCGGGTTCACGGAAACCTGAAAACCGGGTGTGGTTGCAGCCTGGGCGCGCACGCCGGCAACCGCGGATATCGAAGCCTTGTGGGCCGCATCGCCCATATAGACCGCAGACAGGTTGTGCTCGCCCGGCGGAAGCCCGAATTCAAGCCGCGCCTGACCCTCGCCGCTAAGCCCGGCGCCCGCCAGTTGCCGGCCGTCTTCCTCAATGACAACAGCGCCCGCGGCGGGCAGACCATCCTCGCCTTTCACCGCAACCGCGAATGCCGCCACGGTATGACCGTTCTGGACCCGGGTCTCAGCCGACAGCGTGGTTTGCGTGCCCTGCGGACCTTCCCATGCCAATGCAGGCGACGCCAGCGCCACGCCTAGCGCTGCAATCAACTCCAGCCGCACAACGCGGCACATCAAACCTCTCACGCGCACCTGCTCCAAATCTCAAAAAGAAGAATCGCAAATCGCCCAAAATTGGCAGCGTAGAACCATTGTATCCGGCGGGGCCGCGGCCCGGGCAACCCGTCTAGCCGCCTTCGCGAACAGCGATCCCCGCCGGCCGTCCCGATACCGGTTGGACGCGCCGGGTGCCCAGTTGTCGCGCTCGGGCCCGACCCCTGGCACCTGACACTTCAAAGCTGAAACCGCTATCCTTTCTTTTTGAGGTGCCCGCCATGGTTCAGACCGACGCCCGCCCGCAACTTGCCCGTCCCCAACTCGGCTACCTGTCCGCCGCGCTTGACGAACTGCGCGCCAAGGGAACGCATTTCAAGCTGCGCGTTCTCGACGATCAGCAGGCCCCGGTGTGCCACTACGACGGCAGGCAGGTGATCAACCTGGCCAGCAACAACTATCTCGGCCTCGCCAACCACCCCAAGCTGATCGAGGCCGCGCTGAAGGCGACGCGGGAACTGGGCGTGGGCTCGGGCGCGGTGCGTACCATTGCCGGAACCATGCGCATCCACATGGACCTCGAAGAGAAGATCGCCCGCTTCAAAAACGTCGAAGCCTGCGTCGTCTTCCAGAGCGGCTTTGCGGCCAACGCGGGCACAGTAAGCGCCATCCTCGGCAAGGAGGACTTCATCCTCTCCGACGAGCTCAACCACGCCAGCATCATCGACGGGGCGCGGTTGTCGCGGGCCAAGATCAAGGTCTTCCGCCACAAGGACGTGGCCCATTGCGAGCAACTGCTCCAGGAAGTTGAAAAAGAGCCGGGCCGCAAACTGGTCATCACCGACGGCGTGTTTTCCATGGACGGCGACATCGGCCCGGTGGACAAGCTCGCCGCGCTGGCCGAGAAATACGGCGCCATCATGATGGTCGACGATGCCCACGCCTCGGGCGTGCTGGGCCGCAACGGCCGGGGCTCGATCGATCACTTTGGAATGCATGGCCGCGTCGACGTGCAGGTGGGCACGCTGTCAAAAGCCATCGGCGCGCTGGGCGGCTACGTCTGCGGCTCGCACGACCTGATCGATTATCTCTACCACCGCGCGCGGCCGTTCCTCTTCTCCACGTCGCATCCGCCGTCGGTGGCGGCCACCTGCATCGCGGCCTTCGACATCCTGGAGCAGGAGCCGGAGCGCATCGAGCGGCTCTGGTCGAACACGCGCTACTTCCAGAATGAGCTCAAGCTCGCCGGCTTCAACATCGGCGGCATCAACACACCCGCCACCGAAACGCCCATCACGCCCGTCATCGTGGGCGAGGGCCGCGCCGCCATGGACTTCTCGCGGGCGCTCTTCGACGAGGGCGTGATGGGTACCGGCATCGCGTTTCCCACGGTTCCTGAAGGCAAGGCCCGCATCCGCCTCATCCTCACCAGCGAGCACACCCGGGCGCAACTCGACCAGGCACTCGAAACCCTGGAGCGGGTGGCAAGGCGGATGGGGATACTACAATAGCTCGCACATGATCGCTCATCTTCGCGGCAAGCTCATCTTCAAGCAGCCCGGCCAGGCCATCATCGAGGCCGCCGGCGTTGGTTACGACGTCACCATCTCCGTGCCCACCTTCACCGCGCTGCCGGTCGCGGGCGCTGAGGCGTCGCTGCACATCCACACCCAGGTCAGCGAAGACCAGATCGCGCTCTTCGGCTTTCTGGATCGCGAAGAGAAGCGGCTCTTCGAGCGGCTGATCACGGTAAGCGGCGTCGGCCCCAAGCTCGCCATCAAGATGCTCAGCGGGCTTTCATCCGAGCGCACCGTGCAGGCCATCCGCGGCCAGGATCACGCCCAGCTCACGCGCATTCCCGGCGTCGGCAAAAAGCTCGCCGAGCGCCTGGTGGTCGAACTGAAAGACAAGCTCGACGACTTCGCGGTAGCCCCGGCGCAGGCATCCGTGCAGGGCCCGGCCGTCGAAGATGTGCTCTCCGCGCTCGTCAATCTCGGCTACCAGCGCCCCGCCGCAGAGAAGGCCATCGAGAACGCCGATCGCCAAAGACAAGTCGCTCGCCGCCGAATTCGATGCCCTGTTCCGCGGCGCTTTGAAGGTGATCCGGTAAACTCTTCTTTGTATGCCCCGCACCGCCAAAGCCGCACCTGCTTCCGCTCCGTCAGCCGCCGTCCCGTACTTCCGCCCGCAGGCGATGACGTTCCTCCGCAACCTCGCGCGCCACAACGATCGCGAATGGTTCACTCCGCGCAAGGCGGAATTCGAAGCCGAGTTGAAGGAGCCCATGCTGGCCATCATTCGCAAGATCACCGACGCGATGGTCGCCTTTGCGCCCAACCACATGCGCCCCGCGGAGAAATCGCTCTTCCGCATCTATCGGGACACGCGATTTTCGAGCGACAAGCGGCCGTATAAGACGCATGTCGCCGCATGGTGGTCGCACCAGGGCCTCGACAAAACCTCCGGCGCGGGCTACTACTTCCACGTCAGCGCCAAGGAAGTGATCATCGCGGCCGGCGCCTACATGCCGGAAAAAGATCAGCTCGCTGCCATTCGCCACTGGCTGCTCGAGAATCACGCGAAGTTCCGCAAACTGCTCGCAGAAGCCCGCGATCCGCAGGACGTTCACCGAATTTGAAGGCAACGCGCTCACGCGCCCGCCCAAGGGCTTTCCGACCGATCATCCCGGCGCTGGACCTGATCCAGTGCCGCCAATGGGGACTGAGCGCCACCCTGCCCGCCGAACGCCGCTCTCAAGCCCGACATCGCCGCCACGATCATCCGCCATTTCAAGCTGGCCGCGCCCGTGGTCGATGCCTTGAATACGCCCATCGCAGCCGCTCTGGCGCCGAAGAAGAAGGTGCTTTTCGGACTGCATTGACGATCGCATTTTGCCTCGATTTTGGGGCATAAATCGCCTTCAGGGTGGCTGAAAGCAGCTAAAAATGGGCAAAACTAGGCAAAAAAGGCACAAAACCCCAAGAAAATTGTGGAAATCGGCCTTTTCCCATTGACTTTACCCCGCCCGAAGTCGCATTGTAACCAACGACAGGGTTCCGAAAAACCCGCATGAATACAGGGGTTTGTGCTCACGTTGCCTCTGGTCGCACTCCCTCCATGCGGTTCCGTCTTGGGCTTCTTCCACGGGGAAGATCCTTCGAGTCGGCGGATACCCACGCAACACCCGGCTGCCCAGAGAGGGCGCCCACAAGGAGAAAATACATGGCAACTGGTTTGACCAAGACCGCCCTCACGCGGCAACTGGCTGAGAAGCTCGAACTGACCAACAAGCAATCCGCGGCCTTCCTTGACCTGCTGGCGGAAACCGCAATCAAGGAAACCAAGAAGAACGGCGTCTTCGTAATTCCCGGCATCGGCCGTCTCGTCAAGGCAGAGCGCAAGGCGCGCATCGGCCGCAACCCCCAGACCGGCGCGGCCATCAAGATCAAGGCCAAGACCGTGGTGAAGTTCCGCGTGGCCAAGGCCGCCAAGGACGTCATCGCTCCGGCCAAGAAGTAGCCGTTCATCGCTGCCATCCTGAGCGCAGCCGGGTTCCCCGGCGACAGATCTTCGTCACTCGGGTGGGAGCGAACCCAGGGGCCGGCATTCCGGACTGCAAAAAGGGAGAAGCCAACGGCTTCTCCTTTTTCGCTTGTCCTTTTCGCTTTTCCGGTTCCGATTCTCTGCGAGCGAGGTCTAAAAATTCTGCACTCCCCAACCGCGGCGATCCATCCAAGATGCATGGGCTCAGCTTCCGATATCCGATACGAGTCTTCGACGCCGGCTGCATTGCCGCTCACGGTTCGATATATTCTGCGCATTGAGGGACTGGCCGTAGCCGCGGTGTCCGCGGTTCTCTACGCGCGTACCGGGGCCAGTTGGTGGTTGTTCGCCGCCTTGTGGCTCGCTCCCGATCTCTCCATGCTCGGGTACCTGGCCAGCCCTTGTCGCGGCGCGCGCGTCTACAACGCGTTCCACACCTACACTGTTCCCATCATCCTGGGACTGCTGGCGTGGCTGCTCCATGCCATGGCGCTTGTCCCCTTCGCGCTCATCTGGGTCAACCACATCGGCGTCGACCGCCTGCTGGGGTTCGGGCTCAAGTACTCCACCGGCTTCAGTTGGACACACCTGGGGCATAAGGAGAGTGTCGGCAGCAGATTAGTCGAAGGGAAGGCCGGCGTTCGATGAATTCCTGTGGCCTGCCCCACATCCATTCGTCACGCAGCCGTCTCTCGCTGATCTGTTCGTGCCGGCATCAGGGCCCGCACTACGAGCGACAGTCCAAAGCTGATCAGGATGGCTCTCGTCATCAGGCGGTTATCGTAGTTCCACGATAAAAACGTCAGCGCAACGAACACCCCAATCGGCGTAATCTCCGCCAGCACCGCGCGCAGCCAATGTGGCCGGCTGCCTCCGCGCTCGAGATTCGTGTGCAGGCGCGGGAAGATCCTCGGCACAGCGCGCAAATAGAGTTGGTATGGCTCGCCGATCTGCGCCGCCAGGAACGCCTCTTCGGCAAGAATCAAACGCAGCAGGAACACGGTGATCAATCCCATCGCAAACACCGCGCCCGTCGCCGGCATGAGAAACGCCATCGCCGCCACCATGAACCACAGGCCCACGTAGAGTGGATTGCGCATGTAGCGATACGGCCCGTCCGCCACGACCCTGCCTGCTTTCATATCCATGCTGGTAACCGTCCCGGTGCCGAGGTACGCCGTGCCCCACACGCGCAGGATCGCGCCGAGGGCGGCAATGGCCGCGCCCGCAACAATCACCAGCGGAGCCGCAACCGTAAAACGGACCAGCCCCGTGCGGCCCAGCTCGAGCGCCAGCCATTCCAGCAGTGGGATGCGCTGAGCGAAAACGGTCGAGGATCCCCGGGCATTGATCCACGGCGCCCAGAATCCCAGAACGATAATGGCCGCATTGATCGCCATGCGCAGGCGAAATTCGATTGCGCTTGCCCGCATGCTGTCCTCTCCGCCTCGTGGAGTGTACCATCCGGCGAAGCTCGGCTCTCTGCGGAACACGATTCGCTATTCGGCGCGCAACGCATCCATGGGTTGAATTGAAGCGGCTCGTCGTGCCGGCAGCAACGTAGCCAGCGCCGACACGACCACAAGCAGCAGCACGACGCCGACAAAGCTGACCGGATCATGCGGCCCGACCTCGAACAGCAGGCTCTTCAACAGCCGAGCCAACGTCAGAGCCGCCGCCAGCCCCAGCGCGCCGCCCAATGCCACCAGCCGCATGCCCTCGCCGAGAATAAGCCGAAGTATCCGCGGTCTGTCTGCACCCAGCGCCATCCGCACCCCGATTTCCTGCGTGCGCTGCACCGCCATGTAGGCCATCAAGCCATACAGGCCGATCACCGCCATCACCAATCCGGTCAGGGCAAAAAATCCAAGCAGCGTCGTTTCAAAGCGCGGGACGATCTGCCAGCCGGCTGACGGATTGACTGAGCGGCTCCATCTCCACCGGAACGGTTCGATCGATCGAAGCAATCTCCGAACTGACCCATGGTTCAATCGTGGAGGCGGGCATCAGCGAATCGATGACGATAATCAATCTGTTTCCGCTCCAGTCGTCGGGCACATTCCGCCGGAGGGTATACATCTCCGGATCACTTTGTTCGGTAAGCCCATTGTTCTTTACGTTGTCTGCCACGCCGACGACGATGGTCCCAGTGCCGCTGCGAGGCCCGTCCGACTTGAAGCGCTTTCCAATAGGATCCTCGTTTGGAAACAGGCGCGCAGCCAACAACCGGCTCAGGATCGCTTCGCGCTCATTCCCGGTGCGGTCCTGTTCGGCAAAATTCCGCCCGCGAATAATCGGAATGTTGAGCGCACGAAAATAGTCGGGCGTCACCGAGCGGCCAGTAACATTTCCTCCGATCCCGGGAGGCGTCGGCGGCTTGCCTTCCACCACCAGATCGGAGTACCGAAAGCTCTGCGAGCCTCCCGCTCCCGGCGGAATCGAAGTAGCCATTCCCACCGCAAAGGTGCCGGGCAGCCGCCGCAAAGATGATTCAAGACGAAGATAGAAGTCCATCACCTTCTGATCGGTGTTGTAGCGCCACCAGGGAAGCGCCACCTTCATGGTCAGCACTCCACCGGTTTTCATCCCGAGATTCTGCTCTTCAATCTTCGCAAAACTGCGCAGCAACAACACCGCACCCGACAGCAGAATGATGCTTACGGCGATCTGTGCTGTGACAAGGCTGCGCCTCAGAAAGGCATGACTGCGCGACATCGATGCCTTTGCGTTCAGCGCGGCCAATCCCGGTTTTTCGAGCGCCGCGGCGAGTCCGAAGATCGCTCCGCAGAGGCACGAAAGCAGGGCCGCAAACACGGCAATGCGCAGATCGAGATGGGCCTTGCTGATGAACGGAATTCCCGTCGGAGCGAGGCGGACAAACACCATGACCAGCGCTTGGGCCACCGCAAGTCCGGCCAGGCCTCCCGCAAGCGAGAGCAATAGAGCTTCAGTGAGCGCCTGGCGGATGAGCCGGCCACGGCTGGCGCCGATCGCCGAGCGTACCGCGAGCTCCCGTTGCCGCCCGGCTCCGCGCGCCATCATCAAGCCGGCCACGTTGGCGCATGCGATCAGCAAAACCGCAAGAACAAATCCGAAGAGAACCCATGCGACCGGACGCACATCCTGCGTTTCTTTGTCGCGCAGCGTCCGGATGCTGAGGCGAACTTCGCTTTTCGCCGAGGGAGGGAACCACTTGAGGTCGCCATTGAACAGAGGTTGCATCTGCGCATACGCCTGCGCCACGCTGACGCCGGGTTTGAGGCGCGCAAATACCCGCTCTGGATAGCCGAACCCCCCATTCACCTTCTGCTGAATCGCAGGATCGAACGCAAAAGGAGAGACGATATCCGCCGCTTCCAGGGTAGGAAACTGGAAGTCCCTGGGCAGCACGCCCACAATGCGAGCGGAATCGCCGTCCACATTGATCATCCGGCCCAGGATGTCTCGATCGCCGTTGTAGTGCGTCTTCCACAGCCCATAAGAAATCATCACCACGCGCGGTCCGTTGGGACGGTCTTCTTCCGGCAGAAAGTTGCGGCCGAGAGCCGGAGAGATTCCGAACAAGGGAAGAAAGTTCGCCTGGAATGATATGCATCCCAGTTGCGCCGGATTGTCTTCGACCAGGTCGCAATTGTGAACTCCCGTGCTCTGCGCCGCGAGAACCGAAAAAGGCGTCTGATCCTTCTGCCATTCCACATAGAAGCGGCCCATCACGAACTCCTGCCGCTCCAGCGAGTGCACGAATCCCAGCGAGACAATTCGACTGGGATCTGCATAAGGCAAAGGCCGGAACAGGATGCGGTCTACAACGCTGAACACAGCGGTAGTCGCGCCGATGCCCAGCGTCAGGGTCACGATCGCGGTGAGCGCGAAGATGGGATTGCGGCGAAACCCGCGCAGCGCATAGCGCACATCCTGCCTCAGGGTTTCGATCAGTGGCAACGTGGCGCGCTCGCGATACGATTGCCGCGCCTGTTCGGCACCGCCGAGCTTGATCAAGGCCTGCCGCCGCGCTTCCTGCTCACTCAGCCCCGCGCGCATTCCTTCGTCTGTATCCAGGGCCACGTGGCTTTCGAGCTCGGCTTCAAACTCACGGCTTGTTCGGCGCGCACCTATCAGCCGCATCCACAACGCCCGTAATCTCCGCATAGGCTGCCCTTTTAGTCCCTAGTCCCTCAGTCCCTGTTTCACTGCGTGCGCAGCGCCTCAGTCGGATTGATTCGAGCCGCACGCCGCGCCGGAATCCAGCACGCCGCCAATGCGACGGCTGCGAGCAGCACCGGCGCCGCGGCAAACGTGATCGCGTCGTGCGGTTGAATCCCGTAGAGGAAACTCGCCGCCAGTTTCGATAACGCCCAGGCTGCCGGCCAACCCAGCGCGGTAGCGATCGCCGCCAGCGTCATCCCCTCGCGCACCACGAGCCTCTCCACCGATCCAGGGCGCGCCCCCATGGCCATGCGAATGCCGATCTCGCGCCTGCGCCGTCCGACAGCATAACTCATCACGCCATAGAGCCCGATGGCCGCCAGCACCAGTCCGATGCTGCCGAACACGCCAAACAGCGCTGCCGCCACCCGGGGCAGGAAATACGCGCTGCGGATGTGTTCTTCCATCGTCTCCTCGTTGTAGATGGCCATGGCGGGATCGAGCGCGTACACCTGCCGCCTCACGGCCTCGGCCAGCGCCGCCGGATTACCCCGCGTGTGCACCACAAGCGTATAGCCCATCAGCGAAGCATCGTCCACAATACTCTGGTCGAGTGATCGATAAAGGATCGGGCGCGTGTCCTCGCCCAGCGTCCGCGACTTCGCATTCCCGGCTACGCCGATAATCTCGTACGTCCAGTTTCCGCCGCTCACGTGCTGCCCAATCGGATTGGCGCCGCCGAACAGCCGGTCGGCGAATGCTTTATTGACGATCGCCGTTCGCGGCCCGTTCGCCGCCTCTCCGCCGAAATCGCGCCCCGCGATCCGCGGCGTGCCCAGGGCTTCAAAGTAACCCGGCGTCACCATGTACATGTCGGCAAAGGTGAACGCCGCGTCTTTCCCCGCGTGCCCGGTCACGGTGAATCCATCGCTGCGATTGCCGCCGGAAAGCAGCGGCACATCCGTGCACACCGCCGCATCCACGCCCGGCAAAGCCGCGGCGCGCTGGCGCAGTCCGGCCAGAAACAGGCTGGTGCGCTCCGGGGTATAGCCATTCAGGCGAGGATCGACGGAAAGCATCAAGAGCCCTTGGGAGCGGAATCCTATGTCGATATTGGCTGCGCTCTCAAGGCTGCGCAGAAACAGGCCCGTCACCGACAGGGTGGTCAGCGACATGGCAATCTGCGCCACCACCAGCACGTTGCGCAGATTCCATCGCCGCCCCGCGCGCGCCAATGCATCTTCGCCCTTCAGCGCCTTCGCCAGCGAAGGACGCGAAGCCGCCCAGGCGGGTCCAATCCCCAGCAGCAGGCCCGATGCCGCGCTGATCAGAACAATGTACAGAGCCACCCGCCAATCGATACTCACGCCCACATTGAGAGGAACCGGCGCAGGCAGATGCATCGATGAGAGGGCCTGCGTGGCCCACAGCGACAGAAATGCACCCAATGCTCCCCCGCCAAGACCGAGCAACACGCTCTCCATCAAAACCTGGCGCCGCAGCCGGCCCCGGGTCGCGCCCAGCGCCAGCCGCACCGCCATTTCGCCCTGCCTTCCTGCCGCTTGCGCAAACAACAGGTTGGCCACGTTGGCTCCCGCAATCGCGAGCAGCAGCACCACCACCAGCGAGAGCGCGCTGAGGAAGATCAGCACCGCGTCCCGCTCGCGCGGCGGCAGCGTGCCGGCCTGCTCGAACACAAACGACAGACCCCGGTCGGTCTTGGGATAACTCGCAGCGAAACGCCCGGCAAGCGTGTTCAATTCCGCCGCAGCCTGTGTGCGCGTCACGCCGGCGCGCAATCGCGCTGTCACCGTAACCCAGTGATATTCACGCGAATCCTGCGGCGGCAGATTGGGAACAAGTTGCGCCGTGAAGCTCAGCGGTACCCAGAACTCCGAATCGAGAATCTGATCGACGCTATGGAATGTGGCCGGCGCAATGCCAACCACCGTGAACAGCCTTCCCGAAAGCGTCACCGTCTTTCCAACGATCGCCGGCATCACCGTGGAAGCGGCGCTGCCAGAGCCGCGCACTCAGCACCACCGCGGCAAGCCGTTCATCGCTGCTGACAAACCCGCGACCCAGCACCATGGGAAGCTCGAGCACGTCGAAAAAATTGGTCGTGACGCCCTGGCCCCACACCCGCTCGGGATCCCCGTTGCCGCCTATCGACGCGGGAATCAAGTCGTAATAGCCGCTCACGCCGGAAAACGATTTCGCTTCGTTCCGGACATCGTCATACATGGGCTTGGGGAAGTTGTTACAGCAGTTTTCGCCCTCCTGCCGGAGGTGCAGTGCCAGCAGCGTCGCAGGATCGCCCACCGGCGCCGGCCGCAGTACGAAGCGGTTCACCATCGAGAAGATGGTCGCATTGGCGCCAATCCCCAGCCCGATCGACAGGATCGCAACCGCGGTTACGCCTTTGTGCTTGGCCAGCGTGCGCAG
Organism: uncultured Acidobacteriota bacterium; assembly: GCA_963812485.1. GTDB lineage: Bacteria > Acidobacteriota > Terriglobia > Terriglobales > Acidobacteriaceae > Telmatobacter. Next base: position 275,513 of record CAWEVD010000024.1, read on the forward strand.
GCTGTAGCGCAGATCGCGAAGCAGCGACTCGAGCCACGGCACACCGCGCCGCTCGCGATACGCCTGCCGGGTTTGCTCGACTCCGCCCAGCCGGATGAGCGCCTGGCGCCGCGCCTCGGCGTCAGTCAGCCCTGCACGCGTGCCCGCTTCGATATGCAGCGCAAGGTGCGCTTCCAGTTCCGCCGAGAATTCCTCATCATCGCGCCCCGGCCGGAAAAGGCACGCAAGGCGCATCCACATCGCTCGCAGTTTTCGCATCAGCTCTCCAGCGTTCCTGTCAGCGCCTGCGCCCGCTCGATCTCAATCCATGCGCAACGCCTGCATGGGATCGGTGTGCGCGGCCCGTCGAGCGGGCAGATACGAGGCCAGCACAGCCACCGCGCTCAAAACAACAACGGCCGCCAAATAAATCAACACGTCATTCGCGTGGCCGCTCAGCAGATGGACATTCACGCCCATGCCTGAATTCGTAAACGAGACCAGCGAGAGCACCCGCGCCAAAGCCACGGCCACGAGCACGCCGCACGCCAGTCCGGCCATCGCGAGCGCCAGCCCCTGCCGCACCACCATGCGCAGAACGTGGCCCGGCTGTGCCCCCAGCGCCATGCGCACGCCGATCTCCTGCGTGCGCTGCGCCACCGAGTAGGCCATCACGCTGTACAGTCCGATCGCGGCCAGCAGAAGCGACAGGCTTCCCAGCACCGTCATCAGGGTCGCCGCCACCTTTTGCGGATAGAGCGATGCGCCAATGAATTCCTTCAGCGGCGCCGCGTCATAGACCGTCACGTTGGGGTCGATCCCCCGCACCTGCTCGCGCAGCGTTGACAGCACGCCATCCGGCTCGCCCCGCGTACGCACGTAAAACGCGAGGTTCATATCCTCGCGGAACACCTGGCGGAATGGCACGTAGAAGTATGCCGGCGTGGTTTCAGCCAGGTAGTGATACTTCGAATCCTTGGCCACGCCCACTACGCGAAACCAGCTGCCCCAGCCATGAATGCGATGGCCGATGGGATCGCGCCCCGCGAAGAACCGGCGCACAAACGCTTCATTCACGATCATCACGGCGGGCGCGTTTTCATTGTCCTGGTCGGTAAAGTTGCGGCCCTCCACAATCGGTATGTGCATCAGGGGCAGGTATCCGGCTGAAACCACGTTGCGGAAGATGTTCATGTTTTCGTTGGGCCGCCGAGCATAGCCTTCGATGTTCAACTCCTCCCACCAACTTGGTTCAAAGCCCAGCGGCACGCCGTCGGAGTAAGCAATGTCGGTCACGCCGGGCGCCGACAGCATGCGCTCTTCGAGGCGCCGGCAGAACTCCTTGCGCTGGGCGAGACTGTACCCGTTTGTCGAAAGATAAAACTGGTTCAGCAGAACGTGATCCGGATCGAAGCCGGGATCGATGCGCATCGTTTGTTGAAAGCCGCGCGCCAGCAGTCCCGCGCCCACCATCGCCACCAGCGCCAGCGCCACTTCCGCCGCGACCAGCGCGGAGCGCAGCCGGTTCCGTCCCCGGCCCGCCGTGCCGCTGCGGCCATTTGCATTCAGGCGCGCGCTCAGGTTGATTCTCCCCGCCTGCAACGCGGGAATCAGTCCCGCCGCCAGCGTTGTGAGAACGCACACGCCGGCCGTGAAGGCAAGCACCGCGAAGTTGGGCCGCGTGTCCATCGCAACCAGGAGTTGCATCGGACCCGGCGGCATCAGGAACTTCAGCACGCGCGCGAGCCACGGCGTCACCGCCAGCCCCAGCCCGGCGCCGGCCATGGTGAGCATCAGGCTTTCCGTCAGCACCTGCCGCGCGATCCGGCCGCGCCGCGCGCCCAGCGCCATGCGCGCCGTGAATTCCTTCTCGCGCACCGTGGCCCTCGCCAGCAGCAGGTTGGCCACGTTGGCGCACACGATCAGCAGCAATAATGCGCACACGCCCATCAGGACGCGCAGCGGCCCGGCCAGCAGTCCCTGCGGCCCGTGCGGCGACTTGGCCAGCGGCAGCAGCATGGCGCTCATGCCTTCGCTCACATCGGCATTGGCCACGGCCATGCGCTCCGCCAGCGCCTTCAACTCCGCACCCGCCTGCTCGAACGTCACGCCTTGCTTCAACCGCGCGATGCCCAGCATGTTGCGATCGTGGCGGTCGCGCAGCATCCACAACTTCACGCCATTCAGCTCCGACTGCTCCATGTAGGGAACCCACACGTCGAATGCGGTAACGGGTATCGATCCATGAAATGCGGGCGCCGCCACGCCCACAATGGTGAGTTCGTGCTGGTTGATGCGAATCGTCTTGCCCGCAATGGCCGGGTCGGCGCCGTAGTGCGCGCGCCAGTAGCGGTCGCTGATCACCGCGACGGGATAAGCGCCGGGTGCATCGCCATATTCACTGGGAAGAAACAGCCGGCCCGTTTCCGCTTGCACGCCGAGCACGGAAAAGAAATTTCCCGAGACCAGCTCGCCCCACACCCGCTCCGCATGATCTTCCCTGCCCACGCTGAAAGCGGCGGGATGCGTAACCGCGATGCCATCAAACTGCTTGAGGTGATCGCGAAAGTCGATAAAGTCGGGATAGGAATTCGGCACCCACTCGCCGTTCGGCGTCACCGATTCGATCGTGACCAGCCGGCCGGGATCGCGAACCCCGCTCAATGGCTGCAGGAGAACCGCATCGATCCACGTAAACGCCGTCGCACACGCGCCGATCCCGGCCGCCAGCGTAACCACGGCCACTGCGGCGAAGCCCGGATTCCGCAGCACCATGCGCCATGCGTAGCGCAGGTCGTGCAGCAGGTCTTCGAGCCAGGGCAGGCCGCTTCGATCGCGATACGCCTGCCGTGCCTGTTCCACTCCGCCCAGACGGATCAGTGCCTGGCGGCGCGCCTCGGCTTCGCTCAATCCGGCGCGCTTGCCCGCATCCATATGCATCGCGAGGTGCGCTTCGAGTTCAGCCGAAAATTCCTGATCGGCCCGGCCGCGCCCGAGCAGGCCGCCCAGGCGGAACAAGAGTGCCCGCAGCTTTCGCATATGCCCTCCTACTCGGTCCTCAGGGCCTGCATCGGGTCTGTCGAAGACGCCCGTCGCGCCGGCACAAACGCCGCCAGCAGCCCGCTCACCAGGACCAGCGCGATCACCGCCGCCGCAGTCGCCGGATCGTGCTCGCTTACCCCGAACAGAAACGCCTTCATGGCCCGGGTCGCAATCCATGTACATACGAGACCCGCTGCCAGTCCCGCGCCGACCAGGAGCGTCGCATTCTTCAACACCAGCAGCAGCACATCGCTGCGCTGCGCTCCCAGCGCCATGCGAATGCCCACCTCGCGCGTGCGGCGATTCACCGAATACGCCATCAGGCCATAGAGCCCAACCAGCGCCAGCACCAGCGCAATCGCCGCGAACGCCGTCAGCAGCGAAGTCTGAAACCTGCGCCGCGCGCTGGCAATCGAAACCAGGTCGCCCATCGTGTGAATATCCGTCACCGCGAGATTGGGATCGATGGACTTCAGCGTGGAACGCACTTCCGCGACCACAACCGGCGGCGGTTGCGTGGAACGAACTGCGAAATACGCGTCACCTAAATCGTAGCTGGCGCCGTACATCTGCGGTTGCGGCTCTTCTTCCAGGCTGGTGTGCCGAACATCGGCAACGACTCCGACAATGGTCGCCCAGTGTTCGTGCTTCTCATCGCCGCTAATCCGCCGCCCAATGGGATTGCCATTTGGAAAGTATGTATCCGCGAACTTCCGATTGATGACGATGGGGCCGTTGGCTGTCGCGTCGGCATCCGTAAGAGAGCGGCCGGCAAGCAGCGGAATGTTCATGGCCGAAAAATACTGCGGTGTGACCACTCGGCCTTCGGACTGCTGATAATCCTTATTGGGATAGCCGTCAATCCACAGGATCGTGAGGCTTTCAGAGTTACTGAGGGGTAGATTGTTTACCGCGCCGGCTGCCTGTACGCCAGGGAGGGCGCTCAGTCGGGCGATGAAGTCCTTAACGAAGGCTGTCTGCGGCGGCTTATAACGGTCATCCAGACCAAGATGGAATGTCACCGCCGCCTGCGAGAACCCGGTGTCGACGTTGACCACATTGATGTAGCTGCGGATGAGCAAGCCTGCAGCGGCCAGCAGTACCACGACCATCGCAGTCTGCATAACGATCAGGCCGCTCTGCAGCGCGGCTGTGGCCCGCGGTGCGCCCCTGTGCTCCCTGCGCCTTCAACGACTCGGTGAGTTGCAGACGCGAAGCGCCGACGGCCGGAAACACGCCGGTGATCACGCTGGTCAGCAGGGAAGCGCCGAGCGCAAACAACAGCACACGCCAATCGAGCGAGGCCTCATTCAGGCGCGGAATATTGCCGGGATCGAGTCGGGGCAGGGTTCGCAGAAACAGAAACGCCAGACCGATGCCCAGCATTCCACCGCCGATGCAGATCAGCAGCGACTCCGTGAGTAACTGCCGCACCATGCGGCTGCGTCCCGCGCCCAGCGCCGCGCGGACACCCAGTTCGCGCTCACGCGCCGCCGCTCGCGCCAGCAGCAGGTTGGCCGCATTGCCGCACGCGATCAGCAGCACCAGGCCCACGCTCGCCAGCAGCAGCCGCATCAGCGGCCGCACCGGCCCGATTGAAATGGCAGTGAAGCCCTCGACCAGCGCACCCCAGCGCGCTCTCGCATTGGCGTCTCGCCCGCATACTGCTTGTCGAGGCGCGCCATGATGGTGCTCATCTCCGACTGCGCCTGGTGGATCGAGATACCCGGTCGCAAGCGCGCAATGGAAACATTGTTATCCGGATCGCGATCCGACTGTCTGCTTCGCGTCCAGCGCCAGCGGAACCCAGATCTGCGTCGAGTTGATATGCGAGTTCCCGTAGGGCAGATCGGTCTTGAAAGGGTATTCGAATTCCGGCGGCATGACGCCGATGATCCGGTAATGCGCGCCGTCCAGTTGCACGTCGCGCCCAAGGACATCGGCTTTTGCCCCGAACATCGACACCCAGAGCGAGTGGCTGATCAGCGCAACTTTGTCATGACCCGGCTGGATGTCTTCGGGCCCGATGGCGCGCCCCAGGTCCGGCGGAGATTCGAGCGTGGAGAAAAAGCTCTCGTCCACGCGAGCAGCGCCGATGCGTTGTGCTTGCCCCTGGCCTCCAACGCTGAACATCGCCTGCTCGAAGTTCGACATGTTGGCGTACAACCGGCTCTCGCGCTTGATGTCGAAGAAATCCCCGTAGCTCGGACAAATGACTTCCGCAGGAATCTTGAGATTGGGATTGGGAGTAAAGAGATAAACCAGCCGCTCGGGATCTCCATACGGCAGCGACCGGAGCAGCACCGCGTTCACCAGGCTGAAAACCGCCGTGCATGCGCCGATACCCAGGCCCAGCGTCAGCACTGCGGTGATCGTGAACCCGGGCGCACGGCGCAGAGTGCGCATCCCGTAGCGAACATCCTGCGCAAAATTCTCCAGCCACAGTACGCCGCGGCCGTCGCGATGAGCCTGGCGCGTCTGCTCCGCTCCGCCCAGCAGGATCAGGGCCTGGCGCCGCGCCTCGCTCTCGCTCAGTCCCGCGCGCACGCCGGCGTCGATATGCAGAGCCAGGTGCGCTTCGAGCTCGGCGGAGAAGTCCTCATCCGCGCGGCTTCTTCGCACCAGCCCCCGAAGCCGTATCCACATCGCTCGCATCTTCCGCATCAGGCACCTTCGGTTGCGGTGAGAAATTTGGCCAGGATTTCAGTGGTCTGCTCCCACTCCGCCGCTGCCCGGCGCACCTGCCGCTGCCCGGCCTTGGTCAGCTCATAGAACTTGGCCTTGCGGTTGTTCTCTGAAGCGCCCCAGCGCGAGCGGACATAGCCCTCCTGCTCCAGCTTGAGCAGCGCCGGATACAGCGTGCCGTAGTTCAACTGCAGCAGGTCGCCGCTGGTCTGTTCAATGCGCCGTGCCAGGCCGTAGCCATGCTGCGGGCCCATGGTTTCGAGAGTCCGCAGCACCATCAGCGCCAGCGTTCCCTGCCACACATCGGTCTTGCCGCCCATCTTGCCTCCTATGGCAAACCCATAGAGAGTTACAATACACCCGCCCCTATGGGAACGCAATAGGGAATTTCCGGACCGGGCAAGGTCTCTGGCCCAGGCCGTCTGCGGCTCGACTCCATGATGCGGCCTGGAAGCGCCAAATACCGTGTTACGCTGGCTCCATGCCCCTTCATGGAATGAAGACACCTTTGTTTCTTCATAACCTTGCCGTTGCGGGCGCGGTCCTGGCGGCGATTCCTCTCGCGGCTCAAAGCACTTCAAGTCTGGCGACGACTGTCCCGGCCCAGTTGCCGTCGCTCACCGAAACCTACAAACAGCTGCACCGCAATCCCGAACTCTCGCACCATGAAGAAAAGACATCGGCATATCTCGCCGCGGAATTGCGCAAAGCCGGCTACACGGTCACGGAGCATGTAGGCAAATACCAGGACGGCTCGCAGGCTTATGGCATCGTCGCCGTGCTCGAGAACGGCGCCGGTCCGCGCCTGCTGATCCGCACCGACATGGACGCGCTTCCGGTCGAGGAAAAGACCGGCCTCGATTACGCCTCCACCGTGCGCGCCACCAATCCGCAAGGGCAGGATGTAGGCGTGATGCACGCCTGCGGCCACGACATCCACATGACCGTGCTGCTCGGCACGGCGCGCGAGATGGCGGCGCGCAAATCAGAATGGCACGGCACGCTGGTGCTCATCGGCCAGCCCTCGGAGGAGACCATCGACGGCGCGCGCGCCATGCTGGCGGACGGACTCTATCAGCGCTTTGGCCGGCCGGACTTGGTGCTGTCCGAACACGACGATTCCACCAATGCCGGCCGGTTCGATCGCCATCAAGGGCGGCCCGCTGCTCGCCAGTTCCACCAGCATCGACGTGGTGATGCGCGGAGTCGGCACGCACGGATCGGCGCCGGAGAGCGGCAAGGACCCCATCCTGATGGCGGCCGAGTTCGTCGTGCTTGCGCAGAGCATCGTCAGCCGCCAGGTGAATCCGCAGCAGCCGGCGGTGCTCACCGTCGGCACCATTCACGGCGGGGCGAAGCGCAACATCATTCCTGAAGAAGTGACCATGGGCCTCACCCTGCGGACTTATTCCGACAAGGTGCGCGATCAGATCATCGCGGCCATTCGCCGCACAGGCCGAGGGCATCGCCATTGGTTATGGCGTGCCCTCCGACCGCATGCCGATCGTGACCGTGAGCCAGAGCGAAATCACGCCGGCCACTTACAACGATCCGGCGCTGGCCGAACGGCTGCGCGGCGTGGCCGTGAAAACACTGGGCGCCGATCGCGTCAACCCGGCCGACTCGGTGATGGGCAGCGAAGACGTGGGTCTGTTCACGCTCGACGGCCAGATTCCGGGCGTGATGTTCCGGCTGGGTGCGGCCGATCCCGACAAGCTGGCGCATGCCAAAGAGACAGGAGTGCCGCTGCCCGGGCCGCACTCGCCCGCTGTTCGCTCCCGTTTACGGACCCACAATCACGACCGGCGTAACCGCGATGACCGCCATGGCGCTCGATCTGCTGAAGTAGTTGGCGCGATTGCTCAGGCGGTGCCCCAGGTCTCGATTTTGAGACCTGGGACTCGACGCACTGCCGGCAACAGCTCATTTCGCCGGATCCACCAGCGCCTGGTACACCAGCGCGTGGCTCAGATACTGCACGTTGGGATTCCCTCCGCGCATCCGCTGGATCATGCCCACAAAAACAATGTCGTTGGTTGGATCGACCCAGAACCACGTGCCCGCCGCCCCGTCCCACAGAAAGGTACCCTTGCCGTCCGGGAGGTTGGCCGTCTGCGGGTCGAATGCGACCGCGCAGTTATAGCCATATCCGAATCCCGCCCGCATCTGCTGAGCGCCGATGCCGTACTCGCCGGTGAGAAGGCTCGGAGGCAGATGGTTTGAAGTCATCAGCTTCACCGTGGCGGGAGCCAGGATGCGCTTGCCGTTCAGCTCGCCGCCATCGGCCAGCATCTGCGCAAAGCGGTAGTAATCCTCCGCCGTTGAAACCATGCCGCCGCCGCCCGAAGGCATGGTGGGCTGCGCCGCATAGCCCGTGGCGCTGTTCGGATCGAGGTCCAGCCCGTCCTGCTTGTTGGCCACGTACAGCGTCGCAAAGCGGCTGCGCTTCTCTGCCGGCACATAGAATCCCGCATCCTTCATCCCCAGCGGCGAGTAAATGTGATCGCGCATGAAATCCGGCAGGGATTGCCCCGAGAGCTTCTCGACGATGTAGCCCTCAATATCCATCGATACGCTGTAGGTCCAGCCCTTGCCCGGCTGATAGGTAAGCGGGATCGCCGCCAGCTTTTCGATAAATTCCTGAAGGTTCTTCGATTGGAAGAGCTTTCCATCGCGGTACATGTGATCCACGGGCGTGTCGCCAAAAAAGCCGTACGTGAATCCCGCGGTGTGCGACATCAGTTCAGCGATGGTGGGCGGGTGATCGGGATCGACAAGAATCATCTTCCCGTCCGCATCCTGACCTTTGTAGACCTTCAGGTTCGCAAACTCCGGAATGTACTTGGCAATCGGATCCGAGGGCAGCCACTTGCCCTGCTCATACAGCATCATCATCGCCACGCCGGTCACCGGCTTGGTCATCGAGTAGTCGCGAAAGATGGTGTCCTTCGTCATTGCCGCGCCTGAGGCCATGTCCCGCTGGCCATAGGCCCGGTAGTCCACCACCTTGCCGTGCCGCGCCAGAATGGTCACGATGCCCGCGAGCTCTTTCTTGTCCACGGTCTGCTGCATCAGCGCGTGCAGTCTCTCCAGCCGCTCGGAAGAGAAGCCGACCGTCTCCGGTTTAACCACCGTCATGTCGAGCGCGTGGCGCGCCGCCGGCTGCGGTTGCGCTTGCTGCGCTGCGGATGCAAACGGAAACGCCATGAGCACAGCCATAGCAAATCTATGGCTCAATATTGCGAGATCGATTGCCTGTCATTATTTTTCCCCGGCCGAAATCACAAACGCACGCAGGCTTCACGGCGTTGAGATAGATAGAAATTACTGCGCACCATTTATAACAGGAGAGGCCGGGCGCAAAACCAGGGTTACCGCATATGAAAGCGGCCCGGATGCAAAGAGGGGACAGCCATTGGGCCGTCCCCTCCATACACAAGAACTACGATTCGAATTTCCTGAAACTGACTATCCCAGGTACTGCACGTGCACATAGGTTCCAAGGCGAACGTTGTAAGCCAGGTACCAGCCAGGATGGTCCGGATCGTCATAGATGATCACGTCGTCGGAATCCCACAACCAGCCGTTGACATAGCCTATTTCCCACGGCGCAACGCTCCAATACCAGCCGTTGAACCCGAAGCGGCTTGGACCTCCGCCGCCCAATCTCCAGCGATGGCTGGGACCAAATCCGCCTGAAAAATGGCCGTGTTCATACGGGTGGTCCATGTGGTACTGGGGATCGGCGTGGCCCGTATCATGCCCCACCCACACTTTCCCGTTATCGACATGCGGCGCATTGGGATGCCCCGGCTTGTCGCTGTAATTCCGGTTCTGCTCAGGTGGGTGCGGAGTACCGTGATACTCCGACGGTCCGTGCTGAGGCGGGGGTTGGTGCTGAGGAGCGGGTGGTTTGCCTCCCTCGTGCTCATGCTGCTGCGCGAATGCGGGCGCTGCCGCAACAAGCACAGCTGCCAACGCAAGATTGATCCATTTCATCGTCTTCCTCCTGCATTCCTCGAGTGCACGGCGTCTATGGCTGCGTGCACTCCTGGGTTTGAACCCATGTTCCTGACTCATTGGATGCAACCCCGGAAAGAGACGCAAGTTGCGACATGGGAAAATGCGGAGGGCCCGGGCGGGCCTGGGAAATACTCTCAGAGTCATAGGCCGTGACCATGGCAGGGCACACCTCGGCCTGCGAATCTGACCCGGCTGGACTGCAGACCCGAAAATTCGTTCCTATGCGTTGACTACCGCAGGCGACCTCCGCCAGGCATACAGCGGGAATTGGTTGGCCAGTTCCGCCACATCACCGCGAATCGAATCCAGCAGCCCGTCGTCGTGGCGATGTTCCAGAGCCTTTGCAATCCACACCGCGATCTGGCGCATCTCCGGCTCCTTCATGCCCCGCGTGGTCAGCGCTGGTGTGCCGATGCGGATTCCGCTCGGCTTCAGCGGCGGATTGGTGTCATACGGAATCGCATTTTTGTTGACCGTGATGCCGGCCTTGCCCAGCGCCAGCTCCGCCTCGGAGCCGAGAATGCCTTTTTCAAAAACATCCACCAGCATCAGGTGATTGTCGGTTCCGCCGGAGACGATCCGGAACCCCGCTTCCTGGAGCGCCAGGGCAAGAGCTTGCGCGTTGGCCACAACCTGCGCCGCGTAGGTGCGGAATTCCGGCCGCAGCACTTCGCCAAACGCCACCGCCTTGGCGGCCACGATGTGTACCAGCGGTCCGCCCTGCTGCCCCGGGAAGACCGCCTTGTCCACCGCCGCGGCCAGGTCCTTCCCGCACAGAATCAGTCCCGCGCGCGGGCCGCGCAGCGTCTTGTGCGTGGTCGACGTCGTGATGTGCGCATGCGGCACCGGCGACGGATGCACGCCGCCGGCGACCAGCCCGGCAATGTGCGCCATGTCGAAGATGTACACCGCGCCAACCTTGTCCGCGATCTGCCGCATGCGCGCAAAATCCCACAGCCGTGGATAGGCGCTGCCGCCGCCGATGATGGCCTTGGGCTTTTCCCGTTCCGCGATCGCTTCCAGTTCGTCGTAATCGATCAGCTCGGTATCGCGCCGCACCGCATAGAACGTGGGCCGGTACAGCTTGCCGCTGAAGCTCAGCTTGTGGCCGTGGGTCAAATGCCCGCCGTGCGCCAGGTCCAGGCCCAGGATCGTGTCCCCCGCCTGCAGCACCGCCGCATAGGCGGCCGCATTGGCCTGCGAGCCGGAGTGCGGCTGCACGTTGGCGTGTTCGGAGCCAAAGATCTGTTTCGCCCGGTCGCGGGCCAGGTTCTCCACCACGTCGGCGAACTCGCAACCCCCGTAGTAGCGGCGGCCGGGATAGCCTTCGGCGTATTTGTTGGTGAAGACCGACCCCGCAGCCTCCAGCACGGCCTCGGACACAAAGTTTTCACTCGCGATCATCTCCAGCCCCTCGTGCTGGCGGAGAGTCTCGTGATCGACGGCGGCGGCTACTTCCGGGTCGCCCTGGGCAAGGGCGTACGACATGCGGTCATCCATACCTGAATTCTATGGCATTCCCCGAGTGTTGCTCCAGATGACCTGGCAGATGCCAATGACCAGCACGATCGCGCCATACAGCGCCCAATGCTGGTCGCCCTGCATGAAGCTGCGGCTGAGGGCGCCCCAGGCGAGATTGAGCCCCTGCAGGATCCAGATTCCGCCCATAATTGCCAGCAGAATGCCGATCAGGCTGCTGATGACCCGCATGGTCAGGTTGAACGCTCGACGCATCCCGTACCCCCGAGTGATCTCTCAGGACATACTAGACCGGGCATTCACCGATTGATGGTCTGTTCGGCCACCGCCGTCACGTGTCCGGTCTTGCGATCCACCGCGAAGACCACCAGCCTCACCGGCCCGGAAGCATCCTTGCCGTGAGCGAGCGCCCCGCCCGAAAGCCGAAGCGGACGCCCATCCGCGGAGCTCGAACCGAAGTCCTTCATGACCCGCACCACGGCGACATGGTGCAAAGTGCGGCCGGCATTCTCGCCGTGCGCGACTTCCGACGTGGTGGCATCGGCGGCAAGGACCGCGAACAGCCTGGCCTTTGGATCCGTCGCTCCCTTCACGCTGAAAACCGCGGCCCCGTTTTCCCAGCGCGGCTCTGCGATCGTCAGCGGTTCCTTGGCGGTCTTTGCCGCGGCCTCCACGGCGCGCGCCAGTTCCGGCCCGTTGTTGCCCACCATCTGCGCCGTGCCGTCGACCACCGCTTGCGGGGTATAAATCGAGTCGAGGTGGAACCGTTCGCCATACTCCTTCTGCCGGTCGTCGATATCCGTCATCGAGAACGGATCGGTCCATCCCTGGTGGTTCCAGTAGGTGACGTGCTCGCTCAGCACGATCGCCTGCGCGCCGGGCACAAATTGCTTCGTATCCAGTTCTTCGAGCAGCTTGTCCGCCGGAGGGCAATCGGAGCAGCCTTCCGACGTGAAAAGCTCGACCAGCACCGGAACGCGCGCGCCGTCCGCCGCCGGCTGGGCCGACGCGCCGACTGCGCATGATCCGGCAGCCAGCAGCCACCCACATCGCCAACAACACGCCCCGCCTCGGTTGTAGCCTTGCGGAAACCATACAGACATGAGACGAAAACTCGCCGGTCGCCGGTTACAAAATTTGCGACGACCTGATTCCACGCGGTGTGCTTGCCCGGATCGGTAGCTTGTTCATGCATGTCTGGTGTTCACGGGGATCGGCGGCAAAACGATTTCACAGGGCTCGCCGATTCGCAAGAGGCTGGGCCGTTCCGCAAGAGCGCTGTCCGCATCACACCAAGTTCGCCGTATCAATCGAAGCACCGTAATTAGAATCGCTACGAACAGGCGGAGTTCCCCTGAGCGCTTGCGGTTTCGCTGCCGCGCTTTTGCCCGCCGAATCAACTCGAAAAGAGGATGCGATGAGCGCCACTACGTCAATCGCAAGAGTGCGTTCGGAAGCAAGTTTGCTGAAACCGATTCTCATCGGCGGAACGATCGCCGGGATTCTCGATATAACTTCCGCATTTATCACCGGGGGAGTGAACGTTCCGCGCGGCATCGCGGGAGGACTCCTAGGACCCTCGGCGAGAAACAGCACCGGGATCGGAGTCTGGATTCTGGGTCTCGCGATTCATTTCTTCATCGCGTTTTCCGCCGCAACTGTTTATTGCCAGGCGAGCCGGATACTTCCGTTTCCTGAAGGAGAATTATCGTGGTGTGCGGGATGTTCTTCGGCATCGCGGTATTTCTGGTGATGTACCTGGTCGTGATGCCGCTGTGCGCATTTCACTTCAAAGGCCCGTACACGCTGCGCGCTTCTGATCACAGGGATCGTGGCGCATATGCTGCTGATCGGATTGCCGATCGGGTGGAGCCTGCACAGGTGGGGGGACTAGAGCGAGTCGGTCTATACCTCCTCGTGTTGGCTTCCATCCAGGTCTAAAAGCAGACCTGGGGACCCGCCGGTGGATTACCAAACAGAACGCGGACCTTGCGGTCCGCGTTCGTGTTTCGTTTTGAATTGTCGCCGGTTGTTATCCGGGATAAATCCCGGATCTACCGAACCGTACCCTTACGCTTTGGCCAGCACCGGGTTCCCCAGCTTCTCCGCCACCATTTCATTCGCGTGGGCGAAGAAGTCTTCCTTGCTGATCTTGCCTGACTTCCACATCAGCGAGGATTGCCTTCTGGGCCAGGTACTCCTTGTTCACGATGCCGGCCTTCGACTGCAGCATGCGCCACGACTTGCGGCGTTCGACGCAGAACATGACTAACTGCCGGCTAAGTGAACGGTACTCGGTTTTGCCGTTTTCCTCGAACGTAATGTACACGCCGAAGTCCGGAATGAACGACCGGTGCTTCGGATCGAGATAACGGCGGTAGACCACGTCCTGCTGGGTGATGCGGACCAGCATGTTATCGAGATGAATCAGCTTCGCCGCCACCTCGGGCTTGATCTTCTTGAGGTGGTTGCGGAAGCGGGCTTCGGTGGTGCACCAGTGGGCCACGGTGTAGCGCGTGGTTTCGCCGGTGGCCTTGGACTTGGTCTCGTACCAGTCCAGATCGATGCGACGGGTTGCCCTTGATGTCGAGGGCTTCCTGGTAGCTCTCGCCCTTGCGGGGATCGAAGACGAACTCCGGGACGCCGCGCGAATCGCGCACGCGCTGCGCCTGGAAGAGCGCCATGTCGTCGGCCACGCCGTGCTCCGGCTGGCAGGTGGTGAAGCACTGCATGAAGTAGGTTCCGCGATACTCGAGGCCGTCGAGAATCGCCCGGTAGAGCTTGGGCGCGTTGGCCATCGAAACCTGGGCGATGAACGGCGAGCCGTGCCCGGCGAGGAAGGTCTCCGCCACCGTCTTCTTCTCGGTGTTCTTGCCCTGCGTGGCCGCGCCGAAGACGTTCATGTCGTTGCCGCCCAGCATCGGGGTTGAGTCGCTGTTCTGGCCGCCGGTGTTCGAATAGACCTGCGTGTCGAGCATCAGCGCCTTGACGTTGGGCCGGTTCTGCAGGATCACCTTCGACATGTTCTGGTAGCCGATGTCGCCCATGCCGCCGTCGCCGCCGACTACCCAGACCTTGGGCAGCTCGACGATTTCCTGGTCGGTCATCAGGGCATCGGTGAAGTGCGAGAACTCGTAGTACTCGCGGTCGGTGATGACGCTGCTCTTCGTAGAGCCGTCCGCGGCGTCGGCGATGCGGGTAAGAATGATGTCGGCCAGGCGCTCGGGAATGACGGAGCGGCGGGCGTGATCGACGATGAAGCTCTCGCCCATGAGCCAGCCCACCGTGATGCCGTCCTGGAAGAGCGAGTTCATCCACGGATAGGGATGCGGGTTGTTGGGCGACGTCGACCCGTAGACCGTGTTGCAGCCGGTGTGGGCGGCCATGGCCATCACACTCATGCCATTGGCCAGGCGGCCGTCGATGGGCTGCAGGCTCTTGTGGTTGAAGGCTTCGGTGAGCAGCACGGCGGCGACAGCTTCGACGAGCTGGGCGTCGCTGATGGGACCATGCTTCTGCTCGTATGCGGCGATGCGCGCCTTGGTGTCGGCATCATCTTCGCCGCCCAGGCCCATGATCAGGTGAGCGAGCACCTGGCGCAGCTGCTCATATTCGGGCAAGCTGCGCGCCTTGAGCACGGCCAGCTTGGCGACGCCGGACTTCTCCAGTTCGCCGGCCTTGGCCACGAAGCGGTCGGCCTTGGCGTGGTACACGGGCCGCATGTAGGCCTCGGTGACGGCCGCGATCGAGCGCAGCACGCTCTTCTCGCCGCAGCCCGCGCAGGCGCCGTCGCCGGATACGAGCGCGTCGTAGTTGCGGCGCACCATCAGCATGTTGCGCAGCGTGGCGGTCTTCGAGTCGGCCGGGTTGGCGGCGTTGAACAGGCCGAGGTACTTCTGCGAGGTGTCGGGCAGCAGGTTGAGGAACGCGGTGCCGGTCTCGTGCTCGGCATTGACGTATTCGGTCTCCTGCACCATCTTGAGCGCGTTGTGGTCGCCGCAGGCGGTGACGCAGGCCGCGCAGCCCTTGCACAGGTCGCGAGACAAAGATGGAGAAGACGCCACCAGAGCCGCCCGTCTTGCGCTCCGGCGAGGAGAAGATGGCGTTGACCTTCTGATACGCCATCGGCACCTTGTCAATGATGTTGTAGAACTGCGCCTTGGCTTCGGCCGAGAATCCGTCGACCGACTCGGTCACTTCGCGCACGATCTTCTGCAGCGGCGTGCCCTGCTTGATTTCGGCCAGCATGCGCTGGCGGGTCAGCTTCTCGATTTCAGGAAGCTTGTCGATCATCTTGCGCCGTTCGGCGGGATCGGCGACGTAGCGGGAGATGGCCGTGCCGAGCATCGTGCTCAAATCCTGAGAAGTGTTCGGCAGCGCGGTATCGGGACAGACCGAGATGCACTCCATGCACTGGGTGCAGTTCTCGGCGATGTAGAGCGGGGTCTCGCGGCGCGCAACGTACTTGGACGCCGTGTCGCCCGTAGCGGCGGCGATCACGCCCAGCGCCGAGAGCGGCGTGGCCGGCTGATCGTAGCCGAAGCTGGAGCGGAACTCGGCGTCAAATGCGGCGATCGATGCCACCGGCGGACGCGCAGACTGGCCGATGGGCGGCGGTGTGGAGCGGCAGCCGCCGGTGGTGCAGCTCTCGCCACCGATAGTGGCCATTTCGAGAACGGGCAGCAGCGCCTGGCCGCGCAGCGTGGAGTGGTCGGCCGCGGAGAGCTCGCCGATAGCGATTTCCTTCACGCGCCTGAAGCCCTCGAGCATGACTTCCATGTTCGAATTCACGACCGCTTCGCCCAGCTTGCCGAACTTCTTCACATACTGCTTGCGGACCACTTCGATGAATTGCTCCTGCGTGATGCCAAACTCCTGGAGCAGATTCGAGACCGCGAAGAAGCCGCCGAGGAAGGCGTTGCCCTGCATGCGGAGTTGCAGGTCGCCGCGGTCGGTGGCCTTGCGGGCGATGTCGAAGCCGGGCAGCGTGAACACGCGAATCTTCTTGTCGATGATCTGCTTGCGCGCCCAGAGGGGCAGATTCTCCCACGCTCGCTCGCCTTCCGCATCCGACTCCCAGAGCAGGCTTCCGCCTTGCTGCATGCCGTCGAGCGGGTTGGTGTGGGTGAAAGCCTTGGGATCGCAGCACAGGACCGTGGTCACATGGCGCAGGTCGCAGTTGACGCGAATGCGATCCTTGGCCGCCACCATGAAGTAGCTGGTGGGGGCGCCCTTCTTCTCAGAACCGTACTTGGGGTTGGCGCTGACGTGGATCACTTCCTTGGGATTGCCCAGGTCGTCGGTCAGCCCGTCGCGCTCGAAGAGCAGATCGTTGAGGTCGCCGAGGATGGCGCCGAGGTTCTTGCCGGTGGTGATGGCGCCCCAGCCGCCGATCGAATGGAAGCGGACCGCGACTGCGCCCTCGGGCAGCAGAGATGGTTTTTCTTCGCCGATGACAGCGTAGGGATGGTCGATGCCGAGCACGAAGAAGCTGGCGCCGTCGGCCGCCGTCTTGCCGTCCTGACGGGCACGGCCGGCGGTGGCAAACTCGTAGGCGCCAAAGACGTGTTCGGGGCGGAAGTCGCGCGAGCCGAGGCCGTAGCTGCCGCCGTAAATATTGGGGACCTGCTCGAGGGAGATCTCGGGAATCCCGGCCGTGTGCTGCAGGGCCTTGGAGATCGCGGTGCGAATGTCGCGGCCCAGCGGGTTGTCGCCGGAGAGAGCTTCGTCGGTGCGTTCGAGGATGATGACGTTCTTTTTGCCCTTGATGGCTTCGACGATGGCCGCCTCGGGGAACGGGCGGATGACATTGACATGGATGGAGCCAACGCTGGCATTGCGCGTCTTGCGCAGGTAGTCGACCGCCGCCTCGATGTTTTCCGCAGCAGAGCCGAGGGAAACGAAGACGGTGTCGGCGTCTTCCGTCTTGTACTTGGTCACCAGCCCGTAGTAGCGGCCGGTCAGGTCGCCGAAGTCCTTGTAAGCCGCTTCGAGGAAGTCGAGAATCGGCTCGGCAAAGTTGTTGCGGCGCGCCACCACGCCCTGCATGTAGTGTTCCTGGTTCTGCACCGGTCCCAGCAAAATCGGGCTGGTCAGGTCCATCATCTTGGGCACGCGGCGCCGCGTGGGTCCAAAGAGAACGCGCTGCGCTTCGGTCGGGCAGTCGATGATGTCATCGGGCGCGCCGAGGTATTCCCGGATCAGCTCCGATTCATGCTTGTAGAAGGTCCGCTCCAGGTGGCTGGTCAGGAACCCGTCCATGATGTTCATGCCCGGAGTCAGGGAGAGCTCGGTGACGCGGCGGAGGATGAGGGCCTGGTCGGCGGCCTGCTGCGCGTCCTTGCCGAAAATCATGATCCAGCCGGTGTCGAGCGCTCCATAAATGTCGTCGTGCCCGCAGTGGACGTTCAAGGCGTGCTTGGTCAGCGCGCGGGCGCCAACCTCGAGCACCATCGTCGAGCCCTTGCCCGGCGCGTGGTAGTACTGCTCCACGCCGTAGACCACGCCCTGGCCGGAAGTGAAATTGACCACGCGCTTGCCGCAGACGGAGTGGGCAATGGCGCCGCCCTGGGCCGCGTGCTCGCCCTCCGTCTCGATGGCGATCGTACTGCCGCCGAACACATTAAGGTGGCCTTCGGCATAGGCCTGCTGGAAGAGTTCGCCGCCCTCCGTCGAAGGCGTAATCGGATAAAACACGCCGGCATCGGCGATACGCGTCTCGGTATGATACGAAACGAGTTGGTTGCCGTTGGCGGTGATACGGATACCGGGATAACGAGCGGCTGACTTCATAGAACTCCTCCAGTGCCTGCGACTTTCTCTTGCTTTTTTCTTGCTGCGGATGGGAGACCCATTCTACTAACGCCGTCTCCACTCCCGCAACGGAACCCGGGACGCGCTGCCGGGTCGAGCATTTCTCGCCTCCAAAAGCCACGGGGGCCGCTGTCGCCAGGCCTGCGGAAGGGGAACAATTCCGCCTGCCACCCACCGTCGAATACCCCTAAACGGAGAAGGCCAGCCTGTGGCTGGCTGCCCCATGGGGCTACTCGTTGGACGAACGCCAGGCGAGTTTCAGACTCGCCGGAAATACTTGCACTAAGTCTAGAAGCGGCAATGGTTAAGGGGGAACTGGAAGGGGCTGGGTCCATCCCGCATTGCAGCCTATTTACAAGTATCTCGCCGATTCGTGAGACACAGTGTCATTATATGGTAAACATTTGCCGAAGCGGAAGTCTCTCCTCAAATTGCGCCCAAAATCAGTTCGCCAGGCGCCTGGTCGGCCAACCTGCCAATTCCCGCCGGGCCAGAATTCGCTCGATCGAAGTCGGCGCAATTATGATGCGGAAGATTTTTCAGATCGATCCGGAGCGACGCGAGAATGCAAGGTATCGACGCGCAGTATGCCAGCTATCCAAGTTTGAGGGGACGCATAGTTCTTGTCACCGGCGGAGCCACCGGGATCGGCGAGTCGATGGTGCGCCATTTCGCGCGCCAGGGATCGAAGGTGGCATTCCTCGACATCCAGGACGCGCCGGCGCACGCGCTTGTCGAAGCACTCGACGCCGAGGGCTGCCCGAAGCCGGAGTACATTCATTGCGATGTGACCGATGTGCCGGCGCTGCAGGCAGCGATGGCGCAGGTGCTCGCCCGCCACGGCACGGTGGATGTGCTGGTGAACAACGCGGCTAACGATCAGCGGCACAAGATCGAGGACGTCACCCCCGAGTACTGGGACCAGTGCGTAGGGCTGAACCTGAAACCGTACTTCTTCACCGCACAGGCGGTGCTTCCGGCGATGGCAGCGGCCGGGCGAGGGTCGATCATCAACTTGAGTTCGATCGCGTGGATGATTCCGACGACGGGGCTGCCGGTATACGTAACGGCCAAGGCTGCGATCGTGGGGCTCACCCGGACCCTCGCGCATGAGTTCGGCCCCAGGGGCATTCGCGTGAATACGGTGCTGCCCGGCGCGATTGTCACCGAGAAGCAGAAGCGGCTGGTGTACACACCCGAGTACAAGGCCAATATCCTGGCCAACCAGTCGCTCAAGCGCGATATTCTTCCCGACGATGTGGCGCGGCTGGTGCTGTTTCTGGCCGCGGACGATTCGAGCGCAATCACCAGCCAGAGCTACGTGATCGACGGCGGCTGGATGTGACGACGACAGTGGCCAAGGATCAGTGGTCAGGTCCAGCGACAGCCGAATCGGCCGTGCCAGGATTAACTGCGGGCAAGCCAAAATCTCCGTGCCCCATCCATTCGCCTTTTTCCTGGCGAATGGGTGGGAGACCACGAACTCCACCCGACCAAATGCATTAGCAGCGATGCAGTCAGGCGAGGAAAAAAATGAAAACCATCATCCGGCTCCCGATTGCCGCGATTGCCCTCCTGGCGGGGAGCGCGGGCTCATGGTTAAACGGGCAAACTGCGCCTTTGATTACGCGCATGGCTCCCGGCCAGCCCGGTCCCGGCCCGCGTTCGCCCCAGTACGCGCAGGTGCAGCAGAGCCTGGCGCGGGGCTGGAATACCTGGGATACACACAGCGTGACGACCCAGGTCCTTCTGCCCGAGGGGCTGGCGATTCATGTGGGGCTGAAGCACAACTCGACCGAGTGGGGTGATGCGTTTCTTGGCGACGCCCTGATCGGCCGGCTGGAAAAAGGCGCCGAAGTGGTCACTCCCGGCGCCCACTCCTGGGATGGCAGCTACACCGATCTGAGCATCGCGTGGCATGAACACAAGTGGCGCATCCAGAGCGCGCATGATGGAAATGATCTCGTCATGCTGGTGAGCCCACTGCCATCGGACACCAAAGCGGCTCTGCCGCCGACGGTGGTCTTCTCGGTGAACTATCTCTGGAACCGCCCCGGGGCTGTCATGCGCCGCGAGGGCGTGATCGATGCCGGTTCACATACTGGAGCTTGCTGAAGATGGTTCGCGGGCTTCCGTGTTCTGCACCTGCGAGAGCGCCGACTACTCACTCGGAGAAGATCGATGTGCCCGTGGGTGGGCCGCATTTCGCAGCGGATCTGATCGGCCCTGTGGGCCTGGGCACCGGCAAGCGCCGCTCGCTTGACGAAATCCGCACGGCCATCAACAAGCAAAAGGCCGCTTACGAACAATCGATCAACGAGGCCGGCAAGAACGGGCCCATCGTCGACGCCATCGAAACCACGCATCGGCTGGGACACCATCTACGACCCGGAAAAGGAACGCGTCATTTCTCCGGTAAGCCGCGTCTGGAGCGTGAGCTGGGGCGGCTACGTGCTCTTCGACTGGGACACATTCTTTGCCGCCACCCTGGCCGGTATCGGCGACAAGGACCTGGCCTACGCCAACGCCCTCGAGATCCTGCGCGAAGAGACCGCGCAAGGTTTCGTGCCCAACTATGCGCGCTCCGGCAACTGGAAGAGTTCCGACCGGTCGGAGCCGCCGGTAGGCGCAATCACGGTGCTCGGGCTGTACGAGAAATTTCACGACAAATGGTTCCTCGAAGACGCCTTCCCGCCGCTGCTCCGCTGGAATCGCTGGTGGGCCGAGCATCGCGATATTCAGGGCTATCTCGCCTGGGGCAGCGACGGACAAAACCAGCCCGCCAATCTCGATGACGACTCGCGCGGCACCCGCGCCGGGGCCATTCTCGAGTCTGGTCTCGACAACAGCCCCATGTACGATGACACCACCTACAACCAGCAGTCGCACGTGCTCGAGTACGCCGACGTCGGCCTGATGAGCATGTACATCGCCGACTGCGACGCGCTGGCGAAGATCGCAGACGAACTGGGAAAGGCTGCCGAGGCGAAGGAACTGAAGGATCGGGCGGCGCGCTACCGCGCCAAGCTCGCGACGCTGTGGGATGACCAGGCCGGCATCTTTCTCAACAAGGACCTGCACACCGGCCAGTCGAACAAGCGCCTCTCGCCGACAAATTTCTATCCCATGCTGGCCCACGCCGCCACACCCGAACAGGCAAAGACCATGGTTGAGAAGCACCTTATGAATCACAGAGGAATTCTGGGGCCAGTGGGTGATTCCAGCGATCGAGCGCAATGATCCGGCCTTCAAGGATCAGAATTACTGGCGCGGCCGCATCTGGGGGCCGATGAATTATCTCGTGTATCTTGGACTCGCCAATTACCAGGACGCAAAAGTGCGCAGCGCCTTTGCCGAGAAGTCGTATGAGCTGTTCCTGAAGGAGTGGAAAGAGAACGGGCACGTGCACGAGAATTACAACACCACGCTGGGCACCGGGGATGACGTCAGCAGCAGCGACCGTTTCTATCACTGGGGAGCACTGCTGGGCTACGTGGAGTACCTGGAACAGAGGGTCGGCAGCACAGAATAAATGGCCAGGAACAAGCGGTGTCGGCGTGCTCCAAATCGAGGCCCTTCGTGTCGATGGGGGCGGCTCTGGGGCACCGGCTAACTCGTTGACAAGGCAGTCGACCCTCATCCCTGTTCCCTGATCCCTGTTCCCCGATTTGGAATCGTTACCATTTTCGACCCCGGATGCCGTAAGATGCTTCGGGGAAAGGAATCGCCATGCCACAGACTCTGAAGCCGGGCCGCACCACGATTCTCACTATTTCGCTTGCCTCATTTGTATTTGGAGCCACACTGCTGACCGCCGGGGCCGCGGCGCAGAATGCCGAGCAGATCCGCCCCCTTGTCGAGAAGATGGCCCAGCCATCACGGGACGTGATCGACCGGCTGACGCAACTGCGCGAATTGCCCGAGGGGCAGTGGAAGATGCACGGCGGAGATATTGCCCATGGCGAAGCGCCCGACTTGAACGAGTCAGACTGGCAGGCGATCGCCCCGAAGAGCAAGGCTCCCAATGACGCGGTGTGGTTCCGGCAGACCTACGAGGTGCCGCAGACGCTGACCGGCTACGATCTGACCGGCGCGCGCATCTGGTTCCAGTTTCATGCCGAAGCCAATGGGCCGATGCCGCAAATTCTGTATTTCAACGGGCGCCGCGTCGCCATGGGCGACGACCTCGAACCGGTTGTCCTGTTCGACAACGCCAGGCCGGGCGAGAAAGTCACGGTGGCGGTCAAGCTGCTGCACACGGTGGACGCAAAAACCTTTAATGGCGCGACCCTGAAGATCGATTTCCCCACCGACCGGCCGAATCCGGAGGACCTGCGCGAGGAATTCCTTTCCGCTGCGCTGCTGGTGCCTTCGCTGGCGCCCGACGACCCGAGCCAGATGAGCACGCTCAATGGATCCATCGCCGCGGTCGATCTGAAGGCTCTCGATGCCCACGACCAGGGCAAGTTCGATGCCAGCCTGAAAGACGCGCACAGCAAGCTCGAGGCCCTGCTGCCGCTCATGAGCAAGGCGTCTTATCACCTGACCGGCAACTCCCATATCGACGCCGCCTGGCTGTGGCCGTGGACCGAGACCGTCGACGTGGTGAAACGCACGTTCGGAACCGCGCTGCAACTGATGTATGAATATCCCCAGTACACCTACACGCAGTCGGCCGCAGCCTACAACGAGTGGATGGCGCAGAAGTATCCCGACATGAATAACGAGATCAAGCAGCGCATCAAGGAAGGACGCTGGGAGATCGTGGGCGGCATGTGGGTGGAGCCCGATCTGAACATGCCCGACGGCGAGTCCCTGGTGCGCCAACTGCTGGTGGGCAAGCGCTGGTACAAGCAGGCCTATGGCGTGGACGTGCGCATCGGATGGAATCCCGATTCGTTCGGATACACGTGGCAGTTGCCCCAGATCTACAAGAAGAGCGGCGTCGATTATTTCGTCACCCAGAAGATGACGTGGAACGACACCAACCAGCTCCCCTTCAAATATTTCTACTGGGAATCGCCGGACGGCTCGAAGGTGCTGGCCTACTTTCCGCATGACTATGCCAATGACAATCTGAATCCGGTACGGCTGGCTGCGGACATGGCGCAGGCGCGCCAGCGTGCGACTGGCTTGACCGACGTTATGGACCTCTACGGCATCGGCGACCACGGCGGCGGGCCAACGCGGGCGATTCTCGATGAAGGATTTCACTGGGCAGGGCCCGATTCGAGCGGCGGCGCCACGTCACGCCGAAATTCGAGTTCGGCCTGGCGCAGCCTTACTTCGACGAACTGACAAAGCAGATCGCACCAGACAGCCCGGAGTGGGACTACAAGTCGATTGCCAAGGGCTACACGCCGCCGCCGGCCGTGCCTGGCAAGGTCGCCATTCCCACCTGGAAGAGCGAGATGTATTTCGAGTACCACCGCGGCGTGATGACCACGCAGGCCAACCACAAGCGCAACATGCGCGACAGCGAAGAGCAGGTGCTGAACGCGGAGAAGTGGGCTTCGCTGGCCTGGCTCGATGGCTGCAAATATCCGGCGGATGAAATCACCGAGGACTGGAAGAAGGTGCTGTTCAACCAGTTCCACGACCTTGCGGCGGGTTCCGGCATCGGCATCATCTACAAGGACGCGCAGAAGGATTACGACGTGGTGCGCTACTCGACCAACGAGATTTCGGCCGGCGGCGCTCGGCACGGTCGATGAGAGGGTCAATACGGCCGGCAGCGGCATCCCGGTTGTCGTTTATAACCCGCTGGGCTGGGAGCGGTCCGGCGAGGTCATGGCGCATGTGCAGGCCGGCAAAGGCGCGCTGAACGCCTCGGGAGCCCAGGTTGTTGAGGCCAAAACCAATGACTTGACCGGCGTCTCCGATGTGAAGCTTCACGTCCTTAAAGTGCCTGCTCTCGGATACAAGGTCGTGTGGCTCGGCGGATCCAAGGGTGGAAAGCAGCCCGCGGAGAACGAAGTCACGGCAAAGGACTCCGGCAGCGCGATCACGCTTGAGAACGGCATTCTTCGTGTCAGCATCGACAAGCAGTCCGGCTGCATCACCAGCCTGTTCCAGAAGAAGTCGAATTTCGAAACCCTGGCGTCGGGCGCGTGCGGCAATCAACTGCAGTTCTTCAAGGACACGCCCAAGGACTACGACGCGTGGAACGTGGATCCGGGCACGTTCGACGTGCCGCCCACAACCATCGACCACGCCGATTCAGTCGAACTGGTGAAGACAGCGGAGCCTGGAATTCGCGTCACGCGCCAATGGCAGAACTCGAAGTTCGTGCAGACGTTCAGTCTCAGCGCCGAGGGAGATATGGTCGATGTCGAGAACGAGATCGACTGGCACGAGGCCCACATTCTGCTGAAGGCGGCATTCCCGGTGGCGGCGACGAGCGATTTCGCCACCTATGAGATTCCTTACGGTTCCATCGATCGGCCGACCACGCGCAACAATTCCTGGGAGAAGGCGCAGTTCGAAGTGCCGGCCATGCGCTGGGCCGACCTGGGCGACGGCAAGCACGGGCTGAGTATCATCAACAACACCAAGTATGGATACGATGGCGTCGGCAACCTGCTCCGCCTGACGCTGCTGCGTTCGCCCAAGTGGCCCGATGCCGATGCCGATATGGGTCATCACCATTTCCACTACGCCATCTATCCGCACGCCGGCACCTGGAAGGATGCGATGACGGTGCGGCACGGCTACGAATACAATTACCCGCTCTCGGCGGAGGTGGCGGCGGCGCACGCGGGATCGCTACCTGCGGAGCACTCGTTCGCCTCTGTCACTCCGGAGAATGTGGTGCTGACCGCGGTGAAGAAAGCCGAGGATGCAAAGGGTCTCATCTTCCGCGTGTACGAGTGGGCGGGCAAGGATGCGACCGTCGAGTTCCACGTGCCGCCCGGCGCGAGCGGCGCGACCGTAACCAACCTCCAGGAAACGCCGGAAGGCGGTTCGCTCCAAGTCAGCGGCGACGTGGTGAAGGCGCCGATTCATCCCTATGAAATCCTGACCGTCCGCGTGGATTATCCCAACGGCGGACCGAAGGAGTAAGTGCCCGCAAGTCTTACGGGGAACAGGTAGCACGGTTGTCGCACAAGGAAAAGTGCCGGCCAGGGCGGACAGGAAGCAGAAAAGGACGAGACCTTGTCTCGTCCTTTTCTTTTGCAGCGCTGGGCCTTCCGAAAGCTAGTATAAGCAAGATATCTATCCCCCAAAAGAGTTAGAGCCGCAGAGCAGCGATTTATTCAAGTCCCATGTTGTTCCCAAGATTCGAGTTACAAACATAATTTACCGCCAGGCTCGATGGTTGGCTGGGTTTAATTACTTCGGTACGTGATCGCCATCACATATCGACGTGTTGATATGCATTCACTCTGTATTGGATTTCTCTATCCAACATGAACTCAGATCGGGTTCATGCCCACGGGGTGCTTATGCAATCGCCCGCGGAGACGATCAAGTCTCTTTTCTTTGTTTTCCTGCTCTTTTCGGTTTTGGTTCTCTCCGGGTGCCGCTCGGGCTGGAGTTCGGGATCCACACCGATTCAGCCCGCGCTGCCCGCCTACATCAACCTTTCCCTAAGCCCAAGTACGGTCATGCCGGGCCAGAGCGCAACCCTGAGTTGGACAACCGGAAACACCGTCGAGTTGTCACGGCAACCGGCGCCTGGTCGGGCACCTTGCAGTCTGCCGGGTCAATGAACGTGATCCTCCAGGCAGCGGCAACCCCCCAGACCTATTCGGTCGTTTGCCTGGCACCCAGTGGCTCGATTTCAAAGACCGTCACCCTCGCCCCGGAAGGCTCGTGTTCTGCCACCCCGGCATGCGAAGGCACGCCATGTCCCGACCTCGCGCGCCATTGCGGCGGCGCGCCACGCTGTTGCCACGGGCACGGCGGGCCCGAAGCGCTCGGGCGGCCAGTAACCCATTCGGCTTGAAACACGCGGCGAACACCCCCAATTTGCATTCCTGAATCATGGAGATTGTGCATGCCCACACGGAGAGAGTTTCTAAAGACCAGTTTGGTTGCCGGTACTGCGTTGGCCCTGTTTCGCGGAAGCGAGGGAAAGATCTGGGCCTATGCGCAGAGCCCCAAATTGCGCAAGTTTGTCGCGCCCCTTCCCGGCCTTGGGCCGACGGGTATCCCTGTCGCCACTCCCGCGACCAGCAGCGACTGGCCAGGAGCCGACTTCTACCAGCTCAGCGCCCAGCAATTTACCCAGCAGATGCACCCCGATCTGCCCAATCCGACGCACCTGTGGGGCTACGTCGATACCGCTACCGGCAAGTCCGGCTACCTCGGGCCGATTATCGTGGCGCAAAGGGGCAAGCCGGTGGTGATCCGCATGCAGAATAATCTGCCCTCCACCCACATCCTGCCGGTCGACACTACGCTCATGGGAGCGGAACCGGGCGTTCCGGTGAATCGCTGCTGTGTTCATCTTCACGGCGGATACGTGCCGTGGACTTCGGACGGCGGCCCCTTCACATGGTTTTCGCCGACGGGTGTCGTGGGGGCAACCGACGGGTCGGCCGGTCCCAGCTTCCTCAATGGGGTTGCCGGACAGCCGGGCACTGCCGACTACTACTATCCGAACAATCAGAGCGAACGGCTGGTGTGGTACCACGACCACGCCATGGGGATCACCCGTCTGAACGCGTACGCCGGGATGGCCGCCGGCTACGTGATCACCGATCCGGTGCTCTCCGCGTTGACCACGGGAAGTTCGCCGGCGGTACCGCCTCTGGCCTACACCATTCCGCTCATTCTTCAGGACAAGAGCTTCAAAGTGACCGCCGATCAATGGGGAAAGCCCGGCGATCTCTTCTATCCATATGTGTATGAGGCCCAGGGCCCGACCGCGCGATGGGATCTCGGCGAACCCGTCCGATGGCTTCACTCCGGCAACCGGCGCCGTTCCGTCTCCTTCCTGCGTTCCCGAAGCCTTTTTCGACACGCCGGTCATCAACGGCATGGCCTATCCCTATGCGCAGGTCGAGCCGCGGCGTTATCGTTTCCTGGCCCTCAATGGTTCCCAGGCGCGCTTCTACAATCTGCAGCTCTATTACGAATCGGCGGCAAATCCGGGAGAGCCGGACTTCAGCAAGCCCGGTCCGGCGTTCATTCAGATCGGCAACGAGGGCGGCATCCTTCCCCAGCCGGTCGTTCTCAACAATCCGCCCATCCAGCTCGTCACCGACTGCGACGGCTCCGTCAATCCCGACGGTCCATTCAACCTGTTGATGGCGCCCGCGGAACGCGCCGACCTGATCATCGACTTCTCCAGCGTGCCGGTCGGCTCCAACCTGATTCTCTATAACGATGCGCCGGCGCCCTTCCCGGGCGGCGATCCGCGCAACGACTATTACACCGGCAATCCGGACCAGACCGGCGATTGGCGGCGCGCCCAGCACCCAGGCGAGCATGGGCCCGAACACCCGCACTCTGATGCAGTTCCGAATCGTCGCCTCGACCGGCACGGCCGATCCCATGAACTTCGATTCGACTCTGAAGGCTCTCGACGATGCCATGCCCGGCGCGTATCGGGATTCACACCAGCCCTTCGGAGAGTTCGATCTCAATCCGGCTGCTCCCGGAGTCATCTTCGAAAACAAGACGCTCAACGAAGACTTCGACGAATACGGGCGGCTTATCCAGCGCGTGGGAACCGACCAGGCGAAGTATGACGACAGCTACGGCCGGAACTACACCGATGATCCAACCGAGGTATATCAGGACGGCCAAACCGTGGTTTGGGACATCTACAACACCACCGGCGACACCCACCCGATGCACTTCCACCTCGCCAACGTTCAAGTGCTGGGACGAGCCACATTCGACAACTCCGTACCCGACATCCTGACATTCGTTCCAACCTCGCCGTGGATGCCGCCGGATCCGAACTACCGGGGCTGGAAGGAAACGGTGCGCATGAACCCGGGCGAAGTGACGCGGGTGATCATGAATTTCACTTTGCCGACAGTGCCCTTTGCTGTGCCCCCATCTCCGCGCGCTGCGATGAAGGGCGGCCACGAATATGTATGGCACTGCCACATCCTGGAGCATGAAGAGCACGACATGATGCGCCCGCTGGTGGTCATGCCGATCACCTAAGGGATGGAACGAGGTTAAATCTAAATAAAGCAATCCATAAATCCAGGGCCCGGGTCGGTCAAGCGTGGGGAGCGCTGAAGCCGGCCCGGGCTTTGATACTCTAACGGCAGGGAGTCTTGAAGATGAATATCGCTTCCCCGTTCGTGGTCGTCCCCGTCATTGTGATCACCTTTTTCGTCTGCATCCTGTGGTCCACCGGCGGCACGGCAGACGGACGCACCGCAGACGACGCCCACCCTCAGCATTGATCATCCCTACGGATGACCCGCCTGCCCGGCAATGGGCACGCTCGCCGTCTGCTTGTCCGTGGAGACCTTGAGCAGAAGAGGCGCGGAAGGGTGCAGCGTGGGCGCGTTCGACTCCACCATCCCCACGACAAAGATGGGCTGCTTCACCGGCTGTGCCCAGTCTTCCGCACGCAGCGTAAAAGTTCGGCTCGATTGTGCTTCCGTGACCAGCACTCCATTCAATCCCACATTGACCACGCGCACGCCGGGAGGAAGATTCTCGATCGAACATGGCACGCGTCCTTTGAAATCATTGTGGCGCTCCACGTGAAGCGTAACGGTGATCTCTTTGCCCGGCTCGAGTGAAACGTCGCTGGAGTCGGTGGTGACGACGACATCGGGCGGCGGCGTAATCGACGCCAGTTGCAGGGCCTGCGTGGACGGCATATCGCCGTTAGCCGTTCTGATCAAATCACGGCCGTTGACCTGGGCGTGCCCGACGATCTCGATCGGCCCAAACTGCGAGTCTGTTGCTGCATCAGGCGCGGCCGACAAAACCACCACGGTCGAGATCTGCCCCGGAGGTATGATGGCCGGGCTCGCCGAAACTCCCTTGGGCAGCCCTTTCACTGCGATCTCGATCGGCCCGTCGAATCCGCGAATCGCATCGAGCGAGACAGTGACGGGAATCGATCCTCCGCGGGGAATGTTCGGATTGGCAGGCTCGGCCCGCAGCCGGAAATCCGGTGCCTCGTCGCGGATCGTCAGCCGATACGCAAAGTCCGGCCCTTCCATGGCGCGAACATCTTTCAGGTGCACGAAGTAATCGCCATCAGCGGGCGCCACAAAATCCAGTTTTGAATCCGCCCCATACCCCGGGCCGCCATCGTCATTTCGCCACGTCAGGTGAAACACGGGAAGCCCGTTCGAAGGAAACTCCGCATCGGGAGGAAGAATCTGCGCCTTGTACACCGGCGTGTTCACGGCGTGGACGTCCGGGGACGTACCCAGATAGGCCACGCGCAACTCGCCCATGGAGAACAAAGTCGTGTCGGCATCGGGCTGGTCGGGAATGAATTGAATGCGATTGAGTTCATCGCCCACCATCACGTAGTCGCCCTCGCGAAGGCCCGAAGTGGAGACCAGGCGGATTCCATCCGTCCTCGAATCTCTGATCGGAAAGCGTCGTTGTCGTTTCGTTGAGGCAGCGAATCGTCGCCCGCGGGATGGCGTTTCCCTGCGCGTCGAGCACCTCGATCACCGAGTCCAATGCGGAGCCCAGGCGCGCGGCGGCAACGTCGATGTTCAGCCTCTCGCCCTTGGTGGCGTGAAAGCGGAAGTAGTCCTCATCGGGATTGCCGCCCCGGCCCGCGCCGCCATCGATGTGCCCGTTGATGGTGACCGGGAGCGAAACGGTCTGGGCGCGCGCGATGGTGTCGTTCGGTTCCGACTCGAGCATGTCAGGCTCGTTGCCAACTGCGAGCCTCACTTCGTTGACCGGCCGAATGCCGTCGCCAATCACGTCGAGCGGCATGGTGGTCCAGCCATCGGCATTCGCCGGTGGAACAACACTCGACCTCGCGAAGCCCGCCCAGGTTGAGTCCTTGAAGCGATACCTGCGCAGCCTTTCCGGCGCGAACTCCCAGGGGAAACACGCCCGACACATAGGGCAGATCGCCGCCATCCAGACGATAAAAATAGCCCTCGCCTCCGCCGAGATCCCGGTCGGCGATCGAAATCGTGTAGTCCTCGTTCCTGGGCAACTTGAAATCCAGTTCCGCGTCGCGCGTGTTTGCGTTTCGGGCCGACGTCGCAAGCGTTTGCCCGGCGTTGTCGCTCAACACCAGCATGGAACGCGAGCTTTGATCCCAGTGCCGAGGCCGTCACGCTGAACACGATCTCCTCGCCCGCTTTTCCCGCGAATCGATAAGTCCGCTTTTCTCCGGTTTTTGTGATGGCGCCGATCAATGTCGCCGGTAGCTGGACCGTCTGCGGCGGCGCGCCTGCGTCCATTTCCATTGTTGCGGGCGTCTTGATCTCGGGCAGCGCCCCAACCGCGAGCACAACCAGGTTTGAAGTTCCAAGCGGCGTCTTCACGCGGAACCGATGGAGGCCGGGCGTCGCATCCTTCGCAACCGTGATATCCAGCTTGGCAGTCTGCTTTTTGCCCTGTGGAACCTGCGCTCCGAGATCGACGCCGGCGCGCGGTCCGGTGATCTTCTCCGGCACGTCGGTTATCTCCGACACCTTCGCGCTCAGCCCCGGCGCATCGAAGATGATTGCGCTCGCGTCGGACAGGCTTCTCCCTTCGATAATGAAGCTGGCCGTTGTTCCGCGCTGCATTCCTGCGGGCGAAATCCTGGCCACCGTCGGCGGAATCATCGGAGCCTCTGCGGGAGACGAAACCGCCAGCGCCAGTCCGAGCCCAATTGAACTCGCAAAGAAAAGGAGCCTGGTATTCACAGAACCTCCCGCATCGCCCGATGCTTTCATCGGCTGGCGGCCTCGTTGGCTTTTGCTCCGCCGGCCGGGCTGAGGGCATCGAAAACCGTCAGCTTTCCCGTTGTCTCCTCCAACGTCTTCACGTCATACAGGCTGAGCGTCCCGTTGTAGCGGCCGGCAGCCAGCCGTTTGCCGTCGGGGCTCATGTCCAGCGCTTCCACCCAATCGGGCTGGCGATCGATCACGCCTGTCAAGTCGAGCTTGGTATCGCGGAATCGAATCGACCCGTCCGAAGAGGCGGTCACGATCGTCTTTCCGTCCGGCGACCAGACCAGTGCCAGCAACGTGTCCTGGTCGGCGATCAGCGATTGCGCCAGGTGGCCATCCGCTTCGGAAACCCGCCAAACATAGATCGTCTTGTCATACCCCGCCGCCGCCACCTGGTCGCCCGCGGGCGAATACGCCACGCTGGTGAGCCCGTCGGATGCATCGCTCAACGTGTACAGTCGTTTTCCGCTGGCTACATCCCAGATCTTGACGCTGCGGTCCTGCGATGCCGAAGCCAGGCGCTTTCCGTCGGGACTGAATGCCACCGCAAATACGGCATCGATGTGGTCCTGCAGGTTGCGCACTTCCTTGCCCGTCGCCGCATCCCACAGTTTCACCATCCGGTCGTAACTTCCCGAGGCAATCAGCTTTCCATCCGGACTCCACGCAACGGAGTAGATGCAATCGCTGTGGCCTCGTATCGTTTTCACCAACTGGTGCGAATCAACATCCCAGATCTTGATTTCCCCTTCGATCTGCGGCGCACCGCCCGCCGCGGCGAGCATCTTGCCGTCGGGGCTGAACGCAATCGATCGCACATAGTGCGTGTGACCGGGGAGCGCGGCCAGCACTTTACCGGAATTGGAATCGAGCAGCCGCACCTCTCCATATCCCACCCGCGGCCAGCACCTTTCCATCCGGAGAGAACCGCAGCGACGCGACAGGAGAGACCACCGCCACCTCGGGATGAATGGCAGGCGTCGATGGCATGGTCCGCGTGCTCGTGGTTTCGCTTGTCGATGGACCCGGGGCCCCTGCTTCGATCCATGTCTTGATCGCGGCAATGTCGGCGGCCGGCAAGCGGATCGTCATCGAGCGGCATGCGCGGATTCAGCTTGCCCTCGAGCATCGCGACCAGGCGGCTCCCATTCGTATCGTGCGGAACGACGGCCGCTCCATGCTTGCCGCCCTTCATGAGGTTTTCGTAGTTATCCAGCACGAAGTCGCTTTTGTGGGCTCCCTTTGAATGGCAGACAAGGCAGTTCTTTTTGAGAATGGGAGCGATATTGGTACTGTAATCCGGCGCTGAGGCTGCAAGCACGCGGTGTTGCGGGAGGTCATCGTCGATCGCGATCGCCGCTCCCGCCGAAATCAGGACGGAGACGATCTTCAGCCCAATGATCGCGGGCCCGCGCCGAAATTTTTGTCGATAACTTCGCATACGAAATGTAGAAAGCATCCGACCTGGCCGAGCCCAGCCTGACCGAGTCTGTCGGCCTCCGCCAATCAGTGGTCAAACATAAACTCTTCGCCCGTCAACAGAGCCCAGGTCATATCATTCAGGGCGGAACGTCGTGGATCGTCGACGCCTGCGATTTTCTCCTGTTCGGCCGCAGCCAGCGCGGGAAGCAGCGCGGCCCGCTCTGCATCGGTCGGGTGGCGGCTCAACGAAGCCAGGTAGAGATAGTCGACGATCTGCCCGTCATCAAATCCCAGGCGGATCAGCATGTCGATGGAATTGTCCGGAGCGCGCAGCTTGTTGTTCAGCGTGTCTCCATTGATGATGTGCAGCGCCTGGGTAATGGTCGGCACCGAAGTCCGTTCGCTGTCGCGCGACTGTTGCCGCACCGGGCGTCCGAATGCGGTGAGGAAGTACGATTCCACCGCGGTATCGGGCAATTGCATTCCGCGCATGCCGGCGGGGTAGCCTTCGAATTTTTCCGGCACCTGCGTCACCTGCGAATAGGCATCGAGAAGCACCTCCGCCGGAAGCCTCCGAATCACAAAGTGCGAGCCGTACTTGTCGTCGTCCGCGTTCTCTTTGAGAGGCCTCGACGAAGTCTGATAGGTCGCCGACTGCATGATCGTCCGGATAAGATAGTCCACGTCGAAGTTATGCGCGACAAAATCCTTGACCAATGCATTGAGTAACTCGTCATTGGTGGCTGGATTGGTATCGCGCAGATCGTCGACCGGCTCGATCAGGCCGCGTCCCATGAAGTTGCGCCAGATCCGGTTCACGATGTTGCGCGCGAAGAACGGATTGTCGGCAGACGTCAGCCACTTGGCGAAGTACAGCCGCGTATCTCCCGGTATTTCGCTCGAGAGCGCCGCCGCATCGAGCGGCTTGGGCGGCAGCGGGATCATCAGCCGGTCATCCATAAACTCGCCGGTGGGCGCGGAGTAAACCGTAACGTCGTTGAACAGCACGCCAACGCCGGGACGAAATCCGGAAGGCTCAAAGGTCTTGAGCCGCACCCGCGCGAAGAGATTGGCCATCCCGTAATAGTCTTTCTGGGTCCACTTGGCCAGGGGATGATTGTGGCAATGGGCGCAGCTGATGTTGATTCCGAGGAACGCCTGCGCCATGTTTTCCGAAGTGTCGAGCGGATCGCGGTGGATCACCCAGTAATTGGCGGCGCCATTCCTGAGCGTGTTGCCGCTGGCCGTGATCACCTCGGTCGCAAATTGATTCCACGGCTTGTTCGTCGCCACGCTTTCCCGAATCCACTTGTAGTAACTCCACATTTCGTCGTTGGAAAGGTGGTTGCTCGACACCAGCAGCAGGTCGGACCACTTGTAGGTCCAATAATCCACAAACTCGGGGCGCTTGATCAGTTCGTCGATCAGCCGGTTGCGCTTTTCCGGCGAAGGATCTTTCAGAAAGCGATCCACATCGGATGGACTGGGCAGAATACCTGCCGCGTCGAGATACGCCCGGCGAATAAACTCGGCGTCGCTCGCCTGCGGAGAAGGCGGAATGTGCAGCGCCCGCAGGTGATCGAGGATGGCGTCATCAATGTAGTTGTTGCGCGGAGCCTTGCGGAACACCGCATCCTCGACCTTGTACGGGAACGGGATGCGCAGCCGCGAGAAGGTGACATGGCTCTGATACCACACCGTCACCGGCGCCTCGCCATAGCCATGCATCGTCACATGGCCCAGGTTGTCGACGCTGGCCACGCCCTCGTCGCCGCTGTCATATTTTGCCCAGCGCGTGACGTCGGCCGTGCGCCCATCGGAAAAAACAGCGGTCACAATCAACTGCTGCTCGGCGCCGGGAACCAGCGAGGCCTCGCGCGGAAGCACCTGGATTTCCTTGACGACAGGATCGGAATCCTCCGGAGCCGGCATTCCCTGGGCGAGCCATCCGGAAAGGATTTTGTATTCCGGCGAGCCCACATCAAACCGCCGTCCGCCGCCGTGCGAAATGGTGAGGGTCGGCTTCAGCAGGATCAGGCTCTTCGCCGGCTCAAGCCGGTCCGTGCGCCGCGCGAGCGCCTGGTGGGTGAGCGTGAAGTAATCGGTGATCGGGTCATAGCCCCGCAGCGAAAGCTTGAACCCGTTCTTCCCCGCCGCGGCCCCGTGGCACGGGCCGGAGTTGCAGCCCACCTTGGTCATCACCGGCAGCACATCGTTGCGAAAGCTCCAGGTCGTTGCCGTCGAATAGTCCGTGACCGTCAGCGGCGCACTCGCGCTGCGGCCCTGAACCGTTGCCGTAATCGTCGTCTCGCCGTCGCCCGCCGGCCGCGCAATCTGGTCCGCATCCAGCTTCGCGACTGCGGGATTCGAGATCGCCACAACTGCCATGGAAGTCAGATCTTCCTGGTGCCCATCGGCAAAAATCGCCCTCCACCACGACCCGTTGCCCATAGTGGGGACCCGTGATCGAGACCGATGAAGGAAGGATTGAAATCTTGGCCAAGGCCAAGCAGCGACGGCTTGTGCGACGTCTGACATCGCGGGCTGCTTCTCGCTGCTGGTTTGAGAAACGCTCCCCTGCGGCTTGGACATGTCTGACTGGTGGTACGGAGTGTCACTTCGATTTCGGCGGTCGCCTGGCCCTTCGCCACCGACAGGACCGCAATGGGAACCGCGCATCCACCGGTCAACACAGCGAACAGTAGAAGTTTACGAAGCTCCATCGCTTCTCCCCACACTCCCTAAGCCAGCAACTCGTCTATCGGATCAAACCCGTGATCCACAAGGCGCACCACGCCTCCCTTGCGGGGTCTTCAATTCTGTTTCAATGGGGACGCCGAGACACTTGTACACCGTGGCCGCAAGGTGCGCCGGCATCACCGGCCTGTCCTGCGGGGCCGCGCCGATGGCGTCGGACGCGCCCACGATCTGGCCGCCCTTGATGCCGCCGCCCGCCAGCACCACCGTCCAGCACTGCGGCCAGTGATCGCGGCCTCCCGCCGGATTGATGCGCGGCGTGCGCCCGAATTCGCCCGTAGCCAGCACCAGCGTTGTGTCCAGCAGCCCGATCCGGCTCAGGTCCTCGAGCAGCGAGCTGTACGCGTTGTCGAACATGGGGCCAACCAGGTCGCTGTAGCAACTGATGGGGCTGAACGGAGCCGAGCCGTGGATGTCCCACGTGATGTCGTTGAACACGGTCTCGAACATGTTGAGGGTGACGAAGCGGACGCCTCGTTCCACCAGCCTGCGCGCCAGCAGGCAGCCCTGGCCGAAGCGATTCATGCCATAGCGCTTTCGCACCTCCTCGGGCTCCTGCGACAGTTCGAAAGCCTCCCGCGCCTTCGTCGAAGTCATCAGCGTGTACGCCTGGTTGAAGGTGGCATCCATCAGCTTCGAGTCCTGGTTGGTCTCCTCAAAGTACGCAACCGACTTGTCCACTTCCTGCCGCCAGCTTCGCCGCCTGTCCACGCGCACCGCGGAAATGTACTCCGGAGGAAGCATGTCCGGCACTTTGAAGTTGGGATCGGCCGGGTCGGCATTCAACACAAACGGATCGTAGCCCTTGCCCAGAAAACCCGCCGTGTCGCCATGGGGCAGGTTGCCGCCCAGCTGCCCGATCGTATAGGGGATGAGCACGTTGGGAGGCATGTCGCCGCGCGCGCCTTTTTCGAAGCGCAGCACCGATCCGTAATTGGGCGACTCGAGCCCTCCCTGAAAAAGCCTGCCCGTCTGCATCATCTGGCAGCCGGTGTCGTGCACCGCCGCCGCGGTGTGGTACATCGAGCGCAACAGCGCGAACTTGTCGGCGTGCTGGGCCATGCGGGGAAAGATTTCAGAGATTTCGATTCCCGAAACGTTGGTCTTGATCGGTTTGAAGGGTCCGCGAATCGACGCCGGCGCATCCGGCTTCATGTCCCACGTATCGAGCTGGCTGGGGCCGCCGACCAGCATCAATTGAATGCAGCTGATGTCCTTGTTCGGATTCACCGCTCCCATGGCCTTGAGCCGGAAAAACTGCGGCGTCGACAGGCCCAGCAATGCCAGGGACCCGGCATGAAGAAAGTCCCGGCGCGAGACTCCATCGCAAAAATGAACCCGCTTATCGGCGTCGAGCCGGAACATAGCCTGCCCTCAAAATGGCTTGTCGATCTAAGTCACGCGCGCCAGGGAATTTCACCCGACGTCGATCCCGGGCGCATACGGTCGCAGAGACAGGGGAGCAAATGAAATCAGTCGAAGGTTCGGGGAATCAGACGCACAAAAACCGACAGAACGCGCAACAACATCGCGCGTTCTTCTCTCAAACGCGTCCGTGCGGAATCCTAGTCCATTCAGACGTCGATAGTCCAACGCTTTCAGATCGGGCATTAGCCCGGTCGTCACTTGGACTGAATAAGCCGGATACGCGCCGTCAGGGCGCGGCCGAAGGTCTCGGAAAACGCTCCGAACTGGGGAGAGTCCACATTGTTGTTCACCACCAGTGGGTTACCGCTATCGGTGGCGTTCTCCATCACTCCCCGCAGCCCCAGGTACAGCCCATGGACGTGGAATCGCCATTCGAGTCCCGGGCTGAAATTGACATACTCGGGGAACCGCTGTGCGCCCGCCGCACCCACCACCTCGTGATTGGCGTTGATCGCCGTGTACGGAAACCCGGTGTGCCAATCGAGCGTGTACACGAAATCCCAGCGCTTGCTGAAAAGGGGTACGAGAAAGGGCAGCCACCCCCAGGAGAGGACGCGGTTGGGTGTGTCCCACGGCAGCGGGCCGCTCTGCTGCGGTCCAAGCATCGAGATCGTCGGCACATAATCGATCGCCGCGTTGGTGACAGCCGAGGAGTGCGTATAGGCCCCGAACAGCGTGTACCCGCGGGCAAAGGTGCGGCGCGCCTCGATCGATGTCACATAGTCATGATCTTCGCGGCCATTGGTCAGCGTGTAATTCCCGAAGAGCGCCGCCGGGCCGCCCTGGTTCACGTAAGTGAACTCATCCGTCACGTGCTTCCGGATGAAATTGAATTTGAGATAGACCGAACCCGGAATTTTCTGCTCCGCGCTCACGCTCCAGTTCACCGCTCGGGCCTCATGGAGCGTGTCGTCATCGGCCGTAAAGTTCGTCTCGAGCGGCGGCCCGATCGCGGTTATGCCGTTCGGGGCGTAGTAAGTGTCGAAGCGAATGCCGGCCAGTGCCCGGCTCAGATACTCAAGCTGCGTGTGTTCGTAGTAAAGCCCGACGCCCGCGGAGATCTTGGTTTTGCCTTCGAGGCCCTGCGGCGTGTAGACCGCGGCGATACGCGGCGATATCAGCGGCCGGCGTACGATCTCGTCCCAGTCGAAGCGCAGCCCCGGCTCGATCAGCAGTCCTGCACGCGGCGTCCACCGGTCCTGCAGATAGGCGCCAATTTCGACATTATGCCGGTCATAGGGCGTCACCGCCGGAAACGTGCTCTGCCGCAGCAGGGTTCGATCTTCGCGAAGGTAGTAGATGGGCGCGCGGGAGATGTCTTCGTGGAAGCCGATATGGTCCGCATCGATCCCCGCCTTCAGGTCGTGCTTGCCCAACCAATGGCGTGCGGGCAGATACAGCACAACATTGCCGTCGACGCGCTGCGACTGGCTGGCGAGATTTTCGAAATAGCTGCCCGAAGGGAGTTCGGGCGTCAGTTCAAACGGGCTGTCGCCATGAGGCTCATACCCGTCGCGAAAGCGCACCACTCCCAGGCCGGCATCGAGCAGCGCCCCGTTGCGAAAGTTATGCTGATCGCGCACGTACGGAAGCCAGGCAATCGTGTCGCGCTGGGTCGTGCTCTGCTGTGGATTCAGCGACGAGAGGCCGTCATACGGCGAATGGTAGTCGTTGAACAGCAGGCCGGTTGAAACAATATTGCGCGGCGTGGCGTTCACCTGGATGCGAAACAGGTTGCTGCCGCGGATCAGGTGATTGGTATTCGCGTCTTGCGGCAGTTCCTTGATGTAAACATCGTCGTACTCTGCCTCCAGCCCATCGAAGAACCAGGCCCGGTCGCGCGCCAGCGGCCCGGAAAACGTCAGGCGGGGAACGAATTTGTCGAAGCGTATGCCGTTGACGTCGTGGAACGACGGCAGAAAATTCGTGGCGTTGAAGCGAAACCGGTTGTCGCCCATCCCGGTGTAGAAGGCGATCACCCCGCCTGTGGCTCTTCCAAACTCCACCGGGTAGCGCGTCCCTTCCTGATCGATCGACCGGACCGCGTCGGGGCTGAACCGCATCGCCAGTTGTCCGCTGATCGGCGAGCGGATATCGAAGCCGTCGAGCAGGTCGAGCGTGGCCCACGTCTCCGAGCCGTCCACGTGAATCTGGCCGGTCGAATCCTGAACCACTCCGGGATAAAACGGCAGCAGGTCTCGAATATCGCGCGAGGTCGGGTAGGGCACGTTGATGATCACGGGAAGATCCATCGTGAACTTGTCCGAGACCTGTTCAGGGTCGATGCCGGGCTCCGACGCGGTGACGTTGACCTGCTGCACCACCATCTGCACATGGTTCAGCACGATCTTCACATCGCGCAGCGCCGGGTCTTTCGCGCTCACAACCAATGCATAGAATCCCGGCTTCTGGACTGCGAGACTGTACGGCTCAGTTCCTTCGAGAACAAATGTGCCGCGTCCGTTGTAATCGGTGGTGATGCGTGCCGGCGTCTTGCCTGGCTCCTGAACCATAACTTCGGCGCCTGGCACCGGCAATCCGGTCTCGTCGGCGATCGTCAGCACAACCGGCGGATTCTGGCTCCCGGCCGAAACACCCCAGAGGAGGCTCAAAAGGCAAACGACGGCTCGGAGCGCGCTTCCGGGGAGAGGCATCGATTCACCACTTGCGCCATTCTAGATGTCTCCTGAAGTGTGGCCGTCATCCGAGCGTAATCTTCCATTTGCGCGTTGTCCGTTTACGGCCTGTCCATCGAGAACCCAATGGCTATTTCGGGGCAAATGAGCGGCGGACGTATACATCCCGCGCGCAACCCTATTTTACAAATAGGTATTTCTCATCTAAACTCCCGGTATGGCCAAGATTCCTGAACGCCGCGACCTGTTCCCGGGAGCCCTCGAGATGATGATTCTCCAGTCTCTGCGCCTGCGCCCGATGCATGGCTACGCTCTTGTGAAGCACATCAAGCAGGTTTCCGACGACCTGCTCCAGATCGAAGAGGGCTCGTTGTACCCGGCCCTGCAGCGGATGCTGCGCGAGGGATGGCTCGAGTCGGAAGCCGGGGTGTCGGCCAAGGGTCGCCCCACCCGGATCTACAAGATCACGGAAACCGGCCTCCGCCGCCTGGAGCAGGAAGTGTCGAGCTTCGCCAAGATGTTTGCCGGAATCAACCGCGTGCTGGCAGTGACCGAAATATAGGAGTGAATCATGGCCTGGTTCCGATTGCTCTTCTCACGCCGCCGCCGCTACAGCGATCTCTCCGCATCGATCCAGGAGCATATCGAGGAGAAGATTGACGAGTTGATGGAAGAAGGAATGCCGCGCGCGCAGGCGGAGCAGGCGGCGCGGCGGGCATTCGGAAACGTGGCTCTCATCGAGCAGCGCAGCCGGGAGGCATGGCAGTGGCCGGCGCTCGAATCCATCCTGCGGCGACATCCAGCCTCGCGCTGCGCCGGTTGAGAAAATCTCCTGGATTCGCGGCTACCGTCATCCTCACCCTGGCCATCGGCATCGGCGCCAACACCGCGGTCTTCAGCGTGCTCAACAGCGTGCTTCTGAAGCCGCTGCCGTATCCGGATTCAGACCGCCTGGTCGCGCTCTGGCTGAATGCGCCCGGCGCCGGCGGCCTGGCCAATTTTCAAAGCGGGCTGCGACTCTCCCCTTCGATGTATTTCACGTTCCGCGAGCATAATCGTACATTTCAGTCGCTCGGCGTCTGGACGGCGGACCGGGCCACGGTTACGGGGCTGGCGCAGCCCGAAGAGGTACATGTCGGATTGGTCAGCCTCGGTGTACTTGAATCGCTCGAGGTTCCTGCGCTCGCAGGCCGCCTGCTTTCCTCGGTAGATCAGGATCCGCACGGGGCAAAGAGAGTCATGCTCAGCTACGGATACTGGCAGCGCCGCTTTGGCGGATCGCGCGCGGCGGTCGGTCAGAGCATGGTGGTCGACGGCCAGACGTGCGAGGTGGTGGGAGTGATGCCGCGCGGATTCCGGTTGGTCGATCAGGATTTCGATCTTCTTGCGCCGCTCGCATTCGATCGCAGCCGGCTCAAACTGGCGCCATTTGGTTATCAGGGCCTCGGACGCCTGAGGCCGGGGGTTGCCATCGCCGAGGCCAATGCCGACCTGTCCCGCGATATCTCCATCTGGATGGATACCTTCAGCAACGGGCCGGGCACAAATCCGCATTTCTACGAGACATGGAGGATTACGCCCGCCCTGCATTCGCTCAAGCAGGAAGTTGTGGGCGGCATCCGAAGCGTGTTGTGGGTGGTCATGGCCACCATCGGTCTCGTCCTGGTAATCGCGTGTACCAATGTGGCCAATCTGCTCCTGGTGCGTGCTGAGTCCCGCCAGCAGGAGCTTTCCATTCGTGCCGCCCTGGGCGCCGGCCGCGCGCGCATCGCGCGTGAACTACTGATCGAAAGCATTCTGCTGGCGCTGATCGGCGGGGTGTTTGGCGTGGCCGTGGCGACCGCGGCCTTGCGCCTGCTCGCGGTCATCGCTCCGCCAAGCCTCCCACGCCTGAACGAAATTTCTCTGGACGCGTACTCCTTGCTGTTCACCCTCTTGTTATCTCTGCTCTCGGGCTTGTTTTTCGGATCCATCCCGGTTTGGAGGTATGCGCGAAGCCGCATCGTCGCCGGTCTTGGCGGCTCGGCGCGAACTGCCAGCGTGAGCCGCGAGCGTCATCGGTCGCGCAATGTCCTGGTGGTGGCGCAGGTGTGCCATGGCGCTGGTGCTGCTGGTGAGCGCCGTGCTGATGATTCGCACCTTTCAGCAACTGAGCACCGTCGATCCGGGCTTTACGGATGCGCCTCACGTGCAGACGATGCGCATCTCCATTCCCGAAACCGTCATCGCGAATTCGCAAATGGTTACGCGGATTCAGAACGATATTCTCGACAGGCTGCAGTCGATTCCCGGTGTAACGTCGGTTGGATTTGCCGAGGCCGTACCAATGGAGGGAATCGAACCCAACTGGGACCAGGTGATGGTGGAAGGCAAGACTTACAAGCGCGAGAATCCGCCGCTGCGATTCTATAACTACATTTCTCCGGGGTATTTCCAGGCTCTCGGAACTCACATAGTTGCCGGCCGCGATTTCACGTGGAATGAGATCTACGGTTTTCGCCAGGAGGTCATCGTCTCGGAGAACTTGGCCCGCGAATCCTGGGGTTCCCCGGCCGCCGCCATCGGCAAGCGCATTCGCCAGTTCACGACCATGCCGTGGCAGGAGGTGGTGGGTGTGGTCGAGGATGTCCACTACAACGGAGCCGATGAAAAAGCGCCCGCGATCGTATATTGGCCCGCCATGATCAACAGTCCTTATGTTGCGAAGACGATCTATGGGCCGCGCTATGTCTGCTTTGCCATTCGCAGCGGCCGTGCCGGGACGCAGGGTTTTATCGACCAGGTTCAGCAGGCCGTGTGGTCAGTGAATGCCGGCCTCCCGGTAGCCTCGGTGCGCACCATGCAGGAAATCTACGGCCGGTCGCTGGCGCGAACTTCGTTCACGCTGGTCATGCTGGGCATCGCCGCCGCCATGGCGCTGTTGCTGGGGATCATTGGCATCTACGGCGTGATCTCGTACGCCGTCTCGCAGCGCATCCGTGAAATCGGCATTCGCCTGGCGCTGGGCGCGCAGAAGGGCGAGCTGCGCTGGATGTTCGTGCGCTCAGCTCTCGTTCTCACCGGGATTGGCGTGGCCATCGGCCTGGGCGCGGCCGCAGGATTGACGCAGTTGATGAAGTCTCTTCTCTTCGGTGTGAGCCCCATCGATCCATTTACCTATTGCGTTATTCCGCTGGTGCTGGGCGCATGCGCGGTTGTCGCCAGCTATCTGCCCGCCACCGGGCGGCAGAGGTGGATCCGGTCGAAGCACTGAAAGCGGAGTGAAGCAATGCGGAGGAACATTCCACCGGCGTAAAGCCACTGCTCTATCGCGGAATGGTTTGCGTAAGAAGGCGAAAAACCGGAGGTGCCTGCTGACCCGGGGAGGTCAAAAGCAGGCACCCCACTACGAGCAACAACGCGACACCCTCCCTGCGCCGCGACGCGCCCGCGCATACAGCAGGTGAATCGTGCCCCCACTGTATATCCTGCCAACTTGTATCGTGCGGAAGCCCCCACAAATTGGACGATGCAATCGAGGATTTGTCTTCATCCGAAGAGGCCCTGAAAAAG
The DNA here is from genome assembly GCA_963812485.1 of uncultured Acidobacteriota bacterium. Taxonomy (GTDB): domain Bacteria; phylum Acidobacteriota; class Terriglobia; order Terriglobales; family Acidobacteriaceae; genus Telmatobacter. The sequence goes on from CAWEVD010000024.1 coordinate 318,171, forward strand.
CAGACATCAGCGCGCCGAACGCCCCATCAACAGATGTGTTCACGAAGCGCTCGGCGACTTGCAGTTTGGGTTAGCCGTTGGACTCGGACTGATCCGCGTGCACGGTGCGATAGCTTGCGTTGCCCCTTCGACCACACCAGCAGGAGGATGTCCTTGCCGGCCGGGTTGGAGTGCACCTGGTTGGCGAACTCGCTGGCCGAGCTTGCCGGCTTGCGATCGACTTCCATGATCACGTCGCCGGGCTGCAGGCCGGCATCTTCCGCGGCGCTGCCGGGCCGCACCTGCTGCACCACGACGCCGCGCACCTGATCAGGCACGTTGATAGTGCTGGCGAGCCTGGTCGTTGAGGTCTGCAACCGCCACGCCGATCTTTCCCTTGTTGGGGCCGTTCTCGCCTTCGTTGCTGGCTTCCTGGGTCTTGGCGTGGTACTGGCCGACGGTGAGGTCCAGCTTCATGGGCTTGCCGTCACGGATGACGCCCAGTTTCAGAGAGGTTCCCGGCGACATCTCGCTCACCGCCACCTGCAGGCCGCTCGCGTTCACCACTTTCTGCCCATTCACTTCAGTCACCACGTCGCCCTGGTGCAGGCCGCCCTTGCCGGCCGGCGAGTCGGGAGAAACCTGGGCAACGATCGCGCCGGAGGCTTCCTTGAGGTTGAAGAAGTGCGCATTGTCCGGCGTTACATCGTTGATGTTGATGCCAAGGTAGCCGTGTTCCACTTTGCCGTGCTGGATGAGCTGCTCGGTCGTGGCCTTGACGATCTGCGAGGGAATGGCGAAGCCCGCGCCCGCGAACGAACCATTGTTGCTGATGATGAAGGTGTTGATGCCGACCAGCTCGCCGTGCGAATTCACCAGCGCGCCGCCGGAGTTGCCGGGGTTGATCGCTGCATCGGTCTGGATGAAGCCGCCGGGCTTGCGCGCGTCATCGGAATACGGGTTGGGCCGGTTCACGGCGCTGACGATGCCGCGCGTCACCGAGAACTGGAAGTAGCCGAACGGGCTGCCGAAGGCCAACACGGTCTGGCCAGGCTTCAGCTTCGTCGAGTCGCCCCAGATCACGGTGGGCAGATCGGTGGCGTCCACCTTAACCACCGCGAGGTCGGTCAGCTTGTCGGTGCCGACAACTTTGGCATTCAGCACGCGGCGATCATTCAGCGTGACCCGGATCTGCGTTGCTCCGTCCACGACGTGGTTGTTGGTGACGATGTAGCCGTCCGGCGAGATGATGATGCCGCTCCCCACGCCGTGTTCGATCTGCGGCTGGCTGGGCATCTGGGGGAACCCGTTGCCAAAGAACTGCCGCAGGCCGGGAGGCAATTGCTGCAACTGGCTCTGGCCCTCGTCATCCGAGCCGTCTTCGTCGCTGTGGCCCGCGCGAAGTAACAGCGACGTTGACGACCGCCGGGGTCACCTTCGAGGTCACGGCTTCCATGGCCTCATCGAGCGAGGTGAGGGCGGAAACACTGTTTTCGTCCATGGGCATCGCGGCAGCAGCAGCGTGCACGCGGCCATGGCCGGCGAAGAAGGCTGCGCCCAGCACGAAGGCTCCCGCGATCGCGGCGGGGACAGCCAGTTTCTTTGTGGTGGCTACTAATTGATTAGTTGCTGACGACATGGCTTTTCTTCTCCAAGGGTTGAGTTAACGGTTGAACCTGGGAACGATCCGGGACGCGCCGGATCCGGCGGAAGTCTAAATTCGAATGATGAGCCACCCGTTCGGGGTGGGAACGATGGCATACCTTGCGGGAATGGCCCTGGCCGGCGCTGCCCCGCTCGATGCGGCGCCGCGATCGGTGGCAACCGCCAGCACGACGCGCGGAGGCATCTGGTAAGCGGTCCACTCTGTCAGCACCACCAGGGTGCGCCGATCGAGCTCAGGAAGCGGCGCGGCCTCCGCCGTGAGGGCCGCCGCGCCGGCCGGGGCGGGATGCGGGCGCCTGACTCGCTTCAAGACCGCCGGCTGGATCGGCTTCCGGCGGGGATTCTGATGGCCAGCCGACGACACAGACTCCGCCGGCATCGCCGCCTTCACCAGTTGCGGCGTTCCGCCCAGGGCGCGTCCCACCTCATGAGGATCGAGACTTTGCGCGAGCTGCGGCGCCCGAAGCACTGGAACGAAACTGACCAGCTGCGGGCTGTGCGACAACACCACCGCAATGCCGAGGGCGCCCGCCAGCAGTCCGCCGGTAGCCGCCATGGCCGGCCGGCGGCTCATCGAGCGGGCCGGCTGCGACAGGATTCTCTGCACGCGGCGAACCAGTTCCGGCCGCCGTTCCCATGCGCCGAGCACGAGCGAAAAGCTCCGCCGCAGGATCGAGTATTCCGCAAGATGCGTCAGGCACAAGGCGTAGGCTTTGCGGCCGGCGCTCGATCGCATCACTCGATCGTCGCAAGCCAGCTCGCGTTCCGCGCTCAGCCGGCGATCCACCCAGAGCAGGACCGGGTTGAGCGGGAACAGCACCAGGCCCATTTTTTGCAGCAGATTGGTCCAGTCGTCGGCGCGATGCAGGTGTTCCATTTCATGCAGCACAACCTGCTGCAATTCCCCTGGCGACAGGGCCTTGAGGAGCTCCGGCGGAACCAGGATGCGGGGACGGAAGAAGCCGAGGACACTGGGGCGAGCCACCTCGTCGGAGGCGCAAAGTTGGGCAGTCCGGGCGCCCGCAGTTCCCGACAGCAGCGATTGCAACTCCGCATTCACCGGAACGGGAACCGCACGGCGGCCCAGCCTGCGCAGGTGGATAGCGCCAACAACGAGCTGTACAGCGCGGGCCAGCGAAAGCGCGGCCCACACGCCGGCCAGGGCAAAACTCCAGCGTTGATCAAGATGAACGGGGGACAGATGTCCGACGGCAAGCACGCCCGAGCGCCCCGCAAACGCCGGCACGAAGTGGAGCAACGCAAGCAGAATAAATACGTTGAGCCAGATAACCGACCGAGCTGCAGCGCTGAGTCCCGGCAACAGCCGCAGGCAAAGCGAGACGCAGACGGCCAGAACCGTGCCCTGCCAAACGGCCGAGAACAGCGCCCCCGCCGCGGTGGCGGATACAAAGGACATGGAGTGAAGGAACTCGTTCATCGTGCCGTCTCCTCCACTTCGTCGGGAATCTCGGCGATGGCTTCTTTCAGCCGCTTCAACTCATCGGGAGAGATGTCGTCATCGCCCAGCAGCGAGAGCAACAGGCGTTCCCGGGAATTTCCGAAGAACCGCTGCAGAACGTGGCGCACCTCGGACCGGCTGGCTTCCTGCTCGCCGATGCAGGAGCTGTAGAGGAAAGCCCGCCCTTCCTGCCGGTGGGTCACATAGCCTTTGCTTTCAAGGATCCGGATGGTGGTGAGGACCGATGTGTAGGCCAGCGCGCCTTCATCCGCCGTAGCCGCCGCCACGTCGGCTACCGTCGACTCGCCGCGCGCCCACAGCACTCGCATCAATCGGAGTTCTGCCTGGGTCAGCGTGATGGATCTCTTTGGCGGCATTTTCTCTTGGCCTTGGAGGAGGGAAGTGCCCTCGACGCTTTTTTAGACTAGCAACTAATAATTTAGTTAGCAAGATAAAACTAATACATTAGTTGGGCCGCGCAAGACGGGGCTGAGGAAAGACGGGGAAGTTGGCCGAACGACCATCAACCTCGCATTTCCGAGAGTTGTAGATGACTGAAATCTCGATACTTCCAGATTGGCTGTGATATTACGGGAATGATTTTCAACTCCAACTTCGTTCAAATATGAGCGCAGAACGACCTTATAATCTGCCCATGTTGGCACCTCGAATTTTTCTCCTCGCCTTGGCTCTTACCATCGTGGCGCCTGCACAGCAGACCGTCTCCTTTGCAACTGACGATGGTGGACAGGTCTGCGCCGATCTCTATGGTCAAGGCAGTAATGCTGTCGTGCTGGCTCACGGCGGCAGGTTCAACAAAGAGAGTTGGCGCGACCAGGCATTGTCGCTCACATCGGCGGGGTTTCGAGTAGTCGCCATCGACTTTAGAGGTTTCGGTTGTTCGAAAGGTCCGGGACAGGAGGATTTCGACAAAGCTCCGTTTGAGAAGGATGTGTTAGCTGCGGTTCGTTACCTGAAAGCGCACGGTGCGAAAACGGTGTCAGTAGTTGGGGGGAGTTTTGGGGGCGCGGCTGCCGGCGATGCATCGATCAAGGCGGCACCTGGTGAAATTGATCGAGTCGTATTTCTCGGCGCAGCGCCGAATCTTTCAGCAGACGGCTTGAAATCACGAACGTTGTTTATCGTCGCGCGCGAAGACAGCAACGGAAGCGGCCTAAGGCTACCGGGTATCCGAGCGCAGTACGAAAGGGCTCCTGAGCCGAAGCAACTGATCGTAGTGGATGGTTCTGCACACGCTCAGTTTCTCTTTCAATCAGACCAGAATGCTCGCGTTATGCAAGAGATTTTGCGATTTCTGTCGGCGCCTTAAGGTGCGCTGCAATTCGAGCGTCTCCGTATGAACCTGAAGTTCTGGTCGTATCGTGGCCAATTGGGAAGTTGCTTGGTTTTCCCTCGGCCCTCGGCCAACGTCAAAAAAAACAGAACTCGGCCGACATCATCGCTGCGGACGCTTACTGGACCCGGTCTCGCGCGCCTCTGCGAAAATAGACCCTGCATGATATCCCTCCAAAATGCCGGCAAGCGATTCGGGCCACGCGTCCTGTTTCTTGAAGCCGACTGGCTCATCCGGAACCGGGAGAAGACGGCCCTGGTCGGCGCCAACGGGACCGGCAAATCCACGCTGATGAAGGTGTTAGCCGGCCTCGAAACCCTCGACTACGGCAGCCTGCAGCAGACCCGCGGCATCAGCATCGGCTACCTGCCCCAGGAGGGCCTGCGGCTGGCCGGCCGGACCATCTTTGAGGAATGCCTCACCGTATTCGACGAGATTCGGGACATGGAACGCGAGATCGAGCGACTCGGCGCGCAATTGACCGAACTCGACCACGCCAGCCCGGAATACGAATCAGCAGCGGAACGTTTTTCGCTTACCCAGGACCGCTTTCACGCCCTCAACGGCTACGCGCTCGACGCCCAGGTCGGCGCCGTGCTCACCGGCCTTGGCTTCACCAAGGAAGACTGGTCGCGCCAGACCGATGAGTTCTCCGGCGGCTGGCAGATGCGCATTGCGCTGGCCAAGCTGCTGCTCGCCAAGCCGAACCTCCTGTTGCTCGACGAGCCCACCAACCACCTCGATCTCGAAACCCGCAACTGGCTCGAGGACTATCTCAAGACCTATCCCTTCGGGTACATCCTCATCTCCCACGACCGCTACTTCCTCGACGTCACCATCGACCGCACCGTGGAGATCTGGAACAAGCGCCTCACCATCTACCAGGGCAACTACACGAAGTATCTTTCCCAGAAAGATGACCGCCGCGCGCAACTCATGGGAGCCTGGCGCAACCAGCGCATTCAGATCGAACATCTCGAAGCCTTCATCAATCGCTTTCGCTACCAGGCCACCAAAGCGAAACAAGTGCAAAGCCGAATCAAGGAGCTCGAAAAAATCGAGCGCATCGAGATTCCCAACGAAGAAGCCATCATTCACTTCAAGTTTCCGCAGCCCCCGCCTTCGGGCCGCATGGTGGTTGAAGCCGAGGGCCTCTCGAAAAGCTACGGCGAGAAGCGCGTGCTGAATAATGTCCGCTTCGGCATCGAGCGCGGCGATCGCGTCGCCCTGGTGGGCGTCAACGGCGCGGGCAAGTCGACGCTTGATCAAGCTCATGACGGGCGTGGAAGCGCCCACCAGCGGCACCGTCCGGCTGGGCCACAACGTGGTGAGCGAATACTTCGCGCAGGACCAGTACAAGGTACTCGACGGCGACATGCGCATGCTCGACGACATCAGCCGCGCCGCCTTCAAGGTGCCTGAATCAGAACTGCGCTCGCTGCTGGGCTGCTTTCTCTTCTCCGGCGATGATGTCTTCAAGCCCCTCGGCGTGCTCTCCGGCGGAGAACGCAATCGCTACGCGCTGGCGCGCATTCTCGTCACGCCGTCGAATTTCCTTCTCCTCGACGAGCCCACCAACCACCTCGACATGCGCGCCAAGGACGTGCTGCTCGAAGCCATCGCGGGCTTCTCCGGCACCGTGATCTTCGTCTCCCACGACCGCTACTTCATCGACCGCCTCGCCACCCGCGTGCTTGAAGTCGAGAATGGCTCCGTCCTCACCTACGAAGGCAACTACGAAGACTATCTGCGCAAGAAGGAAGAAATGGCCGCCGGCGCGGCCGCCGCTCCAACAGAACACCTTCCCGGTTGTTGCGCCATCCTTCGGACAGCTGAGCGCAGCGAAGGGTGAAGGATCGCGGTTTCGGCGCGACCCGCTGCACTCCAGCCAGACGGAAACCGCCGACACCAACGGAGTCGCCGGCAAAGGACAAGCCCCAACGCCTCAATCCCATCAAGCAGAAACAGATGGAAGACCGCTGCGTGTTTTTAGAAGAAGAAGTCCCGCGCATCGAGGCCGCCATCGCCCATACCGAGCAGCAACTCGGCGTCTATGTCTCCGCCGGCGAAACCCAGCGCCTCACCAGCCTCGCCGAAAATCTGCGTACGCAGTTAGCCACGTTCACGGCGGAGTGGGAAGAACTGATGCTTCAGCTCGAAGACGCATGAGGTCGTTCGCGAGCCACCCTTGCCGCTCGTGCATAATCAAAACACGATGGCGCTCCTCTGGAACCCCGAAAGCTGGTCGCAGCGGCTGGCCGAACTTGAGGCCGAATCCGGCGATCTGAAAGAAGCTCCACTACGCCGCGACGTGCGCTCGCTGGGCATACTGCTCGGCGAAGTGCTGCGCGAGCAGGCCGGCGAAGACCTCTTCGCGCACGTCGAAGCGCTGCGCCAGGGCACCATCCGGCGCCGCGACGCCGAAGCCCGCGGCGACGAGGAAGAGGCTGCCCTTCACGCCGCCGCCGCGCTCGAACTGGTTCATTCGCTGCCCGTCGATCGCGCCATCCTGCTCACCCGCGCCTTCGCCTTCTATTTCGAACTCATCAACCTGGCCGAGACCAACCACCGCAAGCGGCGGCGTCTCGCGCTCAAGTTGAGCGGCCACGCCGGCGGGCAGCGCGGCTCGCTCGTCGGCACCCTGTGCGAGATGCGCCGCGTAGGCATCTCTGCGGACGAGGCCCTGGGCTGGCTCAAGCGCGTGCTCATCGTGCCCGTGTTTACCGCTCACCCCACCGAGGTGGCGCGGCGATCAGTGATGTTCAAGCGCCGCCGTCTCGGGGAGTTTCTCGCCGAGCTCGATCGCATCCCCATCCCCTTGCAGGACCTGGCGCGCCTCGAAGAACAGGTGCAGGCCGAAATCACCAACCTCTGGCAGACCGACGAAGTCCGTTCCCACCGCCCCACCGTGTACGACGAAATCAAGATGGGGCTCGACTACTACGATGTCTCCATCTTCGCCACGCTCCCCGGCCTTTACCGCGAAATCTCCGAAGCACTGCGCGCCGCCTACGATCTCGACATCGAGCCGCACGAGCTGCCCCCGGTACTGCGCTTCGGCTCGTGGATCGGGGGCGATCGCGACGGCAACCCCTTTGTCACACCCCAGGTGACGCGCGATGCGGTTCAGCTGGCGCGCGGTCATTTGCTGCTCTACTATCAGCACCAGCTTGAAGAGATCATCGACCTGCTGACCACCAGCGGCCGGCAGATCCCGGTGAGCGAAGAACTCCTCGCGCGCCTCGAAGCCTATGTTGCCGAGATCCACACGCCGGAAGCGCAGGTCTTCGGCGAGCAATACGAATTCGAGTACTATCGCCGCTTCGTGATCTGCGTGAAGGCGCGGATTCAGCGCACGCTGGAGGAGCCAGGCCACGGAAGCGCGCAGCTCCCGGTCACGCCCTACACGCTGGCCCAGAGCCAGGACAAGGTCACCCAGGCGCTCCCACCCTACTGCTCGGTGCTCGATTTCATCGGCGACCTTGAAGCCCTTCGCGCTTCGCTGGCGGCGAATCGGGGCTTGCGCATCGCGCGCACGCTGGTCGATCCGCTGCTCCTGCAGGTGCGCACCTTCGGCCTTCATCTGCACACCCTCGATATTCGCCAGCACGCGCGCGTTCATGCCCAGGCGTTGAAGGAAGCCATTGCCGACTCCAGCGCAGCGACGCTTCCCGGCAACTTGTCGGACGAAACCGCGAGCGTGCTCGAGACCGTTCGCGTGGTCGCCGAAATAAAGAACGGCTGCGCGCCTGAAGCCATTCGCCACTACGTCATCAGCGGCGCGTCCTCGGTCGAAGATGTTCTCGCCGTGGTTCGCCTCGCGCGCCTGGGGGGCGTGAGGGTCGAAGGCACCGGATCAGGTCCTGTGCGTGGTCTGGGACGCGATCCCGGCCTCATGCCCGTACCGCTCTTCGAATCGATCGAGGATCTGCGCCAGGCCCCCACCGTCTGCCGCGAGTTGTGGAGCCGCGACGACTACCGCAAGCTGCTCGCCACCTGGGACAACTGGCAGGAAGTCATGCTCGGCTACTCCGACTCCAACAAGGATGGCGGGATGCTGACCAGCACCTGGGAAATCTTCCGCGCCCATCGCGACCTGCATGTGGTCGCCCGGGAATGCGGCGTCAAGCTGCGCCTGTTCCACGGGCGCGGCGGCACCGTGGGCCGCGGCGGCGGACCCACCCATCGCGCCATCTTCGCGCAGCCCATGGACGCCTTCGAAGGCCAGCTGCGCATCACCGAGCAGGGCGAAGTGCTCAACTTCAAGTACGCTGACGAAGTCCTGGCCGAGCGCAATCTTGAACTCATGATCGCCGCCGCCGTGGATGCCCTGGCCCGTCCCAATGCCCACGATCCCAGCGGCCACTTCACGGGCGTGCTCAAGCCCGAATGGGAATCCGCGCTCGACGAGCTCTCCATCGTCTCGTACCAGTTCTACCGCAAGCACATTCAAAATGATCCCGGAGTGGTGACCTATTTCGAGCAGTCCACGCCGGTGGGCGAACTGGAGCAGGCCAAGATCGGATCGCGTCCCGCGCGGCGCAGTGCATCGCGCCAACTGGCTGACCTGCGCGCCATCCCCTGGGTGTTCGGGTGGACGCAGTCGCGCTTGCTCGTGCCCGCCTGGTTCGGCGTCGGCTATGCCTTCGAGACCATGTTCGACCGCCCCGGCGCGCTCGAACTTCTGCGCGGCATGGCCCACGAGTTTCCGCTCTTCATCGACCTGTTGCGCAACGTCGAGTTGGCGCTGGGCAAGGTCGACCTGGCCACCGCGCGCCTCTATTCAGCCCTGGTAGAAGATGCCGCGCTGCGCGAGCGCGTCTACGATCTCTTCGAAGCCGAGTTCCATCGCACGGTGCGCGCCGTGCTGGCTATTACCAACCAGGCAGAGCTTCTCCAGGACAACCCGGTCCTGGCCCGCTCCATCAAGCTGCGCAATCCGTATGTCGACCCCATGCACCTGATCCAGGTCGACATGCTGCGCCGCAAGCGCGCCGGCGAAGACACACCGGAGGTGAACCGCGCCATCGCCGCCACCATCAGCGGCATCGCCGCCGGCCTCCGCAACACCGGCTGAGTCCCGGCTGGTCTGAGGTGGGGCACGGCTTGATAGCTTGCTGAAAAAGTCGATCGGGCGGTAGGCCGGGGATTTATCCCCGGTATAAGCGATGCAATATCAACGGGGGCTAAACAGGCTGCGGAAAAACGGCTGTTTGGTTTAGCTTTATTCCGTTCCGTTTGGTTGTTTAGCGAATTGGGCCTGTTCGGCTGTTGATCGGCGTTGTTGTCGGGCGCCTGGAAGCCATGTTGGCGGCCTGCAGACACACTTCGGCCCTAACTGGCCATGGTTTGAATCGGAATCAGCCGGCGCATGCGCACCAGGTTGTATGCGGCGATGGTGAGCCGGTAAAACCAATCCACCCGCGCCAGTCCGCGCAACTTCATCTGGCGCAGAGGCCGGTCCAGTTTGCTCCAGCCGAAGACGCGTTCGATCAGCTTGCGTTTGCGTTGGCTGACGAAGCGCCGTTCATCGGCCCGTTCCGTCTCCGTCAGGCTGTTCTTGCCCAGGTTGCCCTGCGCATACTCACTCACATGCGGAGCCACCTTGCGCTTGCGCAGGGCTTCGATGAACTCCGCTTCCTGATACTGCGTGTCGGCGCCCAGCGTCACCCTTCTCTGCTCGCTGCCGTGCTTCACCACGCGATCCAATAACTTCAGCGCCATCTCCCGCTCCGCTACCGTGGCCGAGCAGCTGGCTTCCGCGGCCACCACAAGCCCGTTGCGGTTCTCCATCAAGGCGTGACCCTGATAACTGGGAACCGCCTTGTCGGCTGTGGCCTTCTTGTACAAACGCGCGTCGGGGTCGGTCTTCGACTCTACCTTGTCGCGCAAAAGCACCTCGCCCTTGTGCCCCGAACCGCTGCCCGGCGCAGGCGGATCGGACTTGTCCCGGAAGCTGCGCGCCGCTGCCCAGGCCTGGATCAGAGTGCCGTCCACGGTGAAATGCTCCTCGCTCAGCAACTGCTTCTCCCCCGCCTCAACCAGCACCGACTCCAGCAGCCGCTGGCTCACCGCGCCTCCAATCAGACGCTCCCGGTTCTTGGTGAACACCGTCACGTCCCACACCGGATCGTCCATCTCCAGGCCCACGAACCAGCGAAACAGCAAGTTGTAGTTCATCTGCTCCATCAACTGCCGCTCCGAGCGGATCGAGTACAGCACCATCAGCAACGATGCCCGAAGCAGCCGCTCCGGGGCAATCGATGGCCGCCCCGTGGTCGAATACAGCTTGCCCAACTCAGCATCCATCCGCTCCAGCGCCCCGTCCACCAAAATCCGCATCTGACGCGCCGGATGATCGGCCGCAATACGCTGTTCTAACGTCACGTAGCTGTACATCGCCGCTTGCTTATGCTCGTCGCCACGCATGCTTCTGTCTTAAACCACTCCACAACAAAGAAACAGTGACTCTCTGTAGACTTTTTCCCCAGCCTGTTTAGCCCCTGAAGGATCAAACCTTGGCGATGGGCTCTTCCGGGCCCATGGTACGATTCTCCCGAATTGAACCGGCACACTCGGGAGAGCACAGAGATGACGGCAGATAGGCATCTGACCAGAAGGCGCATCCTCAGGAGCGGTGCGTTTGTAGTCACCGGTAGCCTATGCGCGCCGTGGATGCCGATTTCATTGGAAGCCAGCGGGGCGGAGCAGAGCTGGACCCTCGAAAACGATCTGGTCCGGCGCGTTGTGGCGTTCGACCCGGCGCGAGGCTTGTCCACCAGCCGGCTGACTCTTCTGGCCACCCGGCGGGAGTACGCGGGCAAGGAGGGTCCGGCCGAGTTTTCATTTCTCTGCGATGGGCAGCCTTGCGCCGCCAATGACGGGCAGTTTGAGCTGGTGGACGCGCGCACCGATGCGATCGCCGGTGGAAAGTCGCTGACCGTGCGGCTGCGCAGCGGCAAGCTTCCCCTCGAAGTTGCGGCGGTGTATCGCATGTACGACGGCCATCCCGCGCTTCGCAAGCACCTCCTGCTGCGCAACACCGGCCCATCGCCGCTTCTCCTTACGCATTTGAATGTCGAGACGCTGGAATTGGCCATCGGGCCGGCAAACGAGATGACGCTGCTCACGCAGTATGGGACGGTGCCGCGAGAGATCTTCTACACCGGGCGCTCGGAGGACGCAGGATTGCTACTGAAAAACGCCATGACCGGCGATGGAATGGCGATCGTGAGCGAGGTCCCGGGGTACATGAAGCGCACCGAGGTAGCGGGTTGGGATGTCCCGGATGGCATCCGCATCAGCGTTATGTACGACACGGACCTGATGCCGTTTGAGCGAAGGATCGGGGCGGGGGAGCAGTTTGCAACCGCGGACGCGTCGCTGGTTCCGTTTCGCGAGGGAGACGGATTCAACGATCCGCAATGGAGCGTGCCGGGCTACGCGGCGCAGGTGCTGGAGCGGCGCGTGGACGCGCAGGGGCCGCCGTGGATCTACAACACCTGGGAGCCGTTTGAGCGAGGCATCAATCATGACATCGCGCTGGAGCTGATCGATGCCGCGGGCGCGATGGGAATGGACATCTTCACCATCGACGATGGATGGCAGCAGGAGTACGGCGAGAACGCGGTCAATCTGACTTCATTTCCAGGCGGCCTCGAGCCCATTCTGAAAGCCGTTGAGCAAAAGGGCATGCGGCTGGGGCTGTGGATGCCCATCGCGGCGATCGGAACCAACACCGAGGAGTATCGCAAGCATCCCGAGTGGGCCTCGCAGGACATCGAAGGCAAGACCAAGTTCACCGGAACCATGGGAGGGCAGAAGGCGGTGATGTGCATGGCTTCGGCCGTACCGCGAAGCAGCGGCGGAGCGCATCATCGATGCCATCGAACGTTTCCGGCTGGCGTATGTGAAGCTCGACATCACCACCATCTTCAATGCCTATGGAGAAGCGCCGGGATGCTGGGCCAAAGGTCACGACCACGCGACCTGGGCCGAATCGCTGGGCCGGATCTATGAAGGCATCGCCGACGCGACGGCCAAGGTCTACCGCAAGCATCCGGATGTGTTGCTCGATCTCACCTTCGAACTGTGGGGACAGAAGCACATCATCGATGCCGGCCTCCTCGCTGCCGGCGACCTCGACTGGATGAGCAACGTCGACGACCGGCAGCCGGATTCGGCAGGACCACGGCAGGCGCGCCAGTTGCTGTATGCGCGCGCGGCCACCATGCCGGTGGAAGCGATGCTGATCGGCAACCTGCACGCCGAGTTGCCAACGATCCAGGAGAGTTTCGCGACTGCAATCGGCTCGGCGCCACTGCTGTTGGGTGATCTGCGCAAGCTGAGCGCGGCTGACCGCCAGTGGTACCACGAGAAGATTGGATGGTTCAAGCAGCTCCGGCGCCGGGTCAAGCTGAGCGAGAGCTTCTTTCCCCTGGGAAGCTGGCGGCAGACCACACCGGCGGCGTGGGACGGGTTTGCGCGGCTGGCGCGGAGCGGCGACGGCGTGATAGCGCTGTTCCGCAACAAGTCGGCTGCCTCGGACGGGGTCGTGAAGTTGCCGCTGATTCCCGAGGGCATGTACCGGGTGCGTTCGGTGATCACCGGCAAAGACGTCGGCTTATATGACCGGGCAGCCTGGATGCATGGCATCGCCTTCAGTTTTCCCGGCCCGGTGGAAGTCCTTGAGTTGGAACGGGGCCGCAGCGCTTGACCGCAAGTCTTTCGTGGCATTCAGGCTTGCCACATTCCGCCCTGTGGGTCTAGGCTGTTTTTATGCGTCGATGTCGCTGACACCGCTCTGGTGCGAGCTCCGATGCCCGGCGTGCGCCTCGATTCGCGTGCGAACCTTTCCGACGTAAAAGCTCCACCATTCAATCCCAACTGATCCAAAGCACGTGTCGGGAAGCATGCCCGAACGAGGAGATCTATCATGGCGCGTATTGCCGCGAATGTGACTGAACTAATTGGACACACCCCCCTGGTGCGGCTCAACCGCGTAGCCGCCGGACTGCCCGCAACCGTTGTCGCCAAGCTCGAAAGCCAGAACCCGCTCGCCAGCGTCAAGGACCGCATCGGCCTGGCCATGATCGAGGACGCCGAAAAATCGGGCAAGATCAAGCCCGGCCAAACGATCCTGATCGAACCTACCAGCGGCAACACCGGCATCGCCCTGGCCTTTGTCGCCGCCGTCAAGGGATACAAGCTCATCCTCACCATGCCCGAGACCATGAGCCTCGAGCGCCGCGTGCTGCTCAGGGCCTTCGGCGCCGAAATCATCCTGACTCCCGGACCCAACGGCATGAAGGGCGCCATCGCCAAGGCCAATGAGATCCTGGCCCAACACGCCCAATGGGTACATCCTGCAGCAGTTCGACAACCCCGCCAACCCCGCGATCCATGTCGCCACCACCGGCCCCGAGATCTGGGACGACACCGACGGCAAGGCCGACATCCTCATCTCCGGCATCGGCACCGGCGGCACGCTGACCGGGGTTGGCCGCTACATCAAGGCCAAAAAGCCCGAGTTCAAATGCATTGCCGTCGAACCCACCGACAGCCCCGTGCTTTCGGGCGGCAAGCCCGGGCCGCACAAGATCCAGGGCATCGGCGCCGGCTTTGTTCCCAGCATTCTCGACACCCACCTCATCGACGAAGTCATCCAGGTGACCAACGACGAGTCCATCGCCATGGCCCGCCGGCTGCCGCTCGAAGAGGGTCTGTTTGTGGGCATCTCGTCCGGGGCAGCCGTAGTTGCCGCGCTCAAGGTAGCCGCCCGGCCCGAGAATGCCGGCAAGTTAATCGTGGTCATTCTGCCGAGCTTCGGCGAGCGCTACCTGTCCAGCGCGCTCTTCGATCCGTTGCGCCAGGAAGCCCTGGCCCTGCCCACGCATCCCGTAACGCTGTAACCGGAGAGTGGGAGTTGTCATCCTCAACCAGCCGGGTGCCCCAGCGTCTCGCTTTTGAGACCTGGGAAACCACCAGGCTCAAACCGTCAAACACCATGCCCTTCCTCGAACGCATGCGCGAAGACATCAACTCCGTTCTGGAGCGCGACCCCGCTGCGCGTTCGAAGCTGGAAGTTCTCACCTGCTATCCGGGCCTCTGGGCGGTCTGGTATCACCGCGTTTCGAACGCGCTGTGGCACGCCAACTTGCGGCTCTTGGCGCGCATGCTCTCGCAGGTGTCCCGCTTCTTCACCGGGGTCGACATTCATCCCGGCGCCGTGCTGGGCCGGCGTCTCTTCATCGATCACGCCACCGGCGTGGTCATCGGTGAAACCGCCATCGTCGGCAACGACGTCACTCTCTACCAGGGTGTCACTCTCGGCGGCACGGGCAAGGGTCATGGCAAGCGCCACCCCACCCTGTGCGATAACGTGTTCGTCGGCAACAACGCCAACATCCTCGGCAACATCACCGTAGGCGCGAACTCCCGCGTGGGCGCCGGCTCGGTCGTGCTCGCCGACGTTCCGCCCAATTCGACCGTCGTCGGAGTCCCGGCCCACATCGTGTATCGCAACGGCGAGCGCATTCTCATCACCGATCCGCACGACATCAAGGACCCGCTCTCCGACGCTCTCATCGCCCTCGCGGCCCGCGTCGACGAACTCGAGCAGCGCCTCCTGCCTGCCCAGGAACCATGCGCGGAGCCATTCGCCGCCGAGGAAGCCGACCGCACCGCCTACCGCGAAGAACTCGACCGCGAAAGCTATTTCGTCTCCATGGGCGAAGGCATCTGACCAGTCGCTGTGATACTTCGAGTTAGGAACCGGGCAGCAGAACATTCTAGTTGGAATTCAACGCCGTCACCCTTGTGTCCTTGTCACTTTCTCGAGGAATTAAGCGCATATATTAGTGGTGAGCCATTTTGGGTCTGAATTTGATAATAAGATGCAGGCTCGGTTCTTGGGATTCTCTCGGTGGACGACGAGTTCCCCGGAAGTATGCCCCTCGCTCATGCGCCCATCCCCTTTCTTGATCGTCCGGTGTATCAATCCGCCGGCACCGGGAGGGAACGATGATGTTACAACTCCTGAATCACAGGTCTTTCCGCCGCAACCTCACCAATTATCCAGCCTTTAAGCGTGCGCTGTTTTTCGCTGCATACAGTGCGCTTTGCCTTCCGTCTTCGATTTCGGCTCAGAGTTTTGCCTACACAAATCTCTCCAACAATGCCCAACCTAGACCTGCCACAGATGGGACAAATGTAGTTACGACCGACACATTCGGGGATATCATCGTCTACCCTTTCGCCGGTGGGACCTCAACCATGCTGGTACCCTTAGGAACCGATCTTCCGAACGGATTGGGCACCGCCACCAGTTTCACCGTGTTTGGAGCCCCGGAAGTGATCAACGACCTTGTCTATTTCGGAGCCGAGTCGGCCTCCGGTTCCGGCTACTATTCAGTGCCGGTCACGGGCGGGCCCATTCATGTGATTGTCGACAGCACATCAAAGGATTCATCCGGCAGAAGCATAAACGCCGCCGCGCTGCCGTTGGAACTGGCCCCGACCGTCTACTTCAATAGCGTTCCCTTGTCCATACCTGGCATCGAGAGCAATCTGTTCGTGTCGCCATCGGGAAATGCTACCTTCACGGCGAATCTCACTTCCACGACAGCGCCCCAGGGCGACCTCGCAATCCTGAAGCTGTCCACGTCAGGAATTCTGTCCAGCGTGATTGAAACAAATACTCTTTCCGGCTGCACGCGGATCAGCAACTTTGCTACCGATGGGAACATTCTCGCGGTGTGGGCTCTCTCCACCACCAATGAACTGCTACTGCTCGAAAGCAATGGTCCTACTCTCTCGTGCAGTAACGTGCTGCTCGATCTCGGAATACCCGGCACGGTTGCGACCGGCATTCTTCCGGGCCAACCTTCCAGCGGCAGCATTCATGGAGGAATACATCAGCCCGTCTACCGTCATCGATTCCGGATATATCTACTTCTCTGCAACGATGACGCTCACCGATACCACCATTAACTCCGGCACTTACGGGGGTAACGTTGGCTACTATGGTGGCATCTTCAAGATCCGGCCAGGCGGCAGCCTCGAAAAGATCATCGCGACGGACAGTTCGCAGTTGGCAACGCTTTCGCCGTTCTTCGGCACAATTAAGGGAACCACACCACTTCTCATTTGCGGCAGCTTTGCCGTGCGTGGCAACGATCTCGTTTTCGCCACCGGATGGTTGGATCTCGATATGGTTGGGCCGGCAGTGTCTACCCACTCGGGGTTTTCTTCCTCGATAAGGGGACCGGCACTCTTCGAGCGGTTTACGCGCAGGGTGTTGCGTTTTCTCCGACCGTTTTTTCCAGCGCCTACAGCGGCGTTACTCCGACTGAGGCGGCCTTGAGCGCTGATGGTAAGTTCGCCTTCGAAGTCGGCGTGGAAGTGTTTCCTCTGAGCTCCTTCATCTTTCCTTCCCTCTATACCGTGAACCTACCCGCGGCGGGTACCACGACGACTCTAACTGGAGTTCCCAATCCCGCGACTTATGGACAACCGGCGATGTTGACAGCGACGGTGACCCCGTCCGGTTCGACCGTCCCAACAGGTCAGGTCAGCTTCTTCGACTCGGTCAATGCGATTGGCACAGGGGCTCTCAACTCCGCCGGTGTGGCTACGCTTGCGGTTACCCTTTGGGGTGGACAACGTGAACTGACGGCGACCTACGACGGGGATAGCACCTACTCCGCGTCAACCTTCAACGGCGTCGTACTACTGGAGGTAAATCCCGCCGCGCCTGTACTGAATCTGAGCAGTTCCGCATCGGGCGCCACTCCCGCCACCACTGTCACGCTCACGGCAACAGCAGTCGGCGTTACCGGGGCGGCGGTGCCTACCGGCTCCGTCACTTTCCTTAACGGGATGGCGAGCCTCGGGACCAGCACCTTGAACAGCACGGGCGTCGCTTCGCTCGCAGTGCAAAATCTTCCAATAGGAACGGATTTAATTACCGCAACTTATGCCGGAGATACGAATTATTCGACAGTCGGTTCTGCAACCACGACGATCAACGTGGCTGCCACGAGTACGTTCAACCTGTCGTCCAGCAGCACCAGCCTGACCATCGCCCAGGGCCAGACGGGCACCACGACCATCTCGCTTGCGCCGGCGGGAGGTTTCAGCGCTCCCGTGCAATTCAGTTGCTCCGGCTTACCTCAATATGCCACTTGCAGCTTCGCTCCGCCGTCCATTACCGCAGGCGCCTCGGTCGCCAAGACGACTCTGACCATAGCCACCAATATGCAGACCGGCGAGCTTGTTTGGCCAAGTGGCCTTAGCTATGCAGCGGTCCTGCTACTGGGCCTCGGCACCATCCGCCGCGCCCGCAACGGTATTCGCCGCATGAGCGTACCCCTCTTCATGATCCTGATGGCAGTCGTTGGTCCGGCTGTCGGCTGCGGAGGAAGCTCCGGTATGTCTCACGTCACCCCGGCCGGAGTCTCAACCGTCGTGGTGTCGGCGAGTTCCGGAACTACCGTCCAGACCGTCAGTCTGACAGTCACGATCGCTCAGAATTAGCCGACGATACCCAATTTGTGGTGGGAGTGTGAATATCCGCTCGGTCGTGCATCTTCCAAACGTACAGTTCGCAATAGTGGGTCGCACCTCCACTCCCAAATCTCCGCCCCGTTGTGGCGCGCAGCCCGGATCCGCTCAACACCTCAGTGCTACATTGAAAGGTTCTTGAGTCTTGTCATCCCGGGGTTGGTCTTGTTTGACGTGCGCGCGTTGGTTGCGGTCTTTGTTGCCTTCTCCACCGTCGCCCATGCCGCTTCCCGCTTTCAGTCAGCCCCCGTTCCCCCCGAAATGCTTTCCACAGCCTTCACCGTAACCGTGAACGGCAAGTCCGATAGACGTGGCCCACGCCGCCGCCAACTACGACTACGTCAGCTTCGACATCACCGGCCCGGTCGACATCGAAATCACCGCCGCCGAGCCGCACTTCTGGGATCGCGGCGTCGACATCCAGCCGTGGCGCCTCGGCCTGCGCGCCAACCGAACCGGCCAGACCATCCGCTTTCGCCTCGCCTCTCCGGCCAAGCTCGCCATCGCGCGGCCGCGCGATTTCCTCAACCACGCAAAAATGCTTTTCCTGTTCGCGGGCACGTCGCCTCCGCCCCCGCCATCCGACCCAAGGGCTCGCATCTACAAGCCCGGCGTGTATCGCCAGAGCCTCAATCCCAAATCCGGCGACACAATTCTATCTCGCGCCAGGCTCCTACTTCTTCGGCGGCCTCAATCTCTGGAAGGTCGAAAACGTCAGAATTCTCGGCCGCGGCACCATCGTCTACGACGGTCCCCAGGATCCCGACGCCGACGAGGGCTGGATGCAAAAACCCGACTGGCATTGCGTCACAGTCTTCGAGTCGCATCACATCGAGGTCGACGGCCTCACCTGCATCGTCCGTTCGCGCACCTGGTCCATCCAGATGAAAGACTCGAGCGACATCGCCTACAACGACCTCCGCGTCATGGGCGGCAACCCCGGCAACGCCAACCAGGACGGCATGGACTGGATCGGCTCGACCGACGGCGTAGTCCGCAACTCCTTCTTCCGCGCCTCCGACGATGTGATCGCGCTGATGGGCAACTGGGACGGCTACACCGACGAAGACCTGCTCCGCCCCGGCCGCGATGTCCAGAACATCCTGATCGAAGACAGCGTTCTCTCCACCAGCATCTCCAACATCGTCCGCGCCGGCTGGCCGCGCAAGATTTTCAACTCGCGCAACTTCACCCTGCGCAACTCCGACATACTGCACGCCGGCATCGGGGCATGCGGACAGACCTTCGGCCTGCTCGGCTTCTGGGGCGCCAACGGCTCGCGCGGCGACCACGGCCATTACACCTTTGAAAACCTCTTCCTCGATGACTGGTACTCCCTGGTGCAGATGGAGCAGGAAGCGCCCGCGCTCCACGATTTCACCTTCCGCAACATCTGGGCCCTCGACCAGCCTCCTCTGGCGGGATCGCTGTTGTCGGGCCACGTGTCGAACATGGTTTTCGACAACGTCAAGTACGGCCAGAAAGTTGCCGCCACCGATGCCGACCTGCCCCTGACTCTGAATCTGCCCCTGAATCTGACCAGTGACCACGCCGAGCCCCCACGCTTCGATGTCACTCCGGGACCGGTGGCGCAGTTTACCGTCGATCCGCCCGTATTCGGCTCCCGACGAGAAGATCACCTTCACGGCACGGGATTCGCCGCATACCCGGTTCACCTGGCTCTTCGGCGACGGAACCGAGGCCCATGGGAGCAAGGTCAAGCACCGCTTCGCCGATGCCGACGGCACTCAACTCGACGAAGCCAATGGCGCCGGGCGCTTCCGGGTCGTCCTCCACGCCGAGGACGAACGCGGAATCGCGACGATTGGGCGGCCCAGGGCGTGGTCCTGGTCTCAAAATGGCACGAGGCAGTTCCGCACTCCCGGCCCCATGCTGCCAGGCCTGGCCTTCCAGATTTATGCCGGCGCCTGGACCGAGCTGCCGGATTTCTCCGCCGAGACCGCCGTCATCTCCGGCAACGCGCCCAACCTCAATGCGGACGCCCAGGGGTTCACGAAGTATGGCGTCGCCTGGGATGGGTTTCTCGACATACCCGCCGACGGCGGCTACACCTTCCACCTGATGGATCGCGATGGCGCGCGCCTCGTCATCGACGGCCTCGAAATCGCCAGAACCGGGCCGCCCTTTTCCCAGGTGTGCGGCTCGCCCGGCAATGCCATGCGCTACGATCGCGGCTCCATCGGCCTGCGCGCCGGCCGCCATGCGCTGCACGTCGAAGAACTCCACTCCGCCAGCCAGGGACCACCCCGCCTCCTGTGGGAAGGACCCGGTCTCCCCATCATCGATGTGCCCCAGGCCGCGTTCAGCCGCCCGCGCGTGGACACGCTCAAGGCTGGATTTAAGAAAACAGGGAACTAGGGACGTGGGCACTGGATTAGACTTTCCGCATGAAGAATCCGATGGCCTTCCCCTCCAAACTTGCCGCCGTGTTGTTCGTGGCGTCGATGACAGCAGCCCTCCACGCGCAGGACTGGGCCAAAACGCGCCTCGAGGCGTCGCCGCGCCACCGCGAGTACGTCCCCCTCAAGCATGGAAACAGGACAGTGCAGGCGCTGGTGGTTTATCCCGAGGTCAAAGGCAAGGCTTCGGTCGTCGTCCTCATTCACGAGATCTTTGGATTGACCGACTGGGCGAAGGAGATGGCGGACGAGCTTGCCGGGCAGGGCTTTATCGTGATCGCTCCCGACCTGCTCAGCGGATTCGGTCCGAATGGCGGCGGCTCGAGCGAGTTCGCCAGCCAGGACGCAGCAGTGAAAGCTGTCTCCGCGCTGGACCCCGACGGCGTGATGGCCGACCTCGATGCGGCGGCCGATTATGGCAAAAAGCTGCCCGCAGGCAACGGCAAGATCGCGGTCACAGGTTTCTGCTGGGGCGGGTCGAAGTCATTCGCGTTTGCGGCCCACCGCAAAGACCTCTCGGCGGCCTTCGTCTTTTACGGCACCGGCCCGGCGGATATTTCCACCGTCTTTGCTCCCGTATACGGGTTCTATGGAGGGAACGACGCACGCATCGGTGCCACGATTCCCACCACCACCGCCGCGATGAAAGCCGCGGGCAAGAAGTATGACCCAGTGACCTACGACGGCGCGGGCCACGGATTCATGCGCGCCGGGGAGGACCCGGGCGATACAAATCCCGCCAACAAGACCGCCCGCGAACAGGGATTCGCCCGCCTCGTGAAACTGCTCAAGGCGATGTAGCGCGCATGAGAGGCCCGCGCGGGCGCAAATCCGCACCCGTGCATCCTAGGCCTCGACCACCTATTTCGAGCGTGAAAGAATCTTCTTTCGCTTCCTCAATCTCCGCGAGCTTTGCCTCATCGACACTGCGGGTATGCGAGATCGAGATCCGCGAGCGCATCGATCACGGCGGCCGCAACCACGACCCGGCTGAACCATTTGTTGTCGGCGGGGACTACATACCATGGGCTGCCCTTGGTCGCGGTGTTCCGGATCATGTCTTCATAGGCCGCCTGGTACGCATCCCAGTGGCCGCGCTCCGCCATGTCCGAAGCCGAGAACTTCCAGTTCTTTTCGGGTAACTCCGCGCGGGAAAGAAAACGCTTCTTCTGCTCGTCTTTCGAAACGTTAAGGAAGAACTTCACCACGGCGATGCCATTGCGGTTGAGATACCGCTCGAAGCTGCAAATGTCCTCGAATCGTTCGGCCCAGATCTTCTTGGTCACCAGCGAAGGCGGAACCTTCTGCTTGGCAAGGAATTCGGGATGAACGCGGACCACCAGGGTCTCCTCGTAATAACTGCGGTTGAAGATGCCGATGTTGCCGCGGTTCGGCAGGCACTTCATGCAGCGCCAGAGAAAATCGTGGTCCAGATCTTCGGCGGAAGGAGACTTGAATGAATAAACCTGGCATCCCTGCGGATTGACGCCGGACATCACATGCTTGATGGCGCCGTCCTTGCCCGCCGCATCCATCGCTTGAAAGATCAGCAGAACCGCCCAGCTGTCCTGGGCATAGAGCATGTCCTGCAGCTTGGCAAGGGCCTCCACGCCATTTGCCAGGGCCTCCTGGGCGCGGGGCTTGTCTTCGGAACTCAGGCCCAGGGTTTCGCAGGGGTCAAAAGCCAGTCTCGATTTTGAGACCTGGGAAACCACCAAGGTCAAACGAACATCCAAGCCGGGGCCCCAGTCAAACGACGTCCTCAGACGGCGAAAGGGTGGGAGACCACGAACCCATCCGGCGCAATTCCTACTTGCCCAGCGCCGATTCAACCGCCGTCTGGACTTCGGGCGAATCGGGAGTGACGTTCGGTTCGAACCGCGCCACCAGGTTGCCCTTGCGGTCGACGAGAAACTTGGTGAAGTTCCACTTGATGTCCCCGCCGAATTGCGGGTCCTGCGATTTGTCGGTGAGGAACTGGTAGAGCGGTGTCTTATCGTCGCCCAGCACCGAAACCTTGGCCATCATGGGAAAGCTCACGTTGTACTTCGAGCTGCAGAACTTCTTGATCTCCTCATTGGTGCCCGGCTCCTGGGACCCGAAATTGTTGGCCGGGATGCCGACGATGACCAGGCCGCGGTCCTTGTACTTCTCGTAGAGCGCTTCCAGGCCCGCGTACTGCGGCGTGAACCCGCAGCGGCTGGCCACATTGACCAGGAGCACGACCTTGCCGCTGTAGGTCTTGAGGCTCACCGGCTGCCCGTCGATCGATTTCATGGTGAAGTCGTAAATGCTGGCGGCGTGCGCGGCGGTCGCGCCGGCGGCGAGAAACACGATCAGGGTCAGGATCAATTTGCGCACAGGAATCTCCCTCAATGTCGATTGCACTCCGATCATAAAGGGCAGGGCAGAGGCCTTTGTCAGGAAAATGTCACCGAATGCGAAGGCGCGGTTTGCCGCGGTAGTCGCTGTTTACTGCCGCAGTTCCACCAGCGTCGCCCCCTGCCCCCCTTCGTTCTGCGGCGCCTCCGCGATCGTGGCCACATGCGGATGCCCCTTCAAAAATTCCCGCACCCCGCGCCGCAGAATCCCCGCCCCATGCCCGTGAATCACGCGCACCCGCGGCAGTCCGGCCAGGAACGCCCGGTCGAGGTATTTCTCCAGCTCATCGGTGGCCTCATCGACGGTGCGACCGATGAGGTTGATCTCCATGCGCATGTCGTCGGTGTTCGCGCTGATGACGGAGACCTGGACGCCTTTTTGCTTGCGGGCGGCTGCCAATGGATCGGCCTTTTCGCGCCCTGGATCCGCCCCGGGAGCCGGTGCGGAGAGGTCATCCCGCTTGACACGCATCTTGATAGGCCCCAGCGCGACTTCGAATACGTCCTTCTCGACCTCGCGCTGCACCACGCCGATCTTGTTCATCGACTTGATCCGGACCTGGTCGCCCACTGCGACATGACGCAGAACGTGCGGCTGGGCGTTGGTATCGCCTTGGTCCGCGCCCGTACGATGCGCCACGACGGTCTGGTTGAAACTCTCCTGGAACTCGCGGCGCAGGCGCGTCATTCGCCGCTCCGCCTCTTTCGAGAGCTTCTGCTGCGCGGCGCGGTCCTCGATGGCGCGCACGTTCTCGCGCATCTGGAATTCGAATTCCTTCATCAGCGAGGCCAGCTTGGCTTCCAGTTCGCGGGTGCGATTGCGCAGTTCCACATCGCCTTCGCGCGCCAGCCGGGCCCGTTCCTGGTTGAGCGCATACTGTTGCTCCCGGGCGGCCTTTCGCTCTTCATCGAGTTGCGTGAGTTCTTTGTGCAGGCGGTCGAGGAACCGCGCGATGTCGACCTGCTGCGAACCCAGGCGCTGGCGCGCGCCGGCAATGAT
The DNA here is from genome assembly GCA_963812485.1 of uncultured Acidobacteriota bacterium. Classification (GTDB taxonomy): domain Bacteria; phylum Acidobacteriota; class Terriglobia; order Terriglobales; family Acidobacteriaceae; genus Telmatobacter. The sequence goes on from CAWEVD010000024.1 coordinate 341,992, forward strand.
GCCGGCATTGAGGCCCAGGCGCTCCGCCGTGGCGATGCCGGCGGAGGCGCCCGGCACGCCGAGGCGAAGCTGGTAATTGGGAACCATCGTGACTTCATCCACGCCCGCGGCCGCATTCAGCACACCGGGAGTATTGGCCGCGTACACCTTGAGCGAGGTGTGGTGCGTGGAGATCAGCGACCATGCCCCGACGGTCAGAAAGTAGTGCGCCACCGCGACCGCCAGCGCCGATCCCTCTTCGGGATCCGTGGCCGAGCCGAGTTCATCGAGAAGAACCAGCGAATGCGTATCGGCCAATTGTGAAAGCCGGTCGAGATTGGTGATATGCGCCGAAAACGTCGACAGCGCCGCCTCGATCGATTGCGCATCGCCGATGTCGGCCAGAAACGCGGTAAACACGGGAAAGCTGGCCGCCGTCGCCGGAACAGGCAATCCCGCCTGCGCCATCATGGCCAGCAGCGCAACGGTCTTGAGGGTCACCGTCTTGCCGCCCGTGTTGGGGCCGCTGATGATGAGCTGGCGATGTTCGTGCGTCAATTCCAGGGTCAGCGGAACCACGGCTGTATTCGGCCGCGCCCCCGTTGCGCGCAGGCGCTTTTCGAGCAGGGGATGACGGGCAGCCTCCATGTGCAACCGATCTGGTCCAAAGCTTGGCCCAACGCAGTCGTAATCGCGCGCAAAGCGGGCTCGCGCCAGCAGCGTGTCCACCAGCGCCAGCACCCGCGCCCCCGCCACCAGCGCCGCCGCCTGTGCGCCCACCTGCCGCGTCAGGGCCACAAAGATGCGATGAATCTCGGCCTGCTCTTCTTCGAACAGGCGAACCAGCTCGTTGTTCTGCTCGATGGTTTCGAGCGGCTCGACATAGACGGTCAGGCCCGACGAACTCGCCCCGTGAACCACGCCGCCGACGCGCCGCTTGAGTTCGCTGCGAACCGGAATGACGAAGCGGTCGCCGCGAATGGTGATGACGTCGTCCTGCGTCGACCCTTCCGACGAAAGCTTGCGCAGCGCGGCGCGCAGCGATTCCTCGATCACTCTGCGCTGCCGGTCCTGCTCGCGGCGAATGCGGCCCAGTTCGGGAGAAGCGTCGTCGGCCAGCGACCCATCGGGCTGGATCTTGCGCTCGATCGACTCCGCCAGCGGCCGCAGGCTGCCCGACAAGCCCTCCGACAGCAACGACAATCCCGGCAGCCGGCCCACCACGCGCGCCGGTGGTGTCTGCAAAAGCGACTGCCAGGCGGCAATGTCGTTCGCGAGGCGGGCCACTGCCTGCAACTCGCTTGCGTCGAGGGCCGCATCGGGGATGCGCGCCTTGTCCGCCAGTTGCGTGGGATCGAACAGCCCGCCCAGCGGAATCGAGACCTGCTCCTCGAGCAGCAGCCGCACTTCGCCCGTGAGCTGATGCTGCTGCGTGATCCAGGTCTCGTCGGTGGAAGGATGAAAGGCGAGAATGGCGGCGCGGCCCACCGGCGAGGCGGCAAAGCCGGCCACCAGCGCCAGCAGCGGCTCCCACTCCAGAGCCGCGGAATCGGCATTCACAACCACAGACGGGATAGGATCGAGCAGCGCCATACTACCTACCATCTTAGGCGGATCGAGCGGGTCCTTGCTTCGTCAGCCGCATCGTTATCCTCTAGTCCCTAGTCCCTAGTCCCTAGTCCCTGGTCCCTGTATCTTGCATTTCCCCTTCCCACCGCGCCACCACGGCAGCCGCCATGCAGTTGCCGATGACATTCATCGCGGTGCGGCCCATGTCCATCAGCGTGTCGACGCCGAGAATGAGCAGAATGGCTGTGGTGGGAATGTTGAGTGCCGCGGCCGAGGCCAGAAGAATCACCAGCGAGGCCCGCGGAACCCCGGCCACGCCTTTGCTGGTCAACATCAGCGTGAGCAGCATGACGACCTGTTCGCCCAGGGAAAGGTGGATCCCCGCGGCCTGCGCGGCGAAGATGGCGGCCATCGAAAGATACACGCTGCCGCCGGTCATGTTGAAGCTGTACCCCATGGGGATCACGAAGGAGACGATCCAGCGCGGCACGCCGAACTCTTCCATCCGCTCCATGGCCAGGGGCAGAGCCGCCTCGGAACTGGTGGTGGCGAATCCCAGTGCCGCCGGTTCGGCGATGGCTGTCAGAAATCCACGGAAAGAAATGCGCGCGATCAGCAGGCTGGGCACAACCGCGCACAGCACAAACGCGATCAGTGCGGCGTAGTAGGTGACTACCAGCTTGACCAGCGGAAGCAGGGTAGCCAGGCCCATGCTGCCCACGGTGTAGGCCATGGCCGCGCCCGCGGCCAGCGGAGCCATGTAGGTGATGATGCGCGTCAGGCGGAACATGGTTTCGGTCAGCGACTGCAGCACGCTCACCAGCGGCGCGCGTTTCGCATCCGGCATGGTCGCCAGCGCGGTTCCGAATAACAGGGCAAAGACGGCCACCTGCAGAATCTGATTCTGCGCCACGGCCAGCGCGATGTTTTCCGGGAAGATGTTCAGCACAATCTGCTGCCATCCTTCCGGATGCGCGGCGGGCACAGCGGCCTGTACGTGCGGCGGGCAGCGTGACGCCGACTCCGGCTTGCGACAGGTTGATGGCGACCAGGCCGATGACCAGGCCGAGCGTGGTCACAAGCTCGAAATAAACGATCGCCTTGAGCGCCACCCGCCCTACGCCGCGCAGTTCGCCATGGCCGGCGATGCCGGTCACGATGCCGCCGAAAATCAGCGGCGCAACAATCATGCGGATGAGGCGCAGGAAGACTTCTCCAATGACATGAGTCTGCGCGGCAACGTGCGGCGCGTCGGCGCCGAGTTCGGCTCCCGGCCAGCATGAGGAAGAACGTCCAGATCAGCAGCGAACGGCGCCGCAGCAGCCACCGGGATAAAGAGGGCGATCCCGAGCCAGCGCAGGGGGACTGCAATCTCCATGCGGACGGGGGCAATGGCGTCCACGAGGCCGGCCGCGAAAACCAGGACGGACGCCGCCATCAACCACCGATGCATGGCGTTGCCGAATTGGACGCGAGTGCGGACAGCGTTCGTGGTCATCCACAGGCCTTCGTGTGCTGCGAGTGCCTCAATTATCCTATGGCCATGCCCGCCATCGCCTTCCTGGAGTGTTCCCGCTGCCGCCTTCATCACGATCCGGCCGTGCCGCAGACTGTCTGTCCGGAGTGCTCCGGCGCGTTGTACGTCCGCTACGATCTCTCCTCTGCGGCCGGCATTCAACAGCGCGATGCGATCGGCTCGAGCGAGCAGGACAAGCGCTGGAGCGGCATGTGGCGTTATCGCGCGGTGCTGCCCGACGTGGATCCGGTCACGCTCGGCGAAGGCTGGACGCCGATGCTCAAAAGCCGGCGGCATGACAATGTCTGGCTCAAGGAAGAAGGGGCCAATCCGACCGGGACCTTCAAGGCGCGCGGGCTGGCGCTGGCCGTCACCATGGCGCGTCATTACGGGCTGCGCAAACTCGCCGCGCCTACGGCGGGGAATGCGGGCGGCGCGCTGGCGGCCTATGCCGCAGCGGCTGGAATCGAAGCCCACATCTTCATGCCCCGGGACACGCCCATGGCCAACCAGGTGGAGTGCCGCGCGTACGGCGCGCACGTGACCCTGGTCGATGGGCTCATCTCCGACTGCGGCCGCATGGTGGCCGAGCGCAAAGCGGCCGAGGGCTGGTTCGATGTTTCCACTCTCAAGGAGCCGTTTCGCGTGGAGGGCAAGAAGACCATGGGCTACGAACTGGTGGAGCAGCTCGGCTGGCAATATCCGGATGCGGTCTTCTATCCCACCGGAGGCGGCGTGGGCATGATCGGCATGTGGAAGGCCTTCGAAGAGTTGGAGCAGCTGGGCTGGGTCACGGGCAGGCGGCCCCGGATGATCGCGGTGCAGGCAGACGGTTGCGCGCCCGTGGTCCGCGCATTCGAAGCAGGGCGAGAAGCTGTGCCGGATGTGGCCGGACGCGCACACCTTTGCCTCCGGCCTGCGCGTGCCCAAGCCTTATGGAGACGGGATCATTCTCGAAATCCTGCGCGAGTCCGGAGGCCTGGCCGTGGCCCTGAGCGATGATGCGATCTTCGCCTCGCTCCAGGACTGGGCTGAGCACGAAGGTCTGCTGTTGTCTCCGGAAGGCGCGGCGGCCACGGCGGCATACGACCACCTGCTCGCGAGCGGATTCCTCAGCGCGAACGATCGGGTGGTGCTTTTCAACACCGGATCAGGAAACAAATATACCGACGTGATCGGGGCCAGGCTGCGGGCGGCAAACACGCTGCCGGGTGCCCCATCCTAGCGACGTCTTTAGTTTTTGTCGCTGGGCATGGGAGCCACAAGGCGGACCGACCGCGTTTACGTTGACCACTAAGTCGCCGAAGTTGAAGAACTGCTCGGCGCGGGCTTCGACGCCGAATCGCTCGTCGCAGGCTTGGATTCAGCAGCCGGCTTTGACTCCGTCGCGGGCTTGGATTCGCCGGCCGCCGCGGGCGCGCCTTCGGTCGCGGATTTGTCGTTCGAGCTCGACGCGGCCTTGGGCGCGTAGTCGTTGATATACCATCCCGCGCCCTTGAACTGCAGTGCGGGCGCGGTCAGCGGACGCTCGAGCAGGCCGCCGCACTTGGGACAGGCGACTTCAGGCTCAGCGCTGAAATTCTGGATCTTCTCGAACCGGTGGCCGCACTGCGTGCAGCGATATGCGTATAACGGCAACTTGACTCACCCCAGGAAAGTGGATCTTCTGCTTCAATTTCCATTTTATCGGCAACGCCACAAAATTCCCGCAAATCGACGCGCGTCGATCCCGTCAGGAACTAAAACCTCATCCTGGGATGGTGCCGAGCCTTCAACTGATTACTTGCCGATCACCAGGATCTGAAACGAACCTGGAATCATCGGCGCACGCGGGCCGCGCATCCAGGCCGGCGCCCGAGCCCGGCTGGCCCGGCGGCGAACCTCCGGTTGGCGGCCCCGCCGCGGGGTTTACGACAGGCGGTGGGGGCTCGGCCGGCACCGGACCAAACTCGGCCGTAATGCTGAAGATCTGGTTGGTCTTCGTATCCAGGGTCAACGTCTTCGCCCGCGCCGGTGTCGGAACCGTCTGTTCGACGGAGAAACTCGTCGGCGAATCTTCCTTGATCACCGTCAGCGTGCCGTCGCCCTGCGAACTGAACGCCTCCATCGTTGCCGGGTTGAACGCCGCCCCGTCCGACCCGTTGCCGATGGGCAGATCGGTAATGATGTGGCCGTCCGTTGCCGACAGGATGATCATGTTCTTTTTGTCGCGGCAGGCGGCAAACAGGATGTTGTTCTTCGCGTCCAGCGCCAGGCCCGCGCATCCTCCGCCTTTGCTTGAAACGTCATACTTGCCGACCATCTTCATCGAGTTGGCATCGATCACGGCGATGGCATCCTTGTCTTCGATATCGACATAGATTTTGCCGTGGCCGTCGGTAGCGGCCTGTTCGGGTGCGCCGCCGATGTCGATGGTGCCCAGGATCGATCCGTCCTTGTCATCGAGCACGGTGATGTTCGGCGCCGCGTGGCTGAGGACGTAAAAGCGGTGGTTGTAGGGGTCGTTGAGGTAGCCGTCGGGATTGCCCTGCACGTCGATCTTCTTCAGAATCGCAAAGGTCTTGGCATCGAACATCGTCACCTGCTTTGAAGTGGCGAAGCCGTGGCCGGTCGCGGTGTCAACCGCCGCGCCATGCGCGCTGGTGCCGGGGATGTCCCCCACCTGGGCCAGCGTATCGAGGTTGAAGACGCCGATGTGCCCGGCCGGACCGGAACGGGCGACGTACAGGTTGCGGCCGTCAGGGTCGGCGGTCACATAATCGAATCCGCCTTCGCCGCCCACCAGTTGAATCTTCAGAACCTTGTACGGGCCGTTGTCCTGTGCGTAGGCGAGGCCCGAAAACAGAAGCATGACAGCGAGGGTGGCAAAGGAGAGCAGCTTGCGTAACATGGTGATATCTCCAGGTGAGGACTTCGCGGGCGCGTAGACTCCGGAACAATGCTCCGTGCCCCATCCTTTCGCCTTTTCCTGGCGAAAGGGTAGGAGACTACGAGTGCCAATCGAACCCCTTCAGGCGCTGAGGTATGCTCAATGCACCGACACAGGCACCGACGCCGAGTGGTTCTCCCAGGCCAGCGTGATCATGCCTTTGCCCCCGCCCAGATCGGCAATGGTGTATTTCAGCTGCTCCACCATGCCCGGATTCGCCATTTGCATTTTCACTTTACCCAGGTCCTCGCTGGCGTCATAGGCGAGGCCCCATTCGCCGGTCTTCTTGTTCACGATGAGCACCCAGTTGTCGGGGTCGGAGATGTCGACAAAGAGCGTGTAGCTTCCCTTGGGCACGGTCAGGCTGCCGATCTGCAGATCGCCTTCCGTCGTCAGGGTTGTCGCGCCATTGGCGCCTGCCCGCCAGATCGGATAATGCGGATTCTTGCTGATCAGGCCATCCTTGGTGAAGATGTGGCCCTGGCGGCCTTTCACCGACGGGGCCGAGTAGATGATGGTAACACCCTTGCCGCCGATTTCAGCCGAGACTTTTTCCGGGGGGCTCGCGGGATTTCCCTGGGCGAAAACGGCGGTTGCGGCGAAAAAAGGCCAGCACAAATCAGAACACGCTTCATGACGAGGTTTCTCCTTGAGTTGGGGTGCTTAAGCTGCAACGCGAATGATTGTCGCACCGCGCGGCCGGGTTGGGGAAATGCATCGTGAAAGGCCCGGTCTTGGACGCAACCGATCCCCGGGCGCCTGTTATGATGCGGCGCAGGAACAGCCATGGTTGACTCTTCAGATCTTCGATCGCCCGGCGCGCGCTTTCGGGCGGCGCTCGAGCAGGAAAAGCCGCTCCAGGTCGCCGGCGCCATCAATGCCTTCACCGCCCGCCTCGCCGAAGCGACGGGATTTCGCGCGCTGTATCTCTCCGGCGGCGGCGTTGCGGCCAATTCCCTGGGCCTTCCCGACCTCGGCATCAGCACCATGGAAGACGTGCTCACCGATGTCCGGCGCATCACCGACGCAAGCCGGCTGCCCCTCCTGGTCGACATCGACACCGGCTGGGGCGGCGCATTCAACATCGCCCGCACCATCCGCTCCATGATCAAGGCCGGCGCCGCGGCCGTGCATATCGAAGACCAGGTAAGCGCCAAGCGCTGCGGCCATCGCCCCGGCAAGGAACTCGTATCTGCCGCGGAGATGGTTGACCGCATCAAGGCGGCCGTCGATGCGCGCACCGATGAGCACTTCGTGATCATGGCGCGAACCGATGCCATCGCCAACGAGGGCCTCCCGCCGCCATCGAGCGCGCCCAGGCCTACGTGGCCGCCGGCGCCGACATGATCTTCGCCGAAGCCGTCACCGAGCTGGCCATGTACATCGAGTTCCGGCGAGCCGTAGGGGTGCCCATCTTGGCAAACATCACCGAGTTCGGCCAGACGCCGTTGTTCACCCGCGATGAGCTGGCAGCGGCCGGCGTCGACATCGTGCTCTACTGCTGCGCCGCTTACCGGGCTATGAATGCGGCTGCGCTCAAAGTGTATGAAACCATTCGCGCCGAAGGCACTCAACGCAATGTAATTTCGCTCATGCAATCGCGCGCCGACCTCTATCATTATCTCGACTATCATGCCTATGAGCGAAAGTTAGATGAACTGTTTATGAACGACAAGGGATCTGACTAGACACCGGGATTCGGCATCTATCATCTTAACGTTGAGGCTCTTGGAGTGTGATCGATGAGCAAGATGGAGCTCGAATCTTTTCCCCCGGTTTTCAAGCCGAAAAAGTCGGTAGCCCTTTCGGGTACGCCCGCAGGCAACACGGCCATCTGTACTGTCGGATACAGCGGCAACGATCTGCACTATCGCGGATACGACATCGCCGATCTCGCCGCGCATTGCGAGTACGAAGAAGTTGCCTACCTGCTCATCCACGGCAAACTTCCCAACACCGTGGAACTGACGGCATACAAAACCAGCCTGGCGCCGCTGCGCAGTCTCCCCGCCGCGGTCAAGCAAGCCCTCGAATTTCTTCCGCCCACAACCCATCCCATGGACGTGCTTCGCACCGGCGTTTCGGTTCTCGGTTGCGTGCGCCCGGAGAATCGCGACCACAACGAAATGGGAGCCCGCGCCATCGCCGATGCGCTGCTGGCCTCGCTGGGATCGATGCTCCTCTACTGGCACCATACGCGCGCAACGGCAGGCGCATCGAGGTCGAGCGCGGGCGGCGATTCGATCGCCGAACACTTCCTCCATCTGCTCCACAATGACGAGCCGCCGCCGGAGTGGGTTGCAGGCAATGCAGACCTCGCTGATTCTGTATGCGGAACACGAGTTCAATGCGTCCACCTTTACCGCGCGCGTGATCGCGGGCACCGGATCGGATCTCTATTCATGCATCGCCGGGGCCATCGGCGCGCTCAAGGGACCCAAGCACGGAGGCGCCAACGAAGTGGCGCTCGAGATTCAGAACCGTTACAGTTCGCCCCTTCACGCGGAAACAGACATCCGCCGGCGCATGGAGGAACGCGAAGTCATCATCGGCTTCGGCCACCCCGTGTACACCATCAGCGATCCCCGCAGCGACATCATCAAGGAAGTCTCGCGCAAGCTGGCCGACGGCGCCGGCGGCAGCCTGCATTTCGCCGTGGCCGAACGCATCGAGCAGGTGATGATGGACGCCAAGCGCATGTTCCCCAACCTCGATTGGTACAGCGCCGTGGCCTATCACCAGATGGGCATTCCCATCGATCTGTTCACGCCCCTGTTCGTGATGGCGCGTACGGCCGGATGGTGCGCGCATGTCCTCGAGCAGCGGCAGGATGGCAAAATCATCCGCCCCTCGGCCAACTATACCGGCCCCGATCCGCTTCCCTTCGTGCCCATCGAAGAGCGCGAATAGGAATCATGCCGGGCGCAGGAAATGCAACAGGATCAAGAGTCACCTTGCACGCGGTTTCAAGCCTGGATGGGTTCATCGCCAGGAAGGACAACAGTGTCTCCTGGCTCGATGCCATGGAAGCGTCTACGATGCCGGGGTTTCCATTTCGGAGGAAGAAGCCGCGACCTTCGTCAAAGCCATCGACTGTTATGTACTCGGCTCTCGCACCTATGAACACGCACTTGAACTGGGCTGGCCCTATGGCGATACTCCGACGGTCGTGGTGACCGGCAGAGAATGGCCGCCGGCGAAGGAGAGCGTCGAGTTCTATTCGGGTGATCTCGAAACGCTCGTTCGTGAAAAACTCGCGCCGCGATTTCGAAACATCTGGCTGGTGGGTGGGGCCATGTTATCTCAGCGTTTTCTCTCACTCGGCCTGGTGGACGAAATCAGGTTGACCATGGCCCCGGTCCTGTTGGGTGACGGACTCCGGCTGTTCGGTGGTTTCCTCCGGAGCAGAGGTGGGATTTGAAGAACGTGGTCGCGTACAAGAATGGCTTTGTTGAGTTATCGTACGCCGCCGCCACCGCGTGAGAGCATCAGAAGAGATCCCGTGACTCGCCGCCTCCGCTCTTATTCTTGTTGCAAGGAGCTCGTGTGTCTGCGCACATCGGTAACGAACGTCCCGCGCCCGACAAAGTCTTAACCGACATTGCCGACTATGCCCTCGGCTATAAGATCAACAGCGACCTGGCCTGGTCGACAGCACGCGCCTGCCTGATCGACACGCTGGGATGCGGCCTCGAAGCCCTCGAATACCCCGCCTGCACCAAGCTGCTCGGCCCCATCGTTCCCGGCACCGTGGTGCCTAACGGTGCGCGCGTTCCCGGCACGTCGCTATCAACTCGATCCGGTGCAGGCCGCGTTCAACATCGGAGCCATGATCCGCTGGCTCGACTTCAACGACACCTGGCTGGCCGCCGAGTGGGGCCATCCTTCCGACAATCTCGGCGGCATTCTCGCCACCGCCGACTGGCTCTCCCGCACCGCTCTCGCAGGCGGCGGAGCCCCGCTGCACGATGCGCCGGGTTTTGGACAGCCATGATCAAAGCCCACGAGATCCAGGGCTGCATCGCGCTCGAAAACTCCTTCAACAAGGTCGGCCTCGATCACGTCGTGCTGGTCAAAGTCGCATCCACAGCCGTGGTCAGCGAACTGCTCGGCCTCACGCGCGAACAGACCATCAACGCCTTGTCGCTGGCGTGGGTCGACGGGCAAAGCCTGCGCACCTATCGTCACGCGCCCAACACCGGTTCGCGCAAAAGCTGGGCCGCGGGCGATGCCACCAGCCGCGCTGTACGTCTTGCTTTGATGGCGCGCGCCGGCGAAATGGGCTATCCCTCCGTCCTGACCGCGAAAACCTGGGGCTTCTACGACGTTTCATTCCGCGGCCAGGAATTCCGCTTCCAGCGCCCCTACGGCTCCTACGTCATGGAGAACGTGCTCTTCAAAATCAGCTATCCCGCCGAGTTTCACGCCCAGACCGCCGTTGAAGCCGCCATGACCCTGCGCGCGCGCCTCGATCAGCTTGGCAAAACCCCCGACGACATTCGCAGCATCACCTCCGCACCCACGAGGCCTGCCTGCGCATCATCGACAAGAAAGGGCCGCTCGCCAATCCCGCCGATCGCGACCATTGCGTGCAATACATGATCGCCATTCCCCTGATCTTCGGCCGGCTCACCGCCGCGGACTACGAAGATGCGGTCGCCGCCGACCCCCGCATCGACGCTCTTCGCGCCAAGGTGACCTGCGTCGAAGATCCCCACTTCACCGCCGATTACCATGATCCCGCCAAGCGTTCCATCGCCAACACGCTTCGCGTCGAACTGACCGGCGGGACGATTCTCCAGGAGACGGTCGAATATCCCATCGGCCATCGCCGCCGCCGCGAAGAAGGTTTGCCGCTCCTGGTGGAGAAATTCAAAATCAATCTCCGCCGCCGCTTTCCGGAACCGCAGCAGCAGCGCATTCTCGACGTCTCGCTCGACCCGCAGCGGCTTGATTCCATGCCGGTCAATGAATACGTAGACCTGTACTTGCCCTAGCATCCTCGCGTTCGCCGCGCGCTCTGCAGCGATCAATCCGGCTAATCCGCGCCGGCGCGATGCGATATACTCCGGACGCAGCAGGAAAATCAATGGAGGCTTCACGATGCGTTGGCATGGAATGGGTGCGCTCGCCGCAGTGGTCGTAAGTTTGGCAATGATGACGCCGGTGGGAGCCACGGCGCAGAGCGATACGGTGCTGAAGCCCGCCGATGTGCAGAAGCTGCTTCCGGCCTCGGTGTATTACAAGGGGCAATCCGCTCCCTCGCAGCTGCGTAACTCGGGCGGCGTGAAATTCAGCGATGGCTCCTACATGCTGGCCACGCTGGTTGACAACAGCGGCTACGCCAGCGATGTGGCGGCCAAGTACCAGGCCTATTTCGTAACCGAGGTCGCAATCAAGATCGGCGGCCAGAATCTGCCCGCGGGCGTCTACGGCATAGGCTTCATCGGCGGCGACAAGTTCGTGGTCACCGATATCGGCGCGCACGATGTGTTCACGGTGAGCTCCTCCACGGATGCTGAGATGAAGCGGCCCATGCCCATGCAGGTGACGACCGACCCCGGCGGAGGCTTCCGTCTCTACGCGGGACGGCGATACGTAACCTTCACTAAGTAAAACTATCGTTCGCATTTCCAGACTGGGGCACCGCGAGCACCTCGCCGCATGCCCGGGTCGCCCTCGATCCCTTATCGAAAAATGACGTTGGCACAAGGCAGCGCCCGATTAAAATAGACACATAACCCTTGGTTCCCCGAATTCATAGATAAAGAAGGAAACTCAAATGCCAGATACTCGTTGGATTCACAGGGCAAGCGTGTCTGCACTGGCGCTCGTGTTGCTCGCGGCGGCGGGCTGCGCTTCGAAGCAGGAGAAGGCGATTGAGCAGGCCAGGAAGCAGGCGATCAGCACCGGTCAACCCCAGCAGGTTGTGAGCGTTGACAAGGATGGCCTGACCACGACGACCATCGTGCAGCCTCCGGCCTCCGGGCAGAAAGAGCCGACGCTCGTGACCACCACCGCGCCGCCGGCAGCGGGGGCTCCGGCGCCGAAACCTTCAGATCCCACGGTGTCCGCCGTGTCCCAGGCGTCCGCCCGCGAGCAACAAGCTCCGCAAGGACCGCCTCCGCCGGTCGAAGTCAGCATTCCTGCGGGAACCAGCCTGGCGGTACGCGTCGACCAGCGCATCAGCGTCAAGACCAGCCACGCAGGCGATACCTTCACCGGCGAAATCGTCGAGCCCATCACGGCCAGCGACGGCAGCCTGCTGGTGCCAAAGCTCTCCCGCGTCAAGGGCCTGGTCGCTGCGGCGCACAAGCGCGGACACTTCAAGGGCGCCTCGCTCCTGGAACTGCGGCTGACTTCGCTGACGCTGAACGGAACCGAGTACCCGTTGAAGACGCGGGACCTGACCCAGACAAAGAAGGGCAAAGGCAAGCGCTCCACCGCGATGATTGCCGGCGGCTCCGGACTGGGCATGCTGATTGGCGGCGTGGCCAGCGGCGGCGTCGGCCTGCTGATCGGAGGACTGGCCGGCGGCGGAGCCGGAACCGCGGCCGCAGGACTGACCGGGAACCGCGACATCGATATTCCGGCCGAGTCGATCGTGCACTTCACGCTGGCCGGTGACCTCGTTGTCCAGGAATCACGCTGAAGAGAAACAAATGCTCCCTGCCCCACCTTCGCGACGTCTTTGTTGTTGTCGCTAGGGTGGGTGTCCTCGAGCCCAAACCAGTCTTGTCATGAGAGCGAAGTCCGCCCCGGCGGACGCAGTCGAAAGCCGGTCTGAGACGAATCCACCTTCAATGTCGCTTTCCTAAATGAGCGCGAATCAGCCTGTCCTGCTCTGGACATCCGGCCTTGCGCATCTTCAGGAGAGGAAACACATCATGAACCGCCGGCGACGTCAGCATGTCGGCGGCAGGCAAGGTGGCTAAAATGCGGTTGCAATAGGACTTGGGGATAGAACTCGGCATCATTGTGTGCTCCTTTGCGACACGCGGGCCAAAGGTCCACATCTGAATGCGCAAAGGAACTGACACCAATACCCAATGGCGTCAAGGGCTAACTGGGTTGCGTATGAGACGCACAACGATCGTACGCTCCTATCGCTGGGGCGGAGCCGCAGATCTCTTCAGATTCTTTTCGAAGGTTCGACAAGCGACAGACCCCCCAAAGACTTACCGGTGCGTTCCTGCTATTGGGTGCGGCTTCACTTCGCAATGCCTGAAGAGCACATGACGTTCATTCTTCCCCGAACCCCATAGAACCGTTACCTCGATCGAATCAACTGCGACGGGCGAGACTCGAAGCCCTGAAGGCGATCCGAAAGTCCGGATTGCTTGCCTGAAACCCGCGTCTCCAAACATCGGTAAAATTCGGCGAAATTCACGCCGAAAGAGGGACTCCCAATGCGGTCTGATCTGGTGTTCGAGGCAGTTTTTCACGTTCCCAATCGTTACCAGTTGCGTCAATTGGCGAGCAAGGCCACCCGATTAATGCACCGGCCCCATAGCCGTGTTCCCGACACTGCCAACCGAGTCCTAAGCAGTTTCGACACGTTCACGGCTTGTCCTAAATCCGTTGTTCAGGCTCCTGAGCCGAAGCCGGTCGAAAGCGCGCCGCTCCGCGTGATGCCATCCTTTCAATCGGGCCAGGTTTCCTACCGGAGCCATTCTCTCCATGACCATTGCAAGAGCCACAAAACGAATGAGTAACACTTGAGCAAGTTTGATCAGGCAACGTATTGAGAACGATGCAATAGTCAATCAAAGGGGACCCCGGATGACCTTGAATTCGAAGAATTGCATGGCATGCCCCCAACGCCGATTGGAGAAGAGGAGAGTTCTTCATGCACCTGTCATGCGCAGCGATGAATGAGTTTGAGTCTCTTACAGTGCCGTTCTCACGCCCCGGAAATACGGTTTGTTCACACAGGAGCAGGAGCCTTCGTCGGCTTGTTCCTGTTGAGGGGAGCGCTCAAGCTTTCGCTCAACTCGAGCACTGGCGAGCCTCATCATCGGGATCCGCACGGCCGGCGAACCCTCGGGCTGACCGCTGCCGTTTCCGTTCTCCCCAACGTGGATGACGGCCGAGACACAGTTCCCCTGCAACTTGGCTTCGCTCCAGCCGCACAGCTTTCTTGACTTCCTGGTTCTATCCCGTGGCTTGTCTCAATGCTGGCGCGTGAGTTGAGTCTCGATCACCGCCGTTCCTGCGATCAACTGCAGAGGGTCGCCCTTACCCCATCCGCGCCAAAACAGAAAAGCTCGCCCGGCTAATGATCGAGTGGCGCGCAGATGGTGGAATCCGAGCACGGAAGTGACACCAGGTTGCACTGCTCGCTGACTCACGAGGAAATTGGGGAGCACATCGGAGCGTCGCGCGAAATGGTCAGCCGTGCCTTGACTGACTTAAAGAACCAGGGACTGGTTGAGCAGCACGGCGCGATTCTTATCGTTCCAAATCTCTGAACCCTGGCATCATTCGCGGGACTGTGTTGAGCTTTGAGCAGCAACCTGGTGTCAAGGTATTCCATGTTATGCCCCTGAATATTTGATGCAGAACACTTCTTTGGGTTTCCGGTTGAACCTGGCTGAGTCCAGCTCAAAATCGCGTATCCCCAATCCGGTACACTGCTCCAGAACCACTCGATTCGACCGAGGTGCACCGGATGTCCCAACTCTACGTAGTTGTTCTGGCGATCATTGTCGTCGCCTTGTTGGCGGTCGCCATCTATCGCACCTCGCAGGTGAAGACCAAGGCCGACTACCTGGTCGCAGGGCCGATCGCTGCCCGCGATCGTCCTCGTCCTCACCCTGCTCACGTCCTGGATCGGCGCCGGCTCTCTTTTTGCCGGGGCAGAGAACGCCTACAAAAACGGATTCGCCGCTCTTTGGCAGCCCGCCGGCGGATGGCTGGGACTCCTGCTCATCTACTTCATCGCCCCACGCGCGCGGAAGTTTGCCCAGATCACCCTGCCCGATCTGCTCGAAGCCCGGTATAACCAGACCGCGCGGGTTCTGGGCACCTTCGCTATTCTCTTCGCCTACATCGGAATCACCAGCTACCAGTTCAAAGGCGGCGGCGACGTGCTGCACCTCATCTTCCCTGACACCGTCACGTCGGAACTCGGCACCTTCATCATCGCCGCCTTCGTCATCCTCACCACCGCGCTCGCCGGCATGTCGTCGGTGGCCTACATGGACGTGGCCATCGGCAGCCTGGTAACGGTCATCTGCATCATCGCCGCGCCGTATCTGCTCCACCAGGCCGGCGGCTGGAGCGGATTGCACGCATCTCTGCCCGCGCAGTATTTCGAGCCCCTCGGTAATTACCGCCTGGGCCCGGGCGGAGTTGAGCTGTCGGTGGGAATGGGCATCGTGCGGGGCCTCGAGTTCCTCGTGCCCACCATGCTCCTCATGCTCGGAAACCAGGTGATGTATCAGAAATTCTTTTCGGCCAAAAGCGAGAAGGACGCGCGCAACTCGGTCGTCGGCTGGATCATCGGCACCGTGATCCTTGAAACGCTCATCGTGGCCATCGCCGTCTTCGGGCGCGCCCTCTTTCCCACCGGCGAAGTGGCGCATCACCCCCGCGAGATCATCCCCTACACGGCGCGCCATGGTCTGCCCGCGGTGCTCGGCGCGGTGCTGCTCGGCGCGGTGTTTGCCAAGGTCATCTCCACCGCATCGAACTATCTCTTCTCGCCCGCCACCAATCTCGTCAACGACGTGTTCGTCCGCTACATCACGCCCGGCGCATCGAACAAGCGCGTGCTGATCGTCTCCCGTCTGGCCGTGGTGCTGCTGGGCTGCTGGGCCCTCTACCAGGCCGTGTACGCTGAAAGCATTTTGCAAAAAATGCTCTGGGCTTACACCATTTACTCCGCTGCGCTCACCCCGGTGGTATTGGCCGCGTTCTATTCCAAACGCGTCACGGCGTGGGGCGCAGTGGCGGCCATCGCCAGCGGAACGGTCGTCACCCTGGCTTGGGACGCTCCCGGCGTAAAAGAGTTCTTCCCCAAAATTCTCGCTGATCGCGATGCCATCTTTCCCGCACTCGCCGCCGCGGTGGTCGCCATGATCGCGGTCAGCCTTTTGACTCCGCCGCCCGCACCGGAACAACTTGCCCAGTTCTCGGACTAGAGATCTTGCCCCCGGTCGCAACAGGTCTCCTTCACCGCTTGCTCTGTCATCCTGAGCTGAAGTGCCGCCGAGGTCCGGGCGTCCCCAGGGACAGCGTCTTCGTCCCTGGGGTGGAGGTCTCGATTTTGAGACCTGGGAAAGCACAAACCAAAGATGCGAAATCTTGCCGTTCCCAGACCTCGGCCTCGATCAAAGAAAAACATCGAGTGATCGCTGCACTCCGGCATACACTGTGCATGCATTCCGCCAGTAAGTCATGCCCGTCGCCCAGCTCACCCTCGAAATCCGCATCGAACACGCCCACTCCCTCAAAGACCGGCGCCAGGTAGTACGTTCGCTGAAAGACCAATTACGCCAGGGCTTCAACATTTCCGTGGCCGAGTTAGACGAGGCAGTTACATGGCAGTCCGCCACCATTGGAGTGGTCGCGCTCTCCCGGTCCCGCGATTACCTGCATGGCCTGGTCGAAGAAGTCGAGCGCGCCGCGCGCCGCATCCTCAACGAACACGGCGCCGAGCTGACAGACTCTTTCTGGGAGTACATCGAAAGCTGAAATCGCGCTGTCCCGGCGATGGTATCCGCACTTATTCGCGGTGCAGCGCCTTGGCAATATCGAGCCGCACTACTCTGCGCGCGGGCAAAAACGCCGCGACTGCCACAATCGCCATCAGCACGCCAATGGCGCCCGCGTAACCGGCCGGGTCGAAATTGCTCACCCCGTACAGCGCAAAACGCAGGAGCTTCGATAATCCGGCGGCCGCTGCGGTTCCGGCCAGGAGTCCAACGCCGACGGGCCAGGCGAACTGCCGCAAGACCGTGGACAATACCCGCGCTCGCCGTGCTCCAAGCGCCATGCGGATTGCGATTTCCTTGGTCCGCTGCGAAACGCTGAACCCCACCAGCCCCACCAGCCCCACGCCTGCAAGCAACACGGCCACCATGCCGGTCAGGCTCACCGCCGCCGCCACCCGCTCGATGATTGACACGTTGTCCTTGTAGAGAAGCTTCAACTGCCGGATCTCCGGAAATAGCGCTGGATTGAGGCTCTCGCAGATAGACCTGGCCGCGGCGGCCACAGGATCTCCGGAACCGGCTGTCCTGATCATCACTACCATCGCCGGCATGTCATCCTGTTGGGCCGGCCAGTATTGCTCCACCGCATCATCCTCACTCAGCGCATTCACGTGGGCGTCGCCTGCCACTCCCACGACGACATCTTTATGCTTGCCATCCCCGACCCTCTGGCCGAGCGGGTTTTGTCCCGGCCACTGCTGACGCGCGAACGATGCGCTAACGATCATGGCATTTTGCTCTCCCGAGTAGAAGGTCCGCCCCGACAGAATCGGAATCTCCATGGTCGCGAAGAAGCCCGGCTCCACCCAATTGGGATAGACGCGCACACGGCGTCCATCGATCTCTGCGTCTTGAGTAAGAAACCACATGTCCCATGGGCGGCAGCTTCACCAGGGACACGGAGCGAACCCCCGCCACCGCGATCAACCGGCTCTGCAACTGGTTGAGATACTCGCGGGCTGCCGCGGGCGCGTAGCCATGTTGTCCGAGTTGGGGATCGATCGACAGCAACTGTTCGTATCCGAATCCGGGATCCGTATACAGCGCGTGCTGGGTGGCGCGCACCAGCAATCCGGCGACAATCAGCAGCACGCTACTCGCCGCGACCTGGGCGCCAATCAGTATCTGTCGGGCCAGGGTCTTGTGCTGCCGCTGGCGTGCGATCTGCAACGCCGGGGCCAGCCCGAAGAAAATTGCGGCCATCAGCGTCGTGGCCAGCGTAAACAGCAAAACCCGCCAATCGGGCGTGGCGCTCAACCATTTCGGCGCATCGGTCACGTTGAGCATTACGCGCAACACAACGTATCCCAGCCCCAGGCCTGCAGCCGCGCCGAGCATGGCCAGCAACAGGCTTTCCGTGCACAATTGTCTGAAGATCCGTGCCCGGCCTGCGCCGATGGCCACCCGAATCCCGATCTCGTGTTCGCGCGTCACCGCCCGCGCCAGCAACAACGCCCCCAGGTTCGCGCATGCAACTGCCAGAATAAGCAGCGTCAGCACGCTCACCATCGCAGCCACCCGGTACATCTCCGGCTGCATCACCTGCAAATGCCCGCCCGGCGAACTCTGGATATACTCGCCATCCCACACCGCGTCAGGATGCTCCCGGCGCAGCTCGCCGGTCAGTGCCTTCAGTTCCTGTTCGGCCGCTTTCGCTGTCACCCCCGGCGCCAGCCGGCCCCACATGCGCACGCTCGAGCTGTTGAAGTCGGTAAGCAGATGGCTCCCGTCGACGAAGTAAGGCTGTTGCGCCATCGGCAGCCAGAGATCGGGATGCTGGCCTCCGAGGCTCGCGAATGCGTAGGGCGTGACGCCGATGACGGTGACCGGTTTCTTGCTCAAGTGAATGGTTCGCCCGATTACCGACGGGTCCGCACCGAAGCGCCGCTGCCAGAATCCGTAGCTCACCACGACGACCGGCGCCGCGTCAGACGCTGCCTCTCCCGATGGATCAAACAATCGGCCCAACGCCGCCGGTGTTCCGAGTTCGGTGAAGTAGTTGGGCGTGACGAACGAAGTCTTCGCGCCTTCGAGATCTTCGTCGATCTGCATGGGCGGCACGCCGAGCACGGCGATCGCGCCGGCCAGGGTCTTGGCATGCTCGCGATAAAACAGGAACGAAGGATATGCCATCTCGCTGGTGTAGGCGTCGGGCGAGCGCCGTTCCAGCCGGACGATCGCCTCCGGATCGCGCACCGGCAGTGGCTTGAGCGCCACCAGGTTAAACAGGCTGAACGCCGAAACATTCACGCCAATCCCGATCGCCAGCACCAGCACGGCCATTAACGTGAAGCCCGGAGTGCGCCCCAGCATGCGCCCCGCGTAGCGCAGATCCTGGCCGAGGCGGTCGAGCCACGTCCAGCCCCACGCTTCCCGCGCCTGTTCGCGCATCCGCAGCTCGTTGCCGAAATTGCGCCGGCCTGCGCGTTCGGCCATCTCGCGATGAAACTCCATATCGTTCGCGAGTTCCGCCTCCAGGCGGCGGCGAAAGATCAGATACCGGATGCGGCGGAACAGCTCGCTCATGACGCTTCTCCTGCTTCTAAGAAGAAACCAATACTCCGTGCCCCATCCTTTCCGTTTCCTTTTGCGGAAAGGGTGGGAGACCACGAACCTAAACCATTCTTTTCACCCACCGCTTGTCTGCGTGACGGTGGGAACTTCATCGGGTCTCCCCGATCGGCTTCGGCCCTTCTACGCAGTGCGCAACACTTCCTGGATGGCCTGCGTGAAGCGGTCATAGCCTGAGAGTTCAGCCTTTAGCTGCTTGCGTCCGTCCGGAGTCAGGCGATAGAAGCGGACTATGCGGCCGGTCTCGGATGTACCCCACTCCGACGTCACCCAGCCCTTCACCAGCATCTTCTGCAGGGTGGGATAAAGGAGACCTTCCTCGACCGCCAGCACTTCGCTCGAAAGCACGTGGATCCGCTGGGCGATGGCGTAGCCGTGCAGAGAGCTCGAATGGAGCACGCGCAGAATCAGCATGGGCAGCGCGCCGGGAGGCATTCCTGATTTAGGCATATCAGACATAGGCATAATTTAGTTATGTCTATACGGCAAAAGTCAACCCGTAACTCCAGCGGCGCGAAACCAATGGCCGAAATCGCGGCGACCGGGAGCGAGCCAGTGCAGGCTCATTACGGAACGCGAATCGGGACGGCGGCCGCCAGTCGGTAACGTCCCTTATTTTTTCTTGGGCGGCTGTTTCGCGATGATCAGGCCGGCAATCTTGTCATACACGTTGGCCGGAATGACGTTGTTGCTTTTCAGTTGAGATTTATTCGCGTAGGGGCGCCCGCCGATGATCTTCTGCGCGTACGCGTCTCCTATGCCGGGAAGAGCTTTGAGTTCGCTGGCGCTGGCGGAGTTGATATCGACCAACTTGCCCGTTGCTGAAGACGTCGACGGAGTACCGCCGGCGCCCGGGGCGGATTGGGCAGTCATCCTTGGGATGTTGGCAAAAATCAATAAGGCGCTCAGCGCCAGCAGTATGGATGTAAATCGACCGAACTTCAAGGGAGTCTCCTTCACCGATCCTTTGAAACATGCGAATGGTAAACCAGGCACCCGAAAACAGGCGACTGAATTCGCATCCTTGCAAAGTCCGGCGTCGGACCCCCTTCGTGCGCGACCCTGAAGTCCCGCGCGTTTGAAATCAAAGACAGCCAGGTTCATGTTGCTCGGAGTGAGGGTGCGCGCCAACCTCACTCCTCGGGGAGCACAACGAAGGGTCCCCCGACGGTTGCCCTGCCATCTCCTCCGCGCATGGAGCGCAAAGGCGCGGATGGAAACACGAGTTCCCATACCGGGGCCTTCAGTTCCGGCATCGGCGTTGCCTGGAACAGGCGCTTGCATTGCCTGGCGGTCCATCGCGCCCAGCTCTTCGACTTTTTCCGCCGCGCGCTGTCGGTCGAAATCCCCGTCCCCGCATACATCTGCCGATAGAGCTTGGAGAGAAACATGAACGCGATCCGCGACCGAAAATTCGGCGTGCACGCCGAACGCCGCCAGATCGCCCCCCAGTTATAGAACCGGTCCCATACCTTCTGGGTCCGTTCCCTGATCTCCTCCGAGCTCATCGAGGGATGCGGCGTAAACATCTTGGGGCGAACGTCTGTCGGAATCAACCAGTACCGCGTAATCGGCACGTCGCCTACCATGGTGGGCGCTACCGACTGCTCCTTCTCCCAGCGCGCGAAGTCCACGGTCCCCGGGAACGGGGTCATCATCACGAATTGCGCGAACGTGACGCCCGACTTCAGCGCCATTTCCACCGTGGCATCGAAAGTCGCCGGCTTGTCCGTCGGCAGTCCAAAGATGAAGGAGCCAAGCACATGGACCCCGTGCTGCCGGAACGTCTGCAACTGCTTCGCCAACGCATCGCCCGAGTAGTTCCAATCCTTGAAAACCGCCTTCAATCCTTCCGGAGTCACCGCTTCGACTCCTACAAGTGCGCCTTTGATGTTGGCCTTGTGCATGGCATCCAGGTAGGTTCCGTCCTCGCCCGCTTCCATGGTGATTTGGGTGAAGAACACCATATCCTTGGGCAGCTTTGCCAGCTCTTCCATCAGTTGAAAGCGTTCCCTGCGAATCGTCGTCAGTTCTTCCAGCTTCGCGGTATTGTTTTGCTCGCGCGCCAGCCGCAGGTCGGTCAACGTAACCGGATAGAAGTTATCGTCGGCCAGGGCGATATAGCGGAAACCGATCCGGCGCAAACTTACAATTTCGTCGATCACGCTCTCGAAATTCCGTTGCCGCGGCTTTTGGCCATCGGTCCGCCAAACGCTGCAAAACGAACAATGCTTGGGGCATCCGCGGATGGTCTGCACCGAGGCCCACATATATTTGTCCGGACGCATGAGGTCCCATCGCGCCGCCAGAAACTGGCTGCCTTCGATGCGGCCGCCCTCGTAGATCCTCTTGGGCTTCCCCGCCAGGCAATCCATCACCACGTTGCCCCAGGCGATATCGCCATCCCCCTTGACCACCGCGTGCGCCTGTCCTCGCTCCAGGGCCTCCTCCGGGAAGAGAGTGGCGTGAATGCCGCCGTAGACCACCCAGGCGCCCCGCTCGCGGGCCATCTTGCCCACCGCGTAGCCGCGCAGCGCGTTCCCTGTATGCACGCTGATGCCCACAATATCGCCGGGCTGGATGCTCTCCGGCACAATCTGTTCCAGCGATTCATCCACCAGGATAGGGTCGCCCCCTGCCCCTGGCGTCGCGGCCGCAAGTACAAAAAGCCATCGGGGCGTGATAACGGCCGTTCCAAACGAATTGTCACTGGGATTCACAAGATGAACGCTCACAAATCAACCTTTCCCGTACGGTTACTCTTGCGAGTGGGGGGTTGATTAAAGAGCGTTTCTACGGTTGGCGCGATCGCCGATCGCAAATCGTCCTGCAGATGTGTCGTATATCATACATAGCGACGGTCGGCTTTGGCTTGCTCTATTTTGGAAATCTGCTTGGGATTCTCGGGCGCTGCTCTATAAGTTCATGCGCAGTTCATGCGGATTTCTTGAAATCGAAGATCGCCAGGTTCATGTTGCCCTGGGTCAGAATATGCACGGTGATCACGCTCTTGCCGGCGGGCAGGTGAAGTTTGGCGATGCGGGGCGCGATGTTCCAGTGATGCCACTGCCGCCAGGCCACCGGATCGGCCGCGTTGAAAGTCGATTCGATCGTGAGCGGCGCGGTGGCCGGCTCGCCGTTCACGTCCAGGGAGATCGTTCCCCCGCGATTCGATGTGTACAGAAGATCGGCCGCATAGTCGCCGCTCTCGGCCACATCGACCGTCACATTGAACCACTCCCCCGGCTCCGTCCAGCCTACATACAACAGGTTTGCGGGCGGTTGCACCTTGTCGTACGAGTTGTCGTCGATCTGCGGATCCAGTTTGAATTTGGTATACGACGTGTCCACGCCTTCACCCATGCGGAACTCGTTCAGGTAGGTTCCATTGGCCGGATTCAGCGCGCCGCTGCCGTTGTTCTTTGCGTCGGAGTCGTGATAGGCCACACCCTCGCCGCCACGGTCGTAGTACGCGCAATAGACCTTGCCCGGAATCTTCTGCGCGCCATCATGGTAGCGGCTGTCCTCGTAGGGCGTGCCTTTGTAGTTGCTCAAAAAGTCCGGCTTTCCCCCACCCTTGCTGCTTGCCGCAACAATGCACACCAACGCCGGCGCAAACCAACGCCAATCAGCCAGAGGCCGCCTCATGCACTTGCTCCGAAAACCAAAGTTTACGCCGCGATTTCGTTATTTGCGAACTGCCAAGGACTTTCGATCCGCCGGCAGAGAACATAGCACAATCGGTGCATAGAGGTGCCTGTTTCGTTCGGATCCAGGGGCCGGATTCCCCCCGCCTCTCTGGTATCCTGAATGGTTTACCCGAGGGAGAAGAAGCCGCCATGCCGGAGCACAGAGGGCGAAAGCACCACCAGGATCGCGTTGCGGAGACGCTGCGGGAGGAGATCGGCGCCATGATCGAGGGCGAGCTGTCCGATCCGCGCATCGCGTTCTGCTACGTGAGCGAGGTGGTGCTCAATCCAGGGGGCAAATCGGCCCGCGTGTACGTGGCCGTTGATAACGCCGTGCCGGACATCGACAAGGCTGAACAAGACACGGTGGCCGGCCTCGAAGCCGCCAAGGGATACATCCGCTTCGAACTGAAAGAACGGATGGGTGTGCGCCACGTACCGGAACTTGCCTTTTTCGCCGATCGATCGGGGCGCTTTCAGGCACGCATCGAGGAACTGATGAACCGGGCCCGGAAATCCGCTACGAAGGGGAAGAGGCAGCAGGCCTCGGTGGAGTAGCCGCGCATGGATCATATGGGAGAACAGCCTCGCTATCCCGAGGTCGACCGCAGCGAGGTCGAATTAACGGACCAGGATCCGGTTGCGGAGATCCTCGAAGTTCTCCGCCAGGGTGAGCGGTTCCTCGTGTGCTCCCACTCCCGGCCTGACGGCGACGCCGTAGGTTCCATGCTGGCCGTCGGCATGCTCCTGGAACAGATGGGCAAGCGGGCTGACCTGGTGGCGGCGGACCGCATTCCCTCCATTTATCGACAGCTTCCCGGAGCGGACCGCATCCGCAACGCCATGCGCGTGCATGGTCCGTATGACGCCGTCATTCTGCTCGAATGCGATGGCCTGGAGCGTGCCCGCCTGCGCGGACTCGAACCTTTTTTCCTGGTCAATATCGACCATCACACGACTGGACGGCGATTCGCGCACGTGAACTGGATCGACCGTGACGCCGCCAGCGTGGGTGAATTGGTGCATCGGCTGGTGAAGGCCGCCGGAGCCACGGTGACGCCGGAGATGGCCACTTGCATCTACACCACCGTGCTCACCGATACGGGCGGCTTCTGCTACGGCGCAACCCGGGCATCCACGTTCGCCCTGGCCGAGGAACTCACCCAGGCGGGCGCCGACCCGGTGCGCATTGCCCAGGACGTTTATTTTTCGACCGCGACTTCGAAATTGCTGCTGCTCGGCGCGGCGTTGAGCAACCTGAATCGCGAAGGCCGCCTGGCCTGGCTCTGGGTGAGCCACCAGGACATGGTGCGCACCTGCGCCGCCGAGGAGGATTGCGAGGGCATTGTGAATTACGCCATCTGCATCTCCGGCGTGGAGGCGGCGGTGTTTCTCCGCGAACTTCCCGAGCGCCGCATCCGCCTGAGCCTGCGCAGCAAGGGAAAAGTGAATGTCTCCGCGATCGCTGCCAGGCTCGGCGGAGGAGGACACCAGAATGCCGCGGGAGTAACCCTCGATGGGCCGATCAGTCGCGCGCTGGAAGAAATTCTGATGGAACTGAGGCCCGGAGTCGCTGTCCTGGGCTTCGGCGAACAAACCAGCCCGGTTTACGAGAGGGATTCGGCAAAGCTGGAATAACCACGGAAATCGGCAATCCCATCGGGAAGCCGTTAGTAAATCGTAAAACCACGGCAGCGCCGCGGTCGCGAATCTGTTAGCCTTGTCCCTGTCGAAACGCAGGGCGCCCTCCGCGGATCTGATCGCGGATCTATAGGCAAGATTCGAAATGTCAGACCCCCGGCCATCCGCTGGTACGTCTGATTGGGTAGGGATAGCTTCCCGCCGGTTGGAGAACCTCTGGAAGTGGAGACTTTCCTGCAACCATCCGCTCCGGTTTCGCCCCAGGCGCCGCGCACACGGCTGCCCAACTGGGCTACCGTATCCGAGGCCGCGGTCTTTCTCATCTTCGCTCTCTTCTTTCTTCTCTATGGATTGACGCCGATTCTGGGCGGAGACGGCCTCGGCCTCGTGGGCGCCGACGAGCCTCGCTATGCGCAGATCGCCCATGAGATGCTGGACCGGTTCGACTCGGCGCACACCCTCAAAGGGCGGCTCGGCGCATGTGTCACCCCCTACCTCTACGGCCACCCCTGGCTCGAGAAACCCGCTCTCTACTACTGGCGGGCGGTGTTCGTGTTCCAGGAATTCGGCGTGCACGACTGGAGCGCGCGCCTGCCCTCCACCAGCTTCGCCTTCATCATGGCGGCGCTGATCTACCTGCACATGCGACGATTCCGCCGCGGCGGGCATCTCGACGCCGCTCTGATCACGGTGGCCTGCGCCGGAATCATCGGCTTTGCCCGCGGCGCCTCCACCGACATGCAGATGGCCGCCCCGTTTTCCATCGGCCTCCTCGGCTGGTACGCCTGGTACGAAACCGACTCCAAGTTCTGGCTCTTCGATATCTATTTCTTTACCGGGGTGGCGACCCTGGCCAAAGGTCCGGTCGCTCCGTTTCTGGCCATCGTCATCGTATGCGCATTCGCGGCCCTGCGCCGCGAGTGGTCGATTGTCCGACGCTCCTTCTGGTGGCCCGGCGTGCTCCTCTATTTCGCCATCGTGCTGCCGTGGTTTATCGCTGTACAGCGGGCCAACCCCACCTTCTTCTACGAATTCTTCGTGGAGCAGAATGTCGCCCGTTTCGCCACCAATCGTTACCAGCACGCCCAGCCCTTCTGGTATTACGTTGTGGTTGTTCTGCTGGCCATCATGCCCTGGACGGTGATTGCCCTCCGGGCCTTCATTGACGGGATCCAGACCTCGGTCGCCGAATGGCGGCTGCGCCACGCCACCAATGCCAGGAAAAAGCCGGGCCGCCCCGGCGATGCCTTCCCTGAATTCCTGGTGCTGTGGGCGTTGATTCCCATCCTTTTCTTCTCCTTCTCCCAGTCCAAGCTCCCCGGATACATCCTCCCGTCCATTCCGCCCATTACGATTCTTACCGGAGACTACCTGTTCCGCCGCCGCGCCCCGGGCCTCAGCAAGTGGGTGCTCGGCGGCCACGCCGCGCTGGGCGGGCTCATGACTACGTTCGCCTTGCTGCTTCCCTGGTTTGTGCTCCATGGAACCCATCTGCCGCCGCCGCGCCCGTTGCTCATCGCGTCCCTGTCGGGGATCGGAGCGGCGCTGCTGATCATCATTGTGGTCAATGGCTTCGGGGTGGCCCGGCTGCGGTTGGCCACCACCGGTATCCTGGTTGTGCTGGTATTGTTCCTCTATGGCGGGGGCCCCTTTTTCGGCATCCCCGCGATCGACTCGACCAAGCGCGTGATCCAGCTCCTCGATCGGGCCTACTCTGCCCGGCCGCTGGCCGGTCGGCTGCTGAACTATGCTCCCTCAACCGAAACCGTGGCCGTTTTTCGGGTGCGCCGGGACATGGAATACGGGCTCGCTTTCTATCGCAATCATGAGGTAGTCAATTACGAAGAGAGCGGAGTGCCGGACGAGCAGCATCTGCTGGTGACCAGGGTTACCGGCCGCAATGGCGTCGACCTGCACACCCCCGGGGCTCTCGAAGAATACCTCGAGGGCCGCCATTATGAGATGCTCTTCGGTTGGCCGGAACAGGGCCTGGAAGTTTACCTCGTCGGAAGCCGGTAACAAACTTCGATTTACAGTGAGGCG
Organism: uncultured Acidobacteriota bacterium; assembly: GCA_963812485.1. Classification (GTDB taxonomy): domain Bacteria; phylum Acidobacteriota; class Terriglobia; order Terriglobales; family Acidobacteriaceae; genus Telmatobacter. Next base: position 368,647 of record CAWEVD010000024.1, read on the forward strand.
CAAGTCGTGGCAAAGTGAGCGGAAGGTCTGGTTTGCTTCAATCACGCCCTGGCCTGGCCTCGGAGTCATGCCGGCGGGCTCATGCATCTGGATGAGTGCAGGTTTTGAGGAAGTATGGCATCGGGTGTTTCCATCGAGGTTCTCGACCTTCGCCACTTCGCGGCGCCGCTCCTGCGTCCTCTTCTGGAGGCGGAGGGCGACCTGTGGCGACGGCGCCTGCATTGGGACTACCGCACTTCCGCCAAGCTCCTGATGCAGTACCTCGACAGCCACATGCTGCCCGGATACGTAGCCATGGAAGGAGGCCAGGTCACCGGCTACGCGTTCTGCGTCTACGAGGAGTCCAAAGCCGTGATCGGCGACGTCTTCGCTCTATCGGGCCGGCAGGTCGGCCTGGCCACCGGTCAACCCGCCAATCGCGACGAATCCCTCTGCGAAGAAGAAGCCCAGCAGGTCCGCGAGATTGAGGAAACCCTGTTGCGGCACCTGTTTGAAACGCTGCAGAACTCGCCTCAGGTTGACCGCATCGAGTCTCAACTGCTTTTGCACCCCTCCGGCGCCCATGCGGCCGGCTTCCGGCAAGCCGGCTTCGAGGTCTATCGGCGCCTGTTCATGGTCCAGCCTCTGGCCGGGGTGTGGAACATGCCCCATCCCAACCTTCCTCCCGAACTGGAACTGCGGCCGTGGCGCGACGACGATCTGAACGCGGCCGGGCACCTGATCGCTGAGGCCTACGCGGGCCATCCCGACAGCCTGATCAACGACCAGTACCGCTCCGCCCACGGCTCGCTGCGTTTCCTGCATAACATTGTCCGCTACTCCGGCTGCGGCGCGTTTTCCCCCCAGGTATCGCACGTGATCGTCGACCGCCCCACCCGGGAACTGGTGGCGCTGGTGCTGGGCTCGCGCGTCTCGACGCAGAGCGGCCATATCACCCAACTGTGCGTGCACCCGCGCTACCGGCGCCACGGGCTGGCGCGGCTGCTGCTTTCGATTGCGGCTACCTGCTTCTTCCGCCAGGGCCTGACCGAGATTTCCCTCACCGTGACCGAGGCCAATGTCAACGCCATCGAACTCTACCGCGCCGAAGGCTACGACTGCACCCATACCTTCGACGCCGCGGTGTGGGAGCGGAGCCGCTAACGCCCTGCCATTCGCGAGGGGTTGTTCAACCACCCCGAAAGCGTTGTCAACGACCTTCGCTATCCCAAACGCTGTCATCCTGACCCTGAGCGTAGCGAAGCGGAAGGATCCGCCCTGAAAATAACTCCTCGCTACACCTCACCGCTGTCATCCTGAGGAGCGCAGCGACGAAGGATCCGCGGTTGTTTTTTCCTGTTTTCGGGTGGAACACCGTTCCATCCTCGACTGCGGTTGCTTTTACGAACTGCACAGCGGCGATACTTCCGAAGTGCCCACAATTCGCCCAAAATCAAATCCATCGTGCAACCTCCTTCGTTTAGTGCCGAATCTACATCCTCCATGTTGCCCTAGCGAAGGAGGGCCCTATGTTCCACGGTGTTAAGCCACTTATGTGTCTTGCTGCGCCTTGCGCGTTCGTTGCCCTGTCACTCACTATGCCTGTACAGGCTCAAACCACCAATCCGACCGTTTCGTACCTATACGTTGGCGGCCCTGACGCCATCCACGCCTATTACGTTGCTGCTGACGGAACCATGACGGCCATGAGAGGCGCACCTTTTTTGGGCATCCTGAATACCTTTATCCCGCCGGTTGTAAACGGAACCTATATGTTCGCCTGGGATGGCGACATATCGTCGTACGACGACCTTCTCTACCTGTACAAGATCGAAGCGGGGGGTGTGTTGAAGAGAGTGAACGCGATCGACTTCGGCGCAAACTACGACATTCATTTCGAGGAAAACATGTTCCTGGATAAGAAGGGCGAGACTCTCTATGTGACCGGTGACGACTTCGATGAACAGGTCATCCATTCGTTCCAGGTGAATTGGGATAAGGGCACGCTGACGAACCTCGGAGGCGTTGAGGGCCTTCCCGGAGAGCCGGGAACGACCGGTTACTTTTACTATCCGCCAAAGTTCATCGCGAATGACAAATATCTCTTCACGGGAACGGGTACGAGCCCAGAGATTTATGGGTGGACTCGCACAAGCAACGGCTCATTGGCCGCCGGCCCATCCACACCGGTTGCGCCGCTCGCGCCTGTTGGATATGCAGCGATCCCTGGAACGGTCGCCGCGGCCGACCCCGCGAATCATCTGGTCCTGACCTATTTCTTCCGTGAAGGAGATTCGTCCGGCGCGCAATGGGGACCTGAGCAGCTTGCAGTATTTACTGCCGATGCGCTCGGAAACTTGACCACGACAGACACCTACCTGACCATGCCTGCCGACGCCGTTGGCGCTGCCTTCAACATCCAGTTTTCGCCCTCGGGCAAGCTGATCGCGATCAGCGGCCCCGCAGGGCTGCAGTTTTTCCATTTCGACGGAGTGCATATTACGCCCTACACCGGGCTTGTGAGCACCGCGTCGTTCGCATACTTTCGCTGGGATAATTCCAGCCACCTGTACGCCTTCGATTCGAACACAGGAAAACTGCACATCTTTAACGCGACCCCGACCAGCGTGACCGAGGCGCCCGGTTCGCCGCACAGGATGCCGTTCCCCGTTTCGTTCGACTACGCAGGATTCACAGTGCAGAGCCTGAACTAGGAGAGGTGTGGACGCCGTGGAGCGTGGGCTGCACGAGGAGCCTGCTTCTCCGAGCGGCAGAGGCTCGTGTTGTTGTCGTGTCGTCGCCAAACCGGAAGTGTGGTTAGCAAGTGAAAATGTCCGCTTTTGGGGCGGTGAGGATGGAGCCATGCGCGAGAGCGTGGAGGTATCGCGGTCGAATCACCGCCGATGCTTCCCTTTGAAAGACGTTCGCCTTTCCATGCGCTTCAACAGCCATTTCGGCGCCTCGCGGCATGCTGCTGGTGCCACAGCTTGTTCATGGCGATCCGCCCTTTACCGTGCGATCAGGAACATCACCCAGCTCAGCACGATCGCCGACCCGCAGAACAGCGTAAAACAATAGATCCCGTAGCGGAACATGCGCCGCGGTGTATCGCGCATTGTGATGCCGAAAACCGTCGAAGCGCACAGCGCAAACAGGACGACCGCAGTGAAATGAGTGAAGTGGGAAGGATTCATCAGGAAATCTTCCTGCCCGTGCGCAGGTTGTGCGCATCAATGGCGGCGATCACGTTGAGCATGCCGGCCACCACAATGAAGCGGGAGCCCCAGTCGGCCACCGTGACCTGCACCGAGTCGGCGCCCAGCCCCAGCGCCCGGCTGGCAAAATAGACCAGCCCGTTGCCGAGATCGCCCGCCAGTCCGAGAAGTTCGAGGATATCCTTGGCGCTCGAATAGAGCTTGCCCTGCATGGCGATCCCCAGCGCAAACATTCCCAGGATCGACGCGGCCAGCAGCCCGCCGCGATACCACTTGCGGAGCAGAAAATGACCCGCGCCCGGCACCAGCCAGCCGGCAATCAACGGCAAATAGACAAACCCCTGCTGCGTGGCGGGTCCCGATGCTGGCCGGGAACCGGCAGCCGTATTCCTGTTGGGCGTGGTGGCCATTCCTTCTTGACTATAACGCAACGGGGCGATGCCGGGTTCCCTCGCCGGACTGGCCCCCCATGTCAATTCCGCGCCATCCCCACCCTGGGGCACAAGCCCGCTTCATCGCGCCCGGATGAGATCGGAACCGCGCGGCCGGCCGGGATCAATTTCCCGTCGGAATGATGCCCACATTCTCGACCATCAGGACCACCGCCCGTTCCACCGCCCGCGTGCGATGCACCACCTTGCGCGGCACCACGAACCCCTGGCCCGCTTTCAGCTCAACGGTGCGGTCCTCCAGATCAATCAGGAATGTGCCTTCTACGGTGAAGAAGAACTCGTCATCGTCCTCGTGCTTGTGCCAGTGATACTCGCCCTCGAAGACGCCCATCGCACCACCGAGCCGTTCACCTGGCACAGCGTCTGGTTGAACCACTTGTACCGGCACGCATCGGCCATCGCCTTCACGTCGATAACCTCCAGCGGGCCGTGCAGGATGTTGAGGCGGGTTTCATAGGGATAAGCGGCTGTATCGGCCATAAGCGCACTCCTCAGGTGCAGAATAGCGGGCCTGCTCGCGTCTCCTGTCCCCGCTCGTCACATTTCCCGCCTGCGCAAAGGCGTGATTCAGCCCGAAATTTGAACGTGCGGCGTCGCGACTCTTGCCGTCGGCATGCCGATCGAGCTCGAAGTCATCTTCGAGGTCGCAGAGTAATCGGAGAACGACCGCAACAGTGACCCTCTGAATTTTTGTAATATCGCGCCATGGACACCATCGCTTGGCTTCTCGATTCGGACCCGGCCATAGGCTGGCAGGCGATGCGCGATCTAACGGATGCCTCCCCGGCAGCGATCGCCGCGAAGCGCGCACGCGTCGCGCACGAAGGGCTCGGCGCCGAAATTCTCGCCCGCCAGGGGTCGGACGGCTCGTGGCGCCGGGCCGATGCCCCCGTCTGGTTGCCCACCCTCTTCACATGCTGCTCCTGCGCGCGACCGGCGTCGACCGCGCCGAACCTGCAGTCGAGTCCGCGGTGGCGCGTCTCGAGGCGGGCTTGCGGTGGAACGATCCGGACGGCTGCTGGGAGTTGCGTCGCGGCCGGCAAACCGGCGGGAACCCGTTCTTCGAAGGCGAAGAGGAGCCGTGCATCAACGGGGGCGTGCTCGCGCTTGGCGCTTACTTCGGGCGCCCGACGAGAGCCTCGCGCGCCGTCTCCTCAGCGAACAGCTCGACGACGGCGGTTGGAACTGCGAAGCGCCGAAGAGCACGCGCTCGTCGTTCCACACCACGATCTGCGTGTTGGAGGGGCTGCTCGAGTACGAGCGTGCCGTGGCCGCGCTCCAGTCGTGCCCGGAGATCGCGGCCGCCAGACGGCGCGGCGAGGAGTATCTGCTCGAGCGCGCTCTTTTCCGACGGCGCTCTACCGGCGAGGTCGCCAATCCGGCGTTCCTGGAGTTCGCGTTCCCGCCTCGCTACCACTACGACATTCTCCGTGCGCTCGACTACTTCCGGGCCGCCGGTGTCCAGCCCGACCCGCGCATCAGCGATGCCGTGCATCTCATCGAGAGCAGGCGGCAGGCCGACGGCCGATGGCTCCTCGATCGCGCGTACGACGAGGCGCTCGCCTTTCCGTTCGGCGAATCGGTGGGCAAGCCAAGTCGGTGGAACACGCTCCGTGCGCTGCGGGTGCTTCATTGGTACCGGCAATCACTTAATAGTTAGTCGGTTGCGGCACGCATCCTCCGGCGCAGCGATCGTCCCCTGGTTCCTTTCAGAACACGTCTTCCGGTGCCACTAGCTCGAATCAAGACACATCACCGTGCGACTGCGGAACGCCAACGACAGCCTTTTGTTGGACATGCAGACATCGGGCTTTTGGCAAAATGATTGCACCCTCGATTACGTGATGAAGAAGCCAAAGGATCGAGGGATTCAACTCCTCCAGGGCAACAACTCATGAAGCTGCGCGCCCTCACCTGGCTGTCGGTTGCCTTGCTTTCCGTAGGGCTATTTTCCTATCTGCAGGGCGCATTTGCCGCCATTTCGTCAAATGTCGAACTTGACTACGGCGAGGGGACAGTCCTTTGGCAGGCACAGAACCTGCACAGCCTGAGCGCAGCCGTTCATCCGTTGGGCCAGTATCCTTATATCCTGTTCAACTACACTCCGGTTTTCCACTGCGCAGCTTTGCTGGCGGCGAACTTCATGCCCAGTCTTCTCGCGGCTGGGCGGCTGGTTTCGGTTCTTTCCCTGCTGGGCGTTTGCGTCCTGGCCTTTCTCATCCTCTCGCGCAAACCTCGCCATTGGTCTAACCTGCCCTGCGGCCTTATGGCAGGGCTCTTACTCCTTCACTTGCCGAACGCAAGCTGGTCTTTCCTCTTCCGCGTCGACACGATCGGCATATTCTTCACCTTTCTCGGCATCACGCTCTTTCTGCATTCCCGCCGGCATGTTTGGATGGCGTACGCGGCCTTTCTCAGCTTCACTGCGGCTGTCTATTCGAAGCAAACGCTGATCGCCGCTCCCTTTGCTTGCCTGCTTTGCCTGTCGTTTGAGAACCCTCGCCGTGCGCTCCGCGTTGTCGCTGCTTTTGCTGCGGTCGGTCTCAGTGTTCTTGCCGTTCCGGCCTTCCTTACCAGGGGAGAGATCGTTCGCCACCTGTTCACTTACAACGTAAGTCCTCTTGCATGGAGGCATGGCGGATGGCTCGCTTACGATCTGTGCCGCAAGAGCGCGTTCATCCTCCTGCCGGCCGTGGCGTATGTCTGGATGCGTATCAGCAGGCTCAACTGGTCGCGCTCACCGATGCGCGCACGCTTAGTCACCTTCTTCCAATCCATTCAAGCCTCTCTGCGGGAAGAGGGAACAAGTCGAACAGGAACGCTGTTCACCATATATCTGGCCACCAGCACCCTCGCCTGTCTGTCCATTACCAAGATCGGCGCGAATGTCAATTACATGCTCGAGCCGTTGTGCGCATGCTGCATCTTGGCTGCTCTGTTTGTTCAAACCCAACTCGCACCGACTCGGACGAAACAGGGCGGCTTTTCTGCGGCTCGATTCCTTGCGCTTTCGTCGGTCCTGCTGGTTGCTTTGACAACCCGCTTTGCAACCGCAGGTTTCGCCGGCTACATGCATCAGATAACAGCCAATCAGCAGGCCCATACCTATATGCTTCATCGCGTAGAAGCGATGCGGGGCGATGTCTATTCAGAAGAGATGACGCTCGTGTTTCAAGCCCACAAGCAGGTCCCGGGTGAGCCCTCAAGCGTGACCTTCCTAAGCGCCATGCACCTTTGGAATGAACGGCCGCTCGTGGACCGCATTCGTGACGGCTACTTCTCCGCGTTGCTGGTGAATACGTCCCTGGAAAACCGGGAGCACTTCAGTCCCGCGGTACGCCAGGCCGTCAACGCTGAATATGAACTTCGCGAACAGGCCGGGCCCTATCTTTTATATTTGCCGCGGCCAGCCGCTGAGTCGTCAGATCCAATTGATTCCAAGGAGAACCATGATCAACTCGCTTACGCCGATAATTCATCCCGATAGTGTGCATGACGCCGCGCACCACAGTGCTCCAGGCCAGGCGCGTCACTTGTTGCATACGAGGAGTTACCCGGCTGCGATTTCGTTGGTAATTCCAATGTATAACGAAGAACAGGTCATCCGCCTCCTTCGGGCGGAGGTCACCTCCTACATCGACTCTCTTCCGGCGGAAGTTGAAGTGCTGTTGGTCAATGACGGTAGTACCGACCGGACGCTGATCCATGCCGCGGCGTGGGCCAGGGATGACCGGCGCGTTAAAGTGCTGCAATTCGCTCGCAACTTCGGGCATCAGGCTGCAGCTACGGCGGGACTCGACTACGCCACGGGTGACGTAGTAGTCCTCATGGACGCCGACCTGCAGGACCCGGTATCGGTCATCGACACGATGATCGCCCGCTATTGCGAGGGGTACGACGTGGTCTATGGCCAGCGGGCAAGGCGCGCCGGGGAAACTCCGCTCAAGCGTATTACCGCATGGCTCTTCTACAGAATGATGCGGCAATTTGTATACCGGCAACTCCCGGTCGATTCGGGCGACTTTCGCCTGATGTCGAGAGGGTGCCTCAACGCCCTTCAGCAGATGCGGGAGACGCACCGCTTTCTGCGTGGAATGGTGACGTGGATCGGATTTCCGCAGTGCGCCGTCGTCTATGAGCGTCATCCCCGGGTCGCCGGAACCACAAAATACCCCTTGTCGAAGATGCTGGCGTTCGCCTCGACCGCGGCCACATCCTTTTCAACACTGCCCTTGAAGCTGAGTCTCTATCTCGGCGTCGGCGTGGGATTGACCGGCCTGTTTCAGGCATTCTGGGCGCTGTTTGCGCATTTCTTTGGTTTCGTAGTTCCCGGTTGGACGTCCCTGATGATCGTGACTTGTCTTATCGGCAGCGCCATGCTCATGTGCCTCGCCATACTGGGCCAATATGTCGGGATGATCTACGAGCAGTCCAAGGGCCGCCCCATCTACCTGGTTGCGCATACCCTCGGCAGCAATGCGCGCGCCTCCGCTGCGCCTGTCTGGGAAATGAATGCACAATTGGGAATTCCATTTACCCATGCCGTCCGGTCGTCCAGCGATGCCGCATAACCGAATTGTTTCGCTTCAGGCCAGGTCAACCATGGAGTGTTCTTCGCCCAGACACGGAGCAGATCGTCCTATGAAGAAACTGTTGTATTCGCTGCACAGCGGCAACTTGTATGGCACGGAACGAATGGCGCTGGCAACCGCGGTCGGCCTGCGTGACGAGTTTGAGACTATTTTCATCGCCCCGCCCGGCCTCGTCCATGCTGAGGCGAAACGGCAGGGCTTCCGGACCCTGCTCTTTCAGAACCCCCGCCGCTATCTCGCCGATATCCGCCCCTTCTTCGCAGAACGCGAGCCGATGGTTGCAATCGGAACCCGCGTACTCCACACCATGGCAGCGGAACTCTGGTCGCGTTTCTACGGCGTCGAAACCGCCAACATCAACGTAGTGCATGGAGGGGCCGACGAGCGTCTCAGCTACGGCCGCAAGCGCTGGCTGAATCGCCTCGGAGTAAAACAGGTCGCCGTTTCGAATTATGTAAAGGAACGGATGACCGCTCACGGCGCAGACAGCAGATCGATCACCGTCATTGAAAATTTTCTCACTCCGGAAAACGTGAAGCGTGCACAGCGCCGTTCGCCGTTCTGCGGCCAGCCGCTGAGCAAAGTCGTCGTCGTCTCCCGGCTGGATCCAATCAAGAGAGTCGACCTGTTGCTCGACGCCATTGACCTTTTCCCGGATCTGCGTGCATTCGACTTCGAAATCTACGGCGACGGCTCAGACGCGGAACTCCTGAAGGCGCGAGCCCACGCCAGCCATTCCAACGTCCGATTTATGGGATTTTGCCCCGACGTCGCAGAGCGAATCAGCCAGGCCGATCTGCTTCTCCACCTCTGCCCTGAAGAGCCGTTCGGTCTTGTGATCCTGGAGGGAATGGCGGCCGGCCTCGTGTCCCTGGTGCCCGATTCCGGAGGCGCGGGATCGATCGTCGAAGACGGAAAGAACGGCTTCCACTTTCACGCCAATGATCCCGCCGATTTGGGACGTAAGTTGCTTTCGCTCAGGCAGGCAGCGACGGTCGACCAATTGCGGGCAATCGTCGCGCAGGGGTTCCTCTCCCTCAGGAATCGCTTCTCGGCCAGCAGCGGCGTTGCCGAATACCGGAAGCTGATTCATCTTTGCCTGACTTGATTCCAGCATTTCATCGACGATCTGATTGTCGGTACGCTGGCGATCCCCGAAATCGATTTGGCCATGAACAGTCTGAACATAGCCACTGCCTTCTTCGCTCCTGTACAGTCATCAGAAGGAACTGCGGATCGCCCCAAATCATCGAGCTCTGGGCAAGCCAGGGACCGCACCCTGGAGCCTGTCGGTTCCGTGGTAAATATGGTCATATTTTGAGCGTCCGACACGAACGGAGGTCGCATGCCGATCAATCCCTCTCCCCCACACCTGCACCGGCGTTCCTTCCTCCATGCCACCGGCAAGTTCGCGGCTGCTGCTGCAGTACTTCCGGCAAAGTTGCTGGCCCAAAAGACCGCCGGGCAGGAACAGCACGAGCAATACTACGACGTCTCGACCAATGAGAACCTGATGCGGCAGCACGGGATCCTGAAACGCGTGCTGCTGATGTACGGCGAGGTGATTCGCCGCATCGACGCCAGGCAGGACTTTCCGACGCAAACCGTGATCGACTCAGCCTCGATCGTCCGCAAATTCATTGAGGACCACCACGAGAAGTTAGAAGAGGAGTATATCTTCCCTCTTTTTCGGAACTATTACCGCAGGGACGATGTGCTCAGGTTGTATGCACAGAAGCTGGTGGACTTGGTCGATATCCTGCACGAACAACACCCCGCGGGACGACGGCTCACCGATCGGATCCTCTCGACCCTCCAGTCGTTGAAGACTCCAGGCGATCGCCAGAAGCTTGCCCAGGATCTCCGAGCCTTCATCCGCATGTACGAGCCGCACGTGGCCCGCGAGGACACGGTCCTGTTTCCAGCCCTTCACGTAGTCGCCACCCGGCATGAATATGAGTCCCTGGGCGATAAGTTTAATGAGATTGAGCATAAGACATTTGGTACAGATGGATTCGACATCTACCTCGACCAGGTTACTGCTTTCGAGAAACATCTCGGCATCTACGACCTGGCGCAATTCACGCCCAGATATGATCAGCTGTTCGAGATCCTGGAAAACGCCGCGCCGGAGGCGGTTCTGTGTGAGGTCGCGGAAGAAGCGTTCCACCATGTTGAGCCATGAAGCCGAAGTGGGCGTGAAGCGGACATGGAATCGTTTGTGCTTTTCCAGCCAGCGTCCGACTCGTTCATGCTTGTGCGTCGAGTAGTTATCGCAGATCAGATAAATTTCTCTTGTCGGCGCGGTACGGTCTGATCGATCATGCGCAGAAACCTCAGCCACTCTTGATGGCGGTGTTTCTGCTGGCATAGACCGTAAACCTCGCCATTGGCAGTGTTGAGCGCGGCGAACAAGGTGGTCGTGCCGTTGCGTTTGTAGTCGTGCGTCATGGTCTGGCCGCGGCCCTTTTTCAGAGGCAGACCGGGCTGCGTGCGATCCAGCGCTTGAATCTGACTCTTCTCATCTACAGACAACACCAGCGCGTGCTCCGGTGGGTTGAGATAGAGTCCGACAATGGCCTCCAGTTTATCCGCGAAGTGTGGATCGTTACTGACCTTAAAACTCTCCACGCGGTGTGGCTTGAGGCCGTTAGCCCGCCAGATGCGCGACACCGAGGCCTTCGAGATGCCCATCTCCCGCGCCATGGTGCGCGTGGACCAGTGGGTCGCATTCCGAGGAGTGCTCTGGGTGGTCTTTTCGATCAACCGGGCCCTGGAGATCGACGGCGTGCGGCCGGCCCGAGGCGCATCTTTCAAAAGGCCTTCGATGCCATGCTCGATAAAACGGCCACGCCACAGCGCGGCCATGCGGGGAGCAACATTCACAGTCTCTGCGATCTGCTTGTTCTGAAGCCCTTCGGCGGCAAGCAAGACAATGCGACTGCGCAGCACCACGCGAGCCGGTGTAGAACGCCCGCGCGACTGCTGCTCCAGCTTCCGCCGGACGTCTTCACTCAGAACAATGGGCTGCGCCACACGCATATCGAGGTCTCCTCATCATAAGATGAGACTCAATATATAACATGATTCTATTAATGAGACACTACACTAGCTTCCTCAACCGGCTTTGAGGATCCGTCCTCGATCGCGTATAACATATGCGGAATTGGTAGATCGCAGCATTGCCGTGAATTTTATTTCCCGCCGTATGAATCCAAAAATGAGGCTTTGTCGAATGCGGATTCCACTGCCAGGCCGGGTTTGTGTGCCTCTTCGTGATAGGCATCGCGGGCTGGAGCGCCACACTAACCAGCAATGCGCCCAGCCTCACGAAGGCCGCCTCAATCATGACCGTGTCGTTATCACCGGCGCGCGGAGGCGTGACTCTGAACTCAGCCATTGCAGCCTCACCGCGAACGTCGAGAACGATCCTTCGAGTTCCGGCGTTACCTGGAGTTCTTCCGGCGGGATTCTGAGCAAACAAACGGCCAGCTCTGCCATATTTACGGCGACAGCCGCAGGGGTTTACACGATTACCGCAACGAGCAAGGCCGATGCAACCAGAGCGCAGCGGCGAGAATCGGTGTAACCGATCTGGCCGGCGTCACCACTTGGCGGAATGACCGCGCACACTCGGGGGTTAATTCGCAGGAATACGCTCTGACTCCTCAGAATGTAGTAAGCAGCAAGTTTGGGAAGCTCTTTTCGTGCCCCATGGACGGTTGGGTTTTTGCCCAGCCTCTTTGGATGGCCAACGTCCATATCCGCGGCCAGCCGCACAACGTTGTGTTCATCGCCACTGAGAACGACAGCCTGTATGCTTTCGATGCCGACGGTCCAGCGTGCAAGGCTGTTTGGTCCAGCCAGAGCGTGAATCTCATTCCGGGCGATGAAAAAATTGCGCCGTTGGACGATCTCGAGTACGACAGCATTTCTTTGGGGCCCGCTACCGGCATTACCGGGACACCGGTGATCGATCCGTCTTCGCAAACCATCTACCTCGTTGCCGTCACGGAGAACAAAACCACGGGAACGATTATTCAAAGATTACACGCGATCGATATCACCACTGGGCGAGAACGTCACAATTCTCCCGTCGTGATCAACGCGTCCGTAAAAGGGAAGAGCAAAGAAAACACCAACGGCGCCATTACCTTTTCTGCGAAGATGCAGAAGCAGCGCGCCGCGCTGTTACTCCTGAATGGGGTTGTTTATGTTTGCTGGGGCAGTTACTTCGATAAGGATCCCTATCATGGCTGGGTAATCGGCTACAGCGCATCCACTCTGACCCAGGTCACTGTCTTTAACGACACCATCGACGGCGGGCGCGGCGGTATATGGATGTCCGGAGCCAACCCTGCAGCCGATTCACAAGGCAATATCTATCTCGTGTCGGGCAACGGCGATTTCAACGCAGACAATGCGGGCGGACGGAATTACGGTGATACGTTCTTGAAGCTCAGGACTTCCGGCGGCCTTTCCGTTTCTGACTGGTTCACCCCATTCGATCAGATGAACCTGGCGGAGCAGGACCTGGATCTGGGCGGTGGCGGCGCAGTGATTCTTCCCGATCAGGCGCGCGGCCCTTTCCCTCACCTCGTCCTCGGATCCGCTAAGTCCGGAACGCTTTATGTACTCAACCGCGACCATCTGGGCCATTACAATTCGTCAGCCAACTCACAGATCGTGCAGAGCTTCATGGTGGATAACAACGGGATCTATTCCACGCCGCTCTTCTGGCAAAACACTCTGTACGTGGTGGCGAACCAGGGCCCCGTACGGGCGTTTCGATTCTCGACCGTGACCGATCAATTCGAGACCAGGCCGTTCTCGGCATCCAGCCAGCCGTATTACTATCCTGGAGCCACGCCCGTTCTTTCTGCCGCCGGAACCAAAGACGCAATTCTCTGGGTCATCGATCCAGCGAAACCAGGTGTACTCCATGCCTATGACGCGTTGAACCTGAACACCGAGTTTTGGAACAGCTCGCAAGCGGCGAGCAAACGCGACGAGGCGGGCAGGGGACTCAAATTCACCGTTCCTACAGTCGCGAATGGGAAAGTGTATATTGGCACGAAGAACGAACTGGACGTTTATGGCCTGTTGCCAAACTAGTGTCCTCTAACTGAAGATCGCATCATAAACGTACTGTCATCCTGAGCGGAATTTGGCGCGCTTCCCGCGCCAAATGGAGTCGAAGGACCTGCGGTTGTTTTTCAACGAACTTCGGACACACCACATCTGGCTGCCGGTGGCAAGAGTCTGGTTTTGAAAGGGCACTCGAGGGCAAAGCAATCGAAATGTTGTGCAGGTGGATAAGTCGATTCGTTAGTCTGGCTTGTAGTAGCTTCCTCCGCGCTCGCGACATCTGCATATTCCCAGGCAAATGATCCTGCCACCCAATCTCAGCCCACCCCCGGCATTTACCTTCCACCCAACGAACAGCATCCTGCCGTCGCGTTGCCTATCTACCGCAAGAGCAATCACGGAGTGTATGTGTCGGTCGGCACCGAGCGTTCTTTCATTGGCGCCGCTCTATCCAGGGCCAACGCGTTGTTTGTGATTGACTACGATCCACTGACCATCCGGTTCGCGAACATAAACCGGGCCCTTCTTGCTGCCAGTACCGATCGCGCCGATTACTTAAACCTGCGCCTGAGTGCATCGCCGGAACTCTGGCTGCAACGATCCCGGCGCCTGGCCGCCTCAGACAAGGAAACCCTTTCCAACCCGGACTCGTGGACCTTCTGGGACAAGAAAGTTCGAAAGAACCAGACAGCTTGGGATAACGCTTTCGGACACTTCCATACCGAGCCCCAAAAAGCAGCGATCCATTCTTTGCCGCGAATTACTTGTTTGATGATCGCCTTTACGGTCATCTGAGTCAGTTAGCAAAGGGCTCGCGGATCTGGGCTCTCCAACTCGATCTTCGCCACGAAAATGAGGTACGCTCGTTCTGCGAAGAGTTGAAGTCCAGGGGACTAACCTTGGGTATCATTGATACCTCCGATGTCCCGAATTCCTCGGACACGGGTACGAGCATCGCCGCGCAGTACATCCAGTTGATTTCGCAGTACGCCCCAGACAACGCCATTTTTATGAACACCGCGCCCAGTGGCGGGCACGGCGTCCGCTGGAGTTACTTCGCCTTCAGCAACAGAAAAATCCGCGGCCGCGACTCAGCCACCATCAGGCGATGGTATGAAATCGAAATGAAGAAGATCAGCTCTACTGACCAGTTACAATGTTTGCTCGACGATCCCGACGCCACTAACCATTGAAGCGAAAGGGACATCCATCCGAACCCCAGCACCAGTTACAACGACGAATTTGGAAGCTTGGTTCACTGCACGTATCACCGAATCCTTGGGTTGATGCGGTTGAGCACAATCGCAGCGTGCAAGATAGCTTGCTAAGCATAGCGAGCAGCCTCTATTGAGTAGGAAGAAGAGAACTTACGACCTCTCGGTTCAATAATTAAAATCAGGGTTGACAGGTTGTATTGGTTTCGCTACAGTTAGTCGCGTTCCTTCCCGGTCCCTTCCCAAATCCTCTTTCCAATATCTCGATCTGGCTCGGACCCTTCGAAGGAAACCTCTCGATCAATCTGGGGTTTGGGCGTACATCTCTCCTCGAACCGTCCTTGCGATAAACGCGATTCTTACCGGGTCGGCGATCGCAATCAAAGGAGCACGTCTATGATTCGCCTCAATCAAGCATCGACGGTCGTTTTAGGCCGGTGTTTTCTGATGCTGATTTCAGTGTTCGCCTTGGAACGGAATCTTCCCGCGAAGCCCATGGTATACACCGGACTCGTTGTTACAGATGTACGTGTGGGAAAGACGATGATGCACAACGCCTCGCTGAAGATAACCTTCGAGGGCGATACGGACGATCTTATGCAGGTCCCGGGTGTTACCAGTACAGAATGCCTTGGATCCGCGAGCTTCTTTTACCTCGCGAAGGGCGTCGCTCGTATGGAGATTGAGTTCAAAGGGCGGACCCGTACGGCAAGATTACATGAAGGCCAGGTATTCGTTGCCTTGGATACGTGCAACGGTGGGATCGGCTTCGGAGCCTTTCTAGGCCCTAATGGCCTGGAACCCGCATATCCACTTGCGTTTACGCTGGGGACAGCAGAATATGCTGCAATCATTGATCTCAGTCCCTTGACGACTGTTGTGGGCACTACCGGGTCTGCCTGGTCATGCATTGGCTATCCGCCTGGGGAATGCCAATAATTTGCCTGGGACTACGACCGGTAATTGCATTCCACCGGACAATTATCCTCTAAAGTCGGACATCGGAGATATCTTCGTATACCAACCTTATTATGAATATCAAGACGCGGGAAGTACGGCAATAGCCAGTAACCACTCCGGCAGCACGAATCGTGGTGCGTTCCTTGTTCGCGCGAAAACGCACGGCACCGCTGCGAGTCAGGGCGCTCAGAAAGTGCTGATGAGTCGGGCGTTGTGTACACATTGCAAACGGTCGCTGATGGTTCGATCGGTGGACATCGGGTTCAATCAAGCGCTTGTGACCTTTCAGATGATCAGTAACGCTAAATCGGTAACGTCGCAGCCGAGTCCAGTGAATGCATCTAAGGCGCTATACGAGAACCGGGCCGGCTATGCGACGGTCACTATCGACGATGGCGGGGAAGTGATAAGTGCGGAGTTTGAACCTGGAGAGGTATATGTCCGGTACGATACAGGCGCGGGGGTAGCGGGCTTCGGTTCGCAAATCAGCCCCACTTATCCGATTGCACTCAACTGTTCGGATTCGGCATATCCTTCCGAGAGCAGCTATAAGACGGACTGCCTTCAAGGGGAAGCATGGAACTATCTCACCTTCGACTATGCAGACTGATATTTTCCATGGAGGAACTCTAGCTCAGCTCAGTTACCCCGGACTCCCGTCCGCAGGCGTGTGGCGCCTCCACAGTCGCTTTCTCAAAACACGCTTCTTACCGGAACAGCGCATACATGCGCAGGCCTGTATACCAATTATTCTGATACTGGTAATCCAAATCCCTACTTCCCCGGCGACTTGGGGGTGTGTGGAGGGCCCGCCCCTCGCGGCCTCCATACAAGCAAGGGCAGGCTATTCTTGCAAGATCTTGAGGGTGGGACCCTCTCCCTGGGCGGTGCTACCATCGTCGGGGACGAGTCGGGTTCTGGCGGCGATTGGGATCTCGCCAACAGCGGATTTCTCCATGTTGAAGTAATACGCGGCGACGACTGACCTTACTCCCGCGTCGACCGGACTCGGAGCGGCGAAGTACGGCCGCCGGAGCTTTCGCTTCGGCGGCCGCAATGTTATCGAACCTCGCTTTACCCGTGGAGACTTGTCAGCCGAACTCTTAACGCGCAGAGACACGCAGTAAGAGAACACCGTGCGCCGGCACCGTCGCGGTATATTCCCCGTTTGCAAACTTGACGTCAGAGTGAGACCACAGGTCCCGCGCCGATCTCACTGCTCCCTTGAGTTGGAGATCGCTCGCCTTGACTGTAGCGCTGCCCGGCGCGGAGTCGAGATTCACCACTCCCACGGCCACGCTGCCGTCTTTCAATGGCTTCACCCAGGTCTCGAGTTTTCCATTCTTGACTGGAGAAGCCTGCTTGCCCAGCGGATCCTGGTCGATCGGCGATCACTTCCTTGTTAAGAAGAATGGACCGCGTCGTGTCAGTCATAGTGCGGATATCGTTTCCGGCCAGCAGAGGCGCGGCAGTCAAGGCCCACAGGCTCATGTGGGTCCGATACTCATCATCGCGTCATTTTGCCGTTGCCGACTTCCAGCATGTCCGGATCATTCCAGTGCCCCGGGCCGGCATAAGGAGCCGTGGGCACCTGCTTCTCGATGTTGTCCGTCATGCTGTCCCATTCGTCGCTGATGTCTCCCGTGGTGCGCCACAAATTGCCGCCCACCTCCGGCCCCCACTTTTCCACGCCGCCCATTCCGTATTCGCACAGGCTGTAGACAATCGGCCGCCCGGTCGCATGCAGCGCGTCACCCATACGCTGATACACCGGCTGCAGCTGATCGTTCTTGTAGATGGTGCTTGCGCTGCACCAGTCATACTTCAGGTAATCGATACCCCAGCCGGCATACATCTTTGCGTCCTGTTCTTCGTGGCCGTAGCTGCCTGGATAACCGCCGCACGTACGCGGTCCAGGCGACGAATAAATCCCGATCTTCAGCCCCTTCGAATGCACATAGTCGGCAAGCGCCTTCATGTCGGGAAACTTCTTGTTGGTTGCCAGCACGCCGTTCGCATCCCGCACGCCTTCCCATGTGTCATCGATATTGACGTAGATATACCCCGCGTCCTTCATGCCGCTCGTCACCATCGCGTCGGCCATCGTGCGCACCGTCTGGTCATCCACCTTCTCCGCAAAGAGGTTCCAGCTGTTCCACCCCATCGGAGGTGTTTTAGCCAGCCCGTTATAGGGCACCTTATGCAGCGGGGGAGGGTCTATGTAAGCCAGCTTCGGAAACTCGTCCGCATCGGTAGCCGGCCGTGCGGTGAACTTATCGTCCCATTGCATTCCTTCGATGTTCCCGTTCGACAGGTCTCCGGTGAGGAATGGTTTCTTGTCGTTCCAGTCCACTCCATAAAGCTCAAAGTGGCTGCCGTTCACCGTGCCTTTCACATCGGTTTGAAAGCCGAGGCCGCGCACGTTCCCGGTAAGTTGATTTCCGTCTTGCTTCAAGTCAAGGATCGCTTTTTGCTGCTCTCCGTTGGCCAGGGTTTTTCCGGATGCAAACCACTTTCCGGTCAGATTCGGCGCTGCCGGCTTGCAGGCCGTGAGCATCATGGCCAAAAGCAGTCCGGCCATGCCGGCGGCCAGCAAGGTTGTCTTTCTCGCTGTACTAACAGTCGTAATCGACATTCATTTATCTCCTGGTGGAAACGAGCGATAGGTAAAGCTGTTGTGATTTGTGAAGTTACTTTGACTCGTCTGAAAGATCGTTGCGCCTGATCTCGAGACTGCGCATCATCTGGTGGTCCCGTTCTTCCTTCTGGTTCTTGATCTCATCGAAGCGGTGCGATTGCTGTTCGCGGCGCGAGTCCCCGGTGCGTGCATAGAGTTGGAGTAACCCAAAATTGGCTACATAGTTATCGGGATCGTGGCGCAGGGCCTGGTCAAAGTAAGCCGCAGCCTGCACAAAATCGCGAGCCTGCAGGTTGATCTCTCCCAGTTCTGCGAGCGTATCCGGCCTATCCGGCTCGATCGCCAGCGATTGTTTCAGTTGAGCGGTTGCCTCGTCCAGACGGCCTTCCTGGCGCGCGATCCGGCCAAGATAGTAATGCGCATCGGCCGCCGTCTTGGGGCTTCCCACAGCCTGCGTCAGCCACGGCGAAGCCGCGTCGTAATCCTTGGCGCGGAAATTGGCGGCTCCGAGCGCCAGCACGCCCTCCGGATCCTTGGGGCGCAACGCATGATATTTCGTCAGAAACGGCAGCGCCTGTGAAGGATCGGATGAAAACGAAACCACCATCCCCATGCCCAGGTTGTACTCGGCATTGTCAGGTTCGAGGCGAAGGGCTTCCGCGATAGCTTTGCGGGCCTCGGCATAGAGGCCCATGCGCACGCAAACGGCGCCGAATTCGTAGGGAAGGGCCGCATTGTTTGGCGCCAGGTCACGCGCGTGCGCCAGGTAACCGAGCGCCCCCTGGTTGTCATTGGCGGCTCTCGCCACCCGCGTCAGGTCTTCGAGAATCGCAACCGACGTGTTCTTTGCCGCGAAGGCTTTCTCCAGGGTAGCGCGCGCCAGTTGCAGCTGGCCCTCGGCTTCCTGCGCAAGACCCAGGATGCGCAGTCCTTCGGGCGAGAGGGCCTGGTGCGTCTGCGCCGCCGTCAAGAGCGTGTCGATGAGGTCGGCTCTCCGCGCTTCGCGCAGCTTGGGGATGCAGGTATCCACATCCGCCTCCGTCAAGTCGGGATTCGCGGCCAGGGCCCGCGCAGCTTCGTCCGTAGCTTTGCGATCCCCGAGCGCGGCATAGTCGGCGCAGAGCAGCGCCTGGGCTCCGATCTTGGCGCGCGACTCCGGGCTCAGCTTCCCCAAATGTTGGAGCGAAGAATGATAATCCCTGTTCCAGAAGAGAATGGTCGCTGCCTGGTAGTGTGCTTCGTCATTGGCCGGATCAAGCTCGAGAACTTTCAGGCTCAGCCGCAGAGCTTCAGCCCGCATGGGCTGATCGCTCGACGCAGATTCCATCTTGATGCGGCTCAGGTTCAGATAGGCCGCAGTCAGGCGCGGATCATCGACGATTGCCTGCGAAAATGCCTTACTGGCCGCCGCCGCATGTCCCTGCTGCACTTCCACGACGCCAAGCAGATTCTCCACTCCCCCGTTGTGCGGATAGTTCTTCTCCGCTTCCACAACGAGAGCGCGAGCGGCTTCCAGGTTGCCTGCCTCGATCTCCTTTTGGATTTCGAGAATGGTCCGCTCGTATGTCGAGGGCCCACTCGCACCCGCGACTGCAAACCCCGGCCACAGCGCGGCCGCGTATACGAGCGTGGACCCGCCGAGCAGCCATCGCTTCAGTCGCTGATGGCCGCGGATTCCGCCTCGATCGCGCATCATCGGTTTATCTGCTGACTGCACTACACTAAACTCCATGACGCGGGCGAGAGGACGTCTGATGTGCGCAGCTTGTGTGGCGTGGTCTCTCGTTCTGCCTCCGCATTCCATGGGGTGCCAGTCCGGGGTGGACGAACCTTACCCCGAGCCCCCTGCCATCGCGTCTCTGCAACTGGCTCCCCAAGTCGCCGAACAACTGCAGAAAGCTGTCAGCAGCCGCGACTACATTGCAGCGGAGAAACTGCTGCTGACGGAGATCGACCGCGATCCTCATTCTCCGCGCGCCGCGCGTCTCCTTGCTTTCGCGGGCACCGTCTACTTCCGCAATCAGGATTATATAAATGCGGCTATCGCCTGGAAGAAGTCCGAAGCCATCGCGCCTCTTGATCCGCACATCCGTTTCTTGCTGGCCATGGACTACATTCGGATGGCTCATCCCGATTGGGCTCGCCCGTTGCTCGAATCCCTCGCCGCGCAGAATCAGAAGGAGGCTCTCTATCCCTACTGGCTCGGCCGGCTGGACTACGACGGCCATCTCTACAACAACGCAATTCGGCATTTTCTGCACGCCATCGAGCTCGACCCGAACATGGCCCGGGCTTATGACAACCTGGGGCTCTGCTATTACTACCAGAACCAGAATGATCAGGCGGTGGCCAGCTATGAGAAGGCAATCGAACTGGGGCGCAAATCGGGCAATCCCTCTCCCTGGCCGTATCTGAACCTCGCCATCACCCAGCAATTCCTCAACCGCGATGCCGACGCCGAGAAGAATCTTCGCGAAGCGATTCGCCTGGACCCGTTATTCGCGAAGGCGCACTTCCAGCTTGGAACCGTCCTTGAAGATCTTCAGCGGCTGGATGAAGCTTTGGCTGAACTTCGTGAAGCCGCGCGCCTCGACCCCGCCTACCCTGAGCCGCACATGGCCCAGGCGCGTGTACTGCACAAACTCGGACAGGAAGCGGCGGCCAGAGAAGAGGCCGCCGTCTACGTTCGCCTCCGGCCCCACTCGACGCCCTGAACAAATCGTAGGCTCCATGCCAAACAGCGTTACTTGTCAGCGGCTCCATTCGCAGACGAGGAGCGCCAACCGGCCATACCGAAATTGAGGTCCGGCTGGCGCCATGGTTACGGATGCAACTTCCAACAAGCTAGAACTCAATACGTCCCGCAAATTGGATGGTGCGCGGCGTTGTCACCGCCCCATTCCATTTCCGAACGAACTGCTGGAGACATCGGTCATGAACGCAACCGAAGGTCCGCCGTAGTTGCCACCCTGCGAATTGATCAGGTAGTGATTGTTGAACGTGTTGAAGAAATTCGCGCTGAGCTTGAAGTGCACCCGCTCCGTGATCGTGGTGTCCTTGGTGAACGACATGTCCAGGTTCTGATAATACGGACCGTAAACCGTCGTGACCGCCTTTCCCGTTGCCCGTGTATCCGAACTGGGAGAAGTCGGTCTCAAACGCATTGATGTTGAAGTACGTGCGCCTGCGGACGGATTGAACCCGTTCCGGCCATGCGGCTGAACCTGTGCTCCCGGACGCAATCCAGGCACGCATCCCTCGCGGAACTGCGGAACCACGTTGCAGTTCGACGAGTAGAACGAGAAGGGCGTGCCATACTCCCAGCGCCACAGCGGCGATACCTGCCATCCACCCAGCAGCACGTTCGAAATGCCACCCGAGTTCAGCCAGCGCTTTTTGCGCGCCAAACGGCAGGTCGTACACGACCGCGACCTGGGTTGTGACCGGAACGTTGTCGGGAACGAGGGCCCACGCCCGCGGGAACAGGTGGAACGGCGAGAACTGGCCGTTGTTTCCCTGGTTGCCTGTGCCGTTGGTGTTCGTCGCCTGGGTGGTATCGGAAGCATCCGTGTACATCTTCTGTACCGTCAGCGACCAGAGCGCATACAGCCCGCCTCTGAAGTGCCTCTCGACACGGGACTGGAAGGAGTTGTAGATGGAGGTTGCGTGTTGTTCGTTCTGGCCCTGCAGCACTCCGCAATACTGCGGATAGGGCGCCAGAGCCTGGGCGAGCGTGGGCGCGCAGCTTGTCATCTGGTTTTCCCAGCCCGCATACGGAACGCTCACGCCGTACTTGGCGAAGGTCGCCGGACCAAGTCGGGTCGTTGTAGCTGACCCTGAGGTCCGTTCCCATGGCGGCGATCGCCGGGTTGTGCGGGTCGATGACGTTGAGGGGGCTCATCGACTGAAGGCAGATGAGTTCCCTTGGTGCCGACATACGACAGGGCCGACGAAGAAGTTGCTGGGCAACTCGCGCTCCACCGTCATGTTCCACTGCTGCGAGTAGGGGCGATGGTTGCCGTCCAGCGGGCGATACTTTGGCGGCGTTGACCCCGTTGTCAAAGTCGGAATCGATGTGCTGCGTTTCGCCGACCTGGCTCGATGAAATACCTGTGTTCAGGTAAACCACCGGGATCTGCAGGCCGCCGCTGGCGGTTTCGCTGAGGTCGAGGTGCTTGTTAAAGCCTTCGAGGCTCATGCCGCCATCCCAGCCGGGATAGAAAGCCTGGCCGTAATAGATGCCGTATCCTGCGCGAACAACCGTCTTGTTGTCGAGTGTGTACGCAAAGCCCACGCGCGGGGCGAGCGCGGACTTGAACGGCTCTTCCGGATAGTCCTTGCCGTAGCTCGCCGCTCCCCACTTGTTTCCCGCAAACGCAAGCCTGCCCGGGAAGGTTCTCCTGCACCAGGGTTTGCACCCAGCGGGTCGATGAAGGAGAGGTTGTCGAACTTCTCTTTGAACGGCGAGATGTAGTCCCAGCGCAGGCTGTAGTTCAGCGTGAGCTTGGGGTTGAGTCGCCACGCGTCTCCGGCGTGCACCGCATACGCATACTGGCGAGGATATTCGGCGTGCACGTTGCGGTAATCAGACACTGGCGTTCCCGGCTGCTCCGAGGTAGAAGCTGGCCATGGGATCGCCCGGACAGGGAGCGGTGGCCGGACAATTCGTATTTCCCGTCGTATCGGCATTAAACGTGAACGTGCCGCCCTCGTTGCCGCCAACGTGGATGCTCGTGCCCGCCATGTGGTACTCAAAGCCGGCCTTGAACGTGTGGCGGCCGATCACGCGCGTGAATACATCATTCAGCGCGTAGGTTCCGCGCGTCGTCTTGGTGCTGGAGGAGTCAGGCGTTCCGCTGTTGCCCAGTTGTGAGTAGAAGCTTCCAAAGCTCATCTGGGGCAGGTGCGTCGGGATCGGCGACTCCCGGTACCTTGGGGAGTTGCGCGTGCCCATTCAGCGCGTAATAGCCCTCATTCCGGTTCAGGTAACCAAGAGTGAGGTGGTTGGTCATGACCGGGGAGAAGTTGTGCTCCCAGTTCAGTCTCTGAATGGGCGCATTCTCGGGATTAGCCGGTGACGCCGTCGAGAGCTCGATCGGCAGGTCGGATTGCGTGTTGACCCCGGCGTACTGCCACCAGTACGTGTAGTAGAAGTGGTCCTTTTGGCCGACGTTCATATCGACGCGCCAGAACCACACGTTCTCGCTGTTGGTCAGCGAGCCCTGGCCCGAATGCGGAATGAAGTAGTTGTTAATCTCTCCGCCGTTCGTTGGGGTCGGCTCGCTCTGCGATCCAGGCCTGTGCAATCGGATCCTGGAACTTGGGATCGATCTGGTTGCCTGGGAATGGGCTGTCCGGCCAGCACTCCGTACTTCGCCGGGTCGTTGGGATAGTACAGTTGAGATGCCCCACCCGCTGAAGTCGCCGTTGCGCGCCTTCGCCGAGGCAATCGACAAGGTCGCCGAGTTTGCGCCGCCGTGATCCTGGAATCCTTCCCAGTTGAAGTAGAAATAACCCTTCAGGAACGAATTCGGCCCATGCAGCTTGGGAAGGAGAATCGGACCGCCAATGTTCGCCCCGTAATCATTCTCCTTGTCCGGTGGCTTCCTGGTGCCTGCCGGAACGCCGTATTGAAACGCGTTGAAAGCATCGTTGCGCAGGTATTCGTACGCCGCGCCGTGGAACTGCTCCCCGCCGCTCTTGGTCGTGATGATCAGCTGGCCGGACGTCGTGTCTCCGTACTGCGCGTCATAGTTCGCGGTCAGCACCCTCACTTCGCTGGTGATGTCCGGCGACATGCCGAAGTCGGTTTGCAGGGCGACCATGCCGCTCTGGTTCATGAAGCCTTCGATCGTGGTCGCGCCGTCCACCAGCGCTTCATCGCCGGTGATGATGCCGCCGTTGATGCGTGCGTTGAATGCGTTCCCCCCGCCGGCCGAGGTCACCCCAGGCATCATGATGGCCACCGCTACAGACGAACGTGGGGCTCCCGATACCGTCAGCGGAAAGCTCTGAAGTGCCTCAGGGCTCACGCCTCCCTCCAGCGTCTGGTTGTCGTAGTTCAACAGCGAAGTGTCGGCAGTCACCGTCACGGTTTCGTCGGTTTTGCCGACTTCGAGGTGCACTTCCACGCGGGCCGCCTGGTTGACCGCCAGTTCGATGCCCGCCTGCGCCGTCGATTTGAAACCAGCCGCCGATACTTCAAGCCGGTACTTGCCCGGGGTCAGATTGCGGAAGTTGTAGGCGCCAGTCTCGTCCGATACAAAGTTTGACTGGAACCCTGTTGCCTGGTTGGTCAACGATAGTTTTGCCCCGGGAATCGCCGCACCGCTTGGATCTGTGACCGTTCCACTCAGGGAGGCGTTGGTGTCCTGCCCGAAACTCCGCTGTGTCACGGCCATCAGAAATACACCAAGAAGTGCCAGCATCAGGCTGTGCGTGAAAAACCTTCGTCCTGTGTGCATAGCGTCTCCTGTAAAGTTCATTTGTTCTGTCCAATCGAAGAGCACCGAGAGCCAGAGCCCCCGTGTTCGAACAGGGCTCATTGAAGTCCCGGTTCATAACGGCTCCGCGAATTCGAGGGATTCTCTTCATCCGGGTCTTGGCCGGTTTGAAGAACGTCAAGAAATTGATTGGCTTCGGTAAACTTCACGACCTCGTTTGCCGCTGTTAAAGATGTGACGAAATTCCTATCTCATCACGGACCCATGCGATAGGGCAGGTCGTAACTGGTAACGTTTACAACGGTCTTTAGGCCAATTCCCTTTTCGACCGTCGCTGGGGCAAAATATCGAACCTGGGGACAATCCTGCTGTAATTCCACCGAAGACTATTCCATTCAAATTCCGGTGTCAATCCTTTTTCCACGAACGGAGGGCCCCGGGGAACCGCTTCGGCAATCCCCCGTCGCCGCTCTTTTCGGAGCTTTTGATCGTGCCAGACTTATCGACCATTATCGCTTGACGCCCGCGCTACCATGGACCGTGGGCAATCATATTCGTGCCCCATCCTGAACCGCTGGCTCGATGGCTAATCTGACCCGAAGATCCTGGCTCGCTGCGCTGTGCGCCCTGTTTCCGGGCGTCATCTTCGGACGGACGCTGCTCTCCCCCTTCGGACCCGCGAGCGACCCAGCCATCTCCCCCGAGAATCCGCCCTCGCCCGCGCCGGACCCTATGAACCCCGTGCAGGCTTCCCCCCGGCCCACAAAGAAGCCCGCCCATTGGTTCACCGATGTCGCCGGGCGTTCGTCTTTCCCATACCGCACCAATAACAACTTCACCGGGCGAAAGTACTTTCCCCAGCCCATGTGCGGCGGAGTCGCGGCCATCGATTACGACAACGACGGCCGCATGGACCTCTTCTTTACCAACGGCGCCCGCCTTCCCGAACTGGTCAAGACCACGCCCGACTTCTACAACTGCCTGTTGCGCAACCGGGGCGACGGAACCTTCGAGGATGTGACCGCCAAGGCCGGCCTGACGGGATCCGGCCTCGGCTTCTGTTTCGGAGTGGCCGTGGCCGACTACGATAACGATGGCTTCGACGACATCTTCATCTGCAATGCCGGGGCCAACACCCTCTACCACAACAACGGCAACGGCACCTTCACCGACGTGACCGCTGCCTCCGGGTTGAACCGCAAAGGCGAAAATGTTCTGAGCGTCGGAGCCGCCTGGTTTGACTACAACAACGACGGCCTGCTCGACCTCATCGTGACCAACTACACGGTCTGGACTCCCCAGGCCGACAAGACCTGCCGCATGGACGAAACGCGCGAAGAATACTGCAGCCCCACGGTCTACAAGAGCGTAGCTTCCAACCTCTATCGCAACCTCGGAAACGGCCGGTTTGAAGACGTGACCGAAGCCAGCGGTATCGGAAAAGCGCTCGGCAAAGGCATGGGCATCTCCGTTGCCGACTTCAACGGCGACGGATGGATGGACATCTTCGTTGCCAACGATACCGAACCGAATTTCCTGTTCATCAACCAGCAGGATGGAACATTCAAGGAAAGCGGGCTGGAACTCGGAGTCGCCTACAACTCCCAGGGCGGTTCCGTGTCCGGCATGGGCTGCGACGCCGCCGACTTCGACAACGACGGGTGGATCGACATTGTCTACAACGACCTCTCCGGCCAGGTTTACGGCTTGATGAAGAACGAGTCGGGAAAGGCGTTCACCGACGCCACCTGGACCTCAAAGCTGGGCGCGCTCACCCGCAGCTCTCTCCGGCTGGAGCATCGGCTTCATCGATTTCGACAACGATGGCTGGAAAGATATCTATTCTGCCAACGGAGATGTCGACAACCTTGCCGCGAACGCCCGTCAGCACGACACCATGTTTCGCAACATCGACGGCAAAACCCTCGTCGACGTAACCGAAACAATGGGGCCGGACTTCGCGTCCATCGGCTACCAGCGCGGCGCGGCGTTTGTCGATCTCAACAACGATGGATTCATGGACCTGGTGGTAACGTCGCTGGGCGAGCGGCCACGCATCCTGATGAACAACGCCCTCAACGGAAATCATTGGATCATGTTCGATCTGAAGGGCCGGGTAAGCAATCGCAATGGCATCGGCGCTTTCATCAAGGTCGTGACCGCTTCCGGCCGCGCTCTCTATAACCACGTATCCCCCAGCGTGGGATTCATGTCATCCAGCGATCGCCGCGCCCACTTCGGCCTTGGCGCCGAGTCCCGCATCGATCATGTGGAGATTCGCTGGCCCAGCGGCATCGTCCAGCGCATCGCCCATCCGGCCGCCGACGCGATACTGCGCGTCGAGGAACCCGCCCAGCCCCATTGAGTGCGCTTCGCGGCAATCCCATCGCGGTGAGCATGGGGATCAATTCTGATGCTGAACAGGAACCACCGCAGGCAACCCGATGCGACGAAGGAGACTCCCGTACCGTGGATCGCCGTGGAGGTTATTCCACATGGGGTCCACCGCCAGCAGCGTCAACTCCTGACCCTCTCGTGCTTCCATTGACTTCTCCAGCCATTGAAAGACTAGGTCCCGTTCGCCGGCCAGTGCATAATCCTGGGCAATGCCGACAAAACTGCCGCGTGACTTCTGCATGGCGCGAAGGTCCTGAGCCACTCGCTCTTTCCAAAAGCCGGCCACACCACCGCTCTTCAACGCGCTCCGGAGGCGAGTCGCTACATCAGCGGATTCCTGTTCGCTTTCGCCAAAGAGAAGAGCTGTCCTTTCGCGTTCAGGAATGGCGTCGTCGAATCTCCCCATCAACTCAAGGAGATCAGCCACGTAAGCGTGCACCAGCGGAAAGTTCGGGTCCATCGCGATGGTGTGCTGGTATTGCTGATACGCGGAAGGGTAATCTCCGGCCAAAACGTACGTCTCGCCAAGAAAATTGTTGATCGGCAATGACAGTGGATCCAGTTCCACTGCCTTCATCTCGGAAATGGCCTCGGCTTGCAAACCCATGGGCATGAGGTAGCCGCCTGAATAAAACAAATGCGCATAGGCCGAGTTCGGATTGAGCTGAATGGCTTTCTGAAACTCCACCTTGGCGGCAGGAAAATCGAATTCGTAGTGGGACATTTCCATGCCCAGCGCTGCATGAGCATCGGCGAGGGAGGGGTCGAGCTCCAGGGCCTTGGTGGCCGCCGCCCTGGCCCCGGGCGAACCCTCTCGTGACGAAAGAGCGCCGATGATGATGCTGATGTTGTACGCATCGGCAAGGCCCGCATACGCCTGGGCGAAATTGGGATCCGCCGCGATAGAGCGCTCGAATAAATCAATGCTCTTGTGCAAGGCCGGCGGGGTTCTCTGGTTCCAGTAGAAACGTCCCTGGAGATAGAGATCGTACGCCGCCGGGTTCTGCGCATGCGGGCGCGCCTCCTCTGCCTGGTATTGCGGTGCGATCTTCACCTGCACCTGGTCGGCGATGGCTCTCCCGATGGCGTTCTGCAGGTCGATCACGTCGCCCGGGTTCCGCGCATCATACGACTTCGCCCAGAGATGCGTCTGGTCGCTGACCCGAATCAGCTGCGCACTGATGCGAACCCGCTCGTTCTCTCGGCGCACGCTGCCTTCGAGAACATAGTCCGCATTGAGTTCCTGGCCGATTTGCCCTATGGTCTTCTCGGTGTGTTTGTACGCCATCGATGAGGTGCGGGCGATCACTCGAAGATGAGCCGGGCTCAATTGGCCCAGGTCCGTGATCGCTTCCTCGGTCAAGCCATCGCTGAAATAATCCTGGGCCGGGTCGCCACTCAGATTTTGAAATGGCAAGACGACCAGCGTGCTCCGGGCGTCGTCGCGGACACCCTCCCGAGTCCGGATTCGGGCCAGGTAGAGAACCCCGGCCAGAATTGCAATCCCGGCCAGACCTGCCAGCAGCCATCTCCTCACGCCCCAACGGCGGCCAGATCTGCGGTCAGGTTCTGAACCCCCACGCTGGACTTCTTCTTTCCCAGCCCCCGGAGCCGAGCCGTCTACGGCCGCGGAAACCGGTTCCTCGAGAATTTCCGACTTCTCCACCTCAATCTCCGTTACCGGAGCAATAAACCGATATCCCTTTCTGGGCACGGTCTGGATGAATCGCGGATTGTCGGCCGAATCCTGGAATACCACCCGCAATTTGCGGATCACCGAATTCAACCCTTCGTCAAAGCTCACAAAGGTATCGGCCGGCCAGAGGCGCGCCCGGATTTCCTCGCGCGACACCAATTCACCCGGCCGGTCGATCAACATGGCCAGAACGCGCATCGGTTGCTCCTGAACCGGCACCGGGCGTCCCCGCCGGGAGATCTGACCTTCAGACAGATCGATTTCGTACAGTCCGGTCCTGATCCGACGGGGCGAGCTGGGCAGGATGCGCGTCTCGAGAGAACTCCATGTTAGCCCAGGATCATAGATCAGAACAGGCCATAAATGCCTCAGTCATCATGGCTTAACAAGTCAGATCGAGATGCGGACAAGTCATTTGATTCCCGCGTCGCCCGGAGCTATTCCTGGCCGTACATCGCGGCGGTCGCTGCCAATTCCAGCGCCGCCGATAGTCCCCGATCACCTCGAGTGGAAATTAAGGAGGAGAAATGAATTCGCTCAAGAGCCACGCATGTGCATTGGTCGTCGCGGGTTTCGCCGCAATGCCCGCTTTTGCCCAGGACAATTCGCCGGCGTGCAACGACGAACTTATCAAGGGCACTTATGGCTTCACGGTTCAAGGCACCAAGCTCGGTGGTTTGGGCCCCACCGGCCTGCAAGTCGGAGTTGCCCTGACAGAGTTCAACGGCAAGGGCACTCTAACCCAGATCGACACCGTGACCATCGACGGCAAAGTCGTTGCCGATTTCACCCACCCGCCGGCCACCGGAACCTATTCGGTGAACGCCAACTGCACCGGCACCTTCACCATCAATTTCGCTGACGGCCGCCCGCAAGTGATCACCGCATTCGTGGTCGTCTGGGGTGGGATGGAAATTGACACGGTGGTCACCAGCGCCGGCGGAGCCCAGGGAATCCTGGCCACTGGAAGCGTTGGGAAGCGGCGTTTCTTCTAACGCTCGAGAGCATATTTTCCGGACCGCATTCAGAGAGGAGTCTCGATGAAAGCCATCGCCATCGCCATCATGCGGTTCGCCGGCGCAACAGCAGTTGCACAATCAAAGCCGGACGAGGACGCCATTCGAAAGATCCTCGACGACGAGATCACCACCTGGGATCAGGGTGACACGGATGGATATTCCAGCCATTTCGCCGCTGATGGAACCTTTACCAATGTAAGGGGCGCGTTCTTACCGGACGGTAGGCATTCCGTGACCGGCACGATGTGATCTTCAAGGGACCGATGCACGGCACGATACTGCAGTTCCAACCCGTGTCGTTACGGTTCTTGACACCAGACGTTGCGGTCTGCGAGACGCTGACCTGGGTCTCGCACTTCGAGAGCGGCGCGCCTCCCAACCTCTATCTCGACGCGAAAGGCCGGCTCCGCACGCGTCTTTTGCAGATCATGGAAAAACGCAGCGGTGAGTGGCAGATTGTGGTTTATCACAATATCGACATCAAGCCCGACGTCGATACGCCCGAGCCGCAATAGGCCAGCTGGGGTAAACCTCAATAGCTCCGCAACAGAAGCTCTCTTGCGCTCTCCAGCACTCTCTCTCGCATCGCGGGCTCCGGCAGCATCCGCGCGATTTCAATTGCCCCTGCCATCGTTGAAAAAATGGCGAAGAAAGCGCGCTCTTTGTCGGCAGTTCGTTGGCCAGGCATAAACGGAAGCATGCGGCTCCTGTATTTCTTCAGTTCCTCAAAGATCTGCGGCTTCATCGCCTTGTCGGCCCTCGCCAACTCGGGCGCAAGAGCCGGCAACGGGCATCCGTATTCGACGTGGTCGCAATATTCCAGGCTGAGATAGGTCTTCACGATCGCCTTCCACGCCGTCTCGGGTGGAGATTGCTCGGCGGCTTGAACGAGGCGATCGGCTATCTCCTCGAATGCCGCGCTCACCGACTCCATGAGCAACTCGTCCTTGCTTCCGAAATGCTTGTAAAAACCTCCGTGGGTCAAGCCCGCATCCCGCATCACAGCTGAAACCGCAGCGCCGGCTATCCCTTCGCTGCGAACCCGCCGCGAGGCGTCTTTCACAATCTTCTGATGGATTTCGCCTTTGTGTTCGGGCCGATAACGCATGGCTCATTATAAGGATGTCGGCAATCATCTCAGGCTGCAATCCATCCGCCTCGACCTGTTAGAAGAGATTCTGAATCCATAGGATGATACATATAATCCTATGCGCCAGAAGGGCAAATGCGGCCGCGAACTCCCTTCCCAACACTTCAAAGGAGAAAAATCATGTCTGAACCTGTACTCGTCACGGGTGCGGCCGGCGGCGCACAAGGCTCCACCGGACGCCGGATAACAGCCCTTCTTCTGGAAAAGGGTATTCCGGTTCGTGCCTTCGTCCACACGCTGGACGCAAGGTCCGATGCGCTCCGGGAACTCGGTGCCGAAGTTGTCCAGGGGGATCTGTTGGACCCGGACTCCGTCGCGCGCTTCTCTCCAAGGGATAAAGCGCGCCTACTTCACCTACTCTGTATCGGATGGGTTGCTCGAAGCTA
Source organism: uncultured Acidobacteriota bacterium (assembly GCA_963812485.1). Taxonomy (GTDB): domain Bacteria; phylum Acidobacteriota; class Terriglobia; order Terriglobales; family Acidobacteriaceae; genus Telmatobacter. Next base: position 399,876 of record CAWEVD010000024.1, read on the forward strand.
CCACCATCTTTGCCATGGCCGCGCGCGAAGCGGAGACCGAGCTTGTCGTCAACAATTCGCAACTCCAGGGCGCCCGCAGAGCGCCAACCTTTCGCAATATGCAGCATGGACTGGCCGATCGCATCTTCGATTGGGCCGAGGTGGGAGCGGTTCATCTCCACGCGCCGCCCTACTATGAAAACGTCCGCGCGCTGGTAAGAAAGAGCGTCGCCGAACAGGGCACAGTGTTCCTGCCATGGGGCGACGGAAGCGCCACAATCCCGCTGGTAGGCGCAGAGGACGTGGCTCGTGTGGCGGCTACCCTGCTGGCTGATCCAGAGCCGCCTTCCGAACGCGCGTATGATCTGATCGCTGCAACGCCCACAGTGAGCGAGATAGTCGACACACTGAGCGCCGCGCTTCAGCGTCCGATTCAGTATGTCGGCATCACGGATGAGCAGTGGGTCGAGGCCATGAGAGGTCGCATCAATCCTCACGCGCTCGATCATCTGTCGCATCTCTGGCGATACTTTCGATCAGGCGATCAAGAGCCCCGCGGCGTTACCGATACAATTCGTGCCATCACCGGGAGCCCCGCTCAGACTCTGGAGGACTTCTTCAGAGCCAACGCAGCAGAATTCGAAAGTGTTGCGGCTGCACCCTGAATCGCGGGATAAATTCGGGTTTACCCAGTTACAACAAGTTCCTGCTCGTAGTTTTCCGCGCCGCGCGTCACGGGAATGGCGCGCGGCGTGGCAGACCGGCTGTACTGCCTTGGCGAGCAGCCCATCGTGCGGCGGAAGGCCTTGCCAAAGGCGCTCTCGGACTCGTAGCCGAGCGAAAGCGCGATGGCGGAGAGGCCGTCAGAGGAATTCTTCAGCCTGTCGCCGGCCAGCATCATGCGCCAGCGGGTCAGATACTCCATGGGCGTCGCTCCAACCGTCTCTTTGAACCTGCAGGGCAAAGACCGAGCGCGACATGCCGGCGCGTTCGGCCAGCTCCTGGAGTGTCCACAGATGCCCCGGATCGTCGTGCATGCATGTGATCGCCGCGCACATCTGTTTGTCCGCCAGTGCAAAGAGCCAGCGCAACCCCGCCTCTCGCCCCGTCCGCCAGGTGCAGCCGGAGAGCCTGAACAAGCATCATGTAGGCGAGTTGTTGCGCGATCAGCGAGCCGCCCGGCTGCGGATTGCGCACCTCCTCCCGCATGCGTTCCAGTGACCAGCGCATCGCCGCCTTGTCCGACTCTTTCCGGATATGCACGATGGGCGGCAGAGAGCTCAGCAGCATGTCGGCGTGCCCGCCGCTCAGTGCAAAGTGCCCGCCGACGATATAGTGCTCCCGACCTTCGTGAGTCGCCGCCGCATCACTCGTTCTTCAGCGCTTCAAGCAGCACGCGGTAGTCGACCGGTGCGAGCGACAGGTTCGTCGAGAGGCTGAAGGGCCGCCCGCGCGGCAAAAGAAAACAGTCCCCGGCTGTGAGGAGCACGGGGTCCGGAACGCCCTCTACCGAGAGCCAGCACTGCCCAGAGACCACGGCATAGCACTTGATGCCCTGATGTTTTGGAAACTGGATGGCCAGGTCGCCATCCACCGGGAAGCCGCCCGCCGAATAACTCTGGGGCTTGAGCAGCGACAAGATATCTGAGAGCGGATCCATATGACTCTCCGGACGATTGAGCCGAAATCTACGGACTTTCAGTATAGATCGTACGCAGACTTGACACCCGATCTATTAGATGTCCGACTGGCCCTGATTGGCCATGACTAGATCGGCCGCATATTCATGGAACCAAAGGAGACAACATCATGCGTATCTTTGTGACCGGTGCAACGGGATTCATCGGTTCGGCGCTTGTGCCGGAGCTGATTCAGGCAGGACATCAAGTGTTGGGGCTGACACGATCGGAGGCCGGCGCCGAAGCTTTGCGAGCCGCCGGGGCCGACGTGAAGCATGGCAACATCGAGGACCTCGACAGCCTGCGCGACGGAGCGGCCCAGTCGGACGGCGTCATTCATCTGGCCTTCAACCACGACTTCTCGCAGTTCCAGAAGAACTGCGATGACGACCGCAAGGCGATCGAGGCGATCGGAGAGGTTCTCCTGGGCTCAAACCGGCCCTTCGTCATCACCTCGGGCACGGCGATCGCCGCCAATCTTGACGGCAAGCCATCCACGGAGGACGGCCCGACCGTTGCGTGGAACCCGCGTGCCGCTTCAGAAGCCGCGGTTAAGGAATTGACCGCGCGCGGCGTCAATACCTCCGTAGTGCGTCTGGCGCAGATTCACGACACTCGCAAGCAGGGCCTGGTCCCCTACGTACACGCCGTGGCGCGGGAGAAGCGTGTGTCGGCCTACATCGGCGATGGCGGCAATCGCTGGCCGGCGGCGCACGTTTCCGATACGGCGCGGCTCTACCGTCTGGCGTTTGAGAAGGCGGAGCCCGGTGCGATCTACCACGCGGTCGGCGAGCAGGGCGTGACAATGAAGGCCATCGCCGAAGCGCTGGGCCGCGGGCTGAAGGTCCCGGTGGTCAGCATCAAGCCCGAAGAGACCGAGGCTCACTTCGGCTGGCTCGCCCTCTTCGCCGGGCAGGATATGCCGGCCTCCAGCGCTCTCACGCAACAAAAGCTGAACTGGAAGCCAACCGGCCCGGGCCTCATCGCCGACCTCGACGGCATGGACTACACGCAAGCCTGATTTCGTTGTTTCCGGTCCCGTTGCGGAACTCGGCATCGCCGTCTTCGTTTTCAGGAATCCGCGCCAAAGGTTACCATCGAATAGATATGCCATTGCGACCCGCCGAGCGGCACGGGAAACAGTTTGTGAATCCGGTGCCGACGACGGTCGGCGGCCTTTCCACAATGTTCAAAGTGGGCCCGCGTTTCTTCCTGGGAGCAGCGGCACGATCGCCCCAACAGGCGCTGGGGCCGTTTCATACCGATCCGCGGGTATATGCCGCGAGCCCTCACTCAGGCCTGCGCATTACCTGGATGGGTCACTCCACCGCTCTAGTTGAAATCGACGGGATACGTCTTCTCATCGATCCCGTCTGGGATGAACGTGCCGCTCCGATGCAGTGGACCGGTCCGAAACGTTTCTTTCCCGCACCCCTCGCACTGGAAGATTTGCCGGCCATCGATGTTGTTCTCATTTCCCACGATCACTACGATCATCTCGGCGCCGGTACCATTCGGCGCCTTGCGCAAATGGAGAGGATTCGCAATGCCCGCTGGATCACCACGCTCGGCGTCGAGAATGTTCTTCGGCCTCTTGGCGTTGACCCGGCACGCTGCACTTCGCTCAACTGGACCGAGAATGTAACGGTCGGTTCAGTGGTCATAACGGCCTTGCCCGCCCGCCATTTCTCTGGTCGCAGTCTCTTCAACCGGTTCGAGACCTTGTGGGCATCCTTCGCATTTACCAGCCCCACGCACCGTGTCTACTATGGCGCCGACTCCGGGGAATGGTACGGCTTCCGCGACATCGGCGAGAAGTTCGGTCCGTTCGATCTCACGATGCTTGAAATTGGCGCCTCGAGCCCTCTCTGGCCCGACATTCACATGGGCCCTGAAGGCGCTGTCCGCAGCTTTCGGGCTCTCGGCGGCCGCGGCCTGCTCATGCCCATCCACTGGGGACTTTTCGACCTCGCGCTCCACCATTGGACGGAGCCGATCAAGAGTATCTTCGCAGTCGATGACCTGAGTCTCTGGTCCCCGACACCGGGCATGCCATCCGAAGTTGTCCCAGGCGGAGAGATCCGCTCTGACTGGTGGCGCTGACGCACGTGTGCCCAGGTCACCCATTCCGCAACAAGAAGAAGCCGGAATAATGGTGGTTGAGCAGCACTGTCAAAGAACCGAAATGGCGGCCGGTCTTTATCTTTAAATAGCCGCTCACAACACCCGTAAGATCAGCACGACTGCCTTTTATAAGAACTCGGATTTGACCGGGAAAAGTGGCCGAGTGTTCGTTCTGCTGTTGGAATAAATGAGAATCCCAGTGTTAATCAGCTTGTTACCGCCGGTAGGTCACCATCCAGACACAACCTCTTTTCTGCACCCTTCGGCGTTTACGGGGAGTGATCCTGATGTGTAACAGCAATCTGCACTGGAGGAGCGATTTGTCCTGTTGGCAACAGTTGAGTGTCCAAGCTGCCGACTTTGGAATTGGCAGACGCTTGGAAGCTCGGCTATAGTGATGCTTAACGATGCGATGGGGCGTTCCAAGTCGGCCTCAGAATGCGCGGGCGCGCCGTCTGCTGGTCGCGGTCGTCGCCATCCTTCTCCTCTTTGGCACCACACTACAACTCACTCACGTCCATATCGACGGTGCGTCTCATCAGGATTGCGCGCTATGCCAAAGCGCTCATAATGTCGCCAGTCCGTCGATCGCACCCTCCATCGGGCAGCCTTTCATTTTGGTCGCCCCCGTTGCCGCTCCCCTCACGCGGCAACACCGGGAACACCTCTTCTCGTATTCGCACTGGAACAAACCTCCTCCTGATCGCACTGCATAACCCCAGAACATTTTCCGATTTCATCTAAAGTAGCCGCGCGCTGCTGAGTTGCTATTCCTTCAAGAATAAGCCACTTAGCAGGCGCCGCTTCGCATTCCCTTTCGGAAAATCAAACGCAGTGCTAATTCAAAAATCAGTGGTTTTCAGGAGGTTCGTATATGCGCCCGTCCGTGCGCAGCATTCTTTTTTGCTTATTCGCCTTTGGATATTCAACAGCATTCTCTACTCTTCAAGCTCAATCCAACTCCGGCTCGATCAACGGCACCGTAAGCGATCCGTCGGGAGCCGTCATTCCAGGCGCGTCCGTATCAATCAGAACCCAGTCAGCGCCTACTCCAGAACGACAACCACCGACACCACCGGCCATTTCCATTTCCCGAACCTGCCGTTCAATCCCTATCACCTGACGGTCACGAAGGATGGATTTGCTTCGTTCGTGACAGACGTGGATGTGAACTCGGTGTTGCCCGTCACCCCCAATGTCCAACTGAAAGTCGGCGCCGCCGTCCACTTCGGTCACCGTGGAAGGCGGCTGCGGACCTGCTCGAGAACGATCCTACTGCGCACACCGACGTGGACCGCGGTCTGTTCGACAAGATCCCGCTTGAAAGCGCCTCGTCCACCCTGAGCTCGCTGGTCACCCTGGCGTCGCCGGGGGTCGCTGCTGACTCGAACGGCCTCTTCCACGGACTGGGAGACCACGCTTCGAACTCCTTCTCCGTGGACGGCCAGCCGATCACCGACCAGCAGAGCAAGGTCTTTTCCAACCAGTTGCCCTCCAATGCCGTCCAGTCGCTCGAAGTGATCGATGGCGCGCCGCCGGCAGAGTATGGCGGCAAGACCAGCCTGGTCATCAACGTGACGACGCGATCCGGGATGGGCATGACCAAGCCCGTTGGGAATATCACCACTTCCTACGGATCGTTCGGAACCGCGACCGGTTCAATCGATCTCGGCTATGGCGGCAAGAACTGGGGCAATTTCTTCGAACTCGATGGCCTGAATACCGGCCGGTTTCTCGATCCCCCCGAGTTCAATGTCTTCCACGCCAAGGGCAATGAACAAAACGTCTTTGACCGCGTGGATTATCAGTTCACGGCCGCCGATTCGATTCATGCCAACCTCAACTACTCGCGCTCCTGGTTCCAGAGTCCGAATACCTATGACCAGCTCAATGTCTCGAATGTGGTGAGCGGGGGAACCGGCCCCAGCCCCGTCTTCGACAATCGTCGGGGATGCCGATCAGCGCTCCAAGATCGGAACCTACAACATCGCCCCGACCTACACCCGCATCATCAGTACGAACTCTGTCCTCAATTCGGCGGTTTCGTGCGACGGGACGGGTACAACTACTATCCGAGCAACAATCCTCTCGCCGATCTTGGCCCAATCCAGAGTGAGTCGATCTCTCAATAGCGATCGCTGTTGAACGCCGGCGCCCATGCGGAGCTGACGATTCACAAAGGGATCAATGACATCAAGGCCGGAGCGGTGTATCAACAAACCTTTCTCCGCGAGCACGACAATCTGGGCCTGGTCAATGCGACCTTCAATTCGCCATGCGTCGATGCCAATGGGAATCCGCAGCCCGGGTTCACCGATCCGGGGCAATGCGCGGCAGCCGGCCTGGTCTCAAACGATCCCTCGGTGGGAGGCACTTTCAACCCCGACTTGCTTCCCTATGACCTTACCCGCGGCGGTTCGCTTTATGCCTATTTTGGCCATGCCGATATCAAGGAGCTGGCCCTCTACATTGAAGACCAGATCAAGGCCGGCAATTGGGTCTTCAATCTCGGCATCCGCGGGGATCTTTACAACGGTCTGACCGACACGGGCCAGGCAGAACCTCGCGTTGGCGTGGCATACAACATCAAGCCGTCCAACACCGTTCTGCGGGTTTCTTATGCTCGAACCCTCGAGACTCCTTTCAACGAAAATCTCGTGCTCTCGAGCGAAGGGTGTCTGAATAACATCCTTAACGCCACTGCTGGCGTGCACTCCTGGTGTTACCGGAACTCTGCAGCCAGGATTCCGCAACGAGTTTCATGCCGGGTTGCAACAGGCTTTCGGCAAGAACATCGTGGTCAGCGGCGATTACATCTGGAAGTACACCCACAACGCGTTCGACTTCAGCATCTTCGGCAATACGCCGATCTTCTTCCCCATCGACTGGCACAACTCGAAGATACCGGGCTTTACGCTCCGCGCCGATGTGCCGAACTATCACCGCTTCTCGGCATTCGTCGTCATGTCCTCTGTCGCCGCCCGTTTCTTCCCGCCCCAGTCCGCCGGTGCGGGCGCAACGGTGGGAGCGCCAGGGCTCCCGTTCCGCATCGATCATGACGAGAAGTTCAATCAGACAACCCACGTTCAGTACCAGGTCCCTGGCCGGCTTGCTCCATGGATCGGCTTCAACTGGCGCTACGACAGCGGACTCGTGGCAGGCTCAACGCCCTGCTATAACGTCATTGGTGCAAATACACTCTGTACGGGCACGTCGACCACTCTCAACGGACAGCCCGCAATCGACCTGAGCGGACTCACCGCCGACCAGGAGTTTCAGGCGGGCTTTGCCTGCAATGGCGTGAGGGCCACACCGACCACGGCCCTGCCCACGCCCTGCCTGGCCTCGCAGTTCACTTCCAGCCTTGATCAGCATCCCGGCGCCAAACACTGAGGACGACGACAAGAACCCGCCTCGCATCGCCCCGCGCAGCCTGTTTGACGCCTCCATCGGGGACGACAACCTCTTCCATGGCGACAAGCGCAAGTGGAGCCTGCGGCTCACTGCCGTCAATGTCACGAACAAGTACGCCCTTTACAACTTCCTCTCAACCTTCAGCGGAACACACTATGTGACGCCACGTGCGCTCACGGCCGAAATTGGCTTCCACTTCTAGCGGGGAACCGTATCACTGCCCCTCCAACCGGGGCAGCCCTATTTGCTGTCCCAGTTGCCGCATTGAAGGGAGGACGTCGTTTTGAAAGTCATCACCTTTGACAAAGGCAGCAAGAAGAAGCTTCAAACGATCCGCTGGAAGCGGATTGAAATCGCCAGTGCTTTCTTCTTGTCGATCTTTTTAATGGCTGCCTGCGTTTTGGTAGCCCTGTGGTATGCGTCTCATGATCGTGACGAGTCCCAGACACCCAGCTTGAAAATCAGGCGCTGACGCAAGTTGCTTCTCGTTCTTCGGGGTTCGTATATTTTCACTTGATGCATAATCGCCGATGCCCTCATTGAAAGCGGATAGGTCTCCACAAGTCGGGCGCGTTCAGGAACGAAACGTGTATGGAATCTCAACTGTTTGGTTACTGCCCCAGTCCGTTTGCCGAAGATTAAGACCGGTCAGCGCACACTGGAAATGGAGAATCCATGACCAGTCTCACGCACCTTCCTGAAGACGATGCTTGCGGGGTCAATATCAACCGCGAACGTGTCAAAAAATGCGCTCTAAACACCGTTAAAGCCCGCCTATCGACCGTTTAGAAACACCGGTTTTAACACATAACTTACTTGCAATCAATGAGATATGACCAAAAAAATTACTACCCCCCCCCGGGGGGCATACTGGGGCAGTATGGGTTAGCTGGGAAGCACCGCTTCATTCAACTCAAACCGTTCTCGAACCTCATACCGCGACCCGCCTGGCCCGGGAAAGCTCTCATAGAGCAGAAATTCCCGCGCCGTGAATCCGGAGAACTGCTTCACGTGCCCGATTCGCGGCTTCAGCGCCGCCAGCGCCGACCGTCCCGCTTTGGTTCGCGCCAGCGTGATGTGCGGATGGTAGGGCCGGTCCTCGGGAACAAACCCGCAGGGCCTGGTTGCCGCAACCACGAGTTCCTGAAGCCGGACCAGCCGGGGCGAGAGCCCCACCCCGGCAAAGAAAACGCCGGCGCGGTCGAAAAATCCCGGCGCCTCAAGTTGGATTGCAAAAGGGGAAAACAGGATCCGACGCAGGGCCGGCACCACGCACGCATACTGCTCTGTGCTTGTCTTGCCCAGAAATTGCAGCGTAATGTGCCACCCGGCAGAAGCTGACCACCGCAACCCGTCAGACGGAGACTTCAACCGCTCCGTCAGGGCTGCAAGTTCCTCAACCACCACCGGAGCCAACGGAATGCCAATGAACAGCCGCATGATCGATGCAATCGCAGTTGAACAGCCCGGTGCCTGTTCCCTGTCCTGTCTACTTCCCGGCCAGTTGCTCCAGCAGGGTATCGAAATCTTCCAGACGGGCGTACTCGATAATCACCTTGCCGCGGCCGTTTCGATCCTCGATGCTGACCTTGAGCCCCAGGGCCCGCTGCAGGCGGTCCTTTACCTCGCGCACATTGGGATCGACCGGCGGCTCCGGCTTGGGCTCTTTCTTCTCCCGCTCGGGATACAGCATGCCCTGCACCATCGACTCTGTCTGGCGAACAGAAAGCGAAAGTGCAGCGACTTTTTGCGCAGCCTTTTCAAACCCTGGATGATGATTCAGCGCCAGCAGCGCCCGCGCGTGGCCAAAACTCAACTCCCCCGACTCTACTCGCGTCTGGATACTCACCGGCAACTTCAGCAGCCTCATGAAGTTAGCCACCGTCACCCGGTCCTTTCCCGTGCGCGTAGCAATCTGCTCCTGCGTCATATGGAACTCGACCGAGAGCCGCTCGAAGGCCCGTGCCTGGTCCATGGCATTGAGATCGGCCCGCTGCAGGTTCTCGACGATCGTGATCTCCATCGCCTGCTCGTCCGAAACCTGGCGCAGAATCGCGGGAATCGTCAGCCTTTTCGCCAACTGCGACGCTCGCCAGCGACGCTCGCCGGCAATCAGCTGGAAGCGTCCGTTGCCCTGCGGCCGCACCAGGATTGGCTGCACCACCCCGTTGGCAACGATCGACGCAGCCAGCTCCGCCAGCTCCGCTTCGTCGACCTGAGAGCGCGTTTGGAAAGGATTGCGATCAATCAGATCCACGGAAATTTCCCGCGGCTTGCCCCCCTCCCCGTCGGAGCTAGATTGCACCGGACTGATCGTCTGAACGCGTGGTAACAAGGAGTCCAACCCCTTGCCTAAGGCGCGGCGTTTCGTGTCGGGGGCGGCGATTGTCATAATTTCTAATCCCTCTCCGGGGCAAGTTCGCGCTCCGGAATATTCTCTGCGTCCTGTCTCATTGGGGCGTAATTCATTCGGTTCGGCATTTAACCCGTCGAGGCAGATCGATTCTAAGCGTATGGCCAAAAACGTATCTCTCGCGCCCGTGGCTTGGGAACCGATTCGGCCGCCTTGCGGGCGGCCGCCTTCGGGCTCTCGATCTGGTTTCGCGCCAAGTATTCTCCGGCCAGTTCGAAATACGCCTCCGCCCCCCTCGATCGGGGGTCGTAGAGCGCCACAGGTTTGCCGTGGCTGGGCGCTTCAGCCAGACGCACATTGCGTGGAATAACGGTACGAAAAAGGCGTTCTTTGAAATATTCACGCAAGGTTTCCGTCACTTGCTGCGCGAGGTTGGTCCGGTCGTCGTACATCGTCAATAGGACGCCCTCAATGGTGACTTCCGGATTGAAGGTGCCGCGCACTCGCTCGAGCGTCGAAATGAGCTCGGACACACCCTCCAACGCGAAGTATTCGGCTTGCATGGTCACAATGAGCGTGTTCGCAGCGGCCAGGGCATTCAAAGTGAGAAGGTCCAGTGCAGGAGGACAATCCAGAATGATGAGATCGTAGACCCCCTGGATAGGAACGAGCGAGGCCCGGAGACGCACTGCCCTGTCTTCTACAGCGGCCAGTTCAACGTTGGCCCCGGTCAGGTTCTTGGATCCGGGGAGAAGAAAAAGGGTTTCGATCTGGGTGGGAAGGATGACCTGTTCGGCAGGCGCAAGCCCCATGAGCACGTCATAAACGGAGTGGCGCGAATCGTCGCGCTGGAAACCCATACCCGACGTTGCGTTCGCCTGCGGGTCGCAATCAACCAGAAGAACCTTTAGTCCCTCGAGCGCAAGGCATGCACTGAGGTTGATTGCCGTCGTTGTTTTGCCCACCCCACCTTTTTGATTCACGATCCCGACAATTTTCCCCATGGCAACTCAGACTAAAGGGAAAGCCTGCCCGCTTGATAGAGTTTCCATCTGTGGAGAACTTGTTGGCGCTGTGGAAACTACTCGAGGACGATCGGTGGCAGGTCTGCCATCTCATTGATTAACATCGTCTTGGTGGCCATATCCGGCAGGGGAGTTGCCGATGTGCGGCGGAATTCGCCCAGTGGAAAAGCCGGTACGTTCTGCTCTTGCCCGTTCGCCGGATATGCTTGCCCAAGGGAGTTCATCAATCCAAATGTTCCACGTGGAACACTTCGTTCCGAGGACCAGGCAAAATTGGGCTCAAGTACTGGTGCTAGATCTGCCCACCGCAATGATCCGGTCCTCGCTCAACGGCAATCTAACATGACTTTGCCACGTGAACCTGCCACCCGCAGCATTCTGTATCGAGAGAACTTCGGCTGCACTAGTCATGATGATGATCCAGCCAGAAAGCGACACGAGATGCGACGCAGCCGCTATCGCGGTCTGCATCCGGTCGACCGCGCGGAGAACCACGCAGTCAAAAGGCGTAGTCAAATTCTCGGCCCTTTCTCCATGGACCGTAGTCTTTAGTCCCAGCGTTCGAATAGCTTCCCTGAGAAATGCCGCTTTTTTGTTCTGGGACTCTGCCAGGGTGACCGAAATTTCAGGCCGGCAAAGGGCAATCGGAATTCCCGGAAGGCCGGCGCCTGAGCCAAAGTCGAGCAGCGTCCGGACACTTGCGGGAACGGCAACCGCACATGCGATCGATTCCAAAAAGTGACGGGTAACGATGCCTTCTTCATCCCGGATTGCCGTAAGATTCGTTCGTGCATTCCAGCGCACGATCAGCGATAAATACGCGTCAAATCGGTCCTCAATCGAAGCTGTGAGTGTCGGAAGGCCCTCCCGCATAAGGAGGGCATTGAGGCGGAGACCCCTGGACGGGTCATTATTCTGTTTGGCGGTCATGCGCGAGTGACAGACTCCTCCACGTGGCGGGGCTGCCAATTCGAAGCGGCTCCCGTAAACGCTGAGAAAATGGCGCGAGAGAACGAACTAGTCGTGTAGGTTCGCTCAGGGTGCCACTGGACTCCGACAACAAAGTGTTCGTTTGATTCCAGTTCCACTGCCTCAATCACCCCGTCAGCGGGACAGATCGCCGTAACGCGGAGATTGTCTCCGGGAATGCGCAGGGCCTGGTGGTGGCTGGAATTCACGTGGACGAGTCTCCGAGGCTTCGAGTGTCAGGCTGGAAAGCCGCGAGCCAGGCGCGATCCTGACCGGATGCGCTTCTCGCACCTCGCGGCCGGGGGCGTGATTTACCTCTGCCTTTCCATCCTGCTGCAAATCCTGGATGAGTGAGCCATTGCGCCATACATTCAAAGCCTGGACACCATAGCAGATGGCGAGGATCGGCTTGTGCAGGTTGAAACCGTCCTGAAGCAGTAATTCGTCCACGGCGGCGCGGTCTGGATCGGGATCGTTGCAGGGGGGGGTACGGGTCTCGCCGTAAGCCTGGGGGTCCAGGTCGTATCCGCTACCTGGCAGCAGAATTCCTTGAACGCCTGCGAGGAGCCGTGCCACGCGATCCTGCCGCTCATGTAAAGGAATGACCGTTGCGACAGCACCGGACGACTGGATTGCGGCAATGTATTGCGGAAGAGATCTCTGGTTATAAGCCGTGTCTCTGCTAGTGGGTTCGGGAATGGCGATGCGGGTGGTCATGGATTCCCAGTGTAAGCCGATACAGGCAGAATGCGATAGGGGCCCCATTCAAGCGGTTTCGGTAGATCGGGCGCGACTGACCCCGGGGGCTCCCCCCCTGTCGGGATCGGACCTGTCCTGCGAAGAATGACCGAGCATTTCGCCGATCATGGAGCGCAGACGCCGGGTCAATTCGTCCGCCTGACGGAGAGTCATTCCATGAGTCTCGATCGGTTTGCCGACCGACAACACCAGTTCGCCCGGATAGAAATGCCGGGTATGCATGGGAAGAAGGTCATACCCGCCTGTAAGCGCCACCGGTACCAGGGGCACCTGTGCCCGGATGGCCAGAAAGGCGGCGCCCGACAGAAATGTCTGAAGATCCCCGTCGGGGGTGCGGGAACCCTCGGGAAAAACAAACAGGGGCATCCCCGCGCGAAGAGCCTTCACGCCGGCCCCGAGGCTGGAAAGGGTAGCGCGTCCCGCTATCGACGGGGATCTGACCGGACCGGTTCAGGTACCAGCCGATGAAGGGCATGGACCAGAGCTCTTTCTTAGCGAGGATTCGAAACTGGAACGGCAGGGCCGCAAAGATGACCGGTGTATCCATGTATGAGGTGTGATTAGCGGCGTAAACAGCGACCGGGTACTGGCCAAGGTACTCTCCGCCGCGGATGGTGAGCCTGGCTCCCGAAACGCGCACACAAACGCGGGCCCATATGCGTGCGATGCGATGCTGTGTTCGCCCTGTCTTCGCCACCAGTGACGCCAAGAGCGCCAGGGTTCCAAAAAATCCGGTGGCCAGAAAAAACAAGGGTGCCTGGAGGAAATTGGTTCGCCAGCGGTATAGCCGGGGCAAAGGGTGGGGGCGAGGGCTCATGGGAGGGTTTCCGCCTTATGTTCGTTATTGGACATAAGGAGGCTGCGCGCTTCGCCAACCAGATAGACCGAACCGGAGATGACGATGACTTTGGTTCCTTCAGGAGCTGCTAAACCGATTTCCGGTGAAGGTGGATCTGCTGAGGAAAATCGCAAAAAGCCAACCTCAGGGTCTAAAGGCCCCGGTGATTGCACGACTGTTGTGCCGGGACTAAAGTCCCGGCCTACCCCTGATTCGGGGCGCTGCGCGGCGAGGTCGAGAGCGTCTGGCGACGGACCCGGCGACAAAAGCCGGGGTGCCGGTGGATCGAGCAGCGGCAAGGAGCTCTTCAACCGGAGTGGCGCGCGGACTCTTGATCGGCGGGAAGATCACTTGCTCAAACAACGGAAAAAGGATCTGGGCCAATTCGTCGAGCGGTTTGTCGCGCAGGCACGCAAACACCAGGGTCATGGGGCGCGCTTCATCGGGACCCAGTGCGTCGCGCAGGCCGGCCCGGAGGGCCCAGGCGCCGGCCGGGTTGTGGGCTACGTCGAGGATCCATTCGAGACCACGCTTCTGGACGCGCTCGAGCCGCCCCGGCCAGCTGGTGTTGCGAACGCCGGCAGCAACGGACCCGGGAGTGATGGGGAAACCGTGATGTCGGCGCAATTCAACCGCCGCCGCCACGGCCAGGGCCAGGTTGCGGTGCTGGTGGGCGCCGAGCAGGGGCGAGGCAAGTTCGACAACCGATCCCAGGAGTTCGACTGGGTACGCCCGGCCGGCCGGCGCGGCCATATGAGGCATGTAGGGGACCGCGCTGACGCCACGCACGTCGAGTTCCGCGGCCACTTCGCCCAGCACCCGGCTGGCCTCGGGGTGCTGGGGAAGCGTGACAAGTGTGCCACCGGGGCGCAGAATCCCCGCTTTTTCCCGCGCGATGTCGGTGATCGTGGGACCGAGCCACTCCATGTGGTCCAGGGAGATGTCGGTGATGACCGAAAGCAAAGGGCTGACTACGTTTGTGGCGTCGAGACGGCCGCCCATGCCGACTTCGAGAACAGCTATCTCCACGCCCGCTTCGGCGAAATACAGGAAGGCAAGGGCGGTGAGGCACTCGAAAAAGCTGGGAATCTGAGGCAGGCTGCCGCCGCGCACCAGTTCCTCCGCGGTGTCGTGCACACGGAAGAAGTGACGGGCGAAATCATCGTCGCCGATCAGCGTGCGGCCGATGCGAATGCGCTCGTTGACGCGCTCGAGATGAGGTGAGGTGTAGAGGCCGGTTCGGACACCCGCTTCGGTGAGGATGGAGGCGAGGGTCGCCGCTGTCGAGCCCTTGCCATTGGTTCCCGCGATCAGCACCGAAGGAAAACGGGATTGGGGATTGCCCAAAGCATCGAGCAAAATGCGAATTTGATCGAGAGAGAACTTCCGCCGCGGCTGGCCGGGCCTGGTAAAGAGCTCGGGCGCCATGGCGTTCAGGTGATCGAGGGCCGCCGCGTAGGACATGGATACTTCGAGTATAGAAGAGGGACTGGTAACGAGGTCTCAGCCGACACACGGCTACACAGGTCCACAGACTCTGCGGGGCTCGATGACGGAAGTGATTGTCGCGCAGGAGGTTCGGTAGAGCTTCACAGTTGCACAGGGTCACAGAAACCGTGTTTCCGTGGAAGCCGCGGCTGCAAGGTATTGATTATGTGGCTTTTAAGCAGTCCTCCACAGTTTCACCGCGATTCTTCGCGGAAGGGGGGGTAAAGTCGTTTCTGCGTAGCTTCTCACTCGCATGTATTTGAAACTAAACGAGTTGTCGGCCAAGTACTGCGATATTAAACGGTCCATAACCCCCTTTTTGGGCGCCAAAAGGGCCATTTATGACGCCGAAAAAGGGCCCATGCAGAACGATAGCTTTTCTTGAAAGACGAAAGTTGGCACTCCAAATCCTCAAACCGATTGTGCGCTCACCGGCCTCAATTTTCGGCAAGAGGGTCAGACGACCGGGATGGCCAGTTCCGGTCCGATGCGATCGTCATTCGCTTACTGCGAGCAGCGGAAGTTGCAGGTTCTCCTCGGCTGCGGGACGGCTGCGGGGCGCTTTCTTGAAGGTTGAATCGAGTATGTGGCGCGGGTAGCTTAGCCTTCGCCGGCGTTGCCGACCCGGGCTGGATGGAATGAATATCCGGGTTGGTCGCCTTCCACCCTTGCGACCGACCACCCAAGCGACGAAGACCTGTCGCCGGGGACCCCGGTAAGCCACCCCACGGACGGAGACCTGTCCGTGGGGGCCCCGGGAAGTCGCGAGGATGGGGCACGGTGCCTTTTTCGCTTCAGCAAGCCGGGACTGCTGGGCACAGTCTCATGCTGCCATCGTCAAAACGTCAACTTCCTATTTCTCCTGTGCCAGCCCGGCAATAACCGCAGCCATTTTATCGAGTATCTCGTTCCAGCCTTCGAATTGCCCGCTATTCTTTGCGCTCTCCATGGGTTCATTTCCAATGTGGGTAAGTCTCGTCTGGCCGTTCCCGAGATCCTCAAAGATGGTCACGTCGTACGCACCGTCTATGGCCTCATTTTCAAGTCCTAATTCCGCAGGGTCAATCTTGTTTCCCTTCGAGTCGGAAAAGTACATGAGGGAAACGATCTTCTCGTAGGGAACAATCTCGTGGTATTCAACCGCATTCCAGCCCTCCTGCCCATCCGGCGCTCTCATGCAGCAGAGAAGTTTTCCTCCAACGCGAAAATCCATCTTGCAAACAGGCGAAGTAAAACCCTTCGGCCCCCACCACTGCATTATGTACTTCGGGTCTGTCCACGCCTTCCAAACCAACTCGCGTGGGGCATCAAAAACTCTTGTAACGACCATCCGCTCAACTTCGCTAGCCGTGTTTTTTGTCATCTCTGACCTCCTTTTTCATTTGCTTTACAACTACATCCAGCTTGTCGAAACTCTCTTCCCAGAACCGGCGATAGCTAATCGCCCAATCGCTGACTGTCTTGATCGCCTCCGGCCTAAGCGTGCATACACTCTCTCGTCCACGCTTCGTCTTGATCACCATCCGCGCCCTCACCAGGCAGGCGATATGTTTTGAAATCATCTGCTGCGAGAGTGCAAACGGTTCCGTCAATCCATGCACGGAGGCAGGCCCATGGGAGAGCCGCTCGATCATTGCCCGGCGGGTTGGATCAGACAAAGCCGCGAATGTTGTACCCAGATTATCCACAACCATATGGTTGTGTATTGTCTGATCAATGTCAAGCGTGAATTTTTGCGTCAAGCGTGAATTTTGCGATTCTTGATTTCTGTTCCCTGATCTCTGAACCCTGACACCTGCGCTGATTGATCTCTGCGCAGGAGGGGCGAGCCGGCAAGGGCTATGGCGCCGGCATCAGGGGCAGGAGGAATGCGAATTGTCTTTGGAACCTTCTCGGTGTCTCACCGCCCCGTTGGGCAAGTGAACTTTGCCGGACGACTCGCTGGGACCCACGCGGTGAGTGGTAAATCGCCGAGCATCAAATCCACGCGACGGCAACTCGACGAGTGCCTCGGCCTGTTAGCAATTGTTGAAATGGAGCGCCTGAATTCTCCGTGGGTCAGCGCTTCGGCCTCCGAGGTTGCCGGTTGTCTTGGGATCCAAGCAAAGTGAGGCGCAAAAACGAGCCTATCCGCATTGATTATGTATTAAGTCGCGCAAGCTGCAGCCCGGTCGCTCAAGCTTCCAAACAATAAGCGTGTCGCCGTGTTCCTGTTTCTTTAGGCAACGGAAATGGGGAGGACGCTTTGTGGCGGTTTCTTAAGTCCGCTCATCCTTAGCAAGGTTTTACATCAGACTTTGTAAAACAGTTGTTCCTTCCTGGGCAATAAAGATCTTTCTTTGCCGCTCTTGGTACGGGATCGCAGGTAAAGAAGTGACTGAAGAGTTACACCCCGGTGACATTCCCCAAGAACCACTTGGGTATGCTGAGGGACCGAGGGTCGTGTTGTAGGAATTGGCTGCCCGGCATTGCGTGGCAGTCAATTCCACTCACATCGTAACTAGCGACTATTAGCGATTCGCTCCTAGAAGGAGACGACAAATGAGACTCAAGATGAACAGGATAAGTACCATAGCTCGGTTGGGTTCAATTGCAGTTACAGTTGGACTAATATCGCCGATTTCGGCGCAGACCGGCACCTGGACGCCACCTGCAGTGCTTAGTACTGGCGGTCAGGGCTGGGAGGCAACCGCCGCCATCGACGGGGAAGGCAATTCGCTGGCTCTTTGGGACGAGCGCACAACTCAGGACCAGATCTGGTCGCGCTCGAAAGCGAGCGGCGGCAATTGGGGGTCGGTGACTGAGCTCTCCCCTGCCCTCCAGACAACCTCTGTCTTTCCCTCCGTCCGAATCAGCTCGGCAGGATTTGCTACGGCAGTGTGGAGCGATCAAGGCGGCGTGTGGACAGCCGATCGCACGTCCGCTGCCACATGGGATACTCCTCAGCTTCTGATCCCCGGCGCGTCAAATCCGATTTTTGTGATGAACGCACGCGGCGATGCAGCGATAGCCTGGACCGTGGGTGGCGGCCCAAGGAGCACCACCGGTTCTGTAATGACCGTCCTACGGCCTGCCGGAGGAGCCTGGACGGCACAACAGACAGTCGCAAGCGGCGCGCATCTCTCCGCCGATCATGTTTCAATCGGGACGTTTGGCGAGGTGATTGTCACTTGGGAGACCTACAACGCAGTCTGCAGGAGATACGGTTGCGCGCTGAGCAGTTATGTCCTGCATGCCTCGCGACAGAATACCGGTACCGGTGTCTGGGTCGACTCGGGTTCGCTTCTAGGGCCCGATGGCGCTACGCATAGCGCGCGAGTGGCGCTGGATTCTGCGGGGGGAGCGATCCTCCTGGCGCTTAGCAGTTCCGGCGTCTACACCTCTGCCACGCAGGGCAATTCTGGTGGCGCCTGGAGCCCGTTCAAAACCGCCGTAAACCCTCAGGGTTCGACAATCATCTCCGATCTGGCGAGTGACGATGCGGGGCAGGTAACGCTGGTCTACGAGTCCATCGTGTATCCCACGTCGCAGGTGCTTGTGGTCAACGGGTCCATCAGCACCAACACATGGTCGTCGCCTGTGGTTATCTCCGGCGCTGACGCCAGTGTCGGCCAGGTGTATTTCGCTCTTGCTCCCAGTGGCGCGGCTCTGACCATTTGGTTGTCGAGCAGCGGGACTCCCACGATCCACGCCGCCACCAGAGCCACCGCGACGGGCACCTGGAGCACTCCTGTCGGTATCTCCGGACCGGGCACCTACATCGCGCCGGAAGCCGCAGCGGTGGAATCCTCGGGAAATGCGATCGTCATTTATTCGGGCTACGACGCCGCAAGTGTACACACGGAGTACGGCACAAATTATCAGCCTTGAAGTAATCCGGGACCCCCTGACGGCGTGCTGCTGCCATCAGGGGGTGCCGGGCGCGAGCGGTTGCATGAGCCGCTGCCAAGGTCCGGAACAACTCGGCGGTGAAACCCGACATGAGAGTACCTGCGTGTGACTCACCTGATGGGCCGGTCGTCAGAAAATCCGCCCGAAAAGCGGTGCCATTATCGTCGACGACGAAAGCGGAACCCGCAAGCGGAATCCGGAACTTGTCACGCGATCAGTTGCTGCCAAATCGCCAATGCACTCGTCCAGGCGCACAGTGCGAAACTCGGCGTCTTGGGACTATCACCGTCCATCTGTCAGTTGCTGGGTGATCAACATCCCTGCGCGTTTTCAGCGCGGATGATTGCCTCATGCTCCAGCCTTCCTGCGGCAGGATGCCAGCGTACTGACTGGCAGGATAAGACTGTAACGGGCGGCAGGATTACGGTTTACTTGGTGGCAGGATTGAGTGTAGTCAGCAGGGACGTGGGACGCGGCGCTAGGGCCCGTCGATCAGGGACTTCATAAGGCTGGAAGCATCGGCCGTCTTCACAAGCCGAATATGGGCTTTCACCCATTCGGCGTAGCGATGCACTGCAGGTTTCGCGGTGCTCTTCCGGTAATCGAGCACCTTGAGGTTTCCTTCGTCGTCGACCACCCACACAGTATTCGCCCATTGGTCGAATAAGTCGGGCGGGTAACTATCGACATCCTCGTCAGGGAGTCTCCTCGGAAGCAGAGTCGCCGCCTCGTAAGCGGTAGGCAGTCGCCAACCAAATCCTTTCGCCATTTTGTGCTGTTCGAGGGCTTGCTGGTCATTCGCTTCCATAGCGAGGTTTGCGTCCCAGAGCAAGCCGACAGCGAGGTCGATCACACATTTTTTTCGTTGTTTGAATTCATCCCCGATGGAAGGCTTGACTAAAACTCTTTCGAGCAGGAAGGGACCCATCCAGGGAATCGATTTGTCCTCTTTTTCGCGCGCCGCGGCGTGAAGATGTCCGTAACCATATTCGGTGACGAGCGATCGAACGCCCAATTTCGACATAGCGGAAGGGTCTCCATAGAGTCGGGCCTCAAGTATGTCGGAAGCGAGATCGGTGTACCGCGTTGTAGCTCCGAGGCTCCGAAAATGGCGGTTCTTGATCATGTCCCACCAGAACCTCTTCATCTGGTCGGTCCAGGGGGCCTTTGGGTATGCCGAGGGATCTTCAACAAAGCCCACGATGAAGAAATACTCCATGAGGGAACGGTGGGAGAACTTCAATCGTCCCTCGCTGTCGCGATTGAGCAGCGACCGGCCGCGCATTTGCCAGGACTTGAGGGGGATGTTCAGATCCTGTGCGATCGCGAGGGCCTCTTCAGGAGCAATCTTCTCCGCGCCTCGCTGCTCGCGCCGGGTGTAGATATCGCGAGCCAGTGCGATGGAAAAACGACGGAGCGGATCGGGTTCTACGAGGGGCTTTTCGCGGATGAACCATGCTTCCGTCATCGCCCTGTACAAACTGGCTGCATTGCCGGCGCGATGGTTCTGGCTGATGAGATCAGGAATGTGGGAGAGCAGCATGGGGCGCATGGTGAGGTCAGGCGCTTCGGCGACGATTGCGCGCGCGCGCTTTCGCTGCTCCCGTTTCCAGAAAACGAATCGCTTGCAGATGTAGCGTTCGATCTGGGCTTCAGAGAAGGGAGAAAGGTAGAGCTTGGAGAAGGCGTAGGTGCGGGACTGTCCGGCGCGAATGGTTCCGATCTTGAGCAGGCCCGTTTCCTGAGGTATCTCGGCATCGGTCTCGAAGAACTGGGTACGGCAGGTCATCAAGACGCGGGAGAAGTCTTTGGAGAGCTCGACCAGTGCGGCTACGCGATCTTTGGAGTTGTGGATGGCCTTGGTGTCTTCGTCAAAGGCGTCGAGGAAGAGAACCGTGTTGCTCTTGTCGCGCACCGCCGCGATGATCTCGTCGGCCCTGGCATGGCCAAGGGGAACGAGCACGATCTTGTAATCGCCGCGCTTTTCGCGGCCGTAGCGGGCATAGAGATTCATCAGCAGGGTGGTCTTTCCCATGCCGGAGTCGGCGAGCAGGATGAGGAAGCGCTGCTCTGAAGAGGGGTCGAGCAAATTGCGCAGGGTTCTGTGGGCGGGAGAGCGCATGGGGGCGACGCGGCGGAAGTCTTCCTGTCCGGCCGGGTCGGTAGCCTGGCAGTCGGCTTCGACATAGTACTCGGTGGCGCGGATGAGGTCTTCGCGGGTATAGAGGTCAGCGCCCACGCGGCGCTTGAGGAGGCGGTAGTCGCTCCACGCCTTGTATTTTGTGGCGACCCAGGGCAGGAGCTTGGTCAACGCGGCCCCAAAACTCACGGCGCCGGTGATGATGGTCCATTTGGAATGGAGGAGTTGGAAGACCCAGCCGGCGGCGCGCGCCATGGTTTGGATAAAGATGTGCGCGGCAGAGTCGAGCGAAACGACCATAGCGGAATCCTCCGGCGGCTTGGGTCACATGATACCGTGAGGCCCGGTTCGAACCTGCCGAGTTGGGCTGTGCATCGATGACCAGGCACGCGGGTGCAAAGGGAGGTACGCCGGGAACCTTGCAATTCAGGGAGACCGGGTGTACGTTGAGGGGGCGTTTTCGCGACGCGGACGAACAGCCATCCCCAAGGATCGCCCATGGCTACTGTGAGCAACTTCGTCGGAATCCTCATCCGGACAAGACAAAAACCATCACCCGATCATTTCACTCGTCGCCGATACGCCGACGGGGCCTCAACCTGCACCTCCGATCGGGCTTCCCACGATTACCATCGTGATCAACGGAGAAAAAGGCCAATTGCTGGTCGGCGGCGCAATGCATCCGGGCTCGATCCAGGTATTGAATCCGGCGGGCAAACCAGTGATCACGCTCGAAAGCACTCCCGACGGGGACTTCTCGATCAACAATCCCCTGGGCGCAGCAACGATCCGGCTGAGCGGCAAGGGCGCCTCGGGATGGTTTGGCGGTGCGGGGATAGCCGGCGATGTGCTTGTGTTTGGAGCCGATGCCAAAGGCACGACGGCCGCGGATGCCGCAGTGTGGATCAAAGGCTCGACCGGCGACGTGGTGCTGCAGAACGCCGACTGCGCCGAGGACTTCGAGGTTGGGGAGCACCGCGATATCGAGCCGGGCGTGGTTCTCTGCCTGAGCGAGGACGGGCCGCTCACGCTCTCGTCGAGTCCCTACGATAGAAAAGTCGCGGGAGTCGTGTCCGGAGCCGGTGGTTTGCGGCCCGGCATCGTGCTCGGCCGCACGAAGAACGCGACCAATCGATGGCCGATTGCCCTGTCGGGCAAAGTCTTTTGCAAGGTGGATGCGCGGGAATCGCCAATCGCCGTGGGCGACCTGCTAACGACCTCGCCTACTCCCGGTCATGCGATGGCGGCACGCGATCATGGCCGCGCGTTCGGCGCGGTCCTCGGCAAGGCACTGGCTCCGCTCCAATCCGGAGTTGGCCTCGTTCCCATCCTCGTCGCACTGCAGTAATTTACCCGGCGCCGTTCCGGAGGCGTATATGCCCACCCTGAGAGATGTTTCCAATTTCCTGGGCCTGACGAGCGAGCTCCAGATGGCCGCGAAGCTGAAAGTGAAAGCTCCGGTTTCGACGCTTGCCTTGATCAAGGCGTATGAGTACGTGCCTCCGCGCGCGGCTTTCAAGCAGGACAAGACGCAAGGAGCACAGCCGATCGCGGTGCAATTCACGGACGAGTCCGCCGGATACATACGGAAGCGCGAATGGAAGTTCGGCGATGGAGGGACGGATCACGTTGCCAATCCATTGCATACGTACGAACATGCGGACTGCAACAATCAGTATCCGATTACGCTGACGGTTTCAAACGACGGGGGAAGCGACACAGCCAAGAGCAGCATGTGGGTCTATCCCAAACCGCCGAAGGCACGCTTCGCCGCGGGCCCCTGGTCAGGTCCCTCGCCTCTGCAGGTCACGTTTTTGGATGACTCAGACGCGGAGTGCATCATGTCACGGCTCTGGGATTTCGGCGATGGTGGAACCGACACCGGTGTGACTCCGACGCACGTGTTTCACAACAACACCGGGAACACGGTTGAGTTCCGCGTATCCCTGGAGATACAAGTGGAGTCGAATAGCCCGGCCTATTATGCAGCGAATATCACGGTGACGCCGGGGGCAGGAGCGCCACCGCCGGCGCCGCCGGTCAAGCCGTATATCACGGCCGCACGCGTTCCGGGAATGGATGCGATTGTCGTAAACGGATCTCACTTTACGAACGGTGTGAAGGTGCGGCTGGACGTGACGTATCCGCCGGGCCACACCGCGTCCTACTGGTCGGACCCGGTGGCCGGTGGGGAATTTTCAACGACGATTTCCGAGGTGACATGCACCGGCAATGCGGGAAAACCTTGCACGGTGAAGGCAACGATGGACGGAACGACGTTCTATTCTGCAAAAGACCCGGTCCAGTGCTGAAGTAAAGCCCTCGTGATGTGCAGTTTCACGCATATCGAGCCATGGCAAGCTCCACGATTTCCCCGATCATCTGGGTATAGGAGAGGCCGGATTTCTTCGCGGCCATGGCAAACTCCTGCCCACTGGAGAGCCATGGGTTCGGATTCGCTTCGATGACATAGACCTCGCCCGTGTCCGAAAGGCGCATGTCGATGCGGCCATAATCGCGAAGCTTGACGGCACGGTAGGCCTTGATCGCGATCTCGCTGAGCTTCGATACGGTTTCTTCATCAAGGTCTTCGGCGATGGCCGATTTGGTGAGCTTGTAAGCGTCGGTGTCTCTGAAGAATTTCACATCCTGGCTGGCGATCCTGGGCACGCCCTCGGGAAGCTTCGAAAGATCAAGCTCCACCAACGGGAGCGCGCGCGGGTTCTCGTAACTGCCCAGGATGGAGGCGTAGATCTCGCGTCCTTCGATGTACTCCTCGATCAGGGCGGGCGAATCGAATTCCGTCTGTATATAGGAGATGCGCTCCATCAACTCCTTCACACTGGTAACTACGGCAGCGGCATCGATGCCGATGGATCCATCTTCGGAGGTGGGTTTCACGATGAGAGGGAAGGAGATGTCATGGGCGTGATCGATGTTGCCGCGATAGGCTATGGCAAAGTAGGGCGACTGAATCTCAGAAAAGGCGAACATCTTCTTGGCGGTTGTTTTGTCCTGGGCGAGAATGTGCGCGTGCGGCCCGGCGCCGGTGTAGGGGATTTCAAGCAAATCGAGGAACGCGGTGACTTGCATCTCCTTGGTGTCATCGCCCGCATAGGATTCCGTGAGGTTGAAGATAAGATCGGCGCCGCATTTGGCAAGGCCGAACAGGGATGACTGCCGGCCGTCGAGGACGTAATACGACGGCACATGACCGAGTTTCTCCAAGGCTTCGAAGATTTCTTCGCGGTCGTGCTTGGGCGGCTTCTTCTTCCGTTTCTTTTGCCCCTTGGGCTGGCGCGGTGCAGGGTCTTCTTCCTCGACTTCGGCAGGTTCTTCTTCCCACAAGTCGTACAGCACGGTGACTTTCAACTTCGCTCCTGCCATTCGGCCTCCAATCGGGGTGACGGCGGCTGCCGACACGCCTCAGGGATGGATGAACTTCCCACGGATCAGATAATTCATTGAGAGTGCGGTGGTGTACACGGTGAACTCGGTGAGGTACTCGGACTCGCGTCGAACGTCGACGCGCAGACCCAGGTCCTCGACACGCTTCGAGATGGCTTCCACCAGTCGTTTGACGATCGGACGCTGCACGCCGCTCCAATACGCGACCTTGTCGACAATGGACTTGCGATGGCGGCGCAACATCTCCTGGGCGGGTTGCACGCCGTTTCGTCGCTTGGAGGAAACATTGAAGATGTCGGCCAGGTCGGTGTCCAGCGCGAGGTCCTGCACGGGAATCTCCTCCGGCAGGCTGAGGCGATAGAACTCGCCGACCGTCGATTCCATCTCATCGACAGTGATGTCGGTCCGGCCGCGGCGCCGGGTGGGTTCGGCATCTCCGACTTTTCGCGCCACGCGATCGACGTATTGGAGTTTGGCCAGGGCGTCCCAACCTTCGTAGCGTTTGCGCCATTGGGAGCGAGGCGTGAGCCAGACGGCAAAGGTTTCGGCAAAATCTTCATCGGGATGCTTCTGCGCGTACCACCCGGCCATGTGGCGAACAAACTTCCGCGAGAACGGTATGGGACGGTAATTATCGCGATACGCGCGGCGGAACGAACCGAAGAGTTCGTGCCACTCAGCCGATTTGTAGAGCTGGTACGCGTAATTGAATGCGTGCCCGGCCTCATGACGCATGTACATCATGATTTCGCGAGCGTCTTCGAGGTCGTTCATTTCGCGCTCAAGCTGGGCGAGGTCGGGGTTGGCCAGATAGAACGGAATGCCGATGACGGGCTCGCCGGAGGGACATCCCCATTCATCGGTGAGGTAACAAAGCGGACGGAACTTGTGGATGCCCTTGGCATTCAGTTCGCGATAAAGCTGCTGAACGAAGTGTTCGAGCGGAGAACCCTCGAGTTTGAGCCCGAGTTCGCGAATGGGCTTGGCGAGCATCTCCTGGAATTCGGTTCGGGTTTTCTCGAAATCGCGCACTGGGCTAATGAGAGTTCTACACCATGGAACCAGAAACGGGGGGAACCTGGAATTTGGCACGGGAAGATTCCGTTTCGAAGCGGGTTGTGGGCAACCGGTCGCATTCTCTGGTTATCCGTACCACGCACGCCGTTCGGTGGGACTTTGGAGTAAACCGGGGGGCCCAACTTCGGGCTCAGGACTCCAGCTCGCTGCAAAGGGAGAAATCTTACCAAGGATGTCAGTGCTTTGCCTCGCAGGGCTCAGGCGCCGGGATGCGCTGGTCCTTGTTTTCAGAAGAACACCAGCCGACGAGCGAATCCGGATTCTTTCCGGCATTGGCCAGGCGCAGGTCGTCGAGGCTCAGTTCTTTGAAGTCGAACTGGATCGAACCGTCGGACATGACGGTTCCGATCAGGTAGCCGTAGACGTCGGTCTTGGCGAATCTTGCGCCGAGTCCCGGAGGCAGGCGATAGCGCACCGCGCCCGCAGTTCCGACGATCCAGCCGGGCAGCACGTGATCTTTCCAATATGGGGTGCGGAATACGTCTTCCACGACGAAGTGGGAGTGGCTGGCGAGCGCGTAGACATGCTTGCCGGCGGCCTGAAGGTTCCAGAGCAGCTCATAGACCTCGCGGCCGGTGGTGATGCCGTCGCTCGAGTCGCACATGCTGTGGCTCAACCCTACGCTTCCCGGGAGCGCCTCGTGCATGGCGACCACGACGGTCTTGATGTCGGCGTTCTTCTGATCGTCAGCAAGGCGGGCACGGATCCAATCCATCTGTTTGGGGTCGAAGGTGCTGGCGCCGGCATTATCGAGGGCGAGGAAGTCGACCCCGTTCATGACCCAGTGGTAGTAGGAGCGGACGCCGTCGGCGGTGTCGTGATCCTGTTCTCTTTGGGCGTGCAGGCGGGGCGTATCCAGATAGGTCCCGAACTGGGCCATGTAGGCATCGTGAGTTTTGGGAGGGATGAGCTCGTGGTTGCCGATGGCGATGAATTTTTCGAGGTCCCCGAAAGGGGTGAGCTGATTCTTGATGAAGTCGGGCCAGGCCGTGCTCAGGTAGGAACTGATGGTGAGGTGGGGCTGATTGAGATGCAGGGAGGGAGGAGCGACCATGTCTTCGTCGAAGTCGTAAATGGCGCGGTAATCGCCCAGGTGCCAGTAGAATTTTGCGCCGTCCTTTAGCACGCCCGCGGCGATGGCGGGCATGACGATATCACCGCAGTTGCGGGAGTCGCCGGAGACCGCGAATTTGAAAACGGGAGCCGGGGCGGGGGCGGCCGAAAGCGCGGTCCCGGCCAGCATTGCCAATACGATTGGGAAAGTCTTCATCTTCTGACCATCCTATCCGGGCTCGCCGGGGTCGATTCCACAAGACAAAATGGTGGTGGGGAGGGACAAATCGATCGATCCTGGAAACATTCCCTCGGGGGCTAGCGTTAAAGTATGCTCGGGCCCCGGAAATCGGGGCCTTGCCCAAACTGAAAGCCTCAGCATAGACAAGCCTACCTCTGGAGGCGCATGCGGGATGCTCAATTCGCATGGACTGTTGCTGAAACAGTAAATGCCGAGTAAGCGGTGATCCACCGGAATCCCAGGGTCGGTCTCAGAGATGCTCGATTCGCGCCTGGGCGATCATCCACTCAATTGAGAACCGGAATGGTAGCAACTGGGTTTTCAGGGGTAATAGCTCGTTGGTCAATCCATCTGGGATGCGCGGTTCGAGGTGCGCGCGCAAATCTCGGATCGATTGCGACAGAGTACACTTCTTTTGGCGGCATCTGCATCCCACTTTTAACTCTCTGTTCTGTGTGGCGATATGGCCCACGACATCCACCGGAAAGCAAGTTCGCATCCTCTATCCATAACTACAGGCTGACGGCTTCCCGGGCTGCGAAGAATTCCATGGTCACAACTCGTATGCTTCCGCTCGCCCCGGTTCACGGTGGACTCCTCCTTCTCCAGGCGCAGTACAAGGTGATTTACAACCTTGGCGCTCTCGGCGACGAAAATATCCACCCACTCCCACCTAACGAATCAGAGGTTCAAATTCCATGACTCTCAGAAAAGTATGTTTTACCACCGCACTGGCCCTGGTGTTACCTCTCTCGTCGCTTGCCGGCCAGGTTTCCTTTCAAAGCCACTCCAACAACCTCACGGTCACGAGCGGCGACAACTCGTTTTATCATGCCGATTTCAACAATGACGGCCAAGAAGATCTCGCCTATATTTACCAGCCGTCAGGCACTTCCAACGGCACATTCGACGTCGAGTTCGCGCATAGCAACGACAATGGCGACGAGGGTCTGTACGTCGGACTTTCCAGCTACCAGGTCCCGCTCTACAACGGCTCGACCGATGTGATCGCGCAACTGGCCCTTGGCGACTTTAACCACGACGGAAGCATGGACATCGCTGCATTCACCATTGAGAGCGGGAACGTTTACATCTACCTCAATGACGGAAAGGGAACGTTCTCGCTGGGCGGCACGTATTCCTTCGGCCCTTCCGGGGGAACCATCGGGAGCGTATCTGCCGCCGTCGCCGACTTCAATCACGACCAGCTATTCGATCTTGCCTTCATCGTCGACGGCCGCCTCAACATCTGGTTCGGCGACGGCAAAGCCGGCTTCACCCCCGTCATGGCCCAGTCGGTCAACGGCCAGAGTCTAGCCATGGGCGACTTCGACGGCGACGGCAAAGCCGATCTGCTCATCTATCGCGATCCGGCTGCCATCAGCAGCGCATACGTTTACTACGGCGACGGCACCGGCCACTTTCCGCAATCGATCACGCTCAGTCTGCCCTCGGGTTTTGCGGCTTTCAGCGCAGGCGACGTGAACACCGACGGCAAGATGGACGTGATTGCAGTCGATTCCACGGTCAGCACCAACCGCATCTTTGTCTTCTACGGCGACTCCGCCCGCACATTTTCCAGCCGCACCACCATCGCCGGCGCCCGCTGTCTTGCCGATTCTCCGGTTCAGGTCGCCGACCTTGATGGCAACGGCCAGAACGATCTCATCTTTGTAGATTTTAGTTGCGCCAACCCGAACACGGGTCCGCTCTATGTCGACGTCGTGACACGCAATGCGGATTCCTCGTACAACCCTCACCAGACGATCTACTGGCCCTTTCCATTTATGAGCACCATCCATCAGCCGCCGATCGTGTTGAATGGTGATGGGAATTCGATGCCTGACATCCTCGTCCAGGAGTGCTATGACTCCGACTGCAACGGCCACTGGGATAACGACGCTCTACAACTCCACCGCCTGGAGCTTTTCCCCATGCGATCCTCCCATAGCTACGGGCATCAACGTCTGCTCGCCCATCGCCGGCTCCGTTGCCACTCCGGTTCCCTTTGCGATCGGCGCAACCGGCACGGCGCCCATGCGCGACATCGAGATCTGGGTCGACGGCTCGAAGCGCGCAGAACAGCGCTACGGGTTCTCCAACTACGCCTATTTCAACGGCAACGTAAGCCTGAACTTGGGGCATCACAGCGTCACCATCGTGGCCGCCGGATGGGATCAGTCGAAAGTCACAAAGTCGTTCAAGATCGACGTGCAGTAGCCAAGCGGGATTCAGCGACCACCCCGTACCGCCGCTCCATCGGGAATTCATAGTTTCGTCTCGAGCGAGGCGATCTAAACCTGTTGAGCACCGCGGACTTCGCCTGATCAACCCGGATCTCAACTATTGCGAACAGCCCAATGTGCGTTTCCAGCTCCGACTCGCCCCGGTCATTGCGCGGTGCCCGCATATACAGCGCGCACCGCATCTACAATTGCTTCGGGTTGTTCATCTGGAATCGCGTGGGTGCTATCGGAGACGATAAGCCACTTACCTTGCCTGGAGAGACGCTGCGCCAACTGAATTTGTCCATCGACCCAGGTTTTGCGCAGGTCGACCCAGTCCTGTGACGTCAACGGAAGGCCCCACATGCCTTTGCCAGCGATGAGAACCACCAGCGGCTTGTCGCCCAACGTGGGCGCGTCTGCCAGCTCGGCCTCGCTGTCGCCACTCAAAAGGTTCTCTAGTTCGCTCGTTGTCGCCTGAATGAATTTTGGCTGTATAGCATCGTAATACCATTCCTGGTCGTAGGTCGGCTCACCTGCGCCTTCAATGTCTTTTCTCGCCAGAAACCGACTAATCCCGAAGAAGTACAGCGCGGACGCGAACATTCGACGTCGTTGGCGACGCCTGAGATCAGCCTCAGATAGTGCCATGATGCTTGCCGGCAACCTCAACTTATCGGGACCACCCTCCGCCAGAACCATACCGGCCACGTCATTCGGGTAAAGTTTGTTGTACAGAACAACGCT
Source organism: uncultured Acidobacteriota bacterium (assembly GCA_963812485.1). Classification (GTDB taxonomy): domain Bacteria; phylum Acidobacteriota; class Terriglobia; order Terriglobales; family Acidobacteriaceae; genus Telmatobacter. The sequence goes on from CAWEVD010000024.1 coordinate 429,286, forward strand.
GCCTTTGCCGAAGGAATGGCCCACGAGGATGTAGGGCGGCCTTTCTCCCGCATTTTGCAGGAGCGTGTGCAACTCAAGGACGATTTGTGAGAGTTTTCGCGGCATCGGTCCAGGATCGCTCCAGCCATATCCGGCGCGGTCATAGGAGCAGACACGCGTAAAATTCGCGATCCCGGGCTGTACAAGTCCCCATCCCCTGGCGGGCGCTTCGACTCCGGACTCAAGAACGACAGTGGGGCTTCCTTTGCCGGTGCAATCGATATTGAGTTTGTAACCACCAACGTCAACTAACTTTCCCTCCGAGTGGAATCGGCGCGCATCTTCTCTGGCCTTAATGGCTTGATATGAAATCCCGGAAGTGGCGAGGAGCAGAACGATTGCTGCCGCCAGCAAGGCGATCCAACGCAGTCGTCGAAAAGATTTAGCTGCGTTGGTGGGCGTTGCGGGCGAAGGTTGACGCTCCATGTGCCCCCACGAAAGACCCGACGAGTGCACCGTATGACTTGAGAGCATCCGGCGCCTTGCTTGCTGTGCCCGGAGTATATCGCGGCTTCGCTCAGGGCAGGCTGAAAGCCGTGCCTTTTTAGAACAACCAGTGTTTTCTGCTGCCTCGCAACCGCAACGCGGCACACGCGCCGCAGCGGTTACTTCAAGGTCGCGTACAGAATGGCTGCGAGACGTTGGCCGGATCTGGATAGCTGGCCCTCGACGTCGGGCTCGACGGCCGTGATATAGGCCTGGCTTACCGTCTCATGCTTGTTCAAAAACTTGGTAGACGTTCCTCCGTCAGAACAAGCGGTAACCGGGGCCGTCTTCCTGGCCGGAGCGATGCGCGGATGCAAGTCTGCGTACGGAGCCGCAATGGCCATGGCATGGGCTTGATTGGCCCAGGTCACCAGATCGGTTGAGCCGTGGTAAACCGGTTGCGGATCCGAGGCATGCTCGGTTTCCAGGCGGGAAGCAAAAGCCTCGATCTGACTTTTGGCGTCGCTCCCGCTCCGGGTGATCTGCCCGATCGTCTCGACCAGTTGCGTATCCCAGATGGCATGCAGATTGGGGGAAAAACCGCCGTTGCTGGTCGCCTTGGGGGCGGTGTTGAGGAACGTCACGGGGACGCAGTTTCCGCCCCGGTCGTTGTTGTCTTCTTCATGCAGGGGCTGATGCATGTCGCCCGCGAAATGAATGATGTACAGCAGGGCGGTGGAGCGGGCCGCATCATCTTTGCTCTTGTCCTGGAGAATGGCGATCTGGTCCAGGAGCGCCTGAACGACGCAGCCGCCAGCGCAATATTCGCCCAGCGCAGCCGTCTTCACATGAAGCGGAATGTCCCAGTAGTGCCAGTTGCCGGTGGAGGGATCGACCGTGCGATGGTCGTCAGCCCAAGTGGCAAAGTAGGCGATGGGGTCGAGCCCGAGATCCTTGCAGAACCGGCCGGTGTAGGCGTGGGTCTGGGCCGACAGAAGGGTCTCGACCTGGTCGGCCACGTGGGTCTGGTTGGCGGTGTCAATGTCGTGGAGATTTTTGAGGGCGATGAGGGCCACGGTCTCATGACCGGAACAGCCCCAGGCCCACAGGCGTCCCGAGGCGAGGACACAGACCAGTGCGAACAGGACAGTGGACCGACAGCGGCTCATACGCATATTGAAACCTGCTGGGAGGCGGGAGTTTCAGGCAGGGCAAGAGTAGCACGAGGTATGCCGATTTCTGGTGAAAAGAAGTGGGCTCGGGCTTTGTGGCTTCCCACCCTTTTGCCAGGAATAAGGCGAAAGGATGGGGCACGGAGCCCGAGTTCAAGACACGGGTTCAAGAAATTCCGGTTTACGGCTGCACAAATGGGTTTCAGGGACGTCAGGCCCGCAAGAGCAGTTGCAGCGCTTCGCGGGCGTTTTGAAGACAGAGGCGGGCTTCCTCTTCAGACAGAAGGCCGTGGTGAACGGCTCTCTTGCCGGTATCGTTCACCTGGTTGGCGATCCGGGGGAAGTCGGGATCGATGCCCGTGAGCTGGAGGTTGTTGTTGATTTCGTGGAGAAGATTGCCGAGGGTGGCCGCATTGCGGTAGCGGGTGCGGACCAGGCGAGCCAAGCCGGGGGGCAATTTCTGCTTGATGGCTTCTTCGAGCACCGAACGGCACATGACGGCGCAGGCGGTAAAGAGTCCAAAGAAGTAGCAGCGTGTGGCTTCGTCCAGGTAGCGGTCCGCTTCGTCTGAACAGGGAGCGGCCACCACACATTCGCGCAGGTGGGTGGCACGGGCAACCGCAGGCTCGATGGTGTCGAGGAGTTCAAGGGCCAGCGCCGTTCGGAGCAGGTCGTGTTCCTGCGAATCGAGGGCGTGCTGGATCTGCTGCCAGGCCGGAGCCTGGGGGCGATCCCCAGACTGAAGACGGGTAAGGGATGTGAGGCGCCGGCGGGCGTGCTGGATGAATCCCTGCCGCATGTCCTGAGCGACCCGGCGCCAGCCGGAGACGAAGGCCGCCGGATCGGCTTTGTACCGGGCGCTGAGTTCGTTGTAAACGACGGCGGGGAGAACGTCGCACAATTGCGCCAGGCGTCCCGTTCGGGCAAGTTCGGCAATGGCGTCGCAGAACTCACGGCCCGGTGCGTCCCTCGATGACATGGCGAGGAGCTGTTCTTCAAGTTCGGCGACGTTGATTGCCATGCGCGTTATCGTTCCTGATTGCGAGTGTAGGGGACGAGGGAGTCTTTAGAGCCACGGCATAGTTTTTTGGCGGCGGGGATGTCCTGCTTCGGGAAGGCTTCGCCTGCCCGTTCGTGAAGCGAACGGCGCAAAGGTGATTTGGGACTTTCGGGGTAAAGACGATACCGTTCACTTCACGTTCCGGCCCCAATCCGGAGGGCTCACACCCTAGCCGCAAAAACAAAGACGCGGCGAGGGTGGGGCACCTGTGATGACTTTTTGAATCTTCCAGGGGGGCTCTGTGGAAGGCGGGGACACTCGATCGCCTTGATTCATGCGGTCCGGGACACGCTTTTCACACACTGCCGCGGCGATTCACAGGGGTCTTCGGAGGGCTTGTGCAAAGAGTGGGAAAACAGGGTGGGTTGGGGATCGATACATCGGACTTTTGCAAATTTCCTGATTTGCAGAGACCCGTTTTAGAAAAATGGACAGGGGATCAAATGGCTTTGGGAACTGGACTTGAGCAGCTTTTCCACTTTTCCTGCCTGAACTACGGAGACTACTGTCTTTGTTTTTATATTTACTTCTATTTCCTACTACCCGTCGCGCAATGCACGGCGGTGCAATTTGGCTGCGTGCTACGGTGGTACCAGAGTGAGCAGAAAAGGCCTTAGCCCGGCGCGCCTGGAGGCGTTCTCCGACGGCGTCATCGCGGTCATCATCACCATCATGGTTCTGGAACTGAAGGTGCCGGGGCCGGACGGGATGGCGGGTCTGCGCGCGGTCCTGCCGACCGCCATTCTCTATCTGCTGACGTTCGTGCAGACCGGGGTTTACTGGGTGAACCACCACTATCTCGTCGACGAAGTAGAGACGGTCAGCCACGGTATTTTGTGGGCCAACCTGGTATTTCTCTTCTGCCTTTCGCTATTTCCTTTTGCCACGGAATGGATCGGCGTGAAGGGGTTGTCCTCGTTCAACACCTCGCTCTACGCCGCGGTCTGCATTCTCCCTGGACTCGGGTATATGGCCCTGTGGATCCAGGTACGAAAGCAAAGTGCGGCCACTCCGCACGCAAGTTGGGGCAAGCAGATCGCGTCGGTTTTGCTTTATCTCGCAGCCATTCCCGTTGCCTATTACCGGCCTGCTGCCTCTCTGACGCTGATTGGAATCGTGGCTGCGCTTTGGCTTCTGCCACCGAAAGTCGAGGTCTCCCACGAAGAGTGAGGTTTCCGCCGACTCGAAAGGGCGCAAAGGAACGGGGGCCCGGACTTTGGTGTTGCTGTTGGGTCGCAAAATGCCAGAGCGGGCGGGAATTCGGAGAAGAGGCCCGGTTTTCCACCTTTGCATGGTCCTTAAGATGAATACAATCAGAAGGAATGGAATGGGGCCGTTTTCGCGGGGCTGGGAGTTGTTGTATTGTTTGGCCAGCACGAAATGGCAAGATTCCCGGATTTGAGCGCCGTACGGCGGGGGTGGGTCTATGTCGATCGTGGAAACTGAAGTGGAGCAGTCGATCGCGCAGGGGGCAGCGATGGAGATAACCGTAAGCCGCCAGGATCTGGTGAAGGAACTCACGGCGACGCAAAGCGTTGTGGAGCGCAAAACCACCATTCCCATTCTGTCCAATTTTCTGATCGAGGCCGAAGGCGACCGGCTGAACATAACGGCGACCGATCTGGACCAGGCGATCCGCACCAGCGCGGCGGCGAAGGTGAAGAAGCCCGGGGCCTGCACGATTCCCGCCCGGAAGCTCTACGACTACATCAAGCTGCTGCCGGATGGAGATATTTCGATCAAGCTGCTGGATAACCACTGGGTGCAGATCCGGTCGGGGCGGTCGAATACCAAGATGGTAGGGATGGCGCGGGCGAATTATCCCCAGGTGCCGGAGTTTCCGAGCGTGGCGGTGACGAGCATCTCCGCGGCGGCGCTGAAGACGGTGATCGCGCGTACCATTTTTGCGATTTCGAACGAAGAGTCGCGCTACACGCTGAACGGCGCCCTGATGGTGCTGAAAGCGGAGTCGATTGCGATGGTCGCGACAGACGGCCACAGGCTGTCCTGGGTCGAGAAGCCAGGCGAAACGCTGGAAGGAATCAGCGGCGAGAAGCGGGTGCTGATTCCGCGCAAGGCGCTTGAAGAACTGCGCCAGTTGCTGGCGGTTTCAGACGCGGAGAAGGTGGAGTTTGCGGACGACGAGCACACGCTCTTCTTCCGGGTAGGCCATCGCACGCTGAGCACGCGGCGGCTCTCGGGCCAGTTCCCCAACTTTGAAGCTGTGATGCCGCGGGATAATACAAAGTTCGCGGTGGTGCGGTCGAGCGAGTTGTCTGCGGCGATCCAGCGGGTGGCGCAGTTTGCCGATGAGCGGTCGGGTGCCATCCGGCTGCGCCTCGAAGGCAACGAGCTGAAGATCAGTTCGAGCTCGACCGAGTCGGGCGAGAGCGAAGATGTGATCGATACGCCTTATGCGGGCGATCCCATCATGGTGGGCTTCAATTCCGGCTACATTCTCGATTTTCTCAAGGCCCTGGGGAATGAGGGTGAGGTGCGGCTGGAGTTCAAAGATTCGCAGTCAGCGGGGCAAATGCGGCCCGAAGATCCGGATGCTGAATACCGGTCGAAGTATGTGCTGATGCCGATGCGGATCTGAGCAGGGTCGAAACACTGCGACGACCGACCGGAACGGAACGATTAACTGACGATAAGCCGCGGGAATTTCTGCTCTATGAGAGCTTTCCCGGACCAGGCAGATCGCGGTATGAGGTTCGAGAACGGTTTGGGCTGAATGAAGCAGTGCTTCCCAGTTAACCCATATGGCCCCCGGGGGGAGTAGGAATTTTTTGGCCATATCTCATTTATTGCAAGGCGTTTATGTGCCAAAACTGGTGTTTATAAACGGTCCGATAGGCCGGCTTAAATGGTTCTTAGAGCGCATTTTATGAGACTGTTCGCGGTTGGTGATGGCCCGCGCGGCGTCGTTTTTGGGAAGGTGCGTGAGACTGGTCATGGATTCTCCATTTCCAGTGTGCGCTGACTGGTCTTAATCTTCGGCAAACGTTGGATGGAGTCAAGACTTCGTGGCGGCGCGCTCATCGCAGGCCGACAGCAAGTCAGCCGTTTATTGTGCCTGAACGGCTTGCGGATCGAAATCTTTCAAAATCCATACATCCGACTTCTCTTCACCAACACTGACAATGATCTTCCGTCCGTCGGGACTGACGGTAGCAGCATTGATAATGCCGGGCAAAGTGATCATGGATTTTGTCTTTTTCGAATTGACGGGATCTAACTGGAGTATGTCTCGTCCATTTTCAGCAAACCCGTATATGTGTTTGCCATCGGAGGACCACCCGAAGGGCGCAACGTATGGGCATAACAGGCTCACCGACAATGTGTCAATTGTTATAAGCCATGTTCCTAAAGTCGGGGCTCTAGATTCCATCGATCGCAATTCTCTTGCCGTCGGGCGATAATATCGGCTTCGTTATTAGGAAACCCTTTGAATCAATCGGAAAGAGAGGCTTTTCCTCTTGAGTTTCAACGTTCAGACGGCGAAGGTTGTGAAGCCCGCTTGTGAGATAGAATAGGTCGCGACTCGGAGACCAGGCGAGCACATTGTTAGCAGCCGATGCGTCCGTCTTCTCCAACGGTCGGGCGTTGCCGCCCTGAGAACCAACAACCCACACCTTTGTTTTGCCTCCTTGATTGCTGATATACGCGATTTGGCTGCCGTCCGGCGACCATGCCGGACTCCAGCTACTGGACGCGGTCAACGGACGTCAGCTGGACCGGTTGGCCGCCGTCGGCCGCCATCCTATAGACGTTGCCTTTGAATGTCGGAGCCCATCGTAAAAGCCACCGAACGGCCGTCAGGGGAGATAATGGGATCGTTGTATGACAGCGTCTCCGAGGTCAGTGGCTTTGCAACGGCAGTCGACTCCCGGCGTCAGCTGTTGAACCAGCCACAAGTTAGCGTAAGACTGTGAACGTGTATACGCTAGTTGCGATCCATCGGCCGATAGCGTCAGATAGTCGCCAGTCTGCAAACCATTTACCAGTACGGAGGGCTCCATTGATCGGCCCGTGATCAAAGTCTTACAAGGTCCGATGTGCCATTCTGTTCTCGGAAATAGTAGATTGCGTCTTCTATGCGTGACCACCGGGGGGATTGAAGCGTCACGCCGCTCTCCCCTTCAACCAGCTTGCGCTGTTCGGCTCCATCGACCTTCATCGACCATATCTGATACCTATCTGCAGTCTGGGTAAGCAAGAGCAGCTTATTCGTCTTGGCGGAACAGGCTACACCTAACACCCACTGGTATCCAGGTGCGGGTACGCGTTTCTTTTCCCCCGTGGATAGGTCAACCAGCCAAATTCCAGCGTCCGGGTTGGTGTTCGTTTCTACAAACTGCTTCCCGTCAGCCAACCAGCACGAGTACAGCTCCCCCGCCCACTCGTCGAGGTGCTCCACCCAGTCGAGAAACGACCACGAGTTCTATTTCATTCGGATTCATCACAGACACCATGAGTTCGGAACCGTCTGGCGACCACGTAGGAGTCCTCAAACTTGGTCCGCGAAGAAGCTTCGAGACTCGGGCCGCCGGACAGGTCCTGCACCATCAGCTTCTGCTCAGTTCCAGGGTGTTTCGATTACATATGCTATCGACCTTCCATCCGGGGAGATGGCAGGCCAATAAGCATTGCCCACGAACGTGATCTGACGGTGCGCTAACAGCGGAGCGGAGTGGACTGTGCGAGAAGACCGCAGCGAGTAGTAGACCGCCGCAAGCAAGGAACACGCAACGACGAGGCCTCCAATCCCGAGCGTAACCTTTCTACTCTTCGTGAATGAAAGCTTTGGAGGTCCGATTGTGCCAATTGCGGAGGAGTGTCCAGACTCGGTGTCCCTCTTCAAACGCTTGAGGTCGGATCGCAGGTCAGAAGCGTGCTGATATCTGAGGTCACGGTCTTTCTCTAAGGCTTTGCTGATCACCTCCACCATCCTCGGAGAGATCTCAGGGTTGTAGCGGATAGGTGGGGTAGGATCTCGATTGAGGATATTCTCGAAGACCACTCCCGATGTGTCGCCGCGAAACGCCAAGGTTCCAGTGCACATTTCATACAGAACCGCGCCCAATGAAAACAGGTCGGTGCGCGAGTCCAGTTCCTTTCCGCGGATTTGCTCCGGGGACATATAAGCAACCGTGCCCATAGTTGTTCCCGAACTGGTGAGATCAGCCCGATCCCTGAGAGCCGAACTCGTAGGGAGTTCCGCTGTTCCCGCTCCGTCGGACGCCGAAGGAATCAATTTGGCTAACCCGAAGTCCAGAATCTTCGCCAAGCCTCGAGTGGTTACAAATATGTTGGCTGGCTTGATATCCCGGTGAAGGATGCCTTTGACGTGCGCTGCGTCAAGCGCGTCGGCGATCTGGACGCCCAGATCCAGGGCTTTCCCAATCTCCATCGGCTTGCCGAAGATCGTGTGCTTGAGTGTCGCCCCCTCGAGCAATTCCATCACGATGAATGTCTGTCCGTCCTGTTCGCCAACGTCATAAATCGTGCAAACGCTCGGATGGTTCAGCGCCGATGCCGCCTCTGCCTCGCGGCGGAATCGTGAAATCGCCTGGGGGTCGCGTGAAAACTCATCCGGCAGGAACTTGAGGGCGACGAATCGATGCAGGCGCGTGTCTTCCGCTTTGTAAACCACGCCCATGCCCCCGCCCCCGATCTTTTCAAGGACGAGGTAATGGGAAATCGTCTTGCCGACCATGGTGGGGAGGACCCTCTGGTGAGCGAATCTTAGTCTGAGCACAGAGATGAGTCAACGCGGGCTTGCGTGTGGATGCACCGCATCTGAGTACATCCGCGGTGGCATGGTTTTCTGAGCGAGCCGGGGGCGAAGCTGTACGACTGGCTGGTGGCCAAATTCAAGGGGACTCCGGCTGAGGCTACTTTGAACCGTGCGGTGGCGGAGCCGGAGAACACGCGGCGGATCGATGCTCTCCGGCTTGAGATTGAGGATGTGGCGGAGAAGGATTCGGAGTTTCTTGAACAGCTTGCGGGGATGTTGAAGGAGATGAACCTGGGCGTGAAGGCTACGCAGACGGCGAATGTGACCGGGACAACAACAAGACTGCGCAGGCGGCGGGGAAGAATATCAAGATTCAGATCGGGTAGGTTTTGTTGTCAGTGCGGGTGAGGGTTCGAGGTTTCCCATCCTGGCCGCGATCAGACCTCGGAAAGAACGGGGCACCCGGAAGCGAGTTGGCAAGTCGGCGGGACAATGTGCGCGCTCCCACCGTAGTGTCTTGAGTCTGGAGTTTGTAGAAGAAAGATGAAAAGCAACCGCAGATCCTTCGACTGCGTCCGCCGGGTCGGACTCCGCTCAGGAGGACAGTGCTTCCATATTTTCTGATGGCGGTGCTCATTTATGACGGTGCGGATTGATGATAGTGCTTATGATGATGCTAATTTCGGACTCAGGACCCGAGCCGCAAACAACAAAGACGCGGCGAGGATGGGGCACCCGGAATCTAGTTGGTGTCGGCGAGACAATGACCGCGATCCCACCCTAGTGTCCTGAGTCTGAGGTTTGTAGAAGAAAGACGAAAAGCAACCGCAGGTCCTTCGACTCGGTTTGACGCAAAGAATGCGTCAAACTCCGCTCAGGATGACAGTGCTTAGTGAATTGATGGTTTGGACAAGTCAGCGCGGAATCCCTTTGGGTGTGCCCTGGCTTTGGGCTCCGTTCGGCTGGCGATAGGTGGCTTGTATCTTGCCTGTTCTGGCGGGGAAGGCTGCGTAATTGAGGCCGGCGATGGTGCGGAGCTGGTATTCGAGAACGGCTCCGTTCACCGTGAGGCTTGTGAGGGCGCCGGCGGCGGAGGAAATGGGCAGCAGGGCTTCGAGTCCGGCGGCGTATTCGCCGGCCTCGATGCTGAAGGTGAGCTGACCGTTTGACCAGGCCAGGTTTTGAAAGGAAGACGCATTGCGGCCGTCGAGCCAGCGGAGCATCTGCGCCGCTGACACGAGGGGGATATGGCGCTTGAGAGCTGAGGAGATAATGGCGTCGGCACCTGGCGATTTGGGCTCATCGTTGTGCATGTTCGCGGTGAAGACGCCGTAGGACTCGGAAGGGCCGAGAGCGTTGGATAAGAGCGTGTCGACGGTGAAGGGGTATTGCTGTCCCGATTCATCGGTCATCTGGGTGGCGGCCTGATAGACGTCGATGATGGTTCCATCGCGCTTTGCAAACCGCATGGGCAAGGCGGAGCCGGTGAAGAGGCCGGGGCGATTCCGGACCCATTTGGGGGGCCAGAAGTAGTAGTTCGTATCGAGCCGGATGCCATGATTGAGTTCGACCTGGGGCTGGGTGTCGTAGTCCCCCCACGTGACGCAGTCGATGCGATTGCTGACGGGGGACGGGACCCCGGGATAGCGGGCAGCAAAGACGGCCAATTGCGCTCGATACAGGGAGTCGGCGAACTGGCGGTCTACCTCATTACGGACAGTCCCATCAGGTTGCGGGACAGGATGGGATGGCCAGTTGGCACAGGCGGTGTAGACGTGCAGTCCAATCTCAAAGCCCTGAGCGACAAGCCTGTTTGCGTCGGGGGAAGAGATGGAGCCAACGAAGATATTGGAGGTGGCGCGGATGCATTCCCAATGTTGGACGGAGCAGCCGGGCGGGCTTTTGGCGAGATAACCCTGGAGGCGCCGGGCGGTTCCGCCGCCGCCGTGGTCGTCGCCGGTCAGGACGACCGCTGCCTTAAGCCCACGGGGGAGATACCAGAAATGAGGCAAGGGCATTTTGCGCGTGGATGGGAGGTTGATGATGTTGGCGAAGAGGCGCTGCTGCACATCGGCTTGCGGGACAGCAATATTGTTGGGGTCGACCCAGTCCGGCTGCGGGTCAGAAGGGCTGGCACCGTAGAAGAGATCATCGGATCGGATGGGAGCAATACCATCGCGTTCCATGCCGGACCAGCGAGGATTGCCCTGACGTGTATAGACGACCGAGCGGGCCAGATCGTAGCCATAGAGGACGACGCGGCCATCTCCGAAGTCGATCGTGCTGATGGCGGGGAAGGGCGCGGGCGTGGCGGGATCGCGGTAGACGGTGGCGAGAACGGCACCGCCGCTGAAGTGATAGGGAGCCAGGGAGCCATGGAACTGGATGGGCTGATGGGGGAGTCCAACGCCTGGGCCGGAGGGCTGAATGGCCAGGTAGGCATCCTGCATGGGAGGGTCAGGCGTGGCCGAAGGATTTGTAACCTGAAATGCGAATGCCTGGGCGAGCTTGAGGTCCGGCCGCATTGCGATCAGTTCGCCGCCGGCATGGACCCACTTGGCCAGAGCCGCTATCTGAAGCGCATTGAGGGGTACTTCACCCAGCACCGCGACTTCGTAGTTTTTCAGGGCTGTTTCCTGGAGCTGGGAGATGTCGACGGTTGCGAATTCATTGAAGCCTTCGTTGCGGAGGATTTCGGCATAGTACTGGCTGAAGCCGTTGGCCGGGCTGGTAATGAGAAGGATGGGACCTCCGGGTCCCTGGGTGAGCGGAAGCTTCGATTGGAAGCCGGTGGTGAACGTCCAAACGCGATCGTTTGCCAGCGCATGGCCAAGAGGGTCTTTGATTCCGTTGATGCCGCTGACGGCGGAGAGCCGATACGTGGTGCCGGGGTGAAGAGGCGCGGAAGGATCGAGGACTGCGGTGCGGTTGGATTCCTGGCAGGAGACGCGGGCGGGAATGATCTGACCGTGGTCGTCGGACAAAACGAGGGTTTGTGGGTTGATGGTTTTGGGGTCCATGCCCTTATTGAAAGTGACGGTCTGGCGAGAACTGTTGGGCACCCCAACTTCATCCTGCACTGGATAAGTCGAGACAATGATCGGCTGGCTCAGCTGGACACTTAAATAAGGGACCAAGACCCACAGGCATGCAACGATTCCAAGTGCAACGGAAACCGACAGCATGATCGCCACTGCTTTCGAGTTCAGCTTCAAAACCGCTCCTCGACGTGCAGACTGGTTATCAGGATCTCAACTTGCTGATTCTTCCGCGGCAGGCGCGACGACGGGAGATGGGATGTCAGGGCGTCAGGCTCGGGTTGTAGCCGAGGCCGGCGAGGACGCCGCGCATGTAGGCGAAGCTTTCGGTGACGCCGGGCAGGGGATCGTCGCCGTGGATTTCGTATTCGAGGTCGACCCAGCCGGGGTAGTTGGTCTGGATGAGGGCCTGGAAGATTTCGCGGATGGGCATTTTGCCCTGGCCTACGGCGACCTGGCTTTCCTTTTCGGTAAAGCTGGCGAGGTCCTTGATGTGCATGTTGAAGAGGCGCGGGCCGACGGTGTGGATGGCTTCGACGACGTCGGTGCCGGCGCGCACGCAGTGGCCTACGTCGATGCAGCAGCCCATGCGCGGGTCCATGTCCCCGACAACTTTGAGGACGTCGAGAGGCGAGGGATAGATCTTGTCTTCGGGGCCGTGGTTGTGGATGGCGAAGCGGATGTCGTATTGCTTGACGAATTTCTCGATGCGGGGGAGGGTGGCGGGCGCGGGATCGCCGGCGACGATGACCTTGATGCCGGCGCGCTGGGCGTATTCAAACTTGGAGCGGATGTCTTCGTCTTCGTCCTTGGGGAAGTAGACGGTGCCGGCGGCGTGGAGTTCGATGGCGTTGGATTTGTAGTCGGCGAGAGCCTGGGCCTCGGCGGCGGGGTCCATGGGCAGATGATCCTGGGTGTCTTTGCAGTTGAGGCTGGCGACGTTGAGCTGCTTGACCCAGGGAATCATTTTGGCGCGGGTGAAGTTGCGGAAGGTGTAGGTGGCGATGCCAAGGCGAACGGGCGAAGGGGCGCCGGAGGCGGGTTTGGGCTGCGCGAGGGAGATTGCGGGGGCGGCGCAGGCCGCGGCGGCGAGAGCGCTGGAGCGGACGAAGGTGCGGCGGGAGATGGTGTTCATGGATTGCTTGATGTCCTCTCAGGTACATCGAAAAAGTTCGGAGGAGGTTCGTGGTTTCCCACCCTTTCCGCAGAAAAAAACGGAAAGGATGGGGCACGGGAAGTTGGCGGTCGTGCTGGCATCGCTAAATGCAGGTCCTTCGACTGCGCTGCGCTTCGCTCAGGATGACAACTCAAAAGGAAGCTGAGAGCTGAGAGCTAAAAGCTAGAGCTAGACTTTCGGTTCCCAGCCTTTTTCGTATTCGCGGGTCCAGCCTTTCATGGCCTGGGGGTCGTTCACGATCATGGCGTTGGTGGGGTTGATGACGAGGTCGCGCTTCATCTCCCAGGCGATGTTGGAAAGCTGGAGCATGGTGACGGCGACGTTGCCGATGGCGACGGGGGCGTTGAGTTTTTCGCCTTTGCGGACGCCGGCGATGAAGTTGGCGAAGTGCAGGTCGGTCATGGAGTCGGCGCCGACGAGATCGCCGGACGAGGTCTGGCCGCCGACTTTGAATTCGCTGGTCTTTTTGCCCTTGAGGTCGTAGATCTCGTAGCCGTCGCGATCGACGAGGACGGTGCCGGTGGTGCCCTGGATGATGGAACCGCGGTCGCGATTGAAGTGAGGCATGTGGTTGCAGCAGGTGCACTCCCAGGCGATGCACTTGTCGTCGTACTCGAAGCTGGTGTTGATGGTGTCGTAGAACTGCCAGTCGTCCTTGAAGGCGTAGCGGCCGCCGGAAGCGGTGATGCGGTTGGGGTAGTCGACGTCGAGGGCCCAGCGGCAGACGTCGACTTCATGGGTGCCGTTGTTGAGGGTTTCGCCGGTGCCCCAGATTTTGAACCAGTGCCAGTTGTAGGGCTGCACGTTGTCCTTGTAGGGCTGGCGCGGCGCGGGGCCCTGCCAGAGGTCCCAGTCAAGCTGCGCGGGAACGGGCGCGGGCTTGCCTTCGCCGATGGTTTTGCGTCCGTTGGTATACCAGGCCTTGGCGTAGTAGGCGCGGCCGATGACGCCGTCGTGGATCTTCTGGACGATTTCAATGGTGTGCGGCGAGGAGCGCTGCTGGGTGCCCATCTGCACCAGCTTGTTGTATTTCTGCTGCGCCTTGACGAGGAGCACGCCCTCGGCGGGGTTGTGGCTGCAGGGCTTTTCGACGTAGACGTGCTTGCCGGCCTCAAGGCCGAGGATGGCCATGGGCGCGTGCCAGTGGTCGGGCGTGGCGATGGTGATGGCGTCGACGTCGGTCTTCTCGAGGATCTTGCGGAAGTCCTTTTCGCATTTGGGGGCGGCGCCCATCTGCTTTTCGGTGGCGGCGGCGAACTTGGAGAGGATGTTGGAATCGACATCGCAGACATAGCCGATCTGGGCAGCGTCCTTGTTGGTGTGGAGCGCGGACAGGTGGGCGTAGGCGCGGCTGTTGAGGCCGATGACGGCGAAGTTGAGGCGTTCGTTGGAGCCCATGATCTGGCCGTAACTGCGAGCCGAGGACGTGATGGCCAGGCCGGCCGCTCCGGTGGCAAGTGTGTCGAGGAATTCTCTGCGGGTAACCATCTGTTCTCCATTCATCCCGTGGAACCCAGGTCTCAAAATCGAGACCTGGGGCACCCCTGCGAGGTTCGAGTGAGGTTGAATGCTTTGCGCACGGTGAGATGCGCGAGGATTCGACGCAATTATGCTAATACGCCCGGGGCTCTGGGTGTGTAAGGAGCGCGACTAGAGCGCGATCGATCCCGCCCAAGCGGAGCTTGGACGGGGCACCCCGATGGATGGAGTTGGAGACGGAGCCGGGGTGGTCACGTCGATATACTCAGATTTCGGGGCGAAGATGCTTACAGAGCGCCGCTCCAGGTGGAGACTTCAGCTTTGCCCTTCAGCCCAAAAACACGCCGGGGATTTTTGAAGTCGCTTTCGCGGACGGCGCTGGTTTTATCGCTGGAGGACGTGCTCGCGCTGGCGCAGGCGCCGGAAAAGCCCAAGGGGAGCGCGCGGCAGGCGTATGAGGCGCCGGCGCGGGCGGCGCCCAAGGGCGCGGCTTCGCCGGTGGCGGGAACGCCGCTGGGGGTGCAGTTTGTGGATGTCGCCAAAGAAGCGGGGCTCAACGTGGAGACCATCTTCGGCGGGGAACATCGCAACAAATACCTGCTCGAGACCACCGGTTGCGGCGCGGCGTTTTTCGATTACGACCAGGACGACTGGCTCGATATCTTCCTCGTGAATGGATGGCGGCTGGAGGGATTCGCGAAGGGGCATGAGCCGGTATGCCATCTGTTCAAGAACAATCGCGACGGGACCTTTACCGATGTGACGGTGAAGGCGGGACTGGCGCGGTCGGGGTGGGGGCAGGCGTGCTGCGTGGGCGACTACAACAACGATGGATGGAACGACCTGTTCGTGAGCTACTACGGGCAGAACGCGCTGTTTCGCAATAACGGGAACGGCACGTTCACCGATGTGACCAAAGAAGCGGGGCTGTGGCAGGACCGGCTGCGGTGGAATTCGGGATGCGCGTTTCTGGATTACGACAAGGACGGGCATCTCGATTTGTTTGTGGGGAACTATATCGACTTCGATGTGAAGACGGCGCCGCTGCCCGAGGATGCGAACTGCACTTACAAGGGAATCCAGGTGGCGTGCGGGCCGCCGGGACTCGATGGCGGGAAGAATCTTCTCTATCACAACAACGGCAACGGCACGTTCAGCGATGTGAGCCAGCGCGCGGGCATGTGGGGAACGCTGGGGACCTATGCGTTGAGTTGCGGCGTGGCCGATCTGGACCAGGACGGGTGGCCGGATATTTACGTGGCCAACGATTCGACTTCGGCGACGTTTTATCAGAATCAGAAGGACGGCACGTTCAAGGACCAGGCCATCGAGGCGGGGGTTGCCTATTCTCCCGATGGCAAGCCGCAGGCGGGCATGGGCGTTTCGATCGGGGACTTCAATCGCGACGGGCTTCTGGACATCGTGAAGACGAACTTCGCGGGCGACACCGATTCGCTGTATATGAACCTGGGCGACGGGTCGTTTGACGATCGCACGTACCAGGCGGGGCTGGGAATCAACACGCGGCTGCTGGGCTGGGGCGTGAGCTTCATCGATATCGACAACGACGGGTGGCTCGACATTCTGGTCGCCAACGGGCACGTGTATCCGGAAGTGGACGGCACGCAGGTGGATGCGGCTTATGCGGAGCGGAAGTATCTCTACCGGAATTTGCGCAACGGGCAGTTTGAAGACGTGAGCCTGACGGGCGGCAGCGGGATTACGGCGGCGGCGAAGGCGCGCGGGATTTGCGGTGGGCGACTACGACAACGATGGCGATCTGGATGCGGTGGTGAATTGCGTGAATGCGCGTGCCGCAATTGCTGCGCTGCGACTCGACGTTGAACCGAAGCTGGGTGAAGGTGCGGCTGGTGGGCGTGAAGTCGAACCGGACGGGGATTGGCGCGCGCATCAAGGTGGTGGCGCAGACGGGGTCGCCGGTGCTCACAGCGAAGCCGGCTGCGGCTGGGCAGCCCACGCCGCTTACGCAGATCGAAGAGGTGCGGTCGTGCAACGGCTACTACTCGGCCAGCGATCTGCGCATTCATTTTGGGTTGAATGACGCGAAGAAAGTCGATCTGATCGAGATTCGCTGGCCCTCGGGCGCGGTGGATACGCTGAAGGACCTGGACGTGAATCGGCTGTACGTGATCGAGGAGGGCGGGAAGATTCTGAAGAACGAAAAGTTCGCGGCGGCCCCAAAGAAATCCTGACTTGTCCTAGTTTGGTGTATCCGAAGTTCGTTGAAAAACAACCGCAGATCCTTCGTCGGTCGCCGCGGCGACCGCCGCAGGATGACAGCGCTGTAGTGGTGGTATTTTCAGGGCAGATCCTCCTCCGCGGCGGACCTTGCTGAGGATGACAGTTCGATTTTGAAGCGAACGTGGGGAAAATCTCACACTTTTCCTTGCTCTTGCACCACATCCGAGACCACACTCTCATGCGCAAGCGGCACCCGGCAGGTAACCGTGGTGCCATGACCAGGCCGCGACGTCACGGCAAACTCGCCGTGAACCATGCGCACTCTCTCCCGCATGCTGATGAGACCCAGGCCATGTTGTTTGTCGATGCTTTGTTGATCGAAACCCACTCCATCGTCAGTCACTGCGAGGCGAATCCCGCTTGAATCCCCCATGAGCTCAACTCCGAATCGCCGCGCGCCGCTGTGCTTCATGGCATTCTGCAGCGCTTCCTGCAACACGCGGAACAGGCAGAGGGAGATGTCTTTCGGGAGGTCCGCACGTATTCCGTCGCAGCTGAAGCCGATCTCAGCCTGCTGCTGTTTGCGCAGGTCTTTGCAGAGGACGTCGGCTGCTGTCGCAAGGCCGAGGTATTCGAGATGCGAGGAGTGCAGCCGCCGGGAAATTGCCTGAATATCTATGCCTATCTTCGCAAGCCGTTCGATCACGGAGGCAATAAAACTGCCGGTTTCAGGCTCGTCCACGGACCGATCCCATGACTGCAACTCCCAGCCCATGACGGCAAGCCGCTGATTGATGTCGTCATGAAGCTCGCGAGCAATCCTGGATCGTTCCTGTTCCTGCGCGTTCAGCAGCCTGCGTTCAAGGTCGGCGAGAGCCTCCTCGGCTACTTTGCGATCCGTCACATCGATGCACGATCCAATGTAGCCGGTGAATTGCCTTTTTTCGGTAAATCGCGGCACTCCGGTGTCGAGGATCCAGCGATACTCTCCGTCATAGCGGCGCAGCCGGTATTCCATCCGGAACGGCTCGTGGCGATTGAACGAGTGGGTGTAGGTATGCAGGCACCCCGGCAGATCGTCGGGGTGGACTCCGTCTGCCCATCCGTTGCCAAGTTCTGCCTCGAGAGCGCGGCCGGTGAAATGCAGCCATGGGTCGTTGAAGTAGTTGCAGAGCTTATCCGTCCCCGACATCCAGATCATGACCGGCGCGGTGTTCGCAACGTGACGGAAGCGCTGCTCGCTCTCGCGCCACCCGAGGTCTTCCCGTTCCAGGTCCGATGCGTTGAGCACGATGACGATGTGAAGACACACGACTATGAGCACCGCCCCGAGCGCGATGGAGAAGCCGTCTTCCCAACTGTACCTCTGCTGTGCGGTCTTTACGACATAGGCAAGCAACATGGGAATCGCCACACTGGCGGGAAGGAGGCGCCGCAGCATCGCACCGCCGGCGTTGCGGGCCGAAACGAGACGAGCAAGCCCCTCGCGTGGATTGACATACTGCACCCCGAGGGCTGCGATGATGAACCCGAGTGCGGTGGGGATGGCGACGTTATGTTGGGGACGGAGCTGATCGGGGGGAGCGTTGGTGTCGTATGCATAGCCAAGCAAGGCGATGGCGCCCAGAACTCCGGTCAAAAGGCCGAGACCCCTCGCGGCCTGGCGCAGCTTCGGCCGCTTCGATCTGACGAGAAAGAGGGCCGACCCAAGAAGCACGAATCCCGTGCTTGTATATTGAGACATTCTTCCGGCAAACAGGCCGACATGCGATTCATCGCGAGACAGGAGCTGATCGATTCCGAAATTGGAATTCGTAACGTATTGAATTCTGGTGAGGGCGCCAATCACCAGGACGCCGGCGGCGAAGAAGCGCAGATCGCGGTGATCGCGGCGCACTAACGCCAGGCCGACGAGCAAGAGACAGATTGCGGTGTTGGCCTTGGTGGGAACTGTTCCGGGCACATAATTCCGGACGACCGGAAGATGGAATGCCCAGCCGGCAAACGCGGCCAGGGAGACACCAACCAGCATCCACCCGGTGAGAGTGGCTACCTTTGCCGGGTTGGGTTGGACCGTTGGTGAGGAGACGGACTGCATCGGTGGTTATTCGCGGCAGTGTAACGGAATTATCCAACTCAGTCCATTCTTGTTTCGGCGTGGGAAAGAGAATCGCCTCCAACGGTGAGATTCAAAACACGCCAGTGGACGGGTTGGTTCACTGGCGGGCTGGAACCTGCGTGGCTCTTGCAGAGCGGCCAGCAGATTTTTGCCGTTCGGAACTCCCCAGCCGTTGACGGCGTCATAACCATTCTGGGCTTGGTAGCCCTTTCCCGGTTTGGGATGGGAGGCGTTATTCCCGGAGACGATATCGGTGCAGCCGGCTTCGCCGACGGTGGCGCCGGCGGGGCCGTTCTGGTAGAGGATCGGGGGCAGAACGCGCTGTTGTTTGGCGGCCGGGAGGGCGGCGTTGAGGCGCGCCAGCAGCGAAGCCCACAGCGGAGCCTAGGCGCTGGTGCCGCCGTTCGGCGAGGACTGGCCGAGCAGGGTGAGTTGATAGAGCGGGGGGCCGGCCAGCGCGGCCACGTCGGGAATCACTCTCCCCTGGATGGCGCCGCCGTTGATCGAGGTGACGGGCTCCCATTCGGGAGAATCTTCGGCGAGGCCGTAACTGACAGACAACGCGACAGGCTGATCTGCGGTGACGCGTTCGACCAGATCAAGCCAGCCTTTCTGGTCGAAGGTAGCGTAATAGACGGAGATATCCGCCGCCGAACAGAGGGTGGCGACGATCTCAACATCCATCATGACTTCGCCGGTCTCATCCAGAACCTCGTTCGCGGTCTGGGCGGGCAGGCTCTTGAGCTGATCGAGGGTCAACGGAGCGAGGTTCACCGGGACTGTGGTTACGCTGGGAACGGGCCTTCCCTGCGACTGGCAGAAGGCGGCGACATCGTCGGGAAGAAAGGCGGGGGGAAGAAACGACCCCGACTGCAATGGAGCACCGAACTCGGCAATCGCGATCTTCTGATGGGCACCACTCCCGGGAGGGAAATTGTAGTGTGCTTCAAGATCGGCCGGTCCCAGCGGGGTGGCCGCCGAGTGGCCCCGAGCGCCGGTTTTGCGCTGGGCGACTTTGCGCTGATCGAGGCCGACGACGCTTTCGACCATGTCGGAGATTTCAGCCGGGATGCTGACCGAACCTTCTCTTCCGCGGAATTCGCCCTGGGCGGCCGATTGGTAGACGGCGACTCCGGCTTTGAATGCGGCCTCCATGGCCGACGCGGTGCCACTGACGCGCAGGGTGCGGCGGGTGGGGCCGACTCCTTCAATGTGCAAACCGTACGAGCGTAATGTTTCTTCCACTTTGCGAATATTGCCGAGGGGCGCGCCGTACTGCCGGGCCAACTCCGCTGGAGTGAGAGCCACGGCCAGAAGCCTCAGGCAGCGGCAGGGCAGGAGCTTTCAATGTGACGGTGACTTCAATGTGAGCGTTGGGGTCGATGTCGCGGACACGGCGTGCGCCGGCAGGGACGGGTCGCCGCGTGCCAGGAAGTACCCCATGTGTTTCAGGCATAACATCCTCCTGTCCCTGTCAAGCGTGACGGGCGGCAAAAGGCGGACAATGGGGTTCAAAGCGGCGATTTCATAACGGCGGATGCCTGTCGGATGATGGCGCCAACGGGAGACCGGTGCGTTCTGGAGGGAACTGTCTTTGACAGTTGGTGGGCCCGGAGGGATTTGAACCCCCAACCAAGGGATTATGAGTCCCCTGCTCTAACCGTTGAGCTACAGGCCCACATTCTGCGCAACGCGACCAAAACAAGCAACTTGCTCCATGACAGCAGAGCAGCCTTCCAGACAGCTTAACGGCTCGGTGTCAGTTTGAATGTCAGTTGCGCCCTTCTGTGTAATCTTAGTTTCGCACAGGCGTTGAACCGCCTCTAATTGATGTTCTGGGGCCAGATGAGCGTGGCGCATCGTGATTTGGATCGATTTGTGGCCGAGCAGTTGACTGACCGTCGCGATGTCTACGCCGAGCATAACAAGTCGGCTGGCAAAAGTGTGCCGTAGGTCGTGCCAGTGAAAGTCAAAGCCTGTTCAAACCACTTCCGGCCTATGGTGTCGTCGCTGCGGTAGAGGTGACCGAAGACCTTGCCCTGACCATCAGAGATGCGACCGCATTTGTCCCCGATGTTGATCCAGCAGGCCGACGCTATCACAATTGACGGTGACGCATGGCACAGACGAATTGCGCTGTTCGCGCTAAATAGACGCATCAAATGACTAATCCTGTGAAGACAGGTTGGGATAAGTTCACTCCGCGTCCACAGGATTCGTCCTCGGGTCAGAACACGCGCGGAGGCACTGATCTCTTTGCCCGAATGCCCCGCAAGCGCACAGAACCGACCGTGGCTTTGACAGGAGCGGCATTCTTACCTGCCTTGGCTGGCTCAATTCTAGTTGCTGATCACTCCTCAGGGCGACAGTTACCAATCGCGTGATGGGTGACAGACGCACTGACCTACCCCCGTACACCGTGAAATGTTGTCACGGGACCACGAAAGGAGACCGCTCATGCGCACATTCTCCATCGCAATAGTCTCTTGCATGGCTGCTGCCATTGCAATGTCGAGCGTCGCTTCAGCCGAGGAACACAAAAAGAACTCGGAACCGGTTGTCGTTACAAATTCTCAGGGCAATCCTGTCCCGGTCACCGGCAGCGTCAACATTACCAACGTCAAACTCCCCATCACTGGAACTGTAAATGCGCAAGTCACGAATATCCCGACCGTCAGCGTCAATAGTATGCCGCCGGTAACGCTTGGATCAGGCGCCACCGTGGGAATCGATCCCTCGGTTACAGTCAGCACGGCGGACGTGTCGGCACGGCACATTGTCCGGTTGGCTGCGACGGTTACTCTCGAAGAGGGGATTGAAAGCTCCAGTGCATCCGTTACTTTACTGACTGGTGGCGGCGCCTTCTATTCTGTGCCTTCGGGTAAGCTCTTGGTACTTAATAACATCATGGTCACTGCCGACATACCACATGGCGAATCCCCCTACATCTTAATCAGTTTCGCCGACCCTGATGCCGAGTTCACGGTCCTTCCAGAAATGCACGTGGTATTAAACAACGGCACTTCTACCTATTACACCGGCAGCATCACAGCACCGGTCTACCAAACCGCTGACGAGCGGATGAGTATCGGCTACCAGCGGCTCGGTCAGAATGGTGTGGCACATCTGAAAGTAGTGCTGCAAGGCTATTTGGTAGACTGCGGTGCTGGTTGCTCGATTAGCGAGTAGTCGCGACATGTAGCACGTACAGTCCGATCGTTCGACGTGGCGCATGGCGCTTCATCGCGATAGTTGAATTAGTAACCACCCGAGCTTATTCGAGACGTGACCAAATGGAATTTGGGATCGGAATGACCCCCTTGTTCTGGGCCGGGACTGCTGACCCCCATCCGGTTGGTTGGAATCAGCTTTGCCGGGGCCGGTCGGATCAGGGCGGGGGCGAGTGGCGGGAAATCCCCCGGGGTGGCCTGTGGTTTTGACCTCCCGACCCCCTATTGAGCACGGCGTCACGTTCGCTCCGGTGTCAGTTCTCGGGCCAGTTGGTCTGGCAACTGGCGGCAGGAGGGGGCATCGAGAAACGAGAGCAAGCCGGGTAAACTTGCGTATTCAATACGGTCTGACACTCACGTGCAACTCACGGCCTTTCGGGGCGATTAGCAGGGAACCCATTATGAGTCCCCTGCTCTAACCGTTGAGCTACAGGCCCGAAGAGTCAGTAACCATTGTTCCTTGTCGATTTTACGCTGATCTCTATGCAGATTTGACAAAGAGATGTTTCTCCGGGAGCCGCAGGGACTCGGGCTAAAAGAGCGATCCGCCGGTCGCAACGTCCCTTGCGACTCGAAAGCCGACGTGGTCATAGGTGCGACCGTCGCCGGTTCCGGCATTGCGACTGGCGGAGCGGAGGCTTTCAGGCGAGTCGCTCCAGCTGCCGCCGCGAACCATGCGGCGCCATTTGTCCCCATCTGTCACCCACGCGGCGCCATCGGTTGGTGCGCCCTGGTAGTCGGCATGGAACGTGTCCTCAACCCACTCCCCCACGTTGCCGTACATGTCGAGCAGGCCGAAAGGATTGGCCTGCTTCTGGCCGACTGGATGGGTTTTATTTCCGGAGTTGTCTTTGAACCAGGCGTAGTGGTCCAATTCCGATTCGTTGTTGCCGAAGGAATAAGGGTCGTTGCTTCCCGCGCGCGCCGCGTACTCCCATTCGGATTCGGTGAGCAGTCGATAGTTCTGGCCGGAAAGCCGCGAGAGCCACTTCGTGTAGGCGACGGCGGCGGGCCAGCCCACGCCGATCACAGGCCGGTCACCGCCGCCCCAGGTGAAGTCGTTGGCTTCAAGACAATCGCCGTCCTTGACGCACATATTCCATTGATCGAATGTCACCTCGGTTTGGGAGACCGCGAAGGGATGATCGATGGTCACTTCGTGCTGAGGCGACTCGCAGGGGCGGAGCGCATCGCATGCAATGTCCGGTTCGGCGGCGCTGCCCATCATGAACTTGCCCGCCGGAATCACGATCATTTGCGGACATCCTTGCCGGCAATCGGCGAAGGGCGTGATCGGACTGCCCGGCTGCGGCGCGAGGTGTTTGTCTCCGACGGAGAGAAGGGGCGCGCGCATGTCCCTGTACCAGAAGTACCGGTCGAGTAGAGCATCCTGCTTTAACCAGGCGACGCCGATGGCCGCGACGATGACCGCGATGATGGCGATGTTTCGAAAGTGTCTGCGCTGGCGGCGAATCCTGGCTCTTTCCCGCTGCAGATCGCGGTGCTCGCGCACTACACGGGTCAGAAGGTCGTGGGTAAGCTCGACCCGCTCCGTTCCGCGCTGGGCCTCGATGCGCAAGACTCTGCGGTCAACCAGAAGCCGCAGCTCCTGATCGGTGACGCCATGGACGGTGCGGGCATCGTCTACGTCACATGGTTTGCGGAAACCACGCTCGGTGATGAGTTCGTTCTCGATGAAGCGCTGGACTCGCACCGGCAAGTCGTCGACCGATTTTGCATAGTAATCGGAGATGATGGCTTCGCCGCTGCCGGCCAGCAGCGCCTGGTCAAATGCCGATTTGCCCTGCGCCTTGCGTTTTTCGTTGAGACCTCGACAAACCAGGCTGAGCAGCGCCGGCTCTACCACCAGTTCCCCGGTGATGCCCACGGTCTCGGTGGCTCGGCCGTCATGGCGCGCCGCCGCAACAAAGGTCACGATTTTCTTCGCGAGTTCGGCGTCGACCAGGTGCGGCGCCGTGTTGTAGACGGCCTCGAAGGCCTGCTCCGCAGACATGGGAAGCAAGCGCAGGCGGCTGCGCAGAATGGAGGGCATTTCGCGCCTCCAGCCCTCGACGGCGGGGAGAAAGTCTTCACGGAAACTCAGCACAACCTTGTAGCGCTGACTGTCGAGCGACAGGTCGTGGCCGTTTTCAGCGTTCTCTGCCAAGGCTGCGGGCAGGCGGTTTTCGACCAGGTCGGCGAGATCAATGCGCAGGCGGGCGATGGCGGCGGGGTTCTCCGCTCCCAGCGTAAACACTTCTTCGAACTGGTCGAAGACGAAGACTGGAGTGAGTAACTGATTCTGCTTGCTCCATAACTCCAGCTCAGGCCGGTGTAAGTAGACCCATAGGGATTCACCTTCGCTGATGGCAGGTGCGTCGACGCTTTTGGCGTGGATCTGGGACTGCAGGGCGTACTTGACCTGTTCAATGAGCGGGGCGGTTTGATTCCTCAGATCGAGCCGTACATAGACCGGAAGATAGTGCTGCTTTCGGAGGAGAGGAAAGAGTCCCGCCTGGACCAGCGAGGTCTTACCCAGTCCGGAAGCACCAAACAACACCGTCAGCGGAGCATCCAGCAATAATCGGCGCAGCTCGGCTGTTTCGTTTTGTCGGCCATTGAAGTATCGTGCGGCTCCCTCATCGAAGGAGCCCAGGCCCGGCCATGGATTGTTTTGATCAATCGCGATCTCGGCAACAGTGGTCATGATGTTCTCGGCCGGCGCAGGTCGCGCAACTGCTCGCGCAGTTCAGCTTTCAGATCTTCCGATATCTGGCCCGAGGGTGCGTGGCAATACTGCAGCGCTCTGAATGCGTCCGGAACCAGCGCATAACGTTTCATGCCGCCGGTGTAGTCGGGATCGATCACGATGGGGAAGATGAACTTCCTGCCCTGAATTCTTTTCGATCGCTCGGCGGCTTCGCCCCATTCCAGACGGAAGTAACCCTCCATGCGGCGCTCTGTATTGGCCGACAACAGGGGAAGGAACAGGCCACAACGCTGGACGGCGCTGCGCAGGCGCTGGTTCCAGTCATCCCCCGGCTTCAGGTCGGTCTTGTCGAACCAGGCCACATCGCCTCCCAGGTCCTGAAGGTCGGCGAAGAGTCTCCGGGCCGCTCCTACGTCGTCGCTGGAGTAGCTGATGAAGATGGCGCCGGGAGAAGTAACTTCGGCGGCTTTGGCAGGCTGGTCAGTAACTGGATCAGGCACAGCCTTAAGTGCGGGATTGCGCCGGCTCCAGCGCTGATGTAACTCAGCCACAAATGTCCGGGCATCGACCGGATAGTATCGTGAGTCCTGGCTGAAGCGTTCGAGAAACACGGTAAAATCGCGGTCTTCCGCGGTCTCGCGGCCGACGAAGAATTCCTTCTTGTTGCGCTGGTCGGAAGAAAGACGCTCGGAGTTGGACAGGCGCAGGAAGAATCGGCTGAGCCAATCAGCGAAGTTACAGCCGATCATAAGCAGGTTACGGCTGCGTAACTGGGAGAACATCCGCTCCGGCCCGTTGCCGGCCTGCATGGTGTAGGCGAATTCGAGAAAGTCTTCGTCGTGAATGGCGTAGAAAGGGGAGACGTCGGACTTTCCGAACGGATACAAAACAGCGGCGTATTTCGATGACATGACTTCAGGGAGATCCCGACGCCGGTCTGTCGGCAACTTGGGCGCATAGGTGATCTCGTCTGTCTGCTTCACGCCATCGAAACGCACTGCATCGATGGTGCGCGCGAGAAGGTCGTCGGGCGTGGCGGTGGCGAACAGATCGAAGTGCCGGATCGCAGCCAGTTGGCGAAGGGGTTCGATATCGACTGTCTTTTCGGCCAGGACGCGGGCCAGGATGTCGTTGATGGGACGATACAGATCCTTGATGCGACGCCCGGCCCGGGCCAGAACGCAGACGGCGTCATTCAATTCGTGGTGTTCGCGAAGGACCTGACCGTCAGCAAGGGCAGATGGCGACAATCCGTACTTGCTCAGCAGTCGCTCGGCAACGACTCGATAGAGGGGAACCTGCACCTCGCCTTCCTTGACGAGGAGTAACTCAGGACCCGCGACAGGAATGACTCGCCCGTCTTCGACGAAATCGAGCAAGTCTTCCCAGAATTCTTCTGCGTCGAAAGGTACAGCCAAAAGAAATTTCTCCCCCGGTCAGGCGATTCTCCCGCGCATGGGCCACGCAGAACTGCGGCAAATGGATTCGCGTGCGTCTGTTGGGTCGCTGACAGTTCTACCATACCGTATTTGAACTTGCGTCAGGAATTGTCGGGGGAATGCTCGGCCTACTTCCTCCGTGCTCGCGGCGGAACGGAGATCTTCCGTTCCGCCACGTAGGTGGGCGCGGCTATTCGCCTATTCGTCTTGCTGGGACAGAGCATTCTCCAGCGTCACAGCGAAGAAGGAGTGACCAAACAGGGTGGGATGAAACGTATCCCAGAAGAACGTGTGGTCGGGATCGCTGCACACCGCGGTTGTGAGGCAGGGATCCGTGATGTCGGTGAAGCCGAAATGAGTGGGGTCCGTCTGGACCGCGTTCATCAGGCTGAAGACATCCATGCGCAGAATGTGGACTCCCGGAATCTGTTGCTCGGGGAGGAGGAGCAGATTGAGGCCCCTGTTGGCGGCGATGCTGGCCGCGGAGGCGAAGGCCGCTTTGCTCTGCGCGACAGGCAGGATCCCCACGTTGAAGAGGTTGGGAATCATGAAGTGCCGGGCGCCCGCCTTGCGCAGCATCGCCTCGCCGGCCACGAGGTTCAGTGCGATCTCGTAGCCCAGCGCTTGCGGAGAGCCCGTGGTCGTGTCCACGATGTCGTTGCCGCCGCCCTCGATGATGTAGAGGGCATGGGGATCGGCTTTGCCCCCGTGGGACTGGAGATAGAGAAACACCTGAGTCGGCACGCTGGGAATCACACCGGTCCCAAGAGGCTGATTCGCAGTGGCCCATGCTCCGCCAAAGGCGTAGTCCGTGCCTCCCAGCTGCGAAGGGGTGAGCGGCACTTTGAGGAAGCCGGCCACATGGTCGACCCATAGAGGGCCGTCGGAGAATCGGCCGTTGTAGTAGGGCGCCGGCGGGTAAGTGTCGCCGGTCGCAAAGTAAAGGTTGCCGACGTCGCAGTAGCTGTCTCCAAACACGTACAGGGCGTCATAGGTTGGCGTCGCGGCCCGGACGAGGATGGTTGCCAGGGCGATGATTACCGCAAGCAAGAGCAGCGAATTCTTCTTTGCCATTTCTTCCTCCTGTCACTTTCGACCATGATTTTGCTTCCCCGATTCAGGTAGCGGCCCAGTGAATGTTTGCATTTCGAGCAGTTTGGGTTCTCAACGCGCGGGGCCGGAGCTTCGCGCGCCCCAAGGACCTTCGAGACGTTCTCTGCCAGGAATTGGACGTGCCGGCGGATTCGCCGGAGCGCGAAGTATACACCTATGCCGACTAACCCACCAGTTGACAGTCGATGGTCGAATGTCTACTATCATCTCAACTGAGGGTAGAATGTCTTCCATGGCGAAAGAGACACAACGGACGGGGCTTCTGCAGGGCACGCTTGACATGCTGATCCTGCGCACGCTCATCCATGGGCATGCGCATGGCCACGAGATCGGCAAGCATATTCAGCGGACGACGAACGATTTTCTGCAGATGCAGCACGGCTCGCTTTATCCTGCATTGCACCGGCTGGAGCGGAGAGGCTGGGTCACTTCGAAATGGGAAACCGCCCCGGATCGGAACCGGGAATTCAAGTACTACCGATTGACAGAAAAGGGACGGAAACAGCTCCTCGTCGAAGAATCGCAATGGAAGCAGATGGCCGAAGCTGTGGCCCGCGTGATGTGGCCCGCCGCCGAGGAGAGCTGACATGAAGTGGTGGCGGATCAGGGGCAAGGCCGCGGACCTGGAGCGCGAATTGCGTTCCGACCTGGAGTTGGAAGAAGAAGAGCAGAGCGAAAGCGGCCTCTCACACGAAGAGTCCCGCTACGCGGCGCGGCGCGCTTTCGGCAACCCGGCCATGATCCGGGAACAAACCCACGAGGCGTGGGGCTGGGCGCCATTCGAACGCATGGCTCAGGATTTTCGCTATGCGCTGCGCCAGCTCATGAGGTCTCCCGGGTTTGCCGTGGCCGCCATTCTGACGCTCGCGCTGGGCATCGGCGCCACGGCGGCCATTTTCAGCCTGGTGAATACAGTCCTGCTTCGGCCCTTGCCGTTTCCTGAACAGCATCGCTTGATGTGGCTGGCGATGCAGGACCACTCCTCGCCGGGAGTGGCACCTGAATCTCTCAGTTATCCGGATTACTTCGACTGGCGTGCGCAGAACCACACCTTCAGCGGAATGGCTTCGTATGTGGGCGGCGGAATCACGCTGGAGCTTAAAGGCGAGTCGCAGCGCCTGGAGATGCAGACGGTCTCATCGAGCTTCTTTCAAGTACTCGGGGTGGCACCGACGCTGGGCCGGGATTTTCATCCGGAGGACGAGACGGCGGGGCATCGCGCGGTGATGTTGAGCTACTCGCTGTGGCAATCGACATTCGGCGCGGCGAAGGAACATCGCGGGCCGATCGATCACCATGGACGGCCGCAGCTATACGGTTGCCGGGGTGATGCCTAAAGGATTTCAATTTCCGCTGGAGAATCCGGGCCCCGCTCTATGGATATCGATCGCCAACGATGTGGAAGGAAAGAAGACCAGCCAGCGCGGCTTCGACGTGCTTCGGGTGATCGGACGGCTGAAACCCGGCGTGAGCGTCGACCAGGCCAAATCCGATTTGAGCATCATCGCCGGCAACCTGGCGCGCGCATATCCTGACACCAACAAGCCGTACGGCTCGGCCCTGGTGGTGCCTGAACTCGAGAACATGACTGGCGACACGCGGCCAGCGCTGCGCGTGCTCTTTGGCGCCGTTACCCTCGTGCTGCTGATTGTGTGCGCTAACGTCGCGGGCTTGTTGCTGGCGCGCGGTTCGCGGCGCAGCGCTGAATTTGCCTTGCGCGCCGCCATCGGGGCCAGTCGGGCGGCCATCGTCCGCCAGTTGCTGGTGGAATCGGCAACGCTGTCTTTGGGCGGCGGCGTGGCCGGCGTGGCGCTGGCGTATTGGCTGCTGCACGCGGCAGTGCGACTGATGCCGCTCGATATCCCCCGTATACAGGAAGCGTCGATCGATGGAAGCGTGCTCCTGTTCGTTCTGGCTGTCTCTCTCGCGACCGGGGTCCTGTTCGGGGTGCTTCCCGCATGGCGCATGTCGCGGTCGATGCCGGCGCAGGCGCTCCGCGATGGATCGCGAAGCGTCGTCGGATCGAGCGGGCGGAATCGTGTCCACAATGGACTGGTGATTGCGCAGACCGCTGTTGGCCTGGTGCTGCTGGTGAGCTCCGGCCTCTTGATCCGGAGTTTTATCCGCATCCTGAATGTCGATCCGGGATTCGATCCGCGGCATGTGCTCTCCGCGCGGGCCGGAGTTTCATTCAACACCGTAAGCCACGACCAGCATCTCCAGTTCTTTCAGCGGGCGCTGGCGCGTATTTCCGCGCTGCCTGGCGTGCAGTCGGCGTCCGCGGGGTGGCCGCTGCCGATGAGCGGTATCCATGCCGGCATTTCCTTCAACATTCAGGGCCGCCCGATCGCCAAGGGAGACGAGCCGAGCGAAGGCCTGGCACTGGCGATGCCGGGCTACTTTGAGACCATGCGCATTCCGCTCGTCGCAGGCCGCACATTTGGGGAACAGGACGGTGTCAAGGGCGCGCCAACCATCATCATCAACCAGGCGTTCGCAAAGAAGTATTTCCGCGGGGAGAATCCGCTCGGACGGCGCATCCAGGTGCGCCTCGGGGATGACGTATTCGAATCGTCAGTGCGCGAAGTCGTCGGCGTAGTGGGAGACAGCAAGCTCATGAATCTGACCGCCGCCGCAGAGCCTCAGTACTATCTGCCTTACGCACAGGCGGTGGTGACCAATCCATTTCTCGTGGTTCGCAGCAGCGGCGATCCGGCCGCCCTCGAAGATAGTCTCCGCTCCGCCATCCATGAGATCGATCCGGGCGTGCCGGTCTACCAGGTTTCGACGCTCGAGAACTATCTATCGAAATCATCGGCACAGCCGCGCTTTCAGACGTTCGTGCTGACCTGTTTCGCCGCCATCGCGCTGGTGCTTGCGGCCATCGGGTTATACGGCCTGCTGTCGTACATGGTGGTGCAGCGCACCTTGGAAATCGGGCTGCGCATGGCGATGGGCGCACAACGATCCGATGTATTGGGCATGATCATCCGCCGCGGGCTGACCCTGGCTTTGATTGGACTGGTCGCTGGCTTGGCGATTTCGGCGGTGATGATGCGGCTGCTATCGGGAATGCTCTACGGCATCCGGCCCTACGATCCCATCACCTTCGCCGCCACCGCAGGCCTGCTGCTGGTGGTCAGTGCTGCGGCCAGCATCGTGCCTGCCTGGCGGGCGGCGCGACTCGATCCGATTCAAACCCTGCGCGAACAGTAAGTCTTCCCACGGAAAATGTGCGGCCTGTGCGTTGGTATTCTGAGCGGCAAACTGCGCTCGATCGCCGAGCCGCCGGCGGCGAGTTGATCGTGCGGACCCACCGGTCCGCCTGCGGAGCGTGCAGCGATGTGCTTGTCGACACTGACGGGTCAGAATCAAAGACGGCAGACTGCAAGGCAGGGGGCGTGTGGCGGCTGTTGCCGCGGCGTTTGCCCCGAGGGAAGGGGCCGTCATGCAAGTCGATGTCATGCAATTAGATAACATGAAGTTTTCGATCCACGCCCGGCAGCATACCGTGGTGTGCGATCAGCCCGTAGAGAATGGCGGATTCGACGAGGGAATGACGCCGCCTGAACTGCTGCTCGCCTCTCTCGGCTCGTGCGCCGCGTTTTATGCGGCCCAATATCTCAAGACGCGGAGCTTGTCCGCCGGCGCAGTGGAGGTCTCGGTGCATGCGGAGAAGCTGAAGAATCCGGGGCGCCTGGGGCACTTCCAGATCGAAGTGCGCTGCCCCGGAACACTCACAAACGAGCAGCAGCAAGGCATGCTGCGCTCGGTGCACGCATGCCTGATTCACAACACGCTTATGTCCGTGCCTGATATTGAGATCCTGGTGAAAACGCCGGAACTCGTGGCTTGAGGCCCGATTGGCTCGATGTGAGGGACTAAGCTAAACTGAAGGCGGTATCCGCGTTCTGCGCGCGTGGCCCGGCGGGCGTCTTCAGCGCGGTTCCCCATTGTCATGTCAACGCAACTGGACACAATTCTGGCTACGACGCGAGCCACGGTGGCGCTGGCACGCGAACGCGTTCCGAGGTCGGAACTGGAACGACGTGCGGGAGAGCATCAGCCCCGCGGCTGGGTCAGGGCGCTACGGCGCAAGGCTGCAACCGGCGCCGCCGTCATTGCGGAAATCAAAAAAGCATCGCCTTCGAAGGGCCTCATCCGCGCGGAATTCGATGTGGATTGGCTGGCCCGGCGCTATGCCGCCGGCGGCGCTGCGGCACTGTCGGTGCTGACCGACGAGCCGTATTTTCAGGGTTCGTTGCGCAACCTGGAGCTGGCGTCGGAAGCGGTCGACCTGCCCTGCCTGCGCAAGGATTTCATGGTGGACGAATATCAGATCGTGGAGGCGCGCGCACACCGGGCTGACGCGATTCTGCTGATCGCGGCGGCGCTCAGCAATGTGGAGTTGAGCCGCCTCGCCCGGGTCGCTCACGATCTCTCGCTTGACGTCCTCGTCGAGGTACATGCCGTGTGTGAACTCGAGCGGGTGCTGGATACGCTGGGCCAGTCCGGGGCCGACGCCATCGGCGTGAACAATCGCGATCTCAACACCTTTGAGGTGCGGCTGGATACATCATTCGATTTGATCGGCCGAATCCCGCGCAGCGTCGTACGCGTGGCGGAAAGCGGTATCACAACGCTGGACGAAATTGCACATTTGCGCGCCGCAGGTTTCGATGCGTTCCTGATCGGCGAAAGCCTGATGCGGCAGGCCGATCCGGGCGAAGCCCTGGCCTCGCTGCTCGCCCGTCCGGTCGCAACGCCATGAGCGCTGCTTCGACAATCTGGATCAAAATCTGCGCCAACACTACGCTTGAGGATGCGCAACTCGCCGCTGACGCGGGAGCCGACGCGGTCGGCTTTGTGTTTGCGCCGAGTCCTCGACGGGTTACTACCGCGCAGGTCGCGGGGATTACGCCGCATCTTCCCGCGAGCCTCGAAAAGATCGGTGTGTTTGTCGATGGCGCGCCGGAGGAAATCTGTGCGGCGGTGCGCGACTGCGGATTGACCGGCGTGCAACTGCATTCCGAAGCCGGCCCCGCAGTGACGGCGCAACTGCGGGGGAGTTTCGGGACGAAGTTACGGATCTTGCGCGTGGTGCACTTCGGGCCGGACGCGGGGCATCATGCTGCCGCGATAACGGCCGACGAAAATGTGGATGCGATTCTGGTGGATTCGCGCACTGCGACGGCGGTGGGTGGCACGGGGGTGGCATTTGATTGGGCAACGGCCCGCGAGACTCTGTTCCGAAGCGCCGAAGCGCGCCTGGTTGCTGCCGGGGGCCTGACTCCCGACAATGTTATCGAGGCGGTTGCCACCCTGCGGCCGTGGGGTGTGGACGTGGCGAGCGGAGTGGAGATGACGCCGGGCCGCAAGGACCCGCGGAAGGTTCGCGATTTCATCGCCAATGCGCGCGCCGGAGCTGGGGCATAGTTTGGTGTCCCAGAAGTTTGTTGGGTAGATCGAGGCGGTCTAACTGCAGATCCTTCGACTACGTCCGCCGCGGCGGACTTCGCTCAGGAAGACAGTTCAATTATCAAGCGGGCTTTGGACAAAAATAGGAAATGGCGAAGTTCTCCATGAAGAGGTTCATTCTTACCGGGACGCCCGGAGCAGGAAAAACGGCCGTCTTCCGCCAACTGGAACGGGACGGATTCAGCGTGGTCGAAGAAGCGGCCACCGATGTCATCGCGCTGTCGCAGGCGTGCCGTGTGGCTGAACCGTGGACGCACGCCTCATTCATCGACACGGTCGCGGACCTGCAAAGGCGGCGGCAACTCCGAGCCGCATACGAGCCCTGTGATGTGCAGTTTCATGATCGTTCCGCCATCTGCACGGTCGCGTTGGCGGCGTACCTGGGGTTTCCCGTGAGCTCCGCGCTGGCGCGTGAGGTGGATCGGCTGGGGACAGAGAAAATCTTTGAGCAGGAGGTCTTCTTTATTCGCAATCTTGGCTTTGTTGCACCGACTGAGGCGCGGCGCATCAGCTACGAAGAAGCCCTGCGATTCGAACAGATCCACGAACAGACGTATCGCGATATGGGTTTTGCGATCGTCTGGATCGAGCCTGGGAGCTTGCGGACCGCACCGCTGCGATCAAGAGCGCAGTGCAGGCCGCTGGATCGTT
>CAWEVD010000025.1:0-242503 GCA_963812485.1 uncultured Acidobacteriota bacterium
ACCTGGGAGTTCGCATGCCTCAATACGAACCCAACACCTACGAACTCTTCCGCTTCTTCGCCGCACTCTTGGCATGCCGCGACAGTGCGGAATGACTCGCCGAAGACTTCGGCTCGCGCTTCATCGCCTCCATCCGCGACCGGCTCCGCTTTGTCGTGTCCTTCCTCGCTCGTCTGCGGATCCGTTTGTCCCTTCTCGTAATCCCGTTCAGCCTTCTGACGCGTGCTTTCGCTCGTCTTTCCCTTGGCGGGTGGCTTCACCGGAATTCCCGCACGCCGCGCCTTGCTCAGCCCAATGGCGATGGCCTGCTGCGGAGAGCGCGCGCCATGCTTCCCTTCCCGCACGTGTTCAATCTCTTCGTGAACAAATTCCCGGCCGCCGTTGTCGGCGACTTTCCTTCGCGCAAATCCTCATTCGCCTTTTTCGTTGTCGCTTCGTCTGGCATGGCCCGTCTCCTATGCTTTGTCCTTGTTCTTTCGAGTCTTCTCGCGTGCCTTCTTCACTTTCTCTGACAGCAACTCCTTGGCCTTCTCGAGATCTCTTCGCCTCGTTGCGCTCAATTCCTTGCCCGCACGATTGATGTAGTAGGTCAACATCCGCATCCCCGACCCCGGCCCCTTCGGCGAAACCTTCTTCGACGCCAGCTTTTTTGCGATCGTTTCGGGGTCCTTCGTGAATAGTCCCTCTACCGGATGAGTCGAATCTGTCTTTACCGTCTTTACCCACTTCTTCGCTGAATGTGCCATACGGTTGGCTTCGATGTAGTGTCAACGCATAAGTTTGCTTGCGCCTCGACACGCGCCCGGCTCCGCCGCAAAGAAACGAAATCCGTGCCCCATCCTATCCGCTCCCGGGGTCCCCGCGGACAGGTCTTCGTCCGTGGGGTGGTGTTCTGCGGAAAGGGTGGGAAACGACCCATAAATTTGCTTGCAGCCACGAACGCGAGGGCCAGCGCGGTCGCGGACTTACTCCGGGCAAACTCGGCTTCCCTTACCGCCATCCGCCCAGGATTGCACCCATCACTGTCAGCGCCACCGTAAGATAGCCGCCATTGATGAGAACGTACTTCAACGGCCGGTGCTCGAAGACCGCGACAATCCCGATTCCGATGGCCACCCACCCGGCGCCGGCCAGAAATCCAGCCGTTGCCCCAAAGGCCAGCGTGGTGGTGGGCGCGTTGAGAAACATGGCCAGGTTGAATGCCATGACCAGGCTGAGCAGAAAAGCGATGCTAAATCCCTTCGGTCCCGCGGCCGGAGGATCGGCCGTAAACCCGTTAGCCCGCTTCCATGCGGAGCACAGCAGAACCGGCGAATACCACAATCCGCCGATGACGAACGCAGAGATGGTGGCGGCCACGATGGCCCAGATGTTCAACGTGTGCATGTTCATGGATTCCGTCTCCTTACTTTCCCTTGCCCGCGGGATCGCCAAACACCTTCTTCCAGTCAATGGGGCCGTCCACGAAGCGCTTGTGCAGCGTAGCCATCAGCTCCGCATTGCCTGCCACCAGGTACTCGTAGGCGCGCGTCCATTCCGGACCGCTCTTCCATCCCGTCTGGGTCAGGCGAACGATCGTCGAGTCTCCTCGACTCTGGAACTGGAACGTCGCCCGGGTGCGCTCGGCGCGCACATGCGGAAACTGATCCGGAGCCAGCGCCGCAATCACCATCTCCTTTTCGGGAACAAAGCTCACGATGGTTCCGCCGCCGGTGCTTCCGCCCGGAAAATGCGCCGTCCACTCCCCGCCCGGACGCAGGTCCACCACCGCATTGGGTGTCAGCCAGGTGCTGAGTCCCTCGCTGGTCGAGAATGCGTGCCAGACCTCGCCGACCGGAGCCGGAACTTCCACTTCGATAACCAGTTGTTGTGGCTCGTGGATGGGCTGCGGCCGGAGAGTCGGTTTGCGCCACCGCAAATCGAACCGGAACGAGGGCGAGAAGAGCACCGAAGGTGCATGCGGTCAGGGTCTTCATGGCATTTGGTTGATCATTCAAGTAAGATATTTGCAATTAGAATTTATGCTGTCAAGGGGATTCTTTGACGAATAATGTCGAAACCTTCAATCTCAACCCGTGATCGCCTCATCGCATCCGCACGTTACCTGTTCTGGGAGCGCGGATTCGCCGGCACCAGCATGTCGGAGCTCTTGGCGCACGCTGAAGTCAATTCCGGAAGCTTCTATCACTTCTTCGACAGCAAGGAAGCGCTGTTGAGGGAGGTGCTGGAAGGCTATCTCCGCCTCCTTCGGCCTATGGTGATCGACCCGGCGTTCGCATCGGTTGAAGAACCGGTGGGGCGCATCTTCGCCATTCTCGCCGGCTATCGCGAGCGCATCCTCGGAACCGAATGCAGGTATGGGTGCCCGCTCGGCCGCCTGGCCCTCGAAATCGACCCCGAGAATGCTCCGGCGCACACCTTGATCGCGCAAAACTTTCAGGGCTGGATCGAGGCCGTGCGCGAGTGCCTTGACGACATGAAGCCGTCTCTCCCGCCCGAAACCGATCTCGATTCCCTGGCGACCTATGTCCTGGTGGTCATGGAAGGCGGAGTCATGCTTTCGCGCTCCTACCGCTCCGTCGAGCCCTTCGACCGCGCCATCGCCCAACTGCGCGAGCATTTCCGTTTGTTATTGAGCGCGCCGGATCGTCGTCCCTAGTCCCTGGTCCCTGGTCCCTACGTCCCTGGCTCTATTCGTACCGCAGCGCCTCGATCGGATCGAGATTCGCCGCGCGTATGGCCGGAATCATGCCGCTCACCAGCCCGGTCACAACCAGGATGCACGTGGCCACAATCACCGAAGTCGGCGAGATGAGCAACTGGATATCGGCTCCCTCACCGTGCAGTGCCAGTTCGCTATAGAACGGGATTCGCCCTACTGCGATCGACACCGCGTAAGCGAGAGCGATCCCGCAGATTCCGCCGACTGCCGTGATGGCCATTGCCTCGGCGAGAAACTGCGTGAGGATATGGCGCTTGTGCGCGCCCAACGCCTTTTCGACGCCGATCTCGCGGGTGCGCTGCTGCACCGCCACCAGCATGATGTTCATCAGCCCGATGCCCGCAATGCCCAGCGTGAGCGCACCCACAAGCGACAGCAGCACCTGCAGCGCGAGCGACAGAATACTGAACTGGTGCAGTTCCGTCATCAGGTTGGCGACATAGATCGCGTTATGATCCGTCGGCCTGAAGTGATGCGCCGCGCCCAGCGTCGCGCGCATGTTCTGCTCGGTCAGCTCAAAGTTACCCTGGTAGTTGAACCACATGCCGCTCAGGTACTTCGTGTCGGCCAGGTCGCTCATGGTGCTGAACGGAACGTAGATCTGCCGGTTGCGGTCGTTCTCTTCTCCGCCCTCCTGCATCTTGGGACTCAGTACGCCAACGATGGTAAACAGCACGCCATTGAGGCGGATGGTTTCACCGATCGCCCAGCCTCCCGAGAACAGCTTGGTCTTCGACTCCGAGCCGATGACGCACACATGTGCGCGCTGCTGTTCCTCCTGCCCGTTGAAGAATCGCCCTTCGTCGGTATTGAGCTTCCATATGTCCTGGAATACGCTCCGCACCCCGTTCACCGTCCAGGTGTAGGAGTGCAGGTCGTTCTGAACGATCACATCTTTATTCACAGTAGGCGAGATGTGATTGATGCCCGGAACGCTGGCGATGAGCCGGTCCACATCATCCATCGTGAACTGCACCTTCACGCCCGCCTTGTCTCCGCCGGCCTGTTCGCTGGTGCGCCCCGGAAAAACCCCGATGATGTTAGTGCCCCACTCCGCGAAGATCGCCTCGATGGCCCGGCTGAATCCCGCGCCATAGGCGAGCAGCAGCACCACCGTCGCGATCCCCCACGCCATGCCGATCATGGTGATCGCGGTCCGGCGGCGGTTGTAGAGCATCGCCTCCCAGGCCTGTCCCAGAATGTCTTTCAGCATTGCGGCTCTCTCCGTCCCAACCAGGTCTAGTCCCTATTCCCTGGTCCCTATTTCCTAGTCCCTATTCCCTGATTCCCTGGTCCCTGCTTTCTTACTCTCGTCTCATCGCCTCAACCGCATCCAGCTTGGCCGCCTTGCTGGCTGGGTAAAGTCCCGCAGCCACGCCGCACAGCACCAGCGAGCCCATGGCCAACGCCGCCGACCAGGGCACCAGGCGAGGAGGATCCCAACCCGGCATTTTCCCGGTCAATGCCGCCTGCAGCAGGCCCATCAGCCCCGCCGAGAATGCAATCCCAATCAAACCGCTCACCGCCGTCAACAGCAGCCCCTCCCAGAAGAACTGCGCCAGGATGCTCTTCTGCGTGGCTCCCAACGCCTTGCGCAGCCCGATCTCCACGGTCCGCTCGCTCACCGAAACCAGCATGATGTTGATGATGCCCACGGCGCCCAGGCCCAGCGTGACAATTCCCACGCCGCCCAGAAACACATCCATGGCCGTGAAGATCGCGCCGATCATCTTCATCTCCTGGATCGTGTCCCACTCCTGGAAC
This sequence comes from uncultured Acidobacteriota bacterium, assembly GCA_963812485.1. Classification (GTDB taxonomy): domain Bacteria; phylum Acidobacteriota; class Terriglobia; order Terriglobales; family Acidobacteriaceae; genus Telmatobacter. The sequence goes on from CAWEVD010000025.1 coordinate 4,487, forward strand.
GCGTCGATGAGAGATGGATCGAACCCATGCCGCTGGGCAATCAGGCGATGCACCGCGGCCACAGCCTCGGTGGCGTCGCCCTTCTTCGTGGGTTGGTACTGAATCGAAGTCAGCGCATCGCGGGCAATATTTTCGCCCTTCAGCGCAAACAGTTCCTGCATGGTCGTGATGGGGATGTAGAGCTTCTGATCGTCGAAGTCGTTATTGCCCCGGGAAATCTTGTCCACCGACCCGATCACCGCGAATTCCGTGCCATTGATCGTGATCGTTTCCCCCAGCAGCGGACGCCCCGGAAACAAAAGGTTCCGAGCCTTGAATCCCAGCACCGCCACCCGGCGCCGTTCGGCCACGTCGGCGTCATTCAGAAACCGGCCCTGCGCCATGGGGATGAAGCGAACCGCGGTGTAATTCGGCTCCACGCCGATCACGTGGCTCGAGGTATTGCTCCACTGGCTCACTTCATAAAGGTCGGAGCGCGACAGCTCTACCGTGACGCCGCGCACCTCCGGCAACTGTCTCATCGCCTCTGCGTCGCCCAGCGTCAACTGGTAAGGACGCATCCCCGTGTGCTGGTTGGCGACAGCGGGGATGGTCCCATTCCACATCAACACCACATCGTTGCCAAAGGTGGCCAGGTTGCGATGCTGGCCGGAGCGGAAACCCTCGCCCAGCCCCACCAGCACCAGCAAAGACCCCACGCCCCAGGCAATTCCAAACATGGTAAGAAAGCTGCGCAGCTTGTTGGCTGCGATAGCTCGAAACACCTGCGAGAGTGTGTCGCCGAAGGTCTGCATGATTTTCCGACGCGCCCTTTCCTTTTTTGCCCGCCCCATGCGCTGCGTGTAGAGTCAACACCTGAAATCTACTTACGAGATAGACGCAGCACCGGTTCCCTTGTCTCGGTCGGCCCTCTGAACCAGCCACAACACTGGGTGCCCACCCTCGCGACGTCTTTGTTTTTGTCGCTAGGGTAGGAAACCGCCAACCCTGCCAAGCCGCTTCAAGTCGGAAACCCGCGTGATAAAGTTGCTGCTTTGAACGCCATCCAAACATCGACGGGACCCAAATGAAAACGAGGTCAGTCGCCGCAAGCCATCTCCGTTCGCCCGAGTCATCAGCGGCGTCGCGGCGATCTTTCTTTCGTCTCTCTCCCTGCTCGCGCAGCAACGCCCACCCGCGGTGCCGCTCATCGCCCACGATCCCTACTTCAGCATCTGGTCTGCCGCGGACAAGCTCACCGACCGGACACCACCCACTGGACCGGCGCCCGCCAGCCCATCACCGGCCTGGCCCGCATCGACGGCAAGACCTTCCGCTTCATGGGCGCCGATCCCCGGGAACTGCCGGCGATGGACCAGGTCTCGCTCGCCGTCACTCCCACCCACACCGTCTACCAGTTCCGCGCCGGCGACGTGGATCTTGCGCTCACCTTCTTCACGCCCGCATTTACCCAGGACCTCGACATCCTCTCCCGCCCCGTGACCTACCTGACCGTGACAGCAGCCGGCAAGGGGGAACATGACGTCTCGATTCTCCTCGACGTGGATCCCGTGATCGCCGTCAACACCGCCGATCAAGCCGTCACCTGGGGCCGCACCCGCGCCGGCAATCTCACCGTCCTCAACGTCGGCTCCCGCGATCAGCGCGTCCTCAACCGTCCCGGCGACGACCTGCGCATCGACTGGGGTTACTTCCACCTCGCCGTTCCCGATGAGGCCAAAGCCCAGCTTAGCCTCTCCTCCGAGGCCGCCAACACCTTTGTGACCAGCGGCGCGCTGCCCGTCGCCGACGACCTCGACATGCCCCGCATGCCGCGCGAAGGCGCCGCCCATCTCGCCGTGGCGTTGCCTCTCGGCAAGCTCTCCGCCACGCCCGTCAGCCGGCACGTCCTGCTCGCCTACACCGAGGACTACGCGATCGAATACCTGGGCCGCAAACTGCGCCCCTACTGGCAGCGCAACGGGCAGACCGTGCAGGACATGCTCACCGCCGCCGAAAATGACTTCCCCAGCCTCGAACAGCGCGGCAAGCGCCTCGACGACGAACTCACAGCCGATCTCGAAAAGGCCGGCGGCAAGGCTTACGCGCAACTCGCCATCCTCGCCTACCGCCAGACCCTGGCCGCCCACGGCTTCGCCGCCGACTTCGACGGCACGCCCATGCTCTTCCCCAAGGAGAACTTCTCCAACGGCTGCATCTCCACCGTCGACGTGCTCTACCCGTCCGCGCCCTTCTTCCTGTTCTTCAATCCCGCGCTTCTCCAGGCGCAGTTAAAGCCGGTGCTCGAATACGCCGCCCTGCCGCGCTGGAAGTGGCCTTTCGCCCCCCACGATCTCGGCACCTATCCGCTCGCCAACGGCCAGGTCTACGGCGGCGGCGAACGCACCGAGGAAGACCAGATGCCCGTCGAGGAGAGCGGCAACCTGCTCATCCTGGTCGCCGCCATGGAGAAGGAATTGGGCAACTGGGACTTCGCCCGCCAGTACTGGCCGCAGTTCTCGAAGTGGGCCGACTATCTTCGCGACAAGGGGCTCGACCCCGCCAACCAGCTCTCCACCGACGACTTCGCCGGCCACCTCGCCCACAACGCCAACCTCTCCATCAAGGCCATCGAAGGCCTGGCCGCCTACGCCGAAATGGCCCGCGGCCTGGGCAAAAACGACGTCGCCGCGGAGTATGCCCGCCTGGCCAAAGACATGGCCGCCAAATGGCAGCAGATGGCCATCGACGGCGACCACTACAAGCTGGCCTTCGACAACCCCGGCACCTGGAGCCAGAAATACAACCTCGTCTGGGACCGGATTCTGGGCTTCAACCTCTTCCCGGCCGCCGTCCGCCAGACCGAGATCGCCTTCTACCTCAAACACCTGAACCGCTTCGGCTTGCCCCTCGACAACCGCAAGGACTACACCAAGCTCGACTGGGAGATCTGGACGGCAACCCTGGCCGACCGCCCGGAAGACTGGAACGCGCTTCTCGAACCCATCGGCCGCTGGGTCAACGAAGGCCCCACCCGCGTGCCGCTCACCGACTGGTACGACACCAAAACCGGCAAGCAGGAAGGCTTCCAGGCCCGCTCCGTGGTGGGGGGCGTATACATCAAGGCGCTGGCCGACACGGCGCTGGCGGCCAAATGGCGTCATCACACCGGATCGTGACGCAGTAAATCGCTTTCCGAGCCCGCTGATTCAAATGCCCTTAACATTCCGCGTAGACAATCGACCTGGCATCAAAAGCCGCAAGGGAGCGATTCGTGAAAAAGACACTTTTGACTGTATGCATGTTTGCATTGGCTTTGGGCGCTGCCCAGGCGCAGAAACTCACCGGGGCAGGCGCGACATTTCCCTACCCGATCTACTCCAAGTGGTTCAGTGAATACAGCTCGGCCCATCCCGGCGTCGAGGTCAACTATGCAGTCCATCGGCTCGGGCGGCGGCATCACCCAGGTCACCAAGGGCCTGGTGGACTTTGGCGCCTCCGACATGCCCATGACCGACGCGGCGATATCGGCTTCGCCCATCAAGCTGATTCACATTCCCACCGTTCTTGGCGCTGTCGTTCCCATCTTCAACGTGCCGGGCGTATCGGATCTCAAGTTCAGCGGCGACGTGCTCGCCGACATCTACCTGGGCAAGGTCAACAACTGGAACGATGCCCGCATCGCCAAGGACAACCCGGGCGCCAAGCTGCCCGACCAGAAGATCATCGTGGTGCACCGTTCCGAGGGCAGCGGCACCAGCTTCATCTTGACCGACTACCTGAGCAAGGTCAGCAAGGAGTGGGCCGACGGCCCGGGCAAAGGCAGCTCCCTCAACTGGCCCATCGGCGTGGGCGGCAAGGGCAATGAAGGCGTGGCCGGCCTGATCCGCCAGCTCCCCGGCGCCATCGGCTACGTCGAACTGATCTACGCGCTGCAGAACAAGATCAACTATGGCGACGTGAAGAATGCCGCCGGCAATTTCGTCAAGGCTTCCATCGATGGCGTCACCGAAGCCGCGGCCAGCGTGAAGCAGATGCCGGCCGACTACCGCATCTCCATCACCAACGCCCCCGGCGCGAACGCCTATCCGATCTCGAGCTTCACCTACCTGCTCATCCCGGCCAAGTCCGCCGATCCGACCAAGGGCAAGGTCCTCAAGGACATGCTGAGCTGGATTTTGAAGTCGGGCGAGGGCGAAGTGTCGCAGCTTTCCTACGCTCCGCTGCCCGATGCCCTGCAGCAGAAGGTGCTCAACACCGTCTACGCCCTGCAGTAACCCACGCCAACACATTCCGTGCCCCATCCTTTCGCCTTCTTCCTGGCGAAAGGGTGGGAGACCATGAATTCCACTCTCTCCTTGTCATTCTGAACGAGACCGCAAGAACTGAGCACCTCCGAGCTCTCCCGTCACATAACCCCGAGCGACTAGAATGTTGTCCTTGCAGAGAAACCCTCTCAAGGAAACATCCAATGCGGATCCTTACCCGGTTACGCTTCAGCCTGATTCTCCTGTTCTTCCTGCCCATCCTTCCGGCTCCCGCGCAATCTGCCGCCAGCCCCTACGACGCAGTCGATCCCTTCATCGGCACCGCCGGCGGCGGCAACACGTTCCCCGGCGCCACACTGCCCTTCGGCATGATCCAGTGGAGCCCCGACACCAACACCGACGCGTGGTACGGCTATAGCGACAAGCAGATCGACGGCTTCAGCCTGACCCACGTCAGCGGCGCGGGCTGCCCGCTCTATGGCGACTTCGCCGTCCTGCCCACCACGGCCGAACTCAAGGCCAGCCCCGGCACGAGCTTCGCACCCTATGCCGCCGCCTTCGACCACGGCCACGAAGAAGCCCACCCCGGCTATTACGCCCTCACGCTTGGCAGCGGCATTCGTGTCGAACTCACGGTGGCCGTGCATGCCGGTATCGCGCGTTTCACCTTTCCGGAAGGCGCGGATGCCCGCATCCTGGTAAATGCCGGCAGCAGCGCCAACTCCATCCCCGACAAGGACTCCAAGCCCCACGATCACGATTCATTCGGCAAGCCACATCCTGGTCAGGCCCGACGGCACATTCTCGGGCTGGTCGAGCGCCGGCCGCTTCTGCGGGTCCGACTCCCACTACAAGATCTACGTCGCGGGCCGCTTCAACGAGCCGCTCATCCGCTCCACTGTGTGGCAGGACGACGCCATCCACGCCGATGTGCCCTCGGCCGAGGGCAAGCACACCGGCGCCTGGCTCGATTTCGGCAAGCAGCACGAGGTCCGGCTCAAAGTCGGCATTTCCTTTGTCAGCGAAGCCGGCGCTCGCGACAACCTCGAGAAGGAGATCCGCGGCTGGGACTTCGATGGGCTCCACGGCACCGCGCGCGGCATATGGACCCGGCTGCTCAACCGCACCGTGGTCGAAGGCGGCACTCCCGATCAGCGCACCATCTTCTACACCGGCGTCTATCACTCCTTCCTGTCGCCCAACGTCTTCAGCGATGTCGACGGGAATTACACCGGCTTCGACGGCAAGATTCACTCCCTCGCCGGCAAGCGCCAGTCTGTGCAGTACGCCAACTTCTCCGACTGGGACATCTATCGCAACACCGTCCAGCTTCAGTCTCTCTTCGATCCCGCAATCGAAAGCGACATGATGCAGTCGCTGGTCAACGACGCAGTCGAGAGCGGCTGGTATCCGCGCTGGCCCGCGGCCAACGACGTCACCTACGTGATGGGCGGCGACTCGCCGGTGATCCTGCTGTCTTCGTCGTACGCCTTCGGCGCGAAAAACTTCGATGTCGACACCGCGCTCAAATACATGGTGAAAGCCGGCTCGCAGCCCGGCACCGGCCCCCATGGCGACTCGGAGCGTCCCTTCCTCGCCGACTACCTCAAGCTCGGCTACGTGCCCAACGAGAAAGATGCCATCTCCGCCTCGCGCACCCTCGAATACACCAGCGCCGATTTCGCCATCGCCCAGTTCGCGCGCAACACCGAGCCACGTCTCCGAGTACCAGACCTTCCTCAAGCACTCGCAAAACTGGAAGAACCTCATCGACCCGGAAACCCATTGGATCCGCCCGCGCAACTCCGATGGCTCCTGGGAAGCCGGATTCGACCCCGAACATTCGTTGCCCAAGCGCGCCAACGCCCCCGTCTCCACCGACCAGAACGGCTTCGAAGAAGGCAACACCTACCAGTACTCGTTCATGATCCCCTTCGACTACCCGGCCGTCTTTCAGGCCATGGGCGGCGAAGCGCAGGTCGAGCCGCGCCTCGACAAGTTCTTCACCAAGCTGCGCTGCTGGGGCGAGCCCTGCTTCAACATGGAAAACGAGCCGGACTTCGTGACTCCCTACGCGTATGTCTTCGCCGGCATGCCGTGGAAGTCGCAGGATGTGATCACCCGCATCGCCAAGGCCACGTTTAAGACCAAACCCGACGGCCTGCCCGGCAACGACGACCTCGGCGCGACCTCGGGAGTCTACGTGTGGAATGCGCTTGGCTTTTATCCCGCCGTGCCCGGCGTCGGTGGAGTGGTGCTGGGAACGCCCGATGTTTGACAAGGCGACATTACGCTTTTCCGGCAACCGCACGCTGGTCGTTTCGCGCGAAGGAAAAGGAGTCTACGTGCAGAGCGTCACGCTCGACGGCGCGCCCTATGCAAATTCGTGGCTGCCCATCGACAAACTGCACACCGGCGCCACCCAGCTTCATTTCACGATGAGCGAACAACCCAACAAGCAGCGCGGAGCCAGCGAAGCCGATCGCCCGCCCTCATTCCGCTAGTGTCCTGAATTTGTAGCCGCGCCATCAAAAAGCACTGTCATCCTGAGCGGAGGTCGCCATGGCGACCGCAGTCGAAGGACCTGCGGTTGCTTTTCGACTTTCTGCTACAAATTTCAGACTCATCCCGCTTAGGAATGCTGCCGGTCTTCCCCGCGCTCGTGGATCAGCCGGTCGACGAGCGGCGTCAGCTGTTCGCCCGTGCGCGGCAGCACGAATGCCGACGCATGCGCATCCCAGTCCAGTTTGAAGCTGGTCGATAAAGCCGAGATCCAGATCTGCCGCACCGGGGTATTCGGCGTGATCACAAACTTCCCCGGCGGATCCTCGAATTGAACAATCAGAACTCCGTTCTGTTCTTCGACTTCGAAACCGGCGGCCTCGTCTTCTTCGCGCACGATCAGGTGCCGCTTCAATGCATCGAGTGCGCTTTCGGCTGTGCGGCGAAACTCCAGTTCGTCCATCATGGCCCCAGTGTAGCAAGTTCCGCCCGTCCTCCTTTCTCCCCATCAGCTCACTCTTTCCCTTTTCACGGAAGTGAAATCAACCATTTCAATGGACATGCATCGTACCTCTCCAGTGTCGCCACCAAAGGCGCGCACCTCCGGCGAGCGCCTCGTCCCGGCACGAGCAAAGAGAGAGGGTCCAGAATGTTGAAACGCGGCACCGCTCGTGGTCCACAGCTCGTTACTCTTTTGGCAACTCGCTCCCTGCCTCAGACCCCATTTCTTCGGCATTTCATTCGACGATTGCAGATTCTTCACTCAAATCGGTGCAAACTGGTCCCGTAATCCAAACCTCCACGGGAGCGTGCCGGATGCGTGTGTTCTGGGTCTTCGTGTGGACGGCTTCGGCCGCATGCGGAACCGGCTGCCTCTGGGCTCAACAGCCTGAACCGGCTCAACAACTCGTGCGCGAAGTCGTCTATAACGAGTTGCACGATCACGACACTCACGGCTATTGGCGCTACTGGATCGAACAGCGCGCCCAGAACGCCACCCTGCTTCAAGACCAGGTCGAGACGACGGAGGGTCCCATCGCGCGTCTGGTCGAAGCCAATGGCCGCCCGCTCGACACGCACAGCCGCGAAGCCGAACAGACGCGCCTTCAACAACTCGTGAATTCACCCCTCGATCGCGCCAGCCATCGCCGCGCTTATTCCGAGGATGAAAAGCGAATCGGGGCAAACTTCGCGCTGCTGCCCGATGCCTTCCTCTTCGACTCCCTGGGAGAAGACAACGGTTGCCGCCACCTGCGTTTTCGACCCAATCCCGCCTTTCAGGCGCACACCATTCAGTCGCGCATCTTTCATGCCATGAGCGGCGAACTGTGGCTCGATACGCGCGTCAAACGCCTCGTGCGTCTGGAAGGAAAACTCGATGCCGATCTTGACTTCGGCTTCGGCCTGCTCGGCCATATCGAGAAGGGCGGCTGGTTTCAGATGCAGCGCGTCCAGGTGAGCGCAACCGAATGGAAGACCGAGCAACTCGAGATCCACATCAGCGGCCGCGCCATGCTGTTCAGCACCATTGACCGCAATACCAGCGAACTGCGCGGCGGTTTCTCTTCCGTCCCCGCGGGCCTCGACCTGGCCGGCGGCATGCGTCTCCTCGAGCAAACCGACCCCAAAACCCCGCCAAATACCGTGGCCCGCATGTCCCCCGCGCTTTTCAAAGCCCGGCGATAATGGACGACCGAAATCCCCCGCTTGGGATGCCTGCCTCGATTGTCATAGAATCACAGGGATACCTCCAGACGTGCCAGAGGAACCTATGTGACGGCGGCCCCTGAACAAAAGAACGATGTCTTGTTTTCCCCGGCCGTGAGCGAAGGAACGATGAAGCTTTTCGGGATCGGCGAGATGGCCGATCTGACCCGTGCGTTCGATTGGAGCCAGACCTCGATAGGCCCGATCGATCGATGGCCAGAGGTATTGCTGAATACTGTAAATACCCTGTTGAACTCGCGCCACCCGATGTTCCTCTGGTGGGGCGAAGACCTTGTTCAGTTTTATAACGACGCTTACCGGCCCAGCCTCGGTGTGGGAAAGCATCCGATGGCCCTGGGGCAAAAGGGTGAGGATTGCTGGCCTGAAATCTGGCCGATCATCTTCCCGCAGATCGAAGCCGTCATGACGCGCGGCGAGGCAAGCTGGCATGAGAATCAGCTCGTGCCGATCTATCGAAATGGCAGGCTGGAAGACGTCTATTGGACCTACGGCTACAGCCCGGTCTATACCTCGGCCGGGGAAATCGGCGGCACCCTGGTGGTCTGCACGGAGACCACCGATACCATATTGGCGAAGCATCTGCAGCAGCGTGAGATGGAACGGCTTGCAGATCTCTTCGAGCAGGCACCGGCATTTTTCGCGGTGATGAGTGGGCCTGAATACGTCTTTGAGATGGCGAACGGTCCTTATATGCAACTGATCGGCCATCGAAGCGTTCTTGGCAAATCGCTGCGTGAAGCGGTGCCGGAGGCCGAAGGACAGGGTTTTCTCAAATTGCTGGACGGTGTGTATCGCACCGGTGAGCCCTATGTCGGCCGTGGCATTCCCATCCAACTGGCCCGTCTTCCTGATCATCCCCTCGAACTGCGATATCTGGATTTCGTCTATCAGCCCAAACGGGAGCCGGATGGATCCGTTTCCGGCATTATCGTACTCGGCGTCGACGTGACAGATGCCAGGAGGTCTGAACAAATCCTTCTTCAGTCGGAAAAGCTGAATGCCGTCGGCCGCCTTGCCAGCTCGATCGCTCACGAAATCAACAATCCCCTCGAAGCGGTCACGAATCTCATTTATCTGGCGCAGAGCGCTGCTGTTAATCCGGAGACCAGGCAGTACCTGGCGACTGCGGAGATTGAATTGCGCCGGGTCTCGGCGATTGCCAACCAGACATTGCGATTTCACAGGCAATCGACGAATCCGACGCCCGTCACGGCTGCCGGCCTCATCGATGCCACCCTCCCGCTCTACCAAAGCAGAATCTCGAACGCCCGCGTGAAGGTCGAGCGGCGTGATCGCGCTCGGCGGCCTGTGACATGTCTTGACGGTGAGATACGCCAGGTATTGAGCAACCTGATCGCCAACGCTATCGATGCATTGTCCGGAACAGAACGGCGCCTTTTGATTCGCAGCCGGGACAGCACAGATTGGCGGACAGGGCGAAGCGGGGTTACGCTGACAATCGCGGACACGGGTTCGGGAATGTCCGCGTGATACGATCTCGCACGTCTTTGAGCCTTTCTTTACCACAAAGGGCAACAAGGGCACGGGCTTGGGGCTATGGATCAGCCGGGAAATCATCGATCGGCACCGGGGATCACTCAAAGTGAAATCCCGTCAGGCCGCGCATGGTTCAGGAACCGTGTTTACTGTTTTCCTGCCATGCGAAACAACCACGCAATCAGAAGTATGAATAAGTACAGCATCCGGCTGACTGGCGGAACCCTCCCGTGAGGATTGGATTCAAGCTAACTTGCGGCCAGCCCAATGCCGTCTTCACGATGATTGGGGAATTAAAGCTTACGATGGCTTCTCATTCAGAAACGGCTCCGCTTTCAGCGAGCCGTCGCGCTGCTTGATCAAGATCTGCACCTTGCCCTCAGCTTCGTCCAGTTCCTTTTTGCAGGCCGCTGACAACCCCACGCCCTCCTCGAACAGCTTGAGCGAGTCTTCCAGGGCAAGATCGCCCTTTTCCAATTGTTCGACGATCACTTCAAGCTTCTTGAGCGACTCTTCAAATGTGGGCATAGAGGCGTTGTCTCGGTGCGATGCTTACCCCATTGTATGGCTGCTGAGGAAGTATTCCGAAATGCCCAGGCAAATCGGCGCGCCGTACCTGTTTCGATTAAGCTGAGCGTGCCTTTGAGTCTGTGTCGAATGAGGCGCCCTCAACGAAAATGGCGCCCGTGTCCTTTTACCAGTCAGATGGAAGCCATGAGCGAATTCTATGGAAAAGCGCTTGCCCTCAGGCAAGTCACCGATGAAAAAGCTTCCGGGAGTTTGCGGCAGGCGGTGCACGGATCGCGCTCCACTCCGGCCCCTCCTCGCCGGGCCGCAAGGGTCCGAACATCGCATTCCTCGCACCGCCCGCAGATGCTCGGATAAACGGCGAGATTCTACTGCACTGTCACGCTAACGTTGGCTGAAGTGGCAATGGTGGCGTCCTTTGAATCGACGGCTTTCACGGTGAATACATAGCTGCCGGCGGTTGTGCCAGGCGTGGACGGCGGCGGAGAGGAATGAGATCCCCCGCATCCGCCAGACACGATACAAATCGCCGTAACGAGCAGAGCCAGAATCGAAAGCCAGCGGCGGCGACGCGCGCGAAGGCCGATCATAAGCAGAGCGGCAAAGGCGGCGGCCTCGGTTCCCCTGCCCCACAGGCGGTCAGTGGACTGCATCAGCATGGTGGATGTCGCTGCGGTCGTTTTGACGGTCAGTGTGGTGCTGACATTCCCGGCTGCAGCGATGGTCGCCGTCGGCGGATTCAAAGCACAGGTCGGCGGGCTCTGTGCGTTAGCAGGAGACGTCGTGAGAGTGCAACTTAGATTCAGCGTTCCGGAGTAGGAACCGCCTGCGCTCAGCGTCACCGTGGCGGTCGCGCTGGCTCCAGAAGCAACGGGAGAGGGAGCCGTCGCCCCCATCACCACCGGCGACACTGTGACCGTAGCCGTCCCGCTTGATCCCGCATAGGTTGCATCGCCTGAGTAAGCCGCTGTGAGGGTATCTGCTCCAGCGCTTAACGTACCGGCAGGAATCGCAAAAGTAGCTGCCCCACTGGAAAGCGCCATCTGGGCGCTATAGGCACCGCCCGCGAGTTGCATTGAACCCGTAGGCGCCGCCATCCCTTGCCCTCCGGCCACCGTCACAATCACATTGATTTTTTGCTGGTCAGTAATATCTGAGGCTGACGGACTGACGGTCACGGTGGCGGCGCCCGACCCCATCTTGACGACCGTGACGGTGGCCATTTGCGTGGCCGATGTGTAAGATCCGACGCTCGCCGAACTGGGCGTATACGTCACAGTGAGCGTGTCATTTCCCACAGCCAGGGATCCGGCTGGCACACTGATGGTCGCAGTTCCTGTACTGCTCAGAGTCGTCACCGCCGAGGTATACCCACCGCCGCTCAGGACCACTGTGCCTTGGGGGGTCTGGCTCCCCGCCGCACCACTGACAGCGATAGCCACACTCAGGGCTTGAGTGTTCAGAATGCTGGAAGAAGCCGGAGTGATGCCAATCGCGGGTGGGCCCTTCTGGACCACGAGACCCACGGGCGGCGAAGTACTTCCCGTATAGTTGCTATCGCCTCCATAGGACACCGTGATGGAATGGGAACCAACAGCAAACGAAGCCGTGGCAAACGTGGCAGCGCCATTGGTGAGAGACTGGGTTCCCAACTGGCCCGCCCCGTCGTAGAAGGTCACCGAACCCGTCGGTGTCAATCCGCTGCCTGTAACGGAAGCGGCCAGAGTTTCGGAGGTTCCGTATGACGCAGGATTCGATGACGCGGTGACTTTCACCTGGGGACTTCCCTGCGCGGCCGTCAGTATGGTTGCAGCCGAGATACTTGCCTGGTATTTGGTATCGCCCGCGTAACTGGCCACCACCTGGGCTGTGCCCGTCGCTGGCGGCAGGGCGATTCCATTAACGGTGGCGGTCGCGCTCTTGTTTTCCGACAAGAGCGCAATCACGTAGCCATGGCCCACGGCGGTCAGGGCGATGATGTCGTCCACACCGTCGCCATTCCAATCGCCGGTGATCGCGCTGAGTATGGGGGGGTTGGCATACTCGGTAATTACGACTGGAGGCTGGGGAGATAGTCCGCCTGCTCCGTCTCCCAACAGCACCGTCAAACCGTAAAATGGATTCGTAGGACCACCAATGGTTTGCATCACGAGGTCCGCCTTCCCATCCCCGTTGAAATCCCCCTTTTGCAAAAATGTACTATTCTGGCCGTAAAGCATTGGAAGGCTCGTCGGGCTTCCCACATTGAATGTGCCATCGCCATTTCCGGTGAGGACGGATACGGTGCCAGTCGATGATCCCACGGTTGGTGCAACTGCGATCGCCAGGTCGGCAATGCCATCCCCGTTGAAATCGCCTGTGGCAATGTAATCAGCCTGCATCCCGGTTCCCGGCCCTTTGGTGACCAGCGCAAAGGTGCCATCGCCGTTGCCCAGGAACACCGTCAGGGTGCCCGTTGCATTAGGATTCGGATTGTTCAGGACTGCCAGGTCAGGGATCCCGTCTCCGTTGAAGTCTGCGGCAGTAAGGGAGTAAGGTGCCGGGCCCGTCGGTACACTCGCGGCTGTCGGTGTAAATGTCCCATCCCCGTTTCCGAGGAGGACCGTGATCTGGTTGCTTTGCTGATTGGCTACAACGAGGTCGGGGATTCCATCCCTGTTGAAATCAGCCACGGTAATAAAGGCGGGATTCGTTCCCGTGGCAGGGCTGGAAGCCGACGCTGTAAATGTCCCGTCCCCATTGCCGAGCAGGAGGAGCACTGTGTTGGTGACGTCATTCGCGACCGCCAGATCGAGTTTGCCGTCGCCGTTGAAATCCCCGGCGGCAACGTCACCAAGACTCGTTGAACTAACTGTCACGGGCGAAGCGATAAAGCTTCCGTCTTCCTTGCCAAGGAGAATAAAAACGGACCAACTGGGGGCCGCGAAGGCGGAAACAACGACGTCGAGGATGCCATCCCCATTGAAATCACCTACGGCCACGGGGCCGAACCCGAGTTCGCCGTAGCTAAAGGGCATCAGCAAATTGAAGCCGGCCACGGCGTTTCCGAGTGTTGCAGAACCCAGGACCGCATTCGCATTGCTCGTATTCAGGAAGGATGCATCTCCGGTCGGCGCCGCTCTCCCATTCCCATAAACAGTTGCCGTCAGGCTATAGCGCCCCGTGGTCCCCGTTTGCGATAGAAGTGTCGTCGTGGGAGTCGGGCCGGTGACGCTCAATGCCGCGTTGGCCGAGGTGCTGCCTGCGTATTTCGTTGTGCCCCCAAAAACAGCCTTGTATTGATGGCTACCCGGTCCCGGACGGAACTTCATTACCGCAGTCCCGGGGCTCGTGAGTTGAGCCAGTCCCTTGAGATGGATATCGGTGCAAGCCTTCGCGGTGGCGTCGCAGAAGCTCACCTGGCCGACTGTCAACGGCGTTGAACCCGACGTCACCGTCGCAGTCAGCGTGACCACGCTGCCAGAACTGACCGTCGTCACCGGGCTCGAACTCGTTCCGGAGGTCACCGCAAGTGTGGTGGTCGTCGCGGGCTTGGTCTGTGCGGCGGCGATTTGCCAGTGGCCGTAGGCGAAGGCTTCAAGGCCGAGCACCATGGCAAGCATGAATGCCTTCTGCAGCAACCGACTGTATCTCACGAAATTGATGGCTGTCGGGGAAGCAAACCGGGCAAGGCTGATCATAGTACCGGCTCCTGGAACACGAATGGGTGGTTCATTCGATGGCCGTTTCGCGCGATGGCTCACAGGAACTGGGAATCAGAGATTAAGGAAGGATCGGCTGCGAGCAGAATAACCCTGATTAGGCACACGGATAATATCACGGGCAGAACTCGATACTTGTGTTCAGCGCATGAACGGTCCTGCACATGTAAGCGGAATCCGCGAGCGGAAGGGGACAGGCGATCGGTGAAAAAACAACTCCGCCCGGACTGGAGCCTCTCGTTCGAAAACGGCCCCCTCCAATGAACTCTGTGCCGCTTATCCTTCGATCGCCGCAGGCTCCGATGCCGGCAGCGGCAACACGCTGGCGATCACCTCGGCCGCGGTCGTGTAGCGGCCGAACGGCGCACTCACCTGCACCCCTTCCACCATCGGCCGCACCGCCTCCAGCATCTCCTGCGCGATCTTGATTCCCTCCCGCCGGGCCGCATCGGGCGTGTCGGCCTGGGCCATGCGCAGCATGATCTCTTCCGGCATCGAGACGCGCAGATCGTTCTTCATGAACTCCGCATTGCGCAGGCTGGTCAGCGGCCAGATCCCCGCGATCACCGGAATGCGCATGCCTCGAATCCGCTTGAGAAAGTCCTCCAGCAGGCGCAGATCGAATACCGGCTGCGTAATGACGTACTCGGCGCCCGCCTCGACCTTGTACTGGAAGCGCCGCAGTTCATGCTCGATATCGGGAACGCCCGGGTTGGCGGCTACGCCGATGGTGAAATTCGTGCTCGCGCCGATGGAGTTGTTGCCGATGTCCAGCCCATGATTCAGCCGCTGCACAATGTTGACCAGCCCGATCGCGTCGACATCGAACACCGCCGTCGCATCGGGATAGTTGCCCAGCTTGGGCGGATCGCCGGTGAGGCACAGAATGTTGTGCAGCCCGATTGATGACGCGCCCAGCAGGTCCGACTGGATGCTGAGAATGTTCCGGTCGCGGCAGGTGTAATGCAGAATCGTTTCGATCCCGGTTTGCTGCTGGATCTGGATGCACAGGCTCTGCGCGCTCATCCGCGCCGAGGCGCGCGGCGAGTCGGGCACATTGATCGCGTGCACCCCCAGCTGCGCCAGCAGCTTGCGCTGCCTTCGATCTCCTGCACGCAGTTGATGCCCCGCGGCGGCACGATCTCCACCAGGGAGATAAACGTGCCCTGCGCCACCAGCGCTCCAATGCGCGACCGCTGGCCGAGCGGCGCCGGCGGAGTCTCGGTCGTTAACGCGGCGTGCGCTCCGCCTTCCGCCTTGCGCCCCTGCGCATCGATCGCCCGCATCGCCGAGCGCATGGCCCGGATGTGGTTGGGCGTCGTGCCGCAGCAGCCGCCCACGATCTGCGCTCCCGCCGCGATCGCCTTGCGCGCAAAGCTGGCCATATACTCCGGCGAGCAGAGATAGATGTTGCGCCCCTCCACCGCCCGCGGCATACCAGCGTTCGGCATGGCCGCGATAGGCAGCGTGGTCGCCGCGCGCATCGCTTCCATAGCGGTCAGCACGGTCGACGGCCCGGTCGAGCAATTCACGCCCACGCGCATGCGCTCCCCACTCCGTCAGCAGCGCCGCGGCCTGTTCCGGCGAAGACCCGTCGAGGCAATTGCCCTCATCGTCCACCGTGACCATGACCAGGACCGGCAGACCGGGCGCCGCCTCTTCCGCCGCCAGCAGGGCTTCGCGGGCTTCATTCAGCGCGGGCATGGTTTCCACGATCAGCATGTCCACGCCCGCCGCCGCAAGAGCGCGAATCTGCTCCACAAACGCCGCCCGCGCCTCGTCCAGCCCCGTCTTGCCCAGCGGCTCCAGCCGCACGCCCAGGGGGCCGACCGCGCCCGCCACCCAGGCTTCGCCGGCCTGCTTTTCCTTCACGTGGACCACCGCCTCGCGAGCCAGCCTCACGCCCGCGGCGTTGATCTCCGCCACCTTTGCCCGCCAACCCGTGCCGCGCCAGCCGGAAGCGGTTGGCCCCGAAGGTATTCGTCTCCAGGATTTCCGCGCCCGCCTGCAGGTACTCTTCGTGCACAGCGAGAATCAGACCCCGGATCGGAAAGATTCAGTTCGTCATAGCAGCGGTTGATGAACACGCCGCGGGCGTAGAGGACCGTGCCCATGGCGCCGTCGGCAAGCACGGGCCGGCTGCCGAAGATGTCGGCGAATGATGGCATTCTGTAGCCATCCTACCGCATTGGCTCCTGGCGCGAGCGCCGCGCCGCCACTGGGTCGGCCTCGTACCCGCCCCATTCGGATGCGCGGGTTGCTTTGTTATACTTCGGGAGTCAAAAGCATTGCTGGAACCGGGGTTGCACCGTCGTCCCCCGCCGTCGATTTCCGTCCGTATTCGAACGTTCGGGCGGGTTTTCTGCCCGATCGTTGCAGGAGTCGGCAACCGCCATCTTGATTTTTTCACCGCGGCCGCCGCGACCCCAATCGCGGACGTTTTGCTTTCCGTAGAGGTAAGGGATTTTGAAGAAGAGTAGTCTTTGGTTGAGCGCCGCAGCAGCCCTGGTTATCGCTGCGATCCTGGCAGGCTGTGGAGAGACCACCTATTTTGCAGGCCGCCCGCTGCCGCCCAGCACGCTGATCAACCGCGTCATGATCGCGGTGCAAAACCCGAGCGCCTTCACCAAGGGAGCGCTCCAGATCGTGGACGCCTATTACGATATCCGCTCCAGCTACAACGGCAAGACTCCCAGCTTCTCCGTGAGCGGCTTCTCCGGCGTCTCTGCCCGTCTCCATCCAGAACATGCCCGAGGAACAGTTGGGCGCCGTTTACGGCTCCGGCGACGGCAGCCTCACCTACGTCAATTACTCCAAGGAGACCACCGCCGGTGCGCAATCCGGCCTGAACGGCGCGTCGGCCAGCGTCTTCACCACGCGCAGCCAGGCCTATGTCTTCGCCGCCAGCCAGACGTCCCACGTCGTTACCGTGGTTGACAAGGCGACGGGCGCTACTTATTCGCTGAGCCTTCCCGGCGTTTACCGCGTCAGTGTCAATCCCGGCGGCACAGTGGCGATGGCCTTCGTGCAGAACTCCAACTACCTCTACTACGCGCGTCAAGCTCAGCGCCAACCAGACCATCAACTATTCGGGCGGCCCGGGCACCTGGCCCAAGGCTGCTGTCGATTGCGAGCCTCTGAACGCCCCCGGCTGGTGTCTTTTCCAGGCCCAAAGCCCTGACAGCGCGGACCAAACGGCATCCCGTTCGGCGCTCCCCTCGCCTTCGACCGGCCCATCAAAGCCGTCTTCTCCGCCGATGGCGGGACCGCTTATGTGCTCAACTGCGGACCCGAATGCGGCGGAACGACCGCCTCCGTTTCCCTGCTTCCGGTCAACCCCATGATTTTCCAGGTAGGCCAGGGATCGGGCAAGCTCCCCGCCACCGGCACAGTGTCTCCACCATCCCCATTCCCGGCGGCGCCAGCAACGCATTGGTCACCACGACGACCATGTACGTCGTCGGCCAGGCATTACAGCCCGATGGCCTTTTCACCGGCAATGCTGACCGTGGTTAATCTGGCCTCCAATACCGCCGGGAAGCCCGGTCTCGATCAGTGATGGCGCGCCCGGCGCTCCCAGCCGCATGATCCTGGCCGACGACAATACCCTGTGGATCGGTATGACCAAGTGCACCAACGGCGAGCGCTACGCCAAAGGTCTGCCCTATGGCTGCCTGACCATGTTCAACACGTCGACCGGCACGGTTACGCTTCTTGAGCCCTACCAGGGCGACCTCACCGGGATCGCCGACGTCGAAGGGCTGCACAAGGTCTACGTCGCGCAGGGCGGGCAGGTCTACATCTACCGCACCACGGACGGCACGGCGCTCGAATAACCAGTACGTGACCGTAACCGGCACCGCCTACGACGTTGCCTATATGGACGGCACCACCGACGCCAACAACACCGTCTACTGACCGCTGTCGCTTAACGCTGTCGAAGGACCTGCGGTTCGGAATCCTCGCGCGGGCGAGAAACCCGGGTGCCCCATCCTGGCGACGTTTTTGCCTCTTGTCGCAAGGGTGGGAAACCACGAATCTCACCCCGTCCGATCCATGACAACCATTCGCTATGACCGTCTCCAGACCAGACCGATCAGCCCCTCGCCGACGTTCTCGCCATCGCCGCCCACCGCGATGACGTGGAGCAGACCTGCGGCGGAACGCTGTTGCGGATGGCGGCACGCGGCCTGCGCACCGCGATCCTCGATCTGACCCGGGGCGAAGCCGGCACCCGCGGCACCGCGGACGACCGCGCCCGCGAGGCCGCCGAAGCCGCCCGCCTGCTGGGCGTGGGCTGGCGCGAGGCCCTCGACCTGCCCGACGGCGCCATCGAAAACACCTTCGAAAACCGCATCAAGATCGTGCGCGTCTTGCGCCAGGTGCGTCCCCGCGTGGTGATCCTTCCCTACTGGCAGGCGCGCCATCCCGACCATGCCATCGTCGCCTCGCTCGGTTACGAGGCCTGCTTCCTTTCCGGCCTGGCAAAGATCGACACGGGGCTCCAGCCGCACCGCCCGTTCAAAATTGTCTATGCCAGCCTCTACGCCGACGTGCGGCCCAGCTTCATCGTCGACATCACGCCCTTCATCGAGCAGCGCCACTCGGCCCTGATGGCCTACAAATCCCAGTACGCCAATCAGGCTGCGGGCAGCGCTTTATTCGTCCCTGAAGAGGAGATCCGCGAGCGCACCTTCGCTGAAGCCCGTCATTACGGCCTTCTCGCCGGAGTCAGGTACGGCGAGCCTTTCGTGCAGAAGGAACCGGGCCTCGTCGACGACCTCACCCTGCTGCCTGTCCAGTCGATCTGATCGGTTCGAGCGTGCCGACTGCAACTTATACCAGTCCCGCTCCCCCCGATCGCGAATAGAGTTCATTGTGGATCGGTGTCCCCTTATATTTGATGAGACCCCGCTCCTTGGCTTGAAAGGGACCTTCGCCATGGGTGTCCTGGCTAATTTCAAAATCCGCACCAAAATCCTGCTCGCCCTGCTTCCGCTGACGATCATGGTCATCGTTGCCGCCCTGTACGCATCCATCCAGATCAAAAGCATCGACACTTCCTACAGCAACCTCCTTGAGAACGAAACCAAGTCCTACCAGAAGCTGACCCTCGCTCGAGCGCACAACAACAAGTTCAATCAGGATCTCTACAAGGAGATCGCTGAAACCGACATCGACCGAATGCGCGAGATCGATGCCGACCTCGATCTTACGGCGGCTGACTTCCTTGTGGCGGCCGAGGAAGCGAAGCGAAGAAGTCCGGACCAGGCGCCCGCCATCGACGTCTGTCACCGCGCATGTTTAACAAGATGGTTTCCGACTCGCGCCCCGTCCGCGCCGCGACCCAGGCCCAGGATAACGCCAAGGCCATGCGGATCATGCGCGAGGTAATCGACCCTGAATGGCAAAAATCCAGGCAGGCCCTCGCCGACCTCGAAACAACCTTGGAACAGCGAGTCGATCAGCGATCGACCGAACTCACCGACCGGACGCACCGCGCCATTCGGGTGACATGGATTGCGATCCTCCTGGGCCTGCTTGCATCCTTCGGGATCGCCGTCTTCATCGTGCAGGTCGAAGTCGTCAAGGTCGTCGCGTCGTTTCGCAACCGGATTCTCGAGGTGGCGCAAGGGCAACTGGACCACCCCCTCGAGAACCTTGCCCGCCCCAATGAAATCGGCGAGATGAGCCGTGCCCTGCACACCTTGCAGGTCACCGCCCGGGAGCGCGAAACCCAGTCGTGGGTCAAAGCCGAAGTCGCCGCCACCGCGCAGCAAATGCAGTCCGCCGAGGAGTTCGGCGCCTTCACCGCCATCCTGCTGTCGCGCATCTCTCAGAACCTGCAGTTGCTCTATGGCGCGTTCTATCGGGCCGACGAGAGTCGCGTGCACCTCACGCGCGTGGGTGCCTTCGCCGCCGACGCTTCTACTGAACCGCGGGAATTCGCCCTCGGCCAGGGATTGGTTGGCCAGGCGGCAGCGGAGCGTCGCACCCTCGCACTCTCCCCGCCCGAAGGCCAGCCCCTTTCCATCTCCAGCGGGCTCGGCGCCGTCTCGGCCGGCCAGCTTCTCATCATCCCCGTGCTTCACCAGAGCACTCTGGTGGGCGTCCTCGAGCTCGCCCTGATCTCGCCCGTGTCCCCGCGCCAACAGGCTCTTCTCGATGCACTGCTGCCCGCAGCCGCCGCCAATGCCGAGATCCTGTCCGCCAATCTCACCACCAGGGCGCTCCTGGAGCAGACCCGGCTGCAGGCAGAAACCCTGGCCGCCGTGGAGGAGCGCTCTCGTTTGATTCTTGGCTCCGTGGATGAAGGCATCCTCGGCCTTGACACCGACGGGCGCGCGACATTCCTGAACAATGCCGGAGCCCGGACGCTCGGCTTCGCTCCGGAGGAACTCATCGGGACCCCCATCCACGCGCGCATCCACTACGCCCGCGCCGATGGCACGCCGCTTCCACGCGAAGAATGCAGCATGTTCAAGACCGCCCGCGACGGCCAGCCTCGCGTCGTGTCCGACGAAGTCCTGTGGAGAAAGGACGGTACCTGCTTTCCCGCCGAATACTCCACCACCGCCATTCTCAAAGACCAAACGGCCATCGGGACAGTGGTTGCGTTCCGTGACATCTCCGACCGCCTTCGCGCCGAAGCCGAGCTCACGGCGGCAAAGGACGCTGCCGAGGCCGCTACCAAGGCCAAGTCCGACTTCCTGGCCAACATGAGCCACGAGATCCGCACCCCGATGAACGCCATCATCGGCATGACCCACCTGGCCCTGAAGACCGAGCTCACTGCCGAAGCAGTCCGACTACCTCAACAAGGTCAAGTCCGCCGCCCAGTCGCTGCTGGGCATCATCAACGACATCCTCGACTTCTCCAAGATCGAAGCCGGCAAGCTGGATATCGAGAAAACTGAATTCCAGTTTGAAGATGCGCTCGACAATCTTTCCATCGTCGTCAGCCACAAGGCCCAGGACAAGAATCTCGAGTTCCTCATTTCCGCGCCGCCTGAGATTCCCCCTGCCCTGATCGGCGATCCCCTCCGCCTCGGTCAAATCCTCATCAACCTGGTCAACAACGCAGTCAAGTTCACCGACCACGGCGAGGTGATGTTGACGGTCGCGATCGAAGAGCAACTCGCCGATCGCATCAAGCTCAAGTTCATCGTCAGCGACACGGGAATCGGCATGACGCCGGAACAGAGCTCGCGCCTCTTTCAGGCCTTTTCGCAGGCGGATACATCCACCACGCGCAAATACGGCGGCACCGGGCTGGGGCTCTCCATCTCCAAACGCCTCGTGGAGATGATGGAGGGCACCATCTGGGCCACGAGTGAACCCGGCGTGGGCAGCAAGTTCCAATTCACCGCCTGGTTCGGCATCGGAACCGGCAAGAAGCAGAAGCGCTTCGTCCCCGACCTCGCCGGCATCCGGACGCTGGTTGTCGACGACAATGCGCAGGCCCGCGCGATTCTGACCGAGATGCTTGGAGCCTTTGCGCTCCGCGTCGAATCGGTCGCTTCCGGCGAGGACGCGGTGCGGGAAATCGCCGCCGCCGACTCCCACGATCCCTACCGACTGGTGTTCATGGACTGGTACATGCACGCCATGGACGGTCTCGAGGCCAGCCGGATCATCAAGCGCGGCGATCGTCTGAAGAATGCTCCGAAGATCGTTATGGTAACCGCGTTCGGGCGCGAGGACATACGCGACCAGGCGGACAAGATCGGCCTTGAGGGCTATTTGCTCAAGCCGGTGAACGCCTCTCTCCTGTACGACATGCTGGTCGACCTTTTTGGCGTGCCGGTGCCCGATGATGAGGCCCCGCGCACAGAAGAAGGACAAAGCCGGCGAACTGCTCGCCACCGGAATCCGCGTCCTGCTGGTTGAAGACAACGAGATGAACCAGCAGATTGCCACCGAGCTCCTGCAGAGTGCCGGGCGCCATCGTTACCGTCGCCAATCACGGCGGCGAGGCGGTCAAGATTCCTGACGGAGAACAGCCATCCGCCGCCTTTCGATGTTGTCCTGATGGACATTCAGATGCCGGTGATGGATGGCATTTCCGCAACCAAACTGCTGCGGACCCATCTGTATCTCGAAAAGCTTCCGATCATTGCCATGACCGCCCATGCCCTGGTGGAAGAGCGCCAGCGCTGCATCGACGCGGGCATGAACGACCACATCGCCAAGCCGATCGATCCGGATCACATGTTTTCCACCATCCTGCGATGGGCGAAGCCGCGGGCCAATCCCGCACCCGAAACCCAGGCCGTAGCCGCCGCCCCCGTGAAGGAGATAGCTCTTCCACCCATCGCCGGCGTCAACATCGCCGACGGCCTCAATCGCGTGGCCGGCAACCGGCGCCTCTATCGTGATCTGCTCTCGCAGTTCGCCGCCAAGCAAGCCGGCGCGGCCACTGAGATCGCAGCCGCGCTTGACGCCAACGACCGCGAGACTGCTGAGCGCACGGCCCACACCGTCAAGGGCGTCGCGGGCAATCTTGGAATCACAAACGTCCAGTCCGCGGCCCAGAAACTGGAGAAGGCCATTCGCGAATCGGACGCTTCTTCTTCCGCGCTGCTCGATCAGTTCGCCATCGCACTGCGACTGCACGTGAAGGCCATCAGCGAGGCTCTGCAGGACTCAGCTCCCGAACCGGAGTCGCCCCCCGCGGCTTTTGACGCTGCGAAGGGCGGCCTCGGCCGTCGGCCAGCTCCGAACCTTGCTCGAGGCCAGCGACGGCGATGCGCAGGAAGCTTTTCAGCAACTGCGCGATTCGGTTGCCGCTGCTGTCGAAAAATCTCATCTCGATGCTCTGAATGAATCCATCAACAACTTTGAATTCGAGCAGGCTCTCGCCAAGCTCGATGAAATCGCGCACCTGTGCGAACAAAACGGGAAGGTGCCACAATGAACCCGGCCGATCAAAAGAAAACCGTACTCGTCGTCGACGACGCGCCCGCGAACATTCAAGTCGTCAATTCGATCTTGAAGGACACCTACAAAATCCGCATCGCCACCAACGGCGCAAAAGCATTGGAGTTGGTGGCCGTCGCTCCCCCGCCCGACCTGATCCTGCTCGACATCATGATGCCCGGCATGGACGGCTACGAAGTCTGCACGCGCCTGAAAGATGATCCCGGAACCAAAGATATTCCCGTCATTTTCCTCACCGGCCAGACGGAGACCGCCGATGAGACCCGCGGGTTCGAAGTGGGCGCGGTCGATTACATTCACAAGCCGTTTTCGCCCGCCGTCGTCAAGGCCCGGGTGCAAACCCATCTCGTTCTTCGCGGCATTCGCGAGCAGCTCGCCCTTCAATTGTTGACTATTCAAAAAGAACTGGAGACCGCGCGGCAGATCCAGCTATCGATCCTGCCCCACGAACTTCCCAAGGTACGCGGCCTGGACATCGCGGCGCGCTACATCCCCATGACTTCGGTCGCCGGAGACTTCTACGACTTCCTCGTCGTAGACGAGAAGCACATCGGCATCCTGGTCGCCGATGTATCGGGGCATGGAATGCCCGCCGCCCTCATCGCTTCGATGTTGAAGATCGCATTCGCTGCACAGGCCGCGAACGCCGCCCATCCCGAGCAGGTGCTTCTCGGACTGAACCTGGCGTTGTGCGGCAAGTTTCAGCACCACTACGTGACCGCCGCTTATGTGTTTATCGACTTGGAAAAGCGCACTCTCACCTACGCCGGCGCCGGCCATCCACCCCTCCTTCTGTGCCGCAAATCCGCCACCTGCGTACAGGAAGTGTGTGAAAACGGTCTCTTTCTGGGGAAATTCGAATTCGCCACCTATGCGTCCGTCGAACTGCCACTTGCAGCCCGGCGATCGGATCCTGCTCTACACCGACGGCATTCCGGAAACCGAAAACGCTGCCCAGGTCGCCTTCGGCGATGGGCGGTTCCAACAACTTCTCGCTGAAGTGCAATCCGAGAGCGCGGATCAATTCGCGGATCACCTTCTCCTCGAACTCGCACGCTGGTCCGGCCTCGGCCCCGGCGAAGAGTTGAACGACGACCTCACCATGGTCGCGGTCCACGTAGGCGAAGAGAGTTAGCGCACTTCGTCGCGGTTGGTGTCTTTGCAGTGGATTCGCAGGTTCAACGCAGCAAGGCGGTCCATCCTCCCACAAGGAATGGACCGCCTCTTTGCATTCCGGACAATCGAGCCGTGCCCGCCGGAAATCCCCTGACCTGCCGCTGTCATCGTGAGCGAAGTCTAGTCCCTGTCCTAGTCCCAAGTCCCTAGTCCCTGGTCCCTAGTCCCTGGTCCCTAGTCCCTGG
Organism: uncultured Acidobacteriota bacterium; assembly: GCA_963812485.1. GTDB lineage: Bacteria > Acidobacteriota > Terriglobia > Terriglobales > Acidobacteriaceae > Telmatobacter. The sequence goes on from CAWEVD010000025.1 coordinate 28,991, forward strand.
TCCCTAGTCCCTGGTCCCTGTCTCTCACAGCGTCCGCTTGAACAACGGCGTCGCAATCAGCAACGTCCCGATCCCGAATACAAACAGGAACAGCAGATCCATCTGGATCGAAACAAATCCTCCATCCTTCAACAGAATCGATTTGAAGCCGTGAATCGCATACGTGAAGGGATCGACGATCGCAATCGCGCGCAGCCACTTGGGAAAAGCAGCAATCGGCGAAATAGCGCCCGAGGGAAAAAACAACAGCGTGTTCAGCACTCCGAACATGGCGCGCGGAACCAGCGGATCGTCGACGCGCACCATCATCAGGAACATCATGCCGTTGAAGGCCAGCGAGGTTCCGAGGATCAGCAGAAAAAGATTCAGAAGCGCATCGGGATGGAAGATGACACCGAGGCCCGCCATCAGCGAACCGATCACGGTAAGCGAAATGCCGGAGAGCACCGCTTTGATGGCGCCGGCGACGTTGAGGCCCATGACAAGTTCCAGCTTGCTGATGGGCGTAACCAGGTAGCCCTCATGCACGCCGCGCGCCTTGTCGTCGATGTAGAGCATGCCGCCGCCAATCATCACCGAGATGTACATGGCCAGCGCAATCGAGCCTGATAACAGGTACTTCATGTACTCAACGTAGGGATACAGCTCGACGATATTGAGGGCGACGTTGTTGACGACGCGCTTGGAGATGACCGGCTGGTTGAGCGCGTCGACCAGCGACTGCATCTCGCTCTCGATGCTTCCGCTCACGATCTGGTCGGAGTTGTCCACCACCAGCCCGATACGCGGCGCATCCTGCGCATAGACGCGTCGCGAGTACTGGGGAGGAATGATGACCGCAGCGTCCACCTTGCCGGTCCGGACGTCTTCCCGGGCGCGATTCTCGTCGCTGTAGCTGACGGTAGTGAAGGTGGCGATGTTGACCGCAATCGAGTCGAACGCCTCGTGAATCTTCACGGCTTGCGGCCCGCCGTCATTGTCGACGACGGCCACGCGAGCGCCCTGGATATGTCCGCCATACGCATGGCCCAGGATCAAAAGCTGCACCAGCGGCAACATCATCGACATGATCATGAGCACGGGGGAGCGAAAGAATTTGCGCATTTCGCGTTCGACAATGGCGAGGAATCGGTTCATGGCTGTACTCCCGGCCGCGGCGGCATCATGAAGACTGACTTGACCTGCTCGTCGCGTAATTGGCGGCCCGTGTAGTGGACAAAGACATCATCGAGCGTCGTGTTCTGCACGGCGAGCGAGGTCAGTTCCTCGCCCAGCGACGTGGCCATCTCGACCAGTTGGGTCGTGGTCCGGGAGCCGTTCGAAGTCAGCACGCGATACACGCCCGCGGACTGCGACTGCACCTCGGTGACGTCCGGAAGCGCTTCGAGCCGCGCCTTCCATTGATCGTCTTCGCGGTTGAATTGCACCTCGACGACGTTGGAGCCCGGCACGCTTTGCTTCAACTCGACAGGCGTGCCCAGCGCCACCAGTTTTCCGTGATCGACAATGGCGATGCGGTCGCAGAGCCGGTCGGCCTCTTCCATGTAGTGCGTGGTCAAGAGCATCGTGAGATGACGATTCTTCTTCAGGTTGTTGAGCATCTCCCACACCGCGATGCGCGAAACCGGATCGAGACCCGTCGTCGGTTCATCGAGAAAGAAGATGCGCGGATCGTGCACCAGCCCGCGCGCAATCTCCAGCCGCCGCCGCATGCCTCCCGACAGCGTCTTGGTCTGCGCGCCGCGCCATTTCGTCAGGTCCACCGCCTCCAGCACTTCGGCAATATTCTTTTCGCGCTGCGCCCTGGGCACGCTGTAGAGCTTCGCGTAAATGCTCAGATTCTCTTCCACGGTCAGGTCCTGGTCGCTGGTCAGCGCCTGCGGAATCACGCCGATCATGTTGCGCACTGCGTTCGGTTCCTTGCTCACGTCGTGTCCCGCCACCAGCGCGCGCCCCGCCGTAACCGGGATCAGCGTGGTCATCATGCGGATCAGCGTGCTCTTGCCCGCGCCATTCGGCCCCAGCAAGCCGAAGATCTCGCCGTCCGCCACCGAAAAGCTGACCCCCTTGACGGCTTCGAAATCGCCATAGCGCTTGACGATGTTCTCCACCGCGATCGCCGGCGGAGGAGGACCGGCCGGTTTCGTGGCCGCGCTCTTGACCGCGGTCATCATTGCTTCACCAGCTTGGCTTTGGGAATGTACACATCGGCCGTCATCCCGGGCACAAAGCGCTCGCCGGGGTTGTCGATCAGCAGCTTCAGCTTCACCGTCTTGATGTCGCGCTTGCGCCCGCCATTGATGTCGCGCTGCGTCGCAAAATCGGCTTCAGCGGACTTCGCAATCACCTTGCCCTGCACCGTCGCGCCGCTGGGCATCGCCACGCGCAGGCTGTCGCCGAGTTGTACTGCGTCGGCCTGCGTTTCCGGCAGCGGCGCATACACCCATGTCTGCGTCAGGTCCATGATGGTCACAATCGGCGTGCCCGCATTCACCACTTCGCCCTGCCGCGCCGCCCACTGATTCACCTTTCCGGTCACCGGGGCAAACACCTTGGAATAGCCAAGCTCCACCGCCGCCTGGTCCGAAAGAGCCTTGGCATTGTTGACCTGGTCGCGGGTCGAAGCCACCGTGTGCGCCGCCGCCTCGGCCTCCAGTTCGTGCGCCTGCGCCTGGCGCAGCGAGGCCTCCGCCGCCAACACATTTTCCTTCGCAGTTTCGACCGCGGCCTCATAGGCCTTCAGACTCGCGGCCGCCTCATCGCTCGCCTGCTTGCTCATAATTCCCTGCTTGGCCAGCGCCACCGTGCGCTGCGTATCGGCCTGCTGGTGTTCCAGGTTTGCCTCGGCCTGGGCAAGAGCCGCCTTGGTCGCCCGCACCTGGGCTTCGGCGTTGACCGTCTGGCTCGAAGTCTCGCCGCGCGTCTGCCGCTCGGTCTCAATGGTCTCCTTGAGCTTGGCCTGCTGGCTCGACACCGTGGCTACCGCCGCCTGGTGGGCAGCGGCCAGGTCCTGGCTCTCGATCACCGCGATCAGCTGGCCCGCCTCCACCGCCTGGCCTTCTTCGACGGTGAGCGTCTGGATCCGGCCCGGAATCTTGGAGCTGACCTCCACCTCGTTGGCATCCACCGTGCCGATCAGGTGCAGATCGCCCGAGGTCCTCGCCGTCAGCAGGTACCAGATCAGCGACCCCACCGTGAGCAGCCCCAGGATCATAAAAACTCGATTGCGCGCGTTCACTTGTTCCTCTCCTTGGACTCGTCGTTCCAGATTTCCGGCCGCGGCGCGTCGGCCAACACGCGCGACGTTAATTTCCCCCCAGGCTGCCGGCCCTGGAGAGCCGCTTCCGGCATCGGAGTATCGGCCAACACGCGTGCGGCGAGTTCCGCCCCGCGCTGCCGGTCGCTAAAAACCGCTTGCCCCAGAAACTCCACCAGGCTTTTGCGTCGAGCCGCCAGTGCTTCCGCGGTCAGGGGCTCTTCGCCCAGCACAACCCGCCACACCGGGGCGCTCAGAAAATACATGACATTGGCTCCCAGTGAGGCCAGTTGAATCTGCATCCAGTCAACGTCAATCAGTTCTCCCGATGCGATTCCCTCCCGCACTGTTGATTGGTACATGATCAACACCGGTTCGAAGACCTTCTTGATCAGGACCGGGATTGCACCCGGTTCCCCCTTGTGGAACCGGATCATCTCCTGCTGCATCAGGCTCTGGAACTCCTGCTGCGCCAGGATGCGATCGAAATGGTTCAGCGCCGCGCGCAGTACCCTCTCCCCGGGGCTCCCATCCCTGAGAAAAACCGCCATGGAGCTGTCCCGCACCCGCCCCGCAATCATCTCCAGGGCCGCCACGTAGAGCTTTTCCTTGCTCTCGAAGTAGTAGTAAAGAAGCGCCTTGTTCACCCCGGCAGCCGCCGCGATAGTCTCCGTCCGCGCCCCCGCCAGGCCATTGGCTGCGAATTCGCGAAGCGCCGCATCCAGAATCCGCCCCCGTGTCTCCGCGGAACGCTCCGTCGATGTCGAATTGGCTTTGGCAGACATTGAATTAACTAACTGGTTAGTAAACTACACCCCGCACGATTTCCTGACAAGCTATTTCAGTGAATTTTCAGGAAATAGCACCTGGAAAACGTTCGAGATCCGGGCCTGGGGGGATTCAATTGAAACGATCCGACCGCCAACTCCACTATCTGATTTGGGAGCCTGGGCAAGACCGCACCCAAGATGCTCGGACTCCGGTGTCCCCTTTCGGAGTTCGAATCCGCAATACAAAGTAGGGGAAAAACCAGATTTCAACCGGGATCTGATCTGATCGGGGCTCCGAACTTGATTACCGTCAAAGTGTCCTCAGCACCGTTAACTATGGTGAAAATAGGCTATTTAACCACCAAACAATTGTGGTAATGTAGCTGATCACACGAATGGCGCGAGGGTTCAATCGCGTCTACACCTTCCTCTGTTTCGCCTTCATACTCTGCAAACTTTTGATTGCAGTTGAGTTGTGTAGTTTCTATTGGCTGCCTGGGGGTCGCTCGACATGGGCGTTCAGCCCTCCATTCGACAGATCGGCAAGTACACCGTGATCGACGTCATCGGGGCGGGCGGGATGGGGATAGTCTTCCGCGCCCACGACCCGGCCATCGGTCGTACGGTAGCGATCAAAATGCTGAAGAAGAATGAGATGTCCGGGGCGACCGGACTCTTTGACCGCTTCTTCTCCCGGGAAATGAAGTCGACCGGCAGCCTCAACCACAAAAACATCGTGACCGTCTTCGACAGCGGAGAGCAAGACGGAAATCCATACCTGGTCATGGAGTACCTTGACGGGGAACCGATTTCCAAGTTGATCTCCGAGCGCAGGGCTTTCAGCCTGGTCGACAAACTGGACGTCGTGATCCAGATCTGCGACGGATTGCAGTATGCTCACGACCGCAACATCATCCATCGCGACGTCAAACCCGCCAACGCGATCCTGCTAGGCCGACGGAACGGTGAAAATTGTGGATTTTGGAGTGGCCCGGATCGCGGGACGGGAAAGCTCCATTCTGCAGACCGGCCAGTTGGTCGGCAGCTTGTCGTACATGTCCCCGGAGCAGATCAACTCCCTTCCCATCGATGCCCGCAGCGACATCTTTTCCAGCGGTGTTTTGCTGTACGAGCTCCTGACATTCGAGTTGCCGTTCAAGGGCGCCGACGCGGCTGCTACCTTCGTGAAAATCCTCCGCGAGGATCCGCTTCCCCTGAGCCACCATCTTCGCGATGTTCCTCCCACCTTGCAGACCGCGCTGAATCGAGCCTTGGCGAAAAACGTCAATGAGCGGTTCCAGACCGCGGAGGAATTCGGCTTTGATTTGCTCGCCGTCCAAAGAGATCTCAAAGAGGCCATGGTCTCCGAATGCATGCGCCGCGCCGATGCCGCGATGCAGCGCGGCGATCTTGATCGCGCCAGAGATCAACTCCTCGACGTCATCCGGCTCGACCGTCAGAACGAGCGGGCAAACCGTCTCTTGCGCGAAGTGCGCAAGGCTCTTCAGCGCCAGCAGCGCTCGTCCCAGGTGGATCAGATGCGCTCCCAGGCCCAGGTGGCGCTGGCCGGATTGCAATACGAGGAAGCGCTTGCCTGCGCCGACCAGGCTCTGCGGCTCGACCCCACCGATCCGGATTCCATCCGCCTCGTCGAGGACATTCGCAGCGCCATCTCCCGGGCCAAGGCTGTTCGTGAAGCTCTGAACCGGGCCGAGTCCGCCCTCTTCGCCGGCGACTTCGATGAAGCCAAGGAAGCCGTGGAAGAGTCGATGCGATTGGCTCCCAATGATTCCGAGGCGCGCGCCCTGGCTTCGGTGGTCAACAAGGAACTGGCCGAGCGCTCGCGCAGGCGAAGAGTCCAGGAATTTGTTGACCAGGCTCGCAAAGGGATCGCCGAACGAAAGTTCACCGACGCCCTCGACGCACTGCACCGGGCCGAAGAGTTGGACCCTTCCGACTCCAACGTCCGCGAACTGCTGCAATGGGCGCAAAGAGGACAGGAACAGGAGAAGAAGCGCCGCTCCCTTCAGGAGATCACCGACCAGATCGAAAAGGCCCTTCATGCCGGAGACTTTTCCTCGGCGTGCACGATCTCGGAGATGGGGCTGCAGCGATTCCCTGAAGAATCGACCCTTTTGCGTCTGCGGGCGATCTCTGAAAAGCAGCGCGACATTGCCGAGAGAAGGCAGTTTGTTCACGATCAGAGCCTCGCGGTCAAGGTCCTGACCAATGACGGCAAGCTGTCCGAAGCGGTTCAAATTCTAAACGCCGCGCTGCGGAAATATCCCGGCGAGCCCAATCTCGAGTCGCTTCTGGCCCTCACCAAAGGCGAAATCGAGCGTCACAAAGCGGAGCTGGAAGAAACCGCGCGCCTCAAGGCAATCCAGATTGCCGAGATGGAGTCCAGGGCCCGCCTGACGCAGCAGGCTCTCAATTGGTCGATCGAATTGAGGCGTGCCCTCGACGCGCGCGCCGATCTTGCCGGGATTTCGCGCATTGCCGGCCAATTGCGCACCGCGATTGAAAGCAAGCAGATCGATGACCATGCCCGGCAGGCCGGGGCGCTTGTTCTCAACGAAGTGGACGCCCGGATGCGCGCCCGTGACCAGGCTCTGACCGAACTGGATCAACTTCGGCGAGTCATCGAGCAAGCCCAGGATGCAGCCTCGTTGACTGAGGCGGACAATCGGCTCCTGAGCGTCAAAGCGGCGTTTCCCAACGACGCCAATGTGCAAACGCTTTGCGCCGACCTGGTGAATGATCTGGTTCGCGTGCGCCAGGAGCGCGATCGCGTTATCGCATCGCTGACCGGCTTGGCCCAGTCTCTCGACGCAACCCCTACCGGCGAATTGGATGCCCTGGAGCGGAATGCAAAAGAGGCGGCCGCCAGGTTCGAAGGCGACGCGCGCGTCGGCGCCCTTCTGCAGCAGATCGCGTCTTCCGTCAGTCGTCGCCTCGAGCGGCGCGCGGAATTGCTGTCCGACATCGTCGCCCTGTCGGCCGACGTCAATCGGGCTCACACCCTGGATGAACTTGCCCGCATGGTCGAACGAGGCAAGTCCATCGCCGCTCTTGACCGCACCGACACGGAACTGGCCGAATACTGCCGGCAAATCGAAGCCGATGCCGCCAGGGTGCGCGGAGTCATGGAGTCCCTTCTTCGGGAGATGCAATCGTTCGCCGAAGCCATATCAAGCGCGGCAAACGTGCACGAGGCGGAAGCCCTTGTTCCCCAGGTGAAGGCGCTCATCGAAGGCTATCCCGGGTTTCAGGAGTTGCAGGAAGCTGCCTCGCGGATACTCGCCGAGGCCCAGGGCAGGCGCATCGAACATGACCTGACCGTCCAGGAACTGGAGTCGATTCGCACCGCGGTTCCCACTCTCGTTTCGACTGAAGACATTGAGTCGGCGGCAGCCAGGGCGAACAAGTATCGCGAAGTGCACGCCCACGACCAGACGATCGTTTCCATCTGCTCCGAAATTGAGACCGATGTGGAACGCATTCTGCGCGAACGGGCGGAGTTGCGCGCCCGGATTCTCGAATGCGATAACGCGATCAAACTTTCATCGGAGCATCTTCAGAACCAGAATCTGGAGGGGGCTCTCGCCGTCCTGCTGGCGGTCGAGGGCAGAAACCCCGATCGCGCCGATCTCCACCTCCAGATCACGGTGGTGCGCAAGGCCATTGAAGAATTCAAGGCCGAGCAGCAGCGGCAGGAACACGAGCGGATCGCGCGCGAGAAAGCCGAAGCCGAAGCACGCGCCCGCCGGGCCGCGGCTGCGCAGGCCATCCAGGACGCGCGGGAGTTGCTGGCCCAGGGGCAGGAAGATCAATCGCTGCGCTGCCTCCGCTCGGCGCTGGAGCGTGATCCCGAGAGCCAGGACCTGCACTCGGCGCTCGAATTTATCCAGGCAGAGATAAGGTTTCTGCAGTCGGAGCGCGAACGGCTGGAGCGGGAGCGGATCGCCCGCGAAAAGGCCGAGGCCGAAGCACGCGCCCGCAAAGCGGCGGCAGAGCAGGCGGTGCTCGAATCGCGCGAGTTGCTCGCGCAGGGACAGGAAGAGGCGTCTCTCCAGCGGCTGCGCACCGCCATCGAGGTTGATCCCGAGAGCCGGGAGTTGCATGCGGCGCTGGAGACGATCGAGACCGAAATCGCGCGTCTGCGAGCGGAACGCGAACGGCAGGAACGCGAACGGCTGGAGCGGGAGCGGATTGCACGCGAGAAGGCCGAAGCCGAGGCCCGTGCCCGTGAGGAAGCCAGGGAGCGAGCCATTCAGGACTCGCAGGACTTGCTCGCGCAGGGACGGGAAGACGAGTCTCTGCAGTGCCTTCGCGACGCGCTGGAGCGCGATCCCGAGAGCCAGGACCTGCACGCGGCCCTGGAGCTGATTCAGGCCGAAGTGGTCCGCCTGCGCGCGGAGCGCGAACAGCAGGAGCGCGAGCGCCTGGAGCGGGAACGGATCGAACGCGAGAAGGCCGAAGCCGAGGCGCGAGCCCGCAAGGCCGCCGCCGAGCAGGCGATTCAGGAATCCTTCGAGTTGCTGACCCAGGGGCAGGAGCAGGAATCACTACAGCGGCTTCATATCGCGATCGAGCGCGACCCCGAGAGCCACGACCTGCACTCGGCGCTGGAAACGATTCAGGCGGAAGTGGCCAATCGGCAGGCGAAACGCGAACGGCTCGAACGTGAGCGCCAGGAGCAGGAGCGGATCGCGCGGGAGAAAGCCGAAGCCGAGGCGCGCGCCCGCAAAGCGGCGGCGGAGCAGGCTATCCACGAATCGCGCGAGTTGCTCGCGCGCGGGCAGGAACAGGAGGCGATCCAGTGTCTCGCCGATGCGCTACAGCGCGATCCGCAGAACGAGGAACTGCGCTCGGCGCTGGAGTCGACGCAAGCAGAAGTGGCCCGTCTGCGCGCTGAGCGCGAACGCGAGGAACGCGAACGGCTGGAGCGGGAGCGCATCGCACGAGAGAAAGCCGAAGCCGAGGCGCGCGCCCGCAAGGCGGCGGCCGAGCAGGCGGTCTGGGAATCGCGCGAGCTGCTCACGCAAAAACAGGAAGAGGAGTCTGTGCAGCGGCTTCGCGACGCGTTGGATCGCGATCCCGAGAGCCAGGAACTGCGCTCCGCGCTGGAGTCGACTCAGGCGGAAGTAGCTCTTCGGCGTGCCGAGCGCGAACGCGAGGAGCAGGAACGGCTGGAGCGCGAGCGCATTGCCCGCGAAAAAGCCGAAGCCGAGGCGCGCGCCCTCGAAGCAGCCAGGCAGGCCATTCGTCAGGCTCAGGAGTTGCTGTCCCGTGGAGAGGAAGAGGCATCTCTGCAGACTCTCCGCACCGCGCTCGAGCGCGATCCCGAAAGCCTGGACCTGCATTCGGCGCTGGAGTCGACCGAAGCCGAAGTGGCCCGGCTGCGCGAGGAACGCGAGCGCCAGGAACAGGAGCGGTTGGAGCGCGAGCGGATCGCGCGGGAGAAGGCCGAGGCCGAAGCCCGCGCCCGCCAGGAGGCTGCCAGCCAGGCCATCGCCGAAGCCCGTGAATTGCTCGGCCAGGGACGCGGCGAAGACTCACTGTCGCGGCTTCGCTCGGCGCTCGAACTCGATCCGGAGCGGCACGAATTACAGCCGCCCTCGATGCCACCCAGGTTGAAGTGGCCCGCCAGCGCCTCGAGCAGGAGCGGTTGGAGCGCGAGCGGATCGCCCGCGAAAAAGCCGAGGCCGAAGCACGCGCCCGCAAGGAGGCGGCCGACCAGGCCATCGAAGGGGCCAGTGAATTGCTCGCCCAGGGACGCGGCGAAGAGTCAGTACAGGTTCTTTGGCTGGCGTTCGAAAAGGATCCTTCGAGCCACGACCTGCGGTCGGCCCTTGCGGCGACGCAAGCTGAAGTTGAGAGGCAGCGGGCTGAGCAGGAACGGCTGGAGCGAGAGCAGAAAGAGCGCGAGCGCCTGGAGCGCGAACGCCTGGCCAGAGAACAGGCAGAAGCGGCAGAACGCGCCCGCAAGGCGGCGGCAAAACAGGCGATCAACGAAGCGCGCAAGCTGATGAGGTCGGAGCGCCTCGAAGAAGCCCTGCAGCGCCTCGCCTCCGCTCTTGAAGCCGATCCTGAAAGCCTGGAACTGCGATCGACGCATGGGGAGCTTGTACTGCTTCGCGCCGAGCAGGAACGCGTCGAGCAGGAACGTGCCGCCCGCGAAAAGGCGGAGGCCGAGGCGCGAGCCCGGAAAGCAGCCGCCGATCAGGCGATTCAGGAATCTCAGGAACTGCTCGCCCGTGGGCAGGAAGAAGAGTCGCTGCTGCTTCTTCGCACCGCTCTGGAACGAGATCCCGAAAGCCAGGAACTGCGCGCCACGCTGGATACGGTTCAGGCCGAAGTGGCCCGGCTGCGCAAGGAACGCGAACGGCAGGAGCAGGAACGCATCGCGCGCGAGAAGGCCGAAGCCGAGGCCCGCGCACGCAAGGCAGCCGCAGACCGCGCGATCGAGGAAGCTCGCCGGCTTCTGGCCCAGGGGCGAGGCGAACAGTCGGTTCAGCTCCTTCGCTCCGCGTTGGAACGTGATCCGGAAAGCCAGGAATTGCGATCGACGCTGGACACGATTCAGGCCGAAGTGGACCGCCAGCGCGCGGAACGCGAACGCGAGGAGCGCGAGCGCCAGGAACGCGAGCGCCAGGCCCGGGAGAAGGCCGAAGCCGAGGCCCGCGCCCGCAAGGCAGCCGCGGACCTGGCAATCCGTGAATCTCGAGAGCAGCTGGCCCGGGGGCAGGAGCAGGAGTCGCTCCAGCGCCTTCGCTCTGCTTTAGAAACCGATCCTCAAAGCCGCGAACTGCGATCGGCTCTGGACGCAACCCAGGCCGAGGTCGCCCGGCTGCGCGCAGAACGAGAGCGCCTCGAGCGGGAACGGCAGGAGCGCGAGCGGTTGGAGCGGGAGAAGGCGGAGGCTGAGGCCCGCGCCCGCAAGGCGGCAGCGGAACTCGCGATCAGCGATGCTCGAAAACTGCTGGCGCGCGGAAAGGAAGACGAGTCGCTGCAGCGCCTGCGCACGGCCCTGGGACGCGATCCCGAGAACCAGGAACTGCAATCGAGCCTCGAGTCCGTTCAGGCGGAGGTGGCGCAGCTGCGCGCGGAGCGCGAACGGGTAGAGCGCGAGCGGTTGGAGCGGGAGCGGATCGCGCGCGAGAAAGCGGAGGCCGAGGCCCAGGCCCGCAAAGCCGCGGCGGAGCAGGCCATCAAGGAAGCCCGCGACCTTGCGACCCGCGGACAAAGCGACGAGTCCCTGCGCCTTCTTCAATCGGCCCTGGAACGCGATCCCGCGAACCGGGAGCTGCGCTCGACACTGGATTCGATCCAGGCCGAAGTGGCGCGTCAACGTGCCGAGCAGGAGCGGCAGGAGCGGGAACGCGCCCGGCTCGAAAAACTCGCAAAAGAGAAGGCAGAACGCGAACGCCTGGAACGCGAACAGCAAGAGCGTGAACGGCTGGCAAAGGAGAAGGCGGAGGCCGAGGCCCGCGCGCGCAAGGCAGCAGCGGAGCAGGCCATCACGCAAGCCCGCGAACTTCTGAACAAGGGGCGCGGCGATGATTCTCTCAAGCGCCTTCGCACCGCACTCGAATCCGATCCAAAGAATCCGGAACTGCGGACCGCCTTGGAGGCAACGCAGGCCGAGCTGGCAAAACAGCGTGAAGAGCAGAAGCGCCTGGAGCGCGGAACGCGCCCAGAAGGCAAAAGAAAAAGCCGAAGCCGAGGCCAGGGCCGCAAAACAAAAAGCGGAGGCGGAAGCCCGCGCCGCAAAAGAAAAGGCAGAGGCCGAGGCGCGCGCGCGCAAGGCAGAAGCGGCAAAAACCGTCATCTATAAAAAGCCGGGCGTTCAGCCTCAGGCAACAGCGCCAAAGAAAGGCAAGGAAACCGCGGCGCCTTCAACCGCAACCGTTCAGCAGGCCCCCGGCAAGTGGTCGCTTCAAGCGATCGCCGCGAGTCCGAATCGCAATCGGCTGATCGGGATCGGAATCGCCGCAACGGTGGTTCTGGCCGCCATCATCTATGGCATTGTTCGACTGCTATCCCCGTCGGCTTCCCTGACCGAAGTCCGATTCGAAATCGATCCGCCCGACAGCATTTTGGCAATTGACGGCAAGGCCGTGCCGTGCGCCGGCGTCTGCACCTTGAAGCTGACCCGGGGAAACCACACAACCGAACTCACGAAGAACGGTTATGAACCCGCGAACTCTTCCACTGGTGGTCACTAAAGAGCCGATGCGGATTCCGCTTCTCTCCCTGAAGCTCAGATTGCCGGGTCCACGTCTTCGATGCTGGCGTCCCTGGCGATCGAGAGCGATCTGGGTTCGGCCGTCGTGACTCTCGACGGACAATCGAAAGGCGATCTGACTTCCCAGCGCCTCGATCTCAGCGATCTCAAGCCGGGATCCCATCAGATTGTCGTCTCCGACAACGGGAAGACGCTGGAGTTGTCGGTACAGGTTTCCGATCAGGGTTCGGTCAGTATCGAAGGGGCAAAAGGTCTTGACGAGAACGCCGTGATAGGAATCTCCCAGGCCCGGGGCGGCCAGGCGATCTTCTGCCGCTGCAAAGGAGCAGAGCTTGAAATCGATGGCAAGAAACTGCAATCGTCGGGCCACGACCGATACAAGCTTCCAGCCCAGGAACAGCCCGAATACGCATTGACCCTGGTTCGCGGGCGGCAACAGCCAGCCCATTCAATTGGCGGGCGCCGACGGGAAACATGCAATGGTCATCATCCAAAGCTCGGCCGGGCCTGGCGCCATCACTTCCCCCGAAGAGACTCGCATGGAACAGCGTTAAGAACACGACGGATATGCCTGGCCTCAGGAAGTTCCTGAGCGATTATCCGAAAAGCAAGTTTGCGCCAACCGCTCTCAAGAGGATCGAAGACCTTTCCTGGGAAAGGGTACGGAACTCCACCCAGCAGGCGGAAATCCAGCAATTCCTGAGCGAGTTTCCAAATGGTCAGCACGCTTCCGAGGCAAAGGCCAGCCTTGGAGCCCTCCAGAACAAGGCGACGCAAGCACAGGCGGCCCAAGCTCAGAAAGACGCCGACGCAGCGCGGCTGAAAGCGGAGAGAGACGCCGCAACCCAGAAACAGGCTGATGACGCACGGCTGGCGGCGGAAAAGCAAGCAGAAGCGCAAAAGCAAGCTGAGGCCCAGAAACAAGCCGAGACGCAGAAACAGGCCGAGACACAGAAGCAGGCAGACGCGCAGAACCAGCCCGACGCTCAGAAACAAGCCCTGCAGAAAGATCGCGACGCGATTAGACAGGTCCTGCAAACCTATCAACAGGCCTACGAGGCGAAGGACTGGAACCGTTTCGTGGGCGTCTGGCCCAGCGCCCCCAGCACGCTTCAGCAGACTTTCAAAGCGGCTAACAAGATTCATGTAACGCTGGATCAGAAAGATCCACTAGTCAATGGGGATACAGCCACCGTTGAATGTAGACAGAAATTGGAGTTTGTTATCGCCGGAAAGGTGTCCCCTTTCGACCAGACTAGACGCTTCACTCTTAGAAAGCTGCAGGGCCGCTGGTTCATCGAAAAAGACAACTAACACTTCCCGGAGGCAAGATGATCACGAAATTCCGCGCACTGGTGCTTCTCTCTCTCAGTGTCGTCGTCACAACCGTTCCGCTGGCCGCCCAGACGTGTTCCACCACAAACCTACACAAACACGCTGATCTGCACGATACCTCAGTTGTTTGGACCCCAGGGAATGACGTTAGCGAATCCGAACCATTTCGCCCACTTCGCAGACTTCTCTGAATCCCAATTCCGTCCGTTGAATCAGGGAATTGGCCAGGCCCTCTCCATTCTGCCGCTGGGGTCCTCCGGTTCCGGCACCACGTTCACCCTCGATGCCCAGGGGCATCCGGTGCCGACCGAGGATAGCCTCGGGCCGATCATCACCGAACGCGCGAACGTGATCGGCCGGAAAGCGATCAACCTGGGCGTAGCTTACCAGTACTTCAGCTTTACCAAGATCGACGGAATCACTTTGAATAACTTTCCCGCTGTGCTGCTTCATGAGGGTTCAACAGACCTTGGCGCAATTGCTCCCACCTCATACAAGAATGACTACATCCAGACATCCAACAACGTTAACCTCAATCTGAATCAAACCGTCATTTATGCGGTCTTCGGCATCGCAACCCACATGGACGCTTCGATCGAGCTGCCAATCGACACTGTACACATGCGGGTCACTTCGTCGGCAAATATTGTCCGTACTCAGCCCTGCGAGGCTCAAGCCGGGCCGAACGGTGGCGGGAACTGCGTTGGCGCACTCGATCCCGAGGGTGCCGGCGTTTGTGGAGAGTTCCATTACTTTGCGGGCGACAAGGACTAACTGCCCAACTCGTTTTCTCGAGTATAGGTCCGGTAAAATACCCCGTCCCAGGCGCCCCAGGCCTGATCACACTGCGCGGATGGCTCGACACAACTTGAACCGGCTCGAACAGGACTCCCCGACAGAAAGTGCCACAGGGATCGGCGACATCACGATCCGTGGAAAATATGAAGTGCTCCACGGCGAAAAGCTTACCGGCTCAATCGGGCTGGGATTGCGCTTCCCCAGCGGCGATGCAAAGAACTTCCTCGGCACCGGGGCTTATGGCGTAACCCCGTTCGGAGTGTTGACCTACGCTGGTAGGATTTCTCCGCATGTAAGACTCGGATACGAGTGGAACAGTGGTTCGATTCTCGCCGGCGATCCTTTAAGCACAACGGGGGCGAGCGCCAGCCTTCCCCCAGCATGGCTCTATTCGGCGGGCGCCGATTTTCGGGCTACCAAGTGGCTCACCATCGCGGCGGATCTGATTGGCCAGGCGGTCGTGTCGGCCAACCGCTTGTCTCTCGGCTCCTTCCAAAGGCTTCCGCAGACAGACGGGAAAACTGATCCCACGACTGAAACTACGATACCGGTTCCGTCGATCCAGCCTGTCTTCCTCTCGAGCTACAACTCCGATGCCATCGCGATCGGCGGTAAGGTCCGCCTCAAACACGAATTCGTCCTCATTGGAAATGCCACGATACGAGTCAACGACGGTGGCCTTCGCGCCAATGTCGTGCCGCTGGTTGGCCTGTCCTACGCCTTCTAGTTATTCTTAACTCGGCGTTGCAATTCGCCATCGGGTCCGACGGCCAAAATTCGCGAACCATTGCGCACACAAGAAAAATGAATCACAAGAAAATCACGGGACGGCCACAACTCCGTCCCGCGCAGGATTAAGTGGCCGGTTAAACAAAGCTCATTGAGCGCCGGTCGCCGAATCACGCAAAGAAGTTAACCGTGCTGGGATGTGAAGGGTCCTCAGCCTCGGTTGCGCCATCCGCAGTCTCCTCCGCCGCATCTTCCTCCTCGTCCTCGAGGCCCCGCACGGCTTTTCCATTTGCGGGCGTGTATTCGTCCTCGGTTGATTGCCCCAGGTACTCGACTTCGTAGACGCGGGAGAGGTCCGGCGTGCCTCCCGACGGTTTGATCATGGGCACGGGACGCACAGCGGTGATCGGGCCGATTTCCATGGGCGCACCCCCTGCCGCCACTTATCGACCGGCCTCGCGTTGAACTTTAGGATTTTCTTGAGTACCCGCGGCCCCGATCCGAAGTAATATGCGACGAGACTGAAGCAACGCAGCGATTCAGCCGACGCCTGCCCGCTCAATTCAGTCGCGGCCTTCAGAAGGATCCAGAACTCTTGTCCGCCGCCCTTTCGCCAGCCGGCCCAGCACCGCGATCTCGCGCAGCACCTGCTTCAGCGGACGCGCCGGCGTGCCCCACAGCACCGTCCCCGGCTTCAGGCCTTCGTTGGTCACCGTCTTCCCGCTCAGCACGCCGGCCTGGCCGCCCAGGATCACGCCCTCGCCCACGTGCGCATGATCGCCAATGCCCACCTGGCCCGCAATCACCGCTCCCTTGCCAACCGAGCTCGATCCCGAAATCCCCGTGAGCGCCACCAGGATGACGTCTTCGCCGATATCGCAGTTGTGGCCGATATGGACCAGGTTGTCGATCTTGGTCCCCCGGCGGATTCGCGTCTCGGCCAGCGCTCCGCGGTCGATGGTCGTGTTCGCGCCGATCTCCACGTCGTCCTCGATCACCAGCGTGCCCTGCTGCGGAAATTGCGTGTACGCCCCGGTCGTGGAATCGCGCACATACCCAAACCCGTCCGCTCCCAGCACCGCCCCCGCATGCACCATCACCCGATCGCCAAGCGTGGTCCCCGGATAAATCACCACGCGTGGATAAACGTGGCAATCGTTGCCGATGCGCACTCCGGCGCCGATCACGGCTCCCGCATCGATGCGCGTCCGGGCGCCGATAGCGGCATTGTCTTCCACCACCGCGCACTCGCCAATGCTGATGTTTTCGCCAAGCGAGACGTTCTGTCCCACCACCGCCCTCGGCATCATGTTCTTCGGCGGCGGAACCGGCGTGAGCGTCGTGGCCGCCTTGGAAAACCAGAGCCGCGGCTGGGGAGTTTCGATGACGACTTTGTCAGGCGGATATTCGTCCACCAGTCCCGGGCGCAACACCACCGCACCGGCATTGCTCGTCAACGCGTCGATTGCCGACGCGGAATCCTGGGCAAACACAAGATCGCCCGGCCCGGCCAGCACCGTCGAGTTCACTCCGCCGATCCCCTGGTCCGCACTTCCCTGCGCGAGCTTGCCGCCCAGTCTCTCTACCAGTTCGCCCAGCGTCACGTGTGCCTCCCTCCGAACTGATCTCAGTACAGTCCCGGCTCCCCCGGCGGGCCGCGTCTTCCATCGCCGGTGAATCCAGAGCCACTGGTCAGGATAACGGCGAATCCACGACTCCAGCACGTCATTGCACTGCTGCGTGGCCGTCAGGATGTCGGCTTCGTGATCCTCGGTTTCGCTAAACGCGAGTTCCGGCCCGAAGTGCAGTACATATTGCCGCTCGCTTGCCTCCCACAGCAGGAACCCCGGCACCACCGCCGCGCCGGTCTTCAGCGCCACCCGCGCCAGCCCCGACGCCGTGCACGCCGTAATTCCGAAGAAGCGCACAAACACGCCCTGCGGCGGTGTCATGTTCGTGTCCATAAGAATGCCGACCGTGTCCCCCGCGCGCATGGCGGTCAGCAGGCCGCGGGCAAAGTCGTCCTTGTGCAGCACCCGGTTCCCGTGCAGGCAGCGGATGCTGTTGACATACTCGTCCAGCGTGCGGTTGTCGAGCCGCCGGATCACCATGCCCATGGGATGGCCCATCAGCGAGTGATAGAAGCTCGATAATTCCCACCCGCCCAGGTGCCCGGTCAGCACCAGCACGCCTTTGCCGTGCGCCTCGGCGGCCAGAAAGTGCTCCAGGCCCTCGGTCCGGATCCAGCCCTTTGTATTGGTTCTGGTATAGCGCGGCATGCGGCAGAATTCGACCAGCTGCCAGCCCAGGTTTCGGAACACGTGGCGAAGGATGCGCCGTCGCTCCGCCGCGGGAACTTCCGGCAGCGCCATCTCCAGGTTGCGCTCGCCCACCCGCCTTAGCCGGCTCAGCGCGAAGTATGCGGTCCAGGTAAGTGCCCGCACCAGGAGACGTGCCAGGCTGCGCGGCAGGCGCCCCAGGGTGCGCGCCACAGCCAGCACCAGCCAGTACTCCAGATGTTCCTGCATCGTTGTAGGCAAGGATTAGTGTACGGCGTCGTCATAGCTTCCGGATGGAAAGCAGGGACGCAAGAGACCGCACGCCCGCGCTGGTTCCGCATGCGGCACTCTCAATCACGCTCGTTTCGCTACGGTCGAATGAGACTCTCAGTGATTCTTGGCTTCCGTATTCTTGGCTTCCGTATAGTACCGCGCCACGGTCTTCACAAATTCCTCCGAGCCTGAGGGAGGAGCCACATCGCCCTTGAGAATGGCGTCGAAACCGTGCGGGTGGTTGAAATACAGTTCCGTATCTTCCTTGTTCTGACTCACGACCGTGCCATCGAGATCGATGCCCGCAAACAGGCCTTTGCTCCGTGAGTAGGTCAGCAATTCGGCGTTCATGCGCCAGTCCGTCGCTGCCTGGCTGTTGCGCCCCACCGGCCCGGCCGAGGCTGCCGCATCGCCGCCGATCTTGAACTTGCTCTTCAACAGGTCCTGAAAACCGCGATCGTTGACCGCGATCAGCACCAGGTCTGTCGATTGCCCGCCAGCCTGAAATCCCCATGATCCGCCCGCCATGCGGATAAACACCGGGGCGCTCCAGCCGTGGCCGGTACGGCACGTCACCACCCCCTGGCCGTATTGCGCTCCGAACACGAATGCGCCCTTGATCAGTCCGGGGATAACGCCCACACAGGTGGCCTGCTCCATGATGTTCATCGGGATGCTGTGGTCCTTCGCCGCCATCACCTGGTCAAGCACGGTCTTGGCGGCGTCCAGGCGATCCTGCAGGTCGTTGCGGGTCGAAGCTGCGAAAGCACTGCACGAGAGCAGGAAACACAGGCCGAGGGAAGTCAGGGTCTTTTTCATATCTGAATCCTTTCCATTTTCCGCAGTCCGTCGGCGCGGAGCCCGTTTAAGTCTTTGACAGCAGAAGCAGCCAGGAGTTGTTCTGAATTCGCAAGTCGTCCCGACCATTTAGCTCGCGGGCGACCTTCAGCAGAGCGGCAAAGTCAGGCAACTCTGGAATGCCGTAGCCTCAGGCTAACCCAATCAGGGCCGAGCGAAGCTCGAAGCGGGCAGAGCCGAACCTTCGGCGCTACTAGGGAGTTTTTGGGGGAGTGTCCGGTTGAGGGTGCTGGCGGGATTCGGCGGGCGCCAATCCGGGTGGTTTTTGCTTGTAAAGACAAAAAAAGAGGAGTTCCTCGGCACCATGTGACCATGGCGGCGGGGAACTCCTTTCCCCAGATCTGCGTTGTTTCTGAGACCTATTCTGCGAGAATCCTGTCTAGGTAACAAGAGTACGAAGGGACAGGGGATTTTAGTAACCTATTTGGCCGTTTTTAGGTAACCAGTCAGTAAGCTCTTTCCCGGTCCGGGAAATTAATCCGCTGCCTTCTGTTCCGGCTCGACCGGAAAAATCGACCGGCTGTTCAGAGCCTTGATCGACAACTCGATGCGGTTCTCGGCGCCGGCCTTTCTCATCAGGCGGCCCACGTGAGCTTTCACGGTGCGCTCCTCGATGCCCAGTTGCCGGGCAATTTCCCGGTTGGATCTCGCCAGAAGGATCAGGTCTAACACCTGCCGTTCGCGCGCCGTGAGTTGTAGAGCACCCAGGCCTCCACTGCCGCTCACCGGGACTCCCAGCAGCCGGTCGATCAACCGCGAGAGCAATTTCCGCGGCGCCCAGATCGAGCCGCTTACCACGATGTCGATGGCCATCCGGACCGTATGCGGGTCAGCCGAAGAGTAGAGGTAGGCGCGGGCCCCGGCGGTGATCGCGTCCAGCACCAGTTCATCGTCATGCTCGGGCCCGATCACGATCTGGCGGATTCCCGGCCGCGCCCGCTTCGCCACTTCCAGCGTCTTCATGCCCTCGTCGGAAGAGTTGAAATCAACGACGAGGTAATCGAGCTTGGTGTCGGCCAGCAACTCCGGCAACGTGCCGACAACCGGCACCAGCCGCGGTCGTCCGGGCTCCGGCGCCTCTTCAAAGACAGCCGAAAGCCCCTCGAGCCGGATCGGTTCGCCGGTCAGGACCCCGATGCGAATCGTAGTCGGATTGGAAGGCGCAGCCAACGTGACTCCCGGCCCAGGGTGAATGAGTGCGGTCGAGCCGCTCGCGGTTTGAAGAACGCGCGCTTGGCGGGCAGATGACCTTCCACATCTTGCCGGCCGCCGGCGCTCACAGCTTGGGAAGCACAATCCCCTGTTGTTTCTGATACTTCCCTTTCCGGTCGGCGTAACTGATCTCGCAGGGTTCGTTGCCGCGGAAAAACAGAATCTGGCAGAGTCCCTCGTTGGCGTAAATCTTCGCCGGAAGCGGTGTCGTATTGGAGATTTCCAGCGTAACGAAACCCTCCCACTCCGGTTCGAAGGGAGTTACATTCACGATAATGCCGCAACGGGCATACGTCGACTTGCCCACGCAGATCGTCAGCGTGTCGCGGGGAATGCGAAAGTACTCAATCGACCGGGCCAGCGCAAACGAGTTAGGGGGAACGATGACCGAACTGGCCTGCACCGAAACAAACGAACGCTCGTCGAACGCCTTGGGATCGATGATCGCGCTGTTCACATTGGTGAAGATCTTGAATTCGTCCGAGACCCTCAGGTCATAGCCGTAAGAAGAAAGACCGTAGGAAATGACGCCCTCGCGAACCTGCTTTTCGCTGAAAGGGACAATCATCTGATGGTTCAGCGCCTGCTCGCGTATCCAGCGGTCACTCTGAATCGACATGCCTCTCCTGTTCCGTATCGGTGGCATCCGGCAGCGAAACCGCCGGCATTTTTCCTCTGCATGAAGCCCCTATCTTACGGGACCCGTCCAGCCCCTGACAAACCACGGCAGGGCGCAAACCTAGGAAAAACAGGTACGGAAATTCCCCCGCCCGAAGTAGTTGTCGCAGTTTCGCCCTGAAACCGCTACTGGCAAAATCGCTAGTTTCCCATTCGCCGCAAAACCTGTAGTATCACAGGGGTAGGACGAAGTAGACTCTCCAATCGTGCAGCGAGGTTCCCTTTGATCAAGCAGGACATTGTCCATCACGTGATCGAGCGCACGGGTCTGCCCCGCACCAAGGCCGAGGCCGCAGTCGACACGGTCTTCGAGGGTTTGAAAGAGGCTCTCACGGCAGGCGAGCGCATCGAACTGCGCGGATTTGGCGTCTTCAGTGTCCGCGCCCGCAAAACCGGCATTGGCCGCAATCCCCGCACCGGCACCGAGGTCAGCATTACCCCCGGCAAGGCGGTCCGCTTCAAGCCCGGCAAAGAACTCCACGCCCTCGAAACCGGAACCGCCAAGAGCACCAACGACGGCAAGTCAAGTTAAGCGGCGCTGGCTGCGCGGCATGCCAGCAGTGTTACTCAGCATGCCGGCAGTAACGTCGGCCGAGTGCCCCATCCGTGCATCCTCGCAATTGGGACCTGTCATCCGCGATCGATCCCACGATCCCGCCGTAACCCGCTGCGTGCTCCGCTACCCGCTTCTCCTACATCAGTCTCTGCGCATCCACATCCACAATCAGGTTCCGCCGCGGCACGCCGGCCGCGTCCGCATGCGCCAGCATGCCCGCGTAAAGCCGCATTCAGCGCTCTTTCGCGCAGCGCCCTTCAGAATCAGGTGGAACCGATAAATGCCCTTGATGCGCGCCACCGGCGCGGTGCACGGCCCCAGCACGCGCACGCCCTCGGGCGCGGTCTTCTGGAACCACTTGCCCAATTCGGCCGACCATGCTGCCGCGTCTTCCAGCTTCTCCGCCTGCACCAGAACATTCGCCAGCACCCCGAACGGCGGATAGTGCATCCAGCGGCGATACTTCAGTTCTCTTTCCACAAAGCTCGTATAGTCATGCGTGCTCGCCGCGAGAATCGCGTAGTGGTCCGGATAATAGGTCTGCACCACCACGCGCCCCGGCAGTTCCCCTCGCCCCGCCCGGCCCGACACCTGCGTCATCAGTTGAAACACGCGCTCCGCGGCGCGAAAGTCCGGCATCGACAGCGCATGATCGCAGCCCACCACGCCCACCAGCGTAATGCCGTGAATGTCGTGCCCCTTGGCGATCATCTGCGTGCCCACCAGCAGGTTGATCTCGCCCGAATGCAATCGCGCCAGCAGCCGCTCCAGGTCGTGCCGCCCGCGCACCGTGTCGCGATCCATGCGCCCGATGCGCGCCATGGGAAAGATCTCCGTCAGCCGCTCTTCGCCCTGCTCCGACCCCGCGCCCAGGTAATACAAGTGCTCGCTGTCGCACTTGGGACAACGCGCCGGAACCGTGCGCCGATAGCCGCAATAGTGGCACTCCAGCCGCTGTCCTTCGCGCGCAATCTCCAGCCTGGTCCGCCGGCGGCTTGTGATGCGTCAGCGCAATCGCGCAGTTCTGGCACTCCAGCTTGGCTCCGCACGCGCGGCAGATCACCGCAAACGAATACCCGCGCCGGTTAAGCAGGATCAGCGCCTGTTCTCCGCGATCGAGCGCCGCCTGCGTCTGCTCCACCAGCGCGCGCGAGAACAGCTGCTCGCGACCCGTCTCCTGAAATTCGCGCCGCATGTCGATGAGTTCCACATCGGGCAGCGGCCGGTTCATCACCCGCTCGCGCAGCGCGATGCGTGTGTATTTGCCCTGCGCCGAGTTCTGCCAGCTCTCCAGCGACGGCGTCGCCGACCCCAGCACCACCACCGCGCCCGCCAGCTTGGCGCGCATCACCGCCACATCGCGCGCGTTGTAGCGCGGCGTCTCTTCCTGCTTGTAGCTCTGGTCGTGCTCCTCATCCACAAGAATCAGGCCCAGGTTCGGCACCGGCGCAAAAATGGCCGATCGCGTCCCCACCACGATGGGCGCCTCGCCCCGCCGGATGCGCCGCCACTGTTCGCTGCGCTCCTCCGGCGTGAGCGCCGAATGCAGAAGCGCGACCTTCTGCTCCGAATGCCGCATCAAGCTGCCCCGCCGTCTGCGGCGTGAGCCCGATCTCCGGCACCAGCAGAATCGAAGCCAGCCCGCGGTCGAGCGCGCGCTGCATCGCCGCAAGATAGACGGCCGTCTTCCCCGACCCGGTAACTCCGTGCAGCAAAAATACCTTGAACGCCCCCAGCGCCGAGACCACCGCGGCCAAACGCCTCCGTCTGCGGCTCGTTCAGCCGGATCGCCTCGCCCGATGTCTCCAGCCCGCCCAGGCGAAAGGCCGCCGGGCGCTCATCAATCCGCACCAGCCCGCGGCGCACCAGCGTCTCCAGCGTTGACGACGGCAGTTCTTTCTGTCGCAGCTCGGCGAGCCGCATCTCGCCGCCGCACGCCGCCAGTTCCGCCAGGATGGCCTGCTGTTTTTCCGTCAGCCTGGGCAGCCGCGTCTCCGGCAGCAGCACCGCGAAGCGCTCCATGCGCCGCGCATCGCGCTCCATGGCCGCGGTCTCGCGCGCAATCCACTTCTTCCGCACCAGCGCCGCCAGCACCGGCAGTGTTGCGCCCGTCGCGGTGCGCAGCGTCGACACTCGCACCGCCTCGCCGCTCGCCAGCTTTTCCAGTACCCGCCGCCGCAAATCCCGCGCTTCTCCTCGGTGCGCGTTCCCTTCACCTTTTTCTGTTTCACCGCGGTCATCTGGTTCTTTGTCAGGACGTGGTTCCGTATCAGGGCACGACTTCAGTCGTGCCGCAAACGGCTCGAGCGAAAAATGGGCTTTAGCCCCTGAGGCCAGGTCCGAATCGTCTTCCACCATCCGCGCCAGCACATCGCGCCCCAAATCCGTAATGCGGTAATACACCACCCGCCGCACCTCGGCCATCAGCGGCAGCATCCCGCGCAGCACCTCGCCCAGCGGCGCAAGGTAGTACTGCGCCATCCACTCGCCCAGCGTCAGCAGATGATCGCTGAGAAGCGGACCGGTTTCATCCTCTTCGTCGAGCACCGCCTCGAGGAAGCGAATTTCAAAATCCGCGGGACCCGGCACATCGAGCGCGGTCACCACGCCAATCAGTTTCTCGTTGCGAAACGGCGCGATCACCCGCGCGCCGCGCCGCGGCCGCTGCCCATCCCGGATCGCGTAAGTGAATGTCCGGTCCAGCGGCACGGGCAACGCGACTTCGCAATAGGCTGGCATGAGCGGCAACCCTCAGTTTAGGCGATGCGGCTGTTGGAATCGCCGGCCCTCGCGGCCGCCCGTGCCGTGATAGTCTCCTATGCAACACTGGGTGAGAAAGATAGCTGCACGATCCTGCTGCGTCTCCCCGTTTGGTTTACGGGCGCACAAGCGCTCCAATAAAATCCAGCCCGCCCACAAAAAAGGGAATCATGATGAATTGTGTTCGCATTGCACCTTTCCTGCTGCTCGCCGCAGGCACGGCGTTGGCGCAAGCGCCCGCTTCTTCGCAGGGTGAAAATCAGCCGCCCGCCGCCCCCGTCGCCATCAAGAGCTTCGATCTCGCAGCCATCGACAAGACCGCCGATCCCTGCACCGATTTCTACCAGTACGCCTGCGGCACCTGGATCAAGAACAATGCCATTCCCAATGACCAGGTGCGCTGGTCGCGATCGTTCTCCCTGCTCCAGGAGCGCAACCGCTACCTGCTGTGGCAGGAACTGGACGCGGCCGCCAAGGAGCCGAAGAGCCCGATGCAGAAAAAGTACGGCGATTACTTCGCCGCCTGCATGAATACCGACCTGGTGGAGAAGAAAGGCCTGGCGCCCATCGATCCCGCTCTGAAGCAGATCGCCGGACTGACCGACACAAAAAGCGTCGCCCCGCTTCTTGGCGAACTGGCAGCCCAGGGCAGCCCCGCTCCGCTGTTTCGTTTTGGAGTGCAGCAGGACGAGAAAGATTCCTCAAAGCAAATCGCCAGTATCGGCCAGGGCGGCCTGTCCCTGCCCGATCGCGACTACTATCTGCTCGATCGCTTTGAAACCATCCGCAAACAGTACGTCGAGCACATGACGAAAATGTTCACCCTGGCCGGCGACACGCCCGACCAGGCGGCCAAAGAGGCGGATGCGGTCCTGAAAATCGAAACCGCGCTGGCCAAGGCCTCCACCAGCCGCACGGATTTGCGCGATCCCGAAAAGCGCTATCACATTTACACCGTCCCGGATTTTCAGAAGCTCGCCCCCGACTTCGACTTCTCGGCTTACTTCAAGGATGTAAAGATCCGCTCCTTCGACACCCTGAACGTGGCCACTCCCGACTTCTTCAAGGAAGTGAACGTGCTGATCGGCTCCGAGCCGGTCGATTCATGGAAGTCCTACCTGCGCTGGCACACCCTCACCACATCGGCCGAAGGTCTGCCCAAAGCTTTTCGCGACGAGGATTTCAACTTCTTCGGCAAAGTGCTTGCCGGGCAGAAGGAACAGACCCCGCGCTGGCGGCTGTGCACCTCGATGACCGACCAGGCCCTGGGCGAAGCCGTCGGGCAGGACTGGGTGAAGGAAAACTTCCCCCCCGCGGCCAAGGCCAGCATGGACAAGCTGGTGGCGGCTCTCGAGAAGTCCCTGGGCGACGACATCAAGACCCTGCCCTGGATGAGCGATGACACCAAAAAAGCCGCGGCAGAAAAACTTGCCATGATCCGGAACAAGATCGGTTACCCCGAAAAGTGGCGCGACTATTCGGGCCTCAAGGTGGAGCGCGACGATCTCGTCGGCAACGTGCAGCGCAATGCCGTCTTCCAGCGCGATTACATGCTCAACAAGCTGGGCAAGCCGGTCGACGAGAAGGAGTGGGGCATGACGCCGCCCACCGTCAACGCCTACTACAGCCCATCGATGAACGACATCAACTTCCCCGCCGGCATCCTGCAGCCCCCCTTCTTCGATTTCAAGATCGATCCCGCGGTCAACTTCGGCGGCATCGGCGTGGTCATCGGACACGAAATGACCCACGGCTTCGACGACCAGGGATCCAAATTTGACGGCAAAGGAAACCTGCGCGAGTGGCAGACCGCCGACGATCGCAAGCAGTTCGTGGAACGGACCGACTGCGAGGCGACGGAGTATAGCGGGTTCGAGGCCGCGCCTGCCCACGACAATCAACCCCAGCAGAAACTCAATGGAAAGCTGACCCTGGGCGAAAACACCGCCGATAATGGCGGCCTGCGCATCGCCTACCTGGCCCTTCTCGACACCCTGGCTTCCGAAGGCAAGACCATCGACGACAAGATCGACGGCTACACCGAGAAACAGCGATATTTCCTCGGCTTCGCACAGGTGTGGTGCGAAAACCAGACCGAACAGTCCTCGCGGCAGAGGGCCCTCACCGATCCCCACTCTCCGGGACGCTGGCGCGTCAATGGCAGCGTGCAGAACTTCGACGAATTCGGCAAAGCCTTCGGATGCACCAAGGGCCAGCCCATGTACCCTGAAAACGCCTGCCGCGTATGGTAGCCGGTTCCTCGCCGCCACACACATTGGGTGCCCCATTCTAACGTCGTCGTCAGACGGCGTTAGGGTGGGAGACCACAAACTCCGCATCTTAATTCGGTCGCTCTGAAAGCGCAGCGAAGGACCAGGACAATCTCTCCAAATCTCTCCCACTTCCCCGATGTTGACCTTTCCTTTGCCGCCACAGTCCAAGACGCATCGCGTCCGAAATCTGAATTCAAATCCTGCCGGCCGCGATTCTGTATGGGCGAAAACCAAACCTGACCCGGCACTAGGGTCTGGTGTGGCTCCGGCGAAACTAGGCACAACCTACCCTCGGCTTTTACAATGCAGCAGGGACCCATCCCAAACC
The DNA here is from genome assembly GCA_963812485.1 of uncultured Acidobacteriota bacterium. Classification (GTDB taxonomy): domain Bacteria; phylum Acidobacteriota; class Terriglobia; order Terriglobales; family Acidobacteriaceae; genus Telmatobacter. The sequence goes on from CAWEVD010000025.1 coordinate 55,347, forward strand.
CAGCTCTGCTGCGGAACTAGAACACTTGGCGGCACTCGCCGGACCAGGATGAAGGAATCGCATGAGGTTTATGAAATTCGGCAAGGCCTTAGTTATGAGCGCCCTTTCTGTCGGCGCCGTCCTGGGGGTTACGTCTTGCGTCCAGAGTTATACCGTCGGCTTTCTCTATGTCACTGGGAATTCGACGTCCCAGTCTAATGGCAACGGCATTATCAGCGGCTTCAAAATCGATCACAACACGGGAAACCTGGTTCCGATCAATGGACTCCCGGTGGCCTCCGGCGGCGCCAATCCGGGAAGAGCGGTCCTCATTGCCGGCGGCCGCTTTCTTTATGTATTGAATCGCGGCATGGATCCGGTGACCAACGGAGTTTGCACCGCCACAACCGCCAATTGCGCCGGACCCAACATTAGGAGTTCGCGGTCGGCGGAAACGGCATCCTGACTCCGCAGGCGACCTTCTTCACCCAGGGGTTGAACCCGTTTCGCATGATCGCCGACAGCTCGGGAAACTTCATCTACGTTTTGGATGCCGTGGCTCCCTCCAGTTCTTCGTGCTCGCTGGCCCTCGGTTCCGGGGTTACCTCCTGCGCCGACATCACCGCCTTCAAGGTGGACCCGTCCACGGGCAGGTTGACCCTGGTGGTCAATGCCCAGGTCACCTCCGCCAGCGGCTCTGCGCTGCCTTATTTCCCCGTTCCCGCCAACCCCATCGACTTCGTGCTCACGGCGTCCTACATGATCACCCTCAGCAGCACCCCCGCCGCTGTTCCGGGGTCGGGGACCGGAGACGTGGTCTTTCCCTACACCTACAACTCGGGCACGGGCCAGTTGACCGTCAACCAGAACAGCGTGCAGCCGATCAACAGCGGCGCCGGAACCGCCATCATCAGCGCTACGGGAAATGTGTACGTGCTGGATAACGAGCCGCTCACGATCGGCGGCGGCAGCAGCTTCGCTGCCGGTACTTACACCAGCCAGGTCATTCCCTTCACCGTGGGCACAGGCGGAGCGCTCCAGGCGCAAACCGGCGGCGCCGTCCCGGTCGATCCGAACATGAGCAACCCCATCATGCTGGTCTCCGAGTCGAAGGGCAAATGGATCTATGTCGCCAACCAGGGCAATAACGTCACCAGCACCAACGCCCAAAGCGGCATCGTGGGATATGTCGTTGACCCCGCCACCCACCAGCTCACGCCCATGTCGGGAAGCCCATTCACTTCCGGTTCGGGTCCGCAATGCCTCCTCGAGGATCCTTCCAATCAGTTCTTTTACTCCGCCAATTTCAATGATTCTTCGGTGACGGGCAAATCGCTCGACCAAAACTCAGGTGACCTCCGGCCTCTGAACGGAAAGGCCAACACGGCTTTCAAGCTCACCGGTCAGCCCGCCTGGTGCCTGGTCAGCGGGCGGACGAGCTGACGGACGCCGGCAAGAGTCGCAATGTGGCGGGAACCTTCGATTCGACCGGTCTCGCCCCAGCTTCCGGGTCATCCGGATCATCAACCAGACTCGGTCCGCGCGCGTCCTTCCTGAGGCCCGTGCGGACTTCGATCAGAACCTGGTATCTCTGCAGACGAAAGATGCGCATGAAGTTCAACAAATCGGGCCAATTGCTGCTGGTTTCCGCAGCCAGCCTCGTGGCCGCCGGCGCTCTGTCCGCCTGCGCCACGCTCACGGTTGATTTTGTCTATGTGACCTGTGCCCTGGCCGCCGGTCCCAACAACTACGGCGAAGTCGACGTGTTCGAGGTGAACTCGGAATCCGGCCACATGCGCCAGATTCCCACTTCGCCCTTTCCTTCCGGCGGCCGTAATCCCGTGGCCGAGGCGGTTTCAAGCGACGACGCCAACCTCTACGTGGTCAACCAGGACGACAACACCATCGTGCAATTCATCATCGGCAATGATGGAAAGCTTTATCCGCATGACACCGTGAACACACCCGGCATCTTTCCGCTTGCCGTCTCGGTCACCGGATCCAATCTCTACATAGCCGACACCTTTCAGCCGCTGCCAACCTGCTCGCCGGCGGCCCCGTGCTCCGGTTCCATTGCCTCCCTCCCCATCGCCAGCAACGGCGAACTGGGATCCCCGGCTGTCAATTCTGCACTCAGCACCGCCTACTGGCCGCTGACCGTTCCCGGCAGCCCCAACAACGTCGTAGCGCCCACATCGATCAACGCCGTCCCCGGGGGCGCGAACGTCTTCGTGGCCGCCTATGACACCACGGCGCACACCGGATACGTCTTTGGCTTTGCCTCTTCAGGCGGAGTGCTCACTCCCCTGAACGGCGGAGTTCCCTTTCCCGCCGGAACGCATCCCTCTGCAATTACCAGCGATCCAAGTGGAACCTATCTCTACGTCACCGACCGCGTCCAGGGAAACATCCTCGGATTCGCCATCAATTCGGGAAATCTGACTCCGCTGAGCGGAAGTCCGTACCCGGCCGGGGGCCAGCCTTCGGCGATCGCCGTCGACGCAACCGGCAAATTTGCCGTGGTGGCCAACTCCCAGGATTCCACCGTAAGCACTTACGCCATCAGCGGCGGTCCATTGACCCGCGCTGGCACATTCGCCACCGGCCTGCAGCCGGTAGCCATCGGCATCGATCCATCCCTGAATCAATACATGTACACCGCAAATTTCCTGGGAAACACGGTGTCCGGATTCGAGTTGAATCCCACGACTGGGGCCCTGCTTAACACCCAGTTTTCTCCATTCAAGTCCAACGCGGAGCCGACGGCCGTCGCCGCCATTCCGCACCATGGGAACAGCTAGTGACCACCTATCGAGCACAGCCGCGACGGCTTGCACAGGCCGGAAACGCACTTCAGGCCGGCTCGAGCCAACGAACTTAGCAACACCCCGTCGAGGACTTTTACAATCCTTATGGGGCAACCGATAACAGTTTTCTCCGGGCTTTTTGACTTGATGGCCCACGACGAAGGAAGCGCATGAAGTTCAGCAAAGTGAGCCAGCTTTTCCTGGTCTCGATGATCGGCCTTCTAGTGGCCACCCTTTTTTCCGCCTGCGAGCTGGTGACCATTGATTTCGTTTACCTGGCCGGCGACTTTACTACCTCCTCCAGCAGCAACGGGGGAATCATGATACTCGCAGCCGACTCCCAGTCCGGCGCCTTGCGATTCGCCGCCGGCACCGACATCAACAAGCCCATCGATTCAGGCGGACCGACTCCTGTCGCCCTCGCGACTTCGGGCGACTACACCAACCTCTACGTCGCCAACCAGGGAAACAACTCGGTCGTGCACTTCTCCATCGCCACCGACGGAACCTTGACCAAGAAAGATTCCATCACTCTTGCCGAGCCGCCTTCCTACCTCGCCGTGAACGCAGCGGGCAGCTATCTCTTTGTAGTTTCCGGCACCACTTCGGCGACCCTGACGGTGTATTCGCTGTCCTCTGGCGCCATCGGCTCCGCTGCTACCCAGGAGCCTCTGACCATCCCCGGATTCCCCACCGACAACCTGGTTCCGACCGGCGTCTCGGCCCTGGCCAACAACAGCGCCGTATATGTGACCGTCTACGACCAGTCGGCTTACAATCCCGGAGGCACCACCACCAGCACCGCCAATCCGGGGTGGATCTTCGGCTTCTCCGTGGGTTCCGGCGGAGCGCTGACCGCGGTCCAGGGCAGCCCCTACAAGGCTGGAGTCAAACCCACCGCCGTGGCCGCCGATCCCACCAGCCGCTTCGTCTACGTGACCGATTACGCATCCAATCAAATGGTTGGCTATGGCATCCAGTCCAACGGCACGCTAAACTTCCTCATCAACGGACCGTTCAAAACCGGCGCCGAGCCCGCGGCCGTCAGCATCGATCCGCGCGGGAAGTTCATCTACGTCGCCAATTCCCTCGACTCCTCCGTTTCCTCCTACCTGATCGACCTGGCCACGGGCACGCCTTCCGCTGCTGTCAATGTCACCGGAAGCTCCATCAACGCGACCGACACCAACCCGGTTTCGATCGTGGTCGATCCGGCCCTCGGCCGCTATGTCTACACCGCCAATTTCCTCGGCGATTCCATTTCCGGCTTTCGCATCAATCCCAATGCGGGCAGCTTGGCTCCTGCACAGGCCACGCCCTACCCCACCGGCCAAAAACCAACCGCGATCGTCTGCATCCCCCACGGCAACCATGCCGTCCAGTCGGTTACGCCCTAGCCGACCCGCTTTAACTCCGTCAAAAAGCCCGGCCAGCCATTGGCCGGGCTTTTTTGCTGCATAGCTCGTCCCTTCAACCCGGCACTCGCCGGGAGGTCCGGATTCCTCCGCAAGCGTTTTAATGAGATCGTGCGCCTATACTGGCTTCGGAATAGTGCCTCGATCAGGAGGACTCAAGATGTCACTCCGCGTTCGATTGCTCGGTGCGTGCCTGTTAATCATGCTCCGCATCCCCATGCATGCCGCTCCGCCGCCGGCTCACGACCAGTTCCAGGTTGCGGTCTACATTCCCGTCTTCGTGGTGGAAAGGATGAAGGACCCTGCATTCCTCGAGAGCTCGTGGAAACAGCTCTCCACGCAGGTGGGCATAAACAAGGTCTATATCGAAACCTATCGCAGCGGGACCATCGCCGACGAAGCGGTGCTTGAGACAGTGAAAACCTTTTTCACCACGCACGGCGTTCAGGTTGCGGGAGGCATTGCTTATGTCGGCGCCGGAGACACTGCCGGCTCGGATGAAAGCGATGACAGCGAAGGCCAGTTCGTGTCGATGTGCTACACCGATCCGAAACAGCGCGACTATGTGAAGCAGATTGCGGAACTCACCGCCCGCCATTTCGACGAAATCATGCTCGACGATTTCTTCTTCAACAACACCAAGCGCGACTCCGACATCGCGGCCAAGGGAGATCAGGGCTGGACCGAATTCCGCCTCAAGCTCATGAACCAGGTTGCGCGCGACCTGGTGCTGGCGCCCGCGCGCGCCGCGAACCCCAAAGTGAAAGTGATCATCAAGTTTCCCAATTGGTACGAGCACTTCCAGGCCAACGGATACGACCTCGACCAGGAGCCGAAGATGTTCGACGGCATCTACACCGGCACCGAGACCCGCGATCCCGTCATCACCGATCAGCACCTGCAGCAATACTTGAGCTACATGATCGTCCGCTACTTCGACCACATCGCCCCGGGGCGCAACGGCGGAGGCTGGGTCGACATCTACGACAACCGCTACATCGATCGCTACGCCGAGCAGTTGTGGGACACAATGCTGGCCCGGGCGCCGCAGATCATGCTCTTCCAATACACCGACCTGATGCGGACCGCCGAAGAAGGCGACCGGGCAGCCTGGGCGGGAATGGATACAAGCTTCCGCTGGTCGGAATTAAAGCAGTGGCAGAGCAAGAGCGACCAGACGACGCCCCAAAATCCCACCTACGCCACCGCCGCCGGCTACGCGCTCAGCAAGGTCGACGCGGTGCTCGCCAAGCTGGGCAAGCCCATCGGCCTCGCCAGTTACAAGCCCTATCAATCCACCGGCGAGGATTTCCTGCACACCTATTTAGGCATGATCGGCATTCCCATCGATCTCTATCCCGAATTCCCTGCCGATGCCAAAACCGTCCTTCTGACCCAGCAGGCGAAATTTGATCCCGACCTCGTCAACAAGATCAAGACCCATCTCGAAAAGGGCGGAAATGTCGTGATCACGTCGGGCCTGCTCAAGCAATTGCAGGGGAACGGCATCGAGCAGATCGCCGAAATTCACGCCACCGGCAACATCCTGCCCGTCAACGAGTACTGGGCCGGCGCCGGAGCCGGCGCCGGAGCCAATCTCGGCAAGACCGACTTCGTGCTTGTGCCCGAGATCTCCTTCCTCACCAACGACGCATGGCCGCTGGTGCGCGGCACAGCCAACGGCCGCGGCGCTCCGCTGCTGCTGATGGATCGCTACTCGAAGGGAATTCTCTTCGTGCTCACGGTCCCCGAAAACATGAATGATCTCTACGCACTTCCCCGGCCGGTGCTGACCTCGATCAAGCAGTACATCATGAACGGTTTTCCAGTGTGGCTGGATGCGCCCGCCAAGGTGAGCCTGTTCGCCTACGACAACAAGAGCTTCGTCGTGGAATCCTATCTCGACGCGCCCACCCAGGTAACCGTCTCGACCGCCGCCTCAGCCCTGCATCTGCGCAATCTCGCCACCGGCGAAGTGATGGAGGGCAAACCCACCGCGGCGCAAGGCCGGCGCTCGCGCGCAGGACAACGCACCGAATTCAAATTCGACGTGCCGCCGCACAGCTTCGTGGCATTCGGCGCGGAGTAAGCCGAGCGCGCTCCGTGATTGTTGAACAATTTGTGGAGTATGATGTGGAGTACGGTCGACATATGGAAACCATCCAGATTGTTCTCGATAAGAAACTTTTGCAGGCCACCGATCAGGCTGCGCGCCGCACAAAACAAAATCGTTCCGCATTGGTGCGCGACGCACTCCGGGAACACCTGCGGAAATTAGCCGTGTCCGCTTTGGAAGAACGCGACCGCCAAGGCTATTCGAAGCAGGGCCAGGCGAGCAGCGAATCGCGTCTTTGGGAAGCGGAGGCAGCGTGGCCAGCAGAATAGCCCGCGGGGATATCCGCCTCTACAACTTTGCGCCGCCTGACAAGAAAAGGCCCGTCGTGGTGCTTACTCGCGATAGTGCCATCACGTATCTGTCGACCGTCACCGTCGCACCCATCACGTCCACAATCCGCGGCGTGCCGTCGGAGGTTCTGTTAAATGAGGAGGACGGCATGAAGGCGCCCTGCGTCGTCAACCTCCACAACCCGGTCACCGTCACCCAGGACCGATTGGGCAAGCGCGTGGCTCAGTTGAGTTCTCTGCGAATGTACGAGATTTGTGCGGCCTTGCGCTTCTCATTGGGCTGCGATATCGGCCGGTCTTAGAGAGACAACCACACCGGCGCGTCGCCGATCCTCCGGTAGAAATACATGCCAGTCACTTTGGATCCTCTGAAGTTGCGGTCGCGCCGTCCATCCATGCCGATGTTGCTCGCCGCGCTGCTGTTGTGGCCTGCGCTGGTTCTCCATGAGTGCCGAGCTCAGGACGTAACATGCGAAAACGGAAATGGAGAGTACAGCACCCGCTTTTCTTCCGGTGTAACAGTCACTGTCGGCCCTGTTCGAAACGGAGCGTTCTCCGAACGTGCCTGCTTCGCCACACTCATTTGGAACGGACAGGAAATCTCCGTCGCGCCCGATGCTGCGGAAGTGAGTATCGACGTTTTGGGAGCGGATTTGGGCTTCGGCAAACCGGTCGTCGCATTTCAGATCGACAAATCCGGGGACGGTTCCAAACGCGTTTATCAAATCTACTCGCTCAACAAGCCACCGCGTCTCCTTCACACAATCACCGGAGGTGATGCCTATTCCGCCGCTGACGTTGACCTTGACGATCGAGTCGAAATCTGGACCGGCGATGCCGCTGCAGTGGATGGTTTTGAGAGACTGCCTCGCAAGGACCTTGACTTCGTGCCCACGGTCGTATTGCGCTTCGAGAAAAACCATCTCATTGATGTAAGTCCCGAATTTCGATCCCACTATGACGGGCAGATATCAAACGTTCGCGCGCACATTGATCCACGCGACCTGGCTGGCTTCAAACAGAGCGACGGTGTCCTTTCGTCGCGCACGATCCGGTCAAACGATGAATTACACCGCCTGATACGTACCAAGATCGCCGTCCTTGAGATCGTATGGTCCTATCTCTACAGCGGGCGCGAGTCGGAAGCGTGGTCTGCGCTTGTCGACATGTGGCCATCCTCCGACGTGGAGCGGATTCGCACCGCGATCTCCAACGCTCGCCAGCATGGAATTCTGCAACACGCAGATCACTCGGCACGTGGATCGTCTCACAGGCAGCACGCGACGATTTACGATGCGATTGGTATTTCTTATGAACAGGAGACCCTTAACCCTGCCAACGGCGCACCCGACACATACGGCGAGCCTCCTGTCGTCCAGCCGAAGTCGATCCTGCTTCGTCGTCCGCCGCCAGAAGTGGGCGAAAGCCTCCCCAGAGAAGACGAGACCGTCGAATTAGTCGTGGATGCCGCTGGAAAGGTACGCTCTGCCAAAATTGTCAATGGCGAAGACAAGAAGCTGGTCCAGGCCGCATCCGGCTGGCACTTCATCCCTGCATCTCAAGATGGGCGGCCGGTTGCATGCCGTTTCCGCCTGAAGATTTGGCCCCTGCAATAGATGACGCGTGCCGCTCCTGGAGTACGGATCCTGCTATTCGTACCGAAGCGCCACCATGGGGTCGACCCGCATCGCTCGCCTCGACGGCATATACGAAGCGAGCAGCGCGATCGCAAGAAACAAGGCCGAAACGCCGACGACCGAGATGGCGTCGATCGTATTCAGTCCGTAAAGCACGCCGCGCAGCAAATACGACGCTCCGATTGCCAGACACACTCCCGCAATCAGTCCCGCGACCACAGGCCGTGTGCTTTCGCGCAGCATCAGGATCAGAACGTCCCTCTTCCTCGCTCCTAAAGCCATGCGGATCCCGACTTCGCGCGTGCGCAGCACAACCATATAGCTCACCGTGCCGTAGATGCCCATCGAAGCCAGCAGAAGCCCGAGCAGCCCGATGCTCGAAGCGAACGCCGCCGATATGCTCGAAGCGAGAAAAGACTCTGTCTGGCGAAGCATCTCTTCCAGCGTGAAAGTGTAGGCCACCAGGCTTGGATCGAGGGAGAGGATCATCGGCCCGATCGCGTTCGTGATCTGCGTCGGGGCAGACTGGGTCCTGATCAGAATGGGGAACTCCTGGATCCGGTCCTCGGGCATGGGGAGATAGATCTCCTCGGAATCGCTTCCATTCAACAAGACTCCCCGCGTATCGCGAGCCACTCCGATGACTTCGTACGCCGGCCCATCGGGAAGAAGGTCGCTCTTTTACCTTGAACTGCCCGCCGGGCTCCAGGCGCAGCCTGCGGCCGATCGGGTTCTGCCCCGGCCACAACACTTGCGCGGCAGATTCGCTCAGAATGACGGCATTCTCTCTCGGGCCGCCTTGCGCTTGGAATCCCCGCCCGAACAGCAGCGGAATTCCCAGGGTTTGAAAGTAGTTCGACTGAATGTACATGTAGAAGAGGATGGCTCGCGTATTTTTGGGCGACGGCTTTTCTCCATTGACCGAAACTGCAGCGGTTCGAATGCCGCCGCTATCGGGCGCGCGTGCGCTGGTAATCGCAACCACGCCAGGCAGGGCCGACAGCCGTGTGCGCAGCTCACGGACCAGCGTAGCCCTGCGGTCGGCGCCGTATTTCTCTCCTTCCGGGAATCGAACCTCGAGGTCCAGTACGTGTTTGGTATCGTAGCCGGTGTCCATCTTCACCGCCCGAATCGAGCTTCGAATCAACATGCTTCCCGCGATCAGCAACACCAGCGAGACCGCAACCTGGGCCACCGTCAGCAAATCGCGCATCCGGCGATTGCGTACCTTTCCCGTTCCCGGACTCGCCTTCGACGCGGAAGAAAGCGCGGCTCCCGAGCTTTCCAGTGCGGGCGCCAAACCAAACAGGATTCCGGCCGCCACGCTGATGCAAAACACGTAGGCAAAAATTCCCGGGTCCGGCGTCACGTGAAAGATAAACGTGCCGTATTCCTCCGGAAACGCATCCGCAATCACCACCACCAAGGTCTGGAGGAACGCCCAGCTGAACAGCAGCGCAACCGCTCCGGCAATCAGGCCCAGCAGTGCGCTTTCCGTCAGCAGTTGCCGGATGATCCGCAATCGGCTGGCCCCAAGCGACAGCCGCATGCCCAGTTCATTCTGTCGCGACGCAGCCCGCGCCAGTTGCAGGCTGGCTACATTCGCGCAAGCAATCACCAGCACCATTCCCACCGCGACCATAATCAGCAAAATCGCGTATTCCAGCCCGCCGTACTGCTTCAGCGGGTACGGAAACGGCGAGCCCGGCCAAATCACCGCCTTTGCGGGTTTACCCAGATCCGCGTGAGGATCGTGCAAGGTACTGAGCTGGCCCGCAACCAGGGTCATCTCCGCCTGCGCCTGGTCGATGCTCACTCCGGGAGCGAGCCGCGCATAGAGCCGGCAGCACAGGTTTTCCCGATTGCGCAGCCAATTGTTGTCCGGATAAATCAACGGCTCGAGACTGAGCGGAAGCCAGAAATCCGGCGCCTCCACACTCGTGCCCACAAAGTTGTGCGGTGTAATTCCGACGATGGTGACGGCAACGCCGTTCAGCCGAACGGTCTTGCCCAGCACCGCCGCATCTCCTCCAAACCGCTTCTGCCAGTAGTTCTCGCTGATCAGCCCCGCCGGAGAGAGCCGTCTTTGAAGAATCTTCAGGCGCAAACGTCCGGCCCCGCACTGCCCCAACCCCGAGAACCGAGAAGTAGTTTTCCGAGACCAGGAACGTACTGGCCGTTTCCACGGTATGGACGCTCGGAAGCAGCCCCAGCCGCCCTACCAGCGAGCCATTCGCGGCATTACGCCGGCCCTCAATCCCTCCCGCTCCCGTGAGCGTCAGGTTCTGCGGGTTGCTCGCAGCAATGAGCCCGCTGAAAGAATGAACCTGGTCCCGATAAGCCTCGTAGTCGGGAACGCTGAACCAGGCAACAGGATCGCTCGACTGCTCGCTCGAGCCTGAATGCAACAACAGCGCAAGATTGACCATCCGTCCGGACTCGCGGGCATCGAGTGATCGCTTGAAGAACGCCTTGTACGCGGTGAATGTAGCGGTATTCACCCCAATGCCAATCCCCAGCGCCAGCACAGCGGCGAGCGTAAATCCCAGGTTGCGCCATAACATGCGGGCTCCGTAACGCAGGTCCTGGAGCACGGTTCCCGGCAGCATGGTCAGGTCGATCTCCCTCATTCGCTCCCGCCACAGGCTTGGATTGCCAAACCGGAGCCGCGCATCGCGGCGAGCCTCGCCGGGCGCCATCCCCTCCTCCACGTTCAATTGTTCGCGCATAGACAGGTGGAATCGAAGCTCTTCCTCGTGCTCTCTCGCCAGCTTTTTTCTTCGCAAAAGTCCGCGCCAGCGCGATAGCCATGCCATGACAATCTCCTCCGCTTATGCCTTTCCGAAATCCAGAACCAGGGCCACCGCGCTCGTGATCTTCTGCCAGTTTTCTCGCTCAGCGTTGAGCTGCTTCCGTCCAAGGGCCGTGAGCCGATAGAACCGTGCGCGACGATTGTTTTCGCTGCTGCCCCATTCCGAAGCGATCCATCCCTCCTGCTCCATGCGATGGAGCGCGGGATAAAGCGAGCCTTCCTCAACTCGCAGAACTTCGTTGGAAATCCTCTGGATGTGCAGAGTGATGCCCCAGCCGTGCATAGGACCCTGCTCAAGGCTCTTCAGGACCAGAAGAACCAGCGCTCCCTGCAGGTTGTCATTCTTTGTCCTGGCCACCAGCCACTCCCATAGAATTCTATAGAAAGATGCTACTTTCCGATGCTCGTGTCAAGTCAAGCCGGACTTGAAGTTTTCTAACCCGCCCGACAGCTTCAGGTTCCGTCCGAAGGATCTCCTGCAGTGAAGCTTCGCAAGCCCGCCCCCTGGATTCTCACTTATTCTTGCGGCCCCAACCGCAGATCATTCGATTCCGGCTAGAATGACACGTGCTGGAATTTGCAAGGCCGGGTGGGACGACCACCACCCCGAAGCGTTCCGTGGAACACGAATCAACATCTAAGCAAAGAGGAGAGACACAATGTCAGATACAGTGGTTGGCCGGGCCGGCGAACAGATCGGCGAAACAGCGCGTACCGCATCGCGCCTGACGTCAACAATGGCGGATGCAGTTGAAGAAGGTTTGGGAGCGGCGCGGCGCGTTGCGAAACACGCCGGGGATGCGGCGGAAGAGTTCTTTGACGATACAACCAAGCGTCTGGAGCGGCATCCGACCGAAACGGTCATCGTCTCCGTCGCGATGGGCTTCACCCTCGGAGTTGTGGTCGGGTGGTTAATCTCCCGCAGGTAGATCCGGCAATTATCGAAACAAATCAAGAAAGCCCAGATCGTCGAAACTCGCCCCCGAACAACACTCCGGACGGGGGCGAATCTCACTTGCCTGATATTCGTCCGAGTAATTCTGCGCCGGCCCGGAGATGACTCTTCACGCCTTCATCCACTTCCGCAACTGTCGCTGCGCCGGCTTCTCCACCACGTGCAGCGCCACCAGCGCCAGCCCGATCAGAATCCCATAGCTGATCCACGGATCGAATCGCGCCAGCCCCAGGTGGTCAAGCACGTGCGTGTCGTGAATCAGGTTCCAGAAGTTGAAATGCAGCAGGTACAGGCAATAGCTGGCCTCGCCAACAAAAACCAGCGGTCGAACGCCCAGCGCATGGGCGAGAACATTATCCCCGCTCAGCCCGAGAATGATGCAGCCGAATAGCGGCATCAACAGGCCATCGTGAATGATTGCATAAGGGATGCCCGGCCCCAGCCACAACAGGAAAAACGTGCCCCCGAATCCTATCACCCCGAGGAGCAGGCGAATCAGGCCGGCCCGCGGGACCAACTCATCGAGCTCCGCCAGAAGCACGCCAAAAATAAAGCTCATCAAATGAGGCAGCGGAGTATACTTCAGCGCCTGCAGCCACGGCCCGGTGCTGAACCGGTCCGGATGCGGAATCCCGTCGGGATTGAAAATGATGTAGAGAGTGCCGGGAATGAGGCCCAGCATCCAGATCACCCCAAGCCGCGCCAGGATCGGCCGAATCCGGCCCGGCTGCTTCCAGCGCGCCAGCCAGGGAAACAAAAGGTAGTAGAAGGACTCGGCTGACATTGTCCAGGCCGGCGTATTCAGGAATGTCGCAATCTCCGGAATCCACCCTTGCAGCAGCAGCGGCGTCAGCACCATGCCCGTCCAGAACATGCCGTGCGTATGCGACACATATTCCTGCGGAATCATGCGCCAGGCCATGATGAGGCTAAGCAGATAGATCGGATAAAGCCGCGTAAACCGCGCCTTGTAAAACCTGATCGTGTCCAGCTGCCCCGCCCGCGCCCGCGCCGCGTAGTTATAAGCCAGCACGTAGCCCGAAAGCAGGATGAAGAAACTCACCGACGCATAGCCGGCATTGACCACCGGCGCCAGCACGCCGAACCACTGGGGATTGGAGAAATGGAACAGGACGATGTTGACAGCCGCGAACGTGCGCAAGCCGGTCAACGCGTTCAGGCGGTCTGGCTTGCCTATCTCCACTTGATTTCTTAGACGTCTCCGGGAATTCCCCGACGCAGATATGAAGTCCAAACCGGCTGGAGTGTCCGAGTCCCTTATTCTCTAGTCCCTAGTCCCTGAGTCCCTAGTCCCTAGTCCCTAGTCCCTGTCTTAAGCCGTCACCAGCGACCCGACCTTCTCCCCCTGCACCACCCGCTTGATGTTCCCGGGCTGATTCATGTTGAAGACGATCATGGGCAGGTTGTTGTCCTTGCACAGGCTTACGGCGGTCAGGTCCATCACCTTGAGGCCCTGGCGAAGGATCTCCATATAGGTGATCTCATCGTATTTCACGGCGTCTTTGTAAAGCACCGGGTCGGCGCTATAGACACCCTCGACCTTGGTGCCTTTCAGCAGCACATCGGCCTTGATCTCCATGGCCCGCAGGCTCGCCGCCGTGTCGGTAGAGAAGAAGGGATTGCCAATACCCGCGGCAAATATGACGACACGCCCCTTCTCGAGATGGCGAACCGCCCGCCGGCGAATGTAAGGCTCGGCAATCTGGTTCATGAACACGGCCGTCATCACCCGGCATTGCACGTCACGCTGTTCCAGCGCGTCCTGCAGTGCGATGGCGTTGATGATGGTGGAGAGCATGCCCATGTTGTCGGCGCTCACCCGGTCCATTTCCCTGGCCTGCTCGGCCACACCGCGGAAGATATTGCCGCCGCCCACCACCACGGCAACCTCCACGCCCAACTCGTGCACATCGGCGATCTCGCTGGTGATTTCGGCGACTTTTTCCGCATCCAGGCCGAACCCGCGAGCCCCTGCCAGTGCTTCACCCGAAAGCTTTAAGACAATCCTTTTAAACATGCCTTTTCGAGTATCGCATACCGGTCGTACGACCGGCTGACCGGGCCGCCGTGGCCCATCCGGCACCGCAAACTTCAGTAAGGGCAGGTGAACTGGGGGCCGCGGTAGATTGTGGCACGCTCGGATCGAAGATCCCCCGCAGCGGATTGGAGGCCTCGGGGCTGCAAACAGTCAAATGATTATGCCCCCTGCGGAATCACCTTGGGAACGTCGATGCCGAGCGCGGTCGCTAGGTCGTGCTGGTGTTCCTGCTCCTGGGCAATGATCTTGCGCAGGTTCTCGGCCAGGGCATAGTGGCCCAGCGCCTCGGCCTGCTGCACCCGTTCGCGATAGTTGCGGATGGTCTCTGTCTCGTTGTCGAGATCGAAGCGAAGCATTTCCTCGGGCTTATCGGAGAGCTTCACTTCCTTGGGAGTCGCAGTGGGCATGCCTCCCAGGTAATCAATCTGGTCGGCAATGATCATGGCGTGTTGTAGTTCTTCCCCCGCGTGCTTTTTGAGCTCGGCGGCGATGTTCATCCACTGCGCGCCCGAAATCACGTTGCTGTAGACGGTATAGGCGATAATGGCCTGGTATTCGCGGGCCAGATCCTCATTGAGAGCATTGATGAGATTTTTAACGGCGTTCTCGTTCCGTTGGTCTGTTTTCTTATCGGGCATCTCTCGGTATCCTTTCGCGCGAAGCCGTTCTCGGGCTCCGCAGCCATGCACTCAGATGCAAAGAGCTTCCGCCATGTTGGTTGTATCGGCACGGACTGGCTCCGCTGAAAAGAAACATAGGCACCGTGCCCCATCCTTGCGACGTCTTTGTCTTTGTCGCAAGGGTGGGAGACCACGAACCCGGACTGGCCCAGGTTACGGCAGATCGCAAGCCGTCAATGCCGGCGGTGGTGCGCGGCGCCTTTATGTTGCGCCTTTGCGCCTGACGCTGGAGTCGTCCCCGCCGCCGTTGCGCTGAAGCCCGGCAACTCCACTCTCCGCGCGATATGATCCTGGATCCAGTGCGGATCCCACCACTCCTTGGGATCGATCTGCACGCCGTCCAGTTGCATGGCGAAGTGCACATGGTCTCCGCCCGCCATGCCCGTCATCCCGCTCTGCCCCATCACCTGGCTCCGCTTGACCATGTCGCCTTCATGAACATCAATATGGCTCAGGTGGCCATAGATAGTCTGCAATCCATAACCATGGTCGACCACGATGCAATTGCCATAGATGCCCAGCGGCGCCGCATACACGACCTTGCCATCGTTCGAAGCTTCCACGCCCACGTGTTGCGTCACCGCAAGGTCATACCCCAGATGAACCTGCTGATCGATCTTCTTTCCGTGATAGATGTAGTTGCGCAGGTCGGCGAAACTCGCTTCAGTCTGCGCGTTCGACTGGCGCGTGAACACCTGCGAGAACAGGAAGTGATCCGCGGTCTTCGATTGCAGGTCGGCCAGGGTCTTGTTGTTGGCCCGCCGCATTTCGCTGTTGATCTTCACGAAGCGCGCCACCGGGTCGCCCGAGCCATTGGGATCGAGCTCGCCAATCACCTTCTGCATGAACGCATCGCTTACCTGCAGATCGTGCGTGGTGTACTTCGGCTGCTCTTTCTTCGGAAACTGAAATGCAATCGGGCTGGTGACGTCCGTCCCGCTGCCATTTCCCGCATACACCACTGGAATCGTGCCTGCGGGCATATTCCACGCAAAGGCGAACAGCGAGAAGAGGCCGCTCTTGCCGCCCGGCATCGGCCACGCGCGGAATGTCTGGTCCCCCACCTTCACTCCGGCTTGCGTCCAGCCGCCCGACACGTTGAACGTCGCCAGGTCAGCCATGCCGAGATAGAGATAGTGCTGGTCCGAGTCCACGCTGACCGTGGGCGGCTGCGACACCACCGTCACCTCGCGCTCCGCGTGCGCCGTCTTTCCGCGCAGATCGTTCGATGTCGCTTCCACCACAAGTCTCGCTTTTCCATCGCGCAACTGCGGCGTGGTCTTGAGGCCCGCTGTGAAATTCCACGTATTGTCCGCGGACTTCGAAGCCTGGTTCATCTCCCAGACCGGGAACTTCGTACCGTTCTGCTCAATGACTGCGGTCGCCTTGCGAACCCCATGCGCGTTCTGCACGTGCACCGTGATCGGCGTAGCCTGGCCCACAACAGCGGTTGTATTGGGAATGTCGATGACGGGTGTGGTCGACCGCAGCAGGACAAACGCGATCGCACCAACGGCGATCACGATCAGCAACAATATGACTTTTCGCACGTCTCCATTTTAACGTCGCTTCCGATCGATTTCCGCGGCCTCAGAGCGCGATGAACCAACGAACGAACCCGTATCGAAACCGACAACCAGCCCTCAACCCTCCGTGCCCCATCCTTTCGACTTTTTTCTGTCGAAAGGGTGGGAGACCGCAGAAGTCAACACATGTCTCTAACACGTAATTCCGCTCAACTCGTGTTCCCTGCCCCGGCCGGTTTGATGGTATGATCGACGACTATCAGTTAATGATGAATTTTTTCTGATTCGAAACACCAGCTCTCAAATTTCTCCATTGTTTCTGTCTTTGGTTCAAATTGACCTCGGTTTTTGAGGAATGCACAAGTGTCCATATCCACATTCACCTGAACGAAATGGGAGGCCGTGCGCATGACCGAGCTGTCTGAAACTGCCGAGACCCTGGTTTTGACCCCCGGTGAAATCACCAGCCTGTTTGAGGGAGGAAAGCCTGGCGAAACCCTCATGAAGGTGGTCGCGTTGATCGCTTCCCGGTTCAATGCCGACGTGTGCTCCGCCTATCTGCTTGAACCCGATCGATCCAACCTGATGCTGGCCGCCACGCTGGGCCTCCACCCCCGCTGCATCGGCAAAGTGCGCATGGCTCTCACAGAAGGACTCACTGGCCTGGTCGCGGAACAGGTGATGCCCATAACGGTCGCCGACGCGCCCAACCATCCGCGTTTCAAGCTCATTGAAGATGCGGAAGAGAATGCATTCCACTCTTTTCTCGGTGTGCCGATCATCGACCGCGGCGTCCTGCAGGGAGTCCTCGTCATTCAGACCAAGGACCCGCGCACCTTTCGCGACAGCGACATTCGCATGCTGGTCGAAGCGGCCAACCAGCTGGCGCCGGTCGTCAGCGAGGCGCGCACCTTCGAGCGCTTCATCGCGCCTACCCAGGAACGCCTCTGGTCGCTCGCCAACAACATCTGGTGGAGTTGGGACCCTGATTGCATCAGCCTGTTTCGCGATCTGAATCCTACCCGCTGGTCGCAACTCAACCAGAATCCTGTCGCCCTCCTCGGCGAGATTCCCGCTGACGAATTGGAACGTCGCGCCACCGAAATGATGCTCCACAGCCGCATCAATTATTGCTACCGCCGTCAGCAGGAGTATCTGCGCGCCGACCAGACCTGGGGAGCGCAAAACGCCGGTGTGCTGCGGACCCGGCCGGTGGGCTACTTCTCCGCCGAATTCGGCCTCCATGAGTCTCTGCCCATCTATTCCGGCGGCCTCGGCGTCCTGGCCGGAGACCACATCAAAAGCGCGTCGGACCTCGGCATTCCGCTCGTGGGCGTCGGCCTGTTTTACGAACAGGGATACTTCCGTCAGCGTCTTGACCTCGAGGGATGGCAGCGCGAGGAATACATCGAATCCGACATCACCCAGCTGCCGCTGCAGATCGCCATCGGCAAGACCGGCGAGCCGATCATGGTGGAGGTGACCACTCGCACCGGCTCCATTCGCGCCAAGGTATGGCGCCTCAACGTCGGGCGCTGCGACCTCTTGCTGCTCGATTCCAACGTCGCCGGCAATGACCCTGAGGATCGCGGGCTCTCCTCTCGCCTCTACGGCGGCAACGCCCGCATGCGCATCCGCCAGGAACTGCTTCTGGGCGTGGGCGGCCATCGCGCTCTGCGCGCCATGGGCATCTCCCCCGGAGTCCTGCATCTCAACGAAGGCCACAGCGGCTTCGCGGTCCTCGACGCCATTCGCGCCCGCATGGAGGACGAAGGAGTCGATTTCAAGACCGCCGCCAGCCAGGTTCCCCGCGAAGTCGTTTTCACCACCCATACGCCGGTGCCCGCCGGCCACGACCGCTTCGATGCCGACCTCATCGAGGAGCACCTCGGGCCCCTGCGCGATCAACTCGGCCTTTCCCAGGAAAACCTGATGGGCTTCGGGCGCGTCTACTCCAACGACCACCAGGAAACCTTCTGCATGACCGTGCTGGGCCTCAAGTTGTCGCGCCGCGCCAACGCCGTTTCTTCCCTGCACGGCGAAGTCTCGCGCGCCATGTGGTGGAACCTGTTTCCCGGCAAGCCGGAGGACGCGGTGCCCATCGGTCACGTCACCAACGGCGTGCATGTCCCGTCCTGGCTCGCGCCCCAGATGCGCCGCCTCTACGACCGGCATCTGGGCGTAGACTGGCAAAAACGCGGCGCCAATAAGAACACCTGGGCCGCCATCGAGAGCGTCGACGACGGCGAACTCTGGGAGACGCACCTCAATCTGAAATCCCAGCTGCTTGATTTCACCCGCCACCGCGCCCGCGAACAGGCAGCGCGCCGTGGAGAATCGAAAGAGACGCTCAACTCGGCTGGAACGAGTGCTTTCCCCCGATGCGTTGACCATCGGGTTTGCGCGCCGGTTCGCGACCTACAAGCGGGCCAACTTGATTCTCGTCGACATCCAGCGCCTGGCCTCGATGGTCAATGACCCCAAGCGCCCCGTGCAATTCCTGTTCGCCGGCAAGGCGCATCCGCATGACGAACCGGGAAAGACTGTCCTGCAGCAGATTGCCCGCATGATGCGCGACACCGGGCTCGGCGACAAGTTTGTCTTCATCGAGGACTACGACATCAACGTCGGCCGCCACCTGGTCCAGGGCGTCGATGTGTGGCTCAACAACCCGCGCCGTCCGCTCGAGGCCTCCGGCACCAGCGGACAAAAAGTCGTGCTCAACGGCGGCCTCAATCTCTCCGTCCTCGACGGCTGGTGGGCTGAAGCCTACGACGGGCTCAACGGGTTCGCCATCGGCAACGGCCGAACCCACTCCAACATGGATGTGCACGACCAGCGCGACGGCGAAGACCTGTATCGCGTCCTCCGCGATGAAGTGATTCCGCTCTACTATCAGCGCGACGCTGGATGGCCTTCCGCGCGGCTGGATCCAGCGCATGAAGCGCACCATCCGCACCCTCGGCTGGCGCTTCAACGCCGACCGCATGGTCATCGACTACACCCAGAAATGCTACGTCCCCGCCGCCGGCGGCACCTCCAGCGACATCCGCATGCCGGCCTAGGGCGTTTCCGCATTCCAGTCATTCGCCCTCAACCTCCACAGTGCTTGTCATGTTGAGCGAAAGCCGCCCATGGCGGCTGCAGCCGAAACATCTGCGGTTGTCCTTCGATCACTGCCGGCTGCGGGACCGGCGGCCGCCCCACATTTCTACCATGCTTCGAGCACCGCAAAGTGGTCCGCGTGGTCGATGAACACGCGCCGGAACAGCCACGTCGTCAGCAGCCCGTCAAACTCCGTCACCTGCAGATTCTTTTGCGCAACCGCCGGCGTGAGAAAGGCCACATTTTGCATCTTGAGCGAGGCGATCTTCATGTCCTGCACTGGCAAGGCCAGGTACGAGGTCTGCGCAGCATTTCCGCCCATCCCTTGCAGCAAACCCTTCCGATCGACTTTCCGCGCCAGGTATGCGGATAGCTTGAACAAAAAGGAGACGTTTGCGCCGCAGTCGAGCCACAGCCGAACCGGCTCCGTCTCATCTGACAGGCGTGCCTCCACAATGAGCGACCTGGATGACGGATCGCCATCTGCCGCCTGCCCCGGGGAGACCAGCGGAGTATGCGGTCCTTTCACGTCAGCGCGCATGGCTCCCGACTCATCAAGACAAAGCAGGTGGCGCCCGTTGTCGATGAGCATGTCGAAGTGTTCCAGGAAATCCTCGCCCAGAACACCGCGAATGGGCAGGCCGCCGGCCTCGCGTTTCGGGAAGTCGTACACCAGGACCATCTGGTTAGGGACACCAAGCGAACCGGCTGCCAGCATGTCAACCCGCGCGGAAGAAGCCGTCGCCTGAAATCCAATTCCTTCCACAACCGGCGCTCCCTCCAGATTGAGATGGAGTTCGCCGGCCAGAGACCGGTCGACCGCCGTCGTCTGCGTTCCACTGTCCAGGAGAAAGTCGTGGGGGTCGGAATGGTTGATGGAAACGGCCACGATAAACAGGTAGCGGTTGATGAGGTGGAAAGGTACACTGGCGACATTCCCGGGGCAGTGCGCCTCCGCTTGGAGTGCCGGAAGCGCACTGCTCGCCAGGAAAACGCAAACAAGCCAACGAACCGGAACCCCTGCGATCCTGCCTTTCATGGTCGGTTTCCTCCTCGCGGGTTGCGCGATGAGGCCGACTGTGGGGCTTCGGTGGGGCTACCTCAATCGATGATGGGTAAATTGCGAGTCAATCGAAGTCAAAAGAATCTCAATCTCTGTAACCGATTGCGAATGTGTTGTTTGGAACCTGCAACGTATGCGTCGCGATGCCGCAATCCCGTAGGTCAGGGCAGGTAGATCAGAGCTGGTAGGTCAGGGCTGGTAGGTCACAGGGCGTGGCAGGTCAGGGCAGGTAGGTCAGGGCTTTAGCCCTGACATCCAAGCGTGCCCGGAATGAGCGGGGGGCTCTTTAGCCCCTGAGGTACGCCCTTTCGGGAAGTTCTCCGACGTTTAGATTCGCCAACACGGCTTGGTTGTCGGATGCGATTTGCACGGTTTCGGCGGCCACGAGGGACCCTAGCAATGGCACACGTAGAGCCCCAGCTTCGACTCCTGCGGTTCGCAGATTTCGAAGTCGACCTGCGCACCGGCGAGCTGCGCAAGGCCGGAGTGAAGCTGAAATTTGGCGGCCAGCCATTTCAGGTGCTGGCCATTCTGCTGGAGCGTCCGGGAGACATATTCACGCGGGAGGAATTGCAGAAGCGCCTCTGGCCCGACACCTTTGTCGACGTCGATCACAACCTCAATACCGCCATCAACAAGATCCGCGAGGTACTGGGCGACTCAGCCGAGACTCCGCGCTTCATCGAAACCCTGTCGCGCCGCGGCTATCGGTTTATCGCGCCGGTGGAAAATAACGGCCTTCCCGCTTCCGTGGAAACCAGCAGTTCCCCCCTCGTTCCTGCCCAGGAAACTCGCTCAGGCGCCTCGCGAAAATCCCCTCTGCGATCCGGGGTCATCCGTGCGGGAGTTCTCCTGGCCGGAGCGGTGTTGTTGGGCGCCGGTGCCCTGTTCATCTACGAAGAGTTCCCGCCGGCGCCGTCGCAGCGGGCACTCACCCGACTCACCTTTGACGATGGCTTGCAGATCGGGGCCACATGGTCCCCGGACGGCCGCTTTATTGCTTACAGCTCCAACCGCGGTGGCAAATTCGATGTCTGGGTGCAGCAGGTCAGCGGGGGCGACCCGGTGCAGGTCACCAAAGGACCTGGAGATAACTGGCAGCCGGACTGGTCGCCGGATGGCAGGTATATAGCCTACCGCTCGGAGGATGGGGAAGGCGGACTCTTTGCCATACCTGCGCTTGGAGGCAATGGACAGGAGCGAAAGATTTCATCCTTTGGTTATTACCCTCGTTGGTCCCCGGACAGCTCGCAAGTGCTCTTTGCAACGGGACAGATCTCCTTGTGGGACAGGCTTTACGTAGTGGGGGTCAACGCCGGTGCGCCCCGCGAGGTTTTGAATGGATTCTTGGCGTTGCCCGGCAAAAGTTTGATCTCTGCCGGCTGGCATCCGGATGGCAAGAGAATCACTGTCTCGGTGTGGAATGACTCACCCTTTCCTCAATTCTGGACAGTACCCATCGGTGGAGGCTCGGGTGTCAGAACCTCGATTTCGCCCAAACTCATACAACAATTAAAAGAGGTCTCGGTTGGCGGCGGGATTCGGGAGTGGGACGAAGACGTCAGGTTTTGCTGGTCGCCTTCAGGAAACGCGATCTATTTCGAGCGCACATTCGGCGGTGCAAGAAATCTCTGGCGAATGAGAGTCGATCCGCAAACTCTGCAGGCGACGGCAATCGATCGGCTGACAACCGGCCCGGGACAGGATACAGAACCGGCACTCTCTCCGGATGGAAAGCAAGTGGCATACAGCGCGACTACGCAGACTGTGCGTGCGTGGCTGTTCTCATTCGATCCACGGGTCGGAAAAGTCCTCGACCAGGGGAAGCCGGTCACACCGGCCTCCGTGCAAGGCTGGTCCTCCTCCTTTTCGCACGACGGGAACCTCCTGATCGTCAGTGTGAATCGAGGCGGTCATTGGCAACTCTGGAGAAAATCCTTTCTCGACGGGGAGGAGGGACCTCTCTTGGCCGACGATTATTTGCGCCGCTACCCGGCGTGGTCCCCCGATGGCCGGCGGTTGGCCTACTATCGGCAGAACCTTTCGACGAAGCTATACCAGTTTATGGTCTGGTCGGCCGACGACCGCGACGAGCGCCCCTTGACTGATCCGAGCACCGATCCTGAGGCGGTTTGGGATTGGTCCGCGGACCAAAAACTGCTCCTTGTCCGAAAAGACAATCCGGAAACCGGACGGATCGGAGATAGGGTTCCTTCCGGTCTCCGCCGCTCCCCATGCCAATGGGCAGATACGAAGGCTTATCTTCGATGCTGCCTACAATGTTTTCCAGGCCCACTTCTCTCCCGATGGCAAGTGGATTGTTTTTGAGGCCGCGAAGAACCAATCGACCCTTGCAGAATCCTCTATTTTTGCGATGCGTGCATCGGGTGGCCCATGGGTTCGGCTCACCGACGGCCAGCATTGGGACGACAAGCCACGTTGGTCTCCGGATGGAAAAATCGTTTACTTTTTGTCCGGCCAGGGTGGATTCTTCAACGTCTGGGGTATTCACTTTGACTCGGCGAAGGGCCAACCGGCTGGACAGTCGTTTCGAGTGACGAACTTCGATACTCCCAGTCTGATGGTTCCGACCGACATCGGTTCTGTTGGTATGTCGATAAGCCAGGATCGACTGGTACTCACCGTGGGCCAATTCTCAGGAAGCATCTGGTCGATAAGCAGGGCGGACCGCTAGTGTCCTGAATCTGAAGTTCGAACCCAAAATGAAGCTGTCATCCTGAGCGGAGTTTGGCGCGTCTTTTGCGCCAAACGAAGTCGAAGGACCTGCGGTTGCTTTTCAGAAATTATGCCAAGAACTTCAGATTCAGGACGCTAAGTAGCCCACGAAGACGCACCTCGAGAGATCGAAGACAGCCAACCATCCAAGAGACAGGCCCGCCCACGGTTACCGCATGAAGTGCCCGAAAAAGCGGTTTCCATCATTCAATTCCGGTTGGCAGAAAATAGCCGCCTGGCGGCGCATCATGGAAATGAGCGAGCCAGTGCGAGCTGCGGTCTAGGGGAGAGCTTCAAAAGACAGATCGCGTGCGCTAAAAGCACTTCAGGACCCTCAAAAGGGGGGTTATGCACCGTTTAATTTCACGGATTGAAGTCAATATCTATCGCATTTTCTGCGAGTTAGACCGGGTATGGACGCAAAAACAAATCTGCCTCCCCCCCGTCGGAAACGGCTGTGAAACTGTACGCATACATCTAAGAACCTTTTAATCAGCAGCTTACGGGAATAACCTCCACAGAATTACAGCTTCAGTAAAACTGTATAACCGTGGAGATCCCCCTAACCCGAAGCGGGGCGCTTGTAGCGCCCCGTTCTCTCGGCATCAAGCGAGATCAAAGCGATCAAGATTCATCACCTTGCTCCAGGCCGCCGCAAAGTCACGTACGAACGCCTGTTGCGAGTCGCCGCATGCATAGAACTCTGCGAGCGCCCGAAGCTGAGAGTTTGAACCGAAGACCAGGTCGACGACGGTGCCCGTCCACTTGAGATTGCCCGTCGCCCGATCACGCCCTTCCAGCACGCCTTCCGAAGTAGCCGACTTCTGCCACTTCGTGTTCATGTCGAGAAGATTCACGAAGAAGTCGTTGGTCAGCGTTCCGGGCCGCTTGGTGAAGACGCCGTTTGCGGACTGCCCGAAGTTTGCATTCAGCGCCCGCAGACCGCCGATCAGAACCGTCATCTCCGGAGCGGTCAGCGTCAGCAGGTTTGCCTTATCTATCAACAACTCGGCCGCCGATCCCTCCTGTCCCTTCCGAACATAGTTGCGGAATCCGTCTGCAATCGGCTCCAGCGGAGCAAAGGAGTCCACATCGGTCTGCTCCTGCGACGCGTCAGTCCGGCCTGGCGAAAAGGGAACCTTCACGTCGTGACCCGCCTTCTTCGCAGCCTCCTCGACCGCCGCGGAGCCGCCCAGAACGATCAAGTCGGCAAGCGACACTTTCTTCCCACCGGATTTCGTGCCATTGAAATCCTTCTGGATCGTCTCCAGCGCCTGAAGGACCTTCCCCAGTTCGAAGGGCTGGTTGACTTCCCAATCCTTCTGCGGCGCCAGGCGAATGCGCGCCCCGTTGGCCCCGCCGCGCTTGTCGCCGCCGCGGAAGGTTGCGGCCGAAGCCCACGCAGTCGTCACCAGTTGGGAGATGGAAAGTCCCGATGCGAGGATCTTGGCCTTGAGGGCCGCGATATCCTTCTCACCGATCAATTCATGATCCACCGCGGGAATCGGGTCCTGCCACAGCAACTGCTCCTTGGGAACCAGCGGGCCGAGATACCGCGAAAGAGGCCCCATGTCGCGATGCGTCAACTTGAACCAGGCCTTGGCGAACGCGTCTGCGAACTCCTGCGGTTGCTCGAGGAAGCGCCGCGAGATCTTCTCGTAGCTTGGGTCAACTCTCAGCGAGAGATCCGTTGTAAACATGATGGGCGCGTGCTTCTTCTTGGGGTCGTGAGCATCCGGCACGGTTCCCGCCCCCGCTCCGTTCTTGGGCGTCCATTGGTTAGCACCGGCCGGGCTCTTGGTGAGTTCCCATTCATACGCGAAGAGGTTTTTCAAATAGTCGTTGTCCCACTTCACGGGGTTCGAGGTCCACGCGCCCTCCAACCCGCTGCTGATGGCGTGCACGCCGTTGCCGTTACCGAAGCTGCTTTTCCACCCGAAACCCTGATCTTCGACAGCAGCGCCTTCAGGCTCGGGACCCACATACTTGATTGGATCGGCAGCGCCATGCGCTTTGCCGAACGTGTGCCCACCGGCGATGAGGGCTACTGTCTCCTCATCATTCATCGCCATGCGCGCAAATGTCTCACGAATATCGGTTGCCGCAGCGACCGGATCGGGCTTACCGTTGGGTCCTTCCGGATTCACGTAGATCAAGCCCATTTGAACAGCAGCGAGAGGATTTTCGAGCTGACGGTTGCCGCTGTAGCGTTCGTCTCCCAGCCACTTGCCCTCCGATCCCCAGTAAATGTTCTCTTCCGGTTCCCACACGTCTTCGCGGCCACCGGCGAAACCGAAGGTCTTGAATCCCATCGACTCGAGCGCCACGTTTCCAGTCAGAATGATCAGGTCGGCCCAGGAGATTTTCCGGCCGTACTTCTGCTTGATCGGCCAGATCAGTCGGCGAGCCTTGTCGAGGCTCACGTTGTCGGGCCAGCTGTTGAGGGGAGCAAACCGCTGTGCTCCCGAGCCTGCGCCGCCGCGGCCATCGGCGATGCGATAAGTCCCGGCACTATGCCATGCCATACGAATAAAGAACGGTCCATAGTGGCCGTAATCCGCGGGCCACCACTCCTGCGAAGACGTCATCAGGGCGTGGAGGTCCTTGATCACCGCTTTCAGGTCGAGGCTTTTGAATTCTTCCGCGTAATTAAAGGACTCGCCCATGGGGTTAGACAGGGAGGAGTGCTGGTGCAGAATATTCAGATTCAGCTGATTGGGCCACCAGTCCGCGTTGGTTCGGAACCCACCCATAGCGGGCTTCCGAGCGCCGTGGGCCACGGGGCACTTTGATTCGCTTAACATGGCATTTTGATCATCGACGATGGGCGGTCCCGGGGTTGCTGTCGTGCTGTCAGACATATGTCCTGCTCCTTCTTTTGGTTAATCGTTCCTGGTTATTCCGCTTCCGTTAATCTGCTTCCGATTACCCGGTGCCGGTAATTCATTGCCGTTGCTCTGTCCCAATCTACGGCCGTCATCATTACACAGCCGCCAACATAAATCTGTGCGCCACAGAAAAACATAAAACCTCGCACGACCATATAGCCAATCAATTGTTCCTACGGTGATGATCGGTCTCGCCTATGATAAAACGGAGCTTGAGGAATCCGAGCCAATTCCATGAATCTTCAGGACCTGCGCTATCTCGTTGCCCTCGCGGAACATCGCCATTTCGGCCGGGCAGCTGAAGCATGTCATGTCAGTCAGCCAACGCTGAGCAGCCAGATCCGCAAGCTGGAGGACGAACTCGGGGTCACGCTGCTGGAGCGCACCAACAAGCGCGTCGACCTCACGCCCGTCGGCAGCCAGATTCTGGTTCATGCTCAAGAAGCCCTGTCCCAGGCGGCGCAGATGGAAGCGGTGGCGCGGGCCGCCCGCGACCCGCTCATTGGTCCGCTCAAGCTGGGAGCAATTCCCACCCTGGCGCCCTACCTGATGCCCCTGATTCTCAAACCCATTCGCCAGGCTTATCCGGGAATGATCATCGAACTTTGGGAGGACCAGACCCGCGCGCTCATTGATGCACTCCGCAACCACCGGCTTGATGCAGCCCTGCTTGCCACTGCGCCCGAAGTACCCGAGATTACGGAGATTGCGTTATTCAACGAGCCACTGCTAGCCGCTCTCCCATCGACACACAAATTGGCCGGCGCCAAGGTTGTAAGCGAGAAATCGCTGGCCGGAGAACTCCTTGTCCTGGCGGACGGCCATTGCCTCTCCAATCATGCCCTGGCAGCCTGCGGGGCAAAAACCGGGCCTGCTCGCAGTCCGTTTCAATCCTCGATGCAGGCCGCGACTCTCGATACCCTGGTGAACCTCGTGGCAGCTGGTTATGGTGCCACCTTGATACCGGCGTTGGCCGCAAGGGCGATGAGTCACATGGATATCGTGCTTCTTCCGCTGACCGGAAACTCCGCTCGCACCATTCGCCTCGCCAGCCGCCCCGGGTTTCCCCGCCCCCAGGCGCTTCGGGCGCTGGAGCGGGTCATCCGGTCCCAAGTTGGTACTGCCCTGGGCGGCGGAGTACCTTAACAGTAACCCTATCCACTGTGCAAAAATGGGCTTAAACTACAGGTGAAACCAGGAGAAGACGGGGATAAAACCAGGTAATATTACGAAAACCTCAGTTCCGGACTTCTTATCCACAAAAAGTCCTTGCTGGTCCGTTGACCGTGCCTTCTGCTCTCCTTAAAGTCTGTATTCATAGGCACAATTTCGCCCGCACGTTCGATGGCGAATGAGGCCCCAATCCCCCGGGAGTGGACATGCTGAAACTCAAGAAAATACATATTCTCGGCTTCAAGAGCTTCTGCGACCGTACCGAACTGACCGTAGGGGGTACCGGCATAGCCGTGGTGGTGGGGCCGAACGGGTGCGGCAAGTCGAACATCCTTGACGGGGTGAGCTGGGTGCTCGGCGAGCAAAGCGCCAAATCCCTGCGCGGCAGCAATATGCAGGACGTGATCTTCGCGGGGACGCGGGATCGCAAGGCCCTTGGGATGGCGGAAGTGACACTGACGATGGTCGATCCGGAGGCATATGACGGGCCGATTCCCGTGGAGCCGGAGGTCGTCCTCGATCATGACGGGCCCGCGGACTGGGATGAGAACGAAATTCGGCGGCAGCGCGCGAATGAAGCGGAAGAGATAGTGGCGGCCGAACAGCCAGGACAGGTTCTGGATGAGGACTCGCGACGGTCCGACACCGCCGGCGCAGGCCAATGCGGCGCGTGGAAGGGCCGCAGGCCGTGGTGCTGAAGATTCGGCGGCGCAAATTCCAGCGCAGCTTTCAAAAGGGCGAAATCGTCATTACGCGGCGCCTGTTCCGCACCGGCGAAAGCGAGTATCTCCTCAACGGCAAGCTCTGCCGCCTGCGCGACATCCAGGACATTTTCATGGGCACCGGCCTGGGCCCGGAGAGTTACGCGATTATCGGACAGGAGCGCATCGGGCAACTGCTCAGTTCCAAGCCGCACGACCGGCGGGCGATTATCGAGGAAGCCGCGGGCATCACCCGCTTCAAGACGAAGAAGCGTCTTGCGGAGCTGCGACTGGAGAGCGCCAAGCAGAACCTCGCCCGCGTGGACGACATTTTCGAGGAAGTCACGCGGCAAATGAACAGCCTGAAGCGCCAGGCGGCAAAGGCGGAGCGGTTCGCCGCGGTGCGCGACGAACTGCGTGCCCGTTTGCGCGTCGTTGTGGCCAGCCGCATGGCCAAGATGGATGCGGATCACAGCCGCCTCGAACAGGAAATCGCCGCACTCACCGAACATATTGGCGTCGCTGCCACCGAAATCGGCACGATGGAAGCCAGCCAGCACTCCCTGACCGAGCGGGGCTATGAGCTGGAGCACGAAAGCCAGGAAGCCCAGAACCGCGCCAACACCGCCGCCGTCGAGTTGGAGCGCGCGGCTGCACGCGAACGCGGCAACACCGAGCGTGTCGGTGAACTGGAAGCGAGGCTCGCTTCTTCAGCAGCCGAGCTGGAGCAGACCCAAACCCAGATGGCGACCATCGCCGAGGAGCGGACACAACAGCGCACCTTCCTTGAAACGGCGGCGGGAGAAGCGAAAGCGTTTCGGCAAAATGTTGAGGCGCGGCAACAGGAAGCGCGCGTAGCCGCCGAAGAAGTTTTCAGTGCCGAACGGCAGATGGAGGTCGCCCGCCGGCACGCCATGCACTTGCTGACCCTGGCCGGGAACGCGCGCAACAGCGTTGCCCAGAGCGAAGAAAGCCTCGCTGCTCTCGAACGCGAAGCTGACCGGCTACACGCGGAAATGGGCCAATCTCGTAATGAGCTTGAGACCCTGGGCGTGCAGAGCGGCCAGGCGCGGCTGAATTTCGAATCCGCAACCGAAGCGTTACGACGGTTGGAAGGCGAAATCGCCAGCCTTCGCGAAGAGCTCCAGGCCCGTCGAAGTGAAGAAAACGTACTACGCGCCCGCGCTAATCAATTGCGCGGAGAACAGGCCAGTGTGGCTGGCCGGCGCGACTCATTGCTGGCCCTGATCCGCAATCACAGCTACTCCACCGACACTGTGCGGAAACTTCTCAAGCCCGGCGCCCTGACAAATGGCATGGCGCCAGTGGGCACGCTGGCTGACTTCCTCGAAGTGAGCGGCGAGCACGAGGGCGTAGTCGACGAGTTCCTGCGCGAAGAACTGAACTACCTGGTGGTGGGCAGCTGGCGAGCTGCCGAGCAAGGCGTCAACCTGCTGAAATCGGGCGTAGATGGGCGGGCCACGTTTCTCATTCATCCCGAAGGCAGTGCTCTCGCTGCGGGCAGCAACTCTTTCGACGAGAGTGGCGACAATATCAGCGGCTCCGGCCTGACGCCCCTGAAGGACACGATCAAGGTTCTGAACGGGTTCGGCCGTTCACTAGAAGGAATCCTCCCCAAGCTGAAGCATGGCTACCTGGTCGAAGACTCCGGACAGGCTCAAGAACTATCTTCGCGCTACACGAAGGGATTCTTCTTGACCCGGGAAGGCGAGTGTTTCCATAACACGACCGTGACGGGCGGAAAGCCGGCCAGCGAAGGCCCCCTGGCACTGAAGCGCGAGCTGCGCGAAGCGGAGAAGAAGCTCGCCGTGCTCGACGGTGTTCTCGGCCTGGCCGAGGCGGAAGCGGCGGCCCTAACGCGGAACATCGAAGAGCTCACGGCACAACTGGAAGCGCACAGCGAAGAGCGGCGGCAGGCCGAGCGAGATACCGCCAACCAGGGCGCGGCGCTCCGCCAAATGGAAGCCGAGGTACAGCGCATCGACCGACGCCTCCAGGAATGGACCATGCAGGCCGCGCGCAACAAGGATGCGCGCGAAGCCAAGAAGACCAGCATGGAGCAGAAGCGCGAAGAGGCGGCGCGCCTCGAGGCCGAGCATAAGCAGACGGAAGCGGCGCTGGAAACACAGCAAGCCGAGCTTTCGGCGATGCGCCAGAAACGCGAAGCCCTGCAGCAGGAAGCCGCGCACTTGACCGCGGAACTCGCAGGCCTCGAAGAACGCCGGCGCGGGGCCGAAGCGGCTTTCCAGCGCATTGATCGGCTGCATGCCGACCTGGAGCGCCGTGTGCTCGCCATCGAGCAGCAGCGCGCCGCAGCGGAAGCAGAACGCGAACAGCGCCTGCGCGAAAGTGTCACGCTCGGCGAACGGCAGAAGGAATTGACCGCTCAGCGTGCAGAGGCTATGGCCCAGGCGCAAACGCTGGCCGCCGAGGCGCAGGCGATGCGGCAGCAGCTGGCAACGCTGGAAACAGAACTGAAGAACGCTCGCGCCGCATTGGACCAGGTACGCGACGATCGATCCAGCCGCTCCAGCGAATTGGCCAAGCTGCGCTCCGATCTGGAGCATCTTGAAGCCAGCTGCCTGGCCGAGGTAAATGCCGAGGCAGCGGTGCTCCGAGGCGACGAGACCATCGTCCGCATCGGTGCCGAGGAACTGGCCGCGGAAGAAGAGACGTGCCGCACGCTGCGCCAGAAGATGGAGCAGATGGGCCCGGTAAACATGATGGCGCTCGACGAATACAAGGAGACCGCGGACCGGCATACGTTCCTCGAAGCGCAGCGCAAAGACCTGGTGGAGTCGATCGAGAACACCCAGGAAACGATCAAGGAAATCGATCAGATTTCGCGCACCAAATTCGACGAAGCCTTCGCGCGCATCAACGAGAATTTCGCCCAGGTCTTCACCCGGCTGTTCCACGGCGGGCAGGCATTCCTACGCCTCACCGACGCGGAGAACCAGGCCGAGAGCGGGCTCGACATCGTGGCCTCGCCGCCAGGCAAGAAGCTGCAGAACGTGCTACTGCTCTCCGGCGGAGAGAAAGCGCTCACGGCGCTGGCGCTGCTGGTGGGCATCTTCCAGTTCCAGCCCAGTCCCTTCTGCGTGCTCGACGAAGTGGATGCGGCTCTTGATGAAACCAACGTGGGACGGCTTGCCGACCTGCTGCACTCGCTGAGCAAGGACACGCAGTTCCTTCTCGTGACCCACTCGAAACGAATGATGCATGCGGCGGACATGATCTACGGCGTGACCATGCAGGAGCCGGGCGTATCGAAGGTAGTGAGTGTGAAGCTGGGCGGTCAGCAGCAACAGCTTGCGCGGGCTTGAGCGCGACAAACGCGTGCGGGGATTCCGGGCGACACGCCTCCTAAATCGTCCTTCCAGTTTGACCTAAGCTTGTCTCCGAACTTTCCCGCAGCCGGTCGGAACGGCCCGCACTGCGAATGCAGGGCGAAGACTCAAATACCCGCGGATGTAACAAAAAATGCTGTTTCAGCGGAGAATTTGCCTCGTAAAGTATTTAGAGTCAGCGCAACGCCGTCATAAGGCAAAAGAGAAGCGAATCTACATAGGGGAGGGGTGGGGGTACGCCCTTGGGGTACGGACCAGGCCCATTCCTGACGAAAACAACCGAGACATTGCTGACAATGGAAAGGCGGCCATTGGGTCGGACCTGGGTGGGTCCTCCAGATCCAGTGTGCAATGCGAGGCTGTAATTATCGGCAACCTGACGGGAACTGGAACCCCTAGCCTGACATGAAAGCGGAGGGAATGGTCAATGGCGAAGAAATCCCTCATGTTTAGCCTCACCAAGAAAGAGCAGCGAGAACTACTTGATGACCTCAACTATCTGAACCTGTTGCAGATCAAATCGTTTTGCAAGCGCCATTCAATTCCGTTCAAGATTGTTTTGGAGACACCGGATGGGAAAGATATGGCCACGAGGGACATCGATAGGAAAGGTGTGATCCTGGACAGAATCAGATATTTCCTGCAAACCGGTGTTGTCCCGGAAAAGACATGTTTCCCAGCCACAGTTGTCTCCTTCGAACCTCTTCCAGAGAAACTTGCGGAAACTGACCGGCTATATTACGGCCAATATGACAAAACAAATCGCGCGATGATTGCTCTTCTCAAGAGTTTGACGAATGGGCATTTCAAGGACGGCGCCATCGCCAGAATCCTCGCGCGAGAATTTTGGAGCAGGGGCAAGGCACCCAACTTCGCGGAGTACGCTGCTGCGTGGATGCAATCTTCGGCGGAGCATAACGCTCCCAACCCTGAATGGGCCTTCTTGTCCGACAGAGCCAACCACGGGAACATGCCGGATTGGAAGAAGTTGAGAACTCAAAAAGCTTCGAAAGTGCTTAGAATTCTGAACCGGATGTTTCCAGCCCCTCCAAGAGGAACCTGACCACCTCTGAGCACGTGAGCAACCGTACAGTAGGAGCGGTATTGGGGTGCATTGTATCGTAATGAAATCACATCCGAGTCGGACATACTTCCTGGCGGTTCGTAGTCATAAGTCGGAAGGGTTCTAGAAACTTCGTTCAGGCGAAATATCATGCTTGCATTCGGATGCTGGCGGCAATCCGAGACATCCGCAGTGCCTGGCCTGTCGTTGCCGACATTTTGACTGGTACCACGCCAGCCATGAACAAGCTCGCGCCCATGAGCGCTCACGAAGACAATGGTGGGGGCGGGCGGCGGCAACCTAACCATCAGACGGCAGGGGTTGGCGATCCCTCTAATCCGTCGTTGCGATGTCTCGTCCGCTCGCTTTGCTTTGATACATCAGCCGGTCTGCCCGGTGGATTAGCTCCTCGGCTGTTTCGCCTTGATGGGCGAGTGTGGCCCCAAGGGAAATCGAGAGTGATATCGCTTCGCCATCACTGGTGGGTAGCGAGATTCGCGCAGCCATCAGAACACACCGCTTCGCGAGACTTGTCAGAATCTCGTGGTTTACGTTACGGAGGATAGCGAGGAACTCATCTCCGCCCCACCTGCCGACGATGTCCGTGGGGCGCAGTGACCCGGCCACGGTTTTCCCTACTTCCTGCAAGGCG
Organism: uncultured Acidobacteriota bacterium; assembly: GCA_963812485.1. Classification (GTDB taxonomy): domain Bacteria; phylum Acidobacteriota; class Terriglobia; order Terriglobales; family Acidobacteriaceae; genus Telmatobacter. Next base: position 88,375 of record CAWEVD010000025.1, read on the forward strand.
CGATCCCCGCAACCGTGCCCGTAGGAGTCGTTGATGGTTTTGAGTTCGTCCACGTCGAACGCCAGCACTCCAAAGGGATCCTCATGCACTTGGTATTCGGCCAGTGCGGTTCGAAGAGACATTTCGAGGAAACGGCGGTTGGGGAGTTGGGTGAGATGGTCGAGAAACGCAAGCCGCTTCATCGCGTCAATCTTGCGACTCGTCTCCACCTGCGCTGAATCATCACTGAAAATTTCGATCGCCCCGACAATCGACCCATCGGCTTCCCGCAATGGCTCCGCTCGCACAGTTACTGGAACCCGCCGCCCTTCCTTGTGCCTCAGGAAAACATTCGCCTCGTGCGACCGGCCGTCGTTAATGGATGCCGATAAAGGGCAACCGTCCTGGCATAATCTCTTGCCCTCATAATCGACGTGACACAGGATATCGTCCTGGCACGACCGCCCCACCAGTTCCTGGGCTGTGTAGCCGCTCAGCCGGAAGGCCCCTTCGTTCCAGTACAGGATGCGGCGGTCACGATCTACAAAGTAGACCCCATCGCTCATATGGTCGAGCAGTTCCTTATAGAATCGGGGGTCGGATGGAATCATTGGGAATGCTTCTTTCTATCCGGGGCGCAGTGAATTTGGTCTGTCACTATTTGACCTTAGTCACAGGTTCCCGCGATTGAATGTGAGTTGGATCACGCTGGCATCGGCTTGTGGCGTTTGCCGTCGGCAGGGCTGCTCGCGCTCTGTGGAACGTCAATCCCGGGAGGAACGGCTCAGCTGGTCCCCTTCGGCTTCGCTCAGTCCAGCTTTCGACGGCCGCCGCGGAGGACTTCGTACAGAAGGACGCCGGTAGGACCGAGGCGATGGTGCACTCAGGTGTCGTGGGTTGCGGACAGAAAAATCGCCTCCGAAGGAACTCGTCGCTTCGGAGGCGCTTGTATCTGAAACAAGAAAACAAAGTGGGTGCCAGTAGCCAGCACTGGAGGTCGGTAGTGCGCGGCTACTGGCGATCCCTACACAAACGAGATCAGCTGCGGCTTCCCCTTTCCACGGCTGCCTCGTGTCTCCCGGCTCTAAGAGAGGCCCTTACTTACTGCCTCCCGAACCATGTTGACAACTGGAGTGTCTCGTACCTGAACGACGCGTACCGTGACGGCTGTCACACGGGTTCAGGCGACTTTTCCACTGTTTCAATATGGGACTGTCCTGTCCATTCCATCGGTTTATCGCACATTGACAAAGGGCGACCGCGGCCCGGAGAATCGGGTTCAGTTCAAGCCATCGGAAGGCATCTCTGTGACCGCTCTCATCACCTCCAATCTTGGCAATATTCCGCTTCTCAGCCGCGGTAAGGTGCGCGATTTGTACGCCATCGGCGACGCGCTCCTGCTTGTGGCAACCGACCGCATCTCGGCATTCGATCATGTGTTAGCCACCGGAATTCCCGGCAAAGGCAAGATCCTCACCCAGATTTCACTCTTCTGGTTCGAGCTTTTGGCCGACATTGTTCCCAACCACGTTATTACGGCGGAGGCGGGGGAGTTCCCTGCCGAGCTGCAGCCATTTCGCGAGCAGTTGGAAGGCCGCTCGATGCTGGTGAAGCGGGCAAACATGTTTCCCGTGGAATGCGTGGCGCGCGGATTTCTAGCCGGGTCGGGTTGGAAAGATTACCAACGTACCGGTGCAGTGTGTGGCATCGCGCTTCCGAAAGGACTCGAGGATGGATCGCGGCTGCCGGAGCCTGTTTTCACGCCGGCGACCAAGAGCCAGGACGGGGCGCATGACGAGAACATTTCGTTTGCGGAGATTGAAGCGCGCATCGGGACTGAGCAGGCCGCGGAGCTGCGGCGGCTCACCCTGGCGATCTACGCCAAAGCTGCGGCGCATGCCGAATCCTGCGGGCTGATTCTTGCAGATACGAAATTTGAATTTGGACGCGTGGGTGAGCATATCATTCTCGCCGACGAGGTTTTGACCCCGGACTCCTCGCGCTTCTGGGATGCCGGCGCGTGGAGGCCCGGCGGTGCCCAGCCCTCCTTCGACAAACAATTCGTCCGGGATTATCTCGAATCCATCCACTGGAACAAGCAGGCGCCAGCACCCGGCCTGCCACAGGACGTGGCGGAGCGCACCCGCGACAAGTATCTTGAAGCCTTCCACAGGCTGACGGGGCGGCATCTGACATAGGGGTCGCAGGACCAGGGACGCAGGGACTGGCTTCCTCTTCGAGCACACCTGAAAGCTAACTCATTCGCAAACCGAATTCGGACAACCGGTTCTATTTTCTTTGGAGCGGAGTTATGACGCTGGTCGATTGGGCGGTGGTGATCATCATGGTCGGAGCCGTGATCGCGGGTATGACCCAGGGCTTTTTCCGCTCGGCGTGCTCACTCGCCGGGTTGATTGCCGGTCTTTCAGTGGCGGGATGGAATTATGGCCGGCTGGCAGGAATTTTTTTGCCCCTGGTTCGCTACGCCGCGATCGCCGACGCGGTCGCGTTTATCCTGATCGCGCTTCTGGTTATGGTCTTGTTCGCGCTGATCGGGAACCTGCTTGCCAAGGCCTTCAAGATGATCGGCCTGGGGTGGCTGGACGGAATCGCCGGGGCCATCTTCGGATTCTTTCAAGGGGTTGTGCTCGTGGTTGTGTTCATCCTCGTAATAGTGGCGTTCTTTCCGCAGCAAGAATGGCTCGCCCAGTCGAATCTGCCGCGCATGTTTTTTGGAGCTCTGCACGTGAGCACTCACATGACCCCATCGGAGTTGTCGGGGCGCGTTCACACGGGGCTGCGATCGATCGAAGACGAATCGCAACGCCTGCTGCATACCGAACACAATTGATTTCAACTTTTTCCACCGCGCCACAAACGAGTAATATGACAGTTTAGTAAAAACATAAAGAGGTGCACGTGAGACGGGAACTGGATAGCCTGGTTACGCAAATGCATTCCAGCGGGATCCGCTATGAAGATGCAGTGCGAGAATTCAAGCGGCAATATCTTCGAGAGGTGCTGGTAGCGAACCGGGGGAACCAGTGTAAAGCTGCAGAAGAATTGGGGATGCACCGCAATACCCTGAGCCGGACTATGGCCGAATTGGGGCTGAACCTGGCCGAAGTTCGCGCCGGCCTCAAGCGTCCGCCGCGCAGCGAACGTCCTGTATTAAGCACGGCGCGTTCCGGCTATCGCCAGGGCTGACGCGTTTCCTTAAAAAAGATGCCGCTCAACACGAGAGAATCTGTGCGCAGTTCGATGGAAGAGAACGAGCCGCGGGTCGCCATCGCACCCGGATTCGGGTGGGATGCGCAGGATGCATACCTGTTCGACGTCGACGGTACGCTGCTGCGCAGCCGCGACCGGATCCACGTGGACTCGTTCGCGTCGAGCGTGCATCGGGTTACGGGATTCGAAGTAACGCTGGCCGGCATTGTTCTGCAGGGGAGCACGGATACCGGCATTCTGCGCGAGGCATTCAACCAGGCCGGGATTCCCCCGGAGGTGCTGAAGGCGCACACAGAGGCCATTCTCGAAGCCATGGGCAAGACGGTGGCGGAACAGAGACACGCCTTGGACCTGGTGCGCATGCCGGGTGTGGAAGAGGTCCTGCGCCACTTGGCGGAACGAGGTGCGCTGCTTGGAGTGGCTACCGGTAACCTGGAGATGATTGGCTGGATCAAGGTGGAGCACGCGGGGCTGCGCGAATGGTTTCGTTTTGGCGGCTTCAGCGATCATTTTCCGATCCGCTCGGAACTGATTGGACACGCCGCAAGCAAGGCGCGCGAGATGGCAGGAGCGGAGGCGAAGATCTGTGTCGTGGGCGATACGCCGCGCGATATCGAAGCTGCGCGCGCCAATTCCCTGCCCGTGATCGCGGTGGCGACAGGTCGATACAGCTTTGATGAATTGAATGCATTGGGCCCTGAGGTCTGTGCCACGACGCTGGCCGACCTTCTGGCCGTCAAAGGAGCTGAAGCTTGAGAACCGGGGCCGCATACGCTCGCACCCTGGTCGCTGCCGGTATGCTGGCGGCGGCTTCGTGCGCGGCTCAGGACGTGCCGCCGGCCACACCCGAGCCGGCGACCAGGCCGGCAGCGGACTCCACGACTCCAAGTTCGCCAACGACAGTTCCGGCCACGCCCGGGACGGCCCCGGGCGGCGATGCGGCTCCCAGCCAGGGGCAGCCTCCCAGCGAAATCAGAGAAGCGCGGCAGCCCACCGAGAGTGAACGGCGGCGCGCAGCAAAGCTTTATCTTTCGGCCGCAAAAGACTACCAGAAGGGCGAGTTTGAAGCGGCGTTGCGGCAAGACGAGCAGGCCGCTTCGCTCGATCCGACCAACGGAGATTACCGCATGGCGGCGGACATCGCGCGCAGCCACGCGGTGACCTCGCTGGTTCAGGCCGCGGCCCGCGATCGCGTCGCGGGCGATGCAGCGGGGTCTCACGCCGCACTGGCCCATGCGCTCGAGATCGACCCGCACAACAGCCAGGTGGCAGAGCATCTTGCCGACACTGCGAGCCGTTGCGCCGGCAGCTCAAGTGAATCCAGCCAATCAGAGCGCGACGGAAAGCCTGGGAGAACTCGAACAGGTGGCGCCCAGCCCGGGGGTGCACAGCTTTCACCTCCACGAGAGCCAGCGCCAGATCATTCAGGCGGTCTTCAAGGCGTACGGCGTCGAGGCCACGATGGATGAGAGCATTCGCGGAACGGCGGTGCGTTTCGACGCAGACGATGCGAATTTCGCCGAGGCGACACGGGCGCTGTCGCTTGTAACCAGATCATTCTTCGTGCCCATCGACCCGCACCGCGTGCTGGTGGCCTTCGACACTCGCCAGAACCGCATCGAATTCACGCGCAATGGCGAGGAGACGATTTACCTGGCGGGACTGAACGCTACCGAAATGACGGATATGGGCAACCTGGCGAAGAATGTCTTCGAGGTGAGCCAGTCGGCTGTTAATCCAACCGCCGGGACGTTGACCTTGCGCGCTCCCGCGAGCCAGCTCAATGCATTCAATGCCACGTTCGACAGCCTCATGGACGGGCGCAACCAGGTACTGCTCGACGTGAAGCTGATTCAACTCGCGCACAACAACGCCCGCAATACCGGCGTGCAGCTTCCGCAGCAGGTGACGGCATTCAACATCTATGCCGAAGAGCAATCGATTCTGAATGCCAATGCGGCATTGGTGCAGCAGATCATCTCGTCGGGGCTCGCCGCTCCCGGAGACACACTGGCCATTCTTGCGATTCTGCTGGCTTCGGGGGCGGTTTCCAGCCCCATTTTTCAGAATGGGATTGTGGTGTTTGGAGGCGGACTGACGGCGACCGGGCTGACAGTATCCCCGCTGACCATCAATCTCAATGTCAATTCGTCCGACTCGCGGGAACTCGACCAGTTCCAGATGCACCTGGGAGACGGGGAAGAAGGAACGCTGAAAAGCGGAACTCGCTACCCCATCATGACGTCTTCGTTTTCGAACCTGGGAGGCATCGGGCAGAACATTCCCGGCCTCAACACGCCCGGAACCTCGGCCGGCCTGGCCGGAATTCTGTCTTCTCTGACCGGCGCCTCGCGGGACGATTCCCATGATTGAGTATCAGGACCTGGGCCTGACGCTGAAGGCAACGCCCTCGGTGATGCGGTCGGGCGAAGTGGCTCTGAAAATCGATATGAAGATCTCCGCGCTGGCCGGCTCGCAGATCAACGGCGTCCCGATACTGGCCAATCGCGCCTGGTCGGGCGTAGTCACGGTGGGACAGAATCAGGCCGTGGTGGTTGCCAGCGAAATGGACAAGCAGGAAAGCCGCGCGGTGAGCGGAACGCCGGGCCTGAGCGAGGTCCCGGGATTGAACAACGCCATCGGCTCGACGGACGCGCAGAGGAACTACGCGACGCTGGTGATCCTGCTGACGCCACACGTGGTGCGCAGCCCGCGCCATAGCGACCACACCCCGATGATGCACGTGGATCCGAATTACCAGACGCGGTAGGGTGGCTCGATCAAAGCTCGCCGAAACGGCGTCGATAGCGACAGACCCAGGACAATGGCACCAGCCCGGATTTCTCACAAGCGTTGAAGTCTTGAATCGTGGCTTGATCGAAGTGACGGATATACAGTTTCACAGTTTCACAGGGGTACCGGGGGGAGTATTACCCATTCCGGCTCCGCTCATGGTCTGCAAGTCACTGAAGATAATCCGGATATGGTCGCCATCCCGCAAATGTAAACGGTCCATAAGGGCCCTTTTAGGGCTCCATAAGCGTTCAGAACGAAACCGAATTGCCTTTGGTGCCCTGGGTTCTGCCTGAGTCCGCACTTCGACCCTGTCTTCCACTTCTATTGTGGCAAAACGCCTGGAAAGAAAATGCAAAAGCGCGCGCCTTCTTTGCGCAATCACGAAAACGAGGGTCGCGAGGTTAGAAATGCGCGCTAGTCACTTCACGACAGTTGGCAGTTCAGGCTGCGGAAGTTCGCCGGACCCTTGCCGACATTTCGCGACCTATCCACGTTTACTTAAGTAACTCGGCGATAATGCGCTCACTAACTACTCCAACCGGCAATGATGCAGGAAGGCCCGAGTGCACCATCAAATGCGGCGATACAGCAGGATGCGTTGCTCTGACGGATACGTTGTCACTGTAGACCGGTTACGGAAGAGCCGGTGTTCTGAATCTGCATGGCGTTTGTTCCAAGCAGGGTAGGATAAGAGATCGGCTGCATGTTCTGGTCGACCATAACGACCGGCGTAGAGTCTGCCGGGGCGTATGTGGTCCCGTTGGTGTCCACTGCATAGGCACCGGAAACGTACTCGGAAATGTAGTTCGTAAGAGTTGCCAGATTCCCCGATATGCTGGGACACTCTAAGACCCACTCTGCACTTCCGCCGGCAACCTGTACTCCGGCCGGTGCAGTGAGATTAATGCTGACATATTGCTGGGTGTTGAGGTCCACCACGAACACACCACCGGTTGTGGGGGAAGTACTCCACACCTCCACAAACATGTTGTCTCCTGGTTTAACGGTCAAACCAGAGATATTCGTGGCGTTCATTGGATACCACTCGTACCAGGCAGAGTAGCTGGTTGCTGTGGTCTGCGAGCCGGACGAGTTCTTCGGGGTCGTCGGACGGGCCGCAGTAAGCATCTGCATAGGTACCAGCCTGCAGCACATCATTTGCGCCGGCTCCTGCGCCGTCCAGGCCAACCCAGGTAGAAGAGTAGTCCCAGCCGCCTGTGCATGTTCCGGGAGCCTGTTGCGCGCGAGGAACAACATACTGAGCAAACACAGAGGTGAATGGAACTCCGTTTGTGTTTGTATTCAGGTATCCGCTCCAGTTGTAGGATCCCAAAGCGGAGTTCACGGCAGACGCGACGACCGGCGTTGAATTGCTGAGGACTATACTCTGCGAGCCTAAGGTCGGACCGTGAGCGCGATTGGACCGTGCGAGCCAGGGGAAGATGCGGGTCTGTGCCGCGGTAACAGCCTGTGCCCAGACAGCATAGGCCTGCGGCGCCGCATTCGGACCCGGCTGAGGCGGATAGCCCCAGGCTGCAAGATCATCGGCCGACATGGTAAGTGGATTCAAGCCGGCAGCAGGAGCTGCCGTTGTGGTAGCGTCCGGCAGGTTCGTAGGAAAGGTCACTGGGGTCGGGGCGATCGGAGAATTCGTACCCGGCACAGTCACTGGCGTCGGTGCAATCGGAGAATTCGTGCTTGGCGCAGGGCCGGCCTGTGCGAGACTGACTCGAGACGACGTGAGAACCAGGACAGAAATCAACAATACGCAACGGTTCATTTTCTTCCCCTGTGATTCTTATCGATCCGGCTCAGATACCGGATTTCTTTATTTAGCCGCCACACAGAGCATGCCGCGACGACAGGAATACCAGAAACAGCATCACAAGGCACTGAAGGGCCTTGGGTCCAAAGCGATCGCGCGCCTCGGGCATTTGATCGCCAGTTGTGATTTCCTCGGTGAGCTTTTCATCTGGATTGGGCCCGTTCAATATACCGCGTCCTCACTGTCAGTTCGTACATTTCTGAACTGATCTTTCGCTTAGGCTCTTCCAGCCAAAGCATGAGGCTCCATCCAAAGAGCATGAGGATATAAAGAGGCTTGGACCAGCGAGACAGCAACTCCCACACTTCTGCGCTGCCAGTGCTCAAAACGGCGACATAGACCAGCATCCTGGTCAGGGAATAGGCCGTCAGGCCGTAGGTAATAGCCACCGCGTGGACACGAAAACGCACCCCGTAAAAGAAAGCTGCCAGGAAAACGTAGACGGTCAGGCCACACATGGTGATACTCGCCATTGTTGCGGCCTTGAATGCCAGGGTAACTATGGGATTCGGCAGCCTGGGCGCGAGCGCCCAGCAGCTGATTCCCGTGACCAGCAGGGCCGCCGCCAGCCAGAACAGATCGTGCGGGCGGAATACGTTCTTGTTTTTATCGATGACCCGCGTCACGGTTCTAGACAGCTCGAAGATCACAAAGAGAAGGAGCAGCGAGTCCAGTACATCCAGCCCCCAGTAGGCGTAAAAGTAGTGCTTGGCGGAGCCGTAACGTACAAGCAGCGCCAGAAGCGGGTCCTGAACCAACTCGTTGGCCAGAAACAAAGTGAACCAAGGAAAGGCCTTATACCTCTTCTTCGCACAAAGTACAGCCATCAGGCAGACGTTGCCAACGTAGCCGCTGACCCACAGGATGATGTCCCAGTGGTTCAGTTCCATGAACAACCCTCTCTCTCTCTCGAGCTCTCGGAGCTCTCAGGGAAGTTCTTTACATCACGTATTGCTGCGCATTGGGGGATTTGATATCGGGAAGACACCTCAGTCTTTGTTGTTCCTCAAGGATCCTCGAAGTTTGCGTCGTGATGTCCAGAACCCGTTGGTTAGGCGCAATTCGCCCGATTACTCCCCGAAAACGCCCTTCACTCCAGCGATCCTTCAACAACCGTCTCAATGAGCGCACCATGGTCGACCACACATCAAAAACGCCTTCAACTTTGGCCGCGTGCGATGGAGCACGGGGGAGTTGAAGGCGCTTGTTTCGGTGCGGCGAAGGCTTACTGCACGGCGACGCCGTCAAGCTTGGCCTGGTAAAGAACGATCTGCTTGAGCGTCTCATAGGGAACGGCGCTGACCGGAATCTGGCGCCCATTGACCATCAGGACCGGGGTCTGGGCGACGTTGACGTCTTCGGCGAGCTTGACCGAGGCTTCAATTTCCTGGTCGGTGGCGGGGGTTGAGGCGCAGGCCGAGACCTTGGCGAGATCGAGACCGGCCTTGCTCACTGCACTGTTCAGGGTAAGGGTTGCGCCGTCGGCGGTATTCAGACCTTCCTGACCATCGAAGACAGCGCTGGCGAACTGGAAGAAAGCTGTGCTGCCTCCCTGATGGGCCACGCAGACGCCGTAGCTGGCCGCGCGCTTGGCTTCAGGATGGATCTTTTCGAGGGGATAGTTCTGGAAAACGATGCGGGCCTTGGGAAAATCGGTCGCCAGTTTCTCCATGTTGGCCTGGGCTTCCTTGCAGTGAGGGCACTGGAAGTCGGCGAACTCCACCAGTTCGAGATCCTTGGAGGCCGCGCCCTTGTAGGGACCGGTGGCCCTCTCCTGCAGCGCCGCCCGCATCCCGGCGTAGGGGTGCTCGCCAAAGGGCAGAATCTCGTCGGCGGCGATGATGTGCTTGCCGTCGGGAAGAACGATGAATTGCAGCGCTGAAGGCTTCTGCTTGCCGGTCTTGTCGCCGATGTAGACGACGACCTTGCTGTAGCCATCCAACGAGGTCTTCATGATCGCCTGGACCTGCCACACCCGGGTGTCATCGTAGCCCCAGCTTTCCTGCAGGAATGAGTTGACGACGTCCTTGGTCGGGGACGGGGCGTTGAAATTGGCCGGATCGGGCTTGGGAAAGACAGGCGCGGCAGCCGGGGCGGGCGTGGCCGGTTCCTGGGACGGCGCTCCCTGGGTTTGCGCAGGCGCGGTTTGCGCGGGCGCGGGCGGCACCTGCTGCTGGGCACGGCACGGACAACGGGGAACGCAAAGACAGCCAGCGAAGCAAGGCCGGCAACGAAGCGGAATTTACAGGTCAAACGAGTTCTCCTTCTAGTCGTGTTTCGGAATCCGGATATCGCGGCCCGCGGGGTTCCCGTAACCGGGCCTGGGGTGGGGGTATCCAGATGGCACGAGGTAAAGCTTCAGGTTTTGACACACGCTGTCGCGATTGTATTCATTATCTCTCGCCGCATTGCGGAACGCCAATGGGGGGTTGCTCCGGACGGAAACTCCAGGAACGGCGAGGGGCCGCTACAACCTGGACCTTGACGGCGATGGGGAAGCGGCGCCCCATGCCGAAGGACTTGGAAGTAACCTTCAGGACGGGCGCGGCCTGCTGGCGCTTGTATTCCGAACGCTCCACCAGGCGCACCACTTGTTTGACCAGATCCAGGGGATATCCGTGGGCGGCGGCGATCTGTTCGGGGGTTTCGTAGCGCTCCACGTAGGCCTCGAGAATGGGATCGAGAACCTCGTAGGGCGGAAGCGAATCGGTATCCATCTGGCCCGGACGCAGTTCGGCGGAGGGCGGCTTGTCGAGGATGGGCGCGGGGATGATTTCGCGCTCGCGATTGAGCCAGCGGCACACAGCATAGACGCGGGTCTTGACCAGGTCGCCGATGACGGCCAGGGCGCCCACCATGTCGCCGTAGAGCGTGCAGTAGCCCACGGCCATCTCCGACTTGTTGCCGGTGGTGAGCACCAGCGCGCCGAACTTGTTGGAGAGAGCCATCAGCAGAGTGCCGCGGATGCGGGGCTGAATGTTCTCCTCGGTGAGGTCTTCGGCCCTGCCCGCGAAGAGGGGTTGGAGCGAATGCGTGAAGGCCTGGAAGAGTTCGCTGATGGAAATCAATTCGAAAGGGATGCCGAGGTTGGCGGCGAGGTGGCGGCTGTCGTCGATCGAGCCTTGCGAGGAATAGGGGCTGGGCATGCCGATGCCCATGACGTTTTCCGGACCGAGGGCATCGGTGGCGATGGCGGCGACCAGGGCGGAATCGATGCCGCCGCTGAGCGCGACAATGGCCTTTTTGAAGCCGCACTTGCGCACGTAATCGCGGGTCCCCACGACCAGGGCGCGATATGCCGCTTCAGTGTCGTCGGAAGCGGGCTCGGGCATAGGGTCGGCGTGGCAGGGATCAACGATCACCAGATCCTCTTCAAACGAGGCGGCCTGGGCGATCAACTCGCCGCGGGAATTCAATGCCAGCGAGGAGCCGTCGAAGATGAGACTGTCGTTGCCGCCCACCTGGTTGGAGAGAAGCACGGGGATTCCGTCGCGCTTGGCGATAGCGGCCAGCATCTGGCGGCGGATCTCGCGCTTGGAGTGCCAGAAGGGCGAAGACGACAGGTTGATGTGAATGGCGGGATGCTGGGCCATGATCTCTTCCATGGGATCGATGGAGTAGAGCCGGCGGGGCCAGAAGGCTTTGTCGTTCCAGGCATCTTCGCAGATGGTGATGGCCAGGCGAACCCCCTCGAGTTCGATCACCCGCTGGGAGCGCGCCGGAGAAAAATATCGTTGTTCGTCGAACACGTCGTAAAAGGGAAGCAGGCGCTTGTGCTGTTCGAGGAGAAGCTGACCGCGATCGAGGAGCACGGCGGCGTTCACAGCGGGCTTCCACTCCAGCGACGAAGACCTGTCGCCGGGGACCCCGGGCTTACCGGATCCAGTGCCCGAGGGAAGGGCCACTCCGGTCAGAACGGCCGTGGGCAAATCGCGCGTGGCGGCGGCAAGCTCTTCGACCGCGGACCGGCAGCGGGCGAGAAAGCTGGGCTTCTCGAGGAAGTCGGCAGGTGGGTAGCCGCAGATGGCGAGTTCGGAGAAAACCGTAAGCCGAGCTCCCCGCCCGGCCGCGCGACGGCTCACCGCGACGATTTTTTCCAGGTTCCCGGTAAAGTCGCCGACAGTCGGGTTGATCTGGGCAAGCGCGATCTTCACAAGTTCAGTTTAATCTGTCGCCGAAAACGAACCCGTCCCAGGCGCGTTGAGGCTCTCCGATGACGTGCCAATGAAGCGGGTTTATGTACCGGTTCCGGCAAAGACCACGGCGATCGTGCGCAGGATGATTTTGATGTCCAGCCAGATACTCCAGTTCTCGATGTAGGTGACGTCGAGGGAAATGTAGCTGTCGAAGGAGGGATCCTGGCGCCCCTGGACCTGCCACAACCCGGTGATTCCTGGCATCACGTCAAGGCGGCGAAGATGGCTGAGCTTGTATTCTTTCACCTCGCTGGCGATGGGCGGCCGCGGGCCCACCACACTCATTTCGCCGCGCAGCACATTGAAGAACTGGGGCAGTTCATCGAGGGAGTATTTGCGCAGGAAGCGCCCGAGGCGGGTGATGCGAGGATCGTTGCTGATCTTGAAGAGCACCCCGTCGCGCTCGTTCATATGCATGATGTCGGCGCGTTTGTTCTCCGCGTCGCGAACCATGGTGCGGAACTTGGTGCAACGGAAAACGTGGCCCTTCTTGCCGATGCGCTCAGAAGAGTACAACGCCGGACCCGGGGAGTCGAGTTTGATGAGGATGGCAACGAACACCAGCAGGGGCGCGAGGGCAAGAAGCACCAGGCTGGAGAAGACAATGTCGAGCCCGCGCTTGAGGACCAGGGCCATCTCGGGCACATGGCCGCAATGGAGTGGAATGGTGGGAAACTGGCCGATATATTCGATGGGAGAATTCCAGGCCAGGCCGTCATACATATCGGGTACCACGCGCAGATCGACGCCGTGCGCCCGGGCTTTCTCGAGCACTTCCTGCACGATTCCGCGCTCGCAGGGCGCGGTGAAGAAAATCTCGTCGACAAACTGCTTCCGGGCATTCATGAAGAGGGTGTCGAGGTTGCCGACCACGTCTCCGGAAGTGGTTGCAAATCGAGAGGATGTACCGAGTAGATCGATGAATCCTTTAAAGCTATAGCCAAGGTGGCGAATGCTTTCTACATGGTGGCGCAGAGCGTGAGCCTCAGGACCGGTGCCCACGATCAGGACATTGCGGGTACCCATGCCTCTTTCAAAGCGACGGTAGAGCAGGACCCGATAAATCAGGCGGCGCAGGCTCAGGGAAACAATCACGATGGTCAGCGTAACGACGACGATCCTGCGCGGGATGTCATCGAGGTGAACGAGGTACAGAGTTCCCGTAAGCAAAAGAAACGAGGTGAAGCAGGCCTGAAAGGTAAGCCTCTGCTCCTGGAGATAACCGCTGAGGCGGGTCGGCCGATAGAGGTGCAGGCGCTTGCTGACGACGATCAGAGAGATGATGAACCCACCCAACAAGGCCAGGAGGATTCCCATGGAGCGGCCGTGAATCAGGGTTCCGTGCCAAACGCCCCTCGCTCCGGCGATCGGATTCTGGCGGAATTCATAAAGCGTTGCGAGGACCGCGGCACCCAAGACAGTTACTGCATCCAAGGCCATCCAAAGTTTGGAAGTGCCACGTGAATCACGCGGCGAACTCCGAGTCCCCGCCGTCACCCATTCGGGCGCGGCGACCGATGCGGAGAGTCTTTGCCAGAAATCTGACGTTGCCATAGTATGCTTATCCGCCAATCTCGACAGTTCGTAGCGCCGGCTCGATATTGAGCCAGACACCCGTGGCTACGCGTGAGCATGGAGCGTGCGCGAATGTGACGCCGAACTGCTGTTGTCAGGCCCAGTGCACAGATTCGAACGGATACTTTGAGCAACGGGCCGCGTGGCAGAGCTACAGCCCGGTTAAGAAGATTTCTTAAATTCAGGTCACCGGTCACGATCGGGGTGGCGCGGCTTTTTTTTGGACTATTTCATCGCTATCAGGGGAAAACTAAATCGGACATGCTCGTCATCAAGAATGTTCGAATTGACTTGCTTCCAGATCAAAGGGGAATAAATGGGACGCTCATTCACCATCGATTGACCCGAGTATAACAAACATCGGTGTTCAGTTGAGGATACCTGGTTACGAATTAGATGCAGCTTTTGGAATTTGTGGTGACGTGCGAGAATGTTTTTTTTGGCTAATCAAATGTTACGCTTGCAACATTACCAGATCATGAACACAATGAGGAATCCACGATCAATCGGTCGGCAACTGTATAAGCATCCAGTGTCAGAAACTGACGGATGTCTTCATCGTTTGAAACCAGAAAATCTTTGAGCGGGCCGAAAAAACGCGCCCCACCCATATGTAGAAACAATACAAGATCGGCCAGCCGTTCGGCGAATCGCATGTCATGGGTAACCACGATGCTGGTGAACCCAAGCTGATGTTTGAGGCGCTGAATGATACCTCCCAGGCGACGGGCGATGATGGGGTCGACCATCGTGGTGGGCTCGTCGTAGAGCACAATGTCGGGCTGAGCCGCCAGGGCACGTGCGATCGCCACAGCGCGGCGACGGCCGGTCGAAAGACTGGCGGGAAAGGCATCAACCACGTCATCGGCCCCGACCAGGACAAGCAACCGGTCGACAATCTGCAGGATTTGGGACTCGTCCAGGCCGCCGCGCTCGCGCAGAGGAAAGGCGACGTTTTCGCGCACACTCAGCGAGTCGAAGAGCGCCCCGTTTTGAAACACCATCGTGACGCGCTTGCGGACCGCCTGCATCCCCTCTTCGCCCAATTCGGTGATCTCCTGACCATTGACCCGGATGGAGCCGCTGTCGGGCTTGAGAAAGCCCATCAGCATGCGCAGCGATACGGACTTGCCCACTCCGCTGCGGCCCAGGATGCAGAGCGTCTGTCCGCGATCGACAGAGAAGCTGACGTCTTCCAGGATCACGCGGCCGTCGAAGGAGATGGAGACGTTGTGAAAGACGATGGCGGGTTCGGGAGAGGCGTCGCCTGTGGCGGAAGATGTGTCGTCGGGACGAGGCTCCCCGAAAGTTTCCGGCTCTAACGAGTGCGGGTCGGAAGCCTCCGAATCAGGATTGAGGGAGTCGTCGAGCATGCCTGCAATCAGCTTACGCGACCCGCGCTGATGGCTCGTCGCGCGGCGCAAATCGGCGGGGGCGTTGACATTGAGGAACCACCGGGCCACGGGGAGGGCGGCCGGATGCGTAATTTTCCGGGATTGGACCAGCAGCTCGGCCGGAAGTATGGAGAGAGGCTCCCCAAGCACGGCGGCCGCGGCCTGGAAGGCGGCAAAGCAGCCGCGGTGGCCGCTGCTGAGTTCCTGCTCAAGCACCGGCAAGGCGTCAAGGGACAAAACGACAGGAAAGGTCTGCGGGAAGCCATTGACCGAAGGCAAACAGACGGCCAAGCCCGTGATCCGCGCATGGTAAAGGAGATAGAGCAATAGGGAGGGGGGCAGTAAAGGGAGGTCGACGGGCAGAAAAACAGCGAGGGGTGCCTCAGGAGCTGTTTCGTGTGTTGAGCTGTCTTTCAGGCTTTCGAGCGCGGCGCAGATACCTTCCAGCGGGCCGGAGTCTTTCTTGGAATCGGGCACAACCGGTGCAAAGGATTCAAGGGAAGAGCGGGCGCCGGCGATGAAGACCGGCAACCCGGTAGCGTGAACAAGGTCGAGGGCATGGGCGACCAGCGGGCGCCCCCTGAACTCGACCAGGGCTTTGTCTGTTCCCATCCGGCTGGACTGACCGCCGGCAAGAACGAATCCGACCGCGTCGGCTTCTCTCGACCACCACGTCTCAGAATCGAGACCTCCACCGCGAAGCGAATCCGGGATGGTCAACGCCCGGTCTCCTCCAGGAAGCGGATGATCGACCGGATGCCCAACTCGAAATTCTTCAAGTGGAACTTCTCGTTGGGCGCATGCAGGTTGTCGTCGGGCAGACCGAAGCCCATCATGACGCTGGGCAGGCCGAGGTGGCGGGCAAAGTCCCCGACAATGGGGATCGATCCCCCGGAGCGGATAAAGACCGTGTCCTTGCCCCAGACTTCGTGTAGAGCGCGGGTGGCTGCCTGGATATAAGGATTGTCGACCGGGATGAGGCATGGATCGCCGGAGTGAATCAGGCGCACCGCAACGTCCACGCCGGCAGGCGCAATCTTCTCCACATAGCTTTTGTATTGCTGGAAGGCTTTAGCCGGGGTCATGCCCGGGACCAGGCGCATGGAGACCTTGGCGGTGGCCTTGGCCGGGATCACGGTCTTGGCGCCGACTCCCGTGAATCCGCCGGGGATGCCGTGGACGTCGAGGGTGGGCCGCGCCCAGGTGCGCTCCAGAACGCTGAATCCTTCTTCGCCGACCAGTTGCTTCGAACCTACCTCGTGGAGGCGGTAGTCCTCCTCGTCAAAGGGCAGGCTGCGCCATGCGGCCAGTTCCTCCGGGCTGGGCGGAATGATGTCGTCGTAAAAGCCAGGGATGAGGATATGGCCGTTTTCGTCTTTGAGGTGAGCCAGGATCTGCGCCAGGGATACGAATGGATTGGGAGCCGCCCCTCCATACATGCCGGAGTGCAGGTCGGTGCGCGCGCCGCGAACTTCGAGCTCGGTGTAGATCATGCCGCGCAGCCCGACGCACAAAGTCGGCAGGCCGGGTGCAAATAGCTCGGTGTCCGAGACCAGGGCGAAATCGGCCTTGAGTTGGGGCGGCCTGGACGCAACGTAGGCGGCGATTCCCTCCCCTCCCACCTCTTCTTCGCCCTCGAGCAGCACGCGCACGTTGATCGGCAGGGCTCCGGTGGTGGCCAGCAAGGATTCCAGAGCCTTCACATGCATATACATCTGGCCCTTGTCGTCGACGGCTCCGCGCGCATAAAGATTGCCGTCGCGCTCGGTAGGCTCGAAGGGCGGTGAGTGCCATTCGTCGAGCGGGTCGGGCGGCTGGACATCGTAGTGCCCGTAGGCAAGAACTGTAGGCTTGCCCGTGGCATGCAGCCAGTCCGCATAGACGAGGGGATGGCCCCCGGTCTCGATCAATGCGGGCGTTCTCCATGCCAATGCGATTGAGCTCGGCCGCGAGGGCTTCGGCGGCACGGCGGCAGTCCACGGCATGTTCAGGCGCGGTTGAAACCGACGGGATGCGCAGCAGGTCTTTCAGTTCGCTAAGGAAGCGAGGGTGGTTCTCCTGGGCATAGGCAACTGCGGAAGAAGACACGGAGAGGCTCCTTCGAAGTGAGTCTTGATCACACAAGAGTATAGGCGAAGGGGCGGTTGGGCCGGTGGCGTGGGTACCAGTGCGGGGCGATCAGTAGCGGCTGACGGCGGGGTCGACTTCGGCCGACCAGGCATCGATACCTCCACGCAGCGACTGCGCCTGCTCAAAGCCCTGGTTGCGCAGCCACGCGGCGACGTTCAGCGAACGCTGACCATGATGGCACAGGATCACGAGCCGCTCGTCAGGATCGAGTTCCTGGTGAGCGCGCGCCGGAACGTCGCCCATGGGCATCAACACGCTGCCGGCAATGCGCGCGGTTTGAAATTCCCACGGCTCGCGCACGTCGATAAACCTGGCATTGCTTTCGCGAAGAAGAGTTGCCGCCTCGGCAGGAGAAATTTCGTAGTCGAGCATGAAGACCAGTTTACGGCGAAACGAGGTCCTCGGCATCGAGCGCTGGTAAAGCCACGCCTCCGGTGCTCGGGCGGCCGCTTAACAGATGTTCGCCTCCGAGTTCCAACGTCAATTCAACGAATGAATGACGGAAGACCGACCGCAATGTAACGCCCTGCGCTGATTCGAGATTGCCGCCGCGTTCAACGAAAGACTTTAGCTGGCTGCTGGTGCCGTCGAGCCACATCAATTTCACTTGCAGAGAAGACATGAACGCTCCATGAACTTTCTTGAGGGACGACAGTGCGCCGTTGGAATCTTCGGGGATCACAGGCGGCCATCGCAACCGCCGCGATCGTCCTTTTTGAACGGCTGAAATTTAAATGGCCCAAGATTTGCTGGGATCAAATCGAGAAGGAATCTGGAAGAGAACTTGACCCTCCCCGGCCCCTAGTCTATAAAGCTTCCTTCGAACACCCTCCACGCATCGTAAACATTCGATGAAAAGGGTTTACAGTTTTCAGCTCATTGTTCTGATTTTAGTGGCAGTTAACTCCGGTATGGCGCCTCGCGGCTGGGCGCAAGACAAAGATGGCAGCCTGCCTGACGCGCCCTCCGCGGCGCCCCGGTCAGCGGAATCGGGCACGCAGTCGTCCGCGGGCCGGGAAGTAACCTGGCGCAGTCTTCCGCGAGATTTTCTCCACGACCAGAAGGAAATCTGGTTGTTTCCCACGCAATTGGCGAGAGGCCGTCACTGGATTCCCACCCTTGCGGTGGTCGGGGGAACCGCGGGGCTGATCGTCGCGGATCCGCACATCATGCCCTATTTCCGCGAACACGCGGGCAATCTTGACGATTTGAACGATACTTTCGATGCCAACATCGCGACTGGAGCCTTGGTCGCTGTACCAGCCTCGCTGCTGGCCGCAGGATACATCCGGCATGACCAGTACCAGGTGAGCACCGCAATCCTCGCGGGCGAGGCTTATGCGGACAGCGCGGTGGTCAATCTCGCTGTAAAAGCCATAACCCGGCGCGAACGGCCCTCAGATGTTCCTCCCGGCGGTGATTTTCACAACACTTTTTTCAACGCGGGCCAATCGCCATGGCACGGCAGCAGTTTTCCGTCCGGTCACGCCACGGGCGCCTTCTCAGTGGCGACGGTGGTCGCGGTTCGCTATAGTAAGCACCGCTGGGTGCCGTGGGCGGTCTATGGCATGGCGACGGCCATCAGCCTTTCGCGCATCACATCGAGTGCTCACTTCCCGTCAGACGTCTTTCTGGGGTCCGCCCTGGGATATGCAATTACGCGCTATCAAGTTCTGCAGGCGCGCTGAGGCGACTGAAGAATTTGGGATGAAGATTCGCTGCACAAAATACGAAAGCGCTGCTTTTTGATGAAGGGGACGGCCAAATCGCCTGAAGGGAGCAGGTTCGGTTGCCGCGGGACCGGAAGCGGGAACATCGCCTGCTCACTCCGGACATCAATTAATTGACTTTATAATTCGACGCACTCGCCGTCTTAAACCAATCATCGAACGTGTCTTGAAGCTGCTCGTTCCAATCCGCACCTACGGGATCGCCAAAGGCCGTTTCAATCGCCAACACGTCTTCGCCCATCAGATTCAACGCCACATGCACATGGTCGGAAAATGCCATGATTCTGCTGAGAGAATTGAACAAGGTGCGCGAGGATGCTTCCCTGAGGTCCAGAGTTCCGTGAAACTGAGCCGCTTCGCTGGCCAGGTCGGTAAATGCGTCGTGAAGAAGCTGGAACTTCTCGCTGAGGGCGTTGGCGATCTCGGAGGGATGGGTGGACATGGAAGGGGGTCTCCTGTGACGTCCTGCACATTTTAGGAACGCTTTAACGGTGATGATGTGATTAAAGACACGTTACTTTAGGAAGGAAATCCCACTTAGGCAGTAGCCTTTCGCCGAACGTGGTACCGTCCGACTCCCGAACCCCGTCCGGCCCTGTTGGGCTGGTTTTAGCTTTCCGCAGTGAGGCAAATCCCGCCCGCAGGTGGAAGGGGGGTAGTCTGGAAGGGATGCCTCCTATTCTCAACCTGCAATCGGTCACCAAGCAGTTCGGGGCGGCGCCGTTGTTTCGCACCATCTCGCTGACCGTGGAGGATGGAGACCGGATCGGCCTGATCGGGCCCAACGGTGCCGGCAAGTCGACGCTGCTCGCGCTGCTGGCCGGGCAAGTGGAACCGGACGCCGGCGAAATGGCGGTCCGCAAGCGGGCGCGAGCCGCCTATGTACCGCAGGATTCGCGGTTCGCCGGGGGGCAGACCGTAAGGCAGGTACTGGAAGCGGCCATGACCTCCGCCCACGCGGGAGAAGCGGAGCGCGAAGGACGGCTGCGCGAGCTTGCCGGGCGAACAGGGTTCGAGCGGCTGGATGCCGAGGCCGCCTCGCTCTCCGGCGGGTGGCGAAAACGTCTGGCGATTGCCGAAGCGCTGGTCACCGAACCTGATGTTCTTCTATTGGATGAGCCGACCAATCACCTCGACCTGGCTGGAATCGAATGGCTGGAGGAGCTCTTGAGTTCCTCCTCGTTCGCGGCGGTCACCGTGAGCCACGACCGCTATTTTCTCGAAGCGACATCGAACCAGATCGTGGAGTTGAATCGCGTGTATGCGGACGGTCTGCTGCGTGTGAAGGGCAACTTCAGCCGGTTTCTGGAGGAAAAACAGGCCTATCTCGAAGCCCAGAACCGGCAGATGGAGAGCCTCCGCAACCGGGTGCGGACGGAAATCGAATGGCTGCGACGCGGACCGAAAGCGCGCACCACCAAGTCCAAAGCTCGGATCGATACGGCTAATGCGATGATCGGGCAACTGGCGGAGATGAAGGGACGAACCGCCTCGGCTTCGGCGGGGATCGACTTTGAAGCCAGTCAGCGGAAGACGAAGCGGCTGGTGGAGTTTGAGGGGGTGGCGTGCGATGTGCCTTCCACCGAAGCCGGTCCAAGACCAGGAAAAAGGCTCTTTGGGGGGCTGAACTTTGCGCTGACGGCGGGCATGAAGGTCGGGCTGGTGGGCCCGAACGGCAGCGGCAAGACGACTTTGCTGCGGATGCTGCGCGGAGAACTTGAGCCAGTCGAGGGTACGATTCGACGGGCGGCAGGGCTGCGGCTGGTCTATTTCAGCCAGATGCGCGAATTGGACGAAACCGTAACCCTGCGGCGTGCGCTGGCGCCTGAAGGCGACTCGGTGATCCACCAGGGGAGGACCGGTGCATGTGGCCAGTTGGGCGGCCCGGTTTCTGTTTAACGGAGAACAGCTCAACCAGCCGGTACTGAACCTGAGCGGCGGAGAGCGGGCCAGGGTGCTGATTGCGCGCCTGATGCTGGAGCCGGCGGACGTGCTGCTTCTCGATGAGCCGACCAACGACCTTGATATTCCGACCCTGGAGATCCTGGAGGACAATCTGCTCGAGTTTCCCGGCGCGCTGGTGCTGGTGACGCACGATCGCTACCTTCTGAACCGCGTGGCGACAACAGTGGTTGGGCTGGACGGGCGGGGCGGGGTCGGTCGGTTCGCGGACTTTGCGCAGTGGGAAGCATGGGTGGAAGAAACCAGGGATCAGGGATCAGCCACCCCAGCGAGCAAAGACCGCTCGCCGGGGGCCCCGGTAGGGATCAGGGAACAGGGAACCAAGAATACAGCGATCGAATCGGGGAGCAGTTCCGTCACGAAGAAGAAGCTCTCCTATCTGGAAGCGCGGGAGTTCGCCTCGATCGAGCAGCGCGTGGAGGAATCGGACACGAGGCTCAGCTCGGCGCGTACGCGCGTGGAGGACCCGGCAATCGCAAGCGATGCTAGAGCGCTTCAGGAGGCCCTGGCGGAGCTGGAGCAAGCACAGCAGGAGAACGATGATTTGTACGCGCGCTGGGCAGAGCTGACTGAAAGAACGGGGTAAACGTCGGGCCCCTTTTGGGCTTGTTCATTCCCCTGTCAACCGTCCCGGGAGCGAAAAATTTCGCTGAATACCCTGCGGCAAGAGAGAATAACGGGAGCGGCAACTGCCGCGTGAAAGAGCCTATGAATTCCGGAGTTAAAGTGTTGATTGTGGAGGACGAGCCCCATGCGCTTATGGGGCTTGCCGAGTTGATCTCCGGATGGGGATATCGAACCGAAACGGCGCACGACGGGATCGAGGGCTGGGAAAAGGCCATGGCCTGGAATCCGGCCATCGTGGTGACCGATCTGAAAATGCCGCGCCTCGACGGACTGGGGCTGCTGGCCAAATTCGCCGCCGAGGGGTCGTCGCTGACCGCGAAGACGGCCGTGGTCCTGTTGACCGCGCAAGGGTCAATTCAGACCGCGGTCGACGCGATGAAGCTGGGTGCCTACGACTATGTGCTCAAGCCGGTGGATGCGCCCCGGCTGCGCAACATTCTGGGCAATGCGGCCCGGCAGCGAGAAACGGACATCGAGCTCGAGGTGGCCAAGCGGCGGCTGCGCGAATCGGGCGTGCTGGGCTCAATGGTAGGCACTTCCAAGGCCATGCGCGAGATTTTCGCCCTGATCGAACAGATTGCGTCCTCGAATGTGTCGGTACTGATCACTGGCGAGAGCGGAACCGGCAAGGAACTGGTGGCGCGCACCCTGCACGATCTGAGCCCCCGCAAGCCTCGTCCCTTTGTCGCGGTGAATTGCGCGGCGATTCCCGAAACCCTGATCGAAAGCGAAATCTTCGGCCACGAGAAGGGCTCATTCACCGGCGCAGTGGAGCGGCGGATCGGATGTTTCGAGCTGGCCGCGGGCGGAACCCTGCTGCTGGACGAACTGGCCGAGATGCCCGTGGGAACGCAGGCCAAGCTTCTGCGCGTCCTCGAAGAGCGCAAGCTCCGGCGGCTGGGCGCGCGCAACGAAATCGACGTGGACGTGCGCGTGCTCGCCGCCACGAATCGCGAACCCGACGACGCCGTCGAGAGCGGCCATCTGCGGTCGGACCTTTTCTACCGGTTGAATGTCTTCCATATACACATGCCGCCCCTGCGTACCCATCTTGAAGACCTGCCGGCGATGGCCGAGGCCATGCTCGATGAAATGAACGAGAAGCACGGGCGCAAGGTTTCCGGGGTGGCGCCTTCGATTCTGGATCGAATGATCGCGTATCATTGGCCTGGCAATGCGCGCGAGTTGCGGAACACCATCGAGCGGGCGGTCATCCTGTGCCCGGACGGCGCCCCTTTGGACGCCGGGCATCTGCCTCCGGGATTCGGCAAGGCGCAGCCGCTGGCACCCGCGGTCGACGACGCCAGCGCGGTGCCGGTGCGCGTAGGCAACACGGTGGGCGAAGCCGAACAGTTGCTGATCATGCGCACCCTGGAGGCCACGGGGCAGAACAAGACCCGGGCCGCCGAGATTCTGGGCGTAAGTCTGAAAACGCTGCATAACAAGTTGAAGGAGTATAGCCAGACCCGGGAACAACAGTCCGCCTGAGTCCTGTTCGAGTCGATGCGACTGAAGACCAAACTCGTCCTGGCCATTACCGCCCTCGTCTTCGTGATATCGGGGCTTCTTTCGCTGGTCTATGTGACCCAGTTTCTGTACGCCTCAGTGAAGGCGTCCTACAACACCAACAAGATGGTGGCGAACCAGGTCAAACTGGCGGTTCAGGATGCTCTCGAAACCGGCCTGAAGGGCCGCACATTCGATCCCACCAAGCCTTATGAACTGCGTGAGATGGCGGCCGACACTATCCGGAAAAGCGAGGCCCTCCAGGTGGTGATCGATTCGGTCAATCGCTACTCGCGACACCGTTTACGACATCAATATTGACGACACCAATGGGCGGGTCCTTCTGAGCACCCTGCCGGAGAATCAGGACAAGACGCTCCCCACCCGGCCGGACTATAACGCAGCTCCTCCATGCCAATCCGATCCAGTTAATTTCGGCAGTCCTCCTGGAAAAGTCCAAAGTCTTTGACGTGGTCGTGACACTGGAGCGAAACAACCAGCCGTTCGTCATCATTCATGTGGGCGTCAGCACCGCGTTCCTGCGGGAGGCCTACGCACCTTGGCTTAAGGACGCCTTCGAGTTGATGTGCTTTGCGCTGGGAATCGCTCTTGTGGTCGCCTTTCTGTTGAGCAACCTGGCGCTGCGGCCCCTGGAAGAAATCAGCATGCAACTCGACTACTGGACCGCCGCCAACGAATCTGCCGAAGAAGGCAAGGCGAGGGAGAGGCAGGATACGGCGGCTCGGGTTTCAACCAAGATCGAGCAGATCGGCCAGCGCATGCGCAACGTGGAAGAGGTGTTCTCCGCGTTGAAGGACAACCTGGACCAGATCCTGGGCAATCTCCAGGACGGCATCCTGCTGTTCACAGGAGACGGGCGGGCGGTGCTGGTATCGGAGGCGGCACGGCGTTTTCTTCAGGTCGAACGAGGCAAGGTTCTGGGACTGCATGCCTCGCAGATTTTTGACCGGTCCACGCGTTTGGGACACGCGCTGGGCGATGCTTTCGATACGCAGGTTCCGTTGGTCAAGGAAGAAATCCGCACCGAGACAGGGCGAAGAATTCAGGCATCAGTAGATTTTATTCATGATGACCTTTCCCACCAGGGACTGGGCGCGCTGGTGACGCTGCGGGATCTCGAGTCGATGGAGGAGATCGAGTCGGAACTGGAATTGTCGCGGCGCATGGCCGCCATCGGCAGGCTTACTTCCGGTGTGGCTCACGAAGTGAAGAATCCCATCAACGCCATCGTGGTTCATCTCGAACTGCTCAAAAACAAACTGGATGACCCCAGCGCTCCGGCGGTCCGCCACCTCGAGGTAATCGACATGGAGATTCGGCGGCTCGACCGGGTCGTGCAGACCCTGGTGGACTTTTCGCGGCCGGTCGAGTTGCAGCTTCGCGAGCAGGATCTGCGGCTGGTGATCGGGGATGTGCTGGCCTTGGCCACCGAAGAACTATCCACCCGCAACGTGATCCTGGTGAACCGGCTGCCCGCGAAGGCGGTGATTGCCAACGTGGACGCGGACCTGCTCAAGCAGGCGACGCTGAACGTAATCGAGAACGGAGCCCAGGCCATGCCCGAAGGAGGCCGGCTGGAGGTGTCGCTGGAGACGGACCGGAAGTTCGCGGTGCTTCGCATTGCCGACGAAGGAGTCGGCATTGCGGACGAAATCCGGGAGAAGATCTTCGATCTGTATTTCACAACCAAGAGCGGCGGAAGCGGAATCGGGTTGGCGATGACGTATCGAATTCTCCAGTTGCATCACGGTGCCGTCGAAGTACAATCGAGGGA
The DNA here is from genome assembly GCA_963812485.1 of uncultured Acidobacteriota bacterium. Taxonomy (GTDB): domain Bacteria; phylum Acidobacteriota; class Terriglobia; order Terriglobales; family Acidobacteriaceae; genus Telmatobacter. The sequence goes on from CAWEVD010000025.1 coordinate 113,121, forward strand.
GACCCGTGGAACCGAATTCAGGCTGCGCATACCGCTTGCCGCCACGGAATGGGGTCGTCGGCATCTTCAGCCGGCGGGCGTAGAAGAAGCGAAGGGGTTTGGGGAATGAAACTGGATGCCAGGAAAGTTGCATGGCTGCTGCCCTTGCTTCTGTCCGCGTGCGCCCATAATTCGAATCTGTCGCAGATGCAGCCCATGGCGCCGCCCATCGACGATACGCCCCCTCCGCCGAATCTGGCCCCCGCAAATCTTCCCTCCCCTGTGATCACGATCCCCAAGACCGACAAGCCGGTGATTGTGGTCCAGGAGCAGCCCACTAAGCAGCCCCCGAAACACAAAAAAACAGCCTCGAAAACGACCGGGACGACGCCCGCAAATCCAGCGGCGGGACCAACGGGTGCGCAGGTAGCTGAAAACGCACCGCCCTCTGAAGTCAACGCGGGCGGAAATTTCACGACCCCTCCAGGAAGCGCCCGACTCGAAAAAGCAGGCGGAAGATTCGATCGCCGAAATTGAGAAGGGGTTGACCGGGATTGCCCACAAGCTCAGTGATACGGAAGAAAAGACCTCCCTGCAGATCAAGGAGTACCTGAAGGAGGCGAGAACGGCGCTGAATTCAGGCGATGTGGACGGGGCCAACAACTCTGGCGAAGAAGGCCAAAGCGCTGCTGGGCGAGCTGGGCCAGTAATCGGCTCCTGTTTGTAGTCCGTAGCTTTTTATTGCTCTCCCCAACTAAGCTTATTGCGCAGAGCGTCGAAGAAGCCTCCTTCGGCCAGCCGAACCAGGTTCACCGTGTATTTGGAACGCTGGCAGCGAATCTCATCGCCCAGCTGCAACTCGACCGCCCGCTGGCCATCCACGGTGAAAAGCGCGACGTTGGGAATTCCTTCCACACGCACCGTAAGCGAGGCATCCCCACGCACGACGATGGGACGCAGGGTGAGCAGATGGGGGCAGATGGGGGTAACCACCATCGCGTCCACGTTGGGCGTCAGGATGGGGCCGTTGGCGGCGAGCGAATAGGCGGTCGAACCTGTAGGGGTGGAAACAATGACCCCGTCGGCGCGGAAGCTGGCGACTTTCCTTCCGTCCAATTCGACGGTGAACTCGCCCATGCGCGCGATCTCACCCTTGGTGACCACGATATCGTTCACTGCTTCATAGGCGGAGTGCAGTACCGCCTGCCGCCACAACCCCGCATGAAGCATGGCGCGCGCGTCGAGCGTGTGGCAGTCGCGGCACCAGCTATCGAGGGTCGCATACAGATCACCCAGGCGAACCTCGGTGAGAAATCCGAGGTATCCGAGGTTGACGCTGAGGATGGGGGTACCGGTGGCGGCAAAGATGCGGCCCACGGAAAGCAGAGTGCCGTCTCCTCCCAGAACAATGATCAGTTCCGGCTTGTGGAGCGGCATGTCGCTGCGGTCCACGGCTTCGGCGGCGGTGGTGTATTGGCCTGCCTCGTGGTCGAGCAGGGGTTCGTAGCCATGCTCGCGCAGCCAGGCAATCAACTCCGGCAGAATCCTGGCTAATTCTTCCTTCTGCGGTTTGCAGACTATCGCGACTCGACCCATGCGGTCCCAGTGTAACGGAAAGTGGGGACAGTGAACAGTGGTCAGCACGGTACGCCGCGCGTAGAGCAGAAATTCCTGATTGCCCTCGGCGCCGGTGATCGGCGACGGGATCGTCTCGACGACTTCCCAGCGAAAGGAGCGCATATGTGCGGCGACCTTGTCGATGGCCAGTTGATGCGCCGCGGGATCGCGGACAATTCCGCCCTTGCCGACGTGTTCGCGTCCTGCTTCAAACTGCGGCTTGATGAGAATGACGGCTTCGCGCAGCGCGGGCGCGGCCTCGAGTACCGGCTCGATCAGGAGGGTGGCGGAAATGAAAGAAACATCCATCACCAGCAAAGTGAGTTCGGGATCCGCGGGGCCAGCGAGCGCTCCGGGCAGAAGGAAGCGGGCGTTGGTGCGTTCCACCAGGCGCACGCGCGGGTCGTTGCGCAGTTTCATCGCGATCTGGCCGAAGCCGGTATCGACCGCGGTGACGTGCGCAGCTCCGCGCTGCAGAAGGCAGTCGGTAAATCCACCCGTGGAAGCACCGATGTCGAGGCATGCGCGATCCCTGACATCGATCTTCCAGTGATCGAGGGCCGCGGCCAGTTTGATGCCGCCGCGGCTGACGAACGGCTGGTCCTCGCCGAGAAGCCGGACCGCGGCATCACCGGGAACGGAGTTTCCCGGCTTGTCGAGTTTCTGTTCGTTGACCAGAACTCGCCCTGCGAGGATGAGGGCGCGGGCCCGCTCCCGGCTGGGTACAAGATTCCGCTCAACCAGAAGAAGATCGAGACGCGTTTTGGAGGGAGAGGGCATGGTTCCTTCATGATTATGAGGGCAGGCAGCGCGTGAAGTTTCCAATCTGGGAACACCCCGCGAAGTTTTGATCCGTGCGCCGTTTTTTTTGTGGAGCGCCGCGTGCGAAGAATGCGATCATCAAGCTCCGCAAGATAAGTCCGTTCTGCTTGCGGCGTTCATCATCGCGGACTTTTCATGCGCCCGTTCAGCGAAATCATCGACCGGCTCAGGCATTACTATGGGCCGCCTGCAGTCCCTCCGGCCCACGGACCATTTGAGCTTGTCCTCTGGGAGAATGCCTGCTACCTGCTTCCCGATGAGCGGCGGCTGGAGGTCTTCAATACACTGCGGGACAAGGTGGGGCTGAATGCAGCGGCCATCGATGCCGCACCCGACCGGGTTCTGTTACCAATCGCCCTGCGCGGAGGCATGCGTCCCGAGATGCGCGTATTCCGCTGGCGGGAGATTGCGCGCATCACCCTGGATCAATACAACGGCGACCTGGATTTGATCCTCGGCCAACCCTACGCCGAAGCTAAAAAGGCTCTCAAGCAGTTTCCCACCATTGGCGACCCTGGCGCCGAAAAGATCCTGCTCCTTTGCGGCATTCCTGGCGGACTGCCGCTCGAATCGAATGGCCTTCGCGTTTTGTGCCGGCTGGGTTGGGGCCACGAGCAAAAAAGCTACCAGGCCACGTATCGCTCCGTGCAGGAAGCGCTCAAGCCCGAACTTCCCACCCAGGCCGAAAGCCTGAAACAGGCCCACCTTCTGCTTCGCGTGCATGGAAAAACTCTGTGCAACGACAAAGTGCCCTTATGCCATGCATGCCCAGTGTCTTCGCAATGTGATTACGGCACGAAGGCTATGGCGCCACCGGTACCGCCGGCACCGTGATCGCCGCCTTCGGGGCGCGATCATGAGCGATCGCAATCGGATAGCGCCGGCACCGGAACGTTCGTGGTCTCCCACCCAACGACAAAAACATCGTTAGGATTGGGCACGCATGTGGTTCGATCAATCCGCCGCAACCAGCTTGCGCTGCAGTGCCTCGAGCGTCTGTCCCTTGGTTTCGGGGTAAGTGAACATCACCACCAGAAACTGCACCGCGGTCATCGCAGAGAAGAACACGAACGGCGTGGCCTGGCTCATGGAGTGAACCACCACCGGGAACACAAACTGAATGACGGTGTTCATGAACCAATGGCTGGCGCTGCCCACGCCCTGCCCCTTGGACCGCACCGACGTTGGGAACACCTCGCCAATGTAGACCCAGATCACCGCCCCCTGCGAGACAGAAAAGAACGCAATGTACGTGACGAGCAGTCCGAGCAGCGCGGACGAGTGAGGATTGGTGCTGAAGAGCCACGCCACTCCGCCCAGGCAGGCAGCCGTGCCCGCAGCTCCGATCAGGAGCAGCGTCTTGCGGCCTATTTTGTCGATCAGCGACATGCCGATCACACAGAAGACCAGGTTGGTGGCTCCAATGGCGATGGCCTGCTGGTCGGCGGAGATCTGGCTGAACCCGGCGGCTCCGAAGATGTCGTTGATGTAGTAGAGAATGGCGTTGATGCCGGCCAATTGGTTGAACGCGCCGATGGAGATGGCCAGGAACAGTGGATAGCGATACTTCCACTGGAATACGCGCTCGTGGGCTGTGGCGTGCTCCTGCTGCAGTGCTGCGCGAATATCGGCCAGCTCGGCCTCGGGATCGGGATCGCCCATCATCTTCAGCACCGCAAGGGCTTCGTCGATGCGGTTCTTCGAGGCCGACCACCGCGGACTGCGCGGGATGCCGAACAACAGGATCAGAAAGAGGATCGCGGGGGCCGCGGCAATGCCCACCTGCCAGCGCCACTCGGCCGCGCCCAGATGCAGCGTGCGGATGATGTAGTTGGAGATGTAGGCCAGCATGATGCCGAACACCACGTTGAACTGGAAAGTGGCGACGAGGCGTCCGCGCCACTTGGCCGGGGCCAGCTCGGCGATGTAGACGGGACCAAGCACGGAAGAAGCGCCGATACCCAGTCCGCCGATCAAACGAAAGAGGAGGAATATCGGCCAGTTCCAGGCCAGCCCGCAGCCGAGGGCTGAAACGACGTACAGAATGGCCGTAAGGCGCAGGGTCTCCCGGCTGCCCAGCCTTTGCCCGATCTGGCCCGCGCCGAGCGCGCCGATCACCGTGCCAACCAGGCCGATGGCGACAGTGAATCCCTTTTCCTGCGGACTCAGACTGTAGAGCTTTTCCAGGGCATCGATAGCACCGGCAATCACTACGGTGTCGAATCCGAAAAGTAGTCCGCCGAGCGCACCCGTCAGGGTGGCTTTCATCAGGTTCAGGTTCGGTCGCATCGTGTAGTGTTCCTCGATCTGCAACGTACTTCAAAGCCGAGTGACGTGTCTCTTCCCTTCGATCATTCCGCCCCGAAGCCGCGGTCGACAAAAGCGCGTAAAGCACCGTTGGGTTTTAAGACAGCGATAACCCAACCCATCGTACAGACTGAGGCCCCAACCGGCAACGTTAAGGCGCCTCATTCGATAGGATAGTTTCGAGACCGCACCTCTCTACTTGCCATTCCTCGCGGGACGAACCGCGAGGACCCGGCATCGCTGCCTGGCGCCCGCGCTCCACACCAGGGGCATGGTGCTTTCGATGAAGATGCAATCGCCGGGTTCCAGCGCCTCGTGCAGACCGCCGGCGTCAAGGTGCAGGCTTCCCTCGATCACGTAGAGCAGGCCGCTGGTTTCACGGTTATGGGCATCGGTGAGCGCATCGGCGCCGGCCGCCGGTATCTCCACCATCTCAGCCATCAATCCTGAAGAGCTCTTCGGCGCGTGCAGGGGAATGGAACCCGCCGATTCCCCGCCGCGTCCGGTAACCTGCAGATGGGCCTTGCGGGTGATCGACAGCGTATGCTTCTCCGGTTCGCAAAAGAAGTGGCTCATGCCCACACCGTAGACACGGCAGATCGTGGCCAGTGTGGGGAGCGTGGGAATCATACGATCCGTCTCGAGTTTCGAAAGCAGCGCGGTCGACAGACCGGTTTCCGCAGCGAGTCGGGAAAGCGTCAGCTTTTTCTGAGTGCGCAGCGCGCGCAGCTTCATGCCAATGCAGTATGGCTCAAGAGACCATTGTGCATATGTAAGTGTCTTTACCATGATCAGACTCCTGATATGAGGCTGGCACGGCTGCTTACTCCTGCAATCTGGAAGAATCCTGGAAATCGATCGAGGGTTCCGTCCTGACGCGGCTCGCTATTTCGTTCCGCTACAATTAGATCAACCGATATCAGCCAGTCAGGCAAAGACACTTTGCCTGAAGCGTCACCGGGCGGCAACCATTCCCGTCCCAGTCTGCATCGAACGCAGGGATCACAGCAGTCAAACAATTGATTTCGGGCCCTTCATCCATATTCTCCGTGACGAAAGGCAGTTCCCCCATGTTCAAATTTGCAGAACAGACTCTCTTCCGTTTTATTTTTTCACGGCTTTACATTCTTTCTGCGGCTGTACTGTGCTGCGACCCTGACATGCGTCGCACAAACCAAGCCCAAGCCGACAACCGAAGCGGATGTGCTGGTCCTCAAAAACGGCGACACGCTGCACGGAAAATTAGTCAGCGCCGTGGGCGGTAAAGTCAACTTCCACAGCAATCAACTGGGCGATCTCTCCGTTGCGTGGGAAGACATCAAGGAACTGCACACCGCGGGAAATTTCGCCGTGCTCGACAATACGGTCAAGCTGCGCGGCAAAAAGCATGTCCCCCAGATCCCGATCGGCAAGATCGAAGTCGCCGACCAGTCCGTCACGGTGCACCCGGAGTCAGGGACCTCTCCATCACCGATCGCCGCAAAGAACGCCGCATACATCGTGGACCAGCCGACGCTCGATAAGGAGGTCTATCATCATCCGAGCCTGGCCGCGGGGTGGAATGGGGCAGCAACCGCCGGGGCCACGCTGGTTTCGGCCACTCAGAACCAGTACACATTCTCAGGCGGGATAGGGCTGGTGCGGGTGGTGCCCACGGTGGATTGGCTCGATCCGCGCAACCGCACCTCGGCGGATTTCACCGGCTCGTACGGAAAGATCACTCAGCCTGCATATCATCTGGGGGACGTCCTGGTCCCGGCAACCTTCACCAAGTCTGCGATCTTCCATGGCGACGCCGAGCGCGATGAGTACTTCGCTCCCCGTTTCTTCGGGCTGGTGCAGATTGCGTATGATCACAACTATGCGCAGAATCTGCAACTGCAGCAAATCTACGGCGGCGGAATCGGATGGACGTTCATTAAGACTAAAAAGCAAGAAGCAGATCTAAAGGCGACCATACAATATGAAAAACAATCGTTTATTGGTGGGAGTTCAGCGACCAATGAAAATTTGATCGGATCGACATTCTCCTTAGACTACTTGCTTCACATGAAACTTCTGACCTTTACGCAGGGCCTTGCATACATTCCTGCCTATAACAATCCACGCGCTTATTCAGTTAACGAGACCAACACTCTCGCCTTTCCCACATACAAGAACCTGGGCTTCAGTGTGGGGACGCTTGATAGCTACTTGAATAATCCGCCCGCTTCCGAGCCTCCGACCAAGCGCAATTCCTTCCAGTTCACGATGGGTTTGACATATGCGATCAAGTCGAAGTATTGAGTTCGAGTGATCTAACGCACATACTAATCCTTCGGTAACTCACCCTTTAATTCTCTGGTAACTTCTTGCTCGTTTTGCTGTATTGATAATCACACCAGGTAGATAATCTACAGTTAATAATCAGGTGGGCTCCCTCGACGACGCACACGAGGGTACGTGTACCTCTTCCTCCGAGGTCATCAAGGTTGGCCGCAGTTCGCGCTGAAGCGTTCGTCACCGAAGATCGGGAACGTTCGCTTCAGCGCCAAGACGAGGCCTTCGAGAGTGTGACCGGGATGAAGCTCTCCTCAGAAGCGCGATCCGATGCAAAGGAAACGGAATTCTCCTTCGGTAATTTCAGGCTGGACCACGACGGCACATTCTTTCGCGGAGACGCGCAGATTCATTTGCCTCCCAAGGAACTGGCGGCGCTTCGGCTGCTTCTCTCACATGCGGGGCAAATTGTCAGTTCAGCGCAACTAAAACATGGCCTGTGGGGCGACGTGCACGTCACGTCTGACAGCGTTCCGCGATGCATGTCGTCGCTCCGCGCCCGGCTCGAACCCGACCAATGCATTCAGACCATCTACAAGCGCGGTTACCGTTTGGCGGGACCGGTTCAGCGCAGTGGCTCGCAAGCCCATCGCCTGTTGCGTCTTGCGATCATGCCGTTCGGGTCGGGGCGCGAGGTTCCCGACCATCTGGGTCCGGCGATCGCTGAAGAGGCAACGAGCCGTCTCACTACCTTGGCTCCTTCCTGGGTAAGCGTGCTGGCGCGCGATTCTGTCTTCACCCTGGCTGGCCGCGGCATGACTGCCGCGCAGGTGGGAGTGACTCTTGAAAGCGGACCTGGTGCTGGCTGGAATCCTGTTCGCGATGCCAACCCACTACCGCCTGCGCACGGAGATGATCCGGGTCAAGGACGGAACCCAGATCTGGGTGGAGGACATCCTGGTCGCCCATCGTCAACTGCTCGGGCTCGAATCGGAACTCGTACAGCGGCTCGTCTTTCGGCTGGGAGGCGAATTCACGATTGCATCGAACGGGCCTAACGGCACAGATCGCCGTGATGCTTATGACATGTTTCTTCGCGGACACTACGAGTGGCAAACCCATGAACGGCACCGCATGCAGGACGCCATACAGCACCTCGTCCGGGCCACTGAACTCGATCCATCGCTGATCGCCGCCAAGGTCGATCTGTGCCACGCTTGTATCACCCAGGAGTTTTACGGATTCATGTCTTCGGATACAGCTGCCTCCGAGATCCGGCACATCGCGGAATCCTTCTCCGATATCGCGGGCAAGGCACCGGCGGTACTGCCCGCGCTGGGCTGGATCGGCCTTCCACGTGGACCGCGATCTCCGGCGGGCTCTCGAAATGTTCTCCGCCTCCGCGCACCTTCCCCACGATCCCTGGACCACCCGGCTGCGCGTGATGCTGGCCCTGAGCCGTCACCGCTTCGACGAAGCCCTGGAATGGATACAGTCTGCCTTGCTTGTCGACCCCTATGCCCCCTCGCTTCATGCCCGCCTCGCGTGGGCCTGTCATCTTGCCGGCCAGTCCGCGCGGAGCGTCACCCAGATCGACAAGTGTCTGGCCCTCTTCCCGGACGACGAGAGCAGCCACCTGTATGGGGCGATCATTCTCGCGTTCAACGGCCAGGTGGAACGCGCGGCCAAGCATGCAGAGGAGATCGTTCGGCGCACGCCCTACTTCGATATGGCGCTCGGTGTCCAGGCCTACGTCCTGGCCTGCAGCGGCAAACGCGATGAGGCGTACGGCCTCCTCGAGCGGCTGCAGTGGCTGACCCGCGAACGTTTCGTGCTTCGATCTTTCACCCCAGCGGCTTATGCCGCGCTGGGTGATGTGGAGACCGCGGTCTCTGAACTGCAGGCCGCAGCCGATTTGCGCTGCCCGTGGTTCTTCCAGACGCTCGCCGATCCCCGGCTGGAATCCCTCCGCGCCCGGCCCGAATTCAAACAACAGCTCGCCGTTCTAAAGCAAATGGAGCTGTCTGCGCAGGATGACCGCGACGATTGAAGGTGCTCTCCGTTCTCGGAATCAGCCTAAGTAAACCGATAAAGCTAGCCAGTGCGGCGCCGCGCCTTGTAGAGTTTCATTGCCGCTCTTTCGGTTCGGCGGATCGGGCTTGCCCGACCGTTGGTGCAAATTCCGACCCGAACCAGGGAGGCCGGCCGGCGTTGCTGCGCGCCCACGATCTGCAGTTCTGGAGGAACGATTCGATGCCGCTTCGCCGCTTTGCTTTTTTCCCGGCACTGGCTCTTTGCATCTCTGCAGTGATTGCAACCGCTCAGCAACCCGCCTATCTGGATACCCACCTCTCGCCCCGCGAACGCGCTCACGACCTGGTGGGGCGCATGACCCTGGAGGAGAAAGCAAACCAGCTCGAGGACTGGGCCACATCGATTCCCCGGCTCGGCATTCCCGACTACCAGACCTGGAACGAATCTCTGCACGGCGTGGCGCGCGCCGGCTACGCCACGGTGTTTCCCCAGGCTATCGGCATGGCTGCGACCTGGGATCCGTCCATTGTGCAGGGCATGGGCGATGTCATCTCCGACGAGGCCCGCGCCAAGTACAACCAGGCGCAGCGGGAAAACAATCACCGCATCTTCTACGGCCTCACATTCTGGTCGCCCAATATCAACATCTTTCGTGACCCGCGCTGGGGGCGGGGCCAGGAGACCTACGGCGAAGATCCGTTCCTTACCGGCCGCCTGGGAATCGCATTTGTGACCGGCGTGCAGGGCAAGGACCTCGAACATCTGCGCGCCGTGGCCACCAGCAAGCACTTCGCGGTGCACAGCGGGCCCGAGCAGCTGCGTCACGGATTCAACGTGGACCCCAGCGACCGCGATCTCGAAGAGACCTATCTGCCCGCGTTCCGCGCTACCGTCACCGAAGGCCACGTGCAGTCCGTGATGTGCGCCTACAACTCCATCGACGAGTGGCCTGCGTGCACCAACAAGATGCTCCTGAAAGACCATCTGCGCGACGCGTGGGGATTCAAGGGCTTCGTGGTCTCCGATTGCGGCGCGATTGTGGACGTGAACCAGGGCCACAAGAAGACGCCGGACGTCACCCATTCCTCCGCGCTTGCCGCTGCAGGCCGGAACAGACTTGTCGTGCAGTATCTGGACTCCCGGTTTCAACACCCTGGCCGATGCCGTTCACCAGGGACTGGTCTCCGAAGACCTCGTCACCCAGGCCGCCGAGCGCCTCTACACGGCGCGCTTCCAGCTCGGCCTCTTCGATCCCCCTGGCTCCTCGCTGGACCGGATCCCCTTCCAATCGGTCGCATCCAATCCCCACCGCCTGATCTCGCGCAAGGCCGCTGAAGAAAGCATCGTCCTGCTGAAGAACAATGGCGCGCTGCCCCTGAAGAGCGCTCCCGGCCACATCGCGGTCATCGGCCCTACGGCAGATCAGCTCACCTCCATCCTGGGTAACTACGTCGGCACTCCGCTCCATCCGGTCACGCCGCTCGAGGGAATCCAGCACGAGTTCCGCACTTCGCCGATTCTTTACGCGCAGGGTTCGACGCTGGCGGAGGGCGTGGGAGTGCCGGTTCCCCGTACCGCGTTCGGTCTGAACACGGGGCTCAAAACCGAGTTCTTCGCCACACCCGACTGGACCGGCCGCCCGGTGGCCGTCGAGACCGAACCTGCCGTGCAGACGGACTGGGAAAACGCCAAGCCGGTGCCCCAGATCGATACTTTCGATTACTCGGTGCGCTGGACCGGCACGCTTTCTGTTCCCGCGCCGGGCCATTATGTCTTTTCGCTCGAGCCCGGAGACAGCTTTCCCTATTCGCCTGCGGAGAGCTATCGCTTTGTCCTCGATGGCAAGGTCTTGTCGGAAGGCGAGCCTTCGCGCGGGCATGGACATGTCGGCGATGGGCAACTTCAAGGCTGCACCCGGCGCCTCGCCCACGGCTCCGCCCATCATGAAATTCCCCAAACCGGCGGAGATCGCGGTGGACTTCTCCGACACCAAGCCGCACGAATTCGAGCTTCAGTATTCGCACTCCGGCGATCGTTCCGGCGGCGGACTGACGCTCAAATGGCAGGCGCCTGCGCAGGCCCAGCTCGACGAGGCTGTCGCCCGGGCCAAAGAAGCCGACGTGGTGGTGGCCTTCGTGGGACTTTCGCCGCAGCTTGAAGGCGAAGAGATGCGGATCAAGATTCCCGGTTTCGAAGGCGGCGACCGCACCAGCCTCGACCTGCCCGAACCGCAGCAGAAGCTGCTCGAAGCCCTGGCCGCGACCGGCAAGCCGCTCGTTGTCGTTCTTCAGAGCGGCAGCGCCGTGGCGCTGAACTGGGCCAACGAACACGCGGCCGCGGTACTCGAAGCGTGGTACCCCGGCGTCGAGGGCGGCACCGCGATTGCGCGCACCCTCGCCGGTTCGAACAACCCCGCCGGCCGGTTGCCGGTCACGTTCTATGCCTCGCTCGACGGCCTCCCGGCTTTTACCGACTATGCGATCAAAGGACGCACCTATCGCTACTTCACCGGCAAGCCGCTGTGGGGATTCGGCTACGGACTGAGCTACACCAGCTTCAAATATGGGCCGGTCAAGGTCTCGGCTGAGACCTTGAAGGCCGGAGACCCCATCACCGCCACCGTGACCGTGACCAATACCGGCAAGGTCGCTGGCGACGAGGTCGTCGAAGCCTACCTGAAGACCCCGCAGGAGGGCGGACCGATTCACTCCCTGGTGGGCTTCGAGCGGGTGACGCTGGATCCGGGCGCGAGCAAGGAAGTCACCCTCAACATCGCCGCGCGGTCGTTGTCGAGCGTGGACGACACAGGGCAACCGGGCTATACTCGCAGGCAAATACACGCTGACCGTGGGCGGCGCGCAGCCGCAGGAAACGGAAGCGAAATCGGAGGCGGGATTTACCGTCACGGGCACCGCACCGCTGCCGAAATGACTCAGAATATCGTGCGGGCGAACCTGCCTTTTCGCCCGCATCGCATCCAGCGCACAAATGAAGTTTGCCCTACTCGGTAATCACCCGATCGGCCCACTCAACCAGCGAGACGAAGATCGTGGGATTGCCGAACTTCGCTCCCCAGGGATCCAGATCGGTCTGCGCGACCGAGCGGGCCCGGCTGCAGGCGCCGCATGCATAGATCTGCACATGCCGTTCTGCCACCTTGGTCATGGTCTGTTCGAGCGGCGGCCAACCCACCGGCACGACCGCCGCGGCGACCGACTTTCGCATCAGCGAAACTGCCTCGCCGAGCAGAAAGATCTGCACCGAATGTCCGGCTTCGCTCAGCGCGAGGCCATGCAGGAAAGGAAAGGCCGCCTTGGTGGGATCGTCTGACCCCCAGGCGCTTTTCATCATGATGTTCAGCGGCTTGTGGGTCGTGCCCTGACCCAGAGAAGATGCCACCCCGACGAATGGCAACACCAGCAACTGGCGGAGGAAGGATCGCCGTGCCATAAAACACCTCACGATACGCGGTGCAGAAGTATAGCACTCAGTCGAATCAGGATAGATCAATTGTCCCGGGTGACCAACATCACACGATTCGCCCGGTTCCGTGGACAATAATCTGAACGAAAATTCATGGACTCGCTCGACCTTCGGGTGATATTCGTTCGTCCATACATTCCTCACTTCCCACTTGTAGCGGAGGAGATTTGTTTTTAGGCATTTTGAAGGAGTCCGCTCCCGGCGAAACCCGCGTCGCCCTTTTGCCGGAGAGTTTGAAATCGCTGATCGCGCAGGGAATCGCGGTCACCGTGGAAGCGGGCGCGGGGGTATCGGCAGGCGCGTCCGACCAGGCCTATATCGAAGCCGGCGCAACCGTGACCGCGGATCGAGCTTCCATTCTCGCCGGCGCCGATCTGATTCCCGTCGTGACTGCCCCGGATTCAGCCGATCAGGCGCAACTCAAGCCGGGTGCCGTCGTCATCGGCTTTCTTCGCCCGCTCGATGCGCCCCATGCGCTGCTCACCGCGATTGAACGCGCCGGTCACGCTGTTCAGCATGGAACTGGTGCCGCGCATCAGCCGCGCGCAGTCGATGGACGCGCTTTCATCGATGGCGACGGTGGCCGGCTACAAGGCTGTCGTTTCCGCCGCCGATCGCCTGCCCCGCCTTTTTCCGATGCTGATGACGGCTGCGGGCACCATTCCGCCGGCACGCGTCTTTGTGATCGGCGCAGGCGTCGCGGGACTGCAGGCCATTGCGACGGCCCGCCGCCTGGGCGCGGTGGTGGAAGCCTATGACGTGCGCGCCGCTGCCGGCGAGCAGGTGCGTTCGCTGGGGGCAAAGTTTCTCGACGTGGACCTCGGCGGCATCAACACCGAAGGCGGCGGAGGCTACGCGGCCGAGCTGACCGAAGAAGCGCTCGATCGCGGCCGCGACCTGATCACCCGGACCGCGGCGCATTCCGACGTGGTCATCACCACTGCCCAGGTACCGGGGCGTCCCGCGCCGCGGCTGATTCGCCGCGCCGCGGTGGAAGCAATGCGGCCCGGCTCGGTGCTGGTCGACCTGGCTGCTCCCGCCGGCGGCAATTGCGAGCTGACCCAGCCCGGAGTCACGCAGCAGATCGGGGGCGTAACGCTGCTGGCGCCGCTCAACCTGCCCGCGGAGGTTCCCGTCGACGCGAGCCATCTCTATGCCCGCAACGTTCTCAACTTCATCGGCCTGATCGCGAAGAAGGGCGCACTGACTGTCGACCTGAGCCGACGAAGTTCTGGCCGGCGCTTGCGTGGCTCACGAAGGCAAACCGGTGAATCCGCGCGTCGCCAAGCTGCTGGAAACTGTGTCCAGTAATTGAACCATGTGCCCGCATTCCTCAGGGGCTGAAGCCCGCATTGATTTTGCAGTCTTTGCGGCACGACTGAATTCGTGCCCTGATACGCAACACGTTCCCAGGTCTCAAAATCGAGACCCGGGGCACCCAGTTTCGCAAGCTCCGCTAACCCCGCTTTGATTCGAGCTACCTATGATGAATCCCGCCGTACTTATCGCTTCTGTCTATGTATTCGCGCTGGCGGCCTTCCTCGGCTACCAGGTCATCAGCCGCGTCCCTCCGCTGTTGCACACGCCGCTGATGTCGGCCACCAACGCCATCTCGGGCATCTCGCTGATTGGTTCGCTGGTGCTGGCCGGGGCCAAGGGGTATCCGCTGCCCGCGCACATTCTCGGCTTCGTCGCGGTGACCACGGCCACCATCAACGTGGTGGGCGGCTTCGGCATTACCGATCGCATGCTGAAGATGTTCCGCAAGCGCGAAACGAAGCCGAAGGAGGCGACCAAGTGAACCCGGCCGCTTTCGCTCTAACCACCTACTTCATGGAAGCGACCTACCTGGTCGCGTCGATCCTCTTCATCCTGTCGCTCAAGATGATGTCGCACCCCGACACCGCGCGGCGCGGCATGTTCCTCGCCGAAGGCGGCATGTTCGCGGCCATCGTGGGCACGCTGATCGGGGCGCACATCGTCACCTGGGTGTGGCTCATCGCCGGCCTCGCCATCGGATCCGCCATTGGCGCGTGGATGGCCGTGACGCGTTCCCATGACCGCCATGCCGCAGCGGACCGCGCTCTCCCACGCCTTTGGCGCGCTGGCCGCGGCGCTGGTCGGCATCGGCGAGTTCATGGTCAACATCAACGAACTCGGGCCGATCAAGCGCGGCGCCCTGGGCTTTGAAATCATTCTCGGCGCTCTGACCACCACCGGCTCGCTGATCGCCGCCGGCAAACTGCAGGGCATCATCCAGGGCAAGCCCGTCCAGTTCCGCGGCCAGAACTTCGTCAACCTCACCATTGCCCTCGCGATGGTGGGCTGCTTCTTCTATTTCTGGTTCCATCCCGAAGCCAGCGCGGTGTTCTACACCATGCTGGGCATCGCGTTTCTTTTCGGCGTCATGCTGGTGATACCCATCGGCTCGGCCGACATGCCGGTGGTGATGTCGCTGTTGAACTCCTACGCCGGCCTGGCTGCCGCGGCCACCGGCTTTGTTCTCGGCAACAACGTGCTGATCATCGCCGGCACGCTCGATGGCTTCTCCGGCTTCATTCTCTCCGTGCTGATGTGCAAGGCCATGAACCGCTCCATCACCAACGTGCTGTTCGGCGGATTCGGCGCAGTGATTGCGGAGGCCACGGCCAATGTCGACGGCGTCATGCGCGAGATCAGCCTCGACGATGCCGCGATGCAACTGGCATTCGCCAACCGCGTCATCTTCGTTCCCGGATACGGTCTGGCCACGGCGCAGGCGCAGCACGCGGTTCGCGAACTCGCCGAACTTCTCGAAGCGCGCGGGGTCACCGTGAAGTACGCCATTCATCCCGTCGCCGGGCGCATGCCGGGACACATGAACGTGCTGCTGGCCGAAGCCAACGTGCCCTACTCTTCGCTGTACGAGATGGAGCAGATCAACCCCGAGTTCCCATCCACCGACGTCGCCGTGGTCATCGGCGCCAACGACGTTGTCAATCCCGATGCGCGCGACAACCCCAAGTCGATCATCGCGGGCATGCCGATCCTTGAAGTGGATCGCGCCAAGAGCGTCATCGTGCTCAAGCGCGGCCAGGGCCGCGGCTTTTCCGGCCTCGAGAATCCGCTGTTCTTCAAGTCCTGCACGGCGATGCTCTATGGCGATGCGAAATCAAGCCTGAGCCACCTGGCCCAGGCGGTGCAGCACGTCTAAGAGATGCCAACCTGCCCCGCTAGGTGATGAGAATGACCACCGGGCCTGCCAGCGTGAGCAAGATGTTGGCGATCGTGTAGGGAACGGTATAGCCGAGGACGGGCGCATTGTTCCCCGCGGCGAGTGTCACCGCGTTGAGAGCCGGCGTGCTCGCCTGGCGACCGCATAACGCACCGCAAAGCAGCACCGGATGCATCTTCAAGACGTACTTGCCGTAGTAGAGGGCGAACAGGCCGGGAACCAGCGAGACGGCGATCCCCGCCATGGGAAGCACCACTCCGTATCGGACGATCTGGCTCAGGGCCTCCGGACCGGTCGCCAGGCCGATGCAGGCCACGAAAACGGACAGGCCAAAATCCTTCAGATAGAGAGCAGCGGGAGCAGGCAACTGCCCGAAGGTGGGCCGCCGGGCTCGCAGCCAGCCAAAGACCAGGCCGGCAATCAGACATCCGCCGCCCGTGCCCAACCCCAGCCGCGCGCCGCCGAATGGCACGCCAAGCATGCCCACCGCGAAACCGCAAAAGAGACCGAGGCCAAAGTAGAGGAAATCGGTCTTGTCCGCGGGAGGAGTGGGGTAACCGACGGATTTGGCCACGCGCTCCACATCGGCGCGCGACCCGCCGAACCGTGCCACGTCTCCGATGGCAATCGTGGTTTCGGGGGCGATGGGTAGTGGCTGATTCAGACGGGTAAGTGAGTTGAGGAACGCGCCGCGGCGTGCCTGGGGATCGGAAGTGGCGAGGATCTGGGCGATGGTCCGACCCGCCAGTTTGGGGTTGGTGACCACCACCTCGCGCATCTCGGCAACCAACTCCATCCCGGAAGCGTCGGCACACTCGGGTCCCAGGATGGTTTCGGCATGATCGATGACCAGTTCGCGGCGGCCGGCGATGGCCACGCGATCGCCCGCCTGTAGTTTCAGACCTGGCTCGATCGCGACGGTTTGGGCGCCGCGCATCACTTTCTCGATCACCACGCCATTCATGGCTTTTTCCAGATCGCCGACGGAACGTCCCGCGGCTGATGGAGCGATCTCATGGATGCGAGCGACCACGCGGCGAAGCGCATCGAGCTGCCCCGGGGCGAGTTGAGTCTTTCCTCCGCCCAATTCCCGCTCGTACTCCTCCGAGGCGGCTGCCAGATCGATGCCCAGCAGCTTCGGCGCAATGCTGGAAGCGAAGAAAATGACGGTGAACGTTCCGAACAGATAAGTGATGGCGTAGGAAACCCCGATGTTGGCGGTCATCCGCGCGATGTCTTCCTTGGGAAGAGGCTGCGACGCCAGGGCATCCCCGGCCGTACCGATGGCCGCCGACTCTGTAGCGCCGCCCGCGAGAATTCCAGCGGCGGTCCCTTTGTCGAGGTGAAATCCCAGCGCCATCCCCCAGACCGTGATGACCACAACGATGGAAGAAGCAAAGGTCAGGTGCACCTGCTTCAGCGTTGAGCGGCCCAGGCTGCTGACAAACTGGGGACCGATCATGTAACCCAATGCATAGATGAAGAGCGCAAAAGCCAGCGTCTTCACGTCTCCGGAGACTTTGATGCCGACCTGGCCAAGGGCAATGGCTACCAGCAGCGTGGCCGCCACAGGGCCAAGCACGAATGTGCCGACACGGAGCTTGCCAAAAAGATAGCCAAGCGCCAACGCCAGCGCGACCGCGGCAAGAGGAGCCGCAGCAAAGAACTGATGCACGTATTCGATCATCCTTCTCTCCTGGCCGTTCCCCGGTTCCGTACAGCCTGGCGAAGCATAGAGCGACTTCACGCGTGGAGTGAACTGGCAAAAATGACAGTGCGACTCAGGCCGAGTCATACCGCACGTCTGTATCCGATCGGTGAAGTTTTCAGCGGTTAGGCGGCGTGCCCTTTTGTGGCGGAGCGGTGCCCGGAGCCGGAGGTTTAGCTTCCGGCACCACTTCAAATCCAGGCAGGATGCGCGCTTCCGATCCGAACTTGTGGTAATTCGTAAACGCGATATCGTCCAACAGCGTCTCGTAGGGGGCGTAGACAGTCAGATCCACATCCCACACCTTCAGTGGTTTCACTGGCCGGGTTCGGGACACGACGACGCTTCGCAGCGGGCAGATGTATTTCTTTCCGCCGATTTCAATTCCCCCGAACTCCACCATCATGTCGGTTATCCTTACAAGCCGAACCGGTGACAGATCAGGCTCAACGACCCATCCGGGGTCTGATTCCATGGTGAGTCGCAGGATTGCCCCGGTTGCCGCATCAACCGCCAGTTCTCCGTGATAATTGGCGCGCGCCCGAAACATCGCACCGTTGCGGAAGCAGCAATTCTCGACAATAAAAGACGGTTCCTGGTTGCGAGTGGTGTAACGAAATACAGCCTCGGTTCCCTGGCCGCCGCGTTCCCAACGGCTCCAGATCAGCCCGTTTCCGTCGCTCGTCGCGTCGCGGAGCGTCGACAAAAGGATGGGGCCAAACACACCAATAAAGTTGAGATTCTTTTTTATGCTTCGGCTGCTTCGGCTGCTCTTTCGCTTTTCGACGATCTGTTGCTCATGACTGTTGCGATAGAGCAGAGTCGCAACTTCGGTCGCGCCCTCCCGCAACGATTGATCGGCCGGCGCGGTCTTCCACGTTTGGTTTTCCGTGGACCGTTGTTCAAACTGAACGGTTGTGCGGGTTGCGAAGAAGTCCGGAAGCCGTGGCATCACTTCAGCGAGATACCTGACCGTTCGCTTGAGGATCTGCACCTGGGCTTCGTGATCCGGCGCTGCGTCTCGCAGGGATCTCTGATGGTGGAGGATCAAAAAACACCGATCCGTCGGCCAGGGCAGTCAATGCCATCTTCGACCGTTTCCCTCGCAGCCGGCTCTTCCATTCTGCGAGTTCGGCGCTGCTGAGCCGTTCGCTCAATTCCAGGCCAGTGAGTTCGTCCGCCAATTCGCCATCGTGCTCTTCTCCAACTGCATCGAGCATTTGCTGCAGTTCGTGAACCGTGATCTGCTTCGCAGGAACGCGAGGCTCATCATAGAAAACCGGCTGATTGTAGTAGCCGGTAGTGGTGTGCGCCGACAACCCGGGGGATGCAACATCGACTTTCAGGTCGTGATACTCATCTACGTGCGCGGCATGGGGCGGATCAAAGGACAACGTGTAAAACGCGCCGGCGTCCTGAATGCAATGCTCAATGCCTTTTGGAATGTCCGGTGAACTATCCAGGATGAGTCCGCCGCTTTGAATCGCTAATACCTGCAGCGCAAAATGAGCGAACGGGCGGATGATGCCCGAATTCTCCAGCTCCGACACCGAGCGAATACCGGCCAGATAATTCGTATAGGCGAAGTTGAAGCTCCTGCGGGTCGGGCCAGTCTGTCACCTGGCAGATGACTATCCGCGCCTCGCGTATGCGCGTGGAGAGCTCGACCAGGGAGTAAAAATCATTGTCTCTGTTTGGCTGAGCTCCAAGGTTGACGGGCCATCCGAACCCCATCCACACCACAAGCTTTCGACCCGGCTTGTCTCGCCGCTCGATGGCGATGGTGTAGATCGTTTGCAGGGCCTTGTCCCACAGTAAGTACCGTCTGCCATTCAGGTCATTGATATCGCCTGCGCGGGGTTGTGGAATCTGCCAAAGAGAGCGCGGAAAGCGGTCGCGAGCAATATCCTCGGCCAATGCGTTGCCATCCGTCGTTGGGATGGCCGACGCATAGAGGCCGCCGATAGTAAAGACGTACACCGACGTAGGGCAGGCGAGCCGTCCGCCATTCCGCCGCAAAAACTTGATGGTCTCGCGCTTGACAAGAGAGAACTGCAGATCGGAGAGATTGACATGGTCGAGCACCAGGACCACTTCGCTCAACCGCTCGTTTTCATCGCCTGCCTCGTTCGCGGCCCGAAATGACAGAATCTTTGCCGGTACACCGTCATCAAGCAGGGTAAATTCTTTTCCGGAAAGCCCTGTCCTGGCATCGCCGTTCCGGTCCTTAACCGAGACATCGAGGTGGATGAGGCCCTCGCGCTCGTTGCTCGTCGGCGTCAATGCCGATTTAAAATCCGCGGGTACGGGTTCGGAGAGAACGGGCTCGTCCTGGCAGAAAGCGGGATTGACGCCAATCGATCCAAGGCAACCAAGGAAAACCCCGACCAGAATGATTCTCCCCGTAATCAAAGCCTCACCTCGTGAGGAATGCCCCGATGTGCCGGCCGATCCTCGCGTTCATTGCTCAGCGTAGTAGACCGTATTAGTGCGTACAGTCACGCCCGGCTTATCGACCTTCACCTGGAGCGAATGATATTCGCCAAACTGTGCGGCCGGAGCGGAATCGAAGGTCAGTTCGTAATACGATTGCGCGTCGGCCATACAGGCGGCGATACCGCCCGAAATATTTTTGGCGCCAATCAGGACCTGGCCGCCGCTCTGATGGGCGAGGGCCTGCACTCCCAGACTTGCCGCCGTCACTTCATCCTGGTTTGGTACGCCGTTGAAGAATGCATCGTCGTGTTCGTCGCGCGATTCCGCAATGCGGAACAGGCTGGATGGAAGAAGCACATCGAGTGTTATCTGGGCTTCTCTCAGCGCGGTCGAAACTTGCACGAGATTTCCGAAAAAGCCGGCCTTGACGCTCGCATCATCGGGGCGAAACTGCTTGTTGTTGAGCAGCGGCCAACCGGAACCCATCCAGATGAGGATGACGCGGCCCGGAATATCAATCTGCAGTTTGGCAAACCGGGTGAGAGCGCTGATGGAGGTGATGAATCGCTCGTTCAGGCAGTTCAGTTCTTTGCTGGAATCGACTCCCGATACGGTGCCTGGCATCCACACCGCCCGTAACGTCCTGTCGTTGGGATTCACGTCGCTGGCGCAGGCAATGGGGTGGAGGCGGCCCGAGAGATCCTCGAGTTCGCCGAGGAGCGCGTCACGATCCCGGGTCAGCGGGCCAGATCTTATCTCTGCTTCGGACAGGACAGCGATCGAAGTGGGGTAAGCAAGAGTCGCGGGGCTTTGACGCAGGAAGGTTTCAACGCCCTTGCGATCATTGGCAAGATCCCGCGAAGAATTGTTTACTGCGTCCAGCAGCAGCATCACCTGGGGTGGAACCGGAGCCGTTTCGCCATTCACGGCTCGAAAGGTTACGATGGACCGCGGTTGCTGATCTTGCATCAGCGTAAAATCCTCGGCGTTGAGTCCGGTGATCGGACTGCCCGCCGCGTCCGTCACTTCCACATTCAGAACAATGCGATGCTCTGCCCGGAACCGGGCTTCTCTTTGTTCATGCGTGCGGGGAATCAATTTCGGCGTTTGATCGGATTGGGTCCCGCCGGACCGCCCGCTGAGCGCGGCATGGCTCGACGCCAGCGAGAGCGCAAGACATGCGGAGACGGGGCGCACACACCTCGGCCACGACAATCGACTTCACCTCCGCGAAGGTTGAATCCGCCAATCCGCGGACCATGTATATCACAGTGAGACGTGCACCAAGCGGCCGGAGACCCTTTGCAAAGCTGAAAAATGGCGGCGAAGGTTTTCCCCTTCGCCGCCGCCCTGTCCCTGGGTTTTCTTGAAAATCGTGCAGTGATGCTTGGTTCAAAACTCATTGGAGAAGCTTCGTCACTTCCTGCTGCACACTGTTGGCCTGGGCGAGCGCCGCTATGCCCGTCTGGCTGAGAATCTCGTACTTCGACATATTCGAAGTTGCCGACGCATAGTCCGTAGCCTGGATGGCGTTCTGCGCCGATACGATGTTGTCCTGCTGCGTGCTCATGACCTGGCTGATTGCGTTCAGCGTGTTGATCTGTGCGCCGAGGTAACCGTCTTGCGCCGCCACATCGGTGATCGCGAGGTTGAGATCCGTAAGCGCGACCTGCGCATTTCCCGTATTCGTCAGATCGGTTGCTGACAGATCTACCTGATTGGTCCCCGACGCGACCGGTCCGTAGCTGATGGTCGCAGGCACCGCGCCGGCGGCAGGCGTATACGTGATGGCGCCGCCCGCATCGCCCACGCTGGCCGACGACAGCTTGGCAAAGTACAGCACATCCAATGAGGCTCCCGCCGCCGATGAGTCGCCGGTATAGATTGAAATTCCCGGCTGTCGACCCGGTGAAAACCTGGTTCTGGTTGTAGGTTGTCGTCGACCCGATGTTGGTGATCTCGGCAAGGATCGACTTGTACTCCTGATCCGCCGCGGCCCCTTGCGAGGTGTTGAGAGTGCCGTTCGAGGCTTCGGTCGCGAGCGTCACGGCCCGGTTGAGCAGGTTGGTCACCTGCGAGAGAGCGCCGTCCGCTACCTGGAGCAGGCCGACACCTTCGGTCGCATTGGTGGCCGACTGGGTCAAGGCCTTGGAGTTGGCCTGCAAACCATTGACCAGGGAAAGGCCGGCGGCGTCGTCGGCGCCGGAGTTGATCCGCGAACCTGACGACAACTGCTGCAGAACCGTCTGCAGGCTGTTGTTGGTGTTGTTCAGGTTGTTCTCCGCGTAGATCGCTGACAGGTTGTTCAATACACCGAGGGCCATGGGACTTCACTCCTTTTTGGGATGCCCCGGCTATGGACCGGATCCGGCGACTCCAGCGATATCCCGTCGGGGGACTGAACCCGCCTATTGGAATCCGTCTGCCGCCTGAACCCTCCAGCCATCCTTGCGCCTGGGCTCTTCTGCATCCACCCACTTCATCGGAGAGGCCGAAGATAACTTTAGTGATCAGGCAAAGATTCTTTTTCGGACACTGTGCAGGAATTCAGCACAATCATGTTCTGAAGCTGTTCAGCGGCTGTCGCGAAACGCTTCATCCGCTGTTTGGATTCGCTTCACTCTTGCGTCCAGTTTTGAGTCATGCGCGGGCCCGCGCGATGCCGGGACACGCGGCGCGATTAGTTCGCACACAAAAAAATCGGCGGCAAGAGGATCCCTCTCGCCGCCATCGGTATTGATTTCAACCGTATTTTGCTCTCTGCCTAACAACCTATGATGCAGAAAGACACCCGGTGGTCGCCTGTTGGCTTTAGCTCTTGTGAACCCTCTAGAAAGAAATGACTTGTCAGCATTAATCGAACGCCGGTTCGCCCGCCGGAGGTTCCTCGTTCAGCATCCCCTGCGGTCCGGGGCCGGGACCTGAAGGCGGCGGAGGGCCCTGGGGCTTGGCGCCGCCACCGCCAGGCTGGCCGTCCCTTCCCCAGCCTCGGCGCTGCATGCGGTCGGCACGCGCGGTCTGCAACTGTTTCCATTGATCCGGCGATAACTTGGCGCGAATTGCCAGAAGGAACCGCGCATTGGCTTTCTCGAGTTCGGCGCGTGCCTGCGCTATCTTATCGATCTGCGCCAGGACCCTGGCCTCGTTTGGCACATCGTCCTGCATCAGCGGCTCCATCTCCAGTTCTGATTTCTCCACCGCCGCACGCATGTCGACAAGTTGCTCGCGATGATTGAGCAGAATGGCGTCCATCGATTTCCGTTGGTCGTCCGTAAGCTTGAGTTTTTCCACCATCGCCGGATCGTTCCACCAGCGGCCCTGGGGACCGCGCAGCCCCAAGGCTCGTTCCATCGGCGGGCGGTGCATGCCGAAGCCGGGGCCGCCACCCTGCCCGGGGCCCGGGCCGGGACCCGGATCCTGCGCCATGGCCGAAATCCCCGCTGTCAGGATTGCGCCAAGGCTCAGACTCATCACCAAAGATACCCTCATCGTCTTTCTCCTCGTTGTCGGTAAAAACTCAAATCACAATGCCGGTTCATGCTTCTTTTCGTCGCGCAGCACTCCCGCCTCGTCCGGATGCCATGGGCGGCAGTCTGGGGCTGCGCTGCTGATTCGGAGGCTTGGTTTACTGGTGGTTTACTGGCTGTCGTCCTCGGTCATCAATTGCGCCAGCGGCTCCATGGCGTTGGGAACCTCGCGCGCCACATCGTTGTCCACTTTAGCCAGTTCTTTCTCCGCCTCGCGCTCACGCTCTTCGGCAAGCGCGCGCTGCTGCTCGGCTTCGCGGGCGGCGGCAATCCTGGCTGCCTCTTGCCGATGCCGGGATTCGAGGACGCCCCCCCCGGCCGCCCCGATCACCAGCATGGACCCCAGGGCCCAGGCTGCCGCCTTCCGCCACACCGCCCCGCGTGAAGCGGCCGCAATCGGCCGTGGGCGGTTATATGCGGCATCACTCCAGGCATGGACACTGGAGCGGAAATCGCTCAAAACGCGGTCCAGCGCCGGATCTGCCACGGACTGCGCGGACTCCCGCGCAGTCTGTTCTTCGCTCTCCCCCGTATTGTTCCCAGCCTTCCGTTCGAATGTCATTTTTCTCTCCCCAGTTCGCCCCGCACTCTGCCCAGCGCGCGCGAAAGGTGCGCCTTTACCGTGCCCTCGCTCAGCCCCGTGGCCCTTCCGATTTCCGCAATATCCAACTCTTCCACGTAGCGCAGCAGAAACACGGTTCTCTGCCGTTCACTCAACCCATCCACGGCCCGCCATACGCGTTTCACCTGCTCTCTGGCCAACAACTGTTGCTCCGGCGAACTTTCTCCGCTGGGGAGCCATTCGCTGGCCTCCTCGGAGTCCACCGCGTTGGACCGCGTGTGGCGCCAGAACTGGACCCGCCGGTTGCGCCAGTGGTCCTTCTGCAGGTTGATGGCGATCCGCATCAGCCAGGTAATTGCGCTGGACTCGCCGCGAAAACTCGACCAGTGCCGGTGCGCTTTCAGAAAGCAGTCCTGGGTCAGCGTCTCGGCCAGGTCCATATCGCGCGTGGAGGCAAGCAGAAAGCGGAAAATCTGCTGGCGATGAGAAGCCACCACGCGCGCAAACTCCTCCGCCGCCAACTCCTCTGCCGTGGCCATCGTCATCGGTTCCAATGCGGTGCCGGCTGCCATCACTCAGGTAGACGCCCGCTTCCCCAGCAAGTTTACATAGGGGTTGAATATGCTTTTCCCTGGAAGCGCCTTTGCCATGTGGGAAAAGTGTTTGGCCAGGGAGGGAGCGCGATAGACTGTTCGGGTAAACGCTTTCCGCCAGGCACGAGGATCCACCCATGCTGCTTGCCGCCCTCCGCGAAGAAGTTCTGCACGCCAACCGCGAAATCGCCCGCCGCGGCCTCGCGCCTCACACCTTCGGCAACGCCAGCGGCATAAGCCGACCGGGTTCGACGGCGCCGGCCAGCAACCGCTGATCGTCATCAAGCCCAGTGGCGTCGACTACGCCGTGATTGACTCCCGGCGACCTGGTGATTACCGACCTCGACGGAAAAATTGTCGAGGGCTCGCTCCGGCCGTCCAGCGATCTGGATACCCACACCCTGCTCTACCGCGAGTTCCCCCAGATCGGGGGCGTTGTCCATACCCACTCGGAGTTTGCTACTTCGTGGGCCCAGGCCGGCCGCCCGATCCCGTGTCTCGGCACCACCCATGCCGATTATTTCCATGGGCCCGTGCCGGTCACCGAACCACTCACGCCGGGCCAGGTCGAAGAGGCCTATGTTCGCAACACCGGCGCGGTGATCGTAGCCCGTTTCCGCCGCGAAAACCTCGACCCGGTGGCCGTTCCGGGGGTACTGGTGGCCGGTCACGCGCCTTTCGCCTGGGGCAAATCTGCGATGGACGCTGTGGAGCATGCCGACGTTCTTGAATACATTGCCCGCCTTGCATTCCGAACCGTGCTTCTGGCACCCGGCGACTGCGAGCTCCCGGCCCACGTGGCGGAGCATCATTACCTCCGGAAACACGGTCCGCGAGCCACATATGGACAACGATAATTCTCACGCCTACGATGGCTTACGGAAGGTTCTTAAATTACATAGGACCTTCCCTTTTGGCGTAGGACACCTATGCTTTCCTGCATTATTTCCCCTCCCCAATTTGGAGACCGGCTGACGTTCCAACCTGTTCGGAATCTATATCTCATGCAATTTCAGTAAATTACCCCGAAACGTTTGGCGGGATCAACCGACTATTCGACATGGCAACCGACGTGCAGTTTAATCTTGGCTAAGGAAAGCCCTCCCGGAAATGGAGACGAATCTTTCAAACCGCATACAGGCGATTCTGCTGGCTTTGGCCACGCTCGGGATCGTGCTGCTGGCTGTTTTGAACTATCGTCAGGAACTCCGGTTCGAACAACCGGACGACCAGGTGTGGTGGAGCGAGGCCCCCGGCGTTCAGGGGCTGGTTGCTTTAAGGGTGTTGCCGGGGGGACCGGGAAGCCAGGCCGGGATTCAGGCTCGAGATCTGCTCACTGAGGTCAACAACCGCCCGGTCCGCCATGTATCGGATCTCGAACGCGAGTTGTACCGAACCACCAGCTACGGGCAAGCCTTTTACACCATCACCCGCGATGGCTTCGAGTTCGACACGCCGATCAAGGTCATCCCCGTGCCGGTGGACCGCAGCCTGGCCCTGGGACTGCGCGTCATCGGACTGGTCTATCTCGCCATCGGGATCTACGTTCTCTTCCGGCGCTGGACGGCCCCACGCGCCACGCATTTCTACCTGTTCTGCCTGGTTTCGTTTGCCCTGTACGCACTCAAGTACACCAGCCAGTTGGACTTCCTGGATTGGACCGTTTTCTGGACCAATATCGTGGCCGACTCGCTGCAGCCGGCGCTGTTTTTGCACTTTGCGCTCAGCTTTCCCGAAGAGCGGCTCAAAAGGGCGCACCGCGGCTGGGTGCTGCCTCTTATTTATGCCCCGGGTGCGGCGTTGCTGGGCCTGTGGGTCTGGGCCATGTTCAATTGGCAGGCCACCGGGCTGCTCAAGCACCGGATGGACCAGACGGGCACGGCCTATGAAGCGGTCTTCTATGTCCTTGCCGCGCTTCTATTCCTGCGCAGCTACAACCGCGCCGGCACTCCCCTGCTCCGCCAGCAGCTGAAGTGGCTCACCCGCGGAGCACTGCTGGCTGTCGTCCCGTTTACGCTCTTTTACGCGGTGCCGTTTCTCTTCGATCTGCGGCTTCCGGAAGCCTTCACCCGTCTGGCCGGATTTTCCATCATCTTCCTGCCCCTGACCTTCAGCTGGGCCATCGTTCGCTACCGGCTGATGGATACCGACCTGATCTTCAAGCGGGGCGTGGCCTACACGCTGGCTACCGGTTTGCTGCTGGGAGCCTATTTCGGCGTGATCGCCCTGACCGCGGAGATGGTGCACACGCGTCTGCCGGCAGCGGTTCGCGAGTGGGGATTGGGGCTTTCGATCCTCATTGTCGCGATCGCCTTTGATCCTCTGAAGCGGCGGATACAGAACTGGGTGGATCGTGTTTTCGACCGCCATCGCTACGATTACCGCAAAGCCCTGGTTGAATTCGGCCGAGGCTTGAATTCGGAGACGGATCTCCGCGCGCTGCTCGACTCGATCGTCGAACGGCTGCCGCGCACTCTTCTGGTCTCGCGCGTGGCCGTATTTCTCGCCGACGAGCCGGGCCGGCTGCGCCTTGCAGCGGCCCACGGATTGCCGCTCGAAGCCCGCGATGCGGTCGGGCGAATGGGATCAGGCCCGGCCCGGCGCCCCGGCACGGGGACCTTGCCCTGGGCTTCCTCGATTTCGATTCCGGCAGTCCCCACACTCATATCTTCCTCGAAAACGCGCAGCAGGCTCTGCATCTGCCCGAGGCGGAACGACGCACAGCCGCGATGCTCGACCTGAACTACTACCTTCCCTGCCGGGTTCAGGACGGCTCGGCCGCCCGCACCATCGCCGTCATCGGCCTGGGACGAACCGAGGGTGGCGACTTCCTTTCCAGCGAGGATGTGGAGCTGCTCGAATCCCTGGCCAGCTACATCGGGATCGCGTTGCAGAACGCCAGCCTCTACGCACGGCTCGAAACGAAGATCAGCGAATTTGAACGGTTGAAGGAATTCAACGAGAACATCGTCGAATCCATTAACGTCGGCATCCTGGCGATCGACCTCGACGACCGCATCGAAAGCTGGAATGCGCAGATGGAGGCCATGTACGCCTTCAGCCGCGGCGAAGCCCTCGGGCAAGCTCTGCGCACCGTGTTTCCGCCCGACGTTTGCGACGCTCTCGACAAGTTCCGCAACGAGTCCGGCGTCCATAATCTCTACAAGTTCCGACTGACCACGCGGGCCGGAGAGCAGCGCACCGTCAACATCGCCGTCGCTCCCCTGCTCTCGCGCGATTTTGTTTCCGTCGGGCGCATTATCCTGGTCGACGACATCACGGAGCGCGTGACTCTCGAAGCCCAGCTCGCCCAGACCGACAAGCTGAGTTCGATCGGCCTGCTCGCGGCCGGTGTAGCCCACGAAATCAACACGCCCCTGGCGGTCATCTCCAGCTACGCGCAGATGCTTTCCAAGCAGTTGCGCGGGGACGGACGCATCGCTCCGGTGCTCGAAAAGATCACGCAGCAGAGCTTCCGCGCGGCCGAAATCGCCAATGGCCTGTTGAACTTCTCCCGCACCTCGACCACGGAATTCCGCGAGACCAATCTCAACCTGGTCATTCGCGAAACGCTCTCGCTGCTCGAACACCAGTTCAAGACCGCGCGAATCGATGTCGAACTCGATCTGACGGCGGATCTGCCGCCCATCCAGGGCAATTCCGGAAAACTGCAGCAGGTGTTTCTCAACCTTCTCCTGAACGCCAAGGAAGCCATGCCGGGCGGCGGCCGTCTGCGTGTGGCCACGATGGTCAACGGCCACGTGGAGGCTCTGGTCAGCGACTCAGGTTCGGGGATCGCGCCGGAGCATCTGAAACGCATCTACGATCCCTTCTTCACCACCAAAACCACTCCCAAACCGGGAGACAGGCGCGGCACGGGACTCGGCCTCTCCGTGTCTTACGGCATCATCCAGGAACACGCGGGGAAAATCCGCGTCGAGAGCGCAATTGGCGCCGGCACAACCTTCCACCTTGAGTTTCCGTTGCTGAGGAATTCTGTCCATGCCTGAGGTCGACTCCCCTTTGAATTTGTCTGCGCCCGCCGCTTCAACCAACTCTTCCAATGCCGCGATTCTCGTCATCGACGACGAAGCGGGCATCCGCGAGTCTCTCGAGGTGCTGCTGACCCTCGAAGGCTACTCGGTGCGCATGGCCGCCGACGGCGAACAGGGGCTGCGCATCCTCGAGCTGGAGAATTTCGACCTGGTGCTGCTCGACCTGGCGCTGCCGGGGCAGAGCGGGCTCGACCTCCTGCCCCAGATCAAGGAACGCCAGCCCGAACTGCCGGTCATCATGATCACGGCGTACGGCACCGTCGACAATGTGGTCGAAGCGGTTCGCGCCGGCGCGGAGAACTTCGTTCAGAAGCCGTGGGATAACGAAAAGCTCATGGCCGACATCCGCTCGGCCATCGCCCGCCACCGCGCCGAAGAAGAAAACCTGCAGCTGAAGCGCACCCTCAAACAGCGCTACAACTTCAACAACATCGTCGGCAAGAGCGAAACGATGTTGCGCGTGTTTGACCTGGTCGGCCAGGTGGCGCCCAGCCGGTCTACCGTCCTGATCCAGGGCGAGAGCGGCACCGGCAAGGAACTCATCGCCAAGGCGATCCATGCCAACTCCCCGCGCAAAGACAAGCCGTTTGTGCCCGTCAATACCGGCGCCATGCCCTCGGAGTTGCTCGAGTCCACCCTGTTCGGCCATGTCAAAGGAGCCTTCACCTCGGCCGTCGCATCGAAGAAGGGGCTGTTTGAAGTCGCCAACGGCGGCACGCTTTTCCTGGACGAAATCGCCACCATGGGCATGGATACGCAGGCCAAGATCCTGCGCGTGCTCCAGGATCGCCGCTTCATGCATCTCGGCGGCATTCAGGAAATCCAGGTCGACGTGCGCATCATTGCCGCCACCAATGTCGACTTGCGCCAGGCGGTGCGCGACGGCCGCTTCCGCGAAGATCTCTTCTACCGGCTCAACGTCATCACCGTCGATCTGCCTCCGCTGCGCGCCCGCCGCGAAGACATTCCCCTGCTCGCCCTGCACTTCCTCGAGTTCTACGCCAACGAAAACGGAATGCCCCTGCGCAAACTATCGGCCGACGCCCTGCGAGCCCTGGTGGACTACGATTGGCCGGGCAATGTGCGCGAGCTCGAGAACTCGATTGAGCGCGGCGTCGTGCTTTCGTCCGGCCCCCTCATCGGTTCCGACCTGCTGCCCGGGCACATCACCGGCCGCAGCTTCCAGGACGCGCTGCTCGAGCACAACCCCAACGCTTCACTCTTCGACATCCTCGAAGACATCGAGCGCCGCATCATCATCGAAAAGCTGGAGCGCTGCAACTGGAACCAGACCGACGCCGCCGAACAGTTCCGCATTCCGCTCTCGACCCTGAACCAGAAGATCAAGCGCCTCAATATCGAGATCCGCAAACGAGGCCGGGAGTAGCTAAACACATTTCCAGAAGTGAGGCCAATTCCAGGTTTTGGATTGGATAAACTGTCCTGCCTGGTTGATCCAGACGCGACTCGTCGGCCCCTTCGGGTGTTTCGTCAATGCCGCGCGGCTATTGGTCACAGATCGATCCCATAGCGATTTATCTTGACATCGAAATCCAAGTCCAATAGATTTCGTACGAATTAAGGCCCGCCGCTTCCCATGTAACAAATTGATACGCACTTGGCCGTTGTTTCGCGGGCTTTCCCCATCCACGAATTAATCGTTTTCCGACGGTAATAAGCAAACCTTCGACTGCTTGCTCAGTTAGAAGGAATTCCTGTCTTGCCGCCCCCAACGTGACCTGATTTTCCAAACTGGAGAAAGAACCATGAAGATTTCAAAGATTGGGCTGCTTACGCTGGTCACTTACAGCTGCGCTTCGCCCAACAGTGGCCCAGACCTCTCGCGAGGTAGGACGACCCTATCCCGACGCCTCAACCCCAAAGCCTGTTGATCTGGGATCACTGCACCAGGTGTCGGGAGCGACACCGATTTCCTTCACCATCGCGCTCAAGCTGCGCGGACTGGGCGAAGCGGAGAGCCTGCTGACCGCGATCCATACGCCGGGCGATCCGCAATATCACAAGTTCCTGACCCCTTCGGAGTTCGTGTCGCGGTTTGGACCCACGCACGACGAGGTATCTCATGTGCTTGCATCGCTTCGCGCGCATGGACTGACAGCCGAGCAGACCACCGCCACGACGCTGAGGGTGACGGGTCTGCCCTCGGACGTGGAGCACGCATTTGGAGTGACCCTGCACCACTACCGGGTTGCCGCTCATGGCGGCGCGCCGGAGTACTCCTACCACGCGCCGCTGGAAAGGGCGAGCATACCGGGTGAAATCGCGGGAGCGGTTTCGGCGGTGGTGGGGCTGGATGACCGGCCCAGGCTGCGGCCGCACCTCAGGCATGCTGCGCGAATCGGCGGCGTGGGGCGAGCCAACGCCTCGTCCTCGGCGACCGGAAATCCTTTCGGCTCGCTGACGGTGGCTGACTTCGCGGCCCAGTACGACGTGCAGCCCCTGTACAACCAGGGGATAACCGGAAAGGGCCGCACCCTGGGCATCATCACATTCGCGAGCCTGACTCCGAGTGATGCGTTCAGTTACTGGAAAGCGCTGGGGTTGTCAGTGAGTCCGCATCGGCTGAGCATCGTGAACGTAGACGGAGGGCCGGGAGCGCCCAGCGACGCTTCGGGATCGGACGAGACGACGCTCGACGTGGAACAGTCGGGCGGGATCGCGCCGGGAGCAAACATCATCGTTTACCAGGGTCCGAATACCAACCAGGCATTTGTGGACGCGTTTGCTGCGGCGGTAGATGCGAACGTGGCGCAGAGCCTGTCGGTGAGCTGGGGTTTCTGGGAGTGGTACGACAATCTCGAGAATGGTCCGGTTACGGATCCGATCAGCGGGCAAACGGTGGGCTCAGTCCAGGCGACACACGAGCTTTTCGTGCGGGCCGCGATTCAGGGGCAGACGCTCTTTGCGGCTTCCGCCGATGGGGGCGCCTACGATGCCAACAACGACTTC
This sequence comes from uncultured Acidobacteriota bacterium, assembly GCA_963812485.1. Lineage (GTDB taxonomy): Bacteria > Acidobacteriota > Terriglobia > Terriglobales > Acidobacteriaceae > Telmatobacter. The sequence continues at coordinate 144,687 of CAWEVD010000025.1, forward strand.
GGTTGTTCCCCGGAGAGTTCCCCCAGTTGCAGCCTTACCCTGAGCGTAGACAATCCTGCTGACGACCCGGCGATTACCGGAGCGGGAGGCACGACTCTTCCCGGAAGTCAGTACTACTGCCTGAATTCGGCATGCACGCCGCCTTACTACGAGGTCACTCTGGCCAAGGAAAGTGTGTGGGGCTGGGATTATCTGGAGGGGCTGTGCAAGGCTACTGGTTATCCCGATCCCATCGCCTGCGGCATCTTCCCCGGCGGTGGTGGAGGGGGAGTCAGCATCATGTTCCCCAAGCCGTTGTACCAGTATGGGCTGGCGGGAATCCAGTCGAGCCAGCCGGGACAGAGCTGGGTGTACAACGGCGCTCTGGTCTACAAACTGCCGGCAAATTATGCGGGGCGCAATGTACCCGACGTCTCGTTTAACGCCGATCCGGAGACCGGCTACGAGATTTACTACACGTCGGATGTCGATGGATTCGGCATCGAGCACTTTCTGGGGCGGCACGAGTTTTGTCGCGCCCCAGTTGAATGGCGTGACAGCCCTGCTGGGACAGTCCCTGCACGGCAGCCGGCTGGGATTGTTGAACTATCCACTCTACGCACTGGCGCTGACCGGCAAGGCGTACGGGGGCCAGGGCGCGCCGCTGCACGCGGTTACGTCGGGCGACAACTGGTTCTACTCCGGACGGAATGGGTACAATCCCGGTGCAGGACTGGGCACCCTGGATGTAGCCAACTTCGCCAAAAAACTGGGAGGCAATTAGCTTCGATCCGAAGAGGCGCGTAAAGGGTCCGGATACCCGGACCCTTGGTGCCGGACTTGGCCTCTACTCCAGCGCCCGGTACCACTTTTTCAGGAATGCGCGCAGTTCTGACGGCGGGCGCATCCACAGGTCGGCCGCGGTCTCGCGGGGTTCGGGGCGCATGAGCACGCTCAGGTGCGGCCCCTGCGCCTGGTTGACGGCACGAAATCCGGCTTCGTCGGTCAGATCGTCACCCAGAAAGGCAACCGGGGTGCCCGGTGCGGCTTCCGCCACCAGGGTGCTGACGGCTCCGCCTTTATCCCGGCCCACGCGCAGTTCCAGGCCGCCTTCGAATTGAAGCAGGGTCAGGCCTTCAAGGTGCGACAATGGCTCGAAGAGCTCGCGCGTCCGCACCTCGATGAACTTGGCGGTCCGCGGCGAGGCCCCGCGCCAGTGCATCACTGCGGCGTTGGGCTTGTCTTCGAATTGCCCACCAAGGTTGTTGTGGCGCAGATGTTCGCGCAGTTCGTTGAGACGGCGCTGGGTTTCGGGGGGAGCCTCTTCCAGTTCGCGGCGCCCGTCGGCGTGCATCCGTTCCGCGCCGTGCAGGCCCCACACCTCCACCGGCGACTCCACAACCGGGGGATTGCCGCGCAGCAAGGGACCGATTTCTTTCGCCGGGCGGCCGGTAATCACCACTATCCGCGTTCGGCCCTGGCGCTGAATGCGGCCCACGCGCTTCGCGAACTCCGGTCCAGGGCCGAGCCTTGAACCGATCCACGCGAAACGGCGCTAAGGTGCCGTCATAATCCAGCAATAGAAGCGGCGTATGTCCATCGGAAAAAGTGCTAAAGAAATCGTCGAGCTTCTTGATCGTCTCGTCGGTCACATTCTTCTCGCCTTCATGCCCGTTTTCGGTGGGCCTCCTCCGCCCTCGGAACTAAAACCGGTTCCGCGCGGACCACGTTTGTCATCTCAGCGTTTTCGAGGCGCAATTCGCGCAGATCTCCGAGCAGGCTGGCCGCCCAACGATACACGTTGTGCTCCATTACCTGCCTTCGCATCCGCTGCATTCGCATGCGCCGTTCGCCGTAGCCCATTTCCAGCGCACGGTTGATGGCCTCGGCCACGCCATCGGTATCGTACGGATTCACAATCAGGGCATCGCGCAGTTCGACAGCCGCTCCCGTGAATTTGCTCAAAATCAGTACGCCTTCTTCGTCGACACGTGCGGCAAGATATTCCTTGGCCACAAGATTCATGCCGTCATGCAGAGACGTCACCAGGCAAATGTCGGCCGCGCGGTACCACTGCGTTACCTCTTCATGGCTGCATTGGCGTTCGATAAGTACCACGGGACGCCAGTTGGGTGCCTGGTAACGCGTGTTGATGCGTTCAGCGATCTCTTCAACCTTGCGGCTGAGATCCATATAGCTTGGGATGCGCGTTCGGCTCGGCGCGGCAATCTGAACCATGGTGACGTTCCCAATATGCCAACTGCGCTCTTCCAGCAGCCGTTCGAATGCCACGAGCCGTTCGACAATTCCCTTGGTGTAATCGAGGCGATCGACACCCAGGATCAGGCTCTGGGCGCGCACCCCGAATTCCTTCAGCATGTCGTTGCGGTTGACTCCCCACACCGGGCGGTCCGAAGCCACACTGTCGATGGCCACGCTAACCGGGTAGGGGCGAATCGTTGTGCTGTGACCGTGGCGGCGCACAGACATGTGCTCGCGATCGGTTCGCGATTCGAGCACCCGGTCCACCGTGTCGAGAAAATTGTTGCAATGGAGCGGAATGTGAAACCCGATCAGGTCGGCCCCCAGCAGCCCTTCGAGCAACTCACTCTGCCAGGGACAGATCCCGAAGGCCTCCGGGTTGGGCCAGGGAATATGCCAGAAGATCGCCACCCGGGCATCGGGGCGCGCGGCTTTTACCATGCGGGGCAGCAAGGCGAAGTGATAATCCTGCACAAACACGATCGGATTGGCATTGCCTTCCATCTCGTGCAACAGCGCGTCGGCAAATTTCCGGTTGACCAGCTGGTAGGCTTCCCAATCGGAAGCCCGAAAGATCGGCCGCGTGTGGGCAATATGGCATAGCGGCCAAAGGCCTTCGTTGGCGAACCCGTCGTAGTAGTTCTTCTCCTCCTCGGGAGTGAGCCATACCCGGCGCAGCGTATAGCGCGGGTCCTGGGGCGGCACCTTCAGGCGGTCAAACTCGTCCACCATCGAGGCGTCCTCGCTGCCGCTGCCGTGCGCCACCCACACCCCGTCGCAGGCGAGGAGCATGGGTTCGATCGCCGTCACCAGCCCGCTGGGCGGAGTGACGCAAACCGTTTCCCGGCCTTTTTTCTGGTGAACGTAAGGTTCGCGATTTGAAACCACGAAAATGCGGCTCGAGCCCAGCTTTTCGCGCACGTGGACTGCCAGCCGCTCGGCGGTCCAGAGGTTTTCTCCCGCCTCCCGCAGGCGGGCCTCTGCCGCGGCCGCGGCGCGCGCTTCCATCAGGCTCTCGGTAATCGTCGCGACTTCGCGCGCCAAGGGGGAGAAGAGGCTCAAGTCCGCCGGGTTCACTCCCGCCTCGTCGTCATCGTGGCCCATGCGCAAGCGGCGCAGACGCTCGGCTAACCGGGTGATGGGCCGCATCAGGAACCAGCGCACCATCAGGAATGTCACGCCCACGATCAGGACTACGAGCGCCAGAATCCGCCAGAAGCTCTGCAGCCAGACCGAGGCGGCCTCGGAGCCGATCGAGCGAGCGTCTTCCAGCACCACCAGGGCGCCGGCCGGCTGTCCGTTCACATGGAGAGGAATAGCCTGATCCAGAAATTGAATGTCACCGGTGTGCCCAAACGCGCCCGAGTTTTCACCTTTCTTGATCGCCTGTTTTACGGGACCGGGAGGAAGCACTCTGAGAATATCCGAAGGGCCATCGGCGGCGATCAGGCCGCCTTGCGCGTCAAATACCGCCAGGCCCAAAGCCTCGCCTTGCTTGCGCAACAGCGCCGCCTGCAAAGCGATGTCCGGCGTCTTGCCGGCGGCCAGCGCCTGTTCCACCCCTGGCTGAAGGGTGTTGGCGATCCAAACCGTCCTCCGCGCCAGTTCCAGCCGGAGCACATGCTTGTGCGCCAGTACTTCGAAGTAGGTGGATGCCAGGGAGACAACGGTGATCCCCGCAATCAGCGTCAGCATCAGCCGTATGCGAAAAGAACGCATCTCATCTCCGTTCCCGGGATTGGACACACTCCGGCGTGCTCATCCCTCAGCATGCAGAAGGCCAGACAGTTAGATGCTCAAAACGTGGGTACTGGACTTGCGTGGCCGCCCTGGACCGTGAAATTCCTCTCCTGCCGCTCGGTAATTTCTACCTCAATGGCTTAATTTCGGAGCTTGGGCACCCACCTCATCAGAATACGCCACCAGCCCATGCGCTATCCTGTCGGTAGAAGACTGACTCGAGAGGATTGCGGCAACTCCCGAGTTATCATGACAATTTCGGTTTCGTGCCGGGTCGCCTCTCCCTGATAGTCACGGCGACTTGAGAGCATTGGCTCCGAAGGAAACTCACTCTGGAATTGCGACAGGTCAGCATCCGATGGCGTTTGAGACGATCGATAGAACCGCCAAACAAACCCTGCTGACCCTTCAGGAATATTCCCTGTTCGCCCATCGCGCGGTCATGAATCTCTTCAGCCGGCCCATTTACTGGGTCGATTTCCTCCTGCAGGCCGAAATCATCGGAGTCGGGTCGACCGCGATCGTCCTGCTTGCGGGATTCTTTACCGGCGCCGTGCTTGCCGTGCAATCGGCCGCGACGCTGGCCGCATTTGGCGCAACCGCCGTGACCGGCCGCTTCGTCAGCCTGAGCATGATCCGCGAGCTGGGTCCGGTGCTCACCGGGATCATGGTTTCCGGCCGCAACGCCTCCTCGATGGCCAGCGAGCTCGGCTCCATGGTCGTAACCGAGCAGATCGATGCCATGCGCGCCCTGGGCGTGGATCCCATGCGCAAGCTGGTCACCCCGCGGCTGGTGGCCACCGTGACCATGCTGTTCTTCCTCACCATCATCTCCGACTTCTTCGGCATCCTGGGCGGGGCCGGAGTTACTATCTTCATGAATGGCCAGAACGGCACCCAGTACTTCTCCCAGGCTTATGAATCCTTGCATGCCCGGGACGTCATGCAGGGCCTGATCAAGCCTCTCTTTTCGGGCTTCATCATCGCCACCATCGGCTGCTTCTACGGTCTTCGCACCTCGGGAGGCACGCAGGGAGTTGGACGCTCAACCATTCAAGCCGTGGTTTCCGCTTCGGTGCTCATCATCTTTGTTGACCTCCTCGTCAGCCAGGTCATGATCGCCCTGCTCAACCGATGAGTGTGATCCCTACATCCGCGTCGCTCGCACCTGCTCCCGGTTCGGACTCGGGCCCCGTGCTCGTTTTTCGCAACGTCACCATCTCTTTCGATGGGCCGCCGGTGCTCGAAGACATTTCCTTCTCGGTTGGCCCCCACGAGACCCGCATCCTGCTTGGACCCGCCGGTGTCGGCAAGAGCGTACTGCTCAAACTCTCCAACGGGCTCGACTGCCCCGACCAGGGAAGCATCGAGCTTTTCGGGGAAAACATCGCCAACCTGCCGGAGGCGAAACTGTTTCCGATGCGCACGCGCACGGGAATGGTCTTCCAGGAGGGGGCGCTGTTCGACTCCCTTTCGGTGCGGGACAATGTCGCTTACCAACTGATCCAGGAGCGCGTATCCGATGACGAGATCGATGAGCGGGTGCGCGAGGCATTGCGCTTCGTGGGATTGGAAGAGACTTTTGATCTCTTTCCCGGCGCACTTTCCGGGGGCATGCGCCGCCGCGTGGCCATCGCGCGGGCCCTCATCCGCCGGCCGGAGCTGCTGCTTTACGATTCCCCCACCGGAGGACTCGACCCTATCACCTCGACCAACATCATTGAACTGATCGTGAAGCAGCGCGACGCCTACAAAACCCCCTCGGTACTGGTCACGCATCGGTTGCAGGACGCGTTCACCATGTGCAGTCACCGGTTTGACACCGCCCGCGATCGAATGGTCCCCCTCGCCGAACATGAAACCGATCCCAACACGACCTTCCTGATGCTGAATGAGGGCAAGCTGATCTTCGACGGATCGCTTCATGACCTGGTGCACAGCCAGGATCCCTTTGTGCGCGAATTTCTCGAATAGTCCTAGCGGTTCAAACCGGTTGATGCCTACTTCCCGTATTGCTCAATGGCCTTCGTGATCGAAGGCATCGCCGCGCCAAGATCCTGCGGAGTCATGACCGGGCGGATCGAAACCTTGGCATTGAATGCGAAGAACCAGGGCTCCGCGACCGCCGGAATCTGCGATGTGTCCTGCATGTCGAACACGATCGACCCTGAACGGTTGCCGTTGTCATCGGCAAGGAAATAGGCCGCTTCCGGCTTAAGATCCGCGAGAATCCGCTGGATGGTGGGGCCGAAGGTGCCGGCCTTCATTGCGGCGTTCCCTTCTTCGACTGGTATCGACACTCGTAGCAACATGCGCATTGGTTTTCCCCTCCTTGGGGCGAGGTGCAACATGTACAGGACCTCGTCCGGCAGTGTCAAGGCTCGTACACTTCCCTGGCTTTTTCGTGATGGCCCATCCTTTCGGGGATCACGCGCTATCTGCTAGCCTTGCTGTTTCAAACCTTCCCCGGAAACGGACGGTGTACTGTGGGCTTCAAATTCCAGGGCGTTGACTTTCTCCATCTTGATTCTTACTTCAGCGAAGACGAGCTGCTCGTCCGCCGCACGGCGCGCGATTTTGTCGAGGACAACCTGGTCCCCATCATCGAGGAATGCTTCCGCACCGAGCGCTTTCCGCGCGAACTCATTCCCGTGATGGGCGAGCTGGGGTTCTTCGGAGCCAACCTGGAGGGCTACGGCTGCGCCGGCATGTCCAACGTGGAATACGGCCTGGTGATGCAGGAACTGGAACGCGGCGACTCCGGTTTTCGCAGCTTCGTCAGCGTGCAGTCCGCGCTGGTCATGTATCCCATCTACACCTTCGGCTCCGACGAGCAGAAGAACACCTGGCTCCCTGCGCTCGCCAGCGGCGAAAAGCTGGGCTGCTTCGGACTGACCGAGCCGGGCTTCGGGTCCAATCCGGGTGGAATGACCACCACCGCCCGCAAATCCGGAGACGAATACATCCTCAACGGCGAAAAGATGTGGATCACCTCCGGCAACATCGCCGATGTCGCCGTGATCTGGGCCAGGGTGGACGACGAAGAGGGCCGTGTCCGCGGCTTCCTGGTCGAGACCGACCGCCCCGGTTTTCGGCGCCTTTGAGGTCCACGGCAAGTGGTCGCTGCGCGCCTCCATCACCAGCGGCCTTTCGCTCCAGGACGTGCACATCCCGGCAGCCAACCTGCTCCCCGGCTCAGGCGGACTCAAGAGCCCGCTGATGTGCCTCAACCAGGCGCGCTACGGCATCAGCTGGGGCGCCATCGGCGCGGCCATGTCCTGCTACGACACCGCACTGCAATACTCCAAGACCAGAAAACAATTTCACAATCAGCCCATCGCCAGCCATCAGCTCATCCAGGAGAAACTGGTCTGGATGATCAGCGAAATTTCCAAGGCCCAGTTGCTCTCGCTCCATGTGGGCCGCTTGAAGGACGCCGGCAAAGTCGGCCACGAGCACATCTCCATGGCCAAGCGCAACAACGTCTGGATGGCTCTCGAAACCGCGCGCATGGCTCGCGACATTCTCGGCGCCAACGGCATCACCGAGGACTACCCCATCATGCGCCACATGATGAACCTCGAATCGGTGAAGACCTACGAAGGCACCCACGACATCCACGCCCTGATCCTCGGCCAGCACATCACGGGGATTGCGGCGTACTGACGGGTCCTCCTCTGGAACGGCCAGGAGTCGCGGCACCATTTCGGCGGTGTCGCGTGGCGGACTTATCGACGTCGCCATTGATGGTCAGGCTATAATCTCGTTGTTGGCAGGGCTTCCGGCTCGGGGAAGCTTCCAGTCTCGGAGCGCACGATTCCGCGGTTCATCCGGAGCCAGAGTTACCCGGAAGGGTACATTACAACCGGCACGGTATTTCCATGCAGAACCGTTTCAAGCGCTTCAGCATCATCGCCGGATTTGCCGCGTTGCTGATCGTGTTGATCGGCAATGGCCTTTTCACGCGCCGCGAAGTCGGGGCGCAGATCGAGAGCCAGAACCGGCTGGCCGATTCACGCCGCCTCCTGCTCGAACTCGAAAAGACCGAATCGCTTCTGAAAGACGCCGAGACCGGCCAGCGCGGATTCTTGTACACCGGCGATCCGCGGTACCTCGCGCCCTACGATCAGGCGCGCCAAGAGATCGATTCCCAGTTCAACGAATTAATGCGGCTCACCGATTCCAGACCGCACGAACAATCTTCGATCGTCGAATTGCGAGCCCTGGAACAGGTCAAGATGAGCGAGTTGCAACAAACCATCGACCTGTACCGGGCAGGCAAGCCTGACCTTGCCCGGGGATTGGTGCTTTCGGATTTCGGTCTTCTGACCATGGAACATTTCCGGCAGATCATTGACCAGGTCGAAAAGACCGAGGCGTCACTCGAGTCTGTCAGGGTCGCCGAGTACCAGAAAACCGTGCGCAGCACGATCGCCAGCATCTACCTGGCGAGCCTGCTGGCCACAATCGGCCTGGCTCTGCTCGCTTATCACATCCTGAGGGAGATGTCCCTCCGGGAGAAGCATGCCCGCGAGATTCACGAGCGCGAGGAATGGTTCCGCGTCACTCTGACCAGTATCGGCGATGCCGTAATCGTGACCGACGAATCCGGCAGAATCGCTTTTATGAATCCAGTCGCCGAGTCGCTGATCGGGACCAGGTTCGCTCACACCAAAGGCCGCGACATCTCGGACGTTCTTGCCATTTTCAATGAATTCACGGGAGCGACATCGCAGGATCCGGTGAAAAAAGTGATGCAGGAGGGCAGAGTCGTCGGTCTGGCCAACCACACTGTTCTTAAACACGCCGATGGCCATCTCATACCGATCGAAGACAGCGCCGCGCCGATCCGCGACGACAAGGGAGCACTGATCGGCGTGGTCCTGGTCTTTCGCGATGTAACGAACGAACGAAAAACCCAGGACCTGCTGCGCAAGAGTGAAAAGCTGGCCGCGGCCGCGCGTCTTTCGGCAACCGTGGCCCACGAGATCAATAACCCTCTCGAAGCGGTGGGCAATCTCATCTACCTGGCCAAGGCAAACCCCGGCGCATCTCCCGAAATCGTCAAAAGCCTGAGCATCGCGGAACAGGAGTTGGAGCGCGTCGCGCACATTACGCGCCAGACTCTCGGGTTTTACCGCGAGTCGAACGAGGCGCGGCAGGTCGAGCTTCCGCCCCTCATCGAGTCAGTTCTCCGGCTCTACTCCAACAAACTGAGTTCCAAGAACATTCGCGTTGAACGGGACTTCGGCCAATGCCCTCCCATGCTGGGCGTCCCGGGCGAACTGAAGCAGGTCATCTCCAACCTTGTCTCAAATGCCGTCGATGCCGTATCCGCCAATGGAAAGATCTACGTGCGGCTGCAAGGCGTGGAGAACCACAATGGCGGCAGAATTCAACTCGTGATCGAAGACGACGGCCCCGGTATCGCTCCGGAGCATCGTGCCCAAATCTTCGAGCCGTTTTTCACGACCAAAAAGGAAATCGGGACCGGACTCGGTCTGTGGGTCACGAAAGAGATCATCGAGAGGCATGGTGGAACCATCACCGTCAGTTCGCACGACGGCAACGGGTCAGCGCCCGGCGCCTCGTTCGTCATCGATCTTCCCTGCAACCGGGATCGCGAACCCGAACCGCCGCTGGTCCAGCCGATTTGAACAACACGATCGAGGTTCTTATGACGCCAAAAGCTTTTGCCCCCGAAGTCAAAATCGTCAGCACCGGCACTCCCGACCCGCCCACATTCGCCACCGCCGCCGAAGAACGCCTGCACCGCAAACAGCGCCTCGCCTCCGCCTTCCGGCTGTTTGCAAAGTTCGGATTCAGCGAAGGAGTTGCCGGGACACATCACCGCGCGCGATCCGGAACTGCACGATCATTTCTGGGTCAATCCCTTCGGCATGCACTTCGGACACATTCGTGTTTCAGACCTGGTCCTGGTAAATGAGCACGGGATCGTTGTGGAGGGAAACCGGCCCGTCAATGACGCGGCGTTTGCGATCCATTCGCGGCTGCACATGGCCCGGCCCGATGTGGTGGCGGCGGCGCATGCGCACTCGTTGTACGGCAAGACGTGGTCCACCCTCGGGCGCCTGCTCGATCCAATCACCCAGGACGCGTGTGCATTCTACGAAGACCACAGCCTGTTTGATGATTACACCGGCGTGGTCTACGACTTGTCTGAAGGCGATCGCATCGCGCAGGCGCTGGGGCATCGCAAGGCCATCATCCTGCAGAATCACGGCATCCTCACCGTCGGACGCACCGTTGATGAAGCGGCCTGGTTCTTCATCACCATGGATCGCAGCTGCCAGGCGCAGCTGATGGCAGAAGCGGCCGGCACGCCGCGGCCTATTTCCCACGAGAGCGCGGTGACGGCGCAAAAGCAGGTTGGCAATCCGCGCGTGGGATGGTTTCAATATCAGCCGCTCTGGGACATGATCGTGCGCGAGCAGCCCGATCTGCTGGATTGATCGATAGCGGCTAACCAAGCCACTGCGGATTTTGGATCGTGCCGTCGTAGATGTGCGACGACTTGTAATCCTCGAACTTGCCGGCTTCGGAAACCGGGGCGGTCTTTTCGAGGATCGCGAGCTTTTGTTGCACGCTCAGCGGCTCGAAGTTCCGGGCCACACCGAGAGCCTGTTCGAGGTTGGCCATCGATTGGCAGCCGGTAATGGTCACCGTCACCGGCACGCTCATGGCGTAGTGCAAGGCCTCCGGGGCGGTCACGGTATTGGTCTTGAGAATGGCGCCATTGCTCAGCGGCTTCATGCCAAGGATCGCCATACCGCGTTTCCGCGCCTCCGGAATCACGCGCTGACCGAAGCTGTTGAAGTGCTCGTCGAGCGCATTGACCGGCATCTGCACGGAATCGAACGTGAAATGGTTCTTGTCTGCAGTTGCGATCATGTGCAGATGGATGTCGGGGCTCTTGTGGCCCGTGAAGCCGATGAAGCGGACCTTGCCCTCCTTGCGCGCCTGCTGCAGCACATCCATAACGTTGCCGGGCTGAAACGCCTGCTCAGGGTCGGTCATTCGAATCACTTCATGGATCTGGATCAGGTCGAGGTGATCGGTCTTCAGCCGCCGCAACGATTCTTCCAGTTGCTGCCGCGCTGCCTGCCCGGTGCGGCCGTCGATCTTGGTCATCAGGAATGCTTTTTGCCGATAACCTCCCTCGAGCGCTTTGCCCATCCGCTCCTCGCTGACGCCGCCGTTATAGTCCCAGCAGTTATCGAGAAAGTTGATGCCGCGATCGAGAGCGGCGCGCACGATCTGGATCGCATCCTGCTCGGTAACGCCGCCCAGGCCGAGATGGTAGCCGCCGATCCCGATGATGGAGACTTCGGCGTCGGCCCGTCCCAGCTTGCGCCGCCCAATGCCCTCGACCGACCGCACCAGCGCCGCCGGAACCTCGGCCGCCGCACCCGATAGCGCGGAATCGGCCAGCGCTCTGCGGGCTGTCGTCGCTGTCAAGACCAGTCATTGCCGCAACTGCGGCCGCTCGCTTCAGGAAATTTCGCCGTTCCATGTCCGCCCACCTCCGCTGCTCACGATGATAAGTCCCGCCCAAAAAGCGCTGCCAGGATTCTAATGCGCAGCGAAAAGAACAGTCAGCCTGTTGCCGCTCATCCCGGCTTAAATTTCTGATGCGTTCCCGCAACACCGGATACCGGAAGGCAAAAGACACTTGCTATAGTCGTACCCATGCCCGGATTTTTTCGCTCAAATTGCCACGCATTGCTGTGTTCCCTGCTCGCGATCACCGCGGCGATCGCGCGTCGCTCAACCGTCCTCCGCGCCCGCCCCCATCGTGCTCCACGCAGCCCGCCTGCTGCAGGTCGATACCGGCAACGCTGCTGGAGCCGGGAGAAATCCTGATCGAAGGGGAACGCATTCGCGAAGTAGGCAAGTCGGTGCAGCACCCGCCATCCGCTCGCGTGCTCGACCTCGGCGACGTGACGCTGATGCCCGGGATGATCGACGCGCACATCCATCTCTTTCTCCATCCCGGCGCCGAAGACCTGCAGACCGTAGAGGAATCCGTTCCGTGGCGCGTGATCATCGCCGAGCAGGCCGCCAAGGCCGACCTGCTCGGCGGCTTCACCGCGGAACGCGACATGGGCACGGAGGGTGCAGGCTCCGCCGATACGTCGATCCGCGATGCCATCAACCAGGGCCTGATCCCCGGCCCTCGCCTGCGCGTCTGCGGCAATGCCATCGACATTCTCGGCGGGCACGAAGACGCCAACCGCTACAACCCCGCACAGCACGTGCTGTCGAATGCCGACTACGCCAACTCCGCCGAACAGATCGTCGAAGTGATGCGGCAGCAGCACAAGGAGGGTTCCGATTTCGCCAAGATCTACGAGACCGGGCCGGACAAGCTGATCAGGATCCAACGGAGCCAAACTGCGCACGCCCTACCAGTACACCGCCGAGCAGCTCACCGCCGCGGTCACCGAGGCGCACAGGCTGGGGGCGGTTGTCGCCGTTCATGCCATGGGCGAGCCCGGCACGCTCTACGCAGCGCAGGCGGGCGTGGCTTCCATCGACCACGCCACGCAACTGAGCGATGAAACCATCCGGCTCATGCGCGAGAAAGGCATCTTCGCGGTTCCCACCTTCGCCATCATCGGAGTACTTCTCGAAGCACCGTGAATCGCAGGACCAGGCCGCCGGCGAAGCCGCGCTGCTCGACTACAAGATCAGCGAATTCAAAAAGCAGGTGGCCGCGGGCGTCGCGTTCGCAGTTGGTTCCGACGTCGGCCCGTTCCCCCACGGCACGCAGGCCCGCGAACTCGAATTGATGGTGCAGTACGGCATGAAGCCGCTCGCTGTCCTGCAGGCCGACATGATCAATGGCGCAAAACTGCTGGGCTGGGAAGGCCAGATCGGCCAACTCAAGCCCGGCTATTTCGCCGACATCATCGCGGTGCAGGGCAACCCGCTCGATAACATCAGTCGCCGTCGAACACGTAACCTTTGTGATGAAGAACGGGACCGTGGTCCGGCAGTGATCGGGGTTTCGGCCAGAGTCGAGACCTTTCCCAGGTCTCAGAGTCGAGACCTGGGGCACCTGGCACCCGGGATCATATGAGAGAGGTCCAGTCGAGCACCACCTTGCCGGTGTTCCCCGAGATCATCGCATCGAATCCCTTCTGAAAATCCGCATAGCCGAATCGATGCGTAATCACCGGCGAAATATCCACTCCCGATTCCAGCATCACCGACATCTTGTACCACGTCTCGTACATTTCGCGCCCGTAGATGCCCTTGATGGTGATCATGTTGAAGATCACCGGCTTCCAGTCCATGGGCGTCTTTTTGGACGGAATGCCGAGGATGGCGATCTTGCCGCCGTGGCTCATGTTGGCGATCATGTCGCTCAAGCGCCTGTGGGCTCCCCGACATCTCCAACCCCACATCAAACCCTTCCGTCATGCCGAGCTGTTTCTGAACATCGGCAAGCGAAGTCTCGGTCGGATTGACGGCCAGCGTTGCGCCCATCCTGCGGGCCATCTCCAGCCGGAACGGGTTCAGGTCAGTCGCTACGACAAACCGCGCGCCAGCGTGCTTCACCACCGGGATGGCCATCACGCCGATCGGCCCGGCCCCGGTGATCAGCACGTCTTCGCCCAGCACCGGGAAAGAAAGCGCGGTGTGGACGGCGTTACCGAAGGGATCGAAGATGGCAGCGACTTCCTGGTTGACATTGGGATTGTGGCGCCAGATGTTGGTCATGGGCAGCGCGATCAACTCCGCGAACGCCCCCGGCCTGTTCACGCCCACTCCCTCGGTGTGGGAGCACAGGTGCCGTCGTCCCGCCAGGCAGTTGCGGCAGCGCCCGCAAACCACGTGGCCTTCGCCGCTCACGATATCGCCGGGGAAGAAGTCGTTCACGTTCGAACCCACGGCAACGATTTCGCCCACAAACTCGTGGCCGATCGTCATCGGAACCTTGATCGTTCCCTGCGCCCATTCGTCCCATTCATAAATGTGCACATCGGTTCCGCAGATGCCCGTGTAGCGCACCCGGATCAGCACATCATTAATCCCGATCGCCGGCTCGGCAATGTCTTCCAGCCACAGCCCGCGCTCCGCTTTACTCTTGACCAACGCCTTCATTCAGAATCTCCGCTCTCAATTGCTCCGCTCGAAGTGTACTGTCTCAGGCGGCGTGGGACAAAAACCGCGCTTCCGGTATCATCAGAGTATGCAGGTAGAAACGCTCCAGACCCCCAAGCCGATTCCCTTCCGGACCTACGATTCGCGCCTTGAGCCGATCGCGGCCAAAGTGCTGGCCGGGGAGCGGCTCGACTTCGCTGACGGGCTGGCTCTCTATGGTTCGACCGATGTGCTGGCGGTCGGCTGGCTGGCCAACCATGTCCGCGAGCGGATGCACGGCGATACCACCTACTTCAACGTCAACCGCCACATCAATCCCACCAACGTCTGCGTGGCGGCATGCAAGCTGTGCGCCTTCGGGCGCAAGAAGGGCGATCCGGCCGGATACACCATGGCCCTCGAAGAGGCGTGGGAGACGGCGGCATCGGGCTACTCCGAAGCGGTCACCGAGTTCCACATTGTGGGCGGACTGCACCCCGACCTTCCCCTCGAATACTTCCTCGATCTCATCCGCGGCCTCAAGCAGAGATTTCCCAAGGTGCACATCAAGGCCTTCACCATGGTGGAGATCGCGTTCCTGGCGCGGCGCGCGAAGTTGAGCATCGAGCAGACCCTGGTCAAGCTGCGCGATGCGGGGGTGGATTCCATGCCCGGGGGCGGCGCCGAGATCTTCGCTGCCCGGGTGCGATCGATCATCTGCGACCACAAGATCGACGGCAACGAATGGCTGGAGACTGCGCGCCTGGCCCACAAGCTGGGCTTCCGGTCGAATGCGACGATGCTCTACGGCCATATCGAGAATGACGAAGACCGCGTCGATCACCTGCTCAAGCTGCGGGCTCTGCAGGACGAGACCGGCGGCTTCCAGACCTTCATCCCGCTGGCCTTCCATCCTGAAAACACGCCGCTCGATCACCTGCCGGTGACGACAGGCCTGACCGATATCCGCCAGATCGCCGTCAGCCGCCTGCTGCTCGACAACTTCGCCCATATCAAGGCCTACTGGCAGATGCTTACGCCCAAAATTGCCCAGATCGCCCTGCGCTTTGGCGCCGACGACCTGGACGGCACGGTGATTGAAGAGAAAATCTACCACGATGCCGGCGCTACCACGCCCCAGGGCATGACGCGCAAAGAGCTTTGCCGTTTGATTACTGAAGCCGGGCAGAATCCCGGTCGAACGCGACACGCTCTATCACGCCGTCACGCGGACCGAGGACAGCTTCACCGTGGCGGTATAGCCTCGGCAAGAAAGATTGGCTCGATGACTTCCTTCGGCCCGGCAGCGCTTTTCGGTCTGTGCATCGGATTCATGTGGGGCATCGGCTGTTCGCTCGCCATCCTGTATTCGATCTTCCTGGGCGGCTACCGCAAGGGCGTTGAGGACTCTCTGGCTCCAACGAAGTCGGAGCGCTATCTCAAGACCCTCGATCGGATCCAGGCCCGGATCCGCAACTCCGCCTCCACGCGCCCCTAGTGGCTCCGCCGACGACCTTGCCATCCGCTCGATGACCGTCGCCGAGCCGTTTCGCAGGCTACTTCTGCCCCACTTCCGCCTTTGCCCCCTGCGGCTCGGCCACTACGCCGTCGTCGAGGGTCGCGGCCATCAGCCGATCCCCCGCCGGCCTTACCAGCGCCAGCGGAAATCCTGTCTGTAGCCACTTCCAATCCAGAGACTTGGCATCGATCGAATACACCTGGTCGCTGCCCCGCGAACTGACAAGGATGCGATTCAGATTTGAGTCGTAAAACAGGTCGTCCACTCCCGCCAGCGGCAGGCGATGTACCCACATCCACGTTAGTCCTTTGTCGCGGGTGAAGTAGACTCCTTCGCGCGCTCCCACCCAGATGGCGCCGTCGGCGGAGAAGGCCACGCGATGGATTCGCGTCAAGACCGTTGGAACCCCCATCGGCCACCACGTCTGCCCTGCATCGTTGGAGAGGGCAACGCCGCTGGGCCGCGCCGCAACCATGACCGGCCCGCGGGCAGCAACCGACAAATAATCCACCACTCCCACCACCGGGCCGCCTTGCCACGTTTCTCCCTTGTCTTTGCTCGTGTACAGGCCGCCGGCTGTGGCTGCCAGCCATGCATCGCCGGAAAGATCGAAGGCGAAGACATGGCTGCTCAAGTCGCGTACCGGCGCCTTCACGTGCTTCTCCACCGTGACTTTCTTTCCATGAACAACTTCGGGGACCGGCTTGGGAATCGAGTTGGCAATCGTGTTGCGGGGCTTCCAGGTGCTTGAATCAGCATCCAGGGCAAAAATGCCGCTATTGGTTCCCGCCAGAACTGTTCCGTCGGGCGACTGGGCCAGGGCAAACACGTCCCTTCCCTCCAGGCCCTCGCCTATGTGTTTCCACTGCAAGCCCCCATCGTTGGATACGAAGACGCCGCCATACATCTTGTCGTTGACCACCCCGGCGTACATTTGCGAAGGCTTTCCCGGATCGACAAGCAGGGCTTCCACTTTGCGCGCGGAAAATCCGTGGTTCGACTCCTTGAAGCTCACGCCGCCGTCTTCGCTGGTCAGCACGCCGCTGCGGTCGGTTGCCAGCAAAACCCGGTCGGGATCCTTGGGGTCGATGAACACGTCGTTGATGATGACGTCGGGGCCGGTCATGCGCTGGAAGGTTCCTCCGCCGTCCGTAGTTTTGTACAAGCCCTCGGTGGTTCCGGCGTACACCGTGTCGCGGTGCACCGGATCCTGCTGCAACACGCGGGTGCGGCGCGCGGTCGCCGGAATCCCCTGAATCTTTTTGAACAGGCTGCCGCCGTTCGTGCTCTTGTAGATGCCGCTGCAGGCGCTGGCGTAGACCACATTCGGCTTTTCTGGATCGACGATGATCGAGAACACGTCGGAGTCGTCAATCACGCCCTGCTTGATATTCTCCCAATTCTTGCCGCCGTCGGTTGTCTTCCAGGGCAGGTGCCAGGTGCCCACATAAACCGTATCGGGATCTCTGGGATCGACGGCCAGCGATTCGACTTCGTGGATTTCCTTGCTGCCCTGGGGACTGATCTGTTGCCAGGAATCGCCGGCATCGGTGGAGCGAAACACACCCTGCAGCGTTCCCGCAACTAGGATCCTGGGGTCGGACGGGGCCTGCGTGAATGCGCGAATCGATTGCCCTCGCAACCCCGGATTGGCCTTCCAGCTTTTTCCGCCATCGTGGCTTACCCAAAGCCCGCCATCCGGCTGATCGAACTTCCACGCCGCCGCATACACGAGCGATGGATTCCGTGAATCGACCATGATGTTGTCTACGACCAGGTCGTCGGCGGTATCCAGCTTGGCCAACCGATGCCAAGTGCGCGCCTTCATCCTGCGATTCGTAGATCCAGCTGTTCGCGGTGCCGAGAAAAAGATGATTGGGCTCGCCCGGCGACCGATTCAAGCGAGCGCGCATCGCCCCCATCCGGACCTACAGAATTCCAGAGTGACTGGGCCCGCAGGGTCGAGCATGAAATAGCAAGCAAAAACAGTAATGCCGCTGGCGCAAGACGGGCTGACCGGCAAGTGAACCTAGAGACTGTTCGCAATCAAGACTTCCTCTGCGTCGGGATGAACACCGTTCCAGATCAGGGATAAACGAAAAGAGGTTGACCGGCGCGCCGGTCAACCTCAAAAACACAAGGAGGATTGGAAACGATACACGCTCACTGTGCCGCCCGATCTGCGGATCGGAATCTGGACACGCAGTTTCGTTAAAGGTTCCAGCCGTGCCGCGCGTTCGCGCGGCACGGCTGACGGATCGCCTACTTGGCAGCCTTGTGGTGCTTCCTCTCGGGTAGCGGTTTACGCACCTGCGGCTGAACGGCGGACTCGTCGACAGGAGTCGTTCCCTGCACGTCGGAGCCGAAGTTCGCGCCGGCCGGTACGAGATAATCCTCTACCTTCTGGGCATCGGTTGTGCTGGTGGCCACGCTGATTCGGGATGGGTCGATGCCCTTCTCCTTCACCAGGTAGTCCTTGGTGTTGACGGCACGCTGAGCAGCGAAGTCCTCGACCTTGGCCTTCTTGTGCTTTTCCGCGTACTTCTGCTGCTTCTCCATCTTGTCCTTTTCCTTGGCATTCGAGGCGCCAACCACGACTGCCTTGGCGTCGGACTGCCGCTGCAGGTCGAGAGCCACTTCGTCCAGGCAGGCCTTGGCTTCGTTGTCCACGCGAGTCGGACGAGCCTTGTCGGTTTCGAAGTTGATGGAGCAGAGCGCCTGAGCGTGCGGTTGCGGCGGCGGCGGCGGGGCCAGGATCGTCAGGCTGGTATTCGCCGACGCATTGTGACCCTTGTCATCGGCCACGTTGCAGGTAATCGAAACCGGACCTGTCGGAGCGCCGGTCGACGAGAATGATCCCGATGCTCCACTGCCGTTCACGGAACCCGCGGATGCCGTGTAGGTGTAGGTGAGCGGACGGTTCTGCGGGCTGGTGGCTGTCGCCGTGATCGTGGCACTGTCACCCGGCTTGATCGTGGTGGGGTTCACCGAGCAGCTGATGGTCGGCGGCTCGAATTCCTTCACCGTAAAGGTAGCGGTGCTCTCGGTGGCCACTTGCCAGGGCTTCAGGCCTTCCTTGCCCGGCTTGCCTTCCTTGGCGTTGCATTTGACAGTGTGGACTCCCGGAGGCAGAGACGCGGTATTGACGGTCGCGGTGGCGCTGTTGCCGCCGGTAATCCCGTCGCCGGAAATACTGTAAACCACGCCCAGTTTGGGATCCTGGGAGCCAACCGTTGCTGTCACGGTCACAGGATCGCCGGGGAAGATCGCAGGTTGGATTGGCGGAGCAGGCCACCGTCAGTTGCGGCGGCGGGAGGATGGACCCAACGTGGATCACCACGCCGGCGCTCAAACGTGCCGCATTCAGATTGGCCCGGCCTCGCCCAGATGCCGGGGCCCCAATTCACATGCATGTACTCGTAATCGGCCTGGAAAATCCGGATCGCCAGCTTGTGATTGAACCAGGGCGTCTCGTAATCCATGCCGCCTCCGGCAGTCAGACCGACACCCCATTTGTACGGCTGGTGCTGTGGTCCAGCCAGGTCCACGCCGCCCACCAGGCCATGCAGGAAGGGCGTGATGTCGGGCGCGGGAAATCTCACGATCAGACCGCCTGCCACGGTAGTGGCTGCGCCATTACTCGATGAATCATTGATGAAGGTGTCGTGCGTAGCGACTTCCACTTGACCGCCCACGTACTTGTCGAAGTAGTAGGCGCCGCTCATGATGATGCCGTAGTTCATCGACTTGAAGGTCTGGGGCAGAACGGTAACGCCATCCGACTGAAGAACGTTGACGGTACCCTTCGGCGCCAGGTAGCTATAGCCCGCAAAAATGTCCCAACGCGAGGGGGACTCTCCCGGAAAAGCCGTCGCAGCGGGCTTGGGTGCGTCCTGGGCAACCAGGGCAACCGGCATCGCAGCCAGCATTGCCAAAGCAAAACCCCGGCTTAAAGATCTGAAAACGTGAGAGTGCATGCGTTTCTCCTCCGCAATTCAAGCTGAACAGCCAAAAAAGTGTTGTGTGATGCGAACGTTCTTTTGCAATTCCGATTGATTCCGCTCACATGATCTTTCGTCGGACCGCGATATACAACTACTAAAATTACCATATGGAGAAACCGCGACAGCACATTTCTTCAATAAGATGCCGCCGGTTTCCTAACCAATCAACAGGGCCGTGCCCGGCTGACGGATCAGGAATTTCGGGACGATTGCGCGGTCTTCGCGCCCCTGCTCCCGGTTTTCTGTTTCCCCAAGATGGAAGGTTAGGTACTCGTCGCCATCAACCCACGTTCAAGGTCTTAAGCAGACTCCGTGGCTCGTGCTGGATTTTTTCCTGAAGCAGCGTGATGGCGTACATCAGTTGCTCAGGACGCGGTGGACATCCCGGAACATAGACATCGACCGGAATGACCTGGTTCACTCCCTGGACCAATGCGTAGTTATTGAATACGCCACCGGACGTGGCGCATGCCCCCATCGAGATTACCCACTTCGGCTCCGGCATCTGATCGTAGAGCCTGCGAATAACGGGAGCCATCTTCTGCGAAACGCGGCCCGCGATCACCATCAGGTCCGACTGCCGGGGAGACGGCCGAAACACCTCCGCGCCGAAGCGCGCAATGTCAAAGCGCGAAGCCCCCATGGACATCATTTCGATCGCACAGCAAGCCAGGCCGAAGGTCATCGGCCATACGGAACTCTTGCGCACCCAGTTCACGGCGAAATCAAGAGA
This sequence comes from uncultured Acidobacteriota bacterium, assembly GCA_963812485.1. GTDB lineage: Bacteria > Acidobacteriota > Terriglobia > Terriglobales > Acidobacteriaceae > Telmatobacter. The sequence goes on from CAWEVD010000025.1 coordinate 165,034, forward strand.
AGTGAGAAACACCCCTTCCGGCTGTTCAAAGCCGTAATTCACTTCCCGCACTTTCGCGCGGTTGTTGGCGCTGCTCTCGAGGTTTCCGAAAAGATAGCGATCCCGCTCCGCTACTTCCGCCATGATCCAATAATACCTCTATTGGCGTAGGTGCCCCAGATTTGGCCCCCCCATGGATCCCCCGAACGGGCCGTTCCCATCAAAGGTGTGGATGGGCGCAAGCTTGTTTGCGTTGCATCGAGATACGTGACCAACCATGCTCCGGGCCGCGTCCTCAATCCGGACAAGCCATGCGCTGGCCTTGAACCGAAGCAGGCACAACCCATCCGGCCGGCAGCCACAGCGTCACCGCGAATCGCATCCACTTCAACGCTCCCAGCGCGCTGGATTTGCCTCCAGGCGCCTCCTCAATGGTGTGGGGTGTCTGCGACGATGCCGCGGACCATGTCTGCGCATAAGGCGCCGGATCGGCCACTCCAGGCACGATGTGCGCATCAACGATGCGGAACTCACCTGAGGCTGCGTGCTGCCGGATTTCCAGCAGGCGAGCCATCGCCTGCCGATCGCCCTGCTTTGGATCGCCGCTTCCGCCCGTCGCAGGCTGGATCCCAGCGTCTGCCTGGACCGACAGGAACAACTGCCGCGCCTCGTGAAAATCCTCCCGATTGGCAATAAAGCGGAAGCTGCGAGGATTCCAGCCGATGGCATCCTGGGCGCGAAGCCCGAAGGTGGTCCCGATTTCCCGTTCGTTGATGGAGTTGTAGGGCATGGTCGCAAGCAGCAGGGCATCAGGAAAGCCCGCGGGAGGCTGCCGATCGACCACCAGGTCCCATCCGCTGTAGGCGGCCTGGAGTGGCGGGATCGGCACAACACGGAAGACCCATCCCTCCCCCAGAGCAACAGTCCAGTACCCGCCGGCGCTCACCTCGCCCTCGAAAACCATGCGCGTGCAGGCAGCTTTGGGCGGTGTCGCGGCCCCGCTCGCCAAGGTCGAGAACACCAGCCATGCGATTGCAAAGCACCTCAGCCTCGGCGATTCGATCCCAGGTTTTGTCATTGCCCCTCTGTCTTTCCAGCCATTCCTATCATTCCAGGTTCTGTCATCCGCTCCGGCGAAGTCCGTGCAGCGAACTTCCCCTGCGGTATGATGAAAAGGTTCACCAGAACATGCACCATCCGATGGACGTTCCATGCGAACGTCTTGAGAACCAGGTCTTGTTTACATCCTGACCATACGTGCCCCATGCGCGAGCGCGAATGAAGTGTCACTTGTTCCAGGTCCGCTCGCTGCTGGCGCGCGATTTTTAAAAACTTCGCTTATTGACTCTCTATCGGAGCAGAACCGGAATGTGGCGTCGCAGTAATTTGCTCTTGCCTTTTTTTCTGATTTCTCCCGCGCTGGCCATGGCTCAGACGACAGCTGCTGTCGCGGGTTCCCAGCCCGCAACGCAGGCGCAGATCGCGGCGCTTCAAGAGGCGGTCCGGAATGCCCAGACCTCCGGAGACAACGCGTGGATGCTGATGTCGGCGGCGCTGGTGCTGCTGATGACCGGTCCTGGCCTGGCGCTGTATTACGGGGGATTGGTGCGCCGCAAGAACATCCTCAGCACCATGATGCAGAGCTTTGCCATGATGGGCCTGGTGACCATTCTGTGGGCCATCGCCGGATATTCGCTGGCCTTCGGACACGGCAATGCGTTTATCGGCGGACTCCAGCACATGTTCCTCCGCGGCGTGGGCCTTGGCCCCTCGGAGTACGCGCCCACTATCCCCGAGCAGACCTACATGATCTATCAACTCATGTTTGCCATCATCACGCCGGCGCTCATTACGGGGGCCTTCGCCGAACGCATGAAATTCAGCGCCATGGCGGTGTTCCTTTCCCTCTGGTCCCTGTTTGTCTACAGCCCGATGGCGCACATGGTCTGGGGCGCGGGCGGATTTCTCAATTCGAGCGGCGGGCATTTTCCCAGCCTCGATTTCGCCGGCGGCACGGTCGTCCATGTCACCTCGGGCGTATCGGCCCTGGTGACCGCCATCTACCTCGGCAAGCGTCTTGGCTATCCTAAAACCGCCATGCCTCCGCACTCCATGGTGCTCAGCTTCATCGGTGCGTGCCTGCTTTGGGTGGGGTGGTTCGGCTTCAATGCGGGCAGCGCCCTCAATTCCGGGCCGCTGGCCACCAGCGCCTTCATCAACACCCACTTCGCCGCTGCGGCGGCCGCGCTCGGCTGGACTGTGACCGAGTGGATTCATAACGGCAAACCCACCGCCCTGGGCGGGATCTCCGGAGCCGTCGCCGGACTGGTCGCCATTACCCCGGCATCGGGATTCGTCCAGCCCATGTCTGCGCTCCTGATCGGTGTCCTCGCCGGAATCTTCTGCTCGTTTATGGTGTTCGAGGTCAAGAGCCGCCTGGGGTACGACGACTCGCTCGATGCTTTCGGCGTGCACGGCGCGGGCGGCACCCTGGGCGCGCTGCTCACCGGCATCTTCGCGGTCAGCTTCATCAATCCGGCCTTCGGCAACGACCCAGCCGGCAAGCCGCTCCCCACCGGCGTTATTGGACGGCCATTGGGGCCAGTTGGGGAACCAGGCCGCCGGCGTGGCCATCGCCTGGGGCATTTCCCTGGTGGGCACGCTGGTGTTGCTGTTTGTCGTCGATAAGGTGATCGGGCTGCGCGTTTCGCCGGAACACGAATCGGAGGGACTCGACCTCTCCCAGCATGGCGAAGAAGGTTACGACTTCAATACCTGATCCGGATGAAGGGGAAAAGATTGGCCCCCGGCACGGCCCACACGGCCCCCTGCCTGATAGGCTGTCAAACGAGGCAATTGTTCATGCTCAAGATTGAAGCGGTTCTCCAGCCGTCCAAGCTCGACGCGGTGAAGGATGCGCTGCTGGAAGCAGGCATCGAAGGAATGACGATTCTCGAAGCACGCGGCCACGGCCGCCAGAAGGGCCACACCGAGTTCTATCGCGGCCGCGAATACACCGTCGACCTTCTGCCCAAGGTGAAAATTGAAATGGTTGTTCCCGATCACCTGAAAGAAAAGGCGATTGAAGCCATCATCGGGGCGGCCCGCACCGGCCGCATTGGCGACGGCAAGATCTTCATCAGCCCGGTGGACGAAGCCATCCGCATCCGCAACGACGAACGCGGCGAAACCGCGCTGTAGGTCCGCCGCACAAGATCGTCCGAGCCTCGCGTTTATCCTGAAGAGGCGTGACATCCGGTCACGCTCCCTTGTTCATGGCGGCACAAGTTCTGCTTCCGATTTGACCGTAGTCATTTCGGTTCCACCCCTGATCCCTATTCCCGTTCGCTGCGTTTCCGCTTATTCTGGTAAGACATCCTTCTTGCTTCGGCAAGCCTTACATACTACTCATGAATCCAGTCGGCATCGCGGTTGACGATCTACGGGAGCAGTATCTCAAGGAAATGGCGCTCGTCCGCCAGACCTACGAGCGCACCGGCGATGGCACGGCCGCCATTCGCCGACGCTCGGCTGTGGTCGATCGAATCCTCATTGACATGTGGCGCCGGGCCTTCGCCGGACAGTCCGGATTGAACGTCTCCCTCGTCGCTCTGGGAGGCTATGGGCGCAAGGATCTGTTCCCCTTCTCCGACGTCGATGTCCTCTTTGCCTTCGCCGACGACAAGACCGAAGAGCATGCCCGCGAGTCGGTACGCGCCATTATCCAGGGCATGTGGGACATCGGGCTGAGGGCCAGTCCGGCTTCACGCACCATCAAGGAAGCCGGCCGATTCGATCCCGATAACCTCGAGTTCACGCTCGCCACCCTCGACCGCCGCTTCCTCGCCGGGCAGTTTTCTCTCTACCAGCAGTTGCACCAGACCGTTCTTCCCGGCCTCGTCCTGAGCGAATGGAACACCATCACGCAGAAGCTGGGAGAGATTGCGCGCGCCCGCCACTCCAAGTACAGCAACACCATCTTTCACCTCGAACCCAATCTCAAGGATTGTCCCGGCGGGCTGCGCGATTACCATCTCGCCGTCTGGTTCGCTCTTCTGTTCCACCTCAAAGAGACCAAGGAGTGGCCGCGCCAGCGCGGCGGTGTATTCCAGAGCGCCCGCGGCGACGCCGAAGCGGCCTTCGACTTTCTCGCCGCCGCGCGATGTTTTCTTCACTTCCGCCACGGCCGCGACGACAACACCCTCGATTGGCAGTCGCAGGATGAAGCCGCGGCCCGCTCCATCGGCCTCGAAACCCGCGGAACCGCCGATCCCGCCTACTGGATGCGCACCTATTACCGCCATGCGCGCGTCGTTTATCGCCGCGCGGCTCTGCTGATGGAAAACCTCCCCGCCCCGGTCAGCTTCTACCGCCAGTTCCGGCGCCGCCGCACCCCCATCGCGGGCACCGACTTCATTCTCGATCAGGGCCGCATCGATATTCTCGCCGGCGCCCAGTTCAGCGACACCAGCGCCATCCTCCGCGTCTTCTCCCTCATGGCCACTCATGGCTACACTCTCTCGCAGGCCGCCGAAGACCGCATCACCGATGCCCTGCCCGCACTGGCCATCCACATCCCTGAAGGCCCTTATCTCTGGAACGCACTGCGCGAAGTGCTGCTGGGGCCCCATGCGGCCCACGCCCTGCGCACCATGCACGCGTTGGGCGTGCTCGAAATGCTGCTCCCCGAGTTCCACGGCATCGACGCCCTGGTGATCCGCGACAGCTATCACCGCTACACCGTGGACGAACACACCTTCCTGGTGATCGACAATATCCACGGCTTGCGCCAGCCCACGCACGACTATGAGCAGCGCCTCGCTCAGCTGCTGCCGGAAATCGATCGCCTCGACCTGTTTCTTCTCGCCCTGCTCCTGCACGACACGGGCAAGGCGCGCCGCAACGGGGAACACACCGGGCAGAGCGTCGAACTCGCCGACAGCTTCATGGCCCGCCTCGACTTCGACGCCGAAGAGCGCGAGTCCGTGTTGAAGCTCATCCGCATGCATCTCGAAATGTCGAACGCGCTGCGCCGCGACATCTTCGATCTCGAAAACGTGCGCGGCTTCGCCGAGAAAATCGGCAGCCCCACGCTGCTGAAGATGCTCACCCTGCTGACCTATGCCGACATCAAGGCCGTCAACCCCGAAGCGCTGACGCCATGGAAAGCCGAGAATCTGTGGCAGCTCTACATGGCCACGGCCAACTTCATGGACCGCAGCGTGGACGAGATTCGCTATCACGCCGCCATCGATCCCACCCTGCTCAACCGTCTTCGATCGATGGTGCCGCCCAGCCAATACCCGGCCCTGGGCCAGTTTCTCGAAGGCCTGCCGCAGCGCTATCTGCAGACCCGCCTGCCCGAGCACATCCGCAACCACTTCCAACTCGCTGCCAACCTCGACAAGGACCCCGTTCAACTCGATCTGCGCCCCACCCGCCAGCTGTTCGACTTCACCGTGATCGCGCGGGATCGCAGCCGCCTGTTTGCCGACGTGGCCGGAGCCCTGGCCGCCTGGGGCATGAACATCGTGAAAGCCGGCGCCTTCTCCAACGAAGCCGGCGTCGTCGTCGACAGTTTCCAGTTCTCCGACGTCTTCCGCACCCTGGAGCTCAACCCCAGCGAGAAAGAGCGCTTCCTCGAATACATGCACGACGTGGTCGCGCAAAAGACGCCCGTGGAGCAGCTGCTCGAGGCGCGCCGCCACACCAATCACACCGGCAATTTCAAAGTCGAAGTCGCCACGCGGCTCAGCTTCGACTCCGAATCTTCCACCCATTCCACGCTGCTGCAGGTGGTCGCGCAGGACGGCACCGGCCTGCTGCGCCAGATCGCCCTCGTGCTCAGCAACCATCAATGCAATATCGAAGTGGCCCTGATCGATACCGAAGGCGAGACGGCCATCGACGTCTTCTACCTGACGCGCGGCGGAGCCAAACTGACCGCCGGCACCCAGCAGACACTGGCCGAAGATCTCACGGTGGCTCTCGAAGCCATGCGTGCACCCGCCTAACAAATTCCTTCGTTGCCGGCATTTCAGTGTTCGTTCATTCCGAAACGCCTCCGCGGGCTATTTCACCGTGATATCGCGTGTAGCGTATTCATGAGTTCCGGAACTGTTGCGTGCGTCAAAGATCAGATGATAGCTCCCCGGCGCCAAGGAAAGAGACTGGTTCATGATGCCGCTGTTGCTCACGGACAGCAACTTTGTGCTACCCGACCATAGCTCAAATCTGTACACGCCTCCGCTGACAGTCGCGGCGGCGTTGATCTGCACAGGCGAACTGACACTGGAACCGTTGAGGGGCGAGCAGACGTTGACGCCCGCGGCAGAAGGTGCTGAGCAGGTCCCCGAGACAGTCAAGGTAAACGACTTGGTCTGGTGCGTATCGTCCCAGCCTATTCCGTTAATCGTGATGGCATGGCTGCCCGCGGCGAGTGCGACTGAGCTGTCAAGGAACGAATAGTTTGAGAAGGCGTGTGTTTTTTGCTCCGCAACTTTCTTTCCATCCGCCCATACCGCGACTGTCCGCATGGGCGTTGGCCCGGCGGCGGCGGCGGAAAACTTGACCGGCGAGGAGGAAGTCGCCCCCGGCGAGCAGATCGTGAGGCCTTCGGCCTTGCCCGTCAATCCGCAACTCGGGAAGGTGCCGATGCTTTCGTTCGAGAGCAATACAAGCGATCCGCTGGTCGTCGTCACGTTAAACAAGATGTCGGGTTTGCTTCCGGTAGTCGTTCGCACCACAAAGGGGAGGCCCGTGAAGCCATTTGCTGGAGCTTGATACAGAGTCTGCTCCGCTCCGAAGCCGCCACCGGCCGTGGCCGGCTTAAGTACGAAATTCTGGGGAACCGATGGTATCGCATGCTCCCTCGCCATACGCGAGGTCATTCAATCCGTCGCCGTTGAAATCGGCTACGGCCGCGCTGAGAGGGCACTGCGTCGTCGCGATCGTGCGGTAGCTCAAGGTGCGGTTTGCATTACCTTCGAACACGGCAAATAAGGGGTAATAGGTGTTCGTCCTTCCGTTGGGAACGTTGGCGGCCGAGATCAAATCGCTCTTGCCATCGTTGTTGATATCAGCCGCGATCGTACCGATTTCGGAGTACTCATTAGGATCGTTCACTGTATACGGCGAGCCTAAGGTTTCCCGTGCCGTCTCCATACCAGACTTGAATCGTCGTCGGGCCTTCAGCAGAAAACATCAGCGCTAAATCCGTCTTGCCGTCTCCATCAAAATCGCCGATCAGCGCCTGATTTAACTGCACAGCCTGCTGGTTCAGCGGATATGTCGTCTGGCCATTGGTGAAGGTGCCGTCCCCGTTGCTGATCCAGATCTGAATGTAGTTGACGGGGCCGTTTGCAGTCGGCGAGGGCGCCCACTTCAACGAGGTCGGTCTTACTGTCATTATTCATGTCCGCGGCGATCAACAGAAATATCTCCGGGCTGGCCGTCCGCGATGGTTTTAGGGCTTTGAAAGGTGCCGTCGCCGTTGCCCAGGTAAACCACGATGCCGTTGGTGTTGCTCAGGTGCGAAGCGAAATCGAGTTTGCCGTCGTGGTTGAAGTCGCCGACCACTTGAACATAGAAGGGAAGAGTAATGGGCGCGCCGTAGGTGCCATCCTGATTGGAGGGATACAACTGCGTGATCGGTGCGTTGCTGGAAGTGTAGGAATCGACGACCAGGTCTTCACGGCCGTCACCGGTGAAATCGCCGTGCGCCCGGGAGCCCACGGTCAGCGGATTTTGCACGATGGTGTGCGTTTGAAAGACGGTTTGGGCAATCGTGCTGGCGGGTAGAAGGGCGCAACTGAGGAAAAGCGCCGGCAGGTGTGCGGCGCGAAACTGCAATGACATAAATTCCATCCTGAATCAGAAGAGCATAGCGCCTGATTCTCTTCAGGCGCACCGAGATTGAAGTTAGCTAAAAAATATGCAGCGAGGCCCAAGGCCATGCACACAACCACGATGCGCAAATCAGTCTGAAATTGGATCTGATTAGCGAGGCGAGATCACAAGGTATGTGCCTCGCTGGAACAGGACGGGCTCAAATATACAAGCCGGGAACGCAACAATGCACTTGAATCGGGATTCTTGATGGTTTCTGATGCGGACAGTGGCTACTCGACTATCCGGTTCTGTTGACGACTCCTCATCTCGGAAGGCATCATCAAGGTGTCGTCTTTGAAAAGCGAGACCTGGGGCACCCATTCTCCTGCGCGTTAGACGGGGCCACCCGCCGTCGCATGGCACGGGCGTTGGGCCAGGGGCGAATCAACCGTACGTTCACAATTCCACGGCTATTGGCCGCTACCATGATCCCTGGCAGCGATCTCCCGGCAAACGATGTCCTTACTTCAAATAGGCGCGCACCAGGTCGATCAGGTCTTCGCCCAGTTCCGGGGCGATTTGCTCCTTGGCGCCGTCGGTCAGGTGAAAACGGATATGAGTCTCCAGCACCTCGCCCATCAATGCATTGACGCCGCCGCGGACGGCCGCCAGCAACATCAACTGGTCGCCGCAATCCCCGTTGGCGATGAAAGAACGTTCGATTGCATCCAACTGTCCGCGCATTTTGCGAACCCGTTGCACCATTTTGATGGTTTCCCGCTCCTGGTGGGACATGAGGCTCCTTCCGTGACTGGCTTTGACAATACCCTCCCCCGGTATGGTATCTACGAAATGGGGGTACCGTTGCGCTCCCACTCATTTTATGCCCGCTCCGTTCCGGCGGCCCCGCGGAGAGGCTCTTTCATGTACCGCAATTCCGGCGCATCCCTGAACCCGATCCGTTTCCTGGCCGCCTGCACGCTCCTGGCAGCGGCATCAAACGCGTCAGCCCAGGCCCCGCCGGATTCAAGCTCTGCTGCCGTTGAATTCCCGTCCGCGCCAGTCGTCCAATCTCGCCTTAGCGCTCCCTTCATCCTGAATTCGGCAGGGACTCGATTCCGAGTTCGATAGCACCGATCAGGCTCCCGAATCCAGCCAGGAAACCCCGCCCGCCGACGATCCGCAACTCACCATGTTCCCGCACCGGGAAGGCGGCCGGTACTGGCTTTCCGGCCAGGCCAACATCATCTTCCAGGGCCGTCTTCCGTTTCACTCTCCGTACGAGGGGCCGAACAGCTTCCGCAGTTCCGCGGAGTACAAGACGTCCCTGGTCGGAACGCTCTACACGGCCATGCGCGCGACCCATTCGATCCGGTACAACACCGACCTCATCCTGGACGTGGAGTCCGCGGGAGGCCGCGGGTTGAGCCAGGCGCTGGGACTGGCCGGATTCACCAATCTGGACGTGGTCCGCAATCCAAACCTCGGCAGCGTCCCCTACCTCGCGCGCTACCAGATTCACCAGGTCTTTGGGCTGACCGATGAAACCAGCAGCCAGGACGCGAATCCCTTCGCCCTGGCCACGAGCGTTCCCGTCCGCCGCTTCGATTTCCGCATCGGCAAAATGACCCTGCCCGACTTTTTCGACTTCAACGATATTGGCTCGGACAGTCATTTGCAGTTCATGAACTGGACCGTGGACAACAACGGCGCCTGGGACTACGCGGCCGACACGCGCGGCTACACGGTCGGCGGAATAGCCGAGTACGACGACCGATCCTGGTCCATACGGTACGGAATCTTTTCCATGCCGGTGATGGCCAACGGCATCGATCTGGACTGGGCCTGGAGCCGCGCTCACGGGCAAAACTGGGAGTTTGAAGCGCGCCACAGCCTGGTGCCAAAGCGCAAAGGCACCACGCGCCTGCTGTTTTACGCCAACCGTGCCCACATGGGCATCTACCGCGAAGCCGTCGACGCGTATCTTGAACGGAACCGATCCCACGCCCACCATCACTGCGCACGAACACTTCGGCGCCCTCAAGTATGGCTTCGGTTACAACATGCAACAGGAACTGACGGACAACCTGCGCGTTTTCGGCCGCTTCGGCTGGAACGAGGGCCAGCACGAATCGTTCGCCTACACCGAAGTCGACCAGACGGTCGAGATCGGGGGCGACTTCGCGGGCCGGGCGTGGGGACGGAGCCAGGACAAGGTCGGCCTGGCCGTAGTCTCCAATGCCATCAAGCGCGACCATCAGAATTACCTGGGCTACGGTGGATTGGGATTCCTGCTCGGCGACGGCAAGCTGAACTACGGCCGCGAAAACATCGTGGAGAGCTACTACGACTGGCACGCCTGGCGAGGGATGTTCTTTGCCATCGACGTGCAGCACATCTCCGATCCCGGGTACAACCGCGATCGCGGACCGGCCTGGGTGGGGTCCGTGCGTGCCCACGTCGATTTCTAGCGACAACGGTTTTTTGCGGCAACGATGCCCACGGGATGCGGGTCCGTTATGCTAGACGCAGTCGATTAAGCCAAACCCCGAGGGAGCGCCTGGTGGCACGTCCGGAAAACAGAGTCCTGGTCTACGATGTCGGGGGAAGCCACATATCGGCCGCGGTATTCGATCGCGAAGGCTGCACAGTTCAAGGCGTCGTCACCGAGGGGTACCCTTCCGAGCAAAACACCGACACGTTCCTCAACGTTCTCCACTCCCTGGGAACTCGCGCCGCCCAGGGCGCAGGCGACATTCGGGGCGTGTCAATCGCCATGCCCGGCCCGTTCGATTACGAGCGTGGCGTGAGCTGGATGCAGCACAAGATGCCCTACCTGTATGGATTCGACTTGCGAAAGGCCCTCGCCGAGCGTTTCGGAATGCCGGAGTCCCAGGTTCGTTTTCTCAACGATGCCGCCGCTTACCTGCTGGGAGAAATCGCCGCCGGCTCGGCTCGGGGCGTGGACCGCGTGGTGGGCATCACGCTCGGTACAGGCATCGGCTCAGCATTTGCCGTCGATGGGCATGTCGTTCGCGAAGGAACGGGCGTTCCCCCGGGTGGCGAGATCTGGAACGTACCCTACCAGGGCGGCATCCTCGAAGATCAAATCTCGACGCGCGCCATTCGACAGAGCTACCTGCTTCGCACCGGAGAGGATCGCGAAGTCGCTACCATCGCGGCATCTGCGGCCCAGGATCCGATTGCGGCCGAGGTGTTCCGCGACTTTGGCCGTACTCTTGGAATCGCGCTTCGCACCGTGTTCGCCGTGTTCGGCCCCCAGGTCATCGTCGCGGGCGGCGGCATATCGCGCTCGGCGCAACTCTTTCTGCAGGCGGCTCAAGCCGAACTCGAAACTCCGCGGGTGGAACTGCTTGTCTCGTTGCTCGGTGAAATCGCGCCCCTGGTTGGCGCCGGCGCTGCCTGGTTCCAAACCGAAGGCTGCGCATTGCCCACGAACCGAGCCCAATTAGAGAAATGACCTATTTCGTGGCGGGCTGCGCCTGGGATTTCGGTTCCGGCGGAAGCGCATAGATCACTTCGCCCGGCTTGGCATAGTGCAGCTTGTCCCGGGCCTCGCGCTCGATGGCATCCGGATCGGACTTGAGCCGCTCAACGCGTATCCGCAGCCGCGTATTCTCCTGCTCCAGTTCCTCGATCTCTTTGCGCAACTGCTTGTCTTCGACCCGCTTTTGTTGCCAGACCGACAGCCCGTGCTTGCCACTGACTACGTGCCAGGTCAGCAACAGCGCCAGTCCCACGGCCACCACTGTGCCCGCAGGTCGCCACCCGCGTGACGCCCATTCCAGGGCAAGCTCCGAAAAAGGGCGCCGAGCCCCCGCGGTCCGGCCGCCGTTCGATTTTGATTGCCCGTCAAGATTGCCGTCCCGCATGTGACCCCGATTATCTCTCTATGACATGACAAATTTTTCGGCCGCCACCCGCAGCGACTCCATGTCCTTCTCGCTGCGTGCTTCGGTATAAGCCCGCACCACCGGCTCCGTCCCCGAAAGCCGGTAACAGACCCACGAACCGTCGTCCAGAATCAGCTTCAGCCCGTCGGTGCGCACCACTTTCACAACCTTGCGCCCGCTCAGCTCGGTGGGATCGGCCTTCAATTTCTCAGTGAACGCGGCTTTCAGCTCCTGGGTCAAGCGGAAGTTCTCGCGAACCGGGTAATAGGAACCAACCTTGGCAAACAATTCCCGTAATTGCACGCCCAGGCTCTTGCCGCGACTGGCGACCATCTCCGTTACCAGCAGTCCGGCGATGATGCCGTCCTTTTCAGGCACATGGCCGCGGATCGTGAGTCCCGCCGATTCTTCGCCGCCGATTGCGATCTTGTCTTCAATGATCAGTTCGCCAATGTATTTGAATCCCACCGGCGTTTCATACAGAGGCACCTTGTGATATTCAGCCAGTGCATTAATCAGGTTGGTGGTCGCAACGCTCTTGGCCACGCCGTTCTTCCAGCCGCGCGTTTCCACCAGGTAATCGAACAGCAGCGCGATGATGTAGTTGGGCTGGATGAACGTGCCATCCTCATCCACGATGCCGAAGCGGTCCGCGTCGCCGTCGGTAGCGATGCCGATGTGGGCGCCGATCTCTTTCATCTTCGCCTTGGCAGCGGCCAAGAAGATGGTCGTCGGGTTCGGGAGCGTGGCCGCCAAACAGCACGTCGCGATAGTCGTGAACCGTTTCCACCGCCACGCCCGCCTCACGCAGCACATGGCAGCTGTAGCCGCGTCCCGCGCCCCAGAACGGATCGTAGACCACCTTGATCCCCGATTTCGCGATCGCCTGCAGGTCGACCAGCTCGGCCAGCCGTTTCAGGAAGGCTGGCTTCACGTCCGCGGTTTCAAATCCGCCCGGCGGCGGATCGGCACTCGGGATTGTTGCCTCCGGCGGCGATGATCCGGTCGATCGCCGCCTCAATCTGTTTGGTCACCTCGGGCAGCGCCGGGGCCCCGTCGTGGGTGGAAAACTTGATGCCGTTGTACTCCGGCGGATTGTGCGAGGCCGTGAAGTTGATGGCTCCCGAAAATCTTGAGCGCGCGCACGGCATAAGCAATGGCGGGCGTCGGCGCGGCATCGGGAATCACAATCGGCGTGACGCCGGAGCCGGCCAGAACCCGCGCCGCCATATCAACAAAACTCTCGCCCAAAAATCTTGGATCGCGACCCACCAGCACGCGATGCGGCTCAGGCTGTGTCTTCACATAGGCGGCGATTCCCGCTACGGCCAACCGTATGTTGGCCACCGTGAACTCGTCGGCCACAATGGCCCTCCACCCCGAAGTGCCAAACTTGATCACTGTGCTCATGCGTCTCCATGCGCCTGTGTGCGCAAGCCTGTTTATACCTCTCCAGACTCGCCAACCGCAAAATACATACTGCATCAGCCGATCCAAACTGGCAAGCACTGCCGTATTAAACGTTCAAACTGAAAATACGACGCAACCTGTCAGGCATTCCGAGCCTGCTTCTACACTGACGAAAGGAGTGTACATGCCGGAAAAGAGTTGCCCTGCCCGCATCGTTCTCACCACCGCCGCCAGTCCAGAAGAGGCACGCATGCTGGGCCGCACGCTCGTGGAGGAGCAGCTCGCCGCGTGCGCCACAATGATTCCCGCCGTCGAGTCGATCTATCGCTGGAAAGGCAATATCGAATCCTCGAGCGAAACCATGCTCCTTCTGAAGACGGGGGTCGACCAGCTGGCCTCACTCGAAACCCGCCTGCGCCAATTGCACAGCTACGAGGTCCCGGAGTTCCTGGTGCTTCCCGTCGAAGCCGGCAGCCGCGCCTATCTCGACTGGATGCTCGGTAGCCTCGCGAGTGTTGAGAACGGGCCACCCGCCAAAGCCTCAGCGCCTGAAGACTGACTCGTTGCTCCATCGCGACCGATCGTCACATCGCGTTTCAAGGTCCGCACACGCACCCCGGCCCGGGGCTGCCGTCTGGTATTCTTGGCTTCAGCGGTTTGCCAATGGTTACGGCCTGAAACCACCACCCTCAGACGGCTTTTGAACGACTGGAGCTCGATCGCTAATTGCTCCGGCAATCATGAGACTGCTCCGTCGCCGCGGCCACTGGGCCTCACCAATTGGAGAAGCGTGTCGATGCCCCATGCGCTGGTTGCTGATTGTCATGATTGCCTCCGTCGGTGCTCTTGTCCTCGTGTCCGGAGGAATGGCGTGGCACATCTGGCGTCAGCACGCAAAATCGCGCGGCACCGGGGTCGGCCCTCCTTCTGGCGCGGCCGCCCACGAGGAGAGCGACATTGAAACGGAGGAAGCGCCATGACCACTGAATCCAGCACGACCGTTAGTCGCGTCCCGGCTGCAGGAGTACCGCTTGTTGCGCCGTCCACCTGGTTGCGCGGCGCGGGAATCGTTCTCGCAGCAAGCGTCTTCGTCGCGGCTTGTGCGCATGTGGCGCTACCCCTCTACTTCACTCCAGTGCCATTGACGCTCCAGCCCTTTGCGGTGCTGCTCCTGGGATTGCTGCTGTCTCCGCGTCTGGCTGCTGCCTCTCTGCTCGCTTACCTGGGCGAGGGCGCGATCGGCCTTCCCGTGTTCTCTCCGGGGCCGGCAAGCGCGCCCGGCCTGGCGCACCTGTTCGGCCCGACGGGCGGATACCTCCTCGCATATCCGCTGGCTGCAATGCTCATTTCGTTTCTTTTTCGGCTTCGCAGTCGCAGTTTCTCCTGGGCTTTGGCCAGCGCGGCAGCTGGAAACCTTGTCATTCTCTTCGGCGGCGCACTCTGGCTGGGAGCCCTTACCCACGCTTCGCTGCCCCTGGTTCTAACGCAGTCGTTTCTTCCCTTTTTACCCGGGGACGCCCTGAAGGTCGTCGCCGCGGCCGCATTGGCTACAGGGTGGCAGCGTTTGCGCCATCGCAACCCTCCGTCTTCGCCGGCAAACTAGTCTTGTGTCGAAAGGACCACCGCACTCCGTGAGCACCCAGCAAACCGAACCGGCCGTCTCTATCCCCATTCGCGAAATCTCTATCGCTCACAGTCCCGACTCCGACGACGCCTTCATGTTCTACGGGTTGGCGACCAACAAAATTCGCGTGCCCGGGTACCGGTTCTCGCACACGCTTTGCGATATCGAAACCCTGAACCGCCGCGCCCGCGAGGAAGCCTTCTTCGACGTGTCGGCCATCAGCTTTCACGCCTATCCGTATGTTCAGGACAATTACACGCTCATGGGCTGCGGCGGAAGTGTGGGCGAGGGTTACGGTCCCATGATTGTCTCCAGCCGGCGGCTCGCGACCGAAGACCTGAACAAGATTCGCGTTGCCGTTCCCGGTACGCTCACCACTGCCTACCTGGCCCTCAAGGTGTACAACCCGGCGATCGAAACCGAAGTCGTTCCCTTCGACAAAATCATCCCCGAAATTCTCGCCGGCAAATATGACGCCGGCCTCATCATTCACGAGGGCCAGCTCACCTATTCCTCCAGCGGCCTCTATCGCGTGCTCGATCTCGGAGTCTGGTGGCGCGAGACCACGGGCCTGGTGCTTCCCCTGGGCGGCAAC
This sequence comes from uncultured Acidobacteriota bacterium, assembly GCA_963812485.1. Lineage (GTDB taxonomy): Bacteria > Acidobacteriota > Terriglobia > Terriglobales > Acidobacteriaceae > Telmatobacter. The sequence goes on from CAWEVD010000025.1 coordinate 180,386, forward strand.
GCGATCCGCCGCTCGCTCGGCGCCGAGTCGCACCGCATCATCTCCAAGGCCCTGCGCGACAGCATCCAGCACGCGCTCGATCACCGCGAGCAGGCTCTCGAATACGCCATGCAGTTTGCCCGCGATCTTGACACCTCGCTGGCCAACCGCTTCGTGAGCATGTATGTGAACGATCGCACCCTCGACTACGGCGCCGACGGCCGCAAGGCCATTCGCAAGCTGCTCGACCTGGGCCACGAGCGTGGCATCATCCCCATTGCGCCGTTGGTGGATTTCGTCGACTAAGCGATCGTATTGGAATCCTTCGCATCCGTTACGACCGTGATCGAGACTTCCCACCAAAGAGTCATTACAACCGCCTCACAATTCCGCCCGAATTTCTAAGATTCTTCTAATCGTCGCCGATGCATCTGGTACGAGGACTTCTGCAGATGCTCGCCGCTTTCCGGTCCACGTTTCTCCTCGGGTCCAATTCGCCGGCTCTCGCTGCCGACCTCGAGCCGGTTCTCCTTGCCTGTGGCGCCCGGTTGAGCGTGGAAACAACGTCGGAGAGAGCTCTTCTGGTGATGAACGGACGCGAGCCGCCGTCGCTGGTTCTGCTTGATCTCGGATCTGCCCGGCATGGGAATAAGCCAACTGCTGGCATGCGTGCGAACCGAGAAACCTGGGCGCAGATTTCCGATTGTCCTGATTTCAGACAACGTCTCCGCGGAGTGCATGGATCGTCTCGCCGAAGGCGTGATCGACGATCTCATTCCCAGGACCGCCCCGTCGTCTTACTGGCGCCTGCGGCTCGATTCGGTGATGCGTGCGTTTCGCCGCACCCGCGAAATGGAACAACTGCGGGAAGCCGCGACGCTTCCGTCGCAGACCGACCCGATCACCGGACTCTACAATCAGCCTGCGCTCGTGTCCATGCTGTTTCGTGAGACTGATCGCGTTCAGCGCATGAAAACTTCGCTGTGCCTGCTCCTGTTCGAGATCCAGGATTCGACGCAGTGGCACCCACGGCTGGGCACGATCGCCCGCGATGACTTGAGGCTCGAAATGGTGGGGCGCGTTCAGCGACTCTTGCGCAGCTACGACCTGTTCGGCCGCACCGGCAATGAGGAATTCGTGCTTGGTCTACCCGGATGCAGCCCCGTGAACGCCGTCATGCTCGCGGAACGCATTCGCCTCGAAGTCTTCTCGGCGCCTTTCTCTTGGGCGGGCCAGCCCATCCGGGTGTCGGCCTGCTTTGGAATCGCCGCCAGTCTGGGTCGCTCTCCGATCGTCGTCCTTCGTGAAGCCGCAAAAGCTCTACAGATCGCGAAAGAAGCCGGCCCCGATTCCATCCAATGCGCCGGCGATTGTCTCATGACGGAACCAGCGCCTTTTTCTCCCTCGCCGGCGAAGACAACCTGCTCGCCCGGTAGCCTGCTAATTCGTCACTACCCGGCTCGCGCTCTCGACCGCCTCCAGCCCCAGAAACTCCTGAAATACGTCGTTCGACAGCAGTCTTCCCCGTCCCGTCAGGCGTATCTTCTTGCCGTCCGACACCAGCAGCCCATCGGCCTCCAGGCGAGCGGCCACGTCGAGAGCCGGACGCACCATATCGCGCCCGAATTCCTCCACCAGTTCAGCAACCTCCACGCCCGCATTCAGCCGCAAGCCCAGGAACCACGCCTCCTCATGCTGTTGATCGCGCGAGAGCCGTGCTGTCTCCGCCTCTTCGCCGCCATCGAGGTAAGCCTTCAAATCGTCGGTCGTCTTTGCCCTGACCACAAAATCGCTCCGAAGTCTGCTGCATGCAAGCTAGTGCTGAAGATGCGTCGAGCCCAAGACCCAGGTAAGGCCGCCGCTTCCAGTAGCGAAGATTGTGCCGCGACGCGAAACCGGGCCGTCCGAAATTCGATATCTCGTATTGCGCCAGCCCTGCGGACTCCAGCCGCTCGATGGCCGTCTCATACATCCGCGCGATGGCATCGTCGGTCGGCACCAGCCCCGCATGATATCGGGCTCCCCCGCTCAGCATCTCCCGTCCCAGCCGCGAATCCTCGTCCACCTCCAGCATGTAAATGCTGGCATGCGGGACCCCGCTGTCGATCAGCACATCGAGCGATTCCTCCCACGACGCGAAGGTCTGCCCCGGCAAGCCGGCAATAAGATCGACATTCAGGTTGTCAATGCCCGCCGCGCGCAGCCGCCGCAAATCCTCCATCACCATGGCCCGGTTGTGCAGCCGCCCGGTCTCGCGCGCTTCCTGGTCGATGAACGACTGCACTCCCAGGCTCACCCGTTTCACGCCGCTTTCTGCCAAAGCGTCGAGGGTCGCATCAGGAAGCTGTCCCGGGGCGCACTCCACCGTGATTTCAGCACCGCTTGTCAACGTCAAAGACGGTACGAAGTACTCCGAACAGCCGCCGGATCAGCTCCGGCGCAAGCAGCGTGGGCGTTCCGCCGCCCAGGTACACCGTATCCACCGTCTGCGGCAAATGCCACGCCCATCCGCGACGCCCACGCCCCGGCGCCCGTCAGATCGTCTATGAGACGGTCGAACGTAACGCTCGTGTTCGCCGGCGGAATAAACGCCAGAGGCAAAATTGCAATACGTGCACTTGGACCGGCAAAAGGGCACGGCGATGTAAATGCCCAGCGAGTTGTTGCGCACCCACGACATTAAAATGATTCTTTCATGGGTCCGCGTTTTCGGCTCGCCTCGGCGAAGCCCTGCAACAATGCTGATACATTCACCGGCTAAAGTAGTGTTTCAAGGAGATTCGATTTGAGAGCCTGGGCAGTTTTCGCCGATTGCGTTCCTCCAGGTCATTTTGGTCTCTGGCCATTGGTTCATCTACCACACGCTGGTCTCGTTCTGGCCTCCCTTTTTGCCCATGACCCCGGTCGGCCTCGAGTACCTGCGCGGAGCATTGTTCCTGCTTTCAATCAGCTTCATCATCGCTGCGGTGCTTGGCTATCGCTATTCCAACATTTTTGTCTCTCTGACCTACAAGATCGCCGCGGTCTGGCTTGGAATCCTGAACTTCCTGTTCTGGGCCGCCTGCCTGTGCTGGATCGCGGCCTTCCTGCTTGACCTTGCGGCGCCGCGCGCAGCCGTCACGGCAAGGCCCTGGATCGGGACCGTGCTGTTCGGCACGGCACTGCTGGTCAGCCTCTACGGTTTCATCAATGCGCGGCGCATTCGCGTGCGCCGCACCCCGGTAAGTCCTGCCCAATCTGCCTCCCGCCTGGCGGGGTCGCACCGCGCTGCTGGTCACAGACCTTCACCTGGGAAACGTCAACCAGAGCGGGTTTTCGCGCCGCATCGCGGATATCGCGCGGCGACTCAACCCCTCCATCATCTTCCTCGCCGGTGACCTCTTCGACGGCTCCAAGGCCGACCCGGAACGTCTCGCGTCCCCATTGTTCGATCTGGCCCCACCCTTCGGGCGCTACTTCTGCGGCGGCAATCACGAAGACTTCGGCGATGCAGCCGGATATACCGCGGCTCTCACGCAAAGGAGGGATCCGTGTACTGCACAACGAACGGGTCCTCGTGGATGACCTCCAGGTGATCGGCGTCTCCTACGCAGATTCAAGCTATCCCGCCCACCTGCGCGCATTTCTTGAGAGCCTGCACCTGGACTCCGGCCCGGCCAGCGTGCTTCTCAACCATGTGCCGCATCGCCTCCCGATCGTTGAGCAAACCGGCGTGAGCCTGCAACTCTCCGGCCATACCCACGGAGGACAGATCTTCCCCTTTACCCTGTTTGCCCGATGGGCTTATGGAGAATTCACCTATGGACTGCAGCGCTTCGGCAAACTGCAGGTGCTGACCTCGAGCGGCGCCGGCACATGGGGGCCCCCGATGCGGGTCGGGGCTCATGCGGAAGTGGTCCTGATCACCTTCACCTGAGCCATCACGATTCGGACTGGCACTTCCCGGTCGCTCATCGGCCTGCCCGGAGTACCATGGAAAGGCTTTCGCCGCACTGCTTCAAGGAGATCGACCCCGTGCCTGACGAAATCCCGAGCTCTTCCCCCGAGCGAACCGTCATCCGCACTCAACTCTCCGGCTATGACCTGCTGCTGCATCCCGCGCTGAACAAGGGCACCGCCTTCACGGAGGAAGAACGAAACACCTTTGGGCTTCACGGCCTGCTGCCGCCCCACATCGGCACGCTCGAAGACCAGCGCGAACGCCGCAAGAAGGCCCTCGACAATCAGCCCACGTCGTTTGCCAAGTACACCTTGATGCGCGATCTGCAGGACAGCGACGAAACCCTCTTCTACTCCCTCATCAAGCACAACACCGAAGAGCTGTTGCCCATCGTCTACACCCCCGCGGTCGGGGAGGGGTGCCAGCGGTTTTCCGAGATCTGGCGCAAACCCCGCGGCTTGTTTATCAGCTATCCCAATCGCGGCCTGATCGACCAGATGCTGGCCGATCCCCGCTATGACGAGATTCGCTGCATCGTTGTCAGCGATGGTGAACGCATCCTGGGCCTCGGCGACCAGGGCGCCGGCGGCATGGGCATCCCCATCGGCAAAATGGCGCTTTACACCGCTCTCGGCGGCATCCCGCCTCATCACTGCCTTCCCATCCTGCTCGACGTTGGCACCGACAACCAGGCCCTGCTCCACAGCCCCATCTACATCGGCTGGCAGCACGCGCGAGTCCGGGGCCAGGAATACGACGACTTCATCGAGGCCTTCGTCACCGCAGTCCAGCGCCGCTGGCCGCACATCCTGCTGCAATGGGAAGATTTTGCCGGAGAAAACGCCCTGCGCCTCCTGGATCGGTACCGCGACCGCCTCTGCACTTTTAACGACGACATCCAGGGCACCGCGGCAGTCACTACCGGCGCCTTGTTCGCCGCCGTGCATGCTACCGGCATTCCCCTCCGGGACCAGCGCATCGCCATGTTCGGCTCCGGCTCGGCGGGCGTGGGAATCATCGCCCTGGTCATCGCCGCCATGAAAGAGCAGGGCCTGTCAGAAGCCGAGGCCCGGCAGCGGATCTACGCATTCAACCGCCACGGCCTGCTCGTCGAAGGCGAGCCCGGCCTGCGCGCCAGCCAGATGCCCCTCGCCCGCAGCAAGGCGGACGTTGCCGGCTGGGCCTTGTCCAAGCCGGGGCCGATTTCCCTGCTCGACACCGTTCGCAACGCCGGGCATCACAGTTTTGGTCGGAGTCTCGGCCCAGGCCGGTGCATTCACCGAGGAAATCGTCCGCGAGATGACGCGCCATACGCCGCGCCCCGTCATCTTCCCGCTCTCCAATCCGACATCGGTCGCCGAAGCCACTCCCGAAGACCTGCTCCGCTGGACGGACGGCCGCGCCCTGGTCGGCACAGGCAGCCCTTTCGCACCGGTCGAAATCAATGGCCGCAACATCCGCATTTCCCAGATCAACAATTCCTTCATCTTTCCCGGCCTCGCCCTCGGCATCCTGGTGGGCCGCGCCAGCCGCGTGACCGACGGCATGATGATGGCCGCTGCCAAGGCGCTGGCTTCGGTGTCACCAACGCTTGAGAACCCGACTGCCCCGCTTCTGCCGGCCATCGCCGATTCTCGCAGAGTGGCCATGGTGGTAGCCGAAGCGGTCGGGCGGCAAGCCATCTCCGATGGCATTTCCGATCTGGACCCGTCGACCCTGCCCGACCAGCTCCGGGCCTACGTCTGGGAGCCCGTCTACCACCCGTATGAGCGCATCAAACCGCCCCAATGACTGCGGCGAAGGCCATCCGCAACTCATTCATAAATTATTCTTTTTGTTTTGCCATGATTTCTCGAAGAATGTCGCGTATGTGAGCAGAGGGAATTCGCCGGCCCCCGTGATTCTCCAAAAAACACCGGCGACCGAACCAGGCAGATGGCTGTCCAAGGCTTTCCCCGCTGCGTGGGCTCGTACCCATTTCCCTTAAAGGAGACCGACAATGCACAACCGCACCAGGTCCTTCGCGGCCTTTGCGCATTTCCCTGCTCACCCTCAGACGTGGCGCCCCGGCCTTCGGCCAGTTGAAGTTCACCCTCAACCTCAACTGCACCCGAGGCGATTCCCTCGCCAACGCAGTCGCCAACGCCCTTCCCAACACCCTCATCAATATCAAGGGCGCCTGCACCGGTCCCGTCAGCATCACGACCAATGGCATTCAGCTCAATGCGGTCGGCGCCGCCTCCATCAACGGAGCGGGTAAGGACGCCGTCACCATCACCGGAGCCCAGCGCGTGACACTCACCGGCCTCTCCATCACGGGCGGAGCCAATGGCATCGTTGCGCAGAACGGCGCCCAGGTATTGCTGCAGAACGACACCGTCGCGGAAACGCGCGGACCGGCATGTCGCGTCCTGGCCAACTCCAGCGTCACCGTCACCGGCGGCTCCAGCCAGGGCAACGGCCTTTTTGGAATCGACGTTGAAGCCACCTCGGCCCTGGTCGTCACCGGCTCCTACTCGATCACCGGCAACGCCGTCTTCGGCATCGATGTCAACAACGGCTCCAGCCTCACGCTGACCGCGGCCACACCTCACTGTCTCGCAGAACACGCTCGGCATTCAGCTTGGCACCAATGCTTCGGGATTCCTCGATGGTCAATCCACCCTGATTGCCAACCAGAACTTCAGCGACGGCATCACCATCGTCTCGGGCTCACACGTGGTGGACTTTGGGGGAACGATCGAGACGGTTTCGAACGCGATACACGGAATTTCGCTGAACTCCAAGGCGGGCCTCGACCTCGATGCGGGCTCGCAGGTGACTTCCGAATGCAAATCTGGGGGACGGGGTGCACCTTGAGCAGGGGTCGGAGGTGACGGTCTTCAACAATCCCAATTTCTCCGGCAACCCCAATACCACGGCGCTCACCACTCAGAGCAACGTGGGCAACGGCATTGAACTGCTGACCGGCTCTCGCTTGATCGTTGACAACTTCGCAGCCGTGTTAGACCAGCAGAACGGGTTGGCCGGCATCGCCGCCGATGATGGCAGTTCGGTGAGCTTCGGACAAACCATCCCGGTGGCCAACGTAACCAGCATCGATTGTCACCAACAATCCGGATATCCGGCTATCGTTCGGATCGCATTTGACCTACCTGGCGAATGATGCCTTCTCAATCGTGACATGCGACGCGACCGCCCTGGTACGGGGGCCGGGCAGCATCACCTGCCCCAGGTAGACGTCGAACGTCGGTCTGCCTGAACGCGAGCCTCGTTTGCCGTCAAGGGAGCGAGGCGCGCCCGGGGGGCCGGCGGTCAAGAGCCGGGCAGACGCTGCACGGCGTCATTCATGCCCTGCCCGCAAACTCCCGCGTCTCGGTGTAGACCTTCACCTTTTCGCCCGTCTTCACGAAGAACGGCACCTTGATCTCGAGCCCCGTCTCCAGCTTCGCAGGCTTGGTCACGCCGCCGCTGGCCGTATCGCCGCGTACCCCCGGCTCGGTGTACTCCACTTTTAATTCGACCTGTATGGGCAACTGGAGCCCGATCGGATTGCCGTTGTATTTATCGAGCTGAATGATGGCGCCCTCCACGAGGAAATCCAGCGCGTCGCCCAGCTTGTCCGCCGCCAGCGTCAGGGTCTCAAAGCTGGACTGATCGAGGAAATACGATCCATCCGCGTCGCTGTAGAGATACGAAGCCTCCACCGTCTCGAGGTCGGGCTCCTTGAACTTGTCGCTGGCCTTGAACGTCTTGTCGAAAACCGCCCGGGTCAGCAGGTTGCGCATCTTCAGCCGCACCAGCGTCTGTCCGCCGCGCGCCGTGGGCGTCGACACTTCCACGTCCAGGCAGTAGTAGGGCACGTTCTCCAGCTCAAAATACATCTTCCGCTTGATATCAATCGCATCGATCAGTGCAGCCATGCTTTGTCCCGCTCCCTTATGATTCGCTGTCACTTCATGGTAAAACGCTGGACTCAGGCGTTCCGGCCAGCAAAGTCGACCTTGCCCAACGATAGCGCCCGGTTGTTAGTATTGGAGCGGCTCACACAAACGTTTTACTTAAGGGGGAACACCATGAAACATTTTTGCCGCCGGACCGGAATTCCAACATGGATTCCGATTCTCAGTCTGGCGCTTGCCACGTTTTTTGGCCAGAACACCTTCGCCCAGCGCCCCCAGGCGCCGCCTCCGCCCACCGGTCCCTGGATGAATACCAGCCTGTCGCCCGACGAGCGCGCCGACCTGGTGCTCAAGGAAATGACGCTGGACGAAAAGGTCGCCCTGCTGCATGGCGTAGGCATGCCCACGGACGAGCCCGTCACCCCCGAAAACGCCGCCTCTAACCGCGGCGTCGGCTATGCCGTCGGCGTGCCCCGCCTCGGCATTCCCGGCATCGATATGAGCGACGCGGCCTACGGCGTGCGCTCCAGCGGAGTCAACGGACGTTACGCGACAGCTCTCCCCGCCAACGTGGCTGCCGCCGCCAGCTGGGACGTCGATGCGGCCTACGAATACGGCGCGCTCATCGGCAACGAACTCCGCGCCCAGGGCTACAACATGTCCCTCGGCGGGGGCACGAATCTCACCCGCGAGCCGCGCAACGGCCGCACTTTTGAATACCTGGGTGAAGATCCGGTCCTGGCCGGAACGCTGGTTGCCAAACTGATCGAAGGCACCCAGTCCGCATACGTGATCGGCGACATCAAGCACTACGCCATGAACGACCAGGAAAGCGGCCGCAATGCCGTCGACATCTCCATCTCCAAGCGCGCCGCGCGGGAGAGTGACCTGCTGGCCTTCGAGATCGGCGTCTCCAAAGGGCATCCTGCCGCCGTCATGTGCTCTTACAACCGCGTCAACGGCGACTTTGCCTGCGAAAACAAATGGCTGCTCACTGACGTGCTTAAAAAGGACTGGAAGTTCCCCGGCTTCGTCCTGTCGGACTGGGGCGGCACCCACTCCACCGAAAAAGCTTCCGCCGCCGGCCTCGATCATGAGCAACCGGGCCGCTTCTGGTTCGGCGACAAGTACAAGGCAGCCGTCGATGCGGGCACCATCCCCACCACCGAACTTGACGAGCACGTGCACCGCATTCTGCGCTCCATGTTCGCCGCCGGCGTGATCGACCATCCCCGCCAGCGCTTCGTTGTCGACCCCTTTGCCGGCTTTGAGACCGCGCGCAAGATCGAGGAAGGGGGCATCGTCCTGCTCAAGAACAACCGCTCGGCCCTGCCCTCTCGATTCCGCCAAGGTCCGCACCATCGCCGTCATTGGCGCACACTCCGATGTGGGCATGATCTCCGGCGGCGGTTCCGCCCAGGTCGATCCTATGGGCGGAAACGCCATCATGGCTCCGGGGAAGGGCGCCACGCACTGGATGGAACAGATATGGTTTCCAACCTCGCCGCTCAAAGCCATCCAGGCCCGAGCGCCCAAAGCCACGGTGAAATATGATCCCGGCTTTGATCCAGCCGCCGCAGCCGCGGCTGCCAAAGGCGCCGACGTGGCCATCGTCTTCGGCTACCAGTGGGAAAGCGAAAGCATGGACCTGCCCTCGCTCTCGCTCCCGCCTTATAAGCAACACGGTCAGAAAGACGATCCGGACGTCGACCAGAACGCCGTGATCGCCGCCGTGGCCGCGGCCAACCCGCATACCATCGTCGTGGTCGAATCCGGCTCTCCCGTCACGATGCCCTGGGTCGATGCTCCTGCGGCTATTCTCGAAGCCTGGTTCAGCGGCAGCGACGGCGCCGATGCTCTCGGCAACATCCTGTTCGGCACCGTGAACCCCAGCGGCAAACTTCCCAATACTTTCCCGAAGAGCGAATCCGATCTGCCCCATCCGACGGTGACCATGCCGCCGCCGGAGTCGTCCCACTTCAACGGGCCGGCTTCGCCCGAGCAGTGGGCCAAGGGCCTGCCGCCCTTCCCGGTCGCCTACGACGAAGGCCTGAAGGTTGGCTACAAGTGGTACGACGCCGAGAGCAAGCCAGTGCTGTTTCCGTTCGGTTTCGGCCTTTCCTACACCACCTACAGCTATTCCGGCCTGACCGTCACCCCGGGCGATACGGTCAAGGTGACTTTCACCGTGACCAACACCGGCGCCCGCGCTGGCGCGGAGATCGCCGAAGTCTACGCGGCGCTCCCGGCCAGCGCACAGGAACCGCCCAAGCGCCTCATCGGCTTCGCCAAGGTCAAGCTCGAGCCCAAGGCCAAGCAGACCGTGAGCATCGACGTCGATCCCAAGTACCTGTCGATCTTCGACGAGCAGAAAGACGGCTGGACCCTCGTTCCTGGCGACTACACCATCATGGTGGGCGGCTCCAGCGACAAGCTGCCGCTGAAAGCGACGGTGAGCCTGAAGTAACATCTCTGAATCCGGCGGAGTCTTCTTCGGCCATCCTTCCGCACTTTGCGGGAGGATGGACAAGGAGCCAACCCCAAAACCGAATTAAGCTGGATAGGGGTTTGCGCCGCTTATGACACAGAGTCGCTTGCTGATTGCCTTGCTGTTCGGGTCAGTTTCTATCGGGTACTGTCAGGCCCCAGTTCCATCTCAGGCTCACGCCTCCCCAACTCCTACGACCAAGCCCGCTTCGTCCGCGCTCTTTCACAGCGACCTTCTCGACTTGAGTTTTGCTTACCCAGTCAGCCTGGTCGCGCAAACGCTTCCCAGCCTCAAGGAACAACACGACGCTCTTGACGCCAGACTGCCCCCGAACGCAAAGCCAGAAGATCGCAAGACCAATGAATGCACGGATAAGGCCTTCTACGCCCTTCGCGAGGCTGATCCCAAGAATGTTCAATCCGCCATTACCGGGAAGATTCTGATTTCGCGCATCGGTGTGGATTGCATGCCCGCTGCGTATCGCGACCAGTTGGAGAATATGGCAACGGCCATGTCGACGGCCCTGGCCCAGGACCGCGACCTGCACCCGATTGATCAGCCCATCTGGTACGAAATCAACAACACGCGCGTCCATTTCGCGGCCGGGGAGAGCGTTTCACCGGCGAACGATTCCGCGGCTCCTTCTGTACCTTCTCCGAAATCCCGCTGGGTCGGCTCCGCTGCGGTTGTTTGGAATGGGAATCTGGTTTCGATCGTGATCGAGTCAAATGACATTTCGTTTTTCAACGAGATGCTGCACAGCAAGATTGGACTTGGAAAAGGTGCTCCGGCGCCGCTATTCCCCGCCGACATCGGCAAAGGAAAACCGATCGAGGCCAAGCCTTAAATCAGCTCCCGAAGATACTCGTCCGACTGGCTCTGCCTTTCATTGCTAACGCGCCTACTCCCCATCCGCCGGCACCTGCTCCAGCAGCCGCTTCCAGGTCCGCTGGTTCTTGCGCCAGGCCTTTTTCAAGTCCTCGAGGATTCGCTCGAAATCCGCGTTGGTGCGCAGGTTGTTCCACGCCGGATTTTTTTGAAACCAGGGATAATTTTCGTTGCCCAGGTAGATCGCGCGCCGCAGCCAGTGCAGCGCTTCGGTGGAGTCGCCTTCCACCGCGAAGTAGGTCGCCAGCCGATACGCCATTTCGCTGTCGGCCTCGGCTGCCGTCAGCGTATCGTCTTTCAACAGCTCCGTTCCCCGCGCTCGATCGCCCGCCTGCACGTAACACAGCGCCAGCGTAGGCACCGCGATGCGCATCAACTCATCGTCGCGAATCACGCTTTCAAGTATTTCGATCGCCGCGGCCAGGTTGCCCATGCGCATCTGCTGATACCCCGACGACGTGCGCAGCAAGGGATGCCGCGGCTCCAGCGCCAGGCCCTTTGCCAGTTCGTCTCCGGCCAGTTCGAGCTGGTTCTGGTACTGATACACCCGCGCCCGGTGGTTATAGAGAATCGCCGCATTGGCCGGGTTCAATTTGAGCGCGCGATTGAACTGGATCAGCGCTTCGTCGTACATGCCGTCGCCGCGCAGCGCCAGCCCCGCCACCATGTGCACATTCCAGTCATTCGACGAAACCGTCAGCATGTTCGAAATGCCATGCCGCGCCGACTCCTTCTCGCCGCGCCCCAGCAGCATGTAGATGCGATAGAGGTTGGCCTCCGTCGATGCCGGATCGAGCTTCAGCGCCTCGTCGAAAGCCCGCCGGGCGCGGATCACGTGAATCTGCCCGCCAAATCCATTGCGCGCATATTGCAGTTCGGCGATGCCCAGGCCGCTCCACGCCTGCGCGAATCCCGGATTCTTCTCGGTCACGCTCGAAAACAGCGCGTGCGCGCGATCGAGGTCGGGGCGCGCTCCGGTCCGAAACATGAAGGAACTCAGGAGGGCCCGCGCCTGCAGATACTCTTCGCTGACTGGCCCGGTGAGCGATCCACTGCGCGGCCCACTGCGGGGAGCATCTGCCTGCCCCGCCTCGATCGAATCCGCCGCGCTCAACCCGTGCAACGCCGCGAAAACTTCATTCGATATTTCCGTCTGCACCGCAATCAGATCCAGCGACGCCACGCGGATCGCGCCACCCGAGCGCACCCGCTGTGAAACCACGTCGAGCAACTGCCAGTTCAAATCGAATCCCTGCTCGGAGCGCAGAAAGCTGCCCGCGAGCACGTAGGAAACCACCAGCTTTTGACCCACCGACAGCGGGTCCATCTGGGCAATCGGCAGCGACATCAGCGTGCTCGATGGCCGCACCACGAGGGTTGGGATCCTCGCCAGCCGCGCCGCCAGCGCATCGGCCAGCGCGAATCCGTACATCGGCGCAACTTCCTTCGCGCCCAGGTTAGTGAAGGGCAGAACCACCAGCGAGTTCTGCTGCGCGCGATCCGGAGTCGACTCGCGAAATCGTTCCGCGAGCATCGACAGAAATCCCGTGGCGCGCTTCTCTGCCTCCGGTCCGGTGGTGGGCAGATTCGCGGCTGCGTCCCCCGGAATGCTGCCGGTCTCGATCTGCTCCGCCTTCATGATGGTCTTGAGCGCCTCGCGCACCTCGGCCGCCGAGGTGTAGCGCGCTGCCGGATTCTTCTCCAGGCACATCGCAATCACGCTCTTCAACTCGGCGGAAACGCCGGGCACCGATCGCGCTCAAATCGGGAGGATCGGAGAACTGGATGGCGCGGATCGCCTGAAAATCTTCCGCATCGGGCCGGGAGAACGGGTGGCGCCCGCTCACCAGTTCATAGAGAATCACGCCCAGCGCCCATACGTCCGACTGCACGCTCGACTGCCCGGTCACGAATTGCTCCGGCGCCATGTAGCGGATCGTTCCGCCCCGCGCCGTGTAGGTCGCCGCCACGGACGCATCCTTGGCCAGCGCAGGCTTCGACGGGTCGAAGTTTGCATCTTCCGGAGGCAGCCGCCGCGCCAGTCCAAAGTCCAGGATCTTCGCCAGCCCCCCGTCGGTAAGCATCACGTTCTGCGGCTTCAGATCGCGGTGGAAGATGCCCAGCGCGTGCGCGGCCTGCAATCCATCCGCCACCTGGATGCCCACCGACAGCACCAACTGACGATTCGCAGGACCTTGCGCAATCAGGTGATCGAGCGACTGGCCAGGCACGTACTGCATGACGATATAGCCGCCGTCGCGGCTCTCCCCAACCTCGTAAATACGCGCAGACGTTGGGATGCTCGATGGCCGATGCCAGCCGCGCCTCGCGCAAAACCGTCGAACGCAGTTGCTCGGCCGACATCACGCCCGCACGCAGGATCTTCAACACCACCGGGCGCTGCAGCAGCGTGTCGTTGGCCAGGTAGACCACCCCGCTGCCTCCGGCGCCCAGCCGGCGGACAATTTCGTAATGTTCAATCGTCTTGCGCTTCATCTCTGGCTGCTTCCAGTTTACCGGGCAATCATCAACAGCGTTTCAAAGCAGTGAACGGCCGCCAAATCACTCCTCCAATCTGCTACCCTTCGTTTAAGAATGGGCGCAGTTCACAGGGGAACATCACGAGGTGCGGCTTGGGCAGCCATCGTCGTGGCGTCTTCCCTCGCAGCGCAGCAGGCTCCGCCCCCGCAATCGCCGCAACAGCAGCCCGGCGCCGGCGCGCAAGTCCACACCGGATCGAGCAGCGGCATCACCGCCGAAGTGCGCGTACAGAATCTGCTCGCGGATCACCAGTTTTTTCGCGTCCAGTCTGAACTCGATCAACTCCCCCCGGAGCAGGCGCAGCTCTACCGCGGCATCCTGGCCAATCGCAACAACAATCCAAAGGAATCAATTCAGTTACTGGAGCCGCTGGTCGACAAGGTGGCTGCCAGCGGCGATCCGGTGCACGAAAAGCTTCTGCGCAAGGCGCTGGCCGAGGACTATCTCCGCGACGGAGACTTCTCCAAAGCAGCCACGCAATACCAGGCCCTCGAAAGCCGGCTGCAAGGCTCGCTGAGCCGCGATGAGCAGGACGAGATCGAGATGCCCCTCAAGCTTTTGCCGCTGGCAGCGGCCAATCCGCCCATGACCGTCGATCCCTGCGACTCGTTCATGCTCCAGGTAAGCAAAAATCCGCTGGGCCTCATCGACATTCCGGTTTTCGTCGATGCGCGCCCCCACACCTGGATGCTCGATCCCACCGCGCCATTCAATATGATCGCGCGCTCGCTGGCCCGCGAGGTTGGCCTCAAAATCTCCGAAGAGAGCGCGACCATTCATTCCCTTACCGGAAAGGACATGCAGGTCCATTCCACCGTGATTCCGCGATTCACTATCGGCGGGCGGCTCACGTTTCACAACATGACGGCATTCGTGTTCGACGACGCCGATTACAGCTTTGCGCAATCGCGCTACCAGGTGCAGGGAGTGCTCGGCTACCCGGCGCTATCGGCGCTGAGCAGCCTGGCCATCAGCGATAACGCAACCATAGAGCTCGAGCCCGTGCGGCAAATTAAAGCGCAGGACAAGCCGGCGCCGAACTACGATGGGGCGCGGTTCTTCCTCGATGGCGACCAGATTATCGTTGCCCTCGGCCTGGCGCCGAATGAGCAGATGTTCGCGTTAGACGCGGCTGGCCAGCAGACCTACTTCACTTCCCGCTACTTCGACGAGCACGCGGTGGAGTTCGCAGGACAGAAATCAGCATTGTTCACAATACCGAGTGCGCGCCCGTTTCCTCCTCAGCCCGCATACATGGCGGAAACTCTTCCCCTCCGCTTCGGATCGTCGAAGGTGGACGTGCACTTCATCCAGGTGCTCACGCAGCCGGTGGGCTCGGCGGCGCTGGACGATGTGTATGGCGTGCTGGGCGTGGATGCGCTCGACCAGCTGCGCGGCTACACATTCGATTATCAGAACATGCGGTTTCGCGTGAGTGGTCAGTAACAGGGATCAGGGGACAGCCTCCGACGTGCCGTCGCGCGTGGCGAAATACCTCGAGTAGTCTTCGAGCCTCTAAGAATTGTGTTTCAACGAGCTTCTCATGCCTCGAGCCACCTGTGAAACATACGTTGTAAAGCCCGTCAGCTGATCCCTGATCCCTGATCCCTGATCCCTGCTTTTCAGTGTCCGCGACGAACCTCCGTCGTACCTGGCTCAGGCGGCGGCAGATTCGCTAATTTCTTCTGCCCGCGGCGTCCCATCAGGAACATGGTCAGTCCGAAAATCAGCAGCACCAGTCCCCACCATAAATTCGCGTTGATGCCCAGGCTGCGCGCGTACAGTTCTGTATTGCCATTCGTCGCAAATCCGAATGCCACGAGGATAATTCCGACCAGCGTGAACATCAGTCCCATCGGAATGCGTAGATCGAGACTCATCGGTTCTCCTCCTCAGGCAAAGAAAATATTGAGCGCGATGGCGCAGATCAGAATCGCGATGCCCAACGTCTCCGGCTTTTGCCACCATGCCAGGTGATGCTGCGGGGGCTTCGGCGTCAGCGAATGGACCAGGCCCACCAGTTCCGACTCCGGCTTGGGCTTGGTCGCCAGGCTCACCACGACGGTCACCAGGAAGTTGACGCTGAAGGCGAAGATGGCTCCCCAGAAATTCTGCGCCATGTCGCTCGGATAGTGATGCACGACGGTGATCCAGCCGCCATGGATTCCGGGATGGGCTTCGATCGGCAGCGTGAGCCCGTGGTGCAGCAAGGCTGTGAGAGTGCCCGAGATCAATCCTGCAAAGGCGCCGTGCCCCGTCGCCCGCTTCCAGAACATCCCCAGCAGGAACGTCGCAAACAACGGTGCGTTCACAAACGAGAACACCAGCTGCAGCGTGTCCATGATGTTGTTGAAGTTGATCGCCGCGTAGGCTGTGGCGATCGACAGCAGGATGCCGCCCACGGTAGCCCATCGGCCCACGGCAAGGTAGTGCCGGTCGCTGGCACCCTTGTGAATGTAGGACTGGTAGAGGTCGTACGTAAAAACGGTGTTGAACGCGGTCACGTTGCCCGCCATGCCGCTCATGAAGCTGGCCAGCAGCGCCGTCAGTCCCAGCCCGAGAATGCCGGTCGGAAAATAGTGCAGCAGCATGTTGGGCGTGGCCATGTCATAGTCCAGCAATGGCTGTCCGCTCGCCGTCAGCATGGGTTGGCCGGTCACGGGATTGATCTTCGCCGGCACAATGCCCTTGCCCTGCTCCACCTGCAGCGAGACCACCTGGATGTTATGAATGATCGAACCATCCGCATTCCTCGTTACCGTCTCGACCGTGTGCGGCGTAGGCAATGCGATGGCCAGCAGGCCAGGCAGAATCACCAGGAATGGAAACAACATCTTCGGAATGGCCGCAATCAGCGGAACACGGCGCGCCGAGTCCATATCCTTTGAAGCCATCGCGGTCTGGATCACCAGGAAGTCCGTGCACCAGTAGCCCGACCCGAGCACAAATCCCAGCCCCATGGCCAAACCGAAAACCTCAATGCCCATGGGATTGGTATTGGCATGCATAACGCCTTTCCACTGGTGCATGTACGCCACCGGCAGCGCGGCCTTCAGTCCTGCCCAACCGCCGACGTTCCTCAGTCCCAGCAGCACCAGGGGCAGAAATCCCGCAATGATGAGGAAGAATTGCAGTACCTCGTTGTAGATCGCGCTGGTCAGCCCGCCCAGGAAGATGTACCCCAGCACGATGATCGCGGACAGCACAATCGAAAACGTGAAGATGTCCCCTGCCGGCCGACCCATGGCGGCGAAGAGGCCGTCGAAAACGTGCAGTGTCTGGATCAGCCGGGCCATGGCATACATCGAAATCCCGGAGCTGAATACGGTCATTACCGCGAACGAGCAGGCATTAAGCGCGCGTGTCTTCTCGTCAAAGCGCAGGCGCAGAAACTCGGGCACCGAGCGGGCTTTCGAGCCGTAGTAGAACGGCATCATGAAGATGCCCACGAAGATCATGGCGGGGATGGCGCCGATGCCGTAGAAGTGAGCGGTTTCGAGGCCATACTTGGCGCCCGAAGCTCCCATGCCGATCACTTCCTGCGCTCCCAGGTTGGCGCTGATGAAGGCCAGGCCGCAGATCCACGCCGGCAGCGCGCGGCCGGCCTGAAAGAAATCCTTGCTCGTCTTCATGTAGCGCTTGAGGGCAAAACCGATGCCCAGCACAAACACGAAGTAGAGCACCATGATCAACCAGTCAACGGGTGTAAGTTTCAAGCGAACTCCTTACTCAGCGCATATGCAAAACAATTTCCTGGCCTCGACCACGGGGCAAATCAGAAGGGCCGATGTCAGCCCTTCGACTTCGCTGGCAACCACTCTTGGACTCCAGCCTCCGAGGTAAGGTGAGACTCCGCCCCGGAATCAAAGCCGCAGACAAGGCTGGTTTGGGCGAGCGGCCCCACGCCCGTCCCCTGAAGCAAGGTCGCAATGGTGTGTCTCGAAAGATACGCAACCACTCTAAGCATTTGAGCGCAAAGCCGTCCAGTGCCAAACTGAAAATGTTTTCAGCACTCCGTGCGGCGGGATTTTGGAGGAGAGAGCAGGTAAACTAAAAGAGCATGATTCCTACCCTGACCTGGACCCCCGAGGGCGTCCGCTTCATCGACCAGACCCGGCTCCCTCTCGAGGAGAGCTATGTGCTCGCCACCACCTACGAACAGGTGGCCGACGTCATCGTCACCATGGTGGTTCGGGGCGCTCCCGCCATCGGCGTTTCCGCGGCCTACGGCGTTGCCCTCGGCGCTTTGAAGAGTAACGCTGCCAGCGTCGACGAATTCGCACCCGAATTCGAAAAAATCTGCGCGCGCCTCGCCGGCACCCGCCCCACCGCCGTCAATCTGTTCTGGGCCATCGACCGCATGAAGGATCTGTTTCGAACCCTGCGCTCTTCCCATGCGACCATGGCCGACGTCAAGAAAGCGTTTCTGTCCGAAGCTCACGCGATGTATGACGAAGATATCGCGGCCTGCAAGACCATGGGCGCATTCGGCGGCGTGCTGCTGCCGGATGAAGGCGGCGTGCTGACCCATTGCAACGCCGGCGCGCTGGCCACCTGCGGCTACGGAACCGCTCTCGGCGTCATCCGCGCCGCCGTCGAGCAGGGCAAGCAGATCCACGTCTACGCCGACGAAACCCGCCCCTTCCTTCAGGGTGCGCGCCTCACCGCCTGGGAACTGATGGCCGACGGCATCCCGACCACCGTAATCTGCGACAACATGGCCGCCAGCCTCATGCGCGCCGGCCGCATCCAGGCCGTCGTCGTAGGCGCGGACCGCATCGCGGCCAACGGCGATACCGCCAATAAAATCGGCACCTACAACGTCGCCATCCTCGCCAAAGAACACGGCATCCCGTTTTATGTGGCCGCGCCCTGGTCCACCATCGATACGGCCACTCCCACCGGCGACTCCATCCCCATCGAAGAGCGCCCCGCGATCGAAGTCACCCATCATGGCGGAAAGCAACTCACCCCGCATGGCGTCGGCATCTGCAATCCCGCCTTCGACGTGACCCCCGCGAAATACGTCACCGCGATCATTACGGAACGCGGTATATTGCGCGCTCCGTATACCGAGTCGCTCAAGGAAATGGAAGTGGTTGCAGGTTAGGCACCAATCCTGGGCGCCCCATCCTAACGACGCTCTTGTCGTTAGGGTGGGAGAGGCCGAATTCCACGCATCGATCTTGGCTCAGCCCCTCACGCAGGTTCTACCCCGGCTCCGATCCCTTCCCTCGCCAACCTTGGCACGCCCAGCGCAGACGACTCTGCCTCATCGGTGAGCACCTGGGCCGACTCCTGCACCAGCGCATACTTGTTCCCGTACAGGTCAGAAAACACCGCCTCGATGCCCCACGGCCGCATCTCCGGCTTCTGGCTGAATTCCACGCCTTTGCCTTTCAGTTCTTCGTAGCCGCCCTGGCAATCGCGCGTCGACAGCACCCAGGTTGCATTCTTGCCCACCCGGTCGGGAAACCATGACGCCAGGAGAAACTCCACGTCCATCTGCTGTGCGGGCGCGACCGTAAGCCATCGAAACTGGGACGAAGGCACGTCCATCTTCTTTTCAAACCCGAGTTTCTCCGTGTACCACGCGAGCGCCTCTTCCTGGTCGGCAACCGCAATGGTAACCGTAGAGACTTTATCGATCGCCTGCATAGATTCCCCCTCTTTGGTCAGATTCAACGATAGCCCTGCAGGCTGCTCCACCCGGGCCGTGGATTAGAGTGAGAGAGGTGGTGCGTCCCCGTACGTCCTTCTTCCGCTTGCGCCAGCGCTCGCTGATTCGCGGCATCGTTCTGGCCATCGGCGCATTCGCCATCAGCCTGCGCCTGGGCGGCTTTCCCGATATCAACGCCCTTCACTCCTCGCATTGGCAGATCTTCGCGGCTCTCCTCGCCTTCTGGGGCATGTTTGAGACCGCCCGTTGTCTCGACAGCAAGTGGACCCTGTATCACGCCGGCAGTCCTGCTCCTGCTTTGCACCGACTTGATGATCCTGGCCATGGCGGTTCTTCTCTTCCTCTATCCTTGAATCGACCAACACCACTCTTTTGGTGAATCCGGCGATGGCCTGATAGGCTGCTTCCTAGCTTAAGGAGGTGATCCGTGCTCAAGGGATTTCGCGATTTCATTCTGCGTGGCAATGTGGTTGACCTGGCCGTAGCCGTCATCATCGGCGCGGCTTTCAATGCCATCGTCAATTCATTCGTGAAGGACATCCTGGGCCAGTTTATCGCCGCGGTCGTCGGCAAGCCCGATTTCAGCGGTGTGGTCTTCAAGCTGAACGGCACTCCCATCAATATCGGTAACTTTCTGAATGCGACCATCTCATTTGTCATCGTCGCCAGCGTGGTCTATTTCTTCGTCGTTTTGCCGTTAAATACGCTTCTGGCCAGGTTCAAGAAGCCCGAGGCGCCAGCGCCCGTCGTCAAGAAAAAGTGCCCCGAATGCCTCAGCGAGATTCCGCTCGAAGCGAAGCGGTGCGCTTTCTGCGGGCAACCGGTCCAACTCGCGCCCTTGGCCACCGTCAGTTAGCCCACGCGCTGAACCTCGGATGGCCGTCCCCACCATGAAATAGGTCGGGCCTGATGTTTGAACAACACCGGCTGGCTATTCTCCTCTGACGCCCATCCGCGCCACGCTGAACTGTGCCCCCGCAAACAGAATCAGCCCGGAGATATAGGCCCAGAACAACAGTCCCACGGAGACATAAAAGGGTCCGTAAATCGACTTGAGGTCGAGGTGGGGCAGGATGGCGACAAAGATGTACTTGGCGCAGAGCCAGATAATGCCGGTAACAATCGATGCGCGCAACACCGGCTTTACCGGCACCTTGCAGTTGGGCAGAAGCCAGTAGATGCAAAAGAAGAAAAGGATCGACGCCACTCCCGTGCAAATGGCAAGCCAGAGGTAGCTGATTCCCTGGAAGACGAAATTATCGGTGTGGTGAAAAAAGAGGAAGGCCAGCACCTGGCGCTGTCCGGCGCTGAGCAGGATACTCACCATGCCCAACGCGACCATCAGTATTGCCAATCCGAAAGCCACCGCCTGGTTGAGCAGATAATTGCGGCTCTTGCTCACGCCCCACGCCTGGTTCAACGCTACTTCCAAGGGGAAGGAAGATGCCCGTGCACGAAATCAGGATCATCACCAGCGAGAACAGTTGCACGCCATGGCGCGGCGCCTCGAGAACCAGGTTCTTTGCAATCCAATCCTGGTTCGAGGGGAAGAAGTAGTGGATCATGTCGCTGACCACATCGGCCATGGCCGGGGAATGCAGCACCGACAGCGCGATGGTATACAGCAGCACGATAAACGGGATGAAGGAAAGAATCGCATTGGCTGCGACGCTGAATGCATACGTGTGCACTTCGCTGTCGAGCAGATAATTCACCAGCGCAGCTCCGTCGCGGCGAAGGAGATACCACTTGGTGTGCGTGACAGCGGCCCCTGTTGCACCAATCGTCGCAACTCGATCCGTCGCGTCAATCGTGCCGCCGGCTTCGACCACATCGGGAGTGGCCGTTGCAACGGCCACTGCAGACGCTCCGGAATCTGAGACACGAGTCACGGCGGTTTCCTTGGCAGGTGGATGCGAGTCCTTCTAATCGATTGTGAGACTGCGCATCGCTTCCACTGGGAGTGTGCTTTTAGAATATCGCTTCCTGCACGGCTTTCAAAGCGCGGGTGCATCCCGGCTGAAGGAGGCGGACTACTCGCCACCTCGAACTTTCGCGGTTCCGCGCGGTGCCCCGCGCCTTCATTTTCTGCTTGCATCGCGGGCCAATTCCTGCCATAACTGGAACATAGCCCGCCATTTGGCGCGCTTCCCAGACATTACTGGAAGGTCATTTCTACGTGTTTTCAAAAACCGGTAGCTGTCGTCCTGTCGCTCCATCCAGCCGGGCAAAGGCTGGACCGATTGCAGGTGCCGATGGACCGACCGGGAAAACGAAGCACGCTTTTGATTCCGATAACTTGTCTTTTTTGGGCACACTCCAGCGCAACGACGCTTTCAACAACATCGCCTTACTGAATGGCGGCGCCGTTCATTCGATCCTGGAGACTCGTTTCCCATCGCAGACCTTCGCTCCGCGTGACATTCGAAAGCCATGAGTTTGGGCCAGCGAAACTGTGCCTGAGACGAAAAGGAGACGTGCATGAAGGAACAGGGTGTAGTGAAGTGGTTCAACGGCGCCAAAGGATACGGCTTCATCCAGCGCTCAACCGGAGAAGATGTCTTCGTACACTTTTCCGCGATCCAGGAGAACGGGTACAAGACCCTCAACGAGGGTGAAGCGGTGGAATTCGAGTGCCAGCAGGGCCCCAAGGGACTCAACGCCGCAAACGTACTGCGCGTCTCCTAGCTTTTTTGCCGAGCGGTTTCCTCGCGAAGCCGCCTCTTCCCCTGAGGTTCGAACCAGCTAAATCTGCTCATCCTTTGTCGCTTTGAGCTTTGCAAGTGCCCACGAGGCAGCGGACCCTAAGCCCTCGTCTGCCGCAGTGGCCCAGTGCCGCAGCAGTTCTGCGAAGCGCGGTTCCCCGCTGTTGCCCATCGCAATCGCGACATTGCGCCGCAGGCCAATGAACCCGGCGCGCCGCACCGGGGAGCCATTGAACATTTGCTCGAAGGACTTCTCGTCCAGGGACGCGAGCGCCTCCAGTGCGGGGTTGACGAGTTCCGCGCGGGCTTCCAGTTCTGGGTCCGCGCTCACCGGCGCTTTCCGATTCCAGGGGCACACATCCTGGCAGATGTCGCAGCCAAACACCTGCCGGCCCATGCCCTCCATCAACTCCGGGTCGATTGCTCCGCGATGTTCGATGGTCAGATAGGAAATGCACTTCGTCGCATCCATCTGGTAGGGCGCGAACAGCGCATCCGTCGGACAAGCGTCCAGGCAGCGCCGGCACGTTCCGCAGCGATCCGGCACAACCCATTTCGCATTCTCCGTCTGCGCTTCGAGCGACGTCAGCAGCACCCCTAAAAACACATACGATCCCAGCTTGGGATGAATCAGGCATGTATTCTTCGCCGTCCATCCCAGCCCCGCCGCCGTGGCCAAGGCTCTTTCCACCACCGGCCCGGTGTCCACATAGGCCCGCGATTCAAACTCGCCGTATTCTTCGCGCAGCCGCGACTCCAGCTTCCTGAGCCTCTTGAGCAGCACCTTGTGATAATCGCTCGGCCGCCGTTCGCCGTTCGCGTCCACGCGGCTCGACCACGCATAACGCGCGATCCATCCCGCGTCCCGGGATGCCGAATCGGTCGATCGCGGCTGCGCCGCGTGATAACTGGCCAGGCACACGATCGCCGTCCGGGCCCACGGAAACGGCGTCGCCAGGCGGGCCCGCACCAGTTCGCCTTGTTCATCGGAGCGTCCCAGGTAGCCCATGGTTCCCGCATGCCCGGCTTTCACCCATGATTTATAACGCTCCGCGTCGCGCGTCTCATGTATATGGGGCAGCGCAACCATCCCGGATTCGGCGAAGCCAGCCTCGAGGGCCAGTTCCCGCACCAGTTGGGCGTCAAGCAAGCCCGACTCTCGATCCTGAGGCTCGAAATTCATCCGTTAACCATCACCCCGGCGTTTCCGTTGAATGAAACGGAAATGGAACCTTTCGCACTATCTCATTCGTATTACATCGCAACATGTTCACTTGCGGACGCGGGATTCGGAATCGAACACCCGGGTAAGCGAATCAAATAACAAGAGCTCCCGCATCGTCCATGTTTTCAGCAGTTTTGGGGATGGCACAATTGGCCATACGGGTGCAATTACAACAGGCAGGACCGTTTTCCGGACTGATTCTTCTTATCACTTCTTCCGGTGACGGGTCCTGCGCAAGGGGAGGTTTACCATGAACACCACATTCTTTGAAACCAACGAGACACTGGTCGTCCAGCCTGGCGAAATGACCGAATTGGTCCGCGGCGACGAACAAGGCCTCATCCGTCGCGTAGCGCCCCTGCTGCGCGAAAAAAGCATCGCTCTCGATCTCCAGCACATCGACCGCATCGACGCAGCTGGAGTCGCTGCGCTGATCTCGCTCTATTCGACGGCTCGCAATTCCGGCCATCAGTTTAGCGTGTGCAATGTGTCGGAGCGCGTTGCGGAGATTCTGGAACTGGTCGGGCTGGGGCCGATTTTCCTGTCTCACAATGCGGTGTACGGCTCGCAATGCGAGCCCTGCTACGGACGGTCTGCCGCGTAACTTCGCGCAGGCCGTCCCACAAACCCGCTTCCCCCGCTGGTTTCGTATCGCATTGCAGGAATTCCCGCCTAAAAATAACTAGACATTTCCCTTACAAGTCCTTGGTCTGTGACGTTGGGCACAGGCAACTCTGTCCCCCGAGCGATATTCGTTATTGCGAAGTCAGGCAATACCGCGATGGTTCGCGGTACGTCCGGATGCCTCGCACGCGCTCAGCGAAAAATCTGCTTCACCCCCGGTTGACAAGCTGAGCCAACGTCCGCGACTCTCTCATGCGTACAGCCTTCGCGGAATTTTAGGTATCCAGTGATATTCGCCATCGCGGATTCGTCGCTGGAGAGGCAAATTTACATACGGAATACGGAGGGTTTCATCCCATGGCCCAGGGCGTAATGGAGCAGCCGCTTGCCGACAAAGCAAGCACAACCGCAACCCCAACCCAGTACGTCTATTTCTTCGGCGGCGGCTCGGCCGACGGAAACGGCCGCATGAAGGATACCCTCGGCGGCAAAGGCGCAGGACTGGCGGAGATGACCAATGCCGGGCTCCCCGTGCCTCCCGGCTTCACCATTCAGACCGAAGCCTGCCGCGAATACATGCGCGGCGCTCTCAATCCCCAGATCGACACCGAGATGCACGCTTCACTCGAGCGGCTGGAGCGCCTGCAAGGCCAGAAACTCGGCGGCGGCGACAATCCCCTGCTGGTTTCGGTGCGCTCCGGCGCCAAGTTCTCCATGCCCGGCATGATGGACACCATTCTGAACCTGGGCCTCAACGATCAGGCCGTCGAAGCACTGGCCAAGCGCAGCAATAATCCCCGCTTCGCATACGATTCCTATCGCCGCCTGATCCAGATGTTCGGCGATGTGGTCCTCGACATTCCGAAGAAGAAGTTCGAACACATCTTCGACAGCATCAAGCAGCGCGAAGGCGTCAAGTTCGATTACGAACTCCAGCCGGCCGCGTTGAAAGACATCATCGCCGAGTACAAGAAGCTGGTGAAGAAAGAGACTCACAAGGAATTTCCGCAGGAGCCGCTCGATCAACTCGTGCAGGCCCGCGATGCGGTGTTCCGCAGCTGGCAGAACGAGCGCGCCAAGACCTATCGCCGCATCAACCACATCGACGACTGGCTGGGAACAGCGGTCAACGTGCAGGCCATGGTGTTCGGCAACCTCGGCGAGAACTCCGGCACCGGCGTCGGCTTCACCCGCAATCCCGCCACCGGCGAGCACATCTTCTTCGGCGAATACCTGATGAACGCGCAGGGCGAGGACGTGGTTTCGGGCGTACGCACGCCCATGCCCATCAGCGAGCTCGAGCGCGCCATGCCCCAGGTCTACGACCATCTCAAGGCCATCACCTGGAAGATGGAAAAACACTATCGCGATCTGCAGGACTTCGAGTTCACCATCCAGGATGGCAAGCTCTACATGCTGCAGACCCGCAACGGCAAACGCACCGGCCTGGCTGCGGTGCGCATCGCCATCGACATGGTGCGCGAAGGCCTCATCACCCAGGAAGAAGCCATCTTCCGCGTCGAGCCCAACCAGCTTTACGACTTCCTCGTCCCGCGCCTCGATGAAAAGGGCGCCAAGGTGGAAGTGCTGGCCACCGGCCTGCCGGCTTCGCCCGGCGCCGCTGTGGGCCAGATCGTGTTCACCGCTGAAGAAGCCGTGAAGCATCACCAGAAGGGCGACTACACCTCCATCATCCTGGTTCGCGGCGAGACCACTCCTGAGGACATCGGCGGCATGGAAGTTGCGTCCGGCATTCTCACCTCGCGCGGCGGCATGACCTCGCACGCGGCTGTTGTCACCCGCGGCATGGGCAAGTGCTGCGTGGCCGGCGCCGGCGACTGCACCGTCGACGAGGCTGGAAAAGAACTGCGCGTCAAGGGCAAGACCTTCCGGCAAGGCGACTGGATCTCCCTCGACGGCACCACCGGCCGGGTAATTGAAGGCAAGCTCAAGACCATCCCCGCGCGTCCCGACGATACGGACCTGGTCAAGTTCATGAGCTGGGTTGACCCGGTTCGCAAGCTGCGCGTCCGCGCCAACGCCGACGTGCCCCGCGACGCCAAGCAGGCTCGCCTGTTCGGCGCCGAGGGCATTGGACTGTGCCGCACCGAGCACATGTTCTTTGGCGAGGGCCGCATCGAGCACGTGCGCGCCATGATCCTGGCCAACGACGAACAGCAACGCCGCGATGCGCTCAAGAAGCTGCTGCCCATGCAGCGCCAGGACTTCATCGGCCTCTTCAAGGCCATGGAGTCGCTGCCCGTCACCATCCGCCTGCTCGATCCTCCGCTGCATGAGTTCCTGCCCCAGCGCGAAGAGCTGCTGGTCGAAATCCAGCATCTCGAAGACACCAAGCCCCGCTCGCCCAAGCTGAAGGAACTGCGCATTCTGCTTGCCCGCGTCCAGGAACTCCACGAAGTCAACCCCATGCTCGGCCTGCGCGGCTGCCGTCTCGGCATCGCCTTCCCCGAGATCACCGAAATGCAGGCGCGCGCCATCCTCGAGGCCGCGGTCAACGTCAAGAATCACGGCGGCGATCCGCACCTCGAAATCATGATTCCGCTCATCGGCTCCATCGAAGAGATGCGCCACCAGGCGGCCATCGTGCGCAAGATCGCCACGCAGGTCTTCAAGGAAAAGGGCGCGACAGTCGACTACATGGTGGGCACCATGATCGAACTGCCGCGCGCGGCTCTCACCGCCGATCAGATCGCCGAAGAAGCCGAGTTCTTCTCGTTCGGCACCAACGACCTGACCCAGACCACCTACGGCATCTCGCGCGACGACATCAACCACTTCCTACCGGCGTACCTCAAGGCCGGCATCTTCAAGCAGGATCCCTTCGCCACCCTCGACCAGGCGGGCGTCGGCGCCCTGGTGAAGATGGCCACGGCCAAGGGACGCAACACCCGCCCCACTCTCAAGGTGGGCATCTGCGGCGAGCATGGCGGCGATCCAGAGTCCGTCAAGTTCTGCCACAAGATCGGCCTCAACTATGTATCCTGCTCGCCCTTCCGGTTGTTGACGGCACGGCTGGCAGCCGCGCAGGCGGCACTCCAGGAAGCCCAGACGGGGCCAGACCTGCACAGCGGAACCTGCTGATCCACCAACCGGCGTAACAGCGAGGGCGCGGCCAGAAGGCTGCGCCCTTGCTGTCGCTACTCGGTGGCGGTCAACTTGCTGGAGTTTTAGCAATGCAAGTTGCGTCATCCCGAGCGGAGTCGAGGGATCTGCGGTTGCTTCCCACTGCGCACGCGACCACGAAGGGCGCGGTTGTCAAAAATGCACTCCAAAACACATCAATGAGTGCCTTCGCCCTGATATTGCGAGTCGAGAATAATGCCCTCCGGATCAACTGACCCTTGCCAAATCAAAAATAACAATCCATTGAGATCGTTTTTTCAACCTTCGCGAGGCATCGCATTCGCGACCGACTTTGGCCACGTTTGGCAGTTGACGCCCAATTTCCCACTCCGTACAGTCTCCGCATGGCTAACAACATACCTCACCGACTATGACCAAATCGTCAATACAATTCAGAAATACATTGACGGATCCAGGCAAGGCAAAAGCGAACTAATGCGTCCTGCTTTCCACCCGGACGCGTCGTTCTTCGGATACGCAGGAGATCAACTCGCGATCGGAACACGGTTCCTTTTTGACTGGATTGACAAGAATGGCCCCGCTGACAAGATCGAGCCGCGCATGGTGAGCCTGGACATTCTCGACACTATCGCTGTCGTTCGGCTTGACGTCGCCGGCTGGTCAGGCAAATTGGCCGGCTCAGGCGTCTACATGTCCGATCTGTTCACGCTTCTCAAAACGCCAGGTGGGTGGAAGATCATCCAGAAGGCATTTCATTGGCATTCATGAGCCCCGCTCTAGCGGCGTCGTCATCTGGTATAGTCTTCCGCGGGAGCCCTACGATGCCTGAGCGGAACAATCCCCAGAAGACACTGGAATCGTGGAAGCAGATCGCAGGTTACCTGGAGCGCAGCGAACGCACCGTGCGCCGCTGGGAAGCGACGGAGGGACTCCCGGTCCACCGCCGCGAGCACGAAAAGCAGGACACCGTCTTCGCGTTCAGGCACGAAATAGAGGCTTGGAGTCGGTTACACACGAAATGCCCAACCGAAATCTCGGTCGATGAAGCCGGGACCCTTCTTCCAGTCAAACCGATAGCAAATGCTTACTTGGCCGAACATGATGCGATCACCCACAGCATGCACCGTTATATCGCGGGCGCCCGGGCAGGTGACGGAGACTTGATGCGCCCTGCCTTCCATCCCTCCGCAACCATTTCGGGCTACTGCCAAGGAGTTGAATATACGGGCTCTGTCGAACACGTGTTCAAGTGGATCACTGACAACGGCCCGGCGCCGAACATCATTCCTCGCTTTGCACGCATTGAAATTATCGAGAGCATCGCCGTTGTTCATCTGGAAGTGGAACGCTGGTCAGGGAAATTGGCCGGCGCAAATGCCCGCGCTTCAGACGTATTCACCTTGCTCCGGTGGAACGGCGAGTGGAAGATCACGCACAAGCTCTTTCACTGGCACGAGAAATGATTCGCGCTCTCGTCCTCAGCCATGTCTGCTTGGTCGACTCCGATGATGTGTCATGGGCCGAAATTTGATCGGCATGCCACGATCTCCTTTGTCGTCGCGATTCTGGTTGGAACAGGACGATAGGGATACACTCGTTCCATGTGATCGGTCGCCATATTCCTCCTGGGTTCTATGCCACATCGTGAAGTTCTAACGGCGTTCCGTTCGGAAACCGCCCGATCTTCTCGGGTCTCTTTCACACAAACGCCAAACAGATAAATGCACCTAAGTGCATGGCGATTCTGCATACTGGTCCCACGAGTCTTCGCCCAAATCGGCCTGCCCTGGTCCGTACTCCAACAGACCCTGTGCACCTCCGCTCTCCCGTTTTCCCCGTAAAACAGTAAAACTGTGAGACTGTGAGGCCTTGCTTCGGGCCGGACATCGTCATTCCGGAACTTGCAGTCATGAAAGCACTTCAGCGCGAGCGCCCGATTCTCAACGGTTCCAGCATCTCGCCGCTTAATTTCATCCAAGCAACAGCCGCGAAGCCTTTCACATCCCACATCAACGGATGTATAGACCGGCGGTGGTCGGGCTGAGGTTGCCGTTCGTCGCTTCTCTCTTGCTGTTCCGAGCCGAGTTGTTCCAAGGAATGGAGACCCGCAATGAATCTCAATTTGTCTGATCCGGCTGTGATGGCGGTTATCGGCGTGGTTGCGCTGCTCATCGTATTGGCAATTGTCTGGGTGGTGATGAAGCAGCGCAACCGGCGCCGTACTGAGGAACTCCGCGCCCGTTTTGGCCCCGAATACGATCTCGCTTTGCGTGAATACGGATCGCGGGCCAAGGCCGAAGCTTCCCTGCTCGACCGCGTCAACCGCGTGAACCGCATGACCGTTCACCCGCTGGATGACGCCGAGCGAGAGCGATACTTCGCCGAATGGGAAGCCATCCAGGCGCGCTTCATCGACCATCCCCGTGGCGCCGTCACCGAGGCCGACGAAATGATCAACTCCCTGCTGCGCGCGCGTGGCTATGAGGGCGGAGCTTTCGACCGGCGCGCCGCCGACCTCTCGGTGCACTACGCGAACCTGGTCGAGCCCTATCGCCGCGCCAACGCCATCGTTGTGCGGGCCGGAAAAAACGAGGCCACCACCGAGGAATTGCGCAGCGCCATGATCCTTTTCCGGGCCATCGCCGAGCAACTTCTGCAGGCACCCGCGCCCATGGCAAGGTCTCAAGCGGCTTGATGGTAGACGCCGTGCCATCAGGATATCGAGGCACTGCCCATCACCAGGCGGAAACAAGGCGAAAGCAGGGGCGGAATCCAGGCAGTTTCCGCTCTTGCCGCCGGTAAGCTCGATTTTCCATCAACCGGAAGCTGCATTCGCGGCGCTTGATTCGGCTCCGGCTGCATCTTAGTAAAGGAACGGTCCGGGTCATCTTCGCCCCACGGAGACGATTCTCCCACCCTTATCCCCGCACGAAAGGCTCTAATCCTATGCTCATCCGACTGGGGTACGACATCCAGTTCAATCTTTTCTGCCCGGTGCCGATGGTCGCCTTGCTCAGCGTACATCCTTCCCGGGAACGCGACCTGCTCGAACCCGATGAGATGCGTACCGACCCGCCCATCGCGGTCAGCACCTATCTGGACACCTTCGGCAACCGCTGCTCGCGGTTCGTCGCTCCCCCGGGGCTGCTCAAACTGAGCAGTTCCGCCCTGATTCACGATTCGGGCGAACCCGATGTCGTGAACTTTTCCGCGGGCGAATGTGCGGTGGGCGACCTGCCCAACGAAGTCCTCACCTATCTGCTCAGTAGCCGCTACTGCGAGGTCGACCGGTTCGGCAACATTGCTTTCGAGCTCTTCGGCCATATCAAGCCAGGCTGGGCGCGCGTTCAGGCCATCTGTGACTGGGTCAACGCAAGGGTGAGGTTCGACTACGGCCAGGCCCGGCCTACTAAAACTGCGCTCGACGTGTACACCGAGCGAGTGGGGGTTTGCCGCGACTTCCAGCACCTCGCCATCACCTTTTGCCGGGCGATGAATATCCCCGCGCGATACGCAACCGGGTACCTGGGAGACATCGGCGTTCCTTCCCGGTTGCCAATGGACTTCAGCGCCTGGTTCGAGGTGTATCTCGAAGACCGCTGGTGGACCTTCGACGCCCGCAATAACACGCCCCGGATCGGCCGCGTCCTGATGGCAACCGGACGGGATGCGTCCGACGTCGCGATCACCACCTCATTCGGCGAAGCGGCCCTGTGCCACTTCTTCGTAGTCACCGACGAAGAGGTCCAGAGCGCCGCCTCCACCGAACCAATCCTCGAGCCGCAAATTTAGGAACCGCAGATCCAAGAGCCGCAGATCGAGCATGCAGTCCCCGCAAGCACACGCCTAGGGCACTGCGTTGAGCGTCTGCGCGGCATGGTTCAAGGCCTCCGCCAGCACCTGCAACTGCTGCCGTGTGCGGGCTGGGTCCTTGGCCTCGATCGCCTCGTTGACGCCGGGAATCACCACCGCCGCATAGCCCGTATACTCTCCCGGCGCATAGATGGTATGGCGATACCAGGGCCGGTTGGGAAGACCGGAGGGCGAAACCAAAGCGGTTTCAGCCTGGCGAAGAGCGGCGTTGATTTTGGCCGCGTTGCCGCCCGGCACAAACTGCATCCCCCGGATACGTTGCCCCGCGTTGGAGAGGTGGCTGGCGGCCAGCTCAGCCGGGGTGAAGTCGATAGCGCCGAGCTTGTAGTCGCTCGACTTGCGCTTGGCGGTCTCAAGATACGACTCGATTTCGCGCGCATAATTCACGTAGTCGTAGGGCAGGACATCGGTATCAGCCATGCGCAATGCTTCCAGGCCGAAGACCCGCGCCATCTCCTGCAGGTAGATGAAGCTTGGATCGGCGTTCATCGTGTACCAGGCATAGTTGTCGAACACGGAGTGATACACCCCGTAAGGTCCGGAGGAGCCGATGTCGGTTGACGGAACGCCCACATGCTGCAAAAAGGGCGTGAAGTCCGACCCCGAGCCCAGGTCTCCCACCCGCACATCGCCATCTGAAGGAGCGTTCGATGGGCGATGCTCACTGCTTTCCGTGCGCGAGTTTCGCCACGCGTCATACACGCTTGGCGCCACGGGGCTGGGTACAGAACGGGTAACTTCGCGAATGAATTGCTTCAGCGAGGGAACAGCCGAGGCGGAGAAATCCGGCCCCGCTACGGCCACATCGACATTGATATAGATCACCGCGTTCTCGAGTTCTTTGGCGTGCTGTTCCACCCATTCCGTCGAACCGATCAGGCCTTCCTCCTCGGCATCCCAGCTGCAGAAGATCATGGTGCGCTTTGGCCGCCAGCCCTGCTTCAGAAGAGCGCCGACGCCGTGGACTGCTTCCAGCATCGCGGCGGTACCGCTGTTCGGATCGACCGCGCCGTACGCCCACGCATCGCGATGATTTCCGGCCACTACCCAGTCATCGGGATATTCCGTGCCTTTCACTTTTCCTACGACATCCCAGATCGTACGGCGCTGATAGTCCTGCTCCGAGACCAGGTGGACCGTGACCCCGCCCGGGCCCGTGTGGTAGCGAAAGGGCAGCGCCCCCTGCCATCCCTGCGGCACGCTCGGCCCTTTGAGGTTTTGCAAAATGGGCGTGGCGTCGTGATAGCTGATAGGGATCGAGATGATGTGCGGTTGATTGCCTTCAGAAGAAACCCGGGCCGAGTCAGGCAGATTGGGCGTCGAGGCGACACCAGGCGTTTCGGGATCGCCGGGATACTTGAAGAGATACTGTACGGAGCCACGCTGCACGCCCGATGCGGGGCGCCACGGTCCATCCGGATACGTGTCCCCCTTGTAGTAGCCGTCGTCCTGGGGATCGGAGTAGATCAGCACGCCCGCGGCCCCGCGCTGCTCCGCGATGTAGACCTTGACCCCGCGAAAATTCGAACCGTAGCGAACGATCACGATCTTGCCATGAAGATCGATATGCTGCGCGGCGAGATGGTCGAAGTCCTCGAGACGCCCGTAATTGGCGTAGACAACTTCTCCTTTCACATCGCCGGAACCGGATGAGCCGTTGAACGGCATCACCACGCGGGGATCATCCTGAAACGCATCGCCCTCGACGTGTTCGCGCGCCGGACCGCTCATCAGCAGTTGGCCCGCGGGACTGTATGCCTCCACCTTGACCGCTTTGGGCATGTTCAGGAGCACGCGATAGGGGACGATCTCAGTTTCGAGGCCGGCGGCCCGAAACTTCTGCGCAACATACTCCGCCGTCTTGTGATCTTCCGGCGTTGACGCCATGTGGGGCTCGGCGGTGAGCGTCTTCAGTTCCTCGCCGGCCAGTTTGGGATCGGGCACGGCCAGGAATTCCTCTTCGATCTTGGCCTGCTTGCTGAAGTCCGTGTAGCCGAAGACCTTAGGCTGGGCAGCGTTTTGGGCGGGAACTGGTCCGGAAGCAAGAATTGAAAGCAACACAAATGCGAGCGGCCTGCGCACGGTCATCGAGGAACCTTTGCAAATGAGAATGGGGAGCGTGCCAAACCAATATAGTTTAAAGGCTGGGACTCGATTTCCATTGCGCCGGAGCAGAATGAGTAACTCGCCGGTTCAACATCAAACGACTCTCGGATCCCGCCTCTCAACCAGTCGCCATGGTCAGTTCAGGCCTACGCGGCGGACTAAATCCTGGAAACGGGGGTCGCCGCGGACGGAGTCAAAGGGCGGGAAGACCTTGATGTATTTCAGAATATTGGATTGTTCCTGGCAGGCGCGCTCGAACCATGCAAATGCCTCCTCTTTGTCGCCGAGCGCCAAATACGAGTTCACCATCGCGGCAGCGGGAAGGTAGCCGGCGCGGTCGCGCTTTTTCAATTCTTCGAGGAGACGAAGAGCATCGGCGCGTCGGCCGCAGCGGACATAGGCCCAGACCAGCGCACTGATCACTCCCGGGCTGCGATGTGTAAGGGAAGCCGCCTTCTCGAGCACAGGGATTGCCTCATTGGCTTGATCGTTGAAGACAAGCGACCATCCGAGGTCCCAAAGGGCAGGTCCATCGTTCCGCTCCACCGCTAACCTGCTTCGATAATCCTGGATTGCCTCGGAGTAGCGACGGGCGCAGAACAGAGTCCAGGCCATGTTTTTGCCGGATTGCCCAAGCGGGTCAAGCTCGCGTTCGCGGCGAGCCCAGGCCAGCGCTTCGTCGATACGCCCTTGGCCCAACAGCCAGTCAGCAAGTGCCTGGTGCGCTCGAGCGTCATTTGGATTCAAATCGAGGGCGCGCCTCAATTCAGCTTCGGCCTCCGCCCATCGCCACAGGTTCATATACGCATACCCCAAGATGACGTGGGCTTCGGATATTTGGGGATCCAGTTCCAGCGCCTTCTGAGCGAAACTGATCACCTTTGGGCGCGTTTCATTCGGGGGAGCCCCGCCGACAAGGATTGAGCCCAGGCGGTCGTATGCATTTGCCAGGCCGACGTAAGCCGGCGCAAAGGTCGGGTCCATTCTGATCGCCTCATTAAAGTTGGCGATACTGGCTTCGACATCAGCCCTGCTGCTGTCTATCGCGACAAGGCCTTTGAGATAGGATTCATACACTTCCGGTGAGACAGGGCGCGCGGTGACCAGCCTAGCCCGTTCGTCACCGGTGACCGTAGCCTCCACTCTTTGTGCGATGGCCTGTGCGATCTCGCTCTCCAGCGTAAGGGCGTCGCCGAGTTCGCGGTCGTAGGTCTCGGACCAGAAGTGCTCGTCAGTCGATGCTCGAATCAACTGGGCGTGAACGCGAACCCGGTTGCCTTCGCGGGTCACCGACCCTTCCACAAGGGCGTCCACTCCGAGCGTCCTGGCAATTTCTGGAGCCAGGAGCTTGGTGTCTTTGAATTGCATGACCGATGTGCGCGAGATGACCCGAAGACCGCGGATCATCGACAGGCGTCCGATCAGCTCCTCGGTCATGCCGTCGGCGAAATATTCCTGTGCCGGATCGCCCGAAAGGTTCTTCAGAGGCAGTACGGCGAGGGCTGTAATCTTGGGAGCTTTCGAATGAGCCCGGCTGCTTCGGGTGACGAAGTAGCCTGTGACGGCAGCCAGTACGAGCAAAGACAGTACTCCCGCAAAGAGCCACTCGCGCGCCCGCCAACTCCTTTGTCCACGATCGATTTCGGCAAGAGGCAGTTTCTCCGCCATTCGATCCCGCTGTTCCCCTCCAGCGGGTAGTCCAGGGGCCGGCAACCAGCCATCGGGCTCCGACAAGGGATTCTGCCCCATCCGGACGGCGCCTGCCGCTTCAGGATCGGGCGCGCCCATCTCGTTTTCTGCCTCAGGAAAAGTCACGGGCGCGATGAAGCGATATCCCTGCCCGGTCACGGTCTGTATGAATCGTGGGCTCTCGGCGTCATCTTTCAGCGCCTGACGAAGCTTGCGGATCGCGCCCCTGATGCTGTTGTCGGTGTCGAGGAAAACGCCTTTGCCCCAGACCCGCGCGACGATTTCGTCCCGGGTGACAATCTCGTCTCTGCGCTCAACGAGGAGGACAAGCATCTCCAGCGGGATGCGCTCCAGCTTCACGACATGCTTGTCGCGGCGCAACCTCCGAGGGCGAAGGTCAAGCTCATAACCTTCACCGAACTGGATTGACCGTGCCTCTCGGACTGGGGTGGAAGCCACGGCAGACCCCCATGGGTGGGTGGGACGATTTTACAACACATGCAGACGGACCAAGGTAAATGCCGAGAATGGCTCCACTTAGCGCGACACAAAAACATAACGCCCCGACACACGCTTCTGTATGGACAATCACACCCTCTGCCGGAAGAATGCGCTCACCGCTGACTTAAGGCAGTGGGAATTGGGAGGTAGCACGATGAATCGGAAGTATGCTGGTGCACCGAAGAGGACTCTTGGCCTGTGCATGTTGGCGGCGACTCTGCTATTCGCGTCTGTCGTCGCAAAGGCAGATGCCGTATTGGACTGGAACGCAATTGCGGTCAACACCGCCATTGCGAACGGCCAGAACCCGTTCGCCCAGGCGCGAACTGCGGCGATTGTGCAACTGGCTGTCTTTGAAGCCGTCAATGCCGTCACCGGCGACTATCGACCGTATCTTGGAACCATTGCCGCGCCCCATGGCGCCTCGGCCAACGCAGCGGCCATTGAGGCTGCCTATCGGGTGCTCAGTACCTATTTCACGGGCAGCGCGACGACGCTTAACGCCGCCCTGATGAACTCGCTGGCTTCGATACCCGACGGCGAGGCCAAGACTACGGGCATCGCCACCGGCGACGCCGCAGCCTATGCCATGATCGCTCTTCGTGCCAACGACGGCTCGTCGCCGGCCCAATTCAAGGTACCCGGACCGCCTATTCCTGGCGAATACCAAGCCACGCCGAGTTGTCCCGTCGTAAATGGAGTCGCAGTCGGAGCTTTCTTTCAATGGCAGAACGTAACCCCGTTCGGCATTCAGCGAGCAAGTGACTTCCTGCTCGGTCCGCCACCGGCACTTGCGAGCAACGCGTATGCCAAGACCTACAACGAGGTGTTGACTGTGGGGGCCGCCGACAGCACAGAGCGGCCGCAGGATCGAGCCGATGTGGTGCACTTCTATGCGGCAACCTCGCCAACCCAGGCCTTCAACCAGGCGGCAAGGCAGGTGGCGCAGCAACAGCAGCGCTCGCTGTCTGAGAACGCCCGCGCCCTGGCCCTGATCAACATGGCAATCAATGACAGTCTCGTCGCTACATTCTTCAACAAGTATCACTACAACTTCTGGCGGCCTGAAACTGCGATCCGTGCAGGGGACACGGACGGCAACCCGAAAACCCAGGCCGATCCCAACTTTCTCCCCTTCATCCTGACCCCATGTTTCCCCAGCTACCCGTCAGCTCACGGCAGTGGAAGCGGTGGCGCAAGCGAGGTTCTGAGACGTCTTTACGGCGAAGCCGGACATTCGATCACGTTGTCTAACCCCGCAGTGCCCACCATCGTCCTGCAATACACCTCGTTCCCGCAGATTACCGACGACATCTCCGACGCTCGGGTTTATGGGGGGATCCATTTCAGAACCGACCAGGTGGCAGGGGCGCTGCTGGGCCGGGCAGTTGGCACGGCAGTCTATAAAAACAACTTGCGTCCCATGCACGGTGATGACTGATACCCGGCCCCACAACGGCTGGTTCGGAAGACTGGACAGTTAATCCGCAACGGCCCCGATTTTTGATCGAAGGTTGGATGAATTCCCCGGGCGGTTCCTTCTGTTCCCGGCCGGGACTTACGGCACCCTGAACGCCTTGATAGCGATTGCATTGGGCCCCCTCCCGGTGGGGAGCATGGTAAACAGCGAACGCGTAGCGGTGCGCACCACGGCCACGTCGCCAGATCGGGCATCCACGACAAAGAGCAGGTGGCCGGCGCTCGAGAATGCCATGGCGGAGGGGCCGTCACCCACGTGAATGGAATCGCTACGTTTACCGTCGAGGATGGAGTAGATCGTGACGGACTGGGACAAGAGATTGGCCACGTAGAGCAGGGAGTTATCGCTGGACACAAGGCCATGCGCAGGGTCGTCGCCCATGAGGTAAGCCCCACTCACATCATCCGTGCCCGTAATCACCTCGGAGATGGAATTCGACTGCGAGTTGGAGACAAACACTTCACCTCCATCGGGCTTGAGCGCCAGGTGCACCGGGGCCCGGCCCACATCCATCAGCGCCTCCAGGCGGTCGGGCTGTGCGGGATGAGCCTCGGGCCGCGCCAGCGCGATTGCCATTACCTGGTGGCCGCCGGAACAAGCCACAAATGCCTTCGATGAGTCGGGCAGCACCACCGCATCCGAAGCACCCGGACACCCCTCGAAGAAGGCCCGCACGCTTCGTGCGGCCGGATCGACAAGGCTCACCGAATGGCCCCGACGATTGGGCACCACCACTGTCTTTCCGTCCGGCGCCGGAAGAGCCTGCACCGGCTCTTCGCCCGCGCCAATTGCCGCGATTTCTCGCCGCGCCTTCAGGTCAAGCACCGAGATGGTATTGGAACCCGCATTCGCCACATAGGCCCGGTCTCCCGACGAATCGAGCGCGATCGAGACCGGATTTCTGTGTACCTGGATGGTCGCGGCCACGGAATTATTTTCAGCGTTGATAACCGAAACAGATCCGGCGGCGCCCGTCGCGCCGGAATTGACCACATAGACCTCTTTGCGGGAGGGGCTGGCGGCGACAGCAACAGGGTTCACGCCCACGGCTACGTCGCGATCCAGGCGCAGATTCACGACGTCGAGCACGGTAACGGTATTGCTGGCGCCGTTGGTGACGTAGGCGTATTCGCGATAATTTGGCGGGTACTGGGGAAAATCGTGGCGGCGGCAGCCGCCGAGGGCGACGAGTGTGAGGGCGAGGGCGAACTTCATCCCAGGTCTCAAAAGTGAAACCTGGGGCGCCAGATGACAGTGCTTATGGGATAGGTCGGATTCCAGCACGTACTCGCTAGACGGTTCGATCATGAACGCCCGCCGGGGCAGGTTCAACATGAATACCGCGCGGAAGAGTGCGCTCCACCACCGGCGCAATCTGCTCGATCTCGTCCATCATGCGGGCAAACTGGTCCGGATAAAT
Organism: uncultured Acidobacteriota bacterium; assembly: GCA_963812485.1. Lineage (GTDB taxonomy): Bacteria > Acidobacteriota > Terriglobia > Terriglobales > Acidobacteriaceae > Telmatobacter. Next base: position 218,532 of record CAWEVD010000025.1, read on the forward strand.
GGACTGCGGCCCGTCGGAGAGCGCCTTCTCCGGCTGGTGGTGCACTTCGACCAGGATGCCGTCTGCGCCCACCGCAATGGCCGCACGGGCCATCGGCAGCACCTTGTCGCGTTTGCCGGTGCCATGGCTCGGATCGACCAGGATAGGCAAGTGGCTGAGCCGCTGCACCGCCGGAACGATGCTGAGGTCGAGGGTATTCCGTGTGTGGTCGGCGAAGGTGCGCACGCCGCGCTCGCACAGGATGACCTGGTAATTGCCCTCGCTCATGATGTATTCCGCGGCCATGAGGAATTCGTCGAGCGTGGCGCTCAGACCCCGTTTTAGAAGCACTGGCTTGCGCAGCCGGCCGGCGTGCTTCAGCAGCGAGAAGTTCTGCATGTTGCGGGCGCCGATCTGGATCACGTCGGCCCACTCCGCAACCAGCTTCAGCGTCTCGTTGTCGATCGCCTCGGTGATGATGCGAAGACCGTACTTTTCCCGGATCTCCGCCATGATCTCGAGCGCTTCCACCCCGAGGCCCTGGAATGCATAGGGCGACGTGCGGGGCTTGTAGGCTCCGCCGCGGAAGAATTGGGCGCCCGAAGCTGCCACTTGTTCCGCAATGGCAAAGGCTTGCTCGCGGCTTTCAATGGAGCAAGGCCCGGCAACGATGGCCAGCGCTCGGCCCCCGATCGCGGCGTCCGTACCCGGGAAGCGGATGACGGTGTCTTCTTCCTTGACGTCGCGGCTGGCTAGTTTGTAAGGCTTGGATACGCGAATAACTTCCGCAACCCCGGACAGCTCCTCAAGGTTGCCCCGGTCGACTTCACCCTGGTTTCCGGTGATGCCGATGGCCGTGCGCTGGGCTCCGGGCAGCGGATGGGCGCGGAAGCCCAACTGCTCGATATGGTCGCAGACCGCCTGAATTTCTTCAGGCGTCGCCTGCGCCTTCATTACGACTAACATGGATGGCCCTCAAACCAAGAGTTTACCGGTTGAGGCAGCAGAGAGCAATTACCTGGAAACTGCAAATCGTTTCAGCCGATTGGACCTTCGTTCGTGTCCTTATCGCTGCTGGAAACCGCGAGTCAAAAACCGATCAATAGAATGAAAGCAAATAACAACGCAGATCCGAGGCGGAGCACAAAAAACTTCGATCGACTACTCGGTTTCGTCGATGGATGCGGCGCCCGACCTGGCGGCGACCAGCGCGGGAGCGAAAATCATACCGATAAAAGCGAGAGCGATCAAAACGTCATGCATCCGGGTTTCTCCTTGTGGGCTTGTCAGAACCTGTCCACAAATGAATCATCGCCCGGAATTGAAATTGTTAACATCCCACGAAGACAGCGAGGAGGAGAATCGGGTGGGAGAGGCATTCCCACGTTGGTGGGATTACTGACGGAATACCCGTGCCAAAACGGCACAGAATCATATATTTATGACCTAAGTCATGTTATCGGAGTGTTGAAACACCGCCGCAAGCCCGGGATTTAGCGCGTGGTGCCGGAATTGGAGCGCTCCTTGCGCTTCTCCGCCCGCCACTTCAGGCCCAAATAAGCCAGGTAGCTCAACTGGATGACCCAGGTCACGGTGTACGCGGCTACGACGAATTGGTGGTCTAAAATGTCTCGCTGATCCATTTTTCCTCTTGGATTAGATCTGTGCCTGTAAGGCTTCCATTGCTTCCTGTTGCGCGTTTTGCTGGTGTTTGCGCTCCACTCGGTAGCGGAAGTACAAGATCAGCAGGCCCCACGCCAGCCACGACACCATGCCCCACCCGAATGCGGCCAGCATCTGGGGGTCCTTCATGCCAGAGCCCTCGTCACCGCCAAAAACCGGCGCCGGGTGTTGGGTGCGCCACCAGCGATTCGACATGTAAACGATCGGCACGTCGAGCGCGCCGAAGATGCCGAGGACCGCAGCCAGAGTCTGCACCTGGGGACCAGCTGCAAAACGTCGCAGCAACAGGTAGCTGACGTAAATGAGCCAAAGAACCAGTGTGGTGGTCAGGCGCGCATCCCACGTCCACCAAATGCCCCACGCCCGCCGGCCCCAGAGCGGGCCGGTGGTGAGAACCACGGTGCAAAACACCACGCCCACTTCAGCGCCCGCCAGAGCCCACGCATCGGCGACCTGCGCCCACTCCGGCCGACTGCCTCGCCAGATAAGGAATCCGATGGAACCAAGCAGGCTGACCGCAAAGAACAGAAACGCGACCGAAGCCGAAGGCACGTGGTAATAGATGATGCGGAAGACATAACCCTGCATGGCATCATCAGGCGCGACGTAGATAGCCTGATAAAAGCCCCAGATCATGAGGGCTACGACGATCGCGGAAGAGAGGCCGATGAAAAGCTTTCGCATGCGGGGAATCCTGTTGTCAGTAGTGTACGACGGGCCGGGTTGTCGAGTCTCCACCCAAGGTTGGACGACTGTTCAGGCCGCCTTCTGTCGCGGTTTGACCTTATTCCAGGACTTGTTTCTGGATGCGAGCCAAAGATCGTGGCCGCTTTGCAGGCCGATCCAGAACTGGGCCGAATTGCCGAAGTAGCGGCTCAAGCGCAACGCGGTGTCGGCGGTAATACCACGCTTGCCACGCACCAGGTCATTGATCCGCGGTACGGAAATGTGCAGGTCCTTGGCCAGCCGATAGGCGGTCAAACCAAGCGGCTCCATAAATTCCGTATGAAGAATCTCGCCAGGATGGATCGAAAAGCCGAAAGGGATGTTTGTCACGGATCCTCCTAGTGGTAGTCAACAATCTCGACGCCGCTGGCGTCTCCGTCATGCCACATGAAACACAAGCGATATTGATCGTTAATTCGTATGCTGTGCTGGCCTTTGCGATCGCCGGTCAATGATTCAAGATGGTTGCCGCCCGGTATCGCTAAATCGGCAAGGCTGGTGGCCCAATGCAGGATGGCCAGTTTCTTGAGTGCGGCGGTGCGGAGGCTTGCGGGAATGCGGCGGCTTTTGCCAGTTTCCCAAAGCAACTGCGTGTCGCCGTCTTTGAAGCTCTTAATCACGAACGATAATAACGCATACCGTTATGAGCATCAATCGTTGATGTCATTCCGCATGCAGCACGACGTCGAACAGCACCAGGCTTACAGTGGTGAAGATGATGTCGTATCCCACCAGCAGCTTGATCCACAGCGAGGGGTCGCTGTCGCCGGTGAGGATCGATGTCGTCGCTTGCACCATGGCCAGCAGAGCCGGAATGAAGATGGGAAACAAGATCAAGGGCAGCAGCAATTCCCGGTTGCGGCTGCGAATCGACAGCGCGGCAAAGAAGGTTCCATTCGCCACCAGCGCCCATGTGCCTAGTGGCAGGACCAGGGCCAATTGCCAGGGATTGCCTTCAATGCGCAGGTTATACATCACGAGAAAGACGGGAGCCAGGACGAGTTGGACGATGGTGACAAAGAGAAAATTGGCGATCACCTTGGCCAGGAACAGTTCCGAGCCGGAAGCCGGAGCCATGCGCTGCGCGTCCAGTACCTGGTGGCGAATTTCGCGCGCCCATGCCTGGTTGAGCGCGCTCACGGAGGCGAACATGGTGGCCACGGAGAGCACTCCGCCGGCGATGCTCTGCGAAACCGAGCCGCGCGGATCGAATGCCAGCGAGAACAACACCACCACCAGCAGCGCGAAAAACAGCATCGAGTTGATGGCTTCTTTCGAGCGCCATTCGATGCGCAGGTCTTTCATCAGGTGGGTCCAGAGCGCGCCGGTCATGCCTGGCCCTCGCCGGTTTTGGCCTTGATCAGGTCGGCGGTCTGGACTTCCACGTCGAGAGCCTGCGCCGCGCGGAGGTAGTCGGCAGGGCTGAGAATGAGCTGCGTTCCCCGGGTTCCCGCCGAGACGCTGATCCGGTCAAAAAGGATCGCGGTCTCGTCGATATAGACCGGAAACGGCTTCCTTGCGCCGAAAAGGGTGACTCCGCCGCGGATATAGCCGGTGAGGGGTTGGACGTCCTTCAATGGCGCCATTTCGGCCTTGCGAAGGCCGGCCGCGCGGGCGAGTTTCTTGAAGTCGAGCTCGGCGTCGCCGGGAATGACGGCGAATCGGTAGATGTTTGGCCCGCCCGTCGTCAGCAGCGTCTTGAACACCTGCTCGGGCGGCATGCCGATCTTTTTGGCCACGGTAATCGCCGACAGATCCTCCGGGTCCACCTCGTATTCGCGAAGCTCAAACGGGATCCCCAGGCTCTCGAGAAAACGCGCGCCGTTGGTCTTCATAGGGTGGGACTCCCCGGCTCGAACGAAGCGACCCGGCCGGCGTGGAGAGCCAGCACGTAATCGGCAATCGGGGCAGCGAGGTCGCGTTGATGGGTGGTCAGGACGATGGTCCGGCTGCCGTGGCGGAACTGCGCCAGCAGCTCGACCATTTGCCGCGCCGATTCGATGTCCATGTTGGAGAAAGGCTCGTCCAGCAGCAGCAGTTCCGGGACGGGAAGCAGCACCCGGGCCAGCGAGGTGCGCTGGCGCATGCCCTGCGAATACTGGCCCAGCGTGCGCGGCAGGTTGGGGTCCAACCCCACCTGCGTCAGCGCTTCCGCGGGCGAAAGGCATTGCCGGCCCGCATAAAGACTGGCGAAGTAGCGAAGGTTTTCCTGGCCCGTCAGCTCGTCGTAAAGCATGGGTGCGTGGCTCATGTAGCCGATGCGGGCGCGCGCCTCGTGCGGCTCCAGATTGCCGAAAAGTTTCACCGTGCCCATGCTCGGCCGCAGCAGCCCGGCCAGGATGCGCAGCAGGGTCGACTTCCCCGCCCCGTTCTCGCCGATCAGCACATAGCAGCGGCCGGTCTCAAGCTGGGCCGAAACTTGGCGCAGCGCGGCAAAGGAACCAAAGAGTTTGGAGACGGCATCGAGCCGGGCACACGTAGCCGCGGTTGCAGTGTCGTTCATTCCGCGTTCAGTAAGCTGCGGAAGCGGAAGTGACTGGGGCTCCGGGCGGCGCTACAGCGGCGGCGCGGGGATTGGAAGTAGATGGAGCCGCCGGCTTGGCTGGGCCCATGCCAGGCTGTCCGCCGGGCGCGGGAGCGTACTTGCTGGCGCACTTGGCTTGCAGCACGCCGGCGTGGAAAACGCCATCCTTGCCAAACGAGCCATCGGCCAGGGCCTGCGAGTCGTCCTTGAACGTGTCCGGAGGCGGTTCCGAGCCCTTGTAAACCACCTTCAAAAGCCGCCCCGTCGGGGCCTTGGGCGAATGGCTCTCAAACTCGTTCAGAACAAACGTCACGTGGGTGCCGTTCTGCTCAATCGACCCGGGCTGCACAAACCCTTCCACGCGCAGATGGCTGTGGTAGGCCTTGTCGCCCATACCGCCGAGTTCGGCAATGGTCACGTAGTAGCTCTTGCTCGAGCCATACCCGGTAAACGCCAGCCAGCCAATGGTGCCCACGATAATGGCCGCCGCAATTCCGATCTTTACGTTATTCGAAGAAGTCGCCATGTCTTTAACCTAACGATACGAGCCGGGGAGGGCCCGGTCAACCATCTATATGGTGATTTGCGTCACACGAGAACAGAAGACGGGAAAAGCCAGCCACTCGTGGAACGCCAACTATGCCTTTCACCATTCACTGTATCGAACCTGGCTGGCGGCCATTTTGATGATGGTCAACCGTGACCATGCGCCGCATTCCACGAAAATGGCGGTACCAGGAAGCTCACAAACTCCCTGAATTGCTACTTCGCAGCCTCCCCGCCCGGCGCGAAGTACCCTTCCCGAGTCGCAACGATCAGGTCTGGCTTGTTGGCCTTGAGAGAGATCTTGTGAAACCCGCCATCCGTATCCGGCTTGTCGGGCGTATAGGTCAGAAGGTATTGCCCGCGGAGTTCTTCGGAGATGAGCTTGTAAATCTCCTGCAGATCCTCTTTCTTGTGGGCATCAAAGGCGTGCCCGCCGGTCCGCTCCGCGATCGTCAGCATGATTTTCTTGCCGTCCACGCCGTTTTCGGTCTGCCCACCCCCGCGGCCGCCTCCACCCGGGTAGCCTCCGCCGGGATAACCACCTCCACCTGGGTATCCCCCACCAGGATAGCCGCCACCGTGATGCCCGCCCGGAAAGCCAAGGTTGTCCCCGTGCTCCTGTTCGCCTTTGAAGTAAACCGTATAAATGGCGACGTTGGCTTTCTCCGCGGCATCGACTGCCTCATTCAGCCTGACCTTGCTTCCGCGGTCCACCCCGTCGGAGAAGATGATCAGCGCCTTGCGCCCTTGCTTGGAACTCATCACCTCGTCGGAAGCAAGGAAAATGGCGTCGTACAGTTGCGTCCCCCCGTGCCTGTTCGGGCGTTCGCGGTCCTCCCCCGTGGTCTCCGGTCCCTGGGTGTCGTTCTGCGACGCGCGCGACGGTCCCATCGCATCCAGGTCCTGGTGAAGTCTTTCCCGGGAACTGGTGAAATCCTCCAGCAGTTCCACCTCGTGGTCGAAGTGAATCAGAAAGGCCTGGTTCTTTTCCGCGCCTTCCTTGCCCGCGACCGGTTGTTCGGGAAGCATAAGATCCACAAACCCGCCCGCAGCCTTGCGTTCCGCATCCATCGCCCCGCTTACGCTCCGGCTCGTATCGACAAGCAGGCCGATCCGGAATGGCAGGTTGGGGTCGCGCGTAAAGCCCTTGATCGTCTGGGGACGGCCTTCGTCGGTAAGCGTGAAGTCGCCCTTCTGGAGGTCGTTAACCAGGGCGCCGTGTTTGTCGCGCACAGTCACCGGCAGCACGACTTCGTTCACCTGCATTTTGAGCGTGGTGACGGGCTTGTCTGACTCCGTGGGCTGCCCGCCGGCATCAGCCTGCTGGCCGACGGAAGCGCCACCAGGCCGCAGCAAAGGCCCACAAAAGCCAGAAGAAAAACCGTTCGAATACGCATAAAGATCAAAGTACCGATACCACCTGCAGTTTAGACGAACAATGAGGGAAGTTGTTGAAGGGGCTCGCCCGGCAGCGATGATTGCCAACTGACGGATAGGTGGAGAATGTAGGTTTTCTCCGAGATTAGTTACCTTAGCATGTCTAAAGTAATGCGATTAGTGTTACCATAACCGGCAACGGCTCCGTTGGATCCTCCAGAAATAACTGTTCGCATCACGCCTTACTATTTTTCGTCCTCTAGGCTCGAGAATCCCCTCCGACGGTTTGCCTACTTTGATTGGCTGGATTTGACAAGAAAGCGCTCCGTGCTTCCCGTGGCTCTTCCCAAGTTTGTCCCAAACTATCAGGAGGCTCTTCATGTTACGTAATTTACGCCGCCGTCTTCACGATCTGTTCAGCCTGCCGCAACCCGCGCCGCGAATCGCCGCCAGCTTCGATTCGCTTACTTCAGCGAACCAGACCGATTTCCGGACCCTGGCAGAAAACAGCGCCGATGTGATTCTCCGCGTTGGCCCCGATATGAAAGCGAGCTATGTCTCTCCGTCCGCGCGGTTGGTCCTGGGATGGGAGCCGGCGGAATTGCTTGGCAGGCATCCAAAGGATCTTTTTATGCCCGAGGACCTTCCCATCGTCGAGGCCGCCGCCGCAACGCTCTATTCCGGAGGCGCTTCGACGGTCGCGCCGGCGGCACGCGTTCGATGCAAGGACGGCAGCATCAAGTGGTGCGAATCGCGCGCGCGCCTTCTGGACGCACCGCCGGACCAGTTCGGGGACGTAGTCGTGGTGCTGCGCGACGTTACCGATCGAATTGAACTCGAGAACCGCCTCGCCACCCTGGCAATGACTGACGGTCTCACCTCGCTCGCCAATCGCCGGGCGTTCGATGAAACCCTGTCCCGGGAGTGGAAAGCCACAATGCGGACGGGGCTTCCGACTTCTCTGATCCTGCTCGATGTGGACCGGTTCAAGGCCTTCAACGACCACTACGGTCACCAGGTCGGCGACGATGTCCTCAGGACAGTGGCTGCGGCGGTCACGGCAAGCGTGCGGCGCCCTCGCGATTTTGTGGCCCGTTACGGAGGTGAAGAACTCGCCGTGATTCTGCCCGAAACCGATGCGGCAGGAGCTTCCAGAGTCGCGGAGGCCGTCCGCGAAGCGGTACAGGAACTCGGCATTCCGCACGTCGGCAACCCCGAGGGCAACGGATTCGTCACCGTGAGCGTCGGTGCGACGACCGCGGTGTCCAGCCTGGGCGGCACCATCAAGATGCCCGAAGGACTTCTGCTGATGGCCGACAGCGCGCTGTACAAGGCCAAGCACAAGGGCCGGAACCGCGTCGAAGCCTCGATCGTGCTCGCACCCCTGGAACTCGAGACCATGGGAGATTGAAGCCGCCGTCCCACTGCGATCCGAACGGTCGATTGTAAGTGTTGAAAGTCTGGCTGAGTGAACCCAGGGTGTTTGCAATCTGACTCACAGGCTAATTTTCAGACCGAAAAGCACAGAAAAACCATATTGCTATCGCGAAAAAGTGGTACAAAGGCTCTTTGCAAGAGGCGGTTGGCTTGGCTGTTCACTCGTTCCCGGAGCTTCTTGAGCAATTACTGGAGCAGCCGAAACGCGCCCTGAGCTTTTTGGCTATTGTTGCGTGCCTGTTGATTTCACTGACGCTGCTAATCTGCGGGGCTATATGGTTTCTTCATTGGACAGACCTTCTGCCTGAAGAGGCCAAAGTAGAAGGGATTGATATCCATTTTCCCACGACGCCGATTGATAAAAAACGCAGCTATTTTTTTGTCGTCCATCCACAAGGATGGCAAGAAACTCCGGTGCGGCTCAATAAAGGGGATCACATCGAAATTCATGCGGCCGGAAGCATCACCATAGATATGTGGGGAATCAACACTTACTCAACCAGGAGAGACGGAATTGACCGAGCGATCAAAAACTTTGCCGAGGGGAAACACGAATGGAAACCAGATTCGAGTGTCCCTGAAGATTTTTATGCGAGGCCAGATTATCAACAGGTCATGAAGGATGCGCTGGACGATATAACCCCGATTACAGAATCAGACGGGGACCGGGCTGGACTGAACATCGTCCAACGTATAAAGCCGGCCAGAGGCTGGACTGGCCCCGCAGGCTACGCGGATAGCCCGAATGTGGATACCGCCTATCCGGCCAGATTGGGAAGGCGCGTCAGTCCCGAATTTCCTTACGGTGCTTTGCTCGGGACAATCGCACCGTTGGCGTCTGACGATTGCACGACGGAAATGGTTCTCCATTTCAAACAAGAATGCGTTCCAAAGAGAGATGGAATCTTCTCTGTGACTCGATCCAAAAACCCAACCAATCCCAGTGCAGACGGAGAAGAACGGGCACTTTGGCTGATTGTGAATGATGTGCTCGACGAAAAGGATGCTCTATTTCCTGAAAAGTTCTTTGTCGATAACCTTGGGTTTTTCTATGTCGAGGTCGTGGTAACTCCAGGCAAGTAGTAAGGGATGAAGGGACTATTAGGGATGAGGGCGGAGCCGCAATCAAAGCGATCTGAGTCGCGCGAATTGCCAAGGTTCAATTAGGCTGGTACCGCTAACTCGAATCGAACCCGTGTTTTAAGATTGAGAATCTAGAAGCCTACCAAATGGATTCAATCACTTACAGCCATTTGTTACCAGACTGTGTACCACAGTGTGTACCGCAAACGAAAATCTACCGATTGCAGGCGGAACCCCGAAGAAGAAAAAGACCAAAGAATAATGTCTCGGCGGTGTTGCCGGGACGATCAGCGGCGCGGCCACAGACAGGTTGTACGGAGACAGTTGGCACGATGATGCTGATGGAACAGCCGCATCTTCTACCGTTAGCCTCCGAGCCGTTCGTTAGATCTTGGTCTCAGCATCTGGAGCTTCAGCCTCTGACCAAAAACTGGGTTGTGCACTCAACCGACGCTTCATCACGGGAGCTAACCGCGCTTCCATTCTGCCCAGCCGGTATCCCACAAGCTTCGAAGCGGTGCGGGCCATGGCAATGGGAATCTGCAGTGCATCATGCTCGAAGAGGTACTTCAATTCGGAAAGCACAAATCGCTTGCCCTCTCCGTTCGTCCTCCCGAATTGGTCTAGCACCCTGCTTTCGCGGCTAAAGAGGACGCCGATGTCGAAGTAGCGCCGAAACTCCTGGGCCCACGACAATGGATGGGAATGATAAGCACGGGCCTCCGCGACGTAGGCCATTTTGTGGCCCGAAAGCAAAAGATGGCCGGCTACCACCATGTCTTCGCCCCAGATTACATGAGCCGGAAACCCTCCTATCGCCATCAGCGCCGACCTCCGGTAGGCGGCGAATGAATTGGATAGACGGATCGTCCTTATGCCGAGCCTCTCCCGGCTTGGCAAGTCGCGCACATCCGAGGACACCGGGTAACTAAAGTGACGAGCATGCGCCTCGATCGCTCCCGCCTCCGGCCTGGGCAACTGGCGGCCGTAAGCGGCAGCCACGGCCGGATCTTGAAAGGCGGTGAGCAGTTCCGCTATCGCGCTGGGATCGGCCAAGACAGCATCCTGGGTAAGAAAGACCAGGATTTCCGCGTCGCCTGTGAATTGGGTCGCCCACTGCCGAGTGCCGCCATGATCAAATTTCCGACGCGTTATGCCGACAAACCCAAAACCCGCCGCCCGAGCAAGCTCCGGGGTCCCGTCGGTTGACTCGGAGTCGACTATCAACACACGATCCGGCGACACACACGCCAGCAAAGCCGGAGCGAAACGCGGCCAGTGAGAAGCCGCGTTGAGCGTGGGAATTATGACGGCGTAATTTTGAATCCCCGGCCGCGACGTTAACATTTTCGCATTCCTTCGGGCAAGGCGTTGCTCGGGCCAGGTTGGGTCCGGACTTCGGTTTTGAAACGGCCGCCTTGCTCCGACTTTCAGCACAAATCTCAAACGAAGCCAGTCTCGATTTCCGAAGGAGAAATTGTACATCTTGATGAGCGAAAAGCGTTCCCCTTTTCGCAGTGGGCTATACGACTGGAGAAACATTTCGCTCGGTTTCCAATGGCACCTGGGGGATGGCGTGCTAGGGCTTCTCGTACAGCTTGGACTAAAGCCTCGTTCGCAGGGGGCGCCAATGAAGCGTAGTGACAATAGCTTCCGCCGACCTCTCGAAAAACTGAGATATCGGACCAGGTCACCCGGAGACCGTGTTAGCATGGTTTCCACAATTGGAAGCCCTGGAGCTTTGCTAATCCGATTCGATCGAATCTCGATACTAGGTGTAGCCAAACAATTAGAAGTGTTAAGTCGATTTTGTCCATGGTTCGAGGTCACGCTTTTTCAAGTTTGCATGAGGAGGCGCTACGGTGGATACGATCAATCTAATTGGTTTTCCTCTACTTTCAGGCACTCTGAGCGAAGCGGCACACTACATTTCCGAATCCTCGAAGGTAGACGTCAGGCCAGCTAAGATCATTTGCCATATCAACGCAAGTAACCTCGAACGTATTTTGCAGAACCCTCCCTTGCTTCGATCCTTACGGGCTCGGACAAGTATGTTCATGGACGGGATAGGCGTCAAGGTTGCTGCGGCTTATCTCGGCAAGGGCTGGAATCCCGACGTCAACGGGACGGATCTATTTCCCCTTGTCATGGATCAGATCAAAGACTATGGGACAGACCTATTTTTGCTCGGGGGAAAACCGGGCGTAGCCGCGCTCGCCTCCCAAAAAATTAAAGACCGTTGGTCAGTATCTATTGCTGGATTTCGTGATGGATACTTCACCGAGGCGGAAGAGCAGGAAGTTTGTGAAGTTATCAATGAAAGTGGCGCTCAAATTCTTTTGGTGGGCCGTGGTTGCCCCCTCCAGGAAGAGTTCGTACTTCGTAACCAACTTAAGTTGAAGGTGCGATTGATCTGGGCGGTCGGTGGCCTTTTTGATTTCTTATCCGGAAAATGTCGTCGTGCGCCGCTGATTTGGCGAAGAGCGCGGTTGGAGTGGATATTTCGATGGCTCATTCAACCGCTGGCTAAGGCTCATCGAACATGGATTGAGTATCCAAGATTTTTGTTCCGTGCGGTCCGGGAGAGAGTGAATCCATTGTCCCGGGGCCCCGCAACCCCAAAGGGTGGCGTTGACCCAGCGGCCTCCTCTTTACCCATTTTCCCGATAATCTCCACTAAAGCTCCTGTCAAGGTGCCTGAGGCCGGCTTCTCGCCTGCCGTCTACGCTCGAACGGCAGCCACGGAACTTCTTGCTCGACATTATGGCGTCCCTCCGTACCTCATTATTTTTGTCAGCGATCAGTGCTGGATGCGTTGTTCGCATTGCTGGTTCTCGGAGGATTGGAAAGAAACTCATCATACGCGTCCGCTTATGTCGTTTGACCAATATGATCGGCTGGGCGCCAGCTATGAACGTCTGCCAAGTAGCGCTCAGTTGCATTTCGTCAGCTTTACCGGTGGGGAGGCGTTTCGACGCGAGGATATCGTTGAGCTGGTTACGATGATGCGGCGCAAAGCACGAATAAAACGATATGCAATTCCAACTTCGGGCTACATGTCTGACATGATCGTTGAAAAGGCTACCCAACTGCTTTTGCGCAATCCCGACACGCCGTTTCGGCTGGACGTATCCCTGGATGGCACCGCTGAGATCCACGATCGCATTCGTCGCATCAATGGTGGTTGGGAGAAGGCGGTCGAGACGATAAAGCGGCTGAATCGACTCAAAGACAAATATGCGCACTTTGATGTTGGGGTGATTACGACCGTCTCACGCAAGAACCAGGAGCACGTCGAGGAGATTTCCCGCACGATTCAGTCATTTCATAGGGGCGAATGGATGATCAATATCGCCCGTGGCCAAACTCGTGACCCTCATGCGATTGACGTCGATTTAACCAACTATCGGCGGGCTGGTGAACTTGCAGACAAAAGCATCGGTTCGATATCGTCGGGACATCGCGGAAACTTCATGGGCCCTCTTCTGACCGCGAAGAATACCGTGCGCCGACGCATAATTGTTGACACCATCGAAGGGCGCCGTTCGGGCGGCGGTTGTGCCGCAGGATCATTAGGCGGAGTAATTTATGCAGATGGAGAAGTTCATGCCTGCGAACTGCTCGATGTGATGGGAGTTCGGCTGGAAAGTGCCTCCCCGAGTGAAGTTAACTCTTGCGGAGGCCACAGCTCGCCGAAGTACGCATCCCCCGGCCGCGCGGCCGTCCGCGGCAGAAGCCGAAACGCATCATAGCCGACCGTGGCTACGACTCCGATCCACTGCGAGAGCGGTTCAAGAAGCGAGGTATCGAACTGATCGCACCGTACCGGAAGAACAACAAACTGCGGCGCTATGAAGATGGCCGCAAGCTCCGTCGCTATAAGCGCAGATGGATTGTGGAAAGAACCAATGCATGGGTCGGGCAGTTCCGCAGATTGCTGGTTAGTCACGAGCATCTGCTCTCCATTTACTACGCCTTCTTTTACCTCGCGTGCTTCTGAATAACACTCAGGAGGCATTTTGAAACAAGCTAGGAAATCTGCATGACTTCGACTACGATCTGAACGCGATATGGCAAGGAGAAGCAGCGCGAAAGTTGCGCCGTCACATTCAGGAGAGTCGTTGCCAATGTACCCAGGAGTGCTTCCTCTCTGTGAGTATGCTCATTCAGCCAACAGCTTTGGCAGGTATGGCGGGGGAACTTGCAAAGCGGACTGCCAGGAGCGCCTCGCGCATTTTTCAAACATCGCATTAAAGGGCGACATGATCTCTAGAAGTATAAATTTTATCGCGACCGCCACGTCAAGCACGGCTGAAAGCCTTACCCATTCGTTAGCGAGATTTATCTTAAGACCTCCTGAAGCTACTTGGGGCGAAACGCTCTCTCTAGACGGGCGGTGACCAAGCGCCGGGGTATGAAGCGCTGCGCGAAAACGCGTAACTTGCCGGCGAGATGAGGAATCACCCACCGTTTTCCTTGCACCAGGCCTTCGAGGCCGCGACGGGCGACGATGTCGGCCGTCTGGAATCTGCGCTTCTGTTCGAATCTGACTCCGGCCACCTCGTCGAACTCCGACTCGGTGTGCCCGGGGCACAGCGCACAGACGTGGATGCCATATTTCTTGACCTCTTCGGCGATCGCCTCGGCGAGGAAACGGTCGAATACTTTCGTGGCGGCGTAGGTGGCAAGATAGGCGACCGGCTGGAAGGAAGCGGTCGAGGCGACAAGCAGGATATCGCCGCGACGGCGTTTCATCATCCCGGGAAGGAATAGGTTGGTCAAAATGACGACAGCGGTGCAATTGACCTGGACCATAGCGGACTGGCGGGCGGATCCTCCTTTACCGAATTCTCCGTAGTATCCGAAGCCTGCGTTGTTCACGAGCACGTCGATGGTGAGATTGGCGGCCTGGGTATCGGCGAAGATCTTTTCCGGGGCGTCGGATTGTTCGAGGTCGGCGACGATGATTCTGACTTGAATTTTGTAGTCGGCGATCAGCCTGGCGGCAATGGCTTCGAGGCGATCTCTGCGGCGAGCGGTGAGAACGAGGTTGACGCCAACTGCGGCGAGTTCCAACGCGAAGGCCTCACCGATGCCGGCGCTGGCTCCGGTGACGAGCGCCCATTTGCTTTGCCATGCTTTGCGGAGGATTGCGGAACCTTGGATCATGATTCTCCTGGAATTTCGTTCGAGATGTGGCCGGTCGAGCCGTGAGGAAACCTAACTCAGCTTCGCGAACCTTCCCGGGAAAGGAAAAGCCCGCTGATTTAGCGGGCTTTAACGGATGCTGACTGGTAGCGCTAACGGGAATCGAACCCGTGTTTTAAGATTGAGAATCTCACGTCCTAACCCCTAGACGATAGCGCCACATTGGGTGGGGATGGCCGTCGCGGCCACTTGTTTAATTTAACAAAAAACTCCCATTGCGCCAAAGGCTTCGGCCGAAAACGGCGCGTCAGATCCCCAGCTTCCGCACTTCCTCGTTGTAGTACTTGCGGTAGAGGATTTCCCACTCCTGCGAGCCCTCGAGGATGATCTTGCGCTGCGACGCGATCTTCTGCCGGGCGGCGGTGTCGATACGGGCCTCCTCGGTCAGCAGGTTTTCGAGCGCCTTGCGAGCTTCCTGGCGGATCGTGTTGCGATCCTCGAGAAAGCCCACTTCTTCGAGATCGGCGAGCGTGTCGGCCACGGTGTGCGCCAGCTTGTTGAGCTTGTCGCGGCTGATCCTCATAGCACCGCCTTGTACTTGCGGGCCAGCTCGGTCTTCACCTTCTTGAACATTTCTGCGTATTGCGCGCCCGACTTGCGCATCTCTTCGGAATAGGCCTCAAGGATCACGCGGACCTCATCATTGATGCGGTCCTCGAGCGACAATTCCTCGATCAGGCCCTCGGCCACGCGGGCCTCGGTCGCCTTCAAGTTGCTGGTGGTGATCATTTTGGCGTCGATCAGGTGCTTGACCGTACGACGGCCCAGATAACCAATATATTCACGGGAAAAGATCATGGACTAACAGTCAGAATAGCGCAAGGGGCTTGGGTCTGTACACATGACCGGCTCTATCTGTTTCAGTGACGATCAAGGTCTCAGAATAGGGATCTCCACCCCGCGGACTAAGACCCGTCCGCGGGGACCTGGGTTGGCGCTAGCTGCGGTGGGGACAGGTTTTGGTGTTGATGCATTCATCGGCCAGCCGCAGCCGCTCGACAGGCCGGCCGCCCACAAGGTGCTCTTCGACGATCTCAGCCGCATCCTCCGGCCTGACCGAGCCATACCAAACCGCTTCCGGATACACCACCACGGTCGGCCCGTGTTCGCACTGATCCAGGCACAGGGATTTGTTGATGCGGACGCGGTTGGCAAGGCCGGCGGCTTTGGTCAGCTGCTGCAACTGGGTGTGCAACTCGCTTTTGCCGTCCGTGGTGCAGGATGGGCGGGGCGCACCTTCAGGACGGACGTTGTGGCAAACAAAGACATGGCGTTCAAAAGGGGGCAATCGTGGAATCCTCCTCTTACCAGAGTAACGGGGTGACCTGCGGAAAAAGGTTTCCACAATCTCAACTGCCCACCCGCCCGCATCTGCGAAAATGATTGCTTGACTATGAGCAAGGATAATCTGCTTTCGCTGAAAGACGACATGGTGGCTTTTGTCGAAGGCCACGGCTTGCGCCGCCTGCCGGGCTATGTCACCGAAGACATTCCTTCCATCCTGTGGGAGGATCATGGCAACGCCGACGCATGGAAAGATTTTGTGGAGATGGCCAAGCACGTCGGGGCCACTTTCATCACGTTCAGCGAGATGAGCCTGGAACGCGAAGAACTGGACGCGCTCGTCGACGAAGCGGGAGAGATGAACTTCCCCGATGAGGAAGCGACCGAACTGGTGGAGGCGCAGTGGCTGCGCAAGTATGCCGGTATGCTGGGCTACATTCAGCTGGGCTTCGTTCACCAGGGCTTGGTGTTCCTGCATGAGACCACCACCGAATGGTACGAGCGCTACCAGGCTCTACTCGAAGATATCGAGAGTTTCCAGGACATCGTGATCGACGACGCCCACGAGGGCTCCGGCGACGACGACGAATAACGGGCGGTGAGCTTCGTGGGCACGATCGACAGTACCTCCGCGCCCGTCCGCAAATTTCCCCGCCAGCGCTGGGTTATGGCTGACCCCCATCCCGAACAGGCAACGTCCCTGGCGCAGGCAGCGCGCCTTCCTCTGGTGTTGGCGGAGTTGCTCGTTGCGCGCGGCGTTTCCAGCGCGGCCGAAGCACACGCGTTTCTGAATCCCGATTTCTCCCACCTCCACGAGCCTCTGCTGATGCGCGGAATGGATGTCGCCGTGGACAGGGTGGAGCACGCAATCGCGGATCGCACGCCGATTCTTCTGTACGGCGATTACGACGTGGACGGCACCACCGCCGTGGTGCTGCTGAAGACCGCCATCGAAATGCTGGGCGGCGCCGTGCGGTTTCACGTGCCCCATCGGCTGCTCGAGGGATACGGCCTGCAATCGAGCGTTCTGGAAGCGGCGTATGCGGACGGGGTACGGCTGGTCATCACAGTGGATACGGGAATGCGCGCCTTTGCTGAAGCGGAAACTGCGCGTCGCATCGGCTTGGACCTGATCATCACCGATCATCACCTGCCGAAAGCCGATGATTCGGTCCCCGCGGCACTCGCCATTCTCAATCCCAATCAACCCGGCTGCGGTTACCCGGAAAAATCTCTGTGCGGCGCGGCCATCGCTCTCAAACTCGCTGAAGCGTTGTTGAAACGCCGCGATCCAATTCGCACCCGCGAAAAGATCCTTCCCAGTTTCCTCAAGATGGCGGCGATCGCGACCATTGCCGATGCCGTCCCGTTGCGTGGCGAGAATCGCGTCATCGCGGCGCTCGGCCTGCGTGAACTTCGCCGTCCGGTGGGCGCGGGCCTGCGCGCCTTGTTCGCGGCTGCGGCACTCGATCCCGCATCGAAGGAGCTCACCGGGTACGACGTCGCCTTTCGCCTTGCGCCCCGAATCAACGCCGCCGGACGCATGGATGTGGCCTCAGAGGTGATCGAGCTGTTCTGCACTCGCGATCCGGGCCGCGCGAACGAGTTGGCGACCAAGCTCGAATCGCTCAATCGCCAGCGCCGCGACACCGAAGCGATCGCGCTCGCAGCCATCGAAGCGCGCCTCGCCGACGACGCCGATCTTGCCGCCTGCCGCCTGCTGGTGGTCGACGGCGATGGCTGGCATCGCGGCGTGATCGGCATCCTGGCTTCGCGCGTGGTGGAGCGCACCGCCAAGCCCGCGATCGTGGTCAGCGTCGAAGACGGCATCGCGCATGGTTCGGGCCGATCGATCGATGGCTTTCCTCTGCTGGAGGCGATCGAAACGTGCGGCGATCTCTTCACTCGTTTCGGCGGACATGCATTTGCCGTGGGATTCGCGATGCCCGCCGATGGCCTTCCCGAGCTCAAGCGGCGGCTCGGCGTTCACGCCGAAGCGCGTCTGGCCGCGCGAGAACCCGAACAACTGCTGCGTATCCACGCAGAGTTGCCCCTCGACCGCATTACTCCTGTACTGGCGGGCTGGCTGCGCAAGCTTGAGCCGCTGGGACATGGCAATCCCGAGCCCATTTTCATGACCCGCAGGGCCAGGATCGCTTCGCCGCCCCGCGTCATGAAAGACCGCCACATCCGTCTCGAACTCACCCCGGAATCAAATGCCCCGATTCGGCCGTCAGGATTGACCCGCGCCCTCGGTTGGGACTGGGCCGGGCGCTGCATGGATCTGCAGCTTTGCCAGGGAAGCATGATCGATCTCGCCTACCGGATCCGCGAGAACGACCACCCGGATTTCGGCGGCATCGAAGTGGAGATCGCGGCATCCGTCTTGCCGAGGCCTAGATAAATGTAGACTGTGATAGGAGAAAGAACGCGCGGCTGCTCCAAAAACTCGAACCCACACCACAGCACCCCCCCCACAAACAAAGACCCCCCCCCCCCCCCCCCCCCCCCCCCCCCCCCCGCGTGTCGCCTGCTCCACTTCTTAGGATTTGGAGCACCGGGCGGGATTTGAACCCGCGAATGCAGGTTTTGCAGACCTGAGCGTTAGCCACTTCGCCACCGGTGCCTGGGTCAGACGGACGTCTGACTTCTAGCTCTCGCAATCACTCTTCATAGTTGGAAAATCCGAGCCGCTCCGTACACCAAACCCAGTGTGAGCCCCGCGATTGCAATCTCGCCAATGGCGCCGACCAGAAACGGACGGGCGCCCTGCTTGCCAAGTTCCCGAAGATTGGTCCTGAGTCCAACACCGGCAAAGGTCAGCAGAAAAGCCCAGCGCGAAAGATTGCCGATCGCGGTGATCTCTGGCTTGGTAAAAAAGCCAATCGATGCAACCAGCGACACCACCAGAAAACCCAGAACGAATTTCGGGAACTTGCTCCACAGGAACGCGGCCTTGTTCTGAACTTTCGCTGCCTGTCCCTTGGAAGCCCAGTAAATGGCATATCCCAGCACCACGAATCCGATCATTGCGTTGCGGCATGTCTTGGCGAGCACGGCTACCTTGCCGGCTGCGTCGGAGTAGAGTGCTCCCGCCGCCGAAGCCTCCGCCGTGTTGTCCACCGCGAGCCCCGCCCATAGTCCATATCCGCGGTCGCTCAGGTGCAGTGTGTGACCGACCAATGGAAAGACGAATAATGAGATGGCGCCGAGGGCCAGAATCGCAGCGATCGCATACGAAGAGTCTTCTTCATCGGCATCAATGGCTCCCTGCGTCGCGATAATGGCAGACACGCCGCAGATGGAAGATCCGACCGCGAGAAGTGTTGTGAGCTTCGGCCGAAGGTTGAACGCGCGCCCCAGCAGCGTCATGAAGATCAGTGACAGTGTAATCTCCACGAAGACAAGACCGAGCGAGATGCCGCCAAGACGCAGAACATCGCCCACCAGAAATCGCGCGCCCAACAGCACGATGCCTATCTTGAGCCAGAACTCATAAGTCGCCACTCCGGCTCGGAAGAGAGCCGGCACGCCCACCGTGTTTGAAATCACGAGGCCGATGACGATGGCCCAGAGAACATATTCAATGTTCGGCAGGACGAGATGATGTGCCTTTCCATAGCGGGCAACGGATTGTTCGATGAACTTACCCGCGTATCCCACCGCGGCGAGCAAAACTACTCCAGGCAGAAGTGCCAGTACACGGCCGGGAACTGAAACCGCGCGCGGTTGGGGCAAAGCAATAGAGTCAGCCATCGAGTTTCTCCTTCTCCAAAGGACTTACCAGGGAATGGCCTTGAGAATCCCCGTGCGAATGAGAACGACCGCCAATAACGCGATGATCACGGCCCACGTATCGACGGAAATGCGCGACTTGGATGGAACAGGAGACTGCGACATGCGCGTGTAACTCCTAAGTGAAAAGTCTGATGAGGAGAATCAAGGGTCCAAGGGATGGACCTGCAAATCGAAGATCAGCGACAACAACAGGCGGAGAGCCTGGACGCCACAGTGGAGCGAGCGGATTGTACGCGGCGTTTCATCGCTTGGATTCTTTGTAGCACTGGTTGGAACAAATGGCAAGCGAGACATGCGTCCGTGCTATTGCGGGTGCGGCGAATTCAGACAAGTGTCCCCGCCCTCTTCACCCGTCACAAGATTCTCAGCCCGCATCTCGCCGCTACAACCAGTTCAAAACAAAACGAAGGCCCACGCCGCAGCGTGAGCCTCTGTTTTCGTTACCAATTCGTGCCTAGCGGTGCGGCTCCTTCGGTTTGGGTTCCGACTCGTGCTCAGGATGAGACTGCGGCTGGGCATGCGGCTCGGCGTGGGACTGCGGTTGAGCATGCGGCTCAGGCCGGGACTGGCTCTCCGGATGCGATGGCTGAGACGTATGCGCGGGCTGCTGCTCATACTTTGGAGCCGGTGCTGGATGCGCCTGGGGCTCTGGCCGCGGCTGGTATTCAGGATGCGATGCCGGAGCGGCGTGCGATGGCGGCGCTGGATGCGACTGGTACTCAGGGCGCGACGCCTGAGCCGGATGAGACTGCGGCTGCTCGTACTTTGCAGCCGGTGCTGGATGCGACTCAGGCGCCGGCCGGGTTTCAGGAGCGGGATGTGACTGAGGCTGATACGCTGGCGCGGGATGCGACTCCGGGTGGCCAGCTGGAGTTGCGTTGGGTTGCGTTCCTGGCCGATTGTACTCGGCACGCGGAACGCCTGCATTGGCTGCGGCGCCCACTGGAGCAGCATGGTGCTCGGGTGGCAGCGGCCGCGCGACGGCCACGTTCTGCGGATGCCCGTTGTTGGCCTTGAAGTATGCGGTACGGTCGGTTCGAGCCGTTTCCATGTGCTGCTGCTGATACGAAGTCTGGGCCACGTGAGATTCATGCATGGCCTGCTGTTCCACCGGCGTGGGCTCGTGACGAATGCCGCCGGGACCGCCGCTATAGGCTACGCGATTGTTGTTGATGATCGTTGTATTGTGCACGATGGTTTCGTTCACGTAGGTGTTGTGAATGACAGTGTTGTTCACGTGCACGACCGCCGTGTTATAGGCAAACTCGTGGCCACGCCACTCGCCGCCCACGAAACCGACGCCCATATAGCCGAAGCCATAGTTGACGCCGCCGTAATATCCGACGTGCGGGCCCCAATAGCCGGTGTGCATGACGTAGAGGCCGCCTTCCCAGCCCCAATACGGCGGAGTCCACAGCGCGCCCTCATAAGGGGCGGGCACCCAGGCTCCGGGAACCCAGTAATATCCATCATCTCCGTAGGCCCAGTAACCGGGCGTCCACATCAGGCCGGGCTGCGGGCAAGGCGGCTGCACATAGACGGGCAGCACCGGAGGGGCAAATCCCACGCTGATAAAAACACCCGCGTACGAGGAAGCGGGAACGAGCGAAACAAGCAGCGCCAGCAACAGCCAACGTGCTGAACGAAGAACCTGCATTGAAATACCTCCTGAGATCGTTCGACCCCGCCGGCTCGGAATGCATCTACCGTGAGCGGGCCAGGACTACGAGGTCACGAACTTGTAATCGCCTGAAAGCTTTAAGCGCAATCAAGCTACTAGGTTGGAACCCCATCAGGGGTGAGAAGTTGTCACAATGTCAAATAAGTAACGCTAATGCGAAAGTTATTAAGGCCCCTACAGCATTCCAGGGAAATAAAATTCTTTCCGAACCCATTCTCGCAGTTCGAGATCCTGGCAGGCCGGGAGCGAGACGGCGCCCGAATCTGCCTGGTTAATCCGCGCTCAGTAGCGCAGGCTCAATCCCAGGCCGAGAACGTTCCGGGCCTGCAGGTTCACGGGCGTAACCCCTTGTGGATAAATAAAGGTGTAACCGATCTGGTTCGCCACTTCGCCGACCCCGATATCGAATGCAAAGTGGGGGTTTTCTTTCTGGGTGATCCGAACCGCAAAATCCAGGGTGGTGGGTATGTGAGACTTGCCGCCGATCAACAACGAGCCGAGATTCTTCACCTGCGAGGGCTGCTGTGTGAATCCCGCCGCGGGCACGATCGCGGTTTTAAAGAAAAACGGAAGCGGAATCCCCAATCCTCCGAAGAAGCGTCCTTCATACCCGGGCGCCTGGCCGCCAACTCCGTAGATCGAAGCGTTGGTGTATTTCCATCCCAGGTTGGCGAGAAACGGCAACGGCAGGTGCAGCCACGTCTTGCTCGCCACAACGTAATAATCCTCGTTGACGTAAATGGTGCCGTCGAGGGCTCCGCTCACGAACTGGTCTCCCGTTCGCACAACAGTGCCCACAGCAAGCCCGGGGACCAGCGGACTCCATTGGCCGTCTTTGATGGCCACCACTTTGCCACTGAAGATGTTCATGCCCGCATAGTGCCAAAGGCTGCTCAACAGCGGGTCGTTGCCTAACGTGTGCACGTTGCGCGTATATCCCACCTCCGCCCGATTGGCAAAACCCTCCGCGATATTGAAGGTGTAGACGTTGCCAATCACTTTATCGACGTTGATGAAGTGGAAGCCCACCGCGGGATGCGAGAAGCTGTGATCCTTGGCCGTATAGACGACGTAGGCCGTCGGCGTGATGAAGCCGCCCGTCTGGCCTTCGAGAGTCAGGTTTTGAGCGCTCACGCAGGAAGCGGCAAGAAATACTGCCGCAACGACACCGCACAGAAGGATTCTCGAAAGGCTGCGTGATCTCAAGGGCGGAACTCCAAAGTGCGCCGGTGGCGCGTGTTCGCCGTGATTAAAACTTCCCCGTTGTAACACAACCCCCGCCGTGTCGTCTCCCCCCTTGCGGCAATGGTAGACTCACGCCATGCCGCGCGGTCTGTTCATCACGCTCGAAGGGCTCGATGGATCGGGCAAGACGACCCAGATCAAGCGTCTGGCTGCGTGGATGCAGAAACGCGGCTCGGCGCCCGTCATTACCCGCCAGCCCGGCGGAACGGTGCTGGGCGAACGCATTCGGGAACTCCTCCTCGATTCCCGCTCCCGCGGCCTCTCGCCCATGACCGAGATGGCACTCATGTTTGCCGATCGCGCCCAGGCCATTGCCGAAGTGATCGAACCCGCGCTTGCCTCAGGCAAGACGGTTCTCTGCGACCGCTTTACTGACTCCACTGAGGCCTACCAGGGCGGAGGTCGCGAGATCGGTTCGCCAGCTATTCTCGAATTGCACCAGCTTATCTGCGGCGATCTTCAACCCGACTTGACCCTGCTCCTGTTGCCGTCCCTCCAACTCAGCCTCAACCGCGCCCGGCGCCGCAGTGACCGCATCGCCGAGCAAAACGGCAAGGACGAAAGCCGATTCGAGCGGGAAGACGACGCCTTTTATCGACGCGTCTGGGAGAAGTATCGCGAGATCGCCGCGCGCGAACCCGACCGCGTGGTTCTCATTGAAGGCGACTTGGGCATCGACGAAGTTCATGAACAGATCGTTGAAGCCGTGGCCATGCGTCTGAGCGAATCGCACCTGCACGCAACCAACTCTTGATCAGAGCGTGTTTCATAAACTGGTCTTCTAAAAGGGCACGACTTTACAGCTCGCTGAAAAATCCTGCCGTCTACCGTTTGTAACAGGGCACGAATTCAGTCGTGCCGATGAGGCCCGAGGAATGCAAGGGGTTTTAGCCCCTGAGGGACTCAGGACCGCCAACTCTGTCCGTTTATGAAACAAGCCCTTGAAAGCATCACGACGCCACGTTCCACGCCCCCAGCATGCGCCGCAGCAGCACCAGTTGGCCCAGGTGGTAGGCATTGTGATCAGCCACCAGCAGCGCTTCGCGCAACACCGTCTGGCCATCCCCATGGGGAATGCGCGCGTACAGGTCGGTGGCATCGTCGGCCACCAGCGCACACATCGTCTCCAACTCCTGGCAGAAGGAATGAACGCTTCGGTCCCAGGCTTTTTCGTCTGGGGGCTCTGGGCTTTCAGGCCAATAGGCTTCCGGCCACTTCGGCGCCGTGTAGCCCGGATTGCGGGAAAATTCGAGAATGTCCCACTGCGCGATGCGCATGTGTTCCAGCAGTTCCCAAGGGGAGTGGGGTGACCCCTTGGGCCGCTTTCCCCTCAATTCGGCTGGAAAATCCTGGATAGCATCCTGAAAACTCGCGTGGGCGCTACCGCCCTTGAGCAATTCC
>CAWEVD010000026.1:0-185185 GCA_963812485.1 uncultured Acidobacteriota bacterium
CTGCAGCACCTCGGCTCCGCCGCTGGTCTCTCCGTGAGGCAGCGCGGCCAACTGCTCGCCGGGATGAAAAACCGTTGCCATTCCGATGCGCTCGCCCAATCCGTCGCGCAGGATCACGCGACGCGCGATGGCCGGTACATCGTGACCGAGTTTGTGTTGCGCGTGAACCAGCGAACCGCGACCCAGGCGCGGTCCATTGCGCGGTTCCGCGTTCATCCCATAATCGCGGCACACGGTGAGCGGTTCCAGCCCGTCGGGAAGGCGCCGGCCGAGAAGGTCCGCGCCGCAGTACCCCGTCATCATCTCCGCCGCCCGGTTCCAGAACACCACCCGCGCCTCAATATCAAAGAGCGCCAGTCCTTCCGCATACGCGTCCAGCGCAGCCTCGACTAATGCGGCACGATCAGTCATGCAAGCCTCTGTCGGCTTTATCGGCAGCAGGCCCGCTCAACTTGATTGCATGGGAGTCGTTTTTCTATTCGGCTGGCGAGGTCAATGGCTTTGCCGCAGATCACAGGGACGTCGCCCAGCGACGGCATGATCTCTTCAGAACAGATGGCCCTCGGGGGCCGTACCGGCCGCTCGTCAGCCCTTGCCATTCTGTTGACCGGGGCTCAGCGTCTCGGTCCCGCTCTTTCGAGGCAGTCTCACAATGAACCGCGTGTTGCCAGGCTTCGATTCCACATCGATCTTGCCGCCGAATTTCTGAGTCACAATGCGATGCACAATCTCAAGCCCCAGCCCCGTCCCCGATCCCAAAGGCTTGGTTGTGAAGAAGGCATCGAAAATGCGCGGCAGCGTCTCCGGCGGAATGCCCCCGCCGTGATCTCCGATACACACCACCAGACAATCCGGTTCGGTCCACGTCGAGATCTCAATCTGCGCATTGGTCGGCGACGCATCGGCTGCGTTGTCGATGAGATTGGTCCACACCTGGCCCAGAGCCGAGCCGCGCGTCGCAATCGTGGAGGGCGAAGCGTTGAAACGCTTCTCCACTGATATCTGCTTGATGCGCAGCTTGTGCCCCAGGATCGTCAGCGTGCTTTGCAGGCTGTCGTGTACATCCAGTTCCCTGGATGGGGACTTCTCGTCGTAGGCGAATTTCTTTACCGCCGACACCAGGTCGGAAATGCGCGAGATGCTCTCCTCGATCGCGCATACCTGCGATACGCTCGAGACGAGGGCCTCCAGCCAGTTCAAAGCGTCGAGAAAGAACTCGCCTCGAAGAAATGCTTCGCGCAGGCCAGTTCCTGGGGGTCGAAACCGATGTCCACCAGCGCCGGCCCGATCCGATACGCGTTTTCGACGCCCGCTTCTGACAGCCATTGCGACATCGCCTCTTCCGCGTCCGCCTGCTGGATGCTGCTCAGCGCCGGCGCGTGGCAACCGCGCATAGTGTGTTCGAGCAGGCCCCGCATGCACTCGAGTTGCTCCCCGGTCTTGGGGTGATCGCTGATGCGCAGGCTCAACTGCTGCAGCCGCATCAGGTTCTCGCGCAATTGCGATGCCGCGCGCTTGGCCGCCGAGCCGGGATTATGCAATTCGTGCATCAGGCCGGCCGCCAGCGTACCCAGCGAAACCAGCTTCTCGCGGTGCAGAGCCTCAACCTGGTACATCTGCATCCGCTGGCCCATGTTCGCCAGCACCGCCTTGCGAACCGACGGGCAGCACGACATCAAAGTCCAGAAGGCTTCCTCGGCGAAGCGCAGCAGGACCGAGTCTTCAATGGCCCGAATCATGAAGACTGCCTTGGTCTTGCCCATCAGGATCGAAACTTCGCCAAATCCTTCTCCCGCGTGCGCGGTTCCTACCGTGGTGATCGATCCATCGGGTTCCGTTCTCTCCGCATGAACGTTTCCTGACAGCACCAGCCAATAGGACAGCCTTGCATCCCCCGGCTGCACCAGGATGGTGCCGGCTTTCGCTTTGACACGCTCCACCTGGTCTACGCCGAACAGATCTTCCACGGGGGTTTCGGCAAACAGCCGCGATTGATGCAGGTCTCCGGCGACTTCGCTCAGCGAGATAGTCTCCACCTCGACTTGTTTCGCGCTCTCGCCTATTTGTTTTTTTCCAGCCTCCGGAGTCATCTCTCCATCACCTTCTGCCGCCTCCCATTGGCACTATAGCGAAACGGTTTACTTATTGAAATCATGCTGCAAACGCCGGCGCGTCGCTAACAAAACAGCACGGAGCCCGGTCCTCCACGAATCGCGCTCAGAATCCCGCCAGGTACTGGTGGACAAACTGCACCGCGATCGATCCTTCCCCCACCGCGGAAGCCACCCGTTTGACCGAGCCATGTCTCACATCGCCGGCCACGAACACTCCGGGGACGCTTGACTCCAGCAAAAACGGCTCCCGGTTCTCCTTCCAGTCCCCGGGCAGCTTCCCATCCACGCGGAGATCCGGCCCGGCGAGGAGAAAACCCTTGGCATCCCTCAGCACCTCCGGGGGCAGCCACTCCGTGCGCGGCGCCGCTCCAATGAACACAAACAAGGACGATGCCGACACTTCCGCCTCGCCCTCTGCGGCGCACAACCGCAAGCGCTCCAGGTGCTCTTCACCCAACGCTTCAAGCACTTGGCAACCGGGCTTTACCACAATATTGGATGTGCGACCGATCTCATCGATTAAGTATTTCGACATGGTGGCGGCCAGATTCTTGCCGCGCACCAGCATCACCACGCTGCGAGCATATTTTGAAAAATGCAGGGCGGCCTGGCCGGCGGAGTTGGCGCCCCCCACGACGAATACGTCCTCATTCCTGCAGGAGGCCGCCTCCACCAGCGCCGCGCCATAGTAGATGCCGCGCCCGGTCAGCCGGTCCCCGCCCGGAATGTCGAGTTTGCGATACTGCACCCCGGGTGCGAGCAAAATGACATGACTCGAAACCTCGCGTCCGTCTCCCAGTTGAATGAACCGGTATGGCCCGTTTACGCGCAGGCCCGTGGCTCGCTGCGTGAGGAACTCCGCCCCGAAGCGGGTGGCCTGAATGTGGGCGCGGCGTCCCATATCGGCCCCGGTGATGCCGGCGGGAAAGCCCAGATAATTCTCAATTTTTGAGGTGGTGCCCGCTTGCCCGCCCGGCGCCTCCGGTTCCACGACCAGCGTTCGCAAGCCCTCGCTGGCGCCATATACGGCCGCAGCCAGCCCCGCAGGCCCCGCTCCCACGACGATCAGGTCATAAAACTCCTGGGTCGCCTGGATGCTTAATCCCACCTTGGCGGCCAGACTCTCGGCCTCCGGGTCAACCAGAGAACTGCCGTCCGAAAACAGGACCACCGGCAGTTTGTCCGTCCCCAGCTGCCGCTCCTCCAGCAGCTTCAAGGCATCGTCACTGGTGACATCGAACCAGCGGTAGGGAATATGGTTGGAGGACAGGAAGCTGCGCACCGTGTGGTCTCGCGGAGACCAGCGATGCCCGATCACTCGAAGGCCCTCAAACGCCGGCCGGTATCCCGCCTTCCAGTCGTCGAGCAGATCGTTCAGCACCGGGTACAGCTTTTCCTCGGGCGGATCCCACGGCTTGTTCAGGTAGTAGTGAATGCGCGCCGTGTTGATGGCCTGAATCGCTGCCTCCGTATCGGCGTAGGCAGTCAGAAGGACGCGCCGGGCCTCGGGATACAGGTCCCTCGAGCGCTCCAGGAATTCAACCCCGGGCATCCCCGGCATCCTTTGATCGCTGAGCAGCAGGGCCACCGGCTCCTCGCGCGCCTTCACCTGCGCCAGGGTGTCCAGGGCAGCCTGGCCGCTCGCCGCGCGCATCACTCTGTATTCGGCTCCATACTGTCTCCGCAGGTCCTGGACCACTGCTTCCAGCACATTTACGTCATCGTCTACCGCCAGTAAGATCGGCCTCGCCATGTTCTCCAGTCTAGGGCCTCCGCGCGCCCGAATTGAGGTGTCCTCCGGGCCCATCGGCATGATTTGGGCGGATGGGAAGCCGGTTCCGGTTGCATTCCGGTCCTTTATCCCTCGTTAGTTGCAGAGAAAAGGTTGCTTTTGATGCAGCTTTTCATTTCACTCAAACGCAAAGAAGCGGTAATCTCATTCATAAGAACATTCCCCGAAGTTACGGAGGTTTGCGTAAATCGTTACTGGAGGAATGTCATCCTATTTTCATTGTTGCAATTACGGACACGTGCAGGGTTTTCCCCACTTCTGCCGATAAAGCCCCGAAAGGGCGGAAAGAGTGGCCTGAAGACTAGCAGCGAAATTTGGACGAAAGTGACCATGGACGGCTGGAACGGCCTCTCCGTGACTGCGTGCAAATGTCGGCAAGTGAGGCGCACGAAATGAATAAGATAATTTTGGCCGATTCACAGGCTATTTTCCGAGCCGGCACCGCCAAGGTGCTGGCCATGGACGAAGATTTTCGCATCATCGCGCAGTGCGCCGACCTCGATCGGATGCTGCACGCCATTAACACGTTTCCCGGCGCAATCGTCATCTTTGCCGCGTCCTTGCGTCCGGATATGGGCCGCCTCCGCATCATGCTTGAGACCGCGGGCAGCCGCGCCATCGTGATCGCGGAAAACAGTGAGAGCGCAAGCGCGTATCTGCACCAGGGATTTCGCGGCGTCGTTTTTCGCAACGTCACCGGAACTGCCCTGGTGGAGTGCGCCCGGCGGGTCGCGGCGGGCGATACCTGGGTTCCTCCGCAGCTGGCCATCGCCGAAGCCCCCGAAGAAGATATGGTCGGAACGCGCGTGCGCGACCGTCTTACTCCCAAGGAGATGCGCATCGTCGCTCTGATTGTCCAGGGCTGCAAGAATCGCGAAATCGCATTGCGCCTGAAAACGACCGAGCAGGTGATCAAGAATTATCTCCGCTCCATCTACGACAAGACCGGCGTCAGCGATCGGCTCGAATTGGCTTTGTTTACAATCCACCATCGAGTGCTGGCCCAGGCCGCTGCCGAAATGGGCAGCCGGCTGGAGGCCGAAGAGCAGCAGGCCTCCGCTCCGCCCGCCGTCGTGGCTCAGACCGCTTAGGGGAACGAGCCGAGCCGAAAGAAACAAACGCTCCGTGCCCCATCCTTTCGCCTTTTTCTGACGAAAGGGTGGGAAACCGCAGAAGTCACGATCGCGTTTCATCTACGTAAGGGTGGGCAGAGCCGGTGGGAGACTACGGCACCGTGATCACAACCTTCCCGATCTGCTGATTCGACTCAAGATATCGATACGCCTCCACCACATCTGCGATCGGAAACGTTCTGGCGACCTTCGGTTTAAATCGCCCATCCTCGAGCCGATCGTAGACGTACTTGGTCGCCGGCTTCAGTTTTTCCGGATCCAGCGTGATCTCCATCAACATGTAGCCGCGAATGTTCAGGGCGTTCTGCAATGCCTCAAATACCGGAAAGGGCGTAGCCTGTCCGGACAAGAAGCCATATTCGAAGATGATTCCGCCTCGCGCTGCCGCCTTGGCAAGGGTTTCAACTCCAGGTCCCGCAACCGGATCAAACGTCAGGCGCACTCCTTTCCCGCTCGTGATTTCCTTGACGCGCGCTACGTAGTCTTCTTCCTCGCTCACGATCACGTGGTGGGCTCCCAGGGCCAGCAATTCTTCCCGCTTGGCGCGCGTGCGAGTTACCGCAATCGCCGTCGCTCCCGCATCCCGCACAATCTGAATGGCCGCCAGCCCAACACTCGACGACGCCGCGGGAATGGAGACGAAATCGCCCGCTTTCACGGCCCCGACGTCAATCAGGGCGCCGTAGGCCGTCAGATACTGCATCCAGATCGCCGCCGCCTGCACCGGCGTCAGGTTGGGCGGGTATTTGCCGAGAGCGGCGGCGGGAATCACCGCTTCTTCACCCAGGGTGCCGTACCGGGTCATAGAGAAGCCGGGTATTGTCGCAACCGTCTGGCCGATCCATCCCTGATCGACGCCTTCTCCTATCGCCTCCACCACGCCCGCGGCTTCATACCCGAGCCGGGAAGGGAACTGCGGCTGCTCCAAGTACTGGCCGTGATAGAACATCGACTCGGCCCGGTTGAGTCCCACCGCCTTCACCCGCAGGCGTACCTCGCCCTTTCCAGGCTGTTGCGATGGCATTTCCTCCAGTTGCAGGGTTTCCGGGCCGCCTAGCCGGTGAAAGCGGACGATCTTGGGCATGCAAAATTCCTCCGCTGCCAATGATGGCAGGAGGATCCTCTCCGGCGCAAAAACTAGTCCGGTTAGGAATTCCGGGCTAAATCCCCGTGGGCGCTGGATTCGAACCCAGTTTCTCCGCTACGCTCTTGGCCTGCGTGAACAGATACAGATAATCCGGCCCGCCCGCCTTGGAGTCCGTTCCGCTCATGTTGAAACCGCCGAAAGGATGGGCGCCGACCATGGCACCCGTGCATTTGCGGTTAAGGTAGAGGTTTCCGACGTGGAACTCCCCGCGCGCCAGGTTCAACCGATTGCGGTCCCCGGTATAGAGCGCTCCGGTCAGTCCGTATTCGGTGTTGTTGGCAACCCTCAATCCCTCCTCGAAGCTCTCCACCCGGATCAACGCCAGGACCGGCCCGAAAATCTCCTCCTGCGCAATCACGGCGTCGGGCGCCACATCGGCGATTACCGTCGGCTCCAGGAAGAAGCCGCCAGCCGGTGTGGTCACCGCATTGCCGCCGGCCACCAGCCGCCCTTCCCGCTTGCCGGTCTCGATGAAGCTGAGCATGGATTCGAGCGCCGCCTGGTTGATGACCGGGCCCATGGAGCGATTCTCCGTCGGATCGCCGACCGTTAGCTCGGCTACCCGCTCCCGCACCCGCTCTACGAAGATGTCGTAGATGGGCGCTTCGATGATCGCCCGGGAGCAGGCCGAGCACTTCTGGCCGCTGAATCCGAAAGCCGCTGCGACCACTCCATCCACGGCCGCATCGACGTCCGCATCCGCACACACCAGGATGGAGTCCTTGCCGCCCATCTCGAGGATGGTGCGTTTGATCCAGATCTGCCCCGGCTGGGCTTTAGCGGCCCGCTCATGGATATCCAGGCCGACCGCCTTGGACCCGGTAAAAGCGATGAACCGCGTCTTGGGATGTTCCACGATCGCATTGCCGAATGTCGCGCCGGAACCAGGGCAGAAGTTGACTACTCCACCCGGCATTCCGGCCTCTTCCAGAACTTCAACAAACTTCGCAGCAATCGTCGGTGAGTCACTGGAGGGCTTGAGGATAACCGTGTTCCCGGTCACGATTGAAGCCGCCGTCATTCCCGCCATAATGGCGAAAGGAAAGTTCCACGGCGGGATCACCGCGCCCACCCCCAGCGGAATATAAAGTAGTTCATTGCGTTCGCCGGGGTATTGTATTGGTGTCGTTGCACTTGCCAGCCGCATCGCCTCCCGTGAGTAAAACTCGAGGAAGTCGATCGTTTCGCCCACGTCGGCATCGGCCTCGGCCCAGTTCTTGCCCACCTCGTAGGTCAGCCAGGCGCAAAACTCGAACTTCCGCTGCCGGATGATTTCGGCTGCGCCCAGCAGCAGGGAAACCCGCTGGTTGACGGAAACGCGGCTCCAGGTTTCAAAGGCAAGTAGCGCGGCGCGCATGGCTTGTTCGGCGTGTTCTGCGCCGGCTTTCTGGTGAATCCCGACCACTTGTGCCGGTCGGGCCGGGTTGAGTGACCGGATCTTGCCGTCGGTCTTGAACCGTTCGCCGCCAATGACCAGGTCATATTCGCGGCCCAGTTGGCCGGCCACCTGCTCCAGGGCGGCTCGCATGGCGCGCGCCTGGTCCGGGTGTTTGAAGTCGATAAAGGGTTCGTTCCTGAAGCTGCCCTGCGGGGTGCGGGGCTGAATCGAAGTGGGGAGAGTCACGGTAGCCATAACCCCACGATTGTAGTCGAGTGCCAAAAAAATCGCAGGCAGGCGTCAACGGCTTTTCCGCATTTCCCGTCCAAAACAGTACTGCACGGTCCGGCAGATGTTCAAAAACTTGCGAGGTGCCGCCGAAACTAATCCCCACAGCAAGGGTTGAGATTATGCAACCGGTCTCGGGTCTGCGAAAAACCCATACGTTTCGCATCCGACAGACCTGAATCCGGTGGAGCAAGCGGGGTTGCGGAAGAGGTCAGACCCCAATTTCAATTCGTGTTGTGGCGGATTCGGACTCCTGGTCAAGGCACTAAGCCCGATGAGCCGGACTGTGAGAAACAATGGTTCCCCGAGTCGCCGGGATCGGATCGTCGTCGGTTCCCCTGTCATGGTGGTTCGCGTTCGGTCTGCGCAAGGCGAGACGAAGCAAGACGCGCAAATCATCGATGCCGCATCCCGACGTTCCTTGGTTCTCTCCAGATTCACTGTTGCCTTGGTTCTCCTTATCTTTCCGGTTGCCGCCCTTCGCGCCCAGCAGCCCCAGCAATGGCCCCAGGACGAAACGTACGACGATACGCAGCCCGGATCCCAACAACAGCCCCAACCCCAATATGGCCTGTCCCAGGATTACCCTCAGCAGGGCAATGACAATCCGCAACAGGGATATCCCCAATCAAACCCCCAGGGATACGATCAGCAGCCCTATGGCCAGCAACCCCAATACGGCCAGCAGCCCCAATACAACCAGCAGCCCCAATATGGCCAGCAACCCCAGACACAAGGCCTGAATGCAGAACAGTTGGAGCAGCTCGTAGCGCCCATCGCTCTCTATCCCGATGCGCTTCTCGCCCAGATTCTGGCTGCGTCCACCTACCCCGCCCAGATTTCAACCGCCGATCAGTGGCTGCGGAGCATGGGGAATGTGCCGCCGGAGCAGATTGCCGCCGCAGCCAGCGCCCAGACCAGTTGGGATCCAAGCGTGAAGGCGCTGACCGCCTATCCGCAGGTCCTCGATATGTTGACCCAGAACCTCCAATGGGCCACGGCTCTGGGCAATGCATACTACAACCAGCCCCAGGACTTGCTGCAGACCGTCCAGCTCTTGCGCGCAGAGGGCCCAGTCCGCCGGTAATCTGCAAAGCACACCCCAGGAACAGGTCACTCAGAACCAGGGCTACATTGCTCTGGCGCCCCCCAATCCTGCAAGTGGTCTACGTGCCGACCTACAACCCGTGGGTCGTCTACGGACAGCCGGTTGCGGCTTATCCGGGCTATCACCCCTCTGTACTCCGTTGGAGCGGCCGTGGGCACGGCTGTCCAGTTCGGCGCGGGCTTCGCTGTCGGCGCGTTTTTCATATCCCATTCGGTCTGCTGAGCTGGGGACTCGATTGGGCCGGTCACGAGATTCTTTTCAACCAGGGCCTGGTGTTCGCAGAGCGCACGGTCGCCGATTGGGGCTTTCCCCATGGTGGCCCCCGCGCATTCGCGAGATTACGCTCGCTATGGTGGCGGCGAGGTATGCCCGCTATGGCGACCGTTACGGCCGCGGCGGCTCCAATTCTTACGGGAACCAGCAGGGCTTCAACCGCGGGGAAGGCAGATTTCCGACGGCCCGCCCCGCCCAGGGATATGAGAACCGCTATCAGGGCGGATACAACCGGCAAACGTACCAGGGCCGCGAGTTGGGTGGGTCCAGCCGTGGATATACGGGCTACGGAAGCCAGACCCACCCGACCATGCCGCAGCAATATGCGTCCAATCGCATGCCCACGGCAATCGGCCGTCCCCAGCCTTACCAGGGCGTTCCGCAGTCTCTTGGGAACCGAGCACAGGGCTACGGAAGTGGATTTCAGTCCTACGGGGCCCGCCCTCAGCCATTCTCGACTTACGGACAGCGGCCGGGGTATGGCTCGAGTCCCTACGCCCGACCCATGGAAAATTATGGCGGCGGACGCAGCCCGGGATACTCCGCTCCCGCGCAGACTTACCGGGCGCCAACGCCGAGTTTCGGCCGCGGAGTCAGCCGGCCTCCAGCCAACGCCTTCGCGGGGTCATATGGACAGCCCGGCCACTCGGGCGGATTCCAAAGTTTCGGCGGAGGGCACAATTCCTCGCCGAGCTTTGGCGGCGGCAGCCGTAGTTTCACCGGCAACTAGTCACAGCTTCGGTGGCGGGCCGGGGCGGACATAGCTTCGGGAGCGGCGGTCACTCCAGCGGAGGCCATTCCAGCGGAGGCGGGCACGGTCACCATCGCTAGCCAACTTTGAGTTCGCCAACGTAAGGGCCCGAATCCAGATTCAAGTCCATGCCCGAACTCCGAGACCCCGGCATGAACGCGTGGCCAAATCGGCGGCCAGTCGCAGAGCCGGTTCAAAATCCTGCAAGCGGGCGAAATGGAAGCAGAAGGCGCCGTGCAAAACGTCGCCCGCTCCCAGCGTGTCCACAGCGCCGATCCGGGCTATCTCAATCTCAAACCGGCGTCCGCGATCCCATCCCAGAATTGGCTTGGCTCCGCGGGTGACGGCGACGTGCGGCACGCCCTGTTCTTCGAACCAGGCGAGGATCGAGTCCGGATCGGACGGCCGTCCCGGAATCGAGAATCGCTCGCTGCAGATGGCCGCAGTGAGCAGCGGCGCAATCTCTGCAGTTCCGGGCTTCCAGCTTCCTCCATCCAGAACCAGTATCGTTCCGGCCTCGCGGCAGGAAGCGAGTACCGCCATGGCCTCGTTGAGATGGAAACCGTCCGTGAGCGCCACGTGCGGAATCTCTCCCCAGGTCGAGTCCCACGTCGGGCTCCGATTCAATTCAACTGTGGATCGAGGCGGATTGACGATGGTGCGGGTGGCATCAATTGCATCGAGAAGCACCGTCGTCAGGGGTGTTTCGTAGCCGGTGCCTGCCGCCAGATCGATCAGATTGATCCCGAGCCCTTCGAGCTCCGTTCGAACAAGTCCGGCCCATGGACCCCCGCCGACAGCCGTCATCAGCGCGGCGTTGCCGCCCAGCAGGGCATGGGTGATGGCCGCATTCGCAGCTGGGCCGCCCGGAGCAACACGCAAGTCGCGGGCAAAGACCTTGGTGTCCTCAGCCGGAAATTGGTCGAGCGAGTAGACCACGTCGAGCGTGGCCCGGCCGACAAACAAAGCGCGCGCCGGGTTCACAGGATTGCCATCCTCCACGCCGCCCCTACCGCATCTCCGTCAGGGCCTCGGTATGCTTGCTCATCTTGGCGGTTCGTTCCAGTTTGTCCCAGTTGAATGGCTTTCCATCGATGGCCCGCTTCAGGGTCTTGAACAGCACCACTGAGAACAGCTGGCGGTAGGAGAAGCGTTGCAGCCAGATGTGGAACAGGAGCCAGCGGTCGCCCTTGTTGGCGGGATGGCTTCGTTCCAGGCTGAAGGCGACCGCCGAGGTGATGAAGTCGATCAGCAGAAAGGCGAGGAAGTAGGTCAGCAGTTTCTGGAAGTCGGCCGCGGAGGCCGCTTCGGGGTGATAGTGCAGGTCGATGAAGTAGTGAATGATCCCGTACACGAACATGAGATCGATGAACGGCGACACCAGGGGAAGCAGCATCTGGAAGATGAGAATATTGGGCAGCGCGAACAGCCCCATGGCCTTGTTGCGAACAAAAGCGGCGCGATGCTTCCACACCGCCTGCAGGGTGCCAAACGACCAGCGGAATCGCTGACGCATCAGCCCCTTGGCATCGATGGGCGCCTCGGTAAAGGCCAGGGAGCGGTCCTCATACACAACTTTCAACCGCTGCTCGAGCAGGCTCATCGTGAGGTCGGCATCTTCGGCCACGGTGTTGATCGGGTATCCGCCGGCGTTCTTCACGGGCAGGGTGCGCCACGCGCCAATGGCGCCGGGAACGACGGTGACCACGTTGAACAGGTTGAGCGCGCGGCGCTCGAAATTCTGGCTGGTGATGTATTCAAGGGCCTGCCAGCGCGTCCACAGATTCACGCGGTTGCCCACCTTGGCGTTGCCCGCCACCGCGCCTACTTCCGGATCCTCGAAATGCGGAATGAGCTTCGAAATGGCATCGGTGGCGATGACTGTATCGGCGTCGATGCCCACGTAGATGTCCTCTTCGATCCGATCGAGCGCAAAATTGAGCGCTGCGGCCTTGCCGCCATTGGGCTTGACCAGTACCTGGACACGCCCCGCCCGGATTTCTTGCGCGTAGGCCTCGCGCGCCACTTCGGCGGTGCGATCCGAGGAGCCATCGTCGATCACGATCACATGCAGGTTGGCATAGTCGGAGTTCAAGACCGAGCGAATGGTGCGGACAATCACCTTCTCTTCGTTGTAGGAAGGAATCAGCACCGCCACGCGGGGATTGAATCCCGGTGAAGCCTCGCGGTGCGGCCGGCGCAAGCGGTCGATGATCGCCAGAATACCCACCAGGATGAGCCGTGCGCTCATCAGGATGTCACCCACGAAGAACACGATCACGATGAAGTTGAAGATCATCGACAGGGCCGAAAACGCCAGCGAATCCGGCAGCGCGCGCATCCTCTGCCAGAACGTCAGCCGCGGCATCACCTCGGCAGTCGTCTTCCCCATCAGCGCCGAAACCTGCACGATGGAGTAGCCGTGCTCCCGCAGCGTGTCGATCAGCACCGGCAGCGCCGCGATGGTCACCGAGCGATCGCCCCCGCCATCATGCATCAGGATGATCGAGCCCCGGAACTGCGGCCGCGTCTTCATCCTGTTCAACTGGTCGAGGATGGATTGCGCAATTTCCGTCGGGCTCTTGCGGATACGCTCGTCCCAGTCGTCCGTATCCAGCTTGTTGCCGACGATGGTCAGCCCATCCTGTTGGATGCGATACACAGGCGCCGCCTGGTCGTCGGTATCGGGTTCCTCGTCGATATCGTAAGGAGGCCGGAAATAGAGCGGCTGGACTCCCAGCTTGCTTTCGAAGAGACGCTCGGTAAGATCGACTTCGAGATCAAGCTGTCTTGGCGAGATTTCGCTGATGTCGGGATGGGTGTAAGTGTGATTGCCGATCTCGTGGCCCTCGCGCACGATGCGTTGCATGAGCCCGATGTTCTGCTGGGCCTCCTCGCCGATCAGCATAAAGGTGGCATGCGCGCCCTTCTGCTTGAGGATGTCGAGGATCCGCGGCGTCCACTTGGGGTCAGGCCCATCGTCGAAGGAGATCGCTACCTGGTTGGGCTGGTAGCCATATTGCTGGACGGTGTAGGTCGTCGGATACACGTCCATGTGCTCGTCGACGATGAGCTTTTTGCGCGGGTCGGTTTCGTCGGTATCGACTTCAACGGTGCGCTTGCCGGGCTTGGGCAGGCCCGTAACGCGGATAATCTCGCCATCGCCTTCGGTATCGATATCGTGTCCGGGCTGCACGGTTCCCAAGCGCGTTCAGCGAATCGGGGCTGCTGGGTTTGTCCCAGATATTCCAGAGCGAGCTGTCCTCCTCGCCTAGTCTCCACAGGGCGAAGGTCTGAAGACCCAGCGATCGGGCCGCGCGCAATTGATTCAGAGCAGTTACTGCGTCGAGAAACCACACCACGTGGCGCTGGTTCTTGTCTTCGTCGATGTACTCGAAGTGGGGGTTGAGGGTGTTGTAGTCGAGATCGAGATCGGCATCCGCATCGGCGGCGCGCTCCCAGACCTCGGAGACGTGATCCAGTTCCTCGGTGTCGATCACGCGCGGCTTGGGATGGCGGCGATCCTTGGGATCGGGAATCGACATCGTCCAGTCATAGCCAAAATTGCCGATGGCGCAGATCAGCTTTTCCTTCGGAACCGATTTCAAGACCCGGGTCAGGTTGGCGATGAACCAGTCCTGCGCGGCGACGGGACCCGGTTCGCTCTCCACCTCGTGCTGGTCGTAATTCATCAGCACCACCCAGTCGCAGTTGGCCGCGATCTGCTTCAGGTAGTCGTCTTCGGCTCCGGCGCCAACGTTCACGATCAGGCGCAGGTTGCGCGGACGCAGGTCGCCGTACAGCTCGCGGATGAACGTGAGGTAGGCGGGGTAAGAAGAGTCGTCCAGGTTCTCAAAGTCCAGCGAAAGGCCGCGATAGGCCGGAAACGCGGTGAAGAAGCGAACCAGCTGGTCTCGAATATGGGCTCGCTTTTTCGCATCGGCGAGCATGGTCCCCACGCCTCCGTCCCAGATCCCGGTCTTGGCGTTGTAGTTGTTCAGCTGGGGAAAGATCTCCGTGTCTTCCTTGGTGGCCAGGATGACGTTCTTGATCTTGTTGAGGTCGTCGGGATCGTGGACGGTATTGCCGTCGATGATCGGGTATTCGCGAATGGTGCTATTGCTGCTGATCGCCACCAGGGCGCCCGCGGCATTCACGTGCAGCCACTGGGGAAAAAGCATGTCGATCTGGTGCACATGCTCTTTAAACGAGGAGTAGCTGGTCGGATCGTCGGGCACGTAATAGGCGGCGCGCAATCCTTCGCCGGTGTTGAGGGGAATATCCGAAGGCCGGCGGTCGGTCTTGCGTCGCGCCGGCTGGGCTGGGCGATTTCCGTGCAGCAGCGGAGTGCGATCGCTGATGGGCTTGTAGTTGTGCTTGGGGATGGGGAGGAAGATCCCGGTCAGCCGTTCGCCGCTCAGGGTATTGAAAATGAAGCCCACTACGACCAGCGTTGTGAGCACCGCAACGGTGTCGATAATTCGCCGTAGCCGCTTCCATCGTTTGCGTTGGGGATCGAAGAATATCTGCTTGTCGGGCATAGCCTATCGAGTGTTGAGAGCTTTTCCCGAAACGTGCAGTCCTTCGGGTACAAGGATCAAGTGACTGTTTCTAAATGATAAAGCCTGCAGGCTTCCGGTTGGTTACGTCTCCTGCGGGGAACCGGGGGATCAGGCGAAAAACAGGGTCGACGTACTACCCTATACAGTACGAATCGTATGGAAGCTGACCGCCTGAGTCAATCGCGCGCCTCCCTGTCTCTCGTTGTCCCGACGCGCGGCGGAATTTCCGCGGGGCTCGCTGTTCTGGCCGGCTGCGGGCTGCGGCTCTGGATGCTCTGGAAGTTCTTCGAGGTCAACGGCGATTCGCGCCTGTACGGCGGCATGGCGAAGAATCTGCTCCTCCACGGCCGTTATGCCCTCACCGACGGTGCCGGCACGCTGCACCCGACCTTGATTCGACTGCCGGGGTACCCTCTCTACCTCGCCGTCTGCTTCCAGCTTTTCGGCATGGAGAACTACTACTGGGCCGCCTGCATCCAGATCGCGCTGGAACTGGCCGGCTGCGTGTTCCTGGCATTGTTTGTGTACCGCATCGTGCCGCCGGCATGGAAAGCGAGTGCGGCGCAGGCCACGCTTTGGCTGGCGGTCCTGTGCCCTTTTACCGCCGTGTACGCCGCCGAGCCGCTGACGGAATCGCTGACCCTGTTTTGCCTGGCGCTGGCACTTTGGTCTGCGGCCCGATTTCAGGATCGCCCAGACTGGGGGAGCGCCCTGGCGTTTACCTTTGCCGTTACCTACGCCGCGTTGCTTCGCCCCGACGGCGTCCTGGTGGGCGTTGCGCTTGTTCCTCCTGTCGCCGCACGAATCTTCCGTTCCCCCCCATCCCCAACCCCATCCTTTCGACTTTCTTCTGTCGAACGGGTGGGAATCGAGAACCTTCGCATAGCGATCGTCTGCCTGTTCCTGGCCCTGGCCCCGTTTGCGGCCTGGACGTGGCGCAACTGGCGCGTGTTTCACGTCGTGGAACCGCTCGCGCCGCGCTACGCCACCGACCCCGGCGAAGACACCAATCCCGGCTTCCAGCGCTGGGTGAAAACCTGGAGTCTGGATTTTGTTTCCACCTACCAGATCTATTGGAATATTCCGGGTGGTCCGATGGACATCGCCGCGCTGCCGGGCCGGGCTTTCGACTCGCCGGAGCAACGCGACCAGACGGCCGCACTCGCAGCCGATTATGAAGCCAATGGCGAAGAGCTATCTTCGGAACTGGACGGGCGGTTCGGGCAACTGGCCGCGGCCCGCATCGAAGCCCATCCGCTCCGTTACTACGTGGCTCTGCCCCTGGGCCGGATGGCCGATATGTGGCTGCGGCCGCGCGTCGAGAATCTGCCCATCGACCTGGACTGGTGGGTCTACAAGCATCACCACGTCGAAACGCGCTTCAGCTGGTTTTATGCAGCCTTAAACGCGCTCTATCTTGTATTGGGCATCGCAGGATTCTGCCTTCGCCCCCGACTGTGGGCACCGATGCTGGCCTATCTTCTGCTGCGGAGCGCACTGCTGGCCACGATCGAAGCCCCCGAAGCTCGCTACACGCTGGAGGGTTTCCCGATCCTGTTCGCCCTGGGCGGAGTCGCCATTGGTTGGATGTTTCGCAAACGCACCCCGGTTGGGAACGCTAGTTCCAATCTACCCAGCCTGTCATCTTGAGCGACGAGCCTTGCGAGGAGTCGAAGGATCTGCAGTTCTCGTTCGTTTCGCCTGTTGATTCCTCACATCAGGGCAAGTCCAGCCCATGCCGCGGCCTTACCGATTGATGTACTGCGTTTTGCTGTCGGTCTTCAAGGTAAATGCGTCGCCCGGCAAGGGAGTATTCACGCGGATATTGAAGTAGACCGAGACGCGGTATTGCCCGGGGCCTTCGTCGAAGACCTGCTTGAGACTGACGCCCTTATCGGTATCCATCCAAACCGTGACCTTGGGCAGATTCTTTTTTACATCCGGATCCTTGGCGACGAGTTCGAGCTTGTCGGTTTTCACGCCGTCGATCGTCTCCGGCCCGTCGTAAGTAATGTCCCACTTTTCGGCCAGGGCCTTGCCGCTGGCGCCAAATCCGAGCATGAGGTAACTTTCGAACTTGCTGGCCCGGGCGAAGGTGGTCACCTGGTTGAGATTGCCGCCCTCCCACAGCTTGAACACACCCTTGGAATAGGTGTAGATCTTGGGCACCGGCTTGCTGTTGACTTCCTTGATATGCGCAGCCATCTGGAACGAACTGCCGGCGCGCTCGAAGTAGATGGTGCCTTTCTGCTCGTCCTTGTCGGGAATCGGATCGGTCTGAATCGAATCGAACTGGAAGTCGGCGGTGGTGGACTTGAACCGCTCCGCGGCGGCGTCAAGCTTTGCCAGAACAGTCTGGAGATCGCCGGCTGCAAACGCTGCCCGGGCCGGCGCCACAAGAAGCCCTGCCAATAAGAAAAGAAAAATCCTTGCCATGCGCATACGTCGGATGTCTGTCATCCTTCCTGGGGTTGGACGCGAGAAAGCGGGGAATGGAAACTTCGTGAAGATCAGGCGTGTGTGTACAGGCCCTAACGATGGGCCCAGATTTTCCACGAGACTGGATTGCCGTTGCTGTCGCGGGACAGTTCCCATCGCACCACGGAAATCGAATCGCCCAGTACCGGCTCCATGGCTTTCTTGAGAGCCTTTTTGATTACGGGGTCGGCGCTGGCGGCTGGAACGTTCACATCGGAAGCCTGGAGAGTGACGATCAGCCCGTTCGCCCCATCCCCTGTCACCATCACCGGCTGAGTGTTGGAGTCGGTGCTGGTCGGCTTGTCTCCGTAGTCCCACAGGTGCGGAGTGACAAAGATGAACGCCAAAATGAGCGTCACCATGATGTCGTACTGGAAACTGCCTCTCGGCGAGGTCCAGTAGAAATAGCTCTTCAGAACCTGCTTGATGGTTCGGCGCGCCGCGGGCAGGGCTTCCGGGCTTCGAACCGGTGCTGTGGAAGCGCCGGGACCCACGCCGCTGGGACCGGGCTGTAGCCCCGTTATCTCTCCCTGACGCATCAATCGGGCCCCGAGCGGGGGCTGCGGGCCCTGGGGCGTGTTTTCCGTAATTCTCATGACAGGGCCGTCCTTCTAAAATCTTCTAACCCCTCAGATTCGCATTTGCTGCGCTGGACTGTTCGCGAAATCTTTCGAGCCGGCGATTTGTCTGTTCTCGTGAAATGAATCGCTGCATCGACCTCGGGGAAACTGGGCCTCAACGCGTGATCCTTTCGAGTCCGCCCATATATGAGCGTAACGCCTCCGGTATGAGAACGGAACCGTCGGCCTGCTGATAGTTTTCGAGGATGGCCAGCCAGGTCCGCCCCACGGCCAGGCCGCTGCCGTTCAGCGTGTGGACAAATTCGTTTTTGGCTTTCGCGCCCGCAGGCTTGAAGCGGATGTTGGCGCGCCGCGCCTGGAAAGCCTCGAAGTTGGAGCAGGAAGAGATCTCCCGGTACAGCTGCTGTCCCGGCAGCCAGACTTCAAGATCGAAGGTCTTCGCCGACGAGAACCCGGTGTCGCCGGTGCACAGCAGGACCCGCCGATACGGCAGGTGCAGGGCTTCCAGAATCTCCTCCGCATCGCGCGTCAGCCGCTCGTGCTGCGGCATCGGACTCTTCCGGCCTGACGAATTTGACCAGCTCCACTTTCTGGAACTGGTGCTGGCGGATAATGCCGCGCGTATCCTTGCCCGCCGCGCCGGCCTCGGCGCGAAAGCAGGGCGTGTACGCCGTCAGCGAGATCGGCAGCTCGTGCTCGTCCAGAATTTCGTCGCGATAGAGGTTGGTGACGGGCACTTCGGCAGTGGGAATGAGCCAGTGATCGTTGTCCTTGAATTCGCCCCGCGCCACCGCATCCGCGTCCGCATCGGAGCAGCGAAACAGGTCCTCGGCAAACTTGGGCAACTGGCCGGTGCCGAAGAGACTCTTGCTGTTCACCATGAACGGCGGCAGCACCTCGGTGTAGCCGTGCTTCTGCGTGTGCAGGTCGAGCATGAAGCTGATCAGCGCCCGCTCCAGCCGCGCCCCGGCGCCCATGTACACCGCAAAGCGCGCCCCGCTCAGCTTGGCCGCGCGTTCAAGGTCCAGGATGCCAAGCGCTTCGCCCAGTTCCCAGTGCGGCTTGGGCTCAAAATCGAACGAGCGGCTTCTCACCCCAGGTCTTAACGGTGACATTGTCCGCTTCGGAGGTGCCGACAGGAACTTCATCGCGGGTCAGGTTGGGGATGCGCGCCAGCGACAGTCGCATCTCCTCGTCGAGAGCGGCGGCGGTCCTGTCCAGGTCGTCGAGCCTCTCTTTCAGTGCGCGGGTTTCGTCCATCAAAGCGGTCGCGTCCTGGCCCGCCTTCTTCAGCCCGCCCACCTGCTGGCTCAATTCGTTGCGCCGGGCCTTGAGCGTCTCCGCCTGGGTGATGGCCTCGCGGCGGCGCTAGATCGAGGGAGCGAAAATCGCCCAGCAGCACAGCCGGGTCGGCGCCGCGCGCGCGCAGCTTTTCTTCCACCGTTTCCAGGTTGCCCCGGACAAATCGCAAATCCAGCATGGCTCTAGTCAGTTTACAGGATGAAAAGGCAGCTTCCGGCCGCGCCTTCGTCCACCCACTTCGAAAATTGAACTGGAGTGCCGCATCTCCGCGACGTCTTTGTTTTTGTCGCTAAGGTGGGCGAGCACGAACCGATCTGACCGCCGGTGTGTCATCAGGAGCGAACTCCGCCGCAGCGGACGAAATCGAAGGATATGTAATTCGACTCTCTCAACGGGCGCTACGCTATGCGCGAGTGCCCGTTGTCTCCCTCTCGGGGGCTGCTCCTTCCGCCGGCCCGGCAACCACCTGATCCTGCCAGCCCGGAAGCCGCGTGTCGCCGGTGATCAGGCGCGCGCCGCGGGAAAAGAACAGGTAAGTCCAGAGCCAGGATGCCATCACCGCGATCCGGTTGCGGAACCCGATCAGGAAGAAGATGTGAACCACGGCCCACGTCATCCAGGCGAAAAAGCCGCTCAGGTGCGCCTTGAACGGCCATTCGACCTTGGCAATGGCTGAATTGCGGCCGATGGTTGCCATGTCGCCCTTGTCGAAATAGCGGAACGGCGGCCGCGGCTTGCCGTGGAGATCGGCCTTGATCATGCGTCCCACGTGGTCTCCCATCTGCATAGCCGGCTGAGCCACTCCGGGAACCTGGTGTCCGTCCTGTTCGAAATGGGCCAGGTCGCCGAGCACGAAGACGTCCGGCAAGTCCGGGGGATTGAGCTGCGCATCGACCAGCACGCATCCGCGTTTGTCCGTGGGAGCTCCCAGCAGCTTGCCCAGCGGGGAGGCCTGCACGCCCGCAGCCCACAGCGTGACGGCAGCGTCGATTCTACCGATGCCTTTGGGACCCGCAGTGTCGACCCAGCCGGGACCGACGTTGGTCACGTGGCAGTCGGTATGGACTTCCACACCCAGCTTCGCCAGAATTTTCTCCGCCTTCGCCGACAGATCGGGCGGATAAGCCGCCAGCACGCGCGGTCCGCCGTCAAGCAGAAGCACCCGGCTCTTGGTTGGGTCAATGTGGCGGAAGTCCTGGCGCAAATAGAGCTGCGAAATATCGCTGATGGCGCCCGCCAGTTCCACCCCGGTCGGCCCGCCGCCGATGACCACAAAGTTGAGCGGAGGGTGCCAGCCGTGCTCCTGCATCTGGCGCTCGGCAAGTTCGAACGCCAGCAGCACCCGGCGGCGAATTTCAGTGGCGTCTTCCACCGACTTGAGCCCGGGAGCAAACGGGGCCCACTCTTCATGGCCGAAGTAGGAATGAGTGGCGCCGGTCGCCAGAACCAGGTAGTCATAGGGGAAGCGCGTGCCGCTCGCCAGGCCCAACTGATGGGCCACGGCATCGATAGAGACGACCTCATCCATCAGGACGTCAGTGTTGGCCTGCTTGCGAAGAACGTTGCGGATGGGCTGGGCGATGTCCGCGGGAGACAGCACAGCCAGCGCCACCTGGTAAAGAAGAGGCTGAAAGGTGTGATGATTGCGCCGGTCGATCACGGTGACATTGACGGGGAGATGCCCCAGGCTCGTGGCCGCGTGGAGGCCGCCAAAGCCTCCTCCCACGATGACGACGCGGGGCCGGTGGTTGGGCGTCTGGCGCAGCGGTTCAGTCAGTTGGGTCAATTTCGCCTCCTCTCTCACACCAAGGAGATGCGCCACGAGGCAGAATGGTCTCAGCAGCTTCGGAAATGGCACACCGTGGAAAGAGAGACAATTGCATGTTAATGGAACGGCTGTTTTCCACAGGAATCATGAAGATGGGGCCGTCGCGGGTGGATCCAACGCGGCAGGTCGGGGTCTTCAACCCCGGCTTCGTTGCCGGACTGCCCGGGCTGAAGGCCACGGGAATGGAGAAATTCCGCTGGCTGGAAGGGGAATGGACCTATGAGAACGCCGTGCCGGCAACATCCGTTTCGCCAGCGTACAGCGAC
This sequence comes from uncultured Acidobacteriota bacterium, assembly GCA_963812485.1. Classification (GTDB taxonomy): domain Bacteria; phylum Acidobacteriota; class Terriglobia; order Terriglobales; family Acidobacteriaceae; genus Telmatobacter. Next base: position 21,002 of record CAWEVD010000026.1, read on the forward strand.
ATTGGCTCGGCGCGGTATGCGTTCAACGCCGACAGCAAGTGGATTTGCATGGTAAGCCCGACGGGCGAGGGAACTCCCCATATCACCTTCGATCCCTTCAGCCGCCAGTGGATCTACCTCCTGATGAACGGCGCCTACGGCATCCTGCGATCGGCGGTGGGATGGACCGGGGAGAGCATCGAGTTCACCGGCTTGATGACCATGATTGGCGAAAACTGTGAGTGGCGTATGACCTGGACGCGGAACGGGTCCGACGAATTCTCGTTCATCAACGAGGAGAGCAATGAGGATGGCTCCTGGGCCTACATCGATCAATGGCGGTTTGAACGCAAAGCCTGATTCGAAGTGGACCCAGAGAGGCAGAGTGGCGCATGACAAACGATGCCCGGAATTCATCTTTCGAGGAACCCCAACCGGGGCTACAATTACCTCGGCAAATGCCGGAATGCCCTGCCAACATCTTTCCGGAAGGCGGCTCATGCTGGAACTCGCAAAAGCGGTCTCCTTTCTGATTTGCATCCTGTCGCTGTATTGGGCGGGAATCAGTGCGTTCTTTGTGCCCGGGACCCAATGGGAAGAGCGGCTATGGATTGCGGGTTTCAAACTTCTGGCCGCCGCCGCAATCTGCTTCTATAGCGGCATGGTGTTTTCCTGGCCTTCGAAGGCCAATCCCACCGCGTTTCAACGGCTCACGGCGACGATGCCGGTGCGTCTGTTTTTCTGGGCAGGGGCCTGTATCGCGGTGTTGTTTGTTCTTTCGTGGTACCTGGCCGATGCTGAAGCCCAGGCGATGTCGATGCAGGGTTTCGGATTGGTCACGGCTTATTGACCGTGTGCAGTGAAGGAGTCACGGGTGCTGCTCAACCTTGACGGCGAGCGTGCCCGAGTTGCCGGTGGTTGCGACTCCGTCCAGCACGGTCGCGACTCCGGGGAGTGCTGCGGGCGTAAAGCTGACCGTGCCATCCAGGGCGGAAATCGCCGTCGACGCCTGGGTCGCCAGCAACTGCGATTGGACACAGCGGCTGTGTGGACCGCATGGCGGAGCCCACGCATAGAGCGCCTCGTAGAGCGTCACCGTGCCACCTGCCATTGGATTGCCGTTCATATCGAGCAGACGCATCGTAATCATGGCCGGGGTGGCGGACGCGGCCAGACTCTGGGCCGTCCCTGACACCGCCAGAAGGGAAGCAAACTCGGGGCGCGCGCCGAAAGCCTGGAACGTCACGCACTGGCTTGTCCCGTTGAGGCAGGCAGTGGAGGTAGCCTGCTGTCCCTCGCTAAGCGGCCCGACGGTGAGGGTCCTGGTTGCAATTCCGCTTGCGCCGGTGGTGATCGCTGTGTTGTTCGCGGGAGTGATTCCCCCTGCTGCCTGCCAGGTCACCGACTGCCCCGCGGCCGGGGCGCCGTTCGTGAGCACCAGGGCCTGGGTGGTCCAGGAGATGGTGGCGCCGGCAGCCAGGGAGAGCGTTGGTGTCAGGGCAGTCAGAACCGGGGGTGTGCCCCCGCTGAAATGGGCTTCCACGCTCGAGCCGTTGGTCAGCGAAGCTGTGACCACGGATGCCGTTCCGTCGATCGCGGTAACGGTCATGGTCGCGCTCCCGTCTCCGGTCGCGGTCACCGGGCAGGAGCTTTTTCCGCAGCCCAGTGCCGCATTTCCGCTCGCAACCTTGTAGCTGACGGTCACTTTTCCGGCGTGCCGAAGAGTCGGTCCCAGAGCCGTGACAGTGAAGGGAATCGGGACGCCGACGGGGACAGTGTTGGAAGGCGCGGTAACCAGGGTGAGCGCGTCGCCGGTTCCGGAATCGTAACTCACGCCTCCGCTGACGATGGTTATGGCGTAGTAAGCGGGTAGATCATCGACTTCGACATCCACCGAGCCCGTCACTCCTGTCGCGGCAGCCGGAGCGATGGCCGTGATTTCGTTGGGAGAGACGCTGGTCACCTGCGCGGGTTGTCCGCCCACCCGGACTGTATCGAGGACGTGGAAGCCCATCCCGCGGATGACGATGGGACCGCCGGCGGCCGGAAGCCGGGGTGGCTCGACCGTGTCGGCGTAGAGAACCCACCCGTTGTAGGCGTAGTCGGGGCGCCCATCGCCGCGCATGTCGGCAATGCCCAGCCGGACCACGTCGTCGCCATTCGATGCGACCTGCAGCCAGGTTTCCCCGGTGGAGTCACCATTGAGGCCGTGAGCAGCTCCCACGGGCGACGTTCCGGGCGCGGCGAAGGCGTCCCAGACCCCGAGCATGGGCATGGCTTTCGCGTTGCTTGGCCGCCCGGCTTCGTCCAGGGCTTCGGTGACGATCGTGAAGATGCGCTTTCCGCGGACGGGGAAATTGAACCAGTCGGCCTGCCCGACCTGGCCCAGCCGGCCGCACCAGACGCCGCTCGGCGCCAGCATGCGAGGCGTCGTTTCGGTGGAGATGGATTCCTGATAATCACCGTCTGCGGAGTCGGCCACGTTAACAGTCAAGGTCTGCGACATTCCCGCCGCCAGATCGGGCACCGTAAGCGGCGCCAGGGTCCCTGAGGGTTGAGGGGACCCATCAAGATAAGGTCCGACCGCATCGGCATAGGTGTAGAGCGGGTCGATGGCTTCAAAGCTGACCTGATAGCTGGCGTTTGGCAGACCAGACGGAAGCGGCATGTAGCGCAGGTCGAAATAGCCCTGGAGAGATGCGTCGTTCGATCCCCACTGCGAGAGTGGGTTGCCGTTGGAATCGGTCCAGCCGGTGATGCTATTGCCGTGATTCCCGTTGAAATAGGCTCCGGAGACGAAGGTGACGGTGTACTGGTAGAGCGGATTGCCGTTGCCGTCGAGAGGGCGCGCCACCACGTTTACCCCCTGCATACCCGCCCCGGTGCGAAAGGCAATCGTGCCGGTGATCGAAACGGTATTGGCGGCGGTCAGAACTTTGCCGGGAAAGGCGGCAACATTGGCGGCGGTGATGGGGTAGATGCGATTGAGGGCCGCGATGTCGTCGAAGCGCAACGTTGCCGGGTCGGGGATGCAGGTGCCGCCGGCCGGACCGCAGGTTCCGCTCATGGGCTGCATCACCGGCCACCCTTCTGTACCATCCAGCTCTCCATTGTGGAGTGCGCCGGGATTCACCTGGGCATAGCCGAGCCCCAGGATGCGTCCCCAGGCACGCTCGAGGAGGAATTGCATCATCGTCACTTGATCGGGTGTAACGGCGCAGCGCCCGTTCAGGACCAGCACGGCGTGCGCGATGGTCGCATCGGGATTGAACTTGTCGATCCACGCCATGACGCCGTTGGTTTCGCAGTTGGACGGATCGCTGGTGTAGGCGCCGAATACCGCGTCGAGCACCGCGCCGTCGGAGTCGTAGATTACGGCGAGCGGATAGCGGTGGCGGAGGGGGCAGCGTCGGACGGCTGCGCGATGGACTGGTTGCCCGAAAGGATGTTGGCGCCATTCACGTCCTCGTTCAAGGAACCCATGCGAGCGAGGGTCACGCCGGCCGTGGGAACAGCGCTCCATAGAGCCGCGGCTGCATCGACCATCGCCGTTGCATGCTGATTGTCGATCGAGGAGTTAAGCGGACCCTGGTCGACGTAGTAGTTCACCTGCCCGCCACGCCAGTGGACGGGCTGGCCAACCACTCCCGGATTGAAAAAGCTGACCCCGGCAACGTACTTCGGTCCGCCGGCAACCAGCAGGGCCGGGGCAAAGAAGGGCAAAATGCAACCCACGTGAACAACGTTCCGGAGAAGAGATAGGCGCCTGGCCACAAGAGGTTCCCCCGGATGGTCAATCGCACGTGACGCCCCAACGTGAGCGTCCGTTCATGAGAAAGCTCTCATCTTGGGTAGGAGCCGGCCCGACTCCGAGTCCAACAACCGCCGCCCAGTTATGACCAGTCCGCGGGGAGTTCGCTAGAATATGAGATAGATCTTCAACTTTGATTTCTGATCGGAACATCCATGCGGTTAGGTGACCTGCTGATCCGGGCCCAGCGCGTGACGGAAGCGGATGTGGCCGCGGCGTTGGCGCGCAGTGCCGAGCACGGTGGCCGGCTGGGCGACAACCTCGTCGCCACCGGCGCCATTGATCAGGCAACCCTGGACAGCTATCTGCATCGCATTCCCGCCGAACCGGTTGACATTGCCGCCACGGGCATTGAAGAGAATGAACTGCTCAACCTTCTGATGAAGCTGATCTACACCAGCCGGCTGGAATCGGTGCGTCAATTCATCGATGCCATCAAGCTCCCCTATCACGTGGTGAGCGAACTGGTGCGCATGGCGGTCGACCGGCAGCTGTTGCACACCTTGGGAACGCGCAACTCCGACCACATGATCGACATGTGTTATGCGTTCACTGAAGAGGGGCGGCGGTGGACGATCGATGCGCTCGAGCGGCTTCGGTACGCGGGGCCGGCCCCGGTTCCCATCGCAGAGTTCAGTGACCAGGTCGATGTGCAGAAGCTGTCCAGCGAAGTGATTACCATGAGCCGCATTCGCGCGGCGGTGGCCGATTTGCAGATGGAGGAGAGCATCCTGGAACAAGCCGGCCCGGCGTTGAATTCCGGGCGCGCCCTGTTGCTCTACGGACCGCCCGGCAATGGAAAGTCCACCGTGGCTCACCGGTTCGCCACGGTTTTCCAGGACGTAATCTTCATTCCCTACGCGGTGGGTGTTGAAGGGCAGATCATCCGCATTTTTGACCCCAGCATTCATGTAGAAGTGGGTCCGGCTCTTACCGGCGATGATGGCGGTGTCTCATTTGTACGCCAGGATGAGTACGATGCCCGCTGGGTGCCGTGCCGAAGGCCGTTTGTCGTCACCGGCGGCGAGCTGACCCTGGAGATGCTCGATCTCCGCTACGAACCTACCGGCCATTACTACGAGGCTCCATTGCACATGAAGGCTCTGGGCGGATGCTTCCTGATCGATGACTTTGGCCGCCAGCTGGTGAGCCCGACCAACCTGCTGAACCGATGGATGGTGCCCCTTGAAGGCCGCTGTGACTATTTGAAGTTGCACACCGGAAAAAGCTTTCGCATTCCTTTCGAAGCAATGGTGATGTTTTCCACCAACCTGGAACCGGAAGACCTGATGGACCCCGCGTTCCTGCGGCGCCTGCCTTACAAGATCGAAGTCGGCGCGCCCAGCCTGGAGCGCTTCCGGCGCATTTTCGAGGAGGAGTGCCGGCGGCATGGCATTACCCTGCCCGACGATATCTTTGCCGCGATCGTCGACAAGATCACCAGAGAGAAGGGCGTCGAGTTTGCGGCATATCAGCCCAGGTTCATCGTCGACCAGGTCGTGGCCACGTGCCGGTTCATGGGGCAGGCTCCGCATCTGGAGGCTCGCTTCATCGATTACGCGGTGGACAACTTGCGCGTCAGGCGCGCTGTGCCGCGCTCCAGGTAAGGCTCGATGTCGCGCCTCACCGCCTGCCTCCATCGAGGAGCGGTTCAGATCTCAGGGTAGAAGTCGAAGAACGCGTCGAGGCTTTGCCGAAGCTGCTTCTCGATTTCCTCGCGCGAACCCTCGAGCACATGCATGGTGACGTGAGCTTCGTGACCATTGGACAGCTTCAGGGTCGCGTCGTGAATTTCGGTCACTTCGCCCTCGGGGAGCAGACGCAAACCGTAGATCAGAGTCAGATTCGCCATGCGAAACATCTTATCTGGTATGTAGCCAGGGACGGACCGGTTCCAGGGGCACAGGGGCTGTCCGTCTACAATCAACACGGGAAACATTGAATGACAGATACTCGCGATACCGTAATTCTGGGCTCCGGCTGCGCCGGCCTGACCGCCGCGATCTACACCGCGCGTGCCGGACTCAAGCCGCTGGTTCTGGAAGGCCACGAGCCCGGCGGGCAGCTTTCGATCACCACCCTCGTGGAGAACTTTCCCGGCTGGCCGGAAGGGATACAGGGTCCGGAACTGATCGAAAACATGAAGAAGCAGGGGGCGCGGTTTGGGGCTGAATTCCAGATGGCGCACCTGAGTTCGGTGGATCTGCACACCCATCCGTTCCGGCTGAAGACTTCGGCCGGCGAGGTGCACACGCGATCGCTCATCATCGCGTCCGGCGCCAGCGCGCGCTGGCTCGGACTGGCGAGCGAACAGGCCCTGATCGGCCATGGCGTCTCGAGTTGCGCTACCTGCGACGGGTTCTTTTTTCGCGGCCTGGAGATTGCGGTGGTGGGCGGCGGCGACTCGGCGATGGAAGAGGCGTTGTTTCTCACCCGGTTCGCGACCAAGGTCACGGTCCTGCACCGCCGCGAGAGCTTCCGCGCCAGCAAGATCATGCTGGAGCGCGCGATGGCGCATCCCAACATCGAACTGCGCACCAACACCGTGGTCGAAGAGGTTCTGGGCGTGGAACACAACGAAGTCAAAGGCGTGCGCCTGCGCGACGTGAAAACCGGCGTGGAGAGCGTCCTGCCTGTCAGCGGATTGTTTCTGGGCATTGGCCACGATCCCAACGCGCGCATGTTCGCCGGCCAGATCGATCTTGACGGCGAAGGCTACATCCGCACCCAGAACAACGTCTTCACTACCCGCAAGGGCGTGGTGGTTCCCGGCGTGTACGCCTGCGGCGATGTGCAGGACCGGCGCTACCGCCAGGCGATCACCGCCGCCGGGACCGGCTGCATGGCGGCCCTCGAAGTGGAGAAATATCTCGAGGAACACGGGCATTGATGCAAGGAAGAAGACGGTTATGGCATCGATCTTTCCTGGCCGCTATACAGCGCAAATCGAAGAGCCGTTTGTCGTCTTCCTGATCGGCATGCGCGTCAACCGGCTTTTCGCCCTGCGCCGCTGGACGCGGGTAGCGGCAGCCATGCCGCCCATGATCGCCGAACTCAAGCGCAATCCAGAGCTTGGACTGTTGCATGCACAATTCTTCATGTACTGGCGCGGGCGTGGGCGTAGTGCAGTACTGGCGCAGCTTTGAACATCTGCACGCATATGCGCACGCCCGCGATGCCCGACATCTGCCCGCGTGGGCGGAGTTCAACCGTCGCATCGGCGGGAATGGTTCTGTCGGCATATGGCACGAAACCTACATGGTGGCCCGCGGCGAGTATGAGTGCATCTACGTCAATATGCCCCGCTTCGGGCTTGCCATTGCGACCGGGCACCGGCCGATTACCGGCCAGTTCGACACGGCGAGGAATCGCGTCGGCAAATCTGACGCCATGGCGCCTGGTGTCGCTAATCTTACCGGGGACCGGCCTTGAGTCAGCTGAAGGAGAATCTCGAAAAGCTGGAAGCAGCGATCGCGCAGGCCTGCCGGCGCGGCGGGCGGTCGCGCAGCGACGTCGAGATGATGGCGGTCTCGAAGACCTACCCTGCCGCAACCATCGCCTGTGCGGCGGCTCTGGGCCTCCGGCTCTTTGGCGAAAACCGGGTGCAGGAATTTGCCGGCAAGGCTCGTGATCTGGCCGCGCTCGACGCTGCCGGGAGCGTTGCTGCTGCCGACCCTGCGATCCGCATTCATCTCATCGGTCACCTGCAATCGAACAAGGCAAGCCGGGCTGTGGAATTGTTTGACGGCCTCGATTCGCTCGATTCGGTCCGGCTGGCTGAGCGACTGAACGAAGCCGCGGGCAGGCTCGGCAAACGCCTGCCGGTGCTGATTGAAGTAAAGCTGAGCCCGGAAGACACCAAGTCAGGCGTGGAACCTGAGTCGGACGAAGCGGCGCAATTGCTGGAGCGCCTGCCCGACCTCGCGCACCTGGACACGCGCGGGCTGATGACAATTGCGCCCTGGGGCGTGGCGGAAGATGTGACGCGGGACTGCTTTCGGAGCCTGCGCGCAGTGGCGGGACCGCTGGGCTCCTTCGCACCCGCGGCTGGCTCTCGACGTGCTGTCGATGGGCATGAGCGGCGATTTTCCTATCGCCATCGAAGAAGGCGCAACGCGCATCCGCATCGGGACCGCGCTGTTTGGCCCCCGCAGCAAGCAGGTAACGGATGAGCTGAACCAGGCCGAGCCGGTATGATGCGCGAAACCGCAGACGGAGTCACACTCGCCGTGCGCGCGCAGCCCGGCGCGAAAAAGACGGCCATCACCGGCGTCTATGGCGAAGGCGCTACAGCCCAGTTGAAGATTGCAGTGCAGGCCCCGCCCATCGAAGGGCGCGCGAATGAAGCGCTGATCGCGTTCCTCGCAGGTTTTTTCGCGGTGTCGCGGACCAACGTCGCGCTCGTGTCCGGCGGACTGTCGCGCAGGAAGGTCTTCCTGCTGCGTGGACTCGCCCGAGCACAAGCCGAAACTGCGCTAGTTCAAGCGCCAGTCCCAATACCGTTCACTTAAGGGATTTCCGTTTAAAGCTCTTCATCCGGAATGGCTTTCACTTCTCGAAAGGCACCGACGGCTCGTCGATCGATCATCTCTGTAACTTACCGGCAAGCCAGTGATCGACACTGAACTTTCCCGGGCCAAAGCAGATCAGACAGATAAAGATGAGCACGTACAGGACTTCTGGAAGGTAGAGGAAATCGCCGAGCCAGTTAAGAGGCGAAAGTCCTTTAGTCATGGCCCAAAGCTTGGTGGTCAGGATAGCGACAAGCATATCGACCAATAAAACCCCGCAGGCCAGGCTCGAAAGAAACCCCACGATCAGCAAGGATCCGCCAACAAACTCGACGCTCGACACGAAATGAGTCATCAGGCGTGGAAACGGGACTTTGGCCGAAACGAGCGTTTGGTACATACTTTGAGTTCTGTCGGCGACCAACAATTTGTTTGCGCCGGAGATAGCGAAGAACAGCCCGAGCGAAACGCGTATCAGCAGGATTGCATAATGTTCCAGATCACTGCTACCCTGCAGCGCAAACTGGACAACCCCCCATTTCCAATCCACTTCTTGTCCCTCCATCGGAAGATGATTGCGCCATCTGGGAGGACGACCACCTTTGCAGCATACTCCGATGATTGTCTCCGGCTTAACAAGGTCTTGTGAATCTTCGCATTCCCGCACTTTTGCCGCTACACTGGCTGCGAAGACCTCGGCCGATACCATCTCCCAATTGATTCTTCACGCCCCTTTCTGGCTAAATAGCAAATAATGCGAGCGTGGGCATGCGCCCTCGAGCTCACAGCGGCGATCGGAACGTGTGTTCTCTTTCTAATGGCTCTCGAAGCGGGAACGACTTTGGGCGCTGGTGAGCGCGAGCCGGCAGTCGGAATCCCACAACGCGACCAATCCAGGTTTTCTTCATCGAACTTTTGATGAATGCTTGTTTGTCCGATTCGGAGGTGGATGATGAGAGCGGTTGTTATCCACGTATCCAAAGGAAGGATGGTAGGGACATGCCGGAAGCGACTTGGAAACCTCACGAAAAGCACGGACAGCTGACGATGCAGAGCGACTTACCCGACAGCGTCTACGCGTTTCCCAAGCAGCGTAAAGAACCACTAACCGACGCGCAACATGTGCGTAACGCGATCGCGCGGCTCGATCAAGTCGTCGACGTCTCCGATGCCGACCGTGCTTTGGCGTTTGCGAACATTGAGAAAGCTGCGAGCTACTACCGCATCAACCTCGCGGAGACGTCATGGCACGATCTGGGCACTCATCCTCAAAAGCATGGAAAATAGTCTGTGCCCAAGGCACTGTGACGCGCGAACGCCGGGTGCAGAGCCAAGAATCTGCAGGTTAGAGAGTCGGCGACAGAAGAAGTAATGGCAAGATTGGAGATGAATCATGAAAGCAATCGTTGTCCGCGAATATGGTGGTCCGGAGGTATTGAAGCTCGAGGAGTACCCTGACCCGGTTCCGGGTCAGGGGGAAGTACTGGTGCGGGTCGCTGCAGCGAGCGTGAATCCAATCGATTACAAGCGCCGTGCAGGATTAACGAGGGATTTTTATCCCATGCAATTCCCGAGCCTCATCGGAGTCGATATGTCGGGGACCGTGGTGAAGATTGGACCGGGAGTTGAAGCCTTTGGCGACGGCAATCACGTGTTCACGATGGCAGACAATACGTACGCCGAACTCTGCGTGGTGAAAGCGGACGTTTTAGCCGATATCCCAGAGGGCCTTGATTTGATCGAGGCGGCAGCGCTGCCGCTGGTGACAGTGACCGGCAACCAGCTCCTTGCGGCTACGGGAATCAAAGCGGGCCAGACGGTTATGGTTGTGGGCGCTATAGGGAATGTCGGGCGCTCGGCGGTATTCACTGCAAAGGACCGCGGGGCAAGTGTGATCGCGGGGGTTTTGACCAGACAGATAAATGAGGCGAAGACCGTCGGCGCGGACCATGTGGTGGCGACGGATGATGACGCCGCGATTGCGAATCTTCCCATGCTCGATGCGGTAGCGGATGCGGTCGGCGGAAAGACCGCCGAGAAGTTGATCGCCAGGGTCAAGCCGGGAGGAGTGTTTGCTACGGTTCTCGGGGCACCGCAGAATGCCGCGACGTACCCATCTGTAAAGGTGGTACCGGTCTTCTCAAAATTCGACAGGAACACGCTCCAGTTCATGGCAGAAGCAGTGCGAGATGGAAAGCTGGTAATTCCGATCAGCAAAGAATTTCCGCTTAGTGAAGCCGCCGAGGCTCAAGCAGTGGCAGAAAAGGGCGGTATTGGGAAGATCTTGCTGTTGCCTTGATATCATTTTGCGATCCAGCACGCGAAGGGAAAATCACGAATGAGAAAAGGTCAGCGCGGAATCAACCCCGCTTCGAAGCCGAGTGGCAATGGATGTGTGGAATGCCTGGCGACGACGCAAGATTGGTGGCTTCATCTTCGCCGGTGTGCGGAGTGTGGGCACATCGGTTGCTGCGACAGTTCTCCAAACCAGCACGCATCCAGGCATGCGGCAGAGACGGGGCACCCGATCATCGCCAGCTTCGAGCCGGGTGAGGACTGGTTCTACGACTACGAGACGCGGGAAATGATCGAAGGTACGGACTTGCTTCCGCCCCATTCGCACCCAAGAAATCAGCCCGTTCCCGGTCCGGCGGGAAGGGTGCCCGCCGACTGGGAATCGCTGCTGAACTAGCTTTGCGTCGCGCGATTTCTTATGCGCGATTTCTTATGAATGACTGCGGGACTCGGGACTCCGTATTTGTAATGAGCACCGAATCGAAAGGAGCCATCAATGAACGCGGTACAAATCGAACAGAAGAGTTATGAGATGCCCCCGCGTGAGGGGCTCTCCATCGCGCATTTCCTCACCGTCGCCGATATCGGCCGGTCGGCTCACTATTACGAAAAGGTCTTCGACGCTCGCATTTTGAGCATGGGTGACGGCAACGCGCCTGCGTACCTTCAGCTTGCGAATCTCTGGATGATTCTGAACGTTGGGGGCGGGCCGACTCCCGACAAGCCGACTGTAACGCTCAGCGTCCCCGATCCGAATCACATCAACAGCTTTATGAATTTCCGCGTTGCGGATATCCAGGCGTGCTATGAATTGTGGAGAAGTCGAGGAGCAGAGTTCATCACGCCGCCAATGCCCAAGTACGGCGAGATACGCTGCTACATCCGCGATCCTGACGGCTATATCATCGAAGTCGGACAGAGCACCGACCTCACGTACGGGTAACGCTCGGCAAGATGGGATTCGGATGAATCGGTTGCGAATGTCCTCTTGAGGCCATCCCGGGGGCAGTGCCGAAACAATACTTTGGTATTGATCGATTCATATTGATCGATTCATTCGTCCAATGGATTCGTCGTCGCGCTTCGGCCAACCTTGCCTCGAACAGTCACTAGCTCTGACCTCGACGGAGGTACAAAATGGACGCCACAAATGGAGTGAAAGAGACCACGCGCGGAATCGCGCCTGTCGCGTCGAACTCCCTGAGTGTGAACGTTTTTACGGCCCCGGGAAAGACGATGGTCGGCGAGCGGCCAAGACCCTTCGGCGAAGCGCTCGGCTTTGACCCGATCACGTCGACTTTGATCTACGGGGAATACGACGCGGTGCTCGTGGACGCGATGGGGACAGTTGCCGAGGCCGAGGCTCTCGCGGATTGGATTGGTCTGCACAACCGCAACCTGGAAACCATCTATATAACGCACGCCCATTTCGATCACTTTTACGGCCTGGGCATTCTGCTCGATCGTTTCCCCGGCGCTCGGGCGATAGCGATGCCCGATGCGGTGAGCGCCATGCAGATGTCTTTCACTCCCGTCATCGAGCGGTTGGCCCGGCGGTTGTTTCCTGGGCAAGTACCCACCAAGTTGGTTCCGCCTGAGCCCTATGAGCAAGACACGTTCACTCTCGAGGGCCATGAATTGCGCATCATCAAGCAGGGCCGTACCGATAGTCCCGATTCGACGTCTCTCTACGTTCCATCGATCGGCCTGATCGCCGCTGGCGACGTTGTGTACAACCAATGCCGCGTCTACGTCGGCGACACCACGCCGGAGAGTCGAGAGAATTGGATCGCGGCGCTAGACCGATTAGCGGCACTGAACCCGACGATGGTTGTCGCCGGTCACAAGAAGCCTGGCGCGCCCGACTCTCCCTCGACGATCCAGGACACCAAGCGTTACCTGCAGGACTTCGATCGGCTCCAGAAAACCGCGACGTCCGACCAGGAACTGTTTGATCAGATGACGGAGCTATACCCGCACTGGGTGGCCAATCAGTCGTGGTTGATGTTCGGATTTCCGGGGGCATAACCTGCATTCAACCGCGTTGGTCCGTCCTTGCGCACTTTGGAGGAAACCGTGGACAGACCGAACGTTACCCAATTTCAATGAATGGGAATCAGTGAACGTCCCGCCTGTCCCCAGTCTTAATTCCAGTTTTAGTTTCGATTGTGCAGCAGCTCGACACGCGACTGATCTCGGATCTGATGGACTTACTCGCCCATGTCGGAAACAGACTCGATGAAAAGAGGAGAACAAAATGACAACAAAAGGAAAAATCCTGGTGCTGGTCTCGAGCGGTCACGGCCTGCCATTGAAAGATGGCAAGGTTTATACCGGCGCCGGTTACTATCTGAACGAGTTGACGGTTCCGACTCGCGCCCTGATGAAGGAAGGCTACGAGATCACTTTCGCCAACCCGAAGGGCAATACACCGCAACTGGATGTCCATTCCGCCGTCCCCGATTTCTTCGGCGGGGACGAGGCCAGGCTCCAGGACTATTTAAAATTCCGCGACAGCCTGACTGGGCTCAAGAATCCAACCCGCATCTCGGATGTCATCGCATCGGGTCTGGATCAATATGACGCTGTTTTCGTCCCCGGGGGCCATGGCCCGATGATCGATCTTCTCGATGATCCCGATGCCGGCACCGTGATGAGACACTTTCATGAAACATTGAAGCCTACGGCGGTGCTCTGCCATGGCCCGATTTCACTTCTCTCGGCGCTTCCGAATTCTACGGAGGTGGTCGCGGCGCTGGCAGCGGGCGATGCCGATGGAGCGCGGGCGAAGGCTCAAGGGTGGATCTATTCTGGATATAAGATGACTATCTTTTCGACGGCGGAAGAGCAGCAGCGGGAGCCGCTTGAGATTGGTGGTAAGGTTCTCTTCTATCCGGACTTCGCCTTGCGTACTGCGGGCGGTGACGTAAGTGTGGTCGCCCCATGGGGGAGCTACGCCCTTCAAGATCGCGAGTTGATCTCAGGTCAGAACCCGTTCTCGGACCAGGCGCTTCTGAAACTTCTTCTACCGGCACTCGACGCGAAGAAGAAGTGACTCGGTGAGAGGGGCTGGCCCAGCTTTGCCTTTTTTGCATTCATCACTGCGAGAAAAGGCTGCCCCCGCTTTCTTTTTGACAGGAACCAAACTTTTTCCACAAGATTCGGATCATCTCCGATTGTTTTTGAGGAGCTGTTGAATCCGCTCTTGTATAAGAAAAAGCACGAGTGGTTGGTGGTCTTCGACTCGAGAGCATAGCGGCAGCATTCCCCGACGCTCTCCGGGAACGGAGGGCAAGCATGGCAAACAACAAGGCAGTTATCGTAACCGGTGCTTCGCGAGGAATCGGAGCCGCGGTGGCCCATGCATTTCTTGATCGCGGCTACAATGTGGTGGCAACCTCGCGCAATATCTCCCGCGCCGGCTATGCGCCGTCGCAGAATATCGCGCTCGTCGATGGGGACATCGTCCAGGCTGAGACCGCAGAGAAGGTCGCCGCCGCTGCGATCCACACCTTTGGCACTATCGACCATGTGGTGAATGTCGCGGGCATATTCTTCACCAAGCCGTTCATCGACTACACCGCGGACGATTTTCATGCGTTCGTTTCCACCAATCTCGAAAGCTTCTTGTTCATCACGCAGATAGCCGTGAAGCGGATGCTGGCGCAGGGCACGGGCGGGAGCGTCACCACCATCACCGCGGCGTTGGCCGATAACCCGATGGTCGGCTCTCCCGCATCGGTTCCCATGCTGACGAAAGGTGGACTGAACACAATCACGCGCAGCCTCGCCCTGGAATACGCCAGCAATAACATTCGTTTCAATGCGGTCGCGCCCGGCGTGGTAGATACCGCACTCCACAAGGAAACACCAAAAGAAGTGATGAAGACACTTTCGCCGATGGGTGCGATCGCAGATGCAAAAGACATCGCGGAGGCCGTGATGTATCTCGTTGAAGCTCGCTACGTAACCGGGGAGGTGCTGCACGTGGACGGCGGTGCGCACTTGGGTCGTTGGTAGCCGGCGCGGGTTCGCCGCCGGGCAGCGCCGAACGTCGGCTGCTCGAACTCGGCGTTCAGCTTCCTGATCCTCCCTCGCCATTTGGCAGTTACGTCGAAGCCTTGCAAACCGGTAACTTGCTCTTCCTCAGCGGCATGCTCCCCGTGGCGGATCATAAGCCAAAATATATTGGCAGGCTCGGGAAAGAGATCGATGCGGAGGCCGGACGCGATGCCGTCCGCACTGCGGCCTTGAGCGCGCTCGCCGCGGCGAAAAAGCATTTGGGGTCGCTTGATCGCATCACGCGCGTTGTCCGGCTCGGCGTGTTCATGGCAACCTCTGGAGATTTCTTCGATCAGCCACCAGTCGCCGACGCTGCGTCGGATCTCTTCCGCGACATCTTTGGCAGCGACAAGCTGCCTGTTCGCCTTGTGATCGGTGTGGCCAGCCTGCCTCTAGGCATGCCCATCGAACTGGAAGTCATCTTTGAGGTTGCGTAATCGGCTGGAGGATCGATGCCATGATGAAATCGCACATTCGTATCGTGGTGACCTTCACGATTATGTGTGCCGCCGCACTGGGGGCGGATGCTCAGAAGAAGGAGAGCACAATGGAACAGCCCATCTTTTATCGCACCGTGAAGGTCGATGGATTCTCCATCTTTTATCGGGAAACCGGACCGAAGGACGCTCCCGTCATTCTCCTTTGCACGGTCTTCCTTCGTCGTCACGCATGTTTCAGCCGCTGCTGACGCGGCTTGCAGGGGCCTACCATCTAGTCGCGCCCGATTATCCTGGATTCGGTCATAGCGATTGGCCCGACCCCGCGCAATGGGCCTACACATTCGACCACATTGCCTCCGTCATGGACGGTTTCACCGAAGCACTGGGCCTGACGCGCTATACGCTCTACATGCAGGACTACGGGGGGCCGGTCGGTTTTCGCATGATATTAGCGCATCCCGAGCGGGTGCAGGCCCTCATCGTGCAGGACGCGGTCTCTCACAACGAGGGCCTTGGCGTAAATTGGGTAACTCGGCGTGCTTTTTGGGCAGACCGCCCGGCCAATGAAGAAAATATGCGCAAGAATCTGCTATCGCTCGAGGCCACGAAGAAGCGTCACGTCGGAGACGACCCACGCACTGAGCTCTATGATCCGGACCTGTGGACTGATGAATACGCCTTCCTGAATGCGCCGGAGCAGGCGCAGATTCAGAGTGACCTCTTCTACGACTACCGCTCCAACGTCGACGCCTATCCAAGATGGCAAGCATGGATGCAGAAGACGCAGCCAAAGCTCCTGGTCATCTGGGGCAAGCACGATCTTTCGTTCGATTTGGGTGAGCCAGAACGTTACCGCAAGGATGTACCCAATGCCGACGTTCACGTGCTCGACGCAGGACACTTCGCGCTCGATACCAGAGCCGATGACATTGCGTCCCTGGTAGGTCAATTCGTGAAAACGCAATAGTAGACAGTGGCCTTTCGTACCTCTAGCCAATGACTGCGAGGCGGCACAGCTTCGCCCTCCTGAGGTACATTGGCACTCTACCTCCGAACCCGCGCCTGATGGCAACAATTGACCAATTGAAGACGGCTCCATCCGTTAAGCCAAAGATAGGTTCTTTCAGTCCGGTTTCGGTCGAACGACCCTCTACGCTTGCCAACCCAGGCTAGGGTTTTCCCCCCGGTGCCAAGCCAGCATTAGCCGTCGACTCCACGGTCGCCGACAGTTGCAGTCGAACTCGCCCCCCTGCCCCGAATGCTATTGTGCTGGGTTCAACGGCACACCTGCTCGCGCGCGGGTGGTGCGCCTCCGACATCACCTCGCGCGAGGACATGTTACCCCACCCCGCGGAAGTTCGTTGTTGCAAAATACTATGCATGCGCAATTCGATCCTAATCCAGCTCCTTGCACTATTGCCTGCCCTTCTCACCGCTCAACCATCTTCCACGGCGCCAGGCACAAATGCTCCATATCGGCAGGCCTCAAATCCGATCGAGGAGCGCGTCCGGGACTTGCTCGAGAGGATGACGACGGAAGAGAAGGCTCGGCAGCTCGATATGTACGCCGGCGTCCCTGCCCTGATCGACAAGCACGTTGACAACACCCATGCAGCGCCGGACGCGCAGTTTCAGCCCGAGGCCGCCACAAAGCTGTTCGGAAGTCTGGGCGTCGGTAGCATTCACGATCTGTATCCGCGCGCAGAGTTGGCCAATGAGATTCAGCGCTGGGTCATCGAACACTCTCGGCTGGGTATTCCCGCCATCTTCATCGAAGAGGGGCTGCACGGATTCAGCGATGGCACCGTCTTCCCGGCCCCCATCAACCTCGCCGCCACCTGGAACCCCGACCTCGCCAGGCAGGCCGGGGCGGCCATCGCCGGTGAAATGCGCGCTGCGGGCGTACACATGGTGCTGGGTCCAGTGCTGGACGTGGCCCGTGAACCGCGTTGGGGCCGAGTCGAAGAAGATTTTGGCGAGGATCCGTATCTTACTGGGCAATTGGGCCTCGCGTACGTGCAGGGTGCCCAGGGCGAATCTCTATCATCGGACCATTCCGTGATTGCCGAGCCAAAGCATTTCGTCGGCCACGGATCGCCGGAAAGCGGGCTGAACACGTCGCCCGTGCATATCGGCGAACGCGAGCTGCACACCATCATGCTGAAGTCGTTCGAGCCTGCCATTCGTGAGGGCCACGCCATGGGAGTGATGGCGGCCTACCATGAAATCGACGGTGTGCCTGTGGCGTCAGACCCTTCGCTGTTTACGGGTGTTCTGCGAAACGACTGGGGTTTTCGCGGATTCGTCCTCTCTGACCTGGGCGCCATTCGCCGGCTATGGGAAGATCACCACGTTGCCGCGAACCCACAACAAGCCATTGTGGAGGCAATCAACGCCGGCGTGGATATGCAGTTCTACGATTTCGATCACGATGTATTCCAGCGGGCAATTGCCGCCGGGATCGACGATCGCACGCTCTCTCCACAGGCCCTCGATCGCGCCGTGTCGGCCGTTCTGCGGGCCAAATTCGAGTTAGGCCTTTTCGATCACCCGTATACTGATCCCTCTTTGACCCCACGTGTCAAGCGCAGCCCGGAACACTTGCAGCTCTCGCTTGAATCCGCCCGGGAATCCCTGGTCTTGCTGAAAAACGAAGGCCCTCTTTTGCCTTTGCCGAAGAAGGTGAAGAGCCTGGCCATCATTGGCCCGAATGCTGCCATCGCACGCTACGGAGATTACGAAGATGAAAAGAACGGTCGTAGGATCAGCATCGCGGATGGAATTCGCGCGCTCTCGCCGCAAACGCAAATAACGGTCGACGATGGATCCGACATCCATGCGGCCGTCGATCATGCCCGGTCTGCCGAGGTCGTCATCATGGCACTGGGCGAGTATCAGGGCATATCCGGCGAGAGCTTCGACCGCCAGAGCCTTGACCTGCCTGGAAATCAGGAAGCTCTCCTCGAGACCGTGGCGGCGACCGGAAAGCCTGTCGTCCTGGTCCTCGAGAACGGCCGGCCCTTAACCATCGATTGGGCAGCCGGGCACATCCCGGCGATTCTCGAGGCGTGGTATCCAGGAGAATTCGGCGGACAGGCAGTGGCGGAAGTCCTTTTCGGGGACCGAAACCCAAGCGGCAAGCTGACCATCACATTCCCGCGCACGGTAGGGCAGCTGCCGGTTTTCTATAACTTCGATCCATCGAAAACAACTAAGTATGTCGATGGCGACCGGACACCGTTATTCCCGTTTGGTTATGGGCTGAGCTATTCCAGCTTCATTTACAACAATCTCTCCATCAAAACATCCGATCCGGGCAGCAACGCCGATATCGTCGCCACGGTGGCGGTGAGAAACACCGGCTCGATCGAAGGCGACGAAATCGCCGAGCTCTATCTTCACCACGACGTCAGCAGCGTCGAAGTACCCGACAGAGCGCTGGCCGGCTTTGCACGCGTCCATCTCCAGCCAGGGGAAGAGAAGATCGTCGTATTCGATATAAGGCGAAGCGAACTCGCCGTCTGGGACACTAGGCACGAGTGGACCGTAGAAAAAGGACCCTATACCATCTTTGTCGGAGGTTCTTCGCTTGCCAGCCTCGCGGCTCACTTCACCATGCCCGAAAGCATCGCTGTCGCTTTAGAGAGACATACCCATTAGCTTTTTGCGTGGTCCACTTTTCGATCAAATGGCCAGTGGGAACCTCAAATCGGCAGTCACATCCAGCCCGTGACCTTTCAAACCAACCGTACAGATTCCGGAGGCAGGTCCGGAAGACCCTGCATCGACAGGCCCCATTCCCTCTTCAACGTTCAGGCTCAGGTGTGTCTTTAGTTACGTGGTTGCTTGTTTTTGGTTGACTCCTGAATCTACCCGGCTCGTAACTGCCAGCTGATGCCCCATTCCCTCTTCAACTTTCAGAGCCCAGTTTTGTCTTTATTACGTGGTTGCGTGTTTTGGTTGACTCCATGAATCTACCCGGTTCGTAAATACCGGGGGATCCTGACCTGCGAGGCTATTCGGTGTCCCGCACGCAGCGGAAACCTACTGCTCCGGAGCGGTCGTAGCTCGGCGCCATCAGCAGCAGCTTCCCGTGGTGATCGTTTCTGTGCGCCTGCGGGAAGTACCAAACCGAGCCTTGGGGCTGGTAGTGGCTGCCTCCGCGCAGAATCGCTGCGCGCGTGTGTTCGTCGACGTACTCATCAGTCCACTGCCAGACGTTGCCCACCATGTCCATCACGCCGAACGGGCTGGCTCCCTTGGGATGCGCATCGACATCGCTGGCCGCGAGCATCACGCGCCCTTTGTCCGGAGCCGGCGCCATGGCATCCGCTGGACTGGCCGGCGCCGGGCAGGCCAGAGGGCTGGCAAGGATAAGCGGCATGGTCCAGTCGCAGTTGCCCCAGGGAAATCTGCGTCCATCGTTCCCCTGCGCCGCGAATTGCCACTCCCATTCGTGCGGGAGCCGCTTGCCGGCCCACTTGGCGTACTCGCGCGCGTCCTCAATGGAAACCCAGGTCACAGGCTTGTTCGCCCAGCCCTCGGGGTAGGCGCCGTCCTTCCAATCCTTGAGGAAGTTGAGGTCGTCTTTGGGATGGTAATGAGTCGCGTCTAGAAATTTTTTGAAGTCGGCGTTTGTGACCGGATACTTGTCGATATAAAAGGGTTTGATTTGCATCCGGTTCTCATGGTATCGGCGCGGACTCACTTCCCAGGGATATTGCACATCGACGCCGACGTCGTTACTGCCTTCGATCTCGATGCCCTGCACGATAAACAGGTAGTCGCCTCCATCGATGCGGATCATGCCTGGCGGCGCTTCGCGTGCAGGCTTTGTCGATGGAATCTCCACGAGAGTCTGTGGAGTCTTCTGCCACTCGGCCGAAAAGCTCGAGAGCGGCTTGGCCGACATGCTCTTCATCTTGTCGAGTAATGTCTTGATTTTTGGGTCGGGATCGCTCGGCGTGGCGAGGATCGCACCGATGCCGCGGGCCTCGGTCGAAAATGACAGAACGGCAAGTCCATTTTCCTGCGCGGGCTTGAGTTCGACGCCGTGGTAGAGGTCGAAGTAGCGCATCCCGGCCTGGTAGGGCACCGTCATCTGCCGGCCATCGACCTCGTATTCATTGCGATTGATGATGGTCCAGACGGTCTGATCGCCAAGCGGCCAGCGGCTGGCGAACACGCCGTACAGGTGCATCGGGTAAAACGGTTCCCAGTCGGGGCTCACAAGGAAAGGCGCGATTGCGCGTTCAATGGTGGCCACACGACGCGTGGCCTCGGCATCGCGCGGCGTGATCCCGTTCCAGATGCCCCAGATATTCTCCCAGCTCTCCCAGCCTGCTCCATTGAAGAAGGCGAATTGCAGATTATCGGTCTTGGTGCGGTTCCAACGGTCGCACACGTGCACCATGTGACGCGTTTCCAGCCAGCGGAAGCGGTCCACCTGGGGAACGAATGGAAATTTGGAATAGTAGCCCCAGGAGAGCACATCCCAGGCCAGAGCCTCGTCCGCGAGCCCGACCTCCGGTTCGAAGCCGAGCGGATGATCGACTTTCTCGGCGGCCTGCGCGAACGCCAGAGGCACGCCATCCTGGGTGTCGCCGTTGATGCCGTCGGCATCGATCTGTTTCATCAATTCAGCGACAGCATCGGGCCAGGGCTTTCCCGGATCACGCGTTCCCTGGTCCCACATCATCATCGGAAACAGCACGCGCACACCGCGGCGATGGAAGTCGGCGACCATCTGCCTCAGCCCGTCGATGCCGCCGGGCATCGAACGCACCATGTCCTGCTGGTTGCGATCATCGATGCCCATGTTGGGGTAGGTTGCCCAGATCAACACGCTGTCGATCCCGCCATAGCGCTTGTCGAGATCGTCGAGGTAATGGTCGACCGTGTACTTGCCTTGAACGGGATCGTAAAAGTAGCGGTCATGCACCATCATCTGCGGCTGGATAAAGCTCGACTGAGTCCACTGGAGAGCCGGAAGGGAGTAGCGCGCCGGATCATAGCCGATGCGGATCCGGCGCTCGGCCCGCCAGTGGGTCAGGTCGGTGAGCCACTCCTGGTGCGTCAGGGACGTGCAGGGAATGCTCGCGGCCTCCCATGCATTGCTCATCGTGAGGCACGGAGGAGAATTGAGCAACTGCTCGGCAAATGCAGAAGGAACAAATTGCGAGTCCTGTGCATGCGCCGAGACGGCAAGGACGACGAGTGCGACGATCGGGCGTCCGATACGTACGATTGCTGACATGAATTCCTTCTCCCGATAGGTTGCAGGTTCTTGTGAACTCATAGCGACCTGTCTTGGGGTGCAGGTCAGGAAAGAAGCGGGGCGATCGACGACCGCTCCCTTCACTCGGAACCCAGGCTCTCTCCCGACTCGATCTTGAATGCTTTCAAATCTGCCGGAAGCAAAATAGCGGGCACCATGCAGCATTGTCAAGAATGAATCTTCAGCGGAGCAAACGAGCATTGGGCCGTTGCGCGGCGACAAGAAGTCAATTCGATCGAGGTGTACGGACGGTGAGGTTTCGTTCTCATACCGTCCTGGAAGAGTGTCGACGGGCTTTTGAAGGCTTTCACCGGCTATACTCGATTTGACTTCCACGCGTATAGTCTCGGGAATGTGCAGTCCTCAATGCGCCTCAGAGGAAGAAACATGGCAAACATGAAAGACATTGCCAGGATTGCTGGCGTTTCTCTTGGCACCGTCTCCCATGTACTGAACAACACGGCGAACGTTCGTGCTCCGCTGCGAAAGCGCGTCCTCGATGCGGTACAGGCAGTGGGCTACCAGCCAAGCCAGCTTGCACGCGGGCTGCGGCGGGACAAGACCAACGTGATCGGTATGGTGATTCCCGACATCACCAACCCTTTTTTCCCGGGAGTCGTTCGGGGCGCGGAAGACATTGCGTTTTCAAACGGTTACCGCCTCGTGCTCTGCAATACCGACAATGATCATGCCAAGGAACTTGTGCACCTGAAAGAACTGCGCACTTACTTGCCGGCGGGACTCATCGTCATACCATCCAACTTCAGCGATCTGACGACGCAAGTGGAGTCGTATCGGCGGGCCGGCACAGGCGTTGTATGCGTGGACCGCCTGCCCAGGAACTGGGTCGGCGACAGCGTAACAGCGAATAACGAAGAAGGGGCGTTGAACGCAACCCGCCACCTGATTGACATGGGCCACAAGAGGCTGGCGATGATTGTCGGCCCTCTGCATCTGACCAACGCGCGCGATCGGCTCAATGGTTTCAGACGCGCATTGCGACAAGCAAGGATCCCGATCGCCGCCGAGTACATTCAGGAAACCAGCTTTGACAAGCACGGCGGCTACTCCAAGACTCACCTGCTCCTGCGCCTCATCCCTCGTCCAACAGCAATCTTCGCAGGAAACGACATGATCGCATTGGGTGCCCTGCGCGCCATACGAGAAGCGGGGCTGCGTTGTCCCGAGGATGTTTCGGTGATGGGATTTGACAATCTCGACCTCGCCGAATTGACGCACCCGGCGCTGTCCTCGGTATCCCAGTCCGGCTACCAGCTTGGGACAACGGCCGCCCACATTCTCATCGAGAGGCTGCACGGCGATCGATCACCGGCCAAGCACATCGTGCTGCCTACTTCGCTGATTCTTCGCAACTCGGTTACAGCTCCTGCACAGGAAACGCAGGCGACCTCTGCGCGAGCTGTGCGGCGCCGGGTCTCGATGGTCGGAAATCCTTAGTTGCGGGTAGCGTACCACTGATCCTTTCCTCCGAGTACGCTGACGCGCGCCGCTTGACCGAAAGGTTTTCGGATCGTGCGGGAGCCGGCCCAGCATAAATTTTCTTGACAGCCAGTTTTGAAACGTTCTAAAGTGCTGCGCATCTTCCCGTGTGGGAAGAGAGCTCGTCATGCAGCATTACTGCGCCAATTCGGACAAAGGACTAATAGAGCGCAGTTTTGAAACGTTTCATGTAAATTCCCCAAACTTCCAAGATCTGGGAACACCAAGCTTGAACCTGGGTTGAAGTGAATCCGGGCAAGATTCCCCGGCCGAAGGCAAAGAGCATATCTCGGCGCGCTGAACCGCGCTCGCAAGAGGTACCCGCGATGATCATGGATCATTTCAATCATTCTCCGATTCGACATGTCGTGTCTAGGGTCGCCTTAAACCTTCGCACAGCCCATGCGCCGCTACTTGGGAGCGCGTGTCTTGCGCTTGCAATCGGCGTCGCCCAGGCTCAGGTCGCGACTGCCCCTGGCGAACAGGCCGAACAATTTCGCCAGGCAGGCCTCGCCCAGGTTGCCAGCGGGCACGTAGACGAGGCCATTACGAGCTTCAAGTGCGGTCTGCAGATTGCGCCCCAGGACGCAAGGCTGCTCGATGCGATCGGTGCGGCCTACACTCTCAAGAACGATTTGGAGACGGCACAGCAGTACTTCGTCGAGAGCCTGAAGATCGACCCCGCCTCAGTATCGACAAGGCAGAACCTCGGCATTGCCCTGTTCAGTCTGGGCCGCTACGAGGACGCTTCAAAGCAGTTCGCCGTTATCCGCGAAGCGTCGGGAAAGCCGCCGGAGGTTGCAAGTCTCTTCCTCGGCCTGATCGCCCAAAAACAATCGAATTGCACAGAGGCGTTGCCGCTCCTCGAGGCCTCAGGTGGCCTGCTCTATCAGTATCCCGATGCGCTGTTGTCGTACTCGGAATGTGAATACGAGAAAGGCAATGCCAGGCGTGCGACCGACGGACTTGCCGCATTTGAACAGCTCAAAGGAAACACTCCTGCGCAATATCGTCAGGCGGCGGTTCTGTATCGGCAGCTTGGGCTGCACCAGAAGGCGAGCGAAGATCGTAAGGGAGCTCAGGCCAGAAACGACGATGCACCGCCGACCGTCTTGAACCAGGCCCGCCTGCTCGAGAAAGCGAATCGCTCTCGACGAAGCCCAGAAACTCCTTGAAGACGACACTGCGTCGCAGCCGACATACGACTCGCTGCTGGAGTTAGCGAAAATCGCCAAGGAACGCGGCGATTTCGCGGTTGCGATGAAGTCCCTGAAGCGCGCGTCGCAGATCGAACCAGGCCGCGAAGAGAGTTACCTCGAGTTCAGCAATATTTGTGCAGATCACGGCAATGATCAACTCGCGCTCGACTCGGCGGAGATCGGGCTAGAGCATGTGCCCGACTCGTATGAGTTGACGGTTCAGAAGGGGGTTGTTCAGGAGAAACTCGGGCACCTGAACGATGCAGAGGAGACGCTCCGAAAAGCGATCGCCATGCAGAAGGACAACAGCATTGCTTTGTTAAGCCTGGCCGTTGTGCAGGCGCATAGCGGGAGGACGGACGAAGCTGAAGAGACTCTCGCGCAGGCGATCCGGCAGTTCCCTGACAACTACTACATGTACTACTTCCAGGGCAAGCTGCTGATGCAATTCGGGGCAGACAAGCCGGATACGACACGCCTGCAAGAGACTGCAAAGCGGTCGTTCGAACGAGCCATCCAGCTCAACCCAACATATGCAGACTCGTACTATCAGCTTTCCAGTCTGTACATGGCTGATTCGCCGAGACTCTCTGAACAAGCTCTTCAGAAATGCCTCAAGATCGATCCGAATCATATCGCGGCGCAATACGCGCTTGCCCGGCTTTACCTTCGCACGGGACGACGAGCGGACGGAGAGGAAATGCTGGCGCACCTGAAAACTCAGCAACGCTCTCGAAGAGCTTAAACAACAAAGACAGCTTCGAATTGAAGTCGCGCAGAACTAGGAGGCGCTGGGCAGCACGAAGCGATACTCACAAGCCGGGCCAACTCAGGAGGTAAGATGACACACCGCAGCGGATTCAGAACAACAACTTTCGCGCTCGCGCTCTTTGTGCTGGTTCTTCTGATGGCAGTACCCCGCGGATTCGCGCAATTCAGCAGCGGATTTACGGGCATTGTTGTCGACCAGACTGGAGCCGTGGTGGTCGGCGCGAAAATCACTGCAACCAACGAAGACACGCACATCTCCAATTTTGCCGTCAGCAACGAAAGCGGTAACTTCAGAATCCCGTCGTTGCCCGGCGGTGTGTATACGATCGAGGTCAGCGCCGCGGGATTCAAGCCCTGGAAGGATACCGGGATCAAGCTCGAATCCAACGAAACGAAGACGCTCCACCCATCGGTAGCTCTGCCGACTCAATCCGTCTCAGTAGAAGTATCCGGCGCCGTGGCCTCGGTAGAGACCGACAAGAGCGATACATCGCGGGAAATAGAACAGCAGACGATCGAAACTGCTCCCCTGGTCGGCAGGAACGTGTACACGAGTATGATCCAGCTTGCTCCAGGCATCACTGGGATCAGGACTTCCCAGCGGGGGCGCCCTCGGGTCGGGGTCGGCCAATAATGACAGCTTCGAGCAAGAGGCTGGGTACCAGATCAATGCCGCCGGCCAGCGCCAGGAAAGCAACGAATACGACGTCGACGGTTCTGGACTGAATAGCGCTTCTCGTGATGGAGTCGTAAACCTGTCGCCCGAATCAGATTTCATCAACTCGATCCGCGTCTCCGGTGCAACCTTTGACTCGTCAAAGGGCCGCTACAGCGGTGCGTGGGTGCAGGTTTTCACGAAGCCGGGGACGAACAATTTCCATGGCACCGCATCCGAATACTTCACCAACAATACCCTCACGGCCCGGACCGAGTTCCAATATTGTGCGCCGGACGCAACGGGTTGCCAGGCGATTCCTGCCTTTAAGCGGAACGAGTTCGGCGGAACATTTGGCGGTCCGATCATCAAGGACAAGTTGTTCTTCTTCGTCGGCGCATTCGGGCTGCTTTCCTCCAACGCAACAACGATCATCACCGACGTTGAGACCAAGGACTTTGTGCAGTATGTTCAGCAGAACTTTCCGAACAGCCTTGCCAATACCTTCTTCTCGCAAGCGCCGCCCTCGGTCTACCCGACTTCGAATATTCTGACCGCGGCACAAGTTGAACAGCAGAATCCGGGATTCTTTCCGGTGGGCGCGTTCCCGTCCGATCTGCCTGTAGCGGGCCTGATCGACGTTCCCTTGAGTCTGCCTCACAATGCTTATCAATGGCATATCCGGAACGACTACAACCCATCCGAAAAAGACCGCATCTTCTTCAGCTTCTTCAGGACCTATTCGGACCAGTTGCAGTCAGATGCTCGATCGATCTATCGCGTCGTCCTGCCCAATACAGGGGTCTATGCCAAGGTCGATTGGACGCGTGCCTTCTCACCCAAGCTGATCAACGAAGCCGGAATGACACTGGTTCGAGCGGTGGGCTCTAACCCTGGCACAACCGATAATAAGGAGCTGCCCGATGTGAACGTTTCAGGCATATGGGGATTCAACCAGTGGGGCTCCGCGGGCTGGGTGCATGAGAACTTCAATTGGCACGATGTGCTGACGTCAACGCACGGGAAGCACACCATCAGCACCGGATTTGACATTGACCGCCACCATGATGATGACAAGTTCACTTCTCCTCTGCTCCGGCCGACCTTCAACTTCGGCAACCTGCTGGATTTCGCGCAGGACGGAGTTTTCAGCCAGAGCGGCCCGGCAATGAAAACAGCCACGAGTTCTCTGGCGAGCGACCTGTACCAGATTCTTCGCTGGCTTTACGCCGGGGTGTTTGTCCAGGACGACTGGAAAATCACGTCGCGCCTGACATTGAACGCCGGCCTCCGGTGGGATTACTTCGGACATTGGGGAACATATTACAATTCCCGGACTCCCTTTCCGTTATTCACGCCCGGCTCGGGATCCGACTTTGCCACGCAGGTTGCCAACGGCGCGATGTCTCTTCGGGGCGGAAACAACGCGTACGTGACGATAAACAAACCATGGGGATTCGACCCGCGGTTTGGTTTCGGATGGGATGTGTTCGGCAACGGCAAGATGGCGGTTCGAGGTGGCTACGGCTGGTACTTCAACAATGTTGCAGACGGTTCCTGGTCGTTTCCATCTCGGGCCAACCCGCCTACTTGGGCCAACCCATCCTTTAACCTTACCAGCAGCTCGCATCCATTCTCTTATTCACTGGGCAGCACGGATGGCCTGACCTGGCCGATTCCTCCAGGTCTTACTTTCGAGACCACTCCTGCCGGCGGGATCGCCGGTCTGCCGGTGCTGACCTCCGGGGTTCAGGCCAACATGAGTCAGCCACATACCCAGGTCTGGATGCTGGCCATTCAAAAGGACCTCGGCCACAACCTCGTTGTTGAAGCCGACTACAACGGATCCTCCAGCAGCAACCTGTATCTCCAGACCGATGTGAATCGATTCCCCGGCGATCTTATCGAGCACGGGGGTAATCAGACACGGCTGCAGCCGGAATTTGGGCCCATAATCTTTGGCAGAGGTATCGGAATTGCCGATGGAAACTTCGGCTCGTTCATGCTCACCAAGCGCATGGGTCACTCCTGGCAGATCCGGGGAATCTATACCTTCGGAAAATCGACAGACGAGATGAGCAGCAACGACAACGGAACCGCGAATGGCGAGGCAATTTTCGACGCGCAGGACCCGTCGTCGCAACACGGGCTATCCGACTTTAACGTGGCGCAAAGGTTCACGATCGATGGCTTGGTGCAGGTCCCTGATATCTTCAAATCCGGATGGAGCAAGTGGCTCTTGGGTGGGTGGAGGATGTCGGATATTGTCGTCCTGCAGAGTGGAACACCGTTCACGATTTACACCAGCGCTGCGTTCAATCCGATTCTCGACGCCAATGGAAACGTGATTGGCCTGAATCCCGGAAGCGGGGACTTCAACGCCGACGGGTACGGCTACGACGTTCCCAACCGGCCCGCTTCCGGTGTCGTCAAGACGGGGGAGCGAAGCGATTTCTTGAAGGGGATTGCGAAAGTCTCCGATTTTCCGATCCCGTCGCTGGGTAGCCAGGGCAACGGGGGCAGAAACACCTACTACGGTCCGGGGTTGGCGAGTGTCAATGCACAGTTCACCAAGGAATTCAGCTGGGATCGATACGGAGTTGAGTTCCGGGCGGATCTGTTTAACCTGTTCAACCGGGTGAATCTGACCACGCCCGACAGCGATCTCTCCAGCGGAACGTTTGGATTCTCCACATCTCAGAACCTTCCTCGATCGGCGCAATTCGGAGTTCATTTCAGTTTCTGATCTGCTAATCGTTTTGGGTCACGCGGCCGAGGCGCCGCGTGCCCCTTACGATCGGCCCGCATTGTTCGTTCGCCCGACGATGGCTCGCTTTTTGATTGGAGGAGACTGTGCCTGAGGAACGGCCAATCGTCGTCGTGGGCAGCATCAACATCGACCTGGTCGCCACTCGCCGACAGGATTCCGGCAGTGGGAGAGACGGTTCTCGGAACAGACTTCCAGATTCATCCCGGCGGCAAGGGGGCCAATCAGGCTGTTGCCATTGCGCGACTGGGCCACCCGGTTCAAATGATCGGCCGGCTGGGAAACGATAGCTTCGGGACGCAACTCAGGACCAACATGCAGGCCGTGGGCGTGGACTGCTCAGGTGTCGCTACGTGCGAAGGGCCTTCGGGGGTCGCCGTAATCCTGGTCTCGAATCGAGGCGAGAATTGCATCGTTGTTGCTCCGGGCGCGAACGCGAAAGTCACGCCTCGAGACGTTGAATCAAGTTTGCCGATCATTCGCCGGGCCGGGATGGTTCTCACGCAACTCGAGATCCCGATGGAGACGGTTGAGTGTCTTGGCACGCTCTGTCATCGAGAAGGCATCCCGTTGATTCTCGATCCGGCACCGGCACACGAGCTTCCTCCGGGGGTTCTCCAGAGTCTCGAGTGGTTTACTCCCAACCAGACCGAGGCTGCTTTCTACGCCGGCACCCGGACAGCGCAATGGGGACAACGTCGCCGGAGGATGCGGCGCGAGTCCTGCTCTCGAAAGGATGCCGCGGCGTGTTGCTGAAATTGGGCTCACGCGGCGCCTATCTCGCGACCTCTCAACACTCCGGTCAATTCGTGTCTGCATTCAGGGTCACCGCGGTAGATAGCACCGCGGCGGGAGACGCCTTCAATGGCGCGTTTGCGACCGGCCTGGCGCGCGGTAAGTCTCCACGAGAGAGCGCCATTTTCGCAGCGGCGGCAGCCGCAATCTCGGTAACCCGAGCCGGAGCCCAAACCTCGATGCCCACCATGCCTGAAGTCCAGCAGTTTTTGCAGGATCACATGATTGAGGGTCGCGACGGAATGTGATCTTGGACAGGGAAGCGCATGCGCGGAAACAAAAAGCACGTTTGCGATAGCGGCTTCGCAATGCAGTTGACTTTGATTTTGCGATAAGGTCAAACATAGACCGAAGGAGGGAAGCGAGGGAGTGACTTCCGGTGATCGGACGCCAAGCAATGCCTGAACCTGCATCCAGACTTCTTATCCTGATGATTCTGCTTGTCGTTGGAACTCAGTGGAATCGGGCGCTCGCGCAAAAGCAAGACAACCCCCAGGCGCCCCAACTGACCGCGCAACGGCTGCGCGGCGAGGGCTGGTGGCCTACCAAGACCGGTGCCGCGCCCGAAGATTATGTCGGCACCGCAAGGTGTGCCGCTTGCCACAAGCAGATGGCTCGCACCCAGCAGGAGACACCAATGGCGCGTGCTGCGTGGAGGGCCTCCGAGACGGAAGCGTTGCGGTCGAACCCGAAACTCTCCTTGTCTACGCCGCCGTTCCAAACCGTCATTACGCACGATCGCACATCGATCAACTATGTTGTAAGCGGACGCGGCGATTCAATCAGCGCCAAGCTTCTGTGGGCAATCGGGGACGGCGTGAAAGGTCAGACTTTCATCCTGAGCTACCTCGGAACGCTGTTCGAGAGTCAGCTCAGTTATTTCCCGTCGATCGGCGGCCTCGACATCACGCCCGAACATCCGCGAACCCCGCCCGAGTTTCTGGAGGCCGCTCTCGGAGCGCCGCAGACAGAGCTGGCAGCCCAGCAATGTTTCGCATGTCACACAACCGCATCGTCGGTGCGGCAGCACTTCGATCCGGACCACGCAACGCCTGGAGT
Organism: uncultured Acidobacteriota bacterium; assembly: GCA_963812485.1. GTDB lineage: Bacteria > Acidobacteriota > Terriglobia > Terriglobales > Acidobacteriaceae > Telmatobacter. The sequence goes on from CAWEVD010000026.1 coordinate 51,123, forward strand.
CACGTGCGAAGCTTGCCATGGCCCAGGCGCCCAGCACGTGAAGGCGATTGAGGCTAAACAACTCAAAACCGCGGCTGAGGCAATCCTTGACCCCGGATCTTTCGGACCGGTGGACCTCGTGGATTTTTGTGGCGCCTGTCATCGCGCGCCTTTGGATGTCGCTGCTGCAAAAATCAACAATCCGCTCAATATCCGCTTCCAGCCTTACCGGTTGTCAAAGAGCCGATGCTGGAGCCGGCCCGACCCGCGCATCACGTGCATTGCATGTCATGATCCGCATGTGCCACTCGTGCGCGGCGCAGCCTTTTATGATGCTAAGTGCCTCGCCTGCCATGGCACTGCTACCGCCGACGCCGCCACCGGCATCGCGCGGGATCGACTGCACAGCAGACCATCTGCCTGTCCGGTGAGTACAGAGCACTGCGTCTCCTGCCACATGCCGAAATTCGAAGATCCACAATTCCACGGCAGCTTCACGGACCACGACATACGGATCGTTCGTCCCGGTGATCCATATCCGCTCTGAGACGAGACTGGGCCCTCCGCAATTCCCAATCTTCCCCGGCCGTTGATACCATGCTATCCATGAATAAACTTGCGCCATTCCTCTGGTTCGATGACAACGCCGAAGAAGCCGCCGAGTTTTACCTGAGCGTTTTCCCGCACGCGCGCACGCTCGATGAACTGCGCTCCAAAGGCGTCGGTCCTTGGCCTGTGGGCAAGATTGCGACTATCACGATCGAGCTTGAGGGCCAGGAGATGGTGTTTCTCAACGGCGGCCCTGCGCATCAGCTCAACCCCGCCTTCTCGTTCTTCGTCCGCTGCGACTCCCAGGAGGAGATCGACAGCTACTGGGGCAAGCTGATCGAGGGCGGTAAGCCGATGGCCTGCGGCTGGCTCACAGACCGCTTCGGCCTATGCTGGCAGATAGTGCCACGCAATATCGGCGAGCTGATCAGTCACCCCAAAGCCATGGAAGCCATGATGGGGATGATCAAGATGGACCTGGCCGCGCTGGAAGCCGCCGCGCGCGAAACCTGAGAGCGTTCCCTAGCCATTTTCCAGTCAGAATGTCTGCGCGCTCCCCGTTGGTGCAGGGTGTTGGTTTGCCGATTTTACGTTTGGTGATCAATTCATGAGTCGAGTTCGCCGTATCAATCTCAAATTGCGTTCGTATACCAGTCTGGCCCTGGGTGCATTTTTGTTAACCGGTTGTTGCCTTGGTTTGTCAGCGGAGTCGGGCGCCAATCCTCTGAATCCCGGACTCGTCGCTGCGCAGTGGCCGGCCTCCTGGATCGCGAGTGCCTCGGTAACGGGAGGAGAGCCTGGGGTCTTCTACTTCCGCAGGGAGATCACCCTTTCCTCCGTTCCGGCGCACTTTTGGGTCCACATAAGTGCGGACAATCGATTTCTTCTGCATGTCAACGGCAAGTACGCCGCTGAGGGCCCGGCGCGCGGAGATCTCTTCCACTGGCGCTTCGAGACGGTCGATCTCGCACCACTGCTCCAACAGGGGCAGAACGTCCTCGCTGCCATAGTCTGGAACTTCGGCGAACTCGCTCCCGTAGCCCAGATGAGCAATCGCACCGGATTCCTGATGCAAGGGGATACCGAGGTGGAGGCTGCGGTGAACACTGGCAAGGACTGGCGGGTCCGGCACGAGACTGGTCGCGCCGCCCTGGGGCACGAAGGTGCAGGGGGCTATTACGCCGCAGGTCCGGCCGAAAAGATCGATGGGCGCCTGCTCGATTGGTCCTGGGATCAGCCCGGAGCCGATTCTTCCGGTTGGGAGGCTCCGCGCCTGTTGGACCGTGCTGCGACGCGCGAGGCACTGGATTCACCCAGTCATTGGGAACTCGTTCAGGATTCACTTCCACCAATGGAGCATCGACTCGTCGATGCAGGTGTTCCCGTTCGTGCGGAGGGGATGCCGTCCACTCCGGCATTCCCTGCCGCGCCCCTGGAGATTCCGGCCAACTCGCACGTTACCCTTCTCCTTGACCATCGCACTCTCCAAACCGCTTACCCGGAGCTGACAATGAGCGGCGGCCGCGACTCCGCGATCCGGCTCACATACTCCGAAGCCCTCTATGACGCGCACGGGAAAAAGGGCAATCGCAATGAGATCACTGGTCGCCACATCGAAGGAATCCGGGATCAGTTCATTTCCGGCGGGGGAGAAAGACAGATCTTTGAGACCCTTTGGTGGCGCACGTGGCGCTATCTGCAGATCGAAGTGACCACCAAATCCGAACCATTGAAGCTCGATTCGCTGCGTGCCTGGTTCTCCGCATACCCGTTTGAAGAGAAGGCGAAGATCGCCGGCGATATTCGCGACCTGGACCGCATCTGGCAAACCGGTTGGCGCACCGCTCGGCTTGATGCGCACGAGACTTATATGGATGCGCCGTATTGGGAGCAGCTTCAGTATGTCGGGGACACACGCATCCAGGCCCTGGTCTCGTATGTCGTTTCCGGCGACACTCGCCTCGCGCGCCAGGCAATTACGAACATCGATAACTCGCGCACTCCGGAGGGCATCACCGAAAGCCGGTATCCTTCCGGATTGCCGCAGTTTATACCCACCTTTTCGCTTCTTTGGGTCAACATGCTCCACGACTACTGGATGTATGTTGACGATCTACCGCTGGTCAAGGAAACCTTGCCCCATACCCGCACCGTCCTTGACTGGTATGCGGCGCACCTTCGTCCCGATGGGCTTCTGGGCCAAATGAAATGGTGGGAGTTTGCCGACTGGACAGCAAATTACAAGTACGGCGTTCCGCCGCAGGAACCCGATGGTGGTTCGACATTTCTAACCCTGCAATTTGTCGGAGCTTTGCAGGCCGCCGAGGAGATGGAAGCCGAGTATGGAAGCAAGGAGAGAGTCGAGGAATACAAAGCAATCGTCAGACGGGCGGCTGAGGCCCTGAACCGCGAAAACTGGGACGCCGAGCGCGGTCTTTATGCCGATACACCCGCGAAAAACTCCTGGAGCAAGCAGGCGAACGTACTTGCTGTATTGCTCGATGTGGCGCCGGGCGATCAGCAACAGGCAATCCTCAAGAGACTGCTGGCAGCAAAGGATCATGAGAACACAGTCGTAGACGACAAAACCGTGCCGCCTATGTCCGAGATGAGTTACTATTTTCGGTTCTATCTCAACCGGGCAATCGCACACGCCGGTCTAGGGAATCTTTACTTGCCGCAACTGGCACCCTGGTATAACATGCTCGATCTGGGTCTGAGCACCTGGGCGGAAACGCCTGAACCGACCCGTTCCGATTGCCACGCGTGGAGCGCGAGCCCGAATTACGATCTGCTCACGATCGTGGCAGGGATTCAGCCGGGTGCGCCAGGCTTCAAGAAGGTCCGCATCGAACCGCACTTGGACGGATTGCATCAACTCAATGCTTCGATGCCGCACCCGGACGGCATGATCGAGACCTCGTACCGCTTGGACGGCGACCACTGGAATGCCACAGTGACATTGCCCCCTGGCGTCGATGGCGAATTCACGTGGAAGAACAAAGTGTGGCCGCTCCAATCGGGCACCCAGTCACTTTCTCTTCCCTGACGGTGGTGATGACCGCGCAAACTGCAGTTGTCGGTCCTGGGAGAAAGATGCTCATGATTCATATAGCTGAGCGATCTGTTCGAGCACAGAGCTGAGAACCAAGGCGAGTCCCGTACCAGAGCGACAAGCGCAACCCACCCGGCGCCGGCCTCGTCTCATCATAGATGCCTTCCCGCTCATATCTCTTGTGCAGCGCGGCGAAGATCTCGTGCGCCTCGTCGATCACTGGGTAGGTTTGCGTCCATTGCTCGCATGCCTGGCGCGCCTTCGCCTGGTTTCCGGTCGCCCGGCCGCGCTCGTTGTCTCTTGCATGATCCCGGAGTTGACAGGCTTTCAGTGCGTTTTCCGTCGCCACGCGGGCGAGTAGGTAGGGCCGCACATCAAGCCTCAAGCCCATCGATTCTGAGGATCGGCGATGCCAAGGGATCGAACATATCCATGAGAGCACCGCCCTTTGAGGTTGCATTCCGTTCCAGGCCGCGCGCCGTCGTGACTTCCCAGCCTATTTAATCCTATAAAGTGGAACGATGAAGAGCCGACTCAGCTTCACCGTGTTGTTTGTAGCCTCGATCTCACTCGCGCAGACGCCTGACGTGCTCAAACTGGTCGACCCTCTGATTGGCACTGGACCCGAGGGGCACACGTTTCCGGGAGCAACGGCGCCGTTCGGTATGGTGCAGTTGTCGCCCGATACACAGATTCGTCCGTTCAAGCAAAGCTACAAATGGGCAGCCGGCTATCGATACGAAGACACGACGATCCTTGGGTTTTCGCATACACATTTTTCCGGCGCGGGTCACAGTGATCTCGGCGACGTACTGTTGATGCCAATGAGCGGGGATAACGTGCCGCTGGAGCCAGGAGACCCGGAGAAAACAAGGCCAGGGTATCGCTCGCGTTTCTCTCACGATAAAGAACACGCTGAGCCGGGCTACTACAGCGTCTACCTCCCGGACTCCGCGGTGCAAGCGGAATTGACCGCCAGCGATCGCGTCGGTGTGCATCGCTATACGTTCTCCGATGGAGCCCGGCGCCACGTTCTCCTTGACCTGCGCAGCAGTATCTATAACTACCCCGGCAAAGTTCTTTGGTCCCGGATCAGGGTGCGCAAGGACGGCACCGTCACTGGTATGCGGGAGACTCGTGGATGGGCGCCGGGAAGGGAGCTATTCTTTGCGATTCGCTTCTCCTCGGCCATGTCTGGCCACGCGCTTTATAACAAAGAAGAAGATCCGCCGCCGTACCACGGCTTCAAGACTCCAGGAACTTCGCCCGAGGATACGCAGAGCGTGGAAGGACGTGGACTCGAGGCAGTCTTTAACTTCGCGCCTTCGTCGCAGTCGCTCATTGTCAAGGTTGCGCTCTCCTCTGTGAGCGAAGACAATGCGATCGCCAACATGGAAGCCGAGGTGCCTGGCTTCGACTTTGACGCCGTGCGCGCCAGGACGCAACAACTGTGGCGGGAAGAGTTATCTCGACTAGAGGTCCATGGATCCCCTGGAATAGAGAAGTCCCTCTACACGGCGCTCTATCACGCTCTGATGGCGCCGAGCACGAGCATGGACGTCAACGGCGACTACCGCGGACCTGACAATCAGGTACATCGCGCCGAGGGATTCCGCTTCGTTTCCTCATTGTCTTTGTGGGACATCTATCGTGCAGAGCAACCATTGATGACATTGTTGGAGCCGGAACGACGCACGAATGACCTGGTTCAATCCTTGATTGCATCTCAGCAGGAAAGCCCATTCGGAATTCTGCCGGTTTGGCAGTTCCAGGGACTGGAGACCTGGTGCATGATCGGCTATCACTCGGTACCGATTATCGCAGACGCCTACATGAAGGGAATTCGCGGCTACGATGCCAGGGCTGCGATGGACGCGATGGTGGCCAGCGCAACCTACGGCCCTTACGGAAGCCTTGCGGACTATATGAAGCTTGGCTATGTCCCCGTCGACCACGACGATGAAGCCGCATCCAAGACGGCAGAATACGCCTTTGACGACTGGACAATCGCGCGTATGGCCAAAGCCACGGGCAACCAGAAAGTAGCGACTGTTTTCGAGAAGCGCGCAGACGATTGGCGGAACAACTTTAATGCGGCTGACGGCTTTATCGAGCCGCGATTGGCAAACGGCGAATATCGCAAGCCATTCGATCCGGCGAAGGCAGGTTCCGGCAGCGGATTCACGGAGGGAAATGCGTGGCAGTATTCCTGGTACCAGCCCCAGGACGAACAAGGACTGATCAACCTGCTGGGCGGTAATGACAAGCTTGTTGCCAGGCTGGATGCCATGTTTGATCAGAAGGTGGATCCGACGATGTATGCCGATGTCGAAGATATCTCGGGAATGATCGGTCAGTACATTCACGGCAACGAGCCGAGCCATCACCTGGCATATCTTTACATGTACGCAGGTGCACCAATCAAGACTCAGGCCCGGCTGAAACAGATAGTAGACTCGCAATACAAGCCCGCACCGGATGGCCTCGTGGGCAACGATGATCTAGGTCAGATGTCTGCGTGGCTCATTTTTACGTCGCTCGGTTTCTATCCGGTCGCGCCGGGTTCAAATGAATATGTGTTGGGCAGGCCCTTTGTGGAGCGAGCGGTGCTCCATTTGCCGAATGGAAGATCACTCACCATCCGGAGTGTGAACATGACGGAAGATGCAGGATTCCTCAAGGACGTACTCCTGGACGGGATATCACTCGATCGGAGCTTCGTGACGCACGAGGAATTAATGAAAGGCGGCGAGTTGACGTTCGTATTTGGCAGCGAGAACGATGCAGTCTGGTCGCATCGCAAGTTGCGAGCGCCCTATTCAATCTCATCATCGAAATAGGGCCGGAGGCTCCTTATATCGTCTCATTCCTGATCCGCATACCCCGATGGGATTGCGCGGCATCGGCGAGATCGGCATTACGGGCACAGGCGCTGCAGTGGCCAACGCCATTTACAACGCTTGCGGGAAACGGATACGTGAACTCCCGATCACGCTAGATAAGTTACTTTGAACTTTCTAAAATGCGCGACTGTCGCCGGTCCGCCAATGCGCCGCATTGATGGGGATGGCGGTCGTCCGCTACCGGGAGATGTTGTATTTGCTAAGGGTGGACGGGAGGCGGTTGGGCCACGCCGCGCGGGAAGAGCCTGTCTCGCACTCGCAACATGGGAAATTCAACGAGCTTGGTGACAACAACGCCGAGAGCGATCGCGGCGGCATATTGGACGATGAGCAGAGCAAGCCATCCCACCGAAGCAGGAAGCTGAGAGCATAGCTTAAAGGCAGGCTCACGAACCGACAGATGCCATAGATAAATTCCATACGAATAACGACCGATCCACGCCGTGGCCCGATAGGGCGGAGTTCGAATCAGAGCGCCCTGGTAGCCGTAGACAAGAAGTAACAGGGCCGAAAAACAAATGTAATTCACCGTATATCCCGCCGTGGACATATAAGCGGATTGGTGGCCGGCGCTGACGAGTGCAATCGCAAATACCAAGATACTCAGAGATGTCAGAAGCAAGCGGCGGCTCAGAAGATCGTCGAATTGATGGCGCGAGTTATACATGAAGTAACTGAGTACAACGCCGAACAACAGGCTATCCAGACGTGTGTGTGTCTCCCATTGAGACATCCCGGGGCCGATCGCAACATAACTTGCCGTGCGGATCACCAGGACGGCGAGGCAAAGAGAGATTAAAGTCGGAATCACGTGATTGCGCGTATAGCGATTCCGGTGGATCCAAAGCAGCACGACTGGAAGAAACAAATAGAAATGTTCCTCGACAGCCAGGCTCCAGGTGTGGCTGAGCGAGGTGCCGGCATAATTTTGTATGTTGAGCAGGTTCTGCCACCAGAATGTGCTAAGAGGATGGCGCTGCACAGCTATCTGAAAGAGAATATAGAAGTAATATGCTGGCCATATTTTGAACATTCTCCGCACCAGGAAGCGCTTTATCCGAATCGTTCCAGATTTCATCCATTCCTGTACGAGCAAGCCGCCCACCAGAAAGCCACTGAGAACAAAGAACAGATCGACTCCCATCCAGCCCACGTGCTTGGCTGCGGACAGAATTGTCTCGACGAAATAGTTCGTGTCCTGCCGGGTCATCGCATGGTAGTTAATGACAAGCAGGATGGCGACGCCGCGTACGAAATCGAGCTGGATGACCCGTGGGCCCTGGGTGGCCGCGACCGGACGAGCCTTATCGCCCGCCGCCAGGATGGCAAGAGCCATAATTCCTCCGCGAAATCAAGACTGCTGACGAGCTTGCAATCTCGTGGGTTGAGACTTGCCTATTTCAGCGCGTAGCTCCTGGCGTCAGATGCGATGTGAACCGTCCGACCGACACCGATCTTGGCTGAAAATCCGCTCTTGGCTGAGACCGTCACCTCTGCGGGTCCGAGATTTTTGATCTGGATTTGCCAGGCGTGGCCCAGCGAGTCGGTGGCGGGCGGCGGAAGGGGCAGAAATACGTAAGAAGGCGCATTGATGAGTTCGACTCGCATTCCGCCCCACTGTGCCTGGATGGCGGCGCGATTCGAATTGAGGCGCACGACGGGCGTATCTTGCATCGCCATCTGGCCAATGAAGAATGCGGCAACGACGAGGATATTTTTCACGCTCACCCCCAAAAGGCTTGACGTTGGCTACGATATGAGTGCAGGCACCTTAGCCGCCTGGCGGAGCCAAGGCGTGGGAGACTCCCCCAACATCCGACGGAGCACCGACGGAACGCCCAAGGTTTCCGCCCAAGAGTTGAAGAGACTAGTGCGCCTGGAGCCTACCTGGCATCCGCTCCGGCGGGAGAGAACGAATGACCGCGCATGGTGAGATAAAACAGAAGCTCAACGCGGGTTGAGACTCCAAGTTTTTCGAAGGACCGGAACAAATAGTTTTTTACCGTATGTTCACTCAAACTCAGTTCGGCAGCGATGGCTCGATTGGTTTTGCCTGTTGCAGCCAACCGCACGACTTGTAATTCGCGTTCAGTAAGTGAGGGGCAGTTGATAGCCGTGAGCGGACTCAGGGCTGGCAGGTTCCTGATGATATCCAGCAAATACACTGCTTCCTGTCCCCCTGCCCAGAGGTACCCCTTGTGTACGTGCTGAACGCAGTCGAGGAACTGAAGCATCGGTTGGGTGCGGGAAAAGACTCCACGGGCGCCAGAGCGGAACGCATTCATTACGGTATCGGGATCGGATTGATTAAGGATCATGACGATTTGGACAGTAGGATAAGACCGGTTTACCGAATGTGCCAGGTCGAATGCATTTCGTGGGCCTAGAGTCAAGTCTGAGGCAATTACCGCGACATCGGTTGGACGGGCTTCAAGAGTCTTCAGCAGGTCGGCCGAATTTACAGCGTGAGCTTCACAAATCCCACGTCCTGCCAGCGCGTGCGCAAGAAGATCGCCGCTCATCGGGTCACGATCCGCGATCAGGACCCGAATTTCCGGCGATGTGTCGGTTTCAGTGTCTACCACTGTTTGCTTCCGATCGATCGTCGAAAGCACGAACTGACGACCTTGGGCTCGAACTGCCTGCAGGTCTGGGGTTTGCGGCGAGGGTATTGGCAACGTAAGAACCTCCTCAGTTGAGGTGGGACAACACGACGACATCACGGCCGTCACAGGTCTGATCCGGATCTTTCGTTGTTTTGTTCTGGTAGGCCGTCACGAAGTCGACTTCGAGAGAAGTCGTTCAGAACAGCCGCGAATATGAACAAAGAACAAGCCGAGCTGAGAGAGCTGACATCAACACCCGGAATTCTGTTCAGACTCAGTACATGCGTGGAAAACAAGTGCGAATGTACCGAAGGTTCGTTCTACTTGCTACTACGACTCTAGCGGAATTGGCAAAAATTGCAAGCCTCAAAACTTTCTCCTCTAGCGTCGGGAGAAAACACTCTCCGCGAAAATTCTGGGAAGTACTGCGGTCTTGATTGTTCTGTGGAACAACAACCCTCCTGCTCATGACACACGCGTCTCACGAATTTTCAAACGATCGGCGCCTTGTGCTGTATCGAGCGGGTCGCTAAGTTGAGATCAGCGTGATGACTCTCCTGGCCTTCGAGTCCGGCAATGCAAATCGGTCGCCGGTTCGCTACAGGCTGCGTCTGCCAGCCATCATTCGCTGGAACGATGGAACGGAACACACGGAAGGCGGCTTCACCAATGATGTCGCAGTGGACGGAGCCCTGATCAGTTCCAGTAAATGTCCTCCGGTTGGAACAGATGTGCGAATCGAGGTATTGGTGCCATCGCCGGACAACGACACCGCAGACATACCAATCGAGTGCGAGGGAAAAGTGGTTTCCATCCTGAATTCTGCCGGATGCAGGAGATTCGGAGTAAAAGGGATCTTCAAAGAGTACATAAACTCCGAAGGTTTGTGAAAGCTCCCCGTTACGATTGTTCGTCGAAGTCAGCGACGACTTTCTCGCTGTCGATGTGAACAACGCAAAGAACTATTCATCACCAGCATGAGGCGTCACTCATCTGCCTCGAATTGTCTACTGCGTGAGCGTCAAACCCTGACGTCTCGATGGCTAAGTTCAACGCGAAAGCTTTTTTGGAAATCGCACATGGGACCCACAGGGCGAAGCTATGTCCGCCGCGGGTCGGGGAGGTGAAACATGATCCTATCAATTGTCGAACCCCAGCCGTCGTGGTTTGCGGTCACCACCAGATCGCGCCATGAGAAGGCCGCGGCAACGGCGTGCCACGGTCAGGGCATCACCTGCTTCCTTCCGATGATTGAAGAGGAGAGACGTTGGAGCGACAGGAAGAAACGTATCGCAACCCCGGTCTTTCCGGGCTATTTGTTCGTTTGCATCGAAAGGACGGCTGAAGCTCAGGTTCGCGTCCTCAAGATACCGGGAGTCGCAGATTTTGTGAAGAATCGGCAGGGGCCGATGGCCGTCGCGGAACATGAATTGGAGAACGTTCGCAAAGTTTTGTCACGTGGAATACCGGTGACAGCGCACCCGTGCCTCACCGCAGGGGATCGGGTCCGAGTGACGCGTGGACCCTTGGCGGGCGTGGAAGGGGTCTTTGTACGTGCAGGAGGACGGGCCCGAATCCTGATCTCGGTGCAATTGATCCAGCAGGCAGTGGCCGTGGAAGTCGAGGAAGAAGACGTTGAACTGTTGTCGAATGCGGACCTGCGCGTTTGTGCGTAAATCCCCAGGCTGCTGTCTGCCTTGATGAAAGTGGAGTTCTATATGATGACGTGGTTTCGAGCGGTGATGAGCTGTGCAATAGTGATTGGGCTTGCCGCGAATATGGCGGGGCAGGCTTCGGCAACCGGTGATGACTCGTCCGTTCCCAAGGCGCAAGCACTGGTTCAGGCCCCGGATGGGCCACAGTTGAAGGAGCGCGCCCCGCGATACGCTATTCAAAAACAGGATGTGGTGCTGATTTCGTTTCCTCTTTCTCCCGAGTTCAACCAAGCCGTCACGGTACAGCCGGATGGATTCATCAACCTGCAAAACGGCACCAGCATTCACGTTCAGGGACTGACCGTGCCCGACATGGCGAAGGAAGTCGGCCATGCATATGCCGGTGTGCTGCACAACCCCATCGTCAATATCGACTTGGAAGACTTTCAGAAGCCCTTTTTCTCGGTGACCGGCCAGGTTGGCAAACCGGGACAGTATGAACTTAGGAACGAAATCACGGTCAGCGAAGCCCTGGCGGTTGCAGGCGGTTTACAGGCAACCGGAAAGACGCAGGTATTCCTCTTCCGGCGCACCCCAAATTCCATGTATCAGGTTGAAAAAATCGATATGAAGCGCATGTACAGCGGAAAGAGTGGGAGAGAGGATCCGACGATTCAACCCGGCGACATGGTGTATGTCCCGGAGAAGTTCATTACCAACTTTCGTAAATACGTTCCCTACACTGTCAACGCCGGATGGTATATGTCAGGGATCCAGTGAGGGACTTTGCGGACAGAGCAGCAACAAGAGGCGAGAAAGCCGACCCTGGAGGGCAGTCATGAGCGAGATACTGAAGGCGTCCCCGGCACGATCGCAAATAGAATCGGACATTAGTCTTCGCGACCTGGCCGCGCCGCTGTTTCGGCGCCAGAGGTTGATGATTCGCACGTTCGTTGTCTCGCTTGCCCTGTTGCTGCTCGCGGCTTTGGTCATCCCCCGCGCATTCAAGTCGCAGATGCTGGTGATGGTGAACCGGGAGCGGGTCGAGACCCCGGTGAGCACCGGCATCACGACAGAGATGGTGACCGCCGGCACGCCTGTAACGGAAGAGGAAATCAATTCAGAAGCCGAATTGCTCAAGAGCCGCGATGTGCTGGAGAAGGTGGTTGTCGCGAACGGCCTGGCAGAGAGACACGGCTTTTCGGTCTTCGACCTGCTCCATCCCAATGAGTCCAAAGAAGACCGGATCGCCAGGGCGGTAAAGTCCCTGGCCCAATCATTGAAGATCAAGCCTGTCATCAAGACCAACGTCATCGATGTGAGCTACAGCTCGTCGAATCCGCAGCGCTCTTACGGGGTGCTGAAATCTCTTGGGGACCTCTATGTGGAGAAACATGTTGCTGTCCATAGACCAGTGGGCTCCTATGAATTCTTTGCCGATGAGACACAACGATCCAAGGACGCGATGCAGGCGGCGGAGGAGAGGCTTAACAGGTTTAACAAGCAGCAGGGAATTGCCGCCCCGGACATGGTACGTACAGATCTCGCTCTTCAATTGACCAACTCTGTTGGAGCACTTCACGCCGCCGAGCAGACCATTGCTTCAGATGCCCAGAGGATGAAGAGCGACGTGGAACAGATGTCCGCAACCCCATCACGGTCCCAGACGCAGGAGTCATTGCTTCCGGCCGACCGGCTGCTGGAAGATCTGAAGGCGCAGCTTCTGACGGCCGAAACGAAGCGCAGTCAACTGGGAATGAAATATGAACCCTCGTATCCGCTGGTGCAGGAAGCGGACTTGGAGATCGCCCAGGCGAAGAAGGCGATCGCCGACGCCGAGGCCACACGCTACGTCACTAAAACCACCGATCGCGATCCGACGTACGAGCTTCTGCGGGAAGATCTTGCCAAGTCGCAGGCCGATCTCGCGGCGCAGCATGCGAACTGGAAGGCAACCCGCGCAAGTATCGCGAGCATGCAGGCAGAGATGGTGGACCTGGACAAACAAGCTCTGCAACAGAAAGATCTCATCCGCGACGTGAAGGCGGCCGAAGAAAGTTATCTTCTGTATCTCTCAAAACGGGAGGGAGCCCGTACCTCGGACGCCCTGGACAGAAGCGGGATTGCCAACGTCGCCATCGCCGTTCCTCCAGCCATTCCTGTTCTGCCATTGCTTGGATTGCCGCTTCTCATGGCCGCGGCGGTTGGAGCGTCCGCCATGCTCAGCGTATCGCTAGGGTATGCTGTCGACTACTTCGATTCCTCGCTCAGAACACCGGCACAGGTTGCGCATCTGCTTAACGTGCCGATCGTGGTTTCGCTTCCCCGGAAAACTGCCTGACGCATTCACGCAGCTGACAGGATCCGGGTGAACGAACTCCGTGATTCCTTCACCCCATCCAGGATTGGCTCGCGGCTCGATCGGCCGGGACTGCACGAGTGGTCTCGTACCGTTCCTGCGTGTTGAGCCAAGGAGAGAGCAGAGAAATGAGTACAAATGTGGCCTATTTACGGTCCAGTGAGAGCGACACTCTCGTCGAAGACCAGGACCTGATGAGTGTCAGACCTTCCGCGGCGAAAGCGGTTTCGGAATTTCTGGACAGCGAGGAGTCCGTCAATCCGGAGCTTATGGAACTGGTGCAGAGGATCTTCCTGGTGCGCGCGGAAGAAGCACCCCGGGCGGTAACGTTCGCGGCCATCGACGGAGACGGCGACAGCGGCCGAATCTGCGTGTTGGTTGCGCATCTTCTTTCCAAGGCATCCCGGGGAACAGTCTGCATTGTGGATGCTAACGTCCGCGGGCATTCGCTTCCCACTCTGTTGAGCGCGTGCTGCCAGGGTCCAACCGAAGCGCTCGCGAGCAGCGCCCCCATTCGTTCGTTCACGATTCCCCTGTCAGCGCGGCTCTCGCTGGTGCCTGCAGCCGCCATCCGGAGTGAGTCAGAAGATCTACTCAGTCTCGATCGCATGCAAACAAGAATCAAGGAACTGAGGAGTCAGTTTGATTGGGTGATTGTAAACGCGCCCCCGCTGAACCGCTGCGTGGATTCGCTTGCCCTTGGACAGTTGACCGACGGCCTTGTGCTTATCATTGAAGCCGGTTCGACGCGACGAGAATCCGCGCAGGTCGCCGTCTCCAGCGTGCGGTCGTCGAACATACCGATCCTGGGTGCAGTGTTAAACAATCGAACTTTCCCCATCCCTGACAAACTCTACGCCCTCCTTTGAGCAACTCCTCTGCGAAGGAATCAGCAAAACCGCGCCATTCCCGCTGAACCCAGCCCGCGCGCTCGTCTCCGGGTTCTCCGCGGGACAGCGGGCACGCTTCCCATCTCTCGGGCAACGCGTTGCTCACAGGCTCAGACGCCTGTTGAGGAGAAGACCTTGATCGATCTAAGACATAATCTCCCGCTCAGTCTTTTGAAAATCGTCGACATCGTCATCGTGATCTGCGCATTCGGCCTGAGCACGGTTTTGATGGTGCGGGCCCAGGGCGCCGTCTCGCTAGCCATGTTCCTGGCCATGAGAACAAGAATATCGAACTTCTTTCTCTTCATCCTGACGCTGTGGCTATTTCATTTAGTGTTCCGCCTCGGAGGCATCTACCGCTCGCGAAGGTTGTCGACCAAGCGCGCGGAGCTTGTTGAAATTATCGGGTTGGCGACCGTTGCCAGTGTGTTGCTTACCGCGGAGGCTTACCTTTTCTCTATTCGGATGCTGACGCCGACATTCCTTTTACTCTTCTGGGCCATCACCTCCGTGGCACTAAGCCTGTTTCGGATCGTGTTGCGTAGCGGGCTCGCCCACGTCCGGGCACAAGGAAGGAACCTAAGATACCTGCTCATCCTCGGGACCAATTCGCGAGCGGTCTCATTTGGCCGCAAAATCATCGCAAATCCGGAAAGCGGCTATCGGTTGCTCGGCTTTGTCGATGAGGAGTGGGGCGGTACAGCCGAGTTCAAGAAAAGTGGCTTTGAGCTCGCATGCGAGTATACGAACCTGCCTGAATTCATGCGCCGCAATGTGGTGGACGAGGCCATAGTCTACCTGCCCTATGCTTCATTTCACCGTCATTGGGCAGAGGTGGCATCGCTTTGCACCAATCACGGCACCACGCTCCGCGTCGACCCAGACGCGTTCGGTTTGAGCGTCCAGCGCTGGCATGCTCGTGAACTGGACGGCCTTCTCTATTTCTCCACCAAGACCCGTGCCGCTGACCAATCCGCACTTGTGATCAAGCGAATGATCGATATCGCGGTCTCCGGCAGCCTTCTCGTCCTGATGGCGCCCATGCTCCTGCTGGTAGCCCTGGCAATCAAGCTGACTTCCCCAGGGCCCGCCCTGTTCCTGCAAGAACGAGTGGGGCTTAATAAGCGGAGATTCAAGATTTGGAAGTTCCGAACGATGGTCGTGAACGCCGAAGGATTGATGACGGAACTGGAAAGCAGGAATGAGGTGTCGGGGCCGGTATTCAAAATCAAAAACGACCCACGCATTACGGGTATCGGCAAGTTTCTGCGCAAAAGCAGCATCGATGAGCTGCCGCAACTGGTGAATGTTCTTAAGGGAGATATGAGCCTTGTTGGGCCGCGGCCGTTGCCGGTGCGCGACTACGAAGGGTTTAACGAGGACTGGCAGCGGCGACGATTCAGCGTGATGCCCGGAATCACCTGCCTTTGGCAGGTCCATGGACGGAGCGGCATCTCGTTCGACCAGTGGATGCGCCTTGATCTTCAGTACATGGACGAGTGGTCGCTGTGGCTGGACCTGAAGATCCTGGCCCGCACCTTGCCGGCGGTAGTGCGCGGCTCGGGAGCCGCCTAGAGGCTCCGCCATGAAAATCCTGCTCGCTCACAATTATTATCAGTTGCCCGGCGGAGAAGATGTTGTATTCAAGCAGGAGCGGCAGTTGCTCGAGCGGATGGGCCACCGGGTGATCACGTATACGCGTTCCAATCTGGAAATCGCAAGCGCCGGTAAAGTACGGCGCGCGGGCCTGCTTAAAACCATCGTCTACGCACACGACAGCCGCGATCACGTGGCTGGAATCCTGGAGCGGGAACGGCCCGATGTCGTGCACGTTCATAACACCTTGATGATGATCTCTCCGAGTATCTTCTCGGTGTGCTGGGAATACGGCATACCCACGGTGCAAACGCTGCACAATTATCGACTCATCTGTCCCGGGGTCACTCTCTACCGGCAGGGGAGGGTGTGCGAGGACTGCACTCAAAAGAGCATGATCCATGCTGTGCGTCACCGCTGCTACCGGGATTCGAGTGTGGCGACCGGCGCGGTCGTGACCATGTTGAAGTACCACGAAGCGGCCGGCACATGGGCGAACAAGGTCAGCGCATACATCGCACTCACAGAATTTGCGAAACGCAAATTTGCAGCCAACGGTCTGCCGGCAGGCCGCATTCACGTCAAGCCGAACTTTGTCGATCCCGACCCGGGCCCGTCGCAGCATTCCGGAGAGTACTTCCTCTTTGTCGGGCGTCTCTCTGAAGAAAAAGGCGTGAAGGTGCTGCTCGAAGCGTGGGAAGGTATGACGCAACAGATCGCGCTCAGGATCGTCGGGGATGGGCCCTTGCGAGCCGACGTTGAGGAGTGGATTCGACAACATCACGGCGCGAACGTGACTTACCTTGCCCAATGCAGTCGCAGCGAGACGATTGCCTTGATGAAGAATGCGCGCGCCGTGATCGTGCCCAGCCTCTGGTACGAAGGGTTCCCCATGGTGCTTGTGGAGAGCTTCGCCTGCGGCGTTCCGGTTATCGGATCCAGGCTGGGCGCCCTCGAGGAGTTGATCGATGACGGCATAAATGGGATGCATTTCGACCACGGCGATGCCGGGGAACTTGGGAAAGCGATCCAATGGGCCTGGGCCAATCCGGCGACCATTCGCTCCATGGGACGCATGGCGCGCCTCAAGTACGAACAGGAGTACAGCACCGCTGCGAACTACCGCCAGCTTCTCGCGATCTACCAATCGGTTCTCCATCGCGCGTGAGCTACTCACTCATTTATTCCAACCTTCATGGAGACTTTGCATGAGTGTCGCCATCATCACGGGATCTGCGGGCTTGGTGGGATCAGAAGCTGTCGGGTATTTTTCTGCCCTGGGCATGCAGATAGTGGGCATTGATAACGGCATGCGAAAAGCTTTCTTCGGGGAGTCAGCCTCGACTCAACGGGTTCGCGATCGCCTCGTCCGCGAGGTCCCCGGCTATGTGCATTTCGACGCGGACATTCGAAATTCATCGGATATTTTGCGCGTCTTCCAACGGTACAAGAATGACGTTTCGCTGGTGATACACACGGCGGCGCAGCCATCTCATGACTGGGCGGCATCCGATCCGCTGACTGACTTTACGGTCAATGCGAATGGAACATCCGTGCTTCTGGAAGCCACGCGAAAGTTCTCTCCGGACGCGGTATTCATCTTCACCTCGACAAACAAGGTGTACGGCGACACACCAAACCGGCTGCCCCTGGTGGAAGAGGAGACACGTTGGGAGATCGACAAGGCCCACCCCTATTACAAGGCTGGCATTCCCGAGACGATGTCGGTGGATCACACGCTTCATAGTCTATTCGGGGCATCGAAGACGGCGGCCGACCTGCTGGTACAGGAATATGGAAGGTACTTCGGGATGAAGACCGGGTGCTTCAGAGGAGGATGCCTCACCGGTCCCAATCACTCGGGAACGAAGCTGCACGGTTTTCTGGCTTATCTGATGAAATGCGCGGTCAATAACACGCCCTATACGATGTTTGGCTACAAAGGCAAACAGGTTCGGGACAACATTCACAGTGCCGACTTGATCCGCGCCTTCCATGAGTTCTACAAACGCCCCGGATGCGGTGAAGTCTACAACATGGGCGGTGGACGATATAGCAACTGTTCCATGCTCGAGGCGATCGATCTCTGCCAGGAGATTGCTGGAAATGAAATGCAGACCGAATATGTCGATGACAACCGCCGCGGGGACCACATCTGGTGGATCAGCGACGTGACCCGGTTTCAAAGCCACTATCCAACGTGGGCGCCAGAGTACGATGTCCCGCAGATCCTGCAGGAAATCTATGAAATGAACGTGGAAAGGTGGACCGAGGAATGCGCAATGCCGGTAAAAGAAATGTCATTGGGATCCTGATTGACGCGGTGGACTATGACGGAGCGCTGGAGGCGATCTTTGACGCGGCCGGACGTCGAAAAGGTTTCGCGGTGTCGGCCCTCGCCGTACACGGGGTCATGACCGGCGTGCTAAGCCGCGTCCACAAGTACCGGTTGAACCACTTCGACCTGCTGGCGCCCGACGGTCAGCCCGTCCGGTGGATCTTGAACTGGGTGCATCGCGCGAATCTCCCGGATCGTGTGTACGGGCCAAACCTGACCCTGAAGGTCTGCGAGCGAGCCGCCGAGGAGCACGTGCCTGTATACCTCTACGGCTCAACGTGGGAGATTCTGGATGATCTTGTTCGCTCATTGACCAGCAAGTATCCCGGACTCCGAATCGCAGGTTGCGAGGCTTCGAAGTTTCGGCCGCTTACCCAGCCTGAACGCGATGCCCTGGTTTCCCGGATTCGCAACTCCGGGGCTGCCATTACCCTCGTCGGACTTGGATGTCCGCGGCAGGAGACATTCGCGTACGAATTGCGAGAGGCGCTCTCTATGCCGATCCTCGCAATTGGCGCGGCCTTTCCATTTTTGGCGGGACGGATACCGCAGGCGCCACGCTGGATGCAGGATCGAGGCCTCGAGTGGCTGTTCAGGCTTCTCAGCGAACCGCGCAGGTTATGGAAGCGCTACCTCTACCTCAATCCGGCCTATGTCGCGCTGGCGATGATTCAATGCCTTAAGCTCAACAGTTTCTCCACCGCAGGCGTGCAGCCGCTCGTGGAAGAACGGGTGGGATGACCTGATCGAAGAAAGCGCTCGCGGTTTGGCAGCGGCATTGTCAATGCAAGCACGCATCCCTGAATAAACAAGGAAGGCGCGGCGAGGACGAGCTATATGGCGCAATCAATTTCGGGCAGTATGACAAAAAATGTCCTATGGCTCCTCAGCGGCAACGGACTGAAACTCGCACTGCAAGCCGTCTATTTCGTCATGATCGCGCGTTCTCTCGGACCCGATCAGTATGGAGCGTTTGTGGCGGCGGTAGCGATTGCGGCGGTGCTCTCTCCCTTTGTGGGACTGGGAACAAGCAACCTGCTCATTCGCAATGTGGCGCGGGACCACCGTCTCTTCAACGAATCGTGGGGGAACGGCCTTCTGGTTACATTCACCACCGGCGCGCTGGGTGTGGGATTGGTGCTGCTCTTGCGCCATTGGCTGTCGTCGCACATCGGCGGCACAGTCCTGATACTGATTGCGGTGGCGGACCTGGTGTTTGGAAGAATTACGGATTTGTGCGGATTTGCATTTGGGGCGCTGGAGCGGTTCGGAGCCACAGCCCACATCAACGTATGGATCAGCCTTTCGCGAGTTGTGGGTCTCGGCGTCCTCGTCGCGATGGTGCCCCATCCAGGCGTAGAGGCGTGGGCCGTGGTTTATCTTGCGACCGCGGTTGCGACCACGGTGGCTTCCGCCGCCTGGGCGCTCGGGTCCCTGGGACTGCCAACACTGGGAATGCGACGACTGGTTCATGAACTGGGTGAGGGAATCTACTTCTCCGTGGGGTTGTCGGCACAGACCGTCTATAACGACATCGACAAGACGATGCTCGCGAAGTTGGGAGCGCTCGAAGCCACCGGAATCTACGGGGCCGCGTACCGTCTGATCGACGTGAGCACAGTGCCGCTGCGGTCCATTCTCTCCGCGGCCAATCCCGGATTGTTTCGGGCGGGATCCGGAGGGATGGACCAATCGCTGGAGTACATGAGGCCCCTGATGATCAAGGCGGCCCTCTATTCGGTTTGCGTGATGGCCGCCCTGGTGATATGCGCGCCGGTGCTGCCGCACCTGCTGGGAGCCGAGTATAAAGACGCGTCATCCGCACTGCGCTGGCTGGCCGTGCTCCCGGTTTTAAGAAGTGTGCACCTGTTCCTGGCAGACGCTCTTACGGGCGCGGGCTACCAGCGTATGCGCTCCATCATTCAGGCCGTCGTCGCGATGGTGAACGTACTGATTAACATGTGGATCATTCCTCTCTATTCATGGCGCGGCGCCGCCTGGTCGAGCATTGCTTGCGATGCTCTGCTGGCCCTCGCGCTGGGCACTGCAGCATTCCACCTGGTGAAGGCGCAGCATGCCAACATCGAAGCAACTCAGGAGGCCGCTTAAATGTCCTTGAGCGAAGAGACTCTGGTTAGCATTCTGATCAATAACTACAATTACGGCCGCTTTCTCGGAGATGCGATCGAGAGCGCGCTGGGCCAGAGCTACCCCAATGTCGAGGTCATCGTTGTTGACGATGGCTCGTCCGATAACTCTCGTGAAGTGATGGCGGGCTTCGGCTCTCGGATCAAACCGATCTACAGGGAGAATGGCGGACAGGCCTCCGCATACAACGCGGGCTTCGACGCTGCGAATGGCGAGATCATCTGCCTTCTGGATTCGGATGACCTGCATCTGCCGGATAAGGTCGCAACGGTGGTGAAAATTTTGCGAGGGAGACCGCAGGCTGGGATGGTGTTTTGACCGCGTCCGCAAGTTCCATCATGAGACTGGGCAGCGGTGGGAAGCTGCCGATGCGTTCGCCTATGGTCGATGGGATTTTCGGGAGGTGACAATCGCCGGGAAACCACCCTACGTTGCAACGGCCTCGTCCGGCCTCTCATTCCGTCGGCGCACCCTTGCGAGGATCTTGCCAATGCCTGAGGTGATGCGCATTGCACAGGGTGCTGTCCGGATGCATACCTTAAGTGGATTGCGCTCGCAGATGAGGAAGGTTGGTTTGCCTCCGAGGAACTCACTCTGATGAGAATTCATGGGACCAACGCATTCACAGAACGAGTGGACGGCAAAAAAAGCCTCAGTGGTCAAATGGAGTTACTCACCGGCGTTAAGCATGTACGGGAAATGCCCGCACCTTCGACCCCTCGCAAAGAAGGTTGTGGCGCGCGGTCTTGGCAAGCTCCGGGCACATGGTGGTCTCAAGCAGGACATGCGGCAGCAATATCGATCTCTGGTAGGCACGCTGTCCCCCTCCGAAAGGGTGGAGATCTCCCTGCGGACATTCTACTGGACAGCTTTCGAACATCTCAGACGCGGATAGGAGGCAACTGGCCAGCCAACGGAGATGGATGAGACTCAGTTGTCCCTCCATTGAATCCCCCGGACGAAACTGGCGACTCGCTATGGTCATTTCAGCCAAATTCGTGAGAAGGCTTCACATACTCTTCGTGATCGTGACGCTGATCATGTCAACCGGCGCGTTTCTGTCTCTCTTTATCAACTTCGACGCCCCGAGCGAGGCCAGCGAAGGATCCGGCGTGCTGAAGGTCTTCTGGGGAATCGTGTACCTGGTTACGGCCGTCAGAGTCGTGGCCAGACGAAAGTTCATTGCCAATGTTCTAAGAGTGAATCGCCCACTGGCAATCCTGGTGACCCTGACATTTGCCTCCGCTCTGTGGTCGATCGATCCGGGAGTTACGATCCACCAATCAGTAGGCTTGTTATTCGGGCTCTTGTTCGCCGCAGATATCAGCACTACGTTTTCGATCAAACAACAACTGCAGATTGTTTGCATCGCTTTGGTTGCTGTCGTGACGATGAGCGTAGTCGTGCAAGTGGCTTTTCCGCAGGTTGTGCCCGGATCAGACCTCGAGGGCGAGGCATGGCACGGCGTATTCGCGCGCAAGAATGAGTTGGGGCGGATTGTGTGTGTTACCGCGACAGCGATCCTGCCACTGGTTCTGCGGTCGCGTTGGAAGACCCTGTTGACGATCGGGATCGCAGGCGTCCTGACTGCCTTATCGAGATCCGTAAGCGCCATGATCTACCTGGTGGTCATGGTTGGGGTCACCAAAGCGTGGTCGATGGCGTTCCTTCCCCCTCGCCTTAGAAGCCTGATCATCGCATGCGTGTTGGGCACTGCAGGCGTGGCGACCTTTTTTATTGGCACCAGCTTCAACGAGATTACAACCATGATGGGTAAGGATCCCCACCTCACCGGCCGGTCCGACTTATGGAGCAACGCACTACTGGCCATTGAGGACAGACCGCTCCTCGGGTACGGATTCCAGGCATTCTGGGGGGTGGACTCTCAGCCTGCAAGAACAGTCAGGCAGGCCGCGGGTTGGGAGGATGCGCCCCATGCCCACAACGGATACATCGATCTCACTCTGAGCATCGGGTTGGTGGGCCTGGTTACCTACCTGACATCCGTGGCGTCTAGTTTCCGGCGCGCTACACAATACCTGTTCGCGGGAGACGACTCCTATCGAAGATGGCCACTTTCCTGCCTGACCTTACTGTCCGTCTATCAGATATCGGAAACCACAATCATGAGCGGGAATACATTCTTCTGGCTCGTGTTCGCCTCGGTGTCGCTCTCACTCGCAATTGAGGAAAGAGTCCCCGCGACTGATTTCGCACCGCAGGCCAGTCTCTACCGCAACGCTCTGGGACGCGTGCGGTGAATCGGATTAGCTCCGCCGAGGAAATCGCAGTCCCCCATCAACTGGCTCGACCGCATGACAGAAGGAGATCCATGAAGAGGGTCGTCATCATACAGGCAGAGATGAAGCGGTACAGGATCCCCTTCTTCATCGGACTGAACAAGTTCCTGCAGGAGGCAGGCATAGACCTGACGGTGCTCTACAGCAATTCCAATCGTCTTCATGCAATGCGGCAAGACAGCGCTGATCTTCCCGAACCGGTCGGAAAGAAGGTAAGTGGATACTGGTTTTTCAGGAAACTCTTGTATCAGGATGTGTGGCGCTATGTCATGGCATCGGACCTGATCATTGTGGGGCCCGAGATCAAGTACCTGATGAATCCGTTCATTCTCTTCCTGTCCGCGATCGGGATGAAGCGGGTTGCATTCTGGGGGCTGGGTCCGAATCGACATCCGGGCCGGTCCCCACTTGCGGAATGGGTAAAGCAGTTCTTTTTTAACCGCGTGGACTGGTGGTTCGCGTATACCGAGACAATCGCCGAGTACCTGAAAGACCGCGGTATCCCTGCAGAACGAATTACCAACGTCCAGAATGCGACGGATTCGAACGAGCTACGGCAACTCATCAGCGACATCGGTGAAGACGAGGCGCGGGCGAGTCGGGAGTCGCTCACGGGCGAGCGGGATCCGATCATCGGCTTGTATTGCGGCCTTATCGGCGCGATCAAATCGCTTCCGCTCTTGATCGACGCGGCGCGAATCGTGAAGAGCAGCTGCCCAAATTTTCACCTGGTGATCGTGGGCAACGGTCCGGACCGCGCCTGGCTTGAGAACACGATCCGGGAGGAATCCATGGATCCACTACCTTGGTTCGCGGTATGGCCGCGAGGGCGCTCTCTGCTATCGCATTGCCGACGTGTTCGTATTGGCAGGGACCGCCGGTCTCGCGGTGGTCGACAGCTTTGCCGCCGGGCTTCCGCTGCTGGCGACGCAACTGACCACCCATCCGCCTGAGATCACGTATGTGATTGACGGTGACAACGGGCTATTGGCTCCCCACGAAGCAGAAGCATTTGCCGCCAGCATCGCGAGCGTTGTGACCAATCCCGAGTTGATGCGCAAGCTGAAGACCGGCGCGCGAAAGAGCGGGAACACGTACACGATGGAAGCGATGGTCCAAAGGTTTGGAGAAGGTGTGCTTGGAGCGCTGAGCATGGGGTGCGGCGCGAGCGTAGGCGCGGTCCAGGCTAGTCCGCCGTCGCGTGAGCAAGTTGCGGTCAATCGTGCCCACACCCAGGGAATGAATCCATGAGCCCGATATACGCAGAAGCGTCCGCCGGCACTGCGGCTTTGGCGGAAAGAGCGCACGAAAGACGGCCTGGATTCCGCAAGGACATCCAGGGACTGAGGGCGATCGCCATTCTCATGGTCCTCGGATATCATGCCGGGCTGCCGGGCTTCGGAGGCGGATTTGCAGGGGTGGATGTGTTCTTCGCGATTTCGGGCTACCTGATCATCGGGCTTCTGGTACGCGAAGCGGAGGGCTCATCCGGAATCGATTTTGCTCGATTCTACGCAAGACGGATGCGAAGGCTTCTTCCGGCCTCCTTGTGCATGGCGGCTTGTACGCTTCTGGCAGGTTGGGCGTTTTTGTCTCCCATCGAGCTTACCCGGCTTGCTGCTTCGGCAACCGCAGCGAGCGCTTACGCCAGTAATCTCTGGTTTCTGAAACAGTCGACCGATTACTTCAACAGCGCAGTCGGGTCGAATCCTCTTCTCCACACCTGGTCTCTCTCCGTCGAGGAGCAATTCTACCTGGTTTGTCCGGCCCTGATCGCTCTGTGCATGAGGAAAGGGAGGACAAAGCGCGCGCTCACGATTCTGTTCCTGTTTGTCGGCGCGATGTCTTTCGGCGCCAACATATGGCTGACGCACAGTTTCCAATCGATTGCATTTTTCTCGCCTCTGACCAGGGCATGGGAGTTCGTGTTGGGTGGACTGGCCAGCCTGATGCAGAATGAAAGATCCTTGCAGCGTATCTTCCGCCCAGCCATTGCTTGGATGGGAGCTATGCTCGTCATCGGCTCGGCCGTTTTCCTGCGCCCGGAAAACGGCTTTCCCGGTTTGATGGCGGCGATTCCAGTCGTGGGCACAACACTTCTGCTCCTCTGTTCTCGCGAAGACGCTCGCAGTCGAATCTTGACGCGCCTGCTCGAGTCCCGTGCCTTCCAGTGGATCGGAGACATTTCCTATTCGCTGTATCTTTGGCACTGGCCGGTGCTGGTGTTTGGGGCAATTCTCTTGCGTGACAGAAGCACAACGCTCATCACACTTCCGCTGCTTGTCTTGAGCGGACTGATCGCAACTGCTTCCCATGAGTTTTTGGAGAAGCGGATTCAGTTGGCCGGCAGCGGCGCGGCTTCAGTCCGGCATTGGATCCGCGTGGGCCTGGCGATGACTGCAACCGGAATCGCGGTAGGACTCGCGTTCACGTGGCTGGGCAATCGCAGTCAATGGCTGTCTCCCAATGCTGTCATATCGCGCATGCGAGCGCCCCAGACGCGATAGAGGACAAGGACTGCCTGACAGGATTCAGAAGCGACCGCCTGAAGCCATGCGCGTTCGGGCCGGCTAACGGAGAAGCTGTTGTCTTATGGGGGGACTCGCACGCTGCCCAGTGGCTTCCGGCTCTCCGGTCTGCCGCGGAAACGAAGGGATGGCGGTTGATTCTGTTGGTCAAAGCTTCATGCCCGAGCGCGATGGTCCCGGTCTACAATCCCCGGCTTCAGCGGAATGAAGAGGAGTGCGTTCGCTGGAGGCGCGCCGCCCTTTCGTATATCAAGTCGATTCGACCGAGACTTCTGTTGATCAGCAATTCATCGGCATACGTTGCAAGGCCGGGATTCGCGGACGAATACGCCCGACTGTCATCCGATGAGTGGGAGGCCGGAGTGCGCTCCACGCTCAATGCTGTGAGCCCCAGCACCGGCCTGGTCGTATTGCTGAGGGACACGCCCCGCCTCGAGATAGACGTGCCCGTGTGCCTGGCGCGAGCGGCAAGCCATCCCGGCATTTTCTCCAGCCGGGAATGCGATGTGTCGCCGAAGCGTGCTCTGGCCGGCGCGATCTGGCAGACCGAGGTGTCGGCGGCAGCCGGGTTCACCAATACCGCGCTTCTCGACATGACCGATCAGTTCTGCACGAGCATTCTATGCCCTGCTAGGGCGAATGGCATCGTGGTGTACCGGGATGGCAATCACATGTCGCTCGATTACTCGCGCTTTCTTGGCAAGCCGCTGGCAGGAGCCCTGGATTCGATTTTGGAGCAGTTTCAGGCGGCCTCCACACGCGATTCTCGGGTCCACAACTCATCGATGCCGCCTCCTCGATCGTGATGCGCGCCTTGTGCCGGAAGGCTGCCGCCTCGACAAAACGTGGCGCTAGCGACGACTGAAACGCAAAGCAAGGATGAAGGCAATCAAAATGACCGTATCGATGACGGAATGCCCGGAACAACAGCAGGTTCCAAACGCGGCGCGCGCGTGGAATGAGCCCCGGCGCGTGATCGTGTACTGCGACCACCTTCTCTATGCGTCGGAGACGTTTATCAAGGCACAAGCCACCGCGTTGACTCAATATCGGGCCGAATACGCCGGTTTGCGGCGTGTGACCGGCCTGGATCTGGCGAATGCGTCAACTCACGTGATGAATCAAGGCGGGGTGATGGGCCATTCGGCCGAACTCATGTTCAAAGTGTGGCGGCGACTGCCTGGTAAGTTCGTTGCAGGAACTCAACGCGTTTTGTCCGGCGCTCATTCACGCGCACTTTGGTGCGGACGGATATCGTGCTCTGACCTTGTCTGCAAAACTGGGCGTCCCCTTAATTGTGACGTATCACGGATCGGACGTGACAGTCCTCAACCTTAAGCACGCAAAAACGCCGTTCGGACATAGGCAGTACCTGCGAAACCGCGAAATCGTAAAGAAAAGGGTGTCGCGGATGATTGCGGTGTCGCAATTTGTCAAAGCGAAACTGCTCGATCAGGGATTTCCCGAAGACAAGGTCACGGTGCACTACATCGGGGTCGACACCGAATTATTTCGGCCCGCCCATTACACCGGACCGCGTCACGTCCTTTTCGTCGGCCGGCTGGTGGAACGAAAGGGTCTCGAATATTTGATCCGGGGAATGGAATGCGTTCAAAATCAATTTCCCGAAGTCGAGTTAGTCGTGATTGGGGACGGGCCCTTGCGCAGCAGCCTGGAAGCGCAGGCACGTTCCTGTCTTCGCCGATACCGGTTCATGGGAGTTCAACGTCCCGACGTTGTACGCGAGCAGTTGGGCCAATCATTAGTGTTTGCAGGGCCAAGCGTGAAGATCGCATCGGGCGAGGAAGAAGCATTCGGAATGGTATTCGCGGAAGCACAGTCGATGGAGATTCCGGTCGTCTCGTTCGCCTCTGGAGGAATTGGAGAAGCCGTTGAGCACCGCAGAACGGGATTGCTTGCTCCGGAACGCGACTGGAGAACCCTTGGCCGCTACATCGGGGAGTTAATCAAAGACGAACCCATGCGCCAGAACATGGGCCGCGCGGGAAGGCAGCGGGTTCTATCTCTCTTCGACCTGAAAAAACAGACGCTCATCCTGGAAGACATTTATTCCAGTGTGCTGGGCAGCATCGTTGCCGCATAGCTCAACACGAGCCCGCGTGAAACCCCCAGGAGTGTGAATGGCCCTCGCCAAACTCGAACAGGCTCCCACGAGCAATCAAATACGGACTGACGCGCAGCGAAATGCGGCTGGCGCTTCCCAGCGGTTTTATCGGCCGGAGCTGGATGCGCTAAGGTTCGGAGCCTTCGCCTGCGTGTTTCTTACGCATGCTGTGCCTTCCGTTCGCTCCTCAGGCAGCACCCTCGGGCACCGGTCCGTCGCAGTTTGGATGCAACTCGTCGGCGAGGCAGGGAATTTCGGAGTCTGCCTGTTTTTTGTCCTCAGTGCTTACCTGATCACCGAGATCATGCGCCGGGAATCCATCTCGTATGGAACTCTCTCCATCAGACGTTTCTATCTTCGCCGGATCTTGCGAATCTGGCCGCTCTACCTGGGTGTGGTGGTTGCGGTAGCGCTCATCGGGATTGCGGTTCCTGCGCTGCACATGTCCAAAGCCCAGCTCCTGGCCTATCTTCTCTTTGCGGGGAACTGGTATCTGGTGCTGTTTCCGAGTGGAACGAATGTACTGAGCTGGCTGTGGAGCATATCCGTCGAAGAGCAGTTCTACATTGCATGGCCGCTGCTCGAACGACTGGGTGGTGCGCGGGCCATCCTGTGGGCATCGTTAGGTTGCCTGCCGGTAGCGGCCATTGCGATCGCGTTCTCGACTCGCTTCGGCGAGCGCCTCTACGCAACAGTCTGGCTCAACAGCCTGGTGCAGTTTGAATATTTCGCAGTTGGCGCGTTGATTGCCATTGCATTGGCGGGCAGCGCACCGCGATTCCGCGGCAAGACGAGGGTCGCGCTCATCGCCATCGGAGTCTGCCTTTGGTGTTCCGCGAGCGTATTCTGCCTCATCAAGGATCCGCGCGCAAATCCCACGATGATGATGATGTGTACCGGTTACTTTCTGGTGGGTCTGGGTTGCATATGCCTGCTGCTCGGCACGTTGGGAATCGCGTCACGACACGTTCCTCGCTCCCTCGCGTATTTAGGACGAATCTCGTACGGACTTTACGTGTTCCATGAACTGGCTCTCGAGGGGACAACAGCCATTCGCTGGAAGCTGCTTGCCGGCCAGCATGATCATGGCATGACCGGAAGTCTTCTCTATCTGGCGGATCGAGTGTGCGCTCTCGCGCTGACCATCGGTTGCGCCGCCCTTTCCTACAAGTACCTCGAGCGGCCATTTCTACGCATCAATCAGCGATTCGCCCTCGTCCAAACGCGGCCGGCGTAAACAACCGCGAGGATGGCCTGAAAAATCTGCGACGCCGAAACTGCCGGCGTGGAGGGATCCATATGAATACCCGTGCTTTCATCGCGACGATCGCAATGGCGAGCATTCTGGTGCTCGCCGGAATGCGAGATCCCTCCATTCCGGCGCCTTGTCCAGCATCGGTTTACGATGTCTCGGGATTTCCCGGACCCGACGCCAGCGTGCAGATTAACGCCTGCATCGCCAGGGCAATCGAGAACGGCGGGGGTACATGCGACGCGCGGGCTCTGCAAGGAACTCGAGTGATGTCGCAGCAGGTAACCGTGGGAAGCGCGACCGCCTATGCGAAACATATCGGGGTGACGCTTCTCCTTCCGGAGACGGCGGTATGGAAGTGGCACCTGACTGACGGCGTAAGTTGCGGGATCTATCAATTCAGCAGCAGTTCGATCGTGGGGGAGCAACCGGGCGGCGGTGGCAATCGTATGGTCATTACTGCCAGCGGCGGTTCGCGGATGGACTCGCTTTATTGCACGGCCGGCGAGCCGATCGGATGGCGCCTTCTACGTCAGGGCGCAGGGCTTCGCGGTCGAAAATTACGAAAATGGAAGTACGTTCACCAACGGAGTGATTCACATTCGCGGAATCGCGGATCAAAGCAGCTTCACGCGGATCTTTGGCGAAAACTATCACGGAGACGTGTGGCACATCGATAGCGCCTGCTGCGGCGCCAAGTTCGACGCGGTGCAGGGCATCAGTAATGGAGGCCCTGGGGGCGGAGTTCCCCTTACCATCGGCAGCAACACCGCGAATACGCATTCCATATCGTTTTACGACTCCACCTTCAATGAGCCAGGTATTGGATAACGCGAACATCGTCGTAAGGGGCGGGGCTCATACCTTCGGCATTAATTTCTACAACGCCTACTTGGAGGGCAACGGGGTTCACGATCCGAAGACATCGATGGTTTACGTCGCGGCGGGTGTCGGACCGATTCATTTTTTTGGCGGCACAGCGAACACGGAAGAACGTTCGATGACCGACACCAAGGCTGTATTCGAAAACCACGGTCACGAACTCGACTTGTACTCCTTCGAAGCGACAAACACCACGGTTGGCATACGGGATGCCAGCGCCAATGTCACTGTGCCGGTGTGGAGTTGGTCTGGCAATCTCGGCAGCATCCCTTCCCATTCGACGCGCAGGCCCGAGGTTAACCGGTAAGTCAGCCCTTTGATCACAACATTCAGTTGACCGACGCTACTCCCACTCAGTTGCCGTCCACAGATTCTCATAACCAAACAGTGAGGAAACTCGATATGCATGTCAGTGTATTCGGATTGGGGTATGTTGGATGCGTTTCAGCGGCGTGTCTCGCCCGCGACGGGCACACGGTCATCGGCGTTGACATTGATTCGCGCAAGGTTGCCGATGTCAACGCGGGACGTTCGCCTTTCTGGGAACCGGGACTTGAATCCCTGTTACAGGGAGGCAGAACAGCCGGGCTCCTGAGCGCCACCACCGATGAGGTGAGGGCATTGGAGGCTACAGAGGTAGCGCTCATCTGTGTGGGCACTCCCTCCGAGCGCACGGGTGAGATCAATCTCTCCGCGCTGCGCGGAGTCTTGCAATCGATCGGCATGGCTATTCGCACGCGCACGACCCCTCTGGTCGTGGTGTTACGAAGCACCGTATTACCGAAAGTGGTCGAGCGTGACCTCATTCCTCTGCTGGAGCGGACTGCGGAGAGGCCAATAGGCAGCCTGATCGATTTCTGCTACAACCCGGAATTTCTTCGGGAGGGATCGGCCATCCGCGACTTTTATGAGGCGCCCATGGTCGTAATCGGGCACAGCGGCGGATGGGGAGCGGCAGCGGTCGCCGAGTTGTATCGGAAGGTGGATGCGCCCACTGTCTTTACCGACATCGGCACGGCATGCATGGTGAAATACGCGTGCAACGCGTTCCACGCATTGAAAGTCTCGTTTGCCAACGAGGTCGGACAACTGAGCGAAATGCTCGAAGTCGACGGGTTGCGAGTTATGGAACTCGTCTGCATGGACAAGAAGCTCAACATCTCGCCGGTCTATATGAAGCCGGGTTTCGCGTTCGGGGGATCCTGCCTGCCCAAAGACCTGCGGGCGCTGGTGGCGGAGTCGCGGAAATCTGGCCTCCATTTACCCGTGCTCCAGGGCATTCTCCCCAGCAACAGGGCGCACCTGGAGAGCTGTCTTGATTCCATCGTTTCGGCGGGCGTCAGAAGCGTAGGGTTGTTTGGACTGACCTTCAAAGAAGATACGGACGACCTTCGCGAGAGCCCCGCGGTGGAATTGGCGGAGCGGCTGCTTGGAAAGGGAATCGGCCTCACGGTCTATGAGCCGGCCATCTCACAAAGCACGATTCACGGCGCAAATCGGAGCTTTCTCGAAAGAAGCATTCCGCACATCTGGAGAGTCCTTACTCCGGACCTTCAGGCTCTGCTCGATTCCGAGTCCGTCGTGCTTCTGAAGAAGCCGGATGCTGCAGAACTGGAAGTCCTGAACCGCCTGAGGAGCAGCCAGTTATGCTTCGACTTTACCGGAACGATGAAAGACAGGGAATTGGCGGCCCACAAAATCGTGTTCGGCACCGCTCGTCAAACCCTCGAAATCGCATGATCAAAACCTGCAGAGGAACAGCGCCGCCAATGTGCAGGCCGGTCTCGCCCCTCATTTCAGAAGCGTCGAGTAGCTGGGAATGCTGCCCAGGTTCCCGTTGAACTGCTTGACGGCAATCTTGGTTGCAGCGGTCAGGTCATTGATGCCAAGGGTCGTATTCACCGCCTCAAACGCCGGAACATCGATGCGCGCTCCATGATTCTCGAATACGGTCTTTGTGCTGGAAAGCTGGGTTTGCTCAGTGTTACCCAGACCGCCAAAGAAGTGCACCGGGCCGACGCCGACGACTGATATAGACCATGGAGGTTGCCGGATCCACCGCCCCGTTGCCTTCCATGTACAGGTTGAAAAAGTTGATCCCGAAGACAAGGGAGCCTCCCTCGATCAGCACGTCAGGATAACTGATACCCGGCTGATTGAAGGTGGAGTCATAAATGGACACGTTGTGCACCTTGCCGGGTCCAATCGTCAGGGGAACTCCGCCGATAGCGCCGTTGACCCATCGCTCCATTGCTGATTCCCTGGATCCCTTCAAAACGAGCGCCGCAGCAAGCGCTTTCGATGTGCCAAACGTCGCCATAGTAATTCTCGGCGAAGATCCGGGTGAAGCTGCTCTCATCAGCGATGCCGCGAATATGCACGACACCGTTCGCAAAGGCAGATCCATTCTGGTTGTTCCAGACGGCAAAGCCTTCAGCTCTCACATAACTTCCATAACCCGCACCATCCGTGCAGTAAATGGAATCCATGTCGGCTCCGGAATTCACGGTGAGAACCATGCGGTTCCCTCCCGCTCCGGGCTGTTTCCCGATGACGGAGGTGCTGCTGAACTGGTGAAGGCCGCAGCTCGCGCCATCAGTCAAATGCCAGACCCAGGTTGCGGTATCAGGCAGCAGAAGTGTCAGCCCAATGTGTTTGGTGACACTGGTCGTGCTGCCAACACGTACTTCCTGTGACATGGACTGCGTTCCGATGAACATGCTGGCGTCGCATGTTCCACCGCCCGCGGCGATTACGGCAGAAATGCAGGCATTGATTTGAACGCTGGCATCCACGCCGGCGAAGGAGTCGGCGCTGTACACAGAAGTCGAAGCAGATGAAAAGCGGGTCAAGAGCAGAGCAGACAGAGCGATGACAAATAAAGAGACATTTCATGAGTAAGGGGCCCTATAAGTCAATAAGTTATCTGGTTGACGGTCCGTCGGTGTGACTTAGGTAACTAGATACGGACTTAGGGTTTAATTGCGTCGCACAAGGACCCAGCGTCCGATCGTCTGCGGAGCCTTTGAGCGCTGTTCGTTTGATCGATCAGAAGAAATGCATCTGATCGAGCTCTGCGATTTGGCATCGGTGCTTCTTCTAAAGCGTATCCGTTATCTTTCCAAAACTCAAGGGGGGTCTTGAAATGTCCGAGAGAATCGAGATTTGCGTGATTGGATCTGGCTATGTGGGGCTGGTAGCTGCCGTCTGCTTTGCCGAAATCGGCCACAACGTAGTCTGTGTCGACAACAACGAAGCCAAAATCAACCTGTTGAATTCGGGAGGGGTACCGATCTATGAGGACCACCTTCCTGAACTCCTCCGAAAACATTCACAGCGGCGGGTAAGATTCACCACAGATCTGGGCGCTGCCGTTGCCCAGAGTGAGGTGATTTTCATCGCCGTGGGCACACCGCAAGGATCCTCAGGCTCAGCAGATCTTTCCTATGTCGAAGCTGTGGTCAGCGAAATCGCTCCGCATGTCAAAAGTTACAAAGTTCTTGTTGAGAAGAGCACGGTTCCGGTCTACACAAACGAGTGGGTCACTCGCTGCATGTTGCGCCACGGAGTATCCCCTGACCTTTTCGATGTCGTATCGAATCCCGAGTTTCTGCGTGAAGGGACGGCCATCAGCGACTTCCTTCACCCGGATCGAATCGTCGTGGGAGCGAACAACGAGCGATCGGCGCGCGCCCTCC
Source organism: uncultured Acidobacteriota bacterium (assembly GCA_963812485.1). Classification (GTDB taxonomy): domain Bacteria; phylum Acidobacteriota; class Terriglobia; order Terriglobales; family Acidobacteriaceae; genus Telmatobacter. The sequence continues at coordinate 83,986 of CAWEVD010000026.1, forward strand.
AGAGGATCTACGAACCCCTGACGAACGGAGACTATTATGCGAGCCCGACAGCCATGCCGGGTGGGCGAACCGCACAAATGCCCGCAAAGCTCCTGGTGACATCGGCGCAGAGTGCCGAGTTGATCAAGCATGCGTCGAACGCCTTCCTTGCGATGAAGATCTCATTCATCAATGCGGTTGGCAATCTGGCCGAATCGGTGGGCGCCGACATCGAAGATATCGCCGCGGGAATGGGACTCGACTCGCGGATTGGCAGCAAGTTTCTCCACGCCGGTCTTGGGTATGGCGGATCGTGCTTTCCTAAAGACGTCGCAGCCTTCAGTTGCGTCGCGCAACAGCAGGGCATCGATTTTCACCTTTTGGAAGAAGTGCGCAAGGTCAATAACCGGCAGAAAGAGATCTTCCTTCAGAAGGTGCGTTCGGCCCTATGGACATTGCGGGGCAAGAAACTGGCCGTGCTTGGCCTGGCGTTTAAAGCCGGCACGGACGACATTCGCGAGTCTCCCGCAATCGACATTCTCCAGAAACTGATCGAGGAAGGTTGCAAAATCCAGGCGTACGATCCGGTGGCCATGGAAAAGGCTGGCGCGATTCTACCGCCTTCGGCAAACATGCGTTACGTGGCGAGCGCATACGAAGCGGCCGACGGCGCCGATGCACTGCTGATTCTCACCGAATGGCCGGAGTTCGCCTCTCTTGACCTCGCAAGCCTGAGATCAATGATGCGCTTCCCCATTTGTATCGACGGGCGAAATCTGTATAAGCCGTCGGTGATGCGCGAGCACGGATTCACATATGTGAGCACCGGTCGACGGATGGCCGTTCCGGACCTGGTCAGAAAGGAAAGTTCCGGAAAATCCTCATTGCCTCAATCGTTGCGGCCGCTTGAAATCGGCCGCGGCAACGAAGGTACACTCGCGAACCTCTCAACCGGTCAAGCCCAAACTCAATAAAGGAAACGTGATCCCATGTCCAGAGTTCTGATTACCGGCGCAGCCGGCTTCCTCGGCTCTCATCTGGCAGATCGACTGCTCGGAATGGGGCATATCGTTATCGGCGTTGATAACCTTTCGACGGGCACGCTCGATAACCTTCGCCACCTGGCAAAGGAGCCTCGATTCGAATTCGAAGAACGTGACATCTGCCTTCCCTTCGATCCCGGGCCGGTGGACTATGTCTTTAATTTCGCTTCGCCGGCGAGTCCACCGGAATACTCGAGACTCGGAATCGAGACCCTTCGCGTCGGCTCGGTCGGTACAGAGAATGCCTTGGAGATTGCGCGTCAATATCGTGCGGGCTTCCTTCATGCATCGACATCCGAGTGCTACGGAGACCCGCTTCAACACCCGCAGGCGGAGACCTATTGGGGAAATGTAAACCCGGTGGGTCCCCGTTCTGTCTATGACGAGGCTAAGCGGTTTTCCGAAGCGCTGACGATGGCCTACTACAGGCATCGAGGGGTCAATACGCATCTGGTTCGCATTTTCAACACATACGGGCCCCGTTTGAATCCTGGAGATGGGCGCGTGATCTCGAATTTCATCATGCAGGCTCTCGAGGGAAAGCCCTTGACTATCTACGGGGATGGAGGCCAGACCCGGAGCTTCTGCTTTGTCGCCGACCTCCTCGAGGGCATCCTGCGCCTTGCAGGGTCGGGCGAGCATATGCCCACAAACATCGGCAACCCTGCAGAATTCACAATTCTCGAATGCGCACAACTGATCCTGGAGGTGACTGGTTCATCCAGCGAGTTGCGCTTTTTGCCGCTGCCGCAGGATGATCCCGCGCGTCGTAAACCAGATATAAGTAAGGCCAGGGAGCTATTGAATTGGGAGCCTCGCGTCAATCTTCGGGAGGGCCTGTTTCTGAGCCTTGAGTATTTCCGCCAGGCGCTCGAGTCGAAGGTAGCGGCCAGGGATACCCACCGATCAGGGGAACTCGCGGGAGTCTGGCGCGCCGCCAATTCTGCATCGGGCCCGGCCCTTCCCGACGCGACTCCGGCTTCTGCCTATTGATCGAGTCCGAGCGAGCGGGATCCGATCAAGCCACATCTGAAGGTATTTCAAAGCTGACCAGCTCTGCGCGGAAACCCCGTGTGCGAATTGCGCCATAGATGATCCCGGCGGCCATCCAGAAAGAGCCCAGCACCAGCGCTGGCCGGCTGAGGTGAATCCAGATAAACCCGCAAATAACAAATCCCAGGACCGGAATGATGTAACCGGCAAGATCCCTTTTTGTTCCAACTCGCATGTGGTGAACGAAAGCAGCTGCATTCACGCCCATAAACGCGATGAAGGCGCCGAAATTAAGTGCCTCGGCGCCGATTTCGTATGCGCCGCCGCCAAGGTTGTTGGCAAAGAACTCCAGGAGGCCGGCGCCCGCAACCACGACGGCTCCCAAGGCGAGAATGTTATTGCGCGGCACGCGATGCTTTGGATCGATCACGCCGAAGAACGACCTGGGAAGGGCATTTCCACGCCCCATGCCATAGAGGAGCCGGCCGGCTGCGAGTTGCGATGCCATCCCCGATCCCATGTTCGCCACCAGCAATGTGAAATTGATTACTTGGAAGAGAAGCGCCCCGCCCGCCTGCCGCGACAGCATGGCAAAAGCCGATTCCACCTGATCGCCTGGAAATGGCTTCGATCCCCAAACAAGCTGCGCCGCGTACACCTCCAAGCCCGACAGGAGACCGGTAATCAGACAGACCAGAACAGTGGCCAGGAGAATGTTGCGCCGCGGATTCTCGACTTCTTCCGAGAGCGTGGACACGGCATCGAATCCGATATAGGTGAGCACTGCGACAGACGTACCGGCGAAAATGCTGGCGGGATGAAATGTGGCCGGGTCATAAAACGGCTGCAGAAAGAAACCGGGCTCGCGATGCATATGCCAGACGGCGCGCGCCACGCTGGCAAGGAAGATGAGAACCACGATGACCATCCCGGCACAGAGGGCTTCATTCAGTTGAGCCGAGGTCTTGATGCCGCGCAGGTTGACCCAGGTGAAGAATGCCGCGAAAAAAATGATCCATATATAGTACGAGATGCCGGGTAAAATGTTCATCGCGGCTTTGGCGCAAAAGGCCGTGCAAATGAGTGGATTGAGCAGATAATCCATCACCATTCCCCACCCCACCACATAGCCGAGAGAGGCATGCATTTCCTGGCCAACATAGGTATAGGCTGACCCCGCGCTCGGGTAGACCCTGGCCATGCGGCCATAGCTGATGGCCGTGAACAGCATGGCGATCATGGCGATGAGAATGGTCGTGACGACGTGGCCGTGGGCCTTGTTGCTGATCACGCCGTAAATTCCCATGGGCGCGGTCGGCTGAATAATGACCATACCGATGATGATGAGGTTCCATAATCCAAGCGTCCGGTTCAGGCGTACGCCGCCGGCGGCACCAGGCTCGGATGGGACAACGGTTTGGCTCTGAAACTGAGTCAAGATGGGCTACCTCTGAGAGTCTATCGTTTTGATAGGGCGTAACCGAATTATCGCCCGAAAATCTGCGTTCTGGCTCTGACCCTGCCCAAGACCTCGATATGAATGGACACCCCACAGAATCGCGGGGATATACTGTCATGCGATCGGCACATATGTTCCCCAATGAATTCTGGGTGAGATCAGTTCGCATCGCTCTCAGTACACGAGGTCATCCATGGGTTTTACGCTTGGCATCCGACGCATTGCCCTCCGGGCGATCATTCCACTCACCATCGCTGCATGGATCCTCGGCGCGATCCTGCATGTGGACCGATCTGTCCACGCCGGTCAGGCCGCAGCGAATCCCGCGCGGAACATCCAGTTGGGAGAAGGGCTGCCGGGCAGCCTCTACGCGATCACGGTGGCTGTGAAAGACCCAGCACAGGTCCAGGGCGACGATGCAGTGCGTGTCACGATCAACGACGCCCAGGGAGAGGTCCAATCGAAGTGGATTCATGCCGCCGACCTTGATTTCTACATGACCATCCGGCCACGGTCGGCGGGAAAGGTATCTGTCAATCTATCTGCCGCACCAGAGGTCCGCCTTCCCGAGATCGCGGCGACCATGAACAAGATTCCCGAACCCTCGCCCGCATCGCTCACCACCGGTAAGCTGGACCGCGGCGTCATTGCGGCCGGTCCCAACGGCACCTGGCAGGCCGCACAGTCCTTCGAACTGGGCCAGACCGTCTTTGGCAGCGACGACGAGAGGCCTTATGCCCCGGCGAAGAACGAAGATGGCTATGCGGCCATGGTGAAGGGATTCCAGTGGTTCCGATTCACCTTCCGCGAAAACCAGCCCCGGCTGGTCTACTTCGTATTGAATGTGACCGATCGTGACGTCCCATTGGACGTCGACATTTTTCAGTTGGGCAAGGACTCCGACGGGAAACCTGATGTGGTCCCGTTCATCGACGGCGAGTTCGTCTACAAGGTTGAAGCGACCCAGAATTATCCGGGCCTCTACAAGTTTCGTACCCGCATTCTTCAACCCGGTCGCGATTATTACGTGCGGGTTGCCGCGGATCATCCGGCGTACCAATTGCATACCTACCTCTATGGTGTTCCCCCAACAAAGGATCCGCACGAGGCGGTGCGCGCGGGCATGGACTTCCTGGTCAACATGGGCGACACCTGGATCTCAAACACCCCGCGCCGCGGCGCTATCGCGTTGCGCACCACCATGCAGCACTCTGAGACTCAGCTGTGCATCGCCTGCCACCCGACCCAATTCACTACCCGCGGCTACCTGAAAGCGATCGAGAAAGGGTATGCCCCCACCCAGCGCGCCGGCCTCGAGTTTCTTACCGATCGCATTTACAACAACGCGCGGCCGCTCTATGGAGAGCCCAATACCAACTGGGTCCGCATCATCTACACCGCCCGCACCGAGGCCAGCCGACTCCCGCTTATTGTGCATGCCTTCGAGCAGAACGTGACTCACGATCCGCCTCGCCGGAAATTCGATCTGCCCTACGCGGAGTTCCTCAAGATCCACTACAAGGGCGTCACGCAATTGCCCGGCGATGAGGCCGATGGCTGCGAACCGGATGTAAGCCCCTTCGAGATCGCGACCCAGAGTTGGCACACCTTCGACCTGGCCTACAACGAGAGCCACGATCAGCAGTGGTTGGCGGAGCGTGACCATGTGGAGCAATTGGCCGTGCCCGCGGATCCCAAAAATGTGATCGATCTCAACTGGAAGATCATGTTTTTTTCAGAGATCAACCGCGAGAAATATTCCGCGCAGATCAGCGCGCTGATCGACAAGCTCTACGAATATGAGACGCCCGAAGGAAGCTGGCCGTATCCCTTCGACAAGAAAGCCAAGCCGGCGGACTTTATTTCGTACAACGCAGTCCTGGCCCTGGCCGAAGCCGGCCGCCGGCCTGAAACCGATGAGCACCTCGCCGTTGCCGTGAAGGCCCTGCTGGCGGCGCAACGTCCCGAAGGCAGTTGGGAAGGCGATCCCGTCTACCAGGGATTCAACACGCCGTTCCGGGCAACGCAATTCGCGGTGATGGCCCTGTCGACGTTGTACCCGGGAACCACCAAAGCGAAAAACTGGGATGCAGCCTATCCCGCGCCCGCTGCGACTCTGGCCGTCAACGATCTGCCGCTTCTTCTTCAACAACTCGACCAGTTCTGGGACCTGGCTCCCGAACCGCAACTGATCCAGATACGCAAAGTACTCTCCGACAGCGATCAGCCGCTGGCGCGTGAAGCCGCGGCACGCGCGCTGGGCCACATGGCCGATCCCGGCGCCGTGCCGGTTCTCATCAAGGGCCTCGGCGATCAAACCAAGATGGTGCAGGCCGCTTCTGCCTACGCGCTACGCATGGTTCTGTCGCGCCGCCAGGATGCATCGCCGCAAGGTCGCAAGTTGCTGGCCGCGGCGCTCGCATCGCCGGACGCCCGTACCCGCTGGGGAGCCGCCCGGGTCTTCAATCAGCATTTCCGCGACCTCACCGATGACCCGCAACTGCTGGCCGCGCTCGAGAGCGACCTCAACGATCCCGTCCCGTCGGTTCGCTTTGAGGCCGCCGGGGGAGTCTGGCGCTGGTACTACTGGCAGGTGGATAAGCCCGACGTGCGCCGCGGCACCCTGGAGTCGCTAGCCGTGCGCCTGAACACGGAACAGAATGCGATGGTCCGGCGCGGACTCGAGGAGAGCGTCTACAACCTCCTCGACGAGAACACCGGATATCTCTCGGCGTGGGTCCGGGCCAGTGCGCAGGACGAGGACAAAGACCGCATCAATGCCGGCTATGAAGCGGTGGCGCGCGACCAGGCGCAGGTGCTGGCCAAGGTGCTGCGCGAAGGAACCCCGCAAGGCCGCGAGGGCATTCTGAATGCCCTGTGGGATTTTCATATCCGTCACTATGCGCTGCCGGCGCTCAAGGCCGACACCGTTTCGATCGGGCTGCCAGCCGTTCTCACCAAGTATGTTGAGGGCGTGCCCGACCTGCATCGCCCGGGCTATGAATACACGCCCTACCGCGAAACTGTCGACTTCAAATACGACGTGCACAATGGCTTCTTCCAGACACGCATCGGCAACGACAGCGACCTGATCCATTTCTTTAGAAGTTCCGGACCAGAATTGGAGGAAGCGCTCCTGGCATGCCTCAAGGGCGCCGACGACTCCATGAAAATTGAAGTGCTGAAGGCGGGCAGCACGCTGAGTGAAGCCGGTGACGCGCGCTTTGCGCTCGCGGCTCTCGATCTGTCGCAAGACGCGAACGCCGACGTGCGCCAGACGGTGCGCTATGTCTACGAGGGCGGACAGCGCGGCATCCTCAACCTCGACACACCCGCCCAGCCCGACCCGAAACTTGTAGGAACGATTGTCGAAATCCTGAATCACGGAAACCCTGATAGCCAGGCGGTGGTTCTGCCTCTCCTCGCAGCGCTGCCTGAGAAATCGGCCTGGCAGCAGCAGACAACTGTCCAGGACGCCTTGCGCGCCGGACTCGAACAGAACCCGCGGCCTGCGAACTATGCGCAAGTGCTCGACGCCGCGTCTTCGTTCACCGGCCTCATGCAGGAGCCAAAGCTTCAGGGCCAGGTTCTTGCCGGATTGAATTCCTCCGACACGGAAGTGCAGCGCGCCGCAGTGCGCATCTGCTTCGAACATTTCTTGCGCGACCCACAATCCACGGCGGCTGTGAAGACTGCATTCGCCAACCTGAACGACTCTGCGCTCGGCGTATTCATGGAAGAAGCAGGGAACCCGCAATTCCTGAAACGGCGATTGGGCGTGGCGGGCGGCGCTGTTTCGCAGGACCAGGATTATCTCAACCGCCACGCCGCGGCCCTGGAAATCAAGAAGCCGCTCGAGTATCCTCTCGTCGTCGATACGGTGATGGCAGCCGTGCTCAGCTCCGATGCCAATATAAGCGCCGCAGCACTGGACACCTTACGGAAGGTCCCCGGCGTGGAACAGCGGCCGGATTTCCGCGCAGCGATGGATCAGCTGAAGAACTCCACCAATCCGCGACTCAAGCTGATCTCGACAAGCGTGCTCGAAGGAAAGAACCTTACCGATGCACTGCGCGACGTGCAGCCGGGCTCGGTGCTCGACTTCCGTTACTTCGTCACCAGGGTCGAGCCGATTCTCGCCAAGCCCGGCCGCGATGGAAAAGCCTGCGTGTTCTGCCATGCCAGCCACGTGATCTTCAAGCTGGAGCCGCCCAACGCCGAGGGAATCTTCTCTGATCAGGACAGCGAGCAGAACTACAAGTACGCCATGCGCGTGGTCAACATCGCCGAACCGGACAAGAGCCTCATCCTGGTCAAACCCACGCGGCCGTTTGACAGCGCCGGCAATGTGGGCGATTACCTGGCCACGCACAACGGCGGCCAGCGTTGGCATGGAAATGAATCGAGCGATCAGTACCGGGCGATTCTGGAGTGGATCCGCGGCGCTCGTTTGCAAGCTTCCAATGTCCAGAAATAGCGGTAATCGTGGCCGTCGACGCCTTACTGCCGCTCGACCAGGCCCGAGTTACGCAGGATGCGTCTCACTTTCTTGGGCGAGATCGACAGAGACGTTGCGACGCGGGAGACCTTTCGATCCTCTCGGATCCAAACTTTAGGAATCACGATTTCCGCAAATTCCTCGGTGATCTGCTGGAACGTCTTGTTCCCGACGATCCCTTCCGACCAGCCGCGGAGCGTGTCATTGATCCCGGAAGCCTGGACGACTCTCGATTTCAGTTTGGTGAGGTCTTCGACAAGGTGGTCGTTCTCGCCGGGGCCAATCAGGCCGGTGGCTTCGGTGGCATAACGCCGGGCCGTCTCCCATTCCTGAAAGAAATCGTTGGCGGCGGTCATGCCGCGCGCGATGCACGCGCCCGCGAGCAAGCGCCGGTTCTGGGTACTATGCGCGAGGCTCAGAGCCTCTTCGCTATATTGCAATGCCCGATTGGCATGCACTGCATTATCAACATCTTCGCCTGTCTGCTCCTCCACATGCGCATTTTCGATCGCGGCCTGCAGTATTCGAGCACGCGCCATGAGAATGTGGTCGTTCTGCTCCAGCTCCGACGCGGTAGGCCTCGATCGCTTCCTCCCCCGCGCGCTCGACATCTCCCCGGTCGAGGTGGAGGTAGCCAAGGTTCAGCACCACTTTTCCGATACCGTCAAAGTGCGCATGCAGAGCGTAAATCTCCCGCGCCCGGGTTAGATCCTCGAGCGCTTCCTGCCAGACGCACTGGTACCGGGTGAGCGGGTTTTCGCGCGTGACCGCGGGCTTTGGCGAAGAGCGGGAACGAAGCCGCCCCGATTGAACGCGCGTATCGATGCGCTTTCGAAGTTGCAGGGCCAGCAACCGCCTGACATACGCGGCATTCACGAGGGTGCGTGCGACATTGACGTGATTCGGATCTTGCCGCGCGTACATTTCGATCGCCCGGGCAAAGTGTTCGAGCGCCTTTGTGTATTCTCCCGAGCGCCGAATGATGCGGCCGCGCGCCGACTCGATGTTCCCCAGGGCCACGTAGTGATCGGTCGATTTCAAGACCGACTCGGCGCGATCCAGAATCTGCAATGCGTCTCGCGACATGCCCTTCTGGAACAGAAGCCAGCTCTCCTGAATCTGAATCACGGAAGTGAACATATCGTCGTGGTCCGCCTGCGCCATTTCACGGGCCTGGACGATGTCTTTTAGCGAGGCTTCGTACTCTCCCTTTTTTCGGTGCGCGCGCCCTTTCCAGAAATGCGCCCAGGCTGCGAGAGAAGTATCGGGAATGTCGCAGCAGGTCTTGAGGACCAGGTCCAGAGTGTCGATGGCCGCATCCAATTCGCCCGTCGTGAAATGGCGAAAGCCATCCACCATGCGCATGCGCAGATAGTCGTCGACCGGGAGCTTCTTCCGGCAGCCGGCAGGGAAGCGGCTAAGCAATGCGTCGAGCAGGCGGTGATCGCGATATCCCACATCGACCCACTGTGCGATCAGCAGCACCAGGCTGGCAGCGTTAGGTGATTCGGCACGAAGCCTCTCGATTTCGGCTGCAGCTCCGGTCAGCATCTCTATGCCCGATTTCATGCTCCGAAGGCGGAGGGCTGAGCTCAGTTCTTCCGCAAATTGCCTTCCGAGAGGCATCCCATTACCTCCTTGATCAGTTGACCGTATCGGTCGAGCAGGCAAATCGGGCGTCCCGTGCCCTCACGCGACTATCGGCATATAAGTTACGCCGAGCCAAGCCTCTAGCACTGCTGCAGCCGATTATGGCCCGGCACGGGAGCTTCCGTCCACTGGTCCGAATCGGACGACCGCCTCTTGCCAGTTGTTCCGCGGGTGTCCTCTACTCAGCGCATGCTGCATTGCGGCATAGCGAGGGAGCAGGAAATGAGGCAGTCAGGAATGAACGGCTGGAATTCTGATCGATGGAATGGGATCACCCGGACCTACAACGCGGAGGATGTCGGCCGGCTGCGAGGGACTGTGCGGGTTGAACACTCGCTTGCTCGTGCCGGGGCTGACAAGCTCTGGAGGTTGCTCCATCACGAGAGTTATGTGGCCGCGTTGGGAGCGCTTACCGGCAACCAGGCCGTACAGATGGCGGCGGCTGGGTTAAAAGCCATCTATTTGAGCGGCTGGCAGGTGGCGGCCGATGCGAACCTGAGCGGACACATGTACCCCGATCAGAGTCTTTATCCGGTCAACAGCGTGCCGGCCGTGGTGCGAGCCATCAATAACGCACTCATGCGCGCCGACCAGGTTGCTCACGTGGACGGTCATGACGTCGTAGATTGGATGCTACCCATCGTCGCCGATGCGGAAGCCGGTTTTGGCGGCGTGTTGAACGCCTTCGAACTGATGAAAAGCCTGATCGAAGCGGGAGCTGCGGGGGTCCACTTTGAAGACCAGCTTTCTTCGGCCAAGAAGTGCGGCCACATGGGCGGCAAGGTGCTGGTTCCCACACGCGAGGCGGTTCAGAAGCTCACCGCGGCGCGATTGGCCGCCGATGTGCTTGGGGTACCGACGGTCCTGATTGCGCGGACAGATGCCGATGCGGCCCAGCTCATCACCAGCGATTGTGATGTTGCCGATCACCGGTTTCTCACCGGCGAGCGAACCGTGGAAGGCTTCTTCTCATTCCGCGGAGGCCTGGATGCGGCCATCGCACGCGGGCTTGCCTACGCTCCCTTCGCGGACGTCATCTGGTGCGAAACGTCCGAGCCGAATCTCGAAGAAGCCAGGAGATTTGCCGCGGCGATTCACGCCGAATTCCCGGGCAAGCTGCTGGCCTACAACTGTTCGCCTTCGTTCAACTGGCGCAGCAAATTGAACCTGTCGGAGATCTCGACTTTTCAAAGCAAACTGGCGGGGATGGGATACCGATTCCAGTTTGTGACCCTGGCGGGATTCCACGCTCTGAATCTGTCGGCGTTCGAGCTTGCACACGAGTACAGTCGAACCGGCATGCTGGCCTACTCGCAGCTGCAGCAGCGCGAGTTCGACCTGGCCGAAAAAAGCAACTACGGAGCCGTGAAACACCAGCGTTTTGTCGGTACGGGCTACTTCGACCATGTGGCGACCGTGATCTCTTCCGGGAAGACCTCGACCTGTGCGCTGCCCGGCTCAACCGAGGACGAGCAGTTCGAAGATCCCTACGATCACGAACTTCCGCAAATGCAGCAGCAGGCCTCGGCTTGACCTCCGAGGAAACCTTAATCCGCGTGCCCAACCAGAAGAAGAGGATTCGATGACCACGTCCATATCCATGCCCCAAGCTGAAGAGGCTTTCTTTGAATCGGGACCTGAGATCCTCACGCCCGGAGCCATTGATTTTCTGCATTTGCTGGATGCGCGCTTTGAGGCGAAGCGGCTGAGCCTGCTCAAGGCTCGCCACCGTCGCCAGGAGGCGTTTGATCGCGGCGGGTTTCCGTCTTTCCTTCCTGAAACGGAGCAGATCCGCAATTCCGCCTGGAAGGTGGCTCCCATTCCAGACGAACTGCTGGATCGGCGCGTGGAGATTACCGGGCCGACGGAACGGAAGATGGTCATCAACGCCCTCAACTCGGGCGCCCGCGTGTTCATGGCGGATTTCGAAGACGCCAATGCGCCAACATGGAACAACTGCATCGACGGGCAACGCAATCTGATTGACGCCAACCGGCGCACCATCAGATGGCGGGCGAGCGACGGGCGCCTGTACGAGCTGGGGCCGAATCCGGCGGTACTGTTTGTGCGGCCGCGGGGCTGGCACATGGTCGAGAAGCACTTCCTCGTTGGGGGAGTGCCCATCTCCGCATCCTTGTTCGATTTCGGGCTTTACTTCTTCCACAACTACCGCACGCTTCTCGATCGCGGATCGGCACCCTACTTCTACCTTCCCAAGCTGGAGAGCCATCGCGAGGCCCGGCTATGGAACGATGTCTTCGTTTTCGCTCAGCAATACGTCGGCATACCCACAGGAACGATTCGCGCCACAGTGCTGATCGAGACGATCTCGGCAGCGTTCGAAATGGACGAGATCCTTTACGAACTCCGCGATCACTCCGCCGGCTTGAATTGCGGCCGCTGGGATTACATCTTCAGCTTCATCAAGAAATTCAGAAATCATCCCGACTGCGTGTTGCCGCAACGGGGCGACGTAACCATGGAACAGCCGTTCCTCCGCTCCTACGTTGAGCTGCTCATTCACACGTGCCACAAGCGCGGCATTCACGCCATGGGCGGAATGGCGGCGCAGATTCCCATCCGGAACGATGCGCCGGCAAATGAGGAAGCCATGCAGCGGGTGAGAGAAGACAAGCTCAGGGAAGTGCGGGCGGGGCATGACGGAACCTGGGTTGCTCATCCGGGGCTGGTTGCCGTGGCGCGCGCAGTCTTCGATGAGCACATGCCCGAGAAGAACCAGATTCGCATGCCGGCAGAGCCGCAATCGGGCATCACTGAAAAGCACCTGCTTGAAATCCCGCAGGGACGGATCACCGACGCCGGTTTGCGGCGCAACGTGGATGTCGCCTTGCGTTACATGGAATCATGGCTCAGGGGCAACGGCTGTGTCCCCATCTACAACCTGATGGAAGATGCAGCCACGGCAGAGATTTGCCGTGCCCAGCTCTGGCAGTGGATCCGTTACGGGGCCCGGCTCGACGATGACCGAGTGATCACGCCGGAACTGCATGAACGTGTGCTCGCGGAGACCCTCGAAGACATCTGCGCGTCCATGGGAGCCCAGGCGTACGCCGCGTCGAAGTTCGATCGCGCCTGTGAACTGGTGATGGAACTGAGCACGGGCGAGTTCCAGGAGTTTCTGACCGGCGCGGCTTATTGCGATCTGGCGTAACTCAATCCTCGCGCAGGAGCACCAGCGGATTCACAGTCAGGGCGCGCTGTGCGGGAATCCAGGTAGCCAGCAATCCGAGCAACAACATCGCCGCCACGACCCCTGCCAGCACCAGCGGGTCGCGCGGCGTTGCCTGGTACACGATGGACGCCAGAACCCGGCTGGCCAGAACTCCGAGCACCAATCCGGCAGCCGAACCGGCCGCCAGCAATTTCACAGCGCGGCCCAGCGCGGAGCCGAGCACCTCCCGGCGCTGCGCACCGAGGGCCACGCGAATTCCCAGTTCCTTGAGGCGCTTGCTTACCGAGTAGGCAGCCATTCCAAAGATGCCGGTGATCGAGAGGATCGCGCCCATCAGCCCCAAAACCCCCAGCGCCATGGTGGCCACGCGCGCCGGAAACATGACGACTTCCATCATATTGTTCCAGGTTTCAATATCGGTGGGCAGCCCGGAGTCCAGCTCGCTGATTTTATTTCTTATCGCCGCCGACAGTTGTTCAGGATCGCGGCGCGAACGCACCAGGACCTGCGTCTGACCTGCAGGCGACAGCAGGAATGGAAGAAACATGGCCGCGTTCTGGGTCTCGGTGAGGCTCATGTATTTCCCGTCTTCGACAACGCCTGCAACCTGCACCCGGGTTCCATCCTGCAACCGGTAATACTTGCCGAGAGCCTGAGAAACAGAGCCAAATATGCGGCGGGCGAACTCCCGATTCACCACCGCGACAGGAGGTGCGTTTTTGTCATCGTGCCAGGTGAAGTCCCGGCCCTCGAGCAAGGTCGTGCCGGCGGCATCGAAATATTCGGGCGACACTTCAAACCGGAACGACATGGAAGCCACATGCGATTGACTCCGATCGCGGGTTTCATCCTTGAACACATTTTCCATGTTTCCGGCGGCATAGATCAGCGGAGCGAAATTATTTACCAGGGCCACCCGCTCGACGCCGGGAATGGTCCGGATCGCATCGATTATGCGCCGTTGCGTGGGAATCCAACTGTCGTTGCGGTAGCCGGACATGGCCAGGTTTGTGCCCGCCAGCATGGTGTTGCGCGGCTCAAAACCGAAGTTGCTGTGCAACCCGCGCTCTAACCCGCGGACGGCCACAAACGACGCTGTCACGAGAACAGCGCAGATGGCGATCTGCACGACGAGCAGAACATCCCGCACCGTCAATCTCCGGCCGGACTGGCCGCTCGGGCCCGCCTTGACGATCTCATACGGATTGGTTCTCATCACCTGGCGCACGGGGACAATTCCGAACAGGAATCCGCTCACCAGCGCCAACACCAGCGCCACCACGTAAAGCCTTGCGTCCGGGCTAATCGGCAAATGGATCGGGGCGCCCGGAAACGGCTGCCATCCGGCTAACTTGCGCAAGAGCGCGACGCTGCCCGCCAGGCCCAGCGCGCCGCCGGCAAGCGAAATCACCACCGCTTCGGTCAGCAGTTGCCGCAGGATGCGCTGCCGGCTCGATCCCAGCGCGAGCCGCAAAGCCACTTCGCGCGAACGATCCGCGGCATGGGCCGCAAACAGGCTGCCCAGGTTGGCGCACGCGGCCAGCAGAATCAAGCCTGCCAGCAGCATCAGTCCTCCAACGAAAGCCTGCGCCGGACGGGAAAACACAAAGAGGCCCGGACGACCCAGGACGTAATTCTTATGATCCACCTCTTTGGGATACGTCTTCTCGAGATACGCGCCAATGGAGTTCAGATCGGCGGTGGCCTGGGCCGGTGTCACGCCCGGCTTCAGATGTCCGAGGATCTCAAATACTTCGCGGTTGTTGATGCTGCGCGTATTCAGGATGTTCTCCCCATCCACGTTCTCGATGATGGGGATGAAGAAATCCGGAGCAATAAACGCCAGCGTGCCGCGGAATTCCTGCGGCGCCACGCCAATAATCGTGAAGGGATGCTTGTTGACAAGGATGGTGCGGCCCACGACCCGTCGATCGTCCTGGAAGTGGGTGTGCCAGATAAGCGTAGCTCAGCACCAGGTAGGGAGCGCTGTTGGCGCCCTTTTCATCCTGAGAGTGAAAGAAGCGTCCCAGAAACGGCTGAATCCGGAGTTCATCGAAGTAATTTCCACTGGCCGCCCAGCCTGTGGCCTCGGCCGGATCGTTGCCCGTATCGAGGCCCGCAAACTCCATTCGAATCGCCGCCAGGTCGTCGAAGCGTGTGGTTGCGTTCGCGAAAATCGCGATAGTTGGGATAGGATTGCCAGCCCGAACCCTCCCCATTCTCGAGTCCCCAGAGGCTCTCGACCTGGGGCACACGCAGCGGACGAAGAATGAGCGCGTCCATCACGCCGTAGACCACGGCGTTCGCGCCAATGGCCAGCGCCAGGGTCACGATGGCCGCAAAGGCGAAACCTTTGGACTTGCGCAACACCCGCAGCGCAAACCGCAAGTCGCGCCAGAGCGTATCAAGGATGTTGCCGCCCAGGGCTTCGAAGCTTTCCTCCTTGAACCGCTCGCGCGCGCCAAACTCGATCCGCGCCCGCCGCTCGGCCTCGGCGCGATTCATGCCGAATCGTTCCAGGTCGTCGGCGCGATGCTCGATATGCGAACGCAGTTCCTCATCCAGGTCGTCGGCAACGGCGGAACGATGGAAGAACTTGTCAGCCAGAGAGCGAAGATAGCCAGGAAGATTCATACTTCCTCCGGTCGTGCGGCGAGGACCGACGTCATGGCCACGGCCAGGCGGTTCCAGCCCTCGGTTTCCTCCTGCAAGCGCTTGCGTCCTTCCGGCGTGAGTTCGTAGAACTTGGCGCGGCGATTGTTTTCCGATGTGCCCCAATCGGAGGTCAACAGTCCCTGGCGCACCAGCCGGAACAAGGCGGGATAGAGCGCCCCTTGCTCGATCAGCAGTGCGCTCCCCGAAATCTGCCCGATCCGGAGGAGAATTCCGTAACCGTGAAGCGGGCCTAGGGAGACGGCTTTGAGGATAAGAAGGTCGAGGGTTCCGGGAAGGAGCTGGGCCTGATCATTCATAGACCCTCCTAAGATGGTTAGGAGATTAAAGCGATCTCTCCTAAGCTGTCAAGGAGAAAGTGATGCACCTATGTTCGGAACGGATGGGTAAATTAAAAATAAGTAAATTTATTAACCATGATTAAGTGACCTGTGTCATACTCGATTTCAAGGCGCGGGCAGCCCTTCCCTTATTCATGGCCACTGAGATCACCAGTCCCGTCGGAGTCCACGAGCCCTCCCTCCCCGAGGTCTACTCCAGCGTGCGGATTTCCCGGTCTCCGTTCTATTGGAGGCGGCTGGCGGGTTTCCTGGGGCCGGGATTTCTGATTGCCGTCGGTTACATGGACCCGGGCAACTGGGCCACCGACATTGCCGGGCGGATCGCGCTACGGTTATACGCTGCTGTCGGTCATCATGGTTTCCAACCTGATGGCCATCCTGCTGCAGAGCCTGTCGCTCAAGCTGGGTGTGGCCACGGAGCGCGACCTGGCGCAGCTCTGCAGAGAGAGCACCGGCCGGGTCGGGAGTTTCATCCTGTGGCTGATGGCGGAAATCGCGATCGCGGCCTGCGACATGGCCGAAGTGATCGGCTCCGCCATCGCCCTCCAACTGCTGTTCCACATCCCGCTGTTCTATGGCGTGCTGATCACCGGGCTCGACGTGCTGCTGATCCTGCTCCTGCAGCGCTGGGGGTTCCGCCTTGTGGAAGCACTGGTGATTGCCCTGATCGGCACCATCTTCGTGCTGTTCGCCATCCAGATGGTGCTTTCGAAGCCGGAATACTTGCCGGCGCTGCATAGCCTCTTCATCCCTTCAAAGTCGATCATTACGGATCCCGGCATGCTGTTCATCGCGATCGGCATGCTGGGCGCCACCGTGATGCCGCATAACCTTTACCTGCACTCGTCGATCGTGCAGAGCCGGCGCTACAAGCGCACCCCGGAGGGCAAGCGCGAAGCCATTCGCATGGCTAACATCGATTCGGCATTTGCGCTCACTGTTGCCCTGTTTGTGAATGCCGCGATCCTGATCGTTGCCTCCGCCGTGTTCCATCGCAGCGGGCACTTCGAGGTGGCGGCCATCGAGGACGCCTACAAACTGCTGAGCCCGCTGGTTGGGGCCGCGGGCGCGAGCACCTTGTTTGCCATCGCCCTGCTGGCCTCGGGACAAAACTCGTCGATCACCGGGACACTTGCCGGACAGGTAGTGATGGAAGGCTTCATTCATCTCCGTGTCGCCCCATGGCTGCGGCGGCTCATTACCCGTTCTATCGCCATCATTCCCACCATCGTGGTGGTCGCGTTGTGGGGCGAGCATGGGACGGAGAAGCTGCTCCTGCTCAGCCAGGTCATTCTGTCCCTGCAACTCAGCTTCGCGGTAATCCCGCTGGTGATCTTCACCGGGAACAGGAAGAGGATGGGCGAGTTCACCAATGCGCCGTGGCTCAAAGCGCTTTCATGGACGACAGCAGCCCTGATCGCGGGCCTGAACGGGTGGTTCCTGCTCCTGATGATGAAACAGTGACCCCTCGGCATTAACCTGCTTTCCCGTCAATACGCCTGGATCGTCCGGATGAAGCTGGTTGCCGTGCCGTCGGCGGGATTGACGAAGTGGACGTCAGCCGGGTCGCGGCGCGGCGTGTCGACTGAAAAGACCACCAGCGGCGCTTCGACAACTTCCGGAATGCTATGCACGACGTTTCGCCGGAAGAAGAGCAATTGGCCCGGGCCAAGCTCAACAGGCTCGCCTCCCGCGACGACGAATACGCCGCGGCCGGAAATCACCTGCAGATATTCATCGCAGGTCTTGTGAAAGTGTGCCGGCACCGAACGGTAAATCCGGAACAGCCGGGAACTGGCCGCCGCCTCGTCCGTGAGGCGCATGTCGAGCAACATGGTTTCGGCGCTGTCAGGAAACTTGCCGGCTAATGCATGAAGATCGAATGTCGATGTTTCCCTTGCCGTTCCCGTGCCTTTGTTCTCCATCATCGATTCATCCTTTCATCCAATCCAGTCTTTGAGGCGCACCTGGCAACCATCTCTGCCGTACCCGCTACCATTAAGCCATGCACGTTCTTTCCGCTGAGGAAATGCAGGCCTGCGACCGCGCCACCACCGAGCGGTTCGGAATTCCATCCGTCGATTTGATGCGCCATGCAGCCGCGTCGATTGTGGCAGTGGTGCAGCAACAGTTTCCCGGTGCAAAACGCATCACCGTTCTTTGCGGGCGCGGCAATAACGGCGGGGACGGCATGATGGCGGCGCGGTTGCTGGCCGACAACGGCGCGGCGGTCCGGGTTGTTTTGCTGGGTTCGCCCTCTGAGATCAAAGGCGATGCGGCGGTAGCCTGGCGTGAACTCGAAGCGTCCGGGTCCTGCCAGATTCGAATCGTTGGCGTGGCGGGGGATCTGGCAGCTCACCACCACGCGCTTCAAACCGACTTGATTCTCGACGCTGTGCTGGGCACGGGTTTCAAGCCCCCTTTGAAGGGACTCGCCCTGGCTGCCCTGCACTGGCTGAAGGAAAGCGCGCCGGCGGGGGTCCCGATACTCGCGGTCGATTTGCCATCCGGCTGGCCGGCCGATGAGACTCAGGCCACGGTCGACTATCCCGTGTTTCCCGCCGATGCCGTCGTCACATTTACGGCGCCCAAGCCGGCCCACGTTTTCGGCCAGTTGACGCGGTCATGGGATCAGCCCGTGGTCGTCGCGCCGATTGGCTCGCCCGACGAGGCGATTGTCTCCGTCTTGAACATCGAGTGGGCCGGATCCGCGCAGGCGCTTACGCTCGCACCTCGCGCCACCGACGCGAACAAGGGCAAGTTCGGACATGTTCTGGTCGTCGGGGGCTCTTTTGGATCGGAGGGCGGCAAGGCGGGTGCTCCGGTAATGGCGTCGATCGCGGCTATGCGCGTGGGAGCAGGGCTGGTGACGGCGGCCGTTCCGGCGCCCGCGCTGGCCGTAGTCTCGAGCCACGCGCCTGAGTTGATGACCTGGCCGCTGATTGCAAATGATGCTGGACAAGCTTCGCCAGCCAATCTCGCGGCCGGGCTTGTGGCAGCCTTGACCAAGGGCATCTCAGTCCTGGCCATCGGTCCGGGACTTGGCCAGAGTGAGGACACTTCTCAATTCTGCGTAGGACTGCTGGAAGCCACGACGATGCCCGCGGTTATCGATGCAGATGCGCTCAACATCCTGGCGAAGCAGCCGGATGTTCTGACGCGGCTGGCGCGCGGCGGGCGAACGGTCGTTCTCACACCTCATCCGGGAGAGATGGCGCGGCTGGCGGGCATGACTACTTCTGAGGTTCAGGCCCGGCGTCTCGAGGTGGCTCGGGGTTTTGCGCAGAAGCACAATGTGACAGTCGTGTTAAAAGGCGCGCGCACCCTGATTGCCCATCCCAGCGGCCGCGTGGCCGTGAACACCACGGGCAATCCTGGCATGGCGAAAGGCGGGAGCGGCGATCTTCTCACCGGCATGGTGGCGGGGCTTCTGGCGCAGTACAAGGATGATCCCGAGCGAGCCGTTGAAGCAGC
The DNA here is from genome assembly GCA_963812485.1 of uncultured Acidobacteriota bacterium. Classification (GTDB taxonomy): domain Bacteria; phylum Acidobacteriota; class Terriglobia; order Terriglobales; family Acidobacteriaceae; genus Telmatobacter. Next base: position 103,289 of record CAWEVD010000026.1, read on the forward strand.
AATCTTTCTTCACGGGCTCGCCGCCGACTTTGCGGTCCGCGAACAGAACGAGCACACCTTGCTCGCTACCGACAGTCTTCCTCAACTTTCTCGGGCTTTTCGCTTTCACTCCCGCACCGGGAACGGTTATGTTTGGTTGCAGGGGCTGCCGGGGGGCTCGAGCCCTCATGAACAGGTCATCGTTCGTGGGGTGACTGGAGCGGGTACCGGGAAGGGCTCCCGCGAGGCAGCAGAATGAGCAAGGATGCCCCTGTGGCCGAAGGCCGGACACACCAGTTCATTACCCGTAGCGGTGCGGACACGATCGACGTGGGTCGCAAGCTCGCCGGTCTTTTGAAGCCGCCGCAACTTCTGCTTTTGCGGGGCGAACTGGGTACCGGCAAGACTACCCTGGTAAAGGGCATCGCCCAGGCCCTGGACGCCGCCGAGCCCGAGGAGGTGACCAGTCCCACCTTCACGCTCGTTCACGAGTACGACGGAACGCGCGAGGGAAAGCCGGTCAAGCTCTTCCACATCGATGTGTACCGCCTGGAGAGCGAGCGCCAGTTGGAGACCCTCGGCCTCGATGAACTGCTGACGCCCGATGCGCTGGTGCTGGTGGAGTGGGGCGACAAGTTCAAGAGCATCAAGAAGCTCGCCACGGGTGAAATCGCGATCAGCTCCGAGGGCGGCGATGCGCGCAAAATCACGGTGACGCTGAAGGAATAGCGGAGTTCGCGGATCGACGGCTGTTGCTTGACCGCTGCTAGCCCGCGAACTTCACACGGCGCCGACGTTCTGAAGATATGAGCACTCCGTCGAATGTCGGGCCCGAGGCCGCTTGCTGCGGATCCTGCGCCGGGCCTTCGACTGCGCCGTCAGCGGGGCTTTCGCGTCAGGTCGCCTGGCTGCAGTATGTGACCATCGCCTGGATGCTGGTGGAGTGCGCCCTGTCGCTTGCCGCCGCTGCCCAGGCGCACAGCGTGGCCCTTCTGGCATTTGGTTCCGACAGCCTGATCGAGTTGCTGTCGGCTTCCGTGGTGCTTCTGCAGTTTCTGCCTCGATTTCCTCTCAAGAGGATGCACGCGGAGCGGGCCGCCGCAGTGCTGTTGTTCCTGCTGGCCGGCGTGGTGCTGATCATCGCGGCGCTTGCCTACCGCACTCCGATGGAAACGAGTTGCCTTGGAATCGGCGTCACCGCTGCGGCGCTGATCGTCATGCCGGTGCTGGCCTGGCTGAAGCGCAAGCATGCGCGCGCGGCGAACAATCGAGCCCTGGCAGCGGACGCGGTACAGTCGGCCACGTGCGCTTATCTGGCGGCGGTCACGCTGGCCGGCCTGGTGATTTACGCGGTGTGGCACATTGCGTGGGTGGATTCGGTTGCCGCCTGCGCCGCCGTCCCCGTTCTCATCATCGAGGGCCGGAGGGCATGGCGTGGCGAAGGATGCGGCTGCGCCGCGTAGCCGTTTGGCTGATAACCAACTCGATCGGCGTTTGGGCAAGACGAACCGTGACCGATCAAGTCGCAGCGCTGGGATTATGCCAGCCCCCGTCGGCTGCGATGAGCGCATCCGCCTGTTTCGGCCCCCAGGTGCCGCGCTTGTATGGCCGAACCCGGGGATGGTGTTTGATTACCTGATCGACCACCATCCATGCGGCTTCCACCGCGTCCTCGCGAGTAAACAGTCCCCCATCGCCCTTCATCGCATCGCCCAATAGCCGCTCGTAGGGCGATTCTTCTCCCGCCTGCTGTTCCAGCAAATAAAGCTCTCGCTGCTCTCCGATAAACTCCTCACCGGCAAGCTTGACGCGGGCGGCGAGTGCGATAGCCGCATCGGGAGAGGCTCGGAAGCGAAAATAGTTCCCCCTGCCCGGGGCTGCCGCTGCGTCCGCAAAGAGCTTCTGCGGCGGCGGCTTCAGCTCGACAAGGATCTCGCTCACTGTCTCGGGCAGATACTTGCCTGAGCGGAGGTACCACGGCACACCGTCCCAACGCCATGAGTCGATCATGAGCCGAATCGCACAATACGTCTCGACATCGGAGTTCCTCGCTACGTCCTTCTCCTGGCGGTAACCCGCGTATTGACCGCGCACCATATCTTCGGATTTCAACGGACGCATCGCCTTGAACACGGTCGCCTTCTCGGTTTGCACCGCTGCAAAATTCCGTCCTGCGGGCGGTTCCATGGCAAGCAGCGCGACAATCTGAAAAAGATGATTCTGGATGACGTCGCGCAAGCAGCCGGCGGATTCATAAAATGCGCCGCGCGTTCCTACGCCGAAGCTTTCCGACAAGGTGATCTGGACACTGGAGATGTAGTTGCGGTTCCAGATTGGTTCGAGGAAGGAATTGGCGAAGCGGAAGTAAAGGATATTCATGATCGCTTCTTTCCCGAGGAAGTGATCGATGCGAAAGATCGAATCTTCAGGGAAAACCGATCGCGCCACGCGGTTGAGCGCACGAGCCGACGCCAGGTCGCGTCCAAACGGCTTCTCGACGATGACCCGCGCGTTCTCAGCCAACCCCGAGGCGCCGAGCCCTTTGATTACGGTCTCGAAGAGCGAAGGCGGGATGGCGAGGTAATGTGCCGGCCGGCGCGCTCTCCCGAGCGCTTCCTTGATCGCCGCGAACGTTTTGCTGTCGTTATAATCCCCACTTACATATTTGAGCAGCGATAGAAGCTGATGGAGCGCCCGCTTATTGTCGAGCCCGCCCGATTGCTTGATGCTGTGCGTCACTCGTCTGTGCAGACGCTCCAGACTCCACTTGGGAAACGCGACGCCGATGACGGGAACGTTGAGGGTTCCGCGTTTCACCATGGCGTAGAGTGCGGGGAAGATCTGCTTGTGGGCGAGATCGCCAGTCGCGCCATAAACCACAAGAGCATCTGAATGAGAGTTGCGCATCGGGCGCTTCCTTCTTGGCGGCGGCCGTTTCCGTGATGGCTGCCGAATTTGGATCGCAACCTCGATGATAGCTGTTGGTGATGGTGGCCCCAGGCGACAGGTCTTTGTCGCCGGGGGAGAGCACCAGAAGCAACCGGTCGCGACCTACTGCTTCGACACCGAGTCCAGGAAAGCCCGGACGGTTCTCGCGAATGTATTCCGAGAAGTTGGGGGTCCTTATCCGCAGCCCTGGCAGCGGGGTTGATGTGCGCACGACTTTTGAGTTCCAGGAATGGCAGGCGAGGGGCGGACGGCGGTTGACCGACAGGTTGCGCTGCAAGCGAGCCTCGATCGTAGAGCATTTCATCGGCTTTGCCATTCAACAGGATTCGCCAGTCAAACGGACGCCCCCTCAATGCTTGCAGCTCAAATATTTCTGTCGTGCAGTTGTGTGTGAGCGCGTTGTACCAGGTGGGGTGATCGTGAAGCTGGTTGGTGAAGGCCGCGTAGTTGAGCAGGAGATCGCGGGCAAACTGTGGCGTTGCTTTGGTGTGGTAGAGATAAAGATCCTCGCCATGACGATAGTTGGTGCGAAGACGCACAAGATCACGCTCGTCGCTCACGACCGAGATAAGGGTGAATTGGCGGAAGAATCCGAGAACGCTGGAGTATTGCTGTCCCACGTGCTTCCGGGCTTCGATAGAGAAGGTGATGGGATCGTCCTTCAAATCCGGGTGCGCGGGGTCGGGACCAAGATCGAAGCTGACGATGGTGTGGGCGATCCAGGGCGATCCCCAATAATTCATAAAGAGATCGACACCCCGGACCCGGTCGAGGTCGACTGTGCGAGTCAACCATTGGCAGCTGTAATCAAACTCGGCTCGATAGTCGCAGCTGCGAACGTTATGAAAGGTCAATTGCGTCGCCTCGATGTCGGCATAGGCGATGGTGGAGACGTCGGCCTGCCAGTTGCCTTCATTGGATGGCGCAATGCTCAGCCACCAGGCAAGAACGATGGCAAAACAGAACATCGAAGCCAGCAGCCGCGTGACAGGGCGCTTGAAGAGGACCAGCCCGGCCACGACCGCAACCAGATACACGATTGCGGCAAGCAGATGCAGACCACGTACCCGGCAATCAACGAAGATCGCCAGAACCGCCCACGCTGAGAGAAGGACCATGCAGAGATAACAGAAGACACCACCCACTCGCCGCGCGAGGGAGGCGCATCTGCGTGCTATCGGGATGTGCTTCGCTTCCAGAGACAACGGGGCCCCCATTTTCTTGCGCTTGAATTTCAAGTATGCGCGATCTCTCCGCCCTGAGAGAATCTCAAACATGATTCGAATCCCCTTTGAGGAAGTCCAGGACCAACTCGCGACGGCGTTGCGGCGGCTGGGTTTTGCGGCGGGCCGGTCGGACAAATGCGCGCGGCTCTTTGCCGAGACGACGTGCGACGGCGTTTACACGCATGGCATCAACCGGTTTTCGCGATTCGTGGCCATGGTGCACAACGGCAGCATCGACGTGAACGCGGAGCCTGTGGTCGTGGCGCAATTCGGCGCGCTGGAGCGGTGGGACGGGCGCCTCGGGCCGGGCAATCTGAACGCATGGGCGGCCATGGAACGCGCTCTCGCTCTGAGCCGCGAGCACGGGCTGGGATGCGTGGCGCTCGGCAACACCAATCACTGGATGCGCGGCGGGAGTTATGGCTGGCAGGCAGCGGAGGCGGGGCTGATCGGGATCTGCTGGACCAACACCATGCCGAACCTGCCTCCCTGGGGCGGGACTGACCCATGCGTCGGCAACAATCCCCTGGTGATTGCCGTGCCGCGCGCCAAGGGTCCGGTGGTGCTCGATATGGCGATGTCGCAGTTCTCATATGGCGCGCTCGAAAGCTACAGGAAACGCGGCGCAATGCTGCCCGTGGATGGCGGCTTTGATCTGGCCGGAAATCTCACCCGCGATCCGGGCGCGATCGAGGCGTCACAGCGCGCATTGCCGATTGGCTATTGGAAGGGCTCAGGGCTTTCGGTCGTCCTGGACATGGTGGCCGCCATGCTGTCGCTGGGCAAGGCGACCCACCAGATTGCGCCCGATTCCCTGCGCGAGACGGCCGTGTCGCAGACATTTCTGGCGATGAATCCGGAAGCGCTGGGCGGAGGCGGAGATGTTGCCGATGCGATTGTTGAGTCGCTCCACAAGTGCCGTCCGGCGGAGGAGGGAAAGCCAGTGCGTTACCCGGGAGAGCAGACGCTGCGAATTCGAGAGGAAAACCGGCGGCTGGGTTTGCCGGTGGAGGAGACGGTGTGGGCGGAAATTGTGGCGATGTGAGCAGTCTCACTCAGTCGGACCGGTGTATCCCGCCTCACCTGATGCAAGGCAAAAAATGATGGCCCAGTCCGTCTGAGTGGGGGTAATCTGCAAGGGCATCGAATTGCCGTTGGGAGCCCGTGATGAAGCGAATTGTTTCTCCTTCCCTCCTGCTGTTGAGCCTGGCCGTGCCCGCCGTACTTTGTGGCCAGCAGCCACCCATCATCGACCGCGCGCTCTTTTTCGGGGAGATACAGATTGGCGGCGCGCAGATTTCGCCTGACGGGCAATATCTCTCCTTCCTCAAGCCCTACAAGGGCACGCGCAATATCTGGGTGAAGAAGGCGAGTGAGCCGTTCAGCGCCGCCCGTCCGGTGAGCGTCGAGGCCTCCCGGCCGATCCGCAACTACTTCTGGAGCCGCGATTCGAAATACATCCTGTACGTGCAGGATGCGGGCGGGGACGAAAACTTCAACGTGTACGCCATCGATCCGACGAAACCCGCCGATCCGGCGACCGGCGTCCCGCCTACCCGCGCGCTCACCAATCTCAAAGGCGTTCGGACGCAGATCTTCGCCGTTCCCCGGTCGAAGCCGGACACGCTTTACATCGGGCTGAACGACCGCGATCCGCAGTGGCACGACCTGTATGAACTCAGCATCTCGACGGGTGAGAAGAAGCTGCTGCGCAAGAACACGGAAAGAGTCGCGGGGTGGGATTTCGATCATGACGGCAACCTGCGCATGGCGGAGCGCACCAACCAGGCAGGCGACACCGAAATCATGCGCGTGGATGCGGACGGCTTCAAGCAGATCTACAGCTGCTCCGTACTCGAGGAGTGCGGCGTTGTCGATTTCGACGCTGCCAACAAGCAGGTTTACCTGACCACGAACAAAGGATCTCTGGACCTGACTGAATTGGAGCTTCTGGATCCGGCAGCCGGAACCACGTCGAAGATGGAGAGCGACCCGGAGAGCCGGGTTGATATCGGCGGAGTGGAGATGTCCGATGTTGACCACCACATCTACTTCACCCAATATCGGGAGGACCGCACGCGACGGTACTTCAAAGACAAGGAATTCGAGACGGAGTTCCAATGGCTCGAATCGAAGTTGCCGGGCAAGGAAATCAATTTCGGGGCGCGTTCAAATGACGAGAATATCTGGATCGTCATCGCCGGGGCCGACACCGAGCCGGGTGAGACGTATCTTTGGGACCGAAAGGCAAAGACACTCACTCTCCAGTACCGCATTCGCGAGGAGTTGCCGCGCGAATCGCTCTCCAAGTGCCGGCCGTATCACTTCAAGTCGTCCGACGGACTTGAAATCCCTGCCTATCTCACGTTGCCCAAAGGTCTGCCGGCGAAGAACCTTGCACTGATCGTTCTTCCCCATGGCGGCCCGTGGGGGCGCGATTATTTCGGCTATGACACCTATGCGCAGTTTCTCTCCAATCGTGGCTTCGCCGTGCTGCAGCCCAATTTCCGCGGATCGACCGGATATGGCAAGAAGTTCCTCAACGCCGGCAATGGCGAGTGGGGGCGCAAGATGCAGGACGACCTGACGTGGGGCGTGAAGGCCCTGATCGCCGATGGAACGGTGGACCCGAAGCGGGTGGGTATCTTTGGCGGATCGTATGGCGGCTACGCGACGCTGGCTGGAGTTGCCTTCACTCCGGATGTGTACGCGGCGGCGGTCGCGTATGTTGCGCCATCGAACCTGATCACGCTGCTCGATGCCGTTCCGCCGTACTGGGAAGCCATGCGGAAGCAGTTGTATGCGCGCATGGCCGATCCGACGACACCCGACGGCAAAGCATTGCTGGTCGCCGAGTCTCCCCTGACCCAGGCAAAAGCCATCGTGACGCCGTTGCTTGTTGTGCAGGGCAAGAACGATCCGCGCGTCAACGTTCGCGAGAGCAACCAGATTGTGGCGGCGGTGCGCGATAACGGCAAGCCCATCGAGTACCTGGTGGCTCCCGATGAGGGGCACGGATTTGCGCGCCCCATCAATAACCTGGCCATGGTTACGGCGATGGAGGCATTTTTCGCCGCCCATCTTGGCGGGCGGGCGCAGAAGGATGTTCCCGCGGATGTTGAGGCCAAGTTGAAGGAGATTACGGTCGATCCCAAGACGGTGAGCGGGGCGGTCACTTTGAAAGGGGAGCAGCCTCCGGCAGGGAAGTGACGAAGTTGGCGATGACTTAGGTGCGGCGCGGAGTTTGAAGTGCAATCACAATTATAGCCGATTCGATTAAGGCTAGCCTGGCCAGGACTTCCCACACCCGATACGTTGAAGCGCACGGCCGAGGTGGCGGACTTCGGCAGTTTCGCGGCCTCAGCGCGGGCCCACGCCCGGGTCTCTTCCAATAGTTTCAGGTGCTCCGGTGGCAGCTTTTGGGCGCCTTCGGTTTGTTGAAGCGCGAACACCCTGTCCAATGCATCATTCAGCCGGCGAAGCGTAGCCGGGTCGGGAGGCCGGTCGCGTTTGTATTTGTCGAAGAGAATCAGAGCAAGGTCGTGCCACGCAAAGGTGTACTGCTGGCTGAATCCTGACCGCTTCCTCCTGCTCCGCGATCGCTTTGTCAAAGTCTCCCGAGAGATAGTAGACGGTACCTAAACCATTATGTGCTCCGGCGTCATTGGGATTCACTCCGAGACCCACTTTGGAATAGCGCCTTCGCCTTTTCAAGTTCATCGCTGGCACTGGACCGATCGTTCCTGGCAAGATCCTCTTGCGCAAGCTGCTTATAAATGAAACCAAGCTGGTTTCCGATTCTGCTGTTCTCCTCGTGACCATGGCGGGCCGCCTCGGCATACTGCTCGGCCGCTCTCAGCGTTTCTCCGCTACGGTTCAAGTCGCCCTTCAAAAGGTATTCACTCGCCTGAAGTTGATTGATGTAAGCCAGCATGAAATTCGCCTCGGCCAGCGAAGGGTTGGCGTGGATCGCTTCCAGGAGTGACGGCTTTCCCATGATCGATGTCGTTGGCTAACGAGATATGCATAACCAAGGCCGGTCCACATCTCGGGAGACAATTTCATGCCCGACTTGGCTACCAGATCTGCAATCTCGCGGACGGAAGCAGCGGTCCGCTGCCTTTCTTCATCCGATACGGAGTTAAGATAATGCAGCGTCCTCCTGCTGTTTGGAGCGGATGTAATAGTTCGTGAGTGCGGTGGTCACCTTGGTGACGTCTTCCGGCTTGAGTCCCGTGTGAGACGTCTTGAAGAACTCAAGACCGAATCCGAGAACGATCGTGACCAGGGCGATGATGAATCCATATCGAAGGAGTAATTGGACGATGCGCGATCCGTGCTGTGCCGAAACCGGAGGAATGATGCCCGAGCGCAGCAAGGCGCGGTGAATCCCAAAGACCAACAAAAGCACAAAGCCAATCAATGTGAGGGGATGCTGAAGGTAGCGCGCATATTCCGCAAAGCCTTGCATGACAGACCTCCGCGAGGAAGCGCCTGAGGTGGTTGAGTATACACCGATAAAAGCGTAACTTCACTCGTCCAGGTGACAGGCAAATGAACTTATTTGCCACGTGAACCTGCACCGGAACTGACTTAGTGCGAACTGGCGTCCGCCCGTTTCAAGTCATACCCATTGGGGGTCGCTTTTTTCAGAACCCCATGATGTTATAGCCGCAATCGACGTAGATGGTTTCGCCGGTGATGGCGCTGGAGAGGTCGCTGGCCAGGAAAAGCGCCAGGCCGCCGACTTCGAGCTGGTCGACGTTGCGGTGCAGCGGAGCGCGCTCGGCGTGGGCCCGCATCATTTCGCTCAGGTCGCCGATGCCGCGCGCGGCGAGGGTCTTGATGGGGCCGGCGGAGATGGCGTTCACGCGGATGTTTTTGGGGCCCAGGTTGGCGGCAAGATAGCGAGTGGCCGACTCCAGGCCGGCCTTGGCCACGGCCATGACGTTGTAGTTGGGAACCACCTTCTCGGCGGCGTAGTAAGTGAGGGTCATGATGCTGCCGCCGTCGGTCATCAGCGGCGCGGCGCCGCGGCTCACGGCAATGAGCGAGTAGACACTGACTTCCATTGCGATGCGGAAGCCTTCGCGGCTGGTGTTGATGAATTCGCCTTTGAGATCGGCGGCGGGCGCAAAGGCAACAGCGTGAACGAGGATGTCGAGCGTGCCGTACTTGGCTTTGAGAGCGGCGAACAGGGCGTCGATTTCGCTGTCGATGGCGACGTCGCACTGAAAGCCGGCGGCCCCCGGCAGGTCGGCGATGAGGCCTTCGGCTTCGAGCTTCATGCGCTCGTTCTGATAACAGATGGCCAGCGTGGCGCCGGCCGCATGCAGCTTCTGGGCAATGCCCCAGGCGATGGAACGCTTGTTGGCCAGCCCGAACACCACGGCCGTCTTGCCTGCCAGATCAATCATTCTTTCTTCATCCTCCGTTGTCGGTGTCTCAGTGCAGGGAAGTGCCGGGCCAACCGTTCTTTAGAATATCAGTCGACAATCAGCCGCCCAGATCCACCAGTTCGACCTCGCCGACGGGCCGTTCCAGAAACTTTGAGCCGAGGCGCTGAAATTTCTCCACTGAATCGGTTGCGAAGCAACGGATCTGCGGCGTGGAGGCAATGGGCGCGTTCACTTTTGGGTTTTCCCACCCTGGATCCGGATTTGAATCTGGATCAGGAATGGGGCACCCAGGGTCGTGGTTGGTGAACAGACGAACTGCGGCTTCGGCGGCGGATTCTGCGGAGTCGATGACCCGCATGCCGGCCGGGACAGATTTTTCGATGAGCCGGCGCAGCAGCGGGTAGTGCGTGCAGCCCAGCACCAGGGCGTCCGGGCTGAGATTCTGCGCCGCTGGCTTCGGCCAGCAGTTCGTCGAGGTAAATGCGAAAGACCTCCGCTGTGACGGGATGGTCGGTCCAGCCCTCTTCGACCAGGGGCACGAGCAGAGGGCAGGCCTTCTCCAGGGCCCGCAGGCCCCGGGTGCGGCAGGCGGCAGCGTACGCGTGGCTCTGCACGGTGGCGTCGGTGGCGATGACCAGCACGTCGCCACTGCTGGAGGCAGCGCGGGCCGCGGCCGCGCCAGGCTCGATGACTCCCAGCACCGGGACAGGCACGGCTGCCTGGATGGCGTCGAGGGCCAGGGCGCTGGCGGTATTGCAGGCAATGACGAGAAATTCGGCGCCCTGTTCGCGGACCAGGAACTGCGCGCTTTCGGCCGCATAGCGGGCGATGGTGCGGCGCGACTTGGACCCGTAGGGCAGGCGGGCCGTGTCGCCGAGAAAAGCGAAGCGGGCATGCGGAAACCGGCCAATGAGGGCGCGCAGCACGGTGAGGCCGCCAAAGCCCGAATCGAAGACGCCGATGGTGGGGGACGCGAGAGTGGCGTCTGGTTGAGGGTTCACGGGCGCGTGGCCTCCGCGGTTTCGGCATCGGAGACGAGGTAAGTCCGAGTCAGGTCGGCGTGGCCGGCGAGCGTGGGCCGCTCCTGGCCGTCCACCAGAAAGCGGACCTCGGTCACGCGGGGCAGGTTGGCGTGAATCGTTCCGCAGATGGAGAGCACGGTGAGGGTTTCGGTCTCGAAGCCCGAGGGATGACTGGCGACGAAGTTGCTCGTCAGATTGACGACCGCCATTTGCGGTCCCGATCGGGAAGTCCCGACGCCGGCGCCGGTGTCGTTCGAATCGGAAGAAGAATCGCCCCTCTTCCGCGCTTCCGAGCCGGGCCCATTCCGCAACACCGGGAGCAAAAAGACCTGGGAGACTGAAGCGGCGCCTCCGGGCACCGCATGGGCAGCATTCGGGGCGGCATAAATTTCGAGCAGGCGGCCCAGTACGGCCCGAGCGCGGGCGCCGGGATCGGCGGGCAAGGGAAGGGAATGAACCTGCGGCAGCAGCGAATTATCGTCGTCGTTGGCGACCATGAGCGTGGCTTTCTCGGCGGGCGCGACTTCGGGGGCCTTGGTCGGCGCGGAGTCGAGGCCGGCCACGAGCCGCTCATGAGCCCGCTGGCGAAGATGCCAGAGCATCCCGCCCATGCCCAGCGAGGCGAGCAGGAGAATGGAAAAAATCACGATCTGGTAGCGAGGGATCACGGCTGATGTCCCTCTGCCCGCCATTCCAGAATCGCGGCTGCAAGCGTGCCCGCCACACGGGCCTGATAGTCGGGGTCGTCCGGCTCGGCGGTGATCTTGTGCTCCGAATCGCGTTCCGGGGCGATTTCGATGGTCACTGCCGGGCAGGTCATGTTTTCAATAGCCGGCAACGGCGCCCGGCCGAGGGTGACGCTCATGCCGGCCTGGAGGAGGGCGGAGTTGAGCACGCCGGCCAGGACCAGGCTGCGTGTCACCCAGCCTGCCTGGGCGGTATTCCAGGCCACGAATCGGGTGGGAGAGGCGGGTACAAGCGAGGACACAAACAGGTGCACGCCGGCGCCGGTTTCAGCGCTGTGCAGGCTGATGCAGGCGCCCGCGGCGGCATGGTTGGCGATGGCGGCACGGCGGTCCAGGGCGACGGACTGATCCGATTCCCGAGTCGTGATCACCTGGATTCCGCGCGCTCCGAGCAGCGAGCGCAGGCGGACGCTGAGAGCGAGGTTGACGTTCTTTTCAAACTGGCCGCTGGATAGATGGCCCCCGAGGTCGTCTCCTCCGTGAGCGGCGTCCAGGACGACGAGGAAGCGGGAGGGGGGGGCAGGAGCGGCAGGCGCCGGCGGAGCGGGCGCGGGCGAACCTTGTACCCGACCGGCGGGCGGAGCCGTTTGGGGGGCTGGGGCTTGCTGGGCTGCTGCCTGCTCTGCAACGGTTGCAGCTGTCGCGGCGGCAGCCGGGGTCGCGAACAATGGGGCGAAAAACAGCAGCGCAGCGAGTCCGCACCTACTCCAGGGCATAGATGGCGAGACCACTCAAGAGCTTGGGAAAGAAGTCGGTCGATTTCTGCGGCATCACTTCGCCGGCAAAAGCCACTTCTTTCAGTTGTTCCATCGAAACGGGATTGGTGAGAAATGCCACATCGGCTTCGCCGCGGCGCACGAGATCGACGGCCTCGCCGGCGTCGCGGAGATAGCGAAGATTGGTTTGTTCGCGTACCTTTTCCGCATCGAGTCCGAGCAGCCGGTCCAGAACGATGGAATGCAGATGGCTCAGGTCGAGCTGGCGCTGGCGCCCCGGCAAGGCTTTCAGCGCGGCTTCGATGGCTTCGGGCCTCGAACGCAGGAGAAGCGCGCCGGTGCGGGTTACGGCGACGAAGGCTGTGCCTTGCTGCTTCTTCAAGGTTTCGATGTAAGTCGGCAGAATCGCCTTCGGGCAAAGTCTCAACGGAGAAGAATTCTTCCGCGCTCCGAGCGAAGCCGGCTGGATCGAAGGCGGGCAGGCTGTGGACCACGCGGTGGGTCGGCAGAATCACAAGGCCGTCGGAGTCCATGTTGACGAAGGTCATCATCACGGCCGCCTCAGGGTAAGGCGGGTGGGGCAGCTGGCTGATGTTGGATTCGGTCCTGGCCTGGGCGGCGTGGGGGTGTTCTTTGGAGTACGCGAGAGCTGTCTCGTAGCGGTGGTGCCCGTCGGCGATGATGAGCTTTTTGTCGGCCATGGCGGTCGTGAGGAGGCGGATCACCGCAGGATCGTTCACACGCCAGATGCGATGCAGGACGCCGTACTCGTCGGTGACCTCCGCGTCCGCGGCTCCGTTGCCGTCGAAGAGGATCTGCTCCACGCTGGCGGCGGGATCTGAATAGAGCATGAAGATCTGGCCAAAGTGCGCCTGGGTGGCTTTAAGCAGGTTCAGCCGGTCGCTTTTGGGCTTGGAAAGGGTCTGTTCGTGGCGAAAGACCACCTGGTCGGCGTAGTCGTGCAACTTGCCCAGGGCGATGAATCCGCGCCGCTCTTTCACCACATTCGACCCCGGCACCTGGAATCGCTGCGAGTAGGCGAAGATGCAGGGCGTTTTCTCCTGAATCAAAACGCCTTGTTCGCGCCAGGCGCGGAAGTCGCGCGCCGCCCGGGTGTAGACACTTTCGTTTCGCTCGGCATCGAAGAGTTCAGGCAGACCAAGGATGATCCGGACCAGGTTGAAGGGACTGCGCTGGTAATAAGCCTGCTGCATGGCCGGCGAGATTTTGTCATACGGTTGGGTAACCACATCGTCTAAGCGAACAGATGCCGGATTGTAGCGCCAGGCGCGGAATGGGTAGATGTGAGCCATGCGGAAGGTCTTGCTCCAGATTGAAAAGGCGGGGCTTGCACCCCATGGTTGGGTCTGACGAGAGAGAAAATCGCGACAGGTTCCAGGCTCGATTGTATCGCGCGCACCGGCGAAGGTCAGAGTGTCCACTACCACGTGGTGAAACCGTGCGGCGGGTCGCACGGTCAGGAGTCGGCTCAGCCGTGCTAAGATCACGTTCTATCCCGTTCGGTGCTGCGTCATGACGACACTCTATTCCATTCTGCGTTCTGACCACACCGGGTGCAACCGCGTAGACCAATCCCGTCGTTGCGATCATCTCGTTCGCGTCTTTGTGTCTGTTGCGGCGGCGGTTTGCCTGGTGATGTGCGCACGGGGACAGGATGATCCGCTGAACAAGGTGCATGTCCCGCCGCCCTCGTCGACCAACGGGGCACCTGCGACCGGGGCGCCTGCCGGAGCCGAGGCGCCTGCGGTGACCGGCCCGGCCGCAAACAAGGCTCGGCCCGGCGCGCTGATCCGGATGAACGTGGACATGGTTCTGGTGCCGGTGACGGTGACCGATCCCATGAACCGGCTGGTCACGGGGCTGGAACGCGACGATTTTCAAGTCTACGAAAACAACGGCCAGCAGCCCATCCGCACGTTTGCCAGCGAAGATGCCCCGGTCTCGATCGGCATCATCATGGACCTTTCCGGCTCCATGACGTCAAAACTCATCCGGGCGCGGGAGTCGATTCTGCAGTTCATCAAGACGGCCAACCCGGAGGACGAGTTTTTTGTGATCGGTTTCAACGATCGGCCGGAACTGATCGAAGACTTTACCAGCTCGGTTGAAGATATCCAGGCGCGACTGGCCACGGTGCGCAGCGGCCACCGTACCGCGCTTCTCGACGCCATCTATTACGGCGTGGCCAAGATGAAGGACGCGCGCCATGAGCGCAAGGCGCTGCTGGTGGTTTCTGATGGCGGCGATAACCGCTCCCGCTACACCGAAGGCGAGGTGCGCTCCCAGGTGCGGGAATCCGACGTGGAGATTTATTCGATCGGGATCTTCGATCCCTACGCCGCAACTCCGGAAGAGCGCAGCGGCCCGCTGCTGCTGAATGAGCTATGCGAGGAAACCGGCGGGCGCATGTTCCGTGTGGACGACCTGTCCGAGATGAGCGACATCGCGGAGAAAATATCGACGGAATTGCGCAACCAGTACGTGATCGGATACACACCCAAGGAAATGCACCGCGATGGCAAGTGGCGTAAAGTAAAGGTAAAGTTGAATCCACCCCAGGGCCTGCCTCCACTTACTGTTCATGCTCGCACGGGCTATTATGCTCCATTGCAATAACGCGCTTTTGGCGGTGCTTCTGGCCGGAGCGGCTCTTTCGCTGTCAGCGCAAAAAACGCCTAATCAGCCTGCGCCAACTTCGCCGCTGGCGGTGGACCACGACCCCGTGCGCTCGCCCGACAGCGCCAACGCTGCCCCCTATGCGGGCGAAGGCGTGCACAAGGAGGGCGGCGGTTTCGTTCTGCACACCGATGTCGAAGAAGTGGTGCTCAACGCAACGGTGCTCGATGGCAACAAGCTGGTGCAGGATCTGAAGAAAGAAAACTTCACGGTTTTCGAAGACGGCGTGAAGCAGAACATTATCAGCTTCCAGCACACCGACCTTCCCGTCTCGATCGCGCTGGTGGTGGATAACTCGGGCTCCATGTCGAAGAAACGTCCGGCCGTCAACAAGAGCGCCGTCGATCTGATCGAAGCATCGAATCCCGAGGACGAAGCCTTTGTCGTGAACTTTTCCGACGAAGCGTTCATCGACCAGGAATTTACCTCGGATGTGAAAAAGTTGCGCGATGGCTTGGCTCACATCGAGTCGCGCGGCGGCACCGCCCTCTACGATGCGGTGGTCGCTTCGGCCGACAAACTGGCGGCCGACGCCAAGCGGCCCAAGCAGGTGCTGGTGATCATCACCGATGGTGAAGACAACGCCTCCACCCTTAACCTCGAGCAGACGATTCGCCGCGTACAGCAGCTTTCCGGCCCGGTGATTTATTGCATCGGGCTGCTGTTCGGTGACGAGATGAGCCATTCCGAGGTGCGGCACGCGCACCGGGCATTGGAAATGCTTTCCGCAGAAACCGGCGGCATCGCTTTCTTCCCGAAATCCCTGGAACAGGTGGATGAGATCGCAGCCGAGGTGGCCCGCGACATCCGCAGCCAGTACACGCTGGGGTATCACTCCACGAAACCGACCACGGATCCCGGCTTCCGTCGCGTCCAGGTCACGGCAGAGGGAAGGGGCTCGGGCAAGCTAAACGTTCGCACCCGCACCGGATATTTCCCGGTGGTGCGGGGCGCGAAAAAGGAGCGCACAGCAACCGGGCAGTAGTTTCCGGGTGCCCTCGCGGCTGATCGGGCTGGCCGCTCGCCGCGATAAGCTAGAAGCTGGGAGCTACCAGCTACAAAATGTCCGAACCGAAATTCTCGACCCTTGCTGTGCACGCGGGGCAGGAACCCGATCCGCTGACGGGCGCAGTGAATGTGCCCGTGTATCTTTCCTCCACATTTGAACTCACCGGCATCGGCACCGACAAGGGCTGGGACTATTCGCGGGCCGGCAACCCCACGCGGGACCGCGTCGAGACGGCTCTGGCGAAGCTCGAGGGCGGCCACTGCGGGCATGCTTTTTCGAGCGGCATGGCAGCTATCTATGCGCTGGTAGCAACGCTGCACGCGGGCGACCACGTGATCTGCTCCCATAACGTGTACGGGGGAACGGCACGGCTGTTCAACCTGATCGTGCGCCACTACGGCATCGACATTCAGTATGTCGATATGAGCAATCTCGACGCGGTCGCGGCGGCGATCCGGCCGAACACGAAGCTGATTCACGTGGAGACGCCGACCAATCCGCTGATGTCGCTTACCGATATTGCCGCGGTCTGCGAGATCGCCCATGGGCGGGGCGTCGAAGTCAGCGTGGACAACACGTTTATGTCGCCGGTGTTGCAGAGCCCGTTGAAGCTGGGCGCCGACATCGTGATGCACTCGACGACCAAATTTCTCAATGGCCACTCCGATGGATTGGGCGGTGCGTTGATCGGCTCCAGGCCCGAGCACAAGGAGCGATTTTGGCTGGTGCAGAAAGCCGCCGGCGGCATCATGTCGCCCTTCGAATGTTTCCTCGTCTTGCGCGGCATCCGGACCCTGGCGCTCCGCATGAAACAGCACGAGGAGAATGGCCGCGCGGTGGCGGACGTTCCTCTCCACGCAGCCCAAGGTGAAGCGGCTGGCGTATCCCGGACTGAAAAGCCATCCCCAGTACGAACTGGCGGTAAGGCAGCAGCGCGGCTTCGGGTCGATGCTCAGCTTCGATCTGGGCACGCGGGAGGCGGCGGGGCGATTCCTTGCGGCCATCAAGCTGTTCCTCAACGCGGAATCGCTGGGCGGTGTCGAGTCGCTGGCCTCGCACTCAGCCACCACAACGCATGCGTCGCTGACGGACGCGGAGCGCGAGTCGATCGGCATCACCGAGGGTCTGGTGCGGCTGTCGGTGGGCATCGAGGACAAGGATGATCTGATTGCCGATCTGGAGCAGGCGCTGGCGGCCGTTTAGCCCCGCATTCTCCCAGCCCGCGGCCCTCGTCTTCGTGATTGCGCAAGAAAGATGCGCGCGCTTTTGCAGTCTCTTTCTACCGGTTTTGCCACAATAGAGCTGGGAGAGAGAATCGAAGTGCGGCCTCAGGCAGAACCCGGGGCGCCGGAAGCAATTCGGTTTCGTTCCGAACGCTTTAGACCCCCCAAAAGGGCCCTTTAGAACCGTTTATATTTGCGGTATGGCAGACCATATCCGCATTATCTTCAGTGGCTTGCAGACGATGAGGGGAGCCGGAATTGGCACTTCCTCCCCCCCCGCATACTGAAACTGTGAAACTGTATGTCGATCACTTCGAACAAGACACAACTCAAGCTTCGAAGCTTGTGAGAAATCCGGATTAAACTAGCCGTCGTGCGCACACCGTGCCAACCGGATCTGAATTGGAGGCTGTCAGAAAATGGCCGAGCCTGATCAGGCGTTGCGGGAACTCGTAGCGGCCATCGTTGCCGGAGATGCGAACCGCGTCTCGCAGCTTCTGGCCGCGTCGCCATTCCTGGCTCGGGCTTCGTTCGCGTCGGGAGCGACACGCCAGGCAGAGAGTTCCCACTTTTTGAACTCGATCAGGCGATATATCTATGCGGGTGACACGGGCCTCCACATTGCCGCGGCTGCGTACCAAACCGAAATTGCGCGCAAGCTGATCGCAGCGGGTGCCCAGGTCCGGGCGAGGAATCGCCGCGGGCAGGAATCGCTGCATTATGCCGCGGTTGGCGGTCCCGGGTCCGCGACCTGGAACCCTCCGGCGCAGGCGGCCACAATCGTCTGCCTCATCGAAGCGGGGGCGGATCCGAACGCGGTCGACATGGATGGAGTCACGCCGCTGCACCGGGCGGTGCGAACGCGATGCGCCGAAGCGGTGCGGACTCTTCTCGCCCACGGCGCCGACCCCGCGCGGAAAAACAAAAGCGGCTCAACGCCCGTGCGGCTGGCCGGACTGACCACGGGTCGAGGCGGAACCGGTTCGCCTGCAGCAAAAGCGCAGCAGCAGGAGATTTTGCAGCTGCTTCGAGGAGACTGGCTCAGTCCAGGCATGGACTGAATAGAACCTCAGTGCACCACCACCGCGCCGACTTTTTTCGGCCGCCGCATGAGAAACGGCAGCGGGATCAAGATCGCCGTAAGCGCCACCATAACCCAGAGCACATCCACATAGGAGAGCAGGCGCGCCTGGAGCTGGGCCATGCCATAGATCTGCGCGCCGGCGTGCTGCATCGCATCGGGCATCCCGCCACCGGAGCGTTGATGCCAGGCAGAGGCCATCCCGGAGCGCAGGGCTTCAAACGGGCCGTTGCCGTTGATGGTGTGCGCCGAAAGCATGGCCAGATGCTTCTGGGTCAGTCGCGCCAGCAGCGTGGTGACAAAGCTGATGCCCACGCTCCCACCCAGATTGCGCATCAGCGCGGAGAGGCCGCTGACCTCGTTGTACTTCTCCTGGGGAATGCCGGCGTAACAGAGAGTATTGATGGGGATGAACAGGAACGGCAGGCCCAGAGCGATAACTACGCGCCAACTCACGGCCATGTTAAAGCTGACGTTGAGACTGAGCCCGGTCATGCGATACAGGCCGAAGGTGGTGATGGTGAAACCCATCGCAACCAGCTTGCGGGGATCGAATTTGGGCGCGAGGGCGCCGGCCACCGGGAAGAGAACCATGAGCGCAATTCCGCCCGACGAGACCGCCATGCCGGCCTGTTCCGCGGAGTAGCCCATGATCTCCTGGAGAAATTGTGGAATGAGCACCGTGGACGAGTAGAGCGAGACGCCGACCATGAACATGACGAACATGGTGGTCCCCACGTTGCGCTGGGCCAGCAGGCGCAGATCGAGAATGGGGTGCTCGATCCTTAGCTGGCGCCATACGAAAACCACGAGGCCGATCGCCGCAATGACGAACAGAGTCGTGATAAAGCGGGAGCTGAACCAGTCGTCTTCCTGGCCCTTGTCGAGAAAGGTCTGCAAAGCGCCGATGGTGATCACGAGCAGGCCCAATCCCCAGTAATCCACTCCTTCGCGGCGTCTGCGAATCTCGGCCAGGTAGGGTGGATCTTCGACGACCCTGATTGGTGAGATAGAGCGAGAGAATACCCACCGGGATGTTGATGAAGAAGATCCATCGCCAGCTGTAGTTGTCGACGATCCATCCACCGAAGGTTGGCCCCAGCACCGGCGCCATCACTACCGCCATCCCATATACGGCGAATGCCATGCTCCGCTTCTGAGGCGGGAAGGTGTCGGCGAGGATGGATTGTTCGCTGGGTTGCAGGCCGCCGCCGGCTGCCCCCTGAAGGACGCGAAAGAAAACCAGCAGGCCCAGCGTCGGCGCAAGACCGCAGAGAAGCGACGCCATCGTGAACAGGAAAACGCAGCTCATGTAGAAGCGCTTGCGCCCAATCCGGTTGGCGATCCAGCCGCTGATGGGGAGCACGACGGCATTGGCAACCAGGTAGCTGGTGAGCACCCAGGTAGCCTCGTCGCGGCTGGCGGAGAGTGACCCGCCGATATGTCCCATGGCCACGTTGGCGATGGAGGTATCGAGCGCTTCCATGAATGTGGCCATGGTCACCGTCAGGGCGATGACCCACGGGTTGGCGCGCGGGCGCCACGTGTCATGGAATGTGAGTGTTGCCGCGGCGGCCAAGGCTTGCTCCTGCTTGGTTTACATGGACCAGGATTCGGGAAAGTGCTTTTAATAGAGTAACGGATAAGTGGCCCACGACGACCCATGACGGATCAAGTTCGATCAGGGGAGTGTTCCGGGGCATCGGATGCGGGAACTGCATGCTATGTCATGCTGTTCAGGCCGGCAAGGTGGGTGCAGCGCCGGGCGATGAGGGATGAACGATGTACTTGCTGGGAATCGATACGTGCGGCCCGTCCGGGTCGGTGGCGCTGGGCAGGCTTACCGGGATGCACTTGGCGGAAACCGTCGCCCAGATCGAACTGGAGGGCCGTAGCTATTCGGCGACACTGGTGGCGGCGGTTGAGGACCTGCTCGAAAGGCAGCGAATCCGGCTTGTGGATGTCGGCTGCATCGTCGTGGTCCGCGGGCCGGGGAGCTTTACCGGGGTGCGGGTGGGGCTCAGCGCAGCCAAAGGGTTCGCGGAAGGGTCCGGGGTTCCGGTCGTCGCGGTCTCCCGGCTGGAGGTTCTGGCCCGCAAGGCGGGGGTGCTGTCTTCGGCGCTCGACGCCCACCGTCACGAGGTGTTTCTGCGGGTTGCGGATTGCGATCTGAAGATCACGGAGTTTCTTGCCGGAAGCGCGGACCTGACCCGGATCTCGCCATGTTCAAGAATTGCCGTCTGCGATGAGGCTGCCGCCGATCTTTTGCGGGCAGCATGGCCGGAGGTTGGCCTGGTTCGCGTTGAGGCTCCGAATGCGGGCGATGCGCTTCTGGTGGCGGCGCCCGAAGTCGCCTCCGGTGAATTTGCGGACCTGGCATTGCTGGACGGGCACTATCTGCGTCGATCCGATGCCGAAATCTTCGGCCCTCCCGCTGTCGCGGATCTCAGCTCCCGATGACCCGCCCGAAAGACGCCGTACGTATCCGGCCGATGGTCCCGGCGGACATCCCGCCTGTGACGGCCATCGCCAACAGTCTGCCGGACGCTCCGCACTGGCGGTCCAGAGGTCTACCAGGACATGCTGGACCCCGCTCGGAGTCCGGCCCGCATTTGCCTGGTTGCGGAAGATTCCGAGCGGCGGCTGGTGGGTTTCGGGGTGATGGTTCTGATCCCTCCCCAGGCCGAACTCGAGGCTATCGCAGTGACAGGAGAATGCCAACGCCAGGGAATCGCCAGGAATCTTTTGTCCGATTTATTGACCGGGCTTAAGAGATTTCACATTACCGAAGTCATACTCGAGGTCAGGGAATCGAACCGCGCCGCGCAGGCCTTTTACCGTGCGTCCGGCTTTGTCGAAACCGGCCGGCGGCGAGGTTATTATGCTGATCCTCAAGAGGATGCGCTTCTGATGGAGAGAGGAGTTTCCTGAAGCCTGCGAGGATCGTCCCATCGGCGGCGAAACCTCGGACGACCGGTTTCAGGTGCGAAGTGCCAAGTTGTGCACCGGAATTCCACAGGCCTTCGCTCTTCCCTCTGCTTTCACACTTGCCGTTTGTTATCGCGCGGAGCTATATGTAAATGTTCGATAAAACCAAGGAGGCGCCTATGGATGAAATATTCGATTCCACGCTGAGCGAAGAGATTAACCGCCTGCACTCCGAACACCGTCGCTACGCTCAGCGGTTGGAAGAGTTGGTTCAGAAACCGTACCTCTCCGTGGAAGAGCAACTCGAAGAAGTGCGGTTGAAGAAACTGAAACTTCATGCCAAGGATCTGATTTACGCCCTGGAGCGCCGCGTAGCTGTCGCGGTGTAGCGGGAAAATCAGATGGCCGGCGCGGACCGGCAAAGGACGGAACGGCGGGTGCGTTGGACGCTTTCCCGGTGCGTGTGCCGGAACGCAACGCGATAAGCATGCCTACCGCGCAAACCGTATAATCGTTAGGGACCATGGTTCGTGACGGTTACATCTACGGTTTGAGCCTGTTGGCTGTGGCATGTGTGCTGGTGTGGGCCACGGGCAGCTGGTTCTGGGGGATTCCCCCGCTGCTGCTGGCGGCCTTTTTCCTCTGGTTCTTTCGCGATCCCCAGCGGACCATACCCTCCGGTCCCGGCTTGATCGTGTCTCCCGGCGACGGCCTTGTCACAGAAAGCGTCACCATCTCCACTCCCGACGGTCCACGTCAACGTATCTCCATCTTTCTAAGTGTTTTCGACGTGCATGTGAACCGCTCGCCCATCGCCGGTGTTTTGAGCGGAGTGCGCTACCAAAAGGGCAAATACTTCAATGCTATGAACCCCGCCTCCGCGGAAAGCAACGAACAGAACATCGCGACCGTCTCCAGGCGAGGGAATGGAAGTCACGTTCAAGCAGATAGCCGGGCTTCTGGCGCGGCGCATCGTGTTCAATCCGCGAGAAGGGCGACCGGCTGGAACGGGGGCAGCGTGTCGGTCTCATCAAGTTCGGATCCCGGGTCGACATCATTTTTCCTGCAGAGGCTGAACCGAAGGTGAAGGTCGGAAACCGGGTCAAAGGCGGGGAGACGGTCCTGGCCGTGATGCCGGAATTCGCCCTGGCAGGCGCGCACCGCGACGGCCGCAACAAGTGCCGCAGCAGGGGCCGGCTTGCGCGGCGGAGCGCTCTGATGGCTGTTCACGACCCGGCCGCCGACCGCGCCAGGGCCCAGGCGCGTTTGCGTCGCGGCATGTACCTGCTGCCGTCCCTGTTCACGGTCGGCAACATCGCCGCGGGCTACTTCGCCATCACCCAGACCATCGCCGCCATCGGAACCAACAGCGATGCGCGCCTCCACCTGGACTGGGCGGCCATCGCCATTCTTTTTGCCATCCCGTTCGATGCCCTCGACGGGCGCATCGCCCGCATGACAAACACCACCAGCGAATTCGGCAAGGAGCTGGATTCGCTGGCGGATGTGATCACCTTCGGTGTCGCTCCCAGCCTGCTGGCATATATCTGGGGTTTCCATTTCCTTCCCGAATCGGTCAACCACCAGCTGCGGCAGGACCTTTTGCACGCCGGCTCGTTTATCTGCTTTCTGTACCTGATCGGAGGCGCGTCCCGGCTGGCGCGCTTCAACATCAGCCACGATGCCCAGCCGCGCAATCCGGGGCGCCCGGGACGGAAGTATTTCGTCGGCATGCCCATTCCCGCCGCGGCCGGGCTGCTGGCCGCTTCGGTGCATTTCTTTGCAGCGTATCCCAACCAGGCCTGGTGGGTGGCGATCATCTGGCTGGTCCTCGTCGGCACCTGCGGCTTCCTTATGGTCAGCACCTGGCGCTTCTGGTCGGGGAAAGAAATCAATTTCTCCCGCAGCCATCCGTTTCAGATCCTCCTGGTTCTGGCTATCATCCTGTTCGTGATCATTCGCTTCTCGCAGGGGGTGTTATTCGGGGGCGCTCTGCTCTATATGTTCTCCGGCATCTGGGCGCGCGCGGCGTATTCCTGGTCGCGCCGGCGGCGCCGGCGTCCCCAGCTCACGACGGAGACTCCCACCCCCGGGCCCGATGCCTTGCGCCATTCTTAACCCTCTCAAAAACAAAGGGAAACTTGTGTACAAGATCGCTATTGCAGGAGCCTCCACCCTTTTGGGCAAGGAGCTGAAGGACGCCATTTCGGAGTCACCGCTCGCCGCCGCCACCTTCGTGCTGCTTGACGAGGACGACGCCCTGGGGCAGCTCGACCAGGTGGGCGACGAGATCACTTTTGTTCAGCCCATCAACCCCGACTCATTCGAGCATGCGGATTTTACGTTTTTCTGTGGTTCGGAAGGTCTGACCCACAAGCATTGGCGCCAGGCGCTCAAGGCCAGTTCGACGGTGATCGATCTTTCCGGGGCGCTGGATCAGGAACCGGGTGTGCTGGTGCGCTCTCCGTGGGTCGGCGCCGATTCCGGAACCGCTGACCTTTTCACGCCCGCAGTGGTCCCCGCGCATCCCGCGGCGGTAGCGCTGGGGCTTCTGCTGGAGCGCCTGCAAGAAGCGGCCCCTTTGCGTTCTGCGGCGGCAACCCTGCTTACCCCGGCCAGCGAACTGGGCCGCGCCGCCATGGACGAGCTGCACCAGCAGACTGTCAATCTGCTCAGTTTTCAGTCCTTGCCGCGGGCCATCTACGATGCGCAGGCGGCCTACAATCTGCTCTCCGGATTTGGGGAAGCCGCCAAGGTGAATCTTGGCGCGCTGGAAGCCCGAATCCGGCGCCACTACGAAGCTCTCGGTGCGGGACGCTGGCCCCTCCTTGCATTGCAGGCGATTGCCGCGCCCGTGTTTCACGGTCATACCTTCTCGATCGCCATCGAACTGGAGCGGCCCCTCGATATCCCGTTGATCGAAGACGCCTTGAGCGGCGATCATGTCGACCTGGTTTTCGAAGACACGGACTCTCCTTCAAATCTCGCAGCGACAGGCCAGAACGATGTGCTGGTCCGAATGCGCACGGTGCAGGACGGCCGCAATCCCGCGCAGGCGTCTCGCCTGTGGCTCTGGGCGGCTTCAGACAATCTGCGCCTCTATGCCCAGAACGCGCTTGAGTGTGCGCTCGAATTACGCAAGCTGCGTCCGCAGGGGAAGGTTCAGTAAGACGGGACGGAGCTCCTATCACGTGTTGGTAGCTACGGATTCAAGGCTGTGGAAGATGTGGCCCACATAGTATTCCTTCTCTCGAAGTGAAGGGTGCAATCGTAGTTTCACTGCCCGGCCACCCGCGCCCAGATCTGCTCGATGAAGTTGTCCGTCATGCCGGCGATGTAGTCGGCGACGGTGCGCGCGAGCCCTTCGGTGGGAATCTGGGCGCGATGATCCGCGGGCAGCAGGGCGGGATCGGCCATGAGAGCACCGAACAGCCCTTCGACGACCTTGGCCGCGTGGACGTGGTCCTCTTCCATGTCGGGGGAGTTGTACATGTTGGCATAGAGGAATGCCTTGGCAGCGGCCCGATCGGACTCCATCGCTGGGCTCAAAGCTGCGAGACGATCGGGCGCCTGACGCACTTGTTCGAGTGTCTTGATGTTGCTCGCGGCTACCCGTCTTCCGCACTTCTCTGATCAGGTCAGTGACCAGCGCGTTCATCATCCGCTTGAGGGCCTCGCTGGCCCCGAGGCGGGGAGCGGCATCGGGGTACTCGCGCAGCACGGCATCGTGACAGCCTCGAAACAGTGTTACGCCCGCGCGGACCTGCTCCAGCGTGAGGACCCCGGAATCCATGCCGTCGTCAAGATCGGCGGTCAGATAAGCGATCTCGTCTGCCAGATCGATCAGTTGCGCCTCGAGGGGAGGCCGCAGGCCGAGGAAATATTCCGCAAGTTCCGGGTATTGACGGGGATCGTAGTCGCGGGAATGCTTGATGATGCCTTCGCGCACGCCGAGCGTCAGGTTGAGCCCGCGGAACGCGGCGTAGCGCTCTTCAAACCAGGAGACGATGCGAAGCGCGTGCAGGTTGTGATCAAAGCCGAGCCCGCAG
Source organism: uncultured Acidobacteriota bacterium (assembly GCA_963812485.1). Taxonomy (GTDB): domain Bacteria; phylum Acidobacteriota; class Terriglobia; order Terriglobales; family Acidobacteriaceae; genus Telmatobacter. The sequence continues at coordinate 128,313 of CAWEVD010000026.1, forward strand.
GCGCGCAGGGCGTGGTCGAGCGCCTTTTCGCCGGCATGACCGAACGGGGGATGGCCTATGTCGTGGACCAGGGCGAGCGCCTCGGTCAGATCGGTGTTCAGGCCCAGGGCCGCGGCCACGGTCCGCGCGATCTGCGTCACTTCAAGCGTGTGCGTCAGGCGGCTGCGGAAGTGGTCTCCGGAGTGATCGCCGGGAAGGCGGGTGAACACCTGCGTCTTGCCGGCCAGGCGACGAAAAGCGCGCGCGTGCAGAATGCGCGCGCCGTCCCGGGCAAATGGTGTACGGTAAGCATGCGGCCGCTCGGCATGCACTCGATGCGTGAGCTCGCTATCCAGATCGCCGCGCACGGCGATGCCCGGCGGTAATGAAGTACCCGATTGAAGCTCCTCGTTCATCATGCCTGTCGCAACCTGCGGCTCTCGTCTGGTTATATCGCAGTCGGCACAATTGATGCGCCGTGTGCGAGGAACGCTCCCGTTAAAAAGAAAACGTGTCGGCTATCACTGTTGCAGGCCGCAGTGCTATAAGATGCTCCATGCAGCGGCGGATTGGACAATGCCCGGTGAACGGGAGTACCATCCTGCCGGAATTGGCAAGGTTCCTGTTTCGAGGTATTTTGGATTCGCTTCAACCTATTCACGTGGGGACCGGAGGCAAGGATGAAAGCAATGAAGCTAGCTGGATTTGCGGTACTGGCGTTGGGAGTCGGTTTGATTTCCGGATGCGAACGGCATTCGAACAAAGAAGTGTTCTACATGGTCATCACCAACACGGCTTTGCCGTATTGGCAAACCGCAGCCTCGGGCTTCAATCACGCGGCTGCCGGGTACAAGGTGACGGCCAAGGTGGTGGGGCCGGAGGGCTACGATGCACAGGCCGAACTGGCTGAGATGAACAAGGCGGTTGCGGCCAAGCCTGCCGGGATTCTCATCTCCGTTGCCGATGCCGCGGTTTTGCAGCCGGGGATCGATGCAGCCATCGCCGCGGGCATTCCGGTGTTGACTATCGACTCGGACGCAGCGGGCAGCAAGCGCCTGTTCTTCATCGGCACCAACAACCTCGAGGCCGGGCAACTGGGCGGCAAGCGGCTCATCGAGAAGATGAACGGGAAGGGAAATCTCATGGTGTTCACGATTCCCGGCCAGCCCAACACGGAAGAGCGGCTGAAGGGATTGAAGGACGCCCTGTCTGCGAAGCCCGACATCAAGATTGTCGAAACGGTCGATATCGGGGGTGACGCGCGCAAGGCCTTTGACAAGACGCAGGAGACCCTGGCCCTGACCGGACCCAAGAAGGTGGATGCCTTCATCTGCCTCGAGTCGGCATCCGGCAAAATGGTTTCCGACGCCATCAAGCGCGCCAACGCGACCGACCGCGTGCTGGTGGCCTTCGATGTTAACCAGGACACCCTGGATGGCATCAAGGGCGGGACCATCGATTCGACCATTGCGCAGAAGCCCTACACCATGGGTTATGTCGGGCTGAAAGCACTGGATGAGATCTTCCATAACCCGCCCGCGCAGCTTGCCAAAGACTACAGTGTTGACTCCTTTTCGCCATATCCCGTATTCGTCGACACCGGCACTTCGCTTGTCGACAAGAACAACGTCGACCTTTACCTGGCTTCGGCGGCTGAGGGAAGCAAATAACGACGCCGAATTCAACCAGCCGTCCGGATGCGATCAGAGCAGTTTTCAACGGCGTCGTCGCAGTTGCGGCGGCGCCGTCTTGCTCGCGCAGGCTGCCTAGGGCTGTACACTGATTTGTGATTCGCAGATTTCTGGCTTCATCTTTACTGGCGTTCCTGGCACTCGCTGGTTGCCACAGTGGTTCCGAATCCGATTCCCAATCCTCAGCTGAGTCCTCAGTCAAGACTTACAAACTGCGCGGCAAAGTGGTTTCAACCAATGCTGCCACGGGCGAAGTCACCCTCGACCACGAAGCGATTCCCGGTTTCATGGAAGCCATGACCATGCCCTACAAGTTGAAGGACGCCAACGTCCTCAGCGAACTCCATCCCGGGGACGTGATCACGGCCGATCTCGTGGTATCGCAGGAAGGCGGTGGCGACTCGCTGCTGGATCACATCGTGGTCGTAGGCCAGGCCAAACCCGACTACAAGCCCAAGGTCGCCTACCATGTGCCGGCTCCAGGCGATGCGGTGCCTGACTTCAGGCTTCGCAACCAGGATGGCCGCACCATCCATCTGGATCAGTTTCGCGGAAAAGAGCTGCTGATCACCTTCATCTACACGCGCTGCCCGTTGCCTGACTTCTGCCCGCGGGTTACGCATAACTTTGCCGACATCAACCGGCAGCTGGCGTCGAGTCCCGCGTTGCAACAGAAGACGCACTTGCTGTGTGTCAGCTTCGATCCCGACAACGATACTCCCGAACGGCTGCGCGCCTATGGAGCAACCTACATCGGCAGCGATGCGAGCAGTGCTTTTTCCCATTGGGATTTCGCCGTGCCCGCGAAGCCGGAACTCGCTAAAATGGCCCAGTATTTCGATGTCGGCATCACCCGCGCGGCCGATCAATCCATCACCCACACGCTCTCCACGACTTTGATCGGAGCGGACGGCAAGGTGGTGCGATTCTATCCGGGCAATGACTGGACTGTCGGCGAGGTTTTGGCCGACGTGAAGAAGACTGCCGGTGCGTGAGATAGGGACAGGGACCAGGGAACAGGGAACAGGGAGAGAGACGCTCTCAGGGATTTCGGAGGGAGTCAAAAAGCGCGATGAGTGGTTTGAATATTCGCAAGGATGGAGAACTGGATTTTCTTTCGCTGGGCGCGCTGGTGCATCGGCTCGATACCGGCATCATCCCGTTCCGTAAAGCGACCGAGTGCAAGATCCATGTCAGCGGCGGTGAATTCAACGTGGCCGCCAACCTCGCGGACTGCTTCGGACTCAAAACGGCCATCGCCAGCGCCATGTCCGATTATCCCATCGGCGATCTGATCGCCGAACGCGTGCGCGCCATGGGAGTCAAGCCGTTCTACAAGCACTTCAAGCACGACGGCGTCACCGGTCCCAACATGGCCACGGTCTATAGCGACCGGGGGTATGGCGTGCGCGCGCCGGTGGTGTTCTACAACCGGTGCAACGAAGCGGCGGCGCACCTGAAGCCGGGCGATTTCGACTGGAAGGCCATCTTTTCCGGCGGCGTCCGGTGGGTGCACAGCGGCGGGATCTTTGCAGCACTGTCGCCGACCACGGCAGAGCTGGCCGCGGAAATGATGAAAGCCGCCAGGGAAGCCGGCGCGGTTACCTCCTTCGATCTCAACTTCCGCGAGAAGCTGTGGAAGATTCACGGCGGCGACGCGCGCGCCGTGGAAACCATCCACCGGATCGTCGAGAACGTCGATGTGCTGGTTGGCAACGAGGAAGATTTGCAGAAAGGGCTGGGCATTGCCGGCCCGGAGGTCGCCGCCAAGTCCAAGCTCGATCCCAGCGTGTTTTTCGGCATGATGGATAACGTGGTCAAGAAACTGCCCCACGTGAAAGTCGTGGCCACCACGCTGCGCGAGGTGCACTCGACCAATCGCCACAGCTGGAGCGCCGTTGCCTGGATCGATGGCCGGACCTACACCGCGCCGACCGCCGAGCTTGACGTGTATGACCGCGTGGGCGGGGGAGACGGCTTCGCGTCGGGTTTCATTTACGGCCTGCTGACGGGCGAATCGCCGGAGGAATCGGTCAGGCTGGGGTGGGCGCACGGCGCGCTGCTCACCACCTTTCCTGGCGACACCACGATGGCTACTGCCAGCCAAGTGCGTGCGTTCGCCAAAGGCGGCTCGGCCCGCATCCAGCGCTAGTCCAGATTTCTCACAAGGTTGAAGGGTTGAGTCGTGGCTTTGATCGAAGGGATCGACATACAGTTTTACAGTTTCAGTATGCAGGGGGGAGGAGGTGCCCATTCCGGCTCCCCTCATCGCCTGCAAGCCACTGAAGATAATGCGGATATGGTCTGCCATACCGCAAATGTAAACGGTTCTAAAGGGCCGTTTTGGGGGGTCTAAAGCGTTCAGAACGAAACGGAATTGCTCTTGGTGTCCTGGGTTCTGCGTGTGGCGCACTTTGATCCTCTCTTCCACCCTCTATGGTGACAGAACCGTTCGAAACAAAATGCAAAAGCGGCGCGCAATTCCGGTCTGGTTCGGCTCCTGCCAGTCCGGATTTATGCATCGCGCGAAGATGCGGCGAATCCAACCAACTGATACCCTTGGGTTAAGCCGGAGAGGATTGGGAATGGCGAAAGTAACGTTGGTGTTTGCGGTTTTGTTGATCGTCCTGGGCCTGGGGTTCTACCTGGGAACCGGGAGCAAAGCTCCAACCGCCTTGATCCCCACGTGGTTTGGCCTGGCCCTTGGCCTGTTCGGGATTCTTGCCAACAGCCCCGACGCAAGCCGCCGCAAGCTGTTTATGCATATCAATGTGACCATCGGCCTGCTCGGGTTCCTGGGCGCGGCCGGCAGGGTCCTTTACGCCATCACTTCCGGCCATTCCCCCAACCAGGTCGCCGTCACCGCTCAGCTCTTGATGGCTGGCCTGCTCCTCATCTATGTCATTCTCTGCGTGCGCTCTTTCATTGCGGCGCGCCGCGCGAGGCTGGTCTGATCGATGGGGACGATGCGTGGGGGAGGGATAGGGATGCGCGCCGAGCGCTCCTCGGCTGGACGCTCTCGAGCGGGTCAGGCAGATCTTCCCAAGCGTAAGCCAGACCTGAAAAAGCTTTGGCCCCAGATCAAGGCCCTGGTTGCGCCGCGCAAAGGCCTGCTGGTGGCAGGTTTGTGCCTGATGGCGGTCAACCGCGTCGCCGGCCTGGTTCTCCCCTATACATCCAAGCCGCTTCTCGATAAGGTGCTGTCGCCCACCGGCGATGCGCGGCTGCTGCCCAAAATCATCGCGGTTGTGTTCTCGGCCATGATTGTGCAGGCCATCACCTCGTTCTCGCTCACGCAGTTGCTGTCGAAGGCCGGCCAGCGCCTGATCGCCGAGATGCGCCGCCAGGTGCAGCGCCACGTGGGGCTGCTTTCGGTCGCCTACTACGACGAGAATCGAACCGGCACCCTGGTCTCGCGGATCATGACCGATGTGGAAGGCGTGCGCAACCTGGTCGGCACCGGCCTGGTGGAGTTTGTCGGCGGCGTGGTCACGGCGGTTCTTGCATTCTTCTACCTGCTCCACCGCAGCGTCGTCGTTACTCTCACAGTGTTCTCCGTGGTCGGGGTTTTCGTATTCGTTCTTAAATACGCGTTCCAGAAGATCCGCCCCATCTTCCGCGAGCGCGGCAAGATCAACGCCGAGGTCACGGGCAGGCTGACGGAGTCGCTCGGCGGCGTCCGCGTCATCAAGGGGTACCACGCCGAGGAGCGCGAGGCCTCGGTGTTCTCCGCGGGCGTCGACCGTCTCCTCGCCAACGTCATGAAGTCGTTGACCATGACCAGCATCCTCGGTTCTGCGTCAACCACGGTGCTGGGGGTGGTGTCGGCCCTGGTCATGTGGCTCGGAGGCAACAGCGTCCTCCACCACACCTGGACCGTCGGCGACTACTTCAGCTACAACATGTTCCTCGCCTTCATGATCGCGCCATTGTTTCAGATGGTGAACATTGGAACCCAGCTCACCGAGGCTTTTGCGGGGCTTGACCGTACCGGCGAAATCATGGCCGAACTGGAAGAGAACCGGGTGCCGGGCCGCACCCTGGCGATGCCGCCCATCCAGGGCACGGTGCGCTTCGAAGACGTGGAGTTTGCCTACGAGCCGGACAAGCCGGTGCTCCACGGCATCAGCTTTGTAGCGAAACCGGGGACAGTCACGGCCCTGGTCGGCTCGTCCGGATCCGGCAAGTCCACCATCATCAGCCTGCTCTGCGCCTTTCACACGCCTTCGAGCGGCCGCGTGCTGGTCGACGACATCGACCTGGCGCATGTCGACCTGAACACGTTCCGGTCCCAGCTCGGCGTAGTTCTGCAGGATTCGTTCCTCTTCGATGGGACCATCCGCGAGAACATCATGTTTTCGCGCCCTGATGCCACCGAAGAGCAGTTTCTTGCCGCCTGCCGCACCGCGCGAGTCGACGAATTTGCCGAGCGCTTTCCAGATGAATACGACACCATCGTCGGCGAGCGCGGGGTGAAACTCTCAGGCGGGCAGCGGCAGCGCCTGTCGATCGCGCGGGCCCTTCTGGCCGCGCCCCGCATCCTCATCCTCGATGAAGCCACCAGCTCTCTCGATTCGGAATCGGAAGCGATGATCCAGGCGGGCCTGAATCAGCTCATGCAGGGACGCACGACGTTTGTCATCGCCCACCGCCTTTCCACCATCCGCCGGGCCGATCAGATTCTCGTCGTCGAAGGGGGCATGATCGTGGAGCGCGGCAACCATGCCGAACTGTTTGCGATGGGAGGCCGCTATTACGACCTGTACACCCGCCAGCATGGCGTTGAGGCCAATCTGTTTCTGGCTCCCGGTGAGGGAGACGTGGTTCCCGAAACGACGGTTTAGGCGTCCTGCCACTCTCGGATCGCCGTGCCCGCTCGTCTCGATTTCGCGCCGCCGATCGCGTGCCGGTTCGAGGACGCACGAAGATGCGACATTGGACCGCTTCTTGACGTCAATCTCATATGTTGAGAAACTTGTAATGTAATCATTTGGCGAAACAAAGGACCACTATGCGAGATGCTTCCCCCCAAGGCACATACAAGGTTCAGGCTCTGGACCGCGCGTTCGCGGTCCTCGACCTTCTCGGCGAGAGCGAAACCCCGCTTGGCCTGGCGCAGGTTGCCTCCTCTCTCCAGCTTCACAAAAGTACCGCGCACCGCTTCCTGATGGTTCTGGAACGCCACCACATGGTGGAGCGGACCACCAACGGCAAGTTCCGGCTGGGGCTGCGCCTGTTCGATTTCGGCAATCGCGCGATCGAACAATATGATCTGCGCGAACGCGCTCAACCCCATCTCCGCCGCCTGGTGGCCGAAACCGAGGAGACAGCGCACCTGTGCATACTGGAGCAGGCGCGCGTCATTTATATCGACAAGATCGAGCCCGGCCGCTCGGTGCGCATGATTACGCGCATTGGCGCAAGCAATCCCGTGCATTGCACGTCGGTCGGCAAGGCGATCCTGGCGTTCCTGCCCGAAGAGCGCATCAACGACATTATCCGCAGGTCGCGCTTCGAGCGCTTTACGCATCGCACCATTGGTACGGCCGAGGCATTGCGCACCGAGATCGAGAAGACCCGCCGGCGGGGGTATGCCGTCGACGACGAGGAGTTGGAAGAAGGCCTGCGCTGCATTGCTGTTCCGGTGCTGGATGCACAGCGTTTGCCGGTGGCGGCGGTCAGCGTGTCCGGGCCCTCGTTCCGGGTCACCGCGCAGAAGCTGCCTTCAATTGCGAATCACCTGCTTCAATGCGTGCGTGGCATTTCGCTCGATATGGGGTTCATCTCCGCGAACCGCGCCAACCGCGTTGCCTGGACAGCCTTAAGGCGTCCAGTTCGGCCCGATCAGCGCGCGCAGATTTTCGGGCGTCGCCCATGGGGCGGCGCCTGTGTAGCGCTTGACCCAGTCGGCTCCCGCTCCAATGCGAACCCGGTCAGGTGTGAACTCGGGTGACAGCGCGTTTGCCATGAGCGCATAGTTCGCCCCTGCATGCAGCCGCAAGGCTTTCCAGCATCCTCCAGGCACGGCAATCAGCGGTTGCTGTCCTGCGGCGACATCGGTGCCCAGTGTGCGCTTTTCAGCGCGGCCGTCGGGATGGAAGATGAAGTAGTCCACGGGTCCGCCTTCGATCAGAATGTGCGTGTCATCCGGAGCGAGCCAGTGCAGGTAATTCACCGACTTCTCGCGCGTGAGCATGTAATACACCTGGCTCTGCACGGCCAGTTGCCGTCCGTTCACGTCCACCTTCTGCGCCGACTCGCCGATCAATCCGAGGTAGCCTGACTCTTTGGGAAGGATCGACAGCTTCAGAACCCGGATCAGCTCAAGTGCGCGCTCATCACTCCCTACGGGCGCGGCTGCCTGAACGGAATTGAAGGCCAGCGCCACAAGGCCTGCGGCAAGAACAGGGAATCGCCTCATGCTGCCAGACTACAGCCAGCCGGAGGTCACGGGTACACACGGGTTCCATTTGAAGAAGTGCGTTCCGATAGACTGTCAGAACCTGCTTCCGGAAACCGTCCGGAGCGCAATTTTGAAGGGGCGAGAAGCATGTTTTGGCCCAGGGGCACCGGTCTCTTTTGCTTCGTTTTGATGGCTTCATCGCTCCACGGACAAATTGCCGGCGGATCGCTCCGTGGACTGGTTCAGGACTCCACGGGAGCTCGCATCGCCGGGGCCTGGATCCAAATGCGGCTGCCCGATTCCGGCCAGAATCGGCGTGCCTCTTCGGATGGGCAGGGAGAATTTTTGCTGGAGGGCCTCGCTCCGGGGAGTTATCAGATCACCGTTTCCGCGCGGGATTTTGCGACGGCGTCGACGGAGATAGTGATGGCCGTGAGCACTGTCCGCGACATCGCGATCACCCTCGCGCCGGCTGCGGACCTGCAATCAGTTCAAGTGAAGTCGGAGGGGTCTTCCATCACATCGCAACCGATCGAGTTGGCCGGCAATGTTCACCAGAGTGTGATCACGAGCCGCGACCTCTCGACGCTGCCGCTCTCCGCACGCAGTTTCGCCAACATCGCTTATCTCGCGCCGGGAACTGAGCCGGTAGAACCTTCCGACCCAACCAAAGCGCGGATTACCGCCGTGTCAACGGGAGGAAGCTCTGGACTGAACAACGAACTTTCAGTGGATGGAGGAGATAACTCCGATGACTATATCGGAGGCTTCCTGCAGAATTTCTCCCCTGATGCTATTCGTGAGTTCGCGGTCCGGACCGCGCAGGAGAATGCGGACACAGGCGGTACCACGGCCGGATCGATTGTGATTACGACCGGGAGCGGAACGAACGCGTTCCATGGAGAAGCGGTAATTTACGAACGCTCGGCCGCGCTGAATGCGCGATTTCCTATCGAGAATCCGGCTCCAAATCCCAAGCAGCCGTTTTCTAGGCAGAATTACGTAGCCACACTGGGCGGGCCGTTCAGGAAGGATCGTCTGTGGTTCTTTGCCGCATTCGAACATGTCCATGAGAATGCGAGCATTGTGTACAGCCCGGCCAGCACGGCCCAGTTCGATGCGCTGGCGACCCTGGCGTCGGAGGGGTTGATTCCCCAGGTGCCGTCGATCGCAGTTCCCGCGCATGTGCCGATTCCGTTTCGCGACACCACGGGGATGTTGCGCCTGGATTGGGGCGAGACGCCAAAATCGGCATGGAGGCTGCGCAGTTCGATCGATACCTACACGACGCACAATAATCTGGTTGCACAGGGTGCGCTGCCGTCGACGGGATTGCTAACCTATAACAACTACCTGAGTCTGCTGATCGGCAACCAATACGAGTTCTCCGACAAGTTGGTGGGGAACTTCGTGTTTAATGCTGGCGGCTTACATCTGACCCAGACGCGCACGTCGAACCTTGGGTTTGCACTGGCCTTTCCCTTCAGTTCCACGTCGCTCACGGTTTCGGGTTTCGAAACATTCGGCGACAACCAGTTTGCTACGCCGATTACGTTCTTTCCTTCGGACCGCAACCAGGAGAAGTATCAGCTCCGCTACGAAATCAGCCGAGCGCAGAAGAACCATTCGGTGCAACTCGGCGTCAATTTGATTCATGAACCGGTGCTCAGTGGTGCGTTTCCAGGAAATACCGAGACGCTCTACCAATTTCCTGAAAACCCCTCGGACTACATCGGCAATCCGTCTCAATTCACGTCTGATATGAACGCTGGGGCCTCGACGTCGAACCTTGGCGGAGCATTCTCGCAGAATGTACAGCGGCTGGCGGTCTATGGCCAAGACTCATGGCGGATCAACCGTCGATTAACCCTCAACTATGGGCTTCGCTATTCCGCGACCTGGGGACTCTTTCTGGGATCGGGTCATACGCAGGCAGAAAATCCCGGATACCTCAAGCTCACGGCGCTCCATATCCCTTTGGTTTCGGGTGTGCCGCACGACGACCGTATGCAAGTCGCACCGCGCCTCGGTTTTGCCTACGCGCCCGGCAATAGCGGCACAACCGTCGTTCGGGCTGGATTCGGGCTGTACTTCAATGATCTTGCGCAGACGGGATGGGCGACCGCATTCCAGTCGGTCAATCGGCTGCCGGGCCCGTGTGTCGATCCGGTGGAGCATCCAGACGGCCCGGAGAATTCCGGCTGTGTCGCGGGAAGCGCGTCGGGAGGAATGGCGAACCTCATCGATCCCCGATATAAGACGCCCTATGCCATCCATGCGTCCGGAGGAGTCGAACATGCGTTCAGTCCCAATTGGGCAGTGAGCGCTGACTACCTCCACGAGCAGGGAAACCACGCTTACCGGGGCTACAACTACACCGGTGGAACGAACCTGTTTACGCCGTTATTGCCCGTCGACGATCCCGGGCAGGCGACGTTTGTTCCGAATGTCAACGTCTCCCATTCTGACAACCGGTCGAGCTACAACGCGCTCCTGGTGCACTTGCAGGGAAATGTGAACACGCGCCTCAGCCTGGTTGCCAACTACACTTTGGCGAAGGCGCAAACGTGGGGCTGCGTGCTGGGAGAACTCTTCGACTATGTGAACGGCGTTTGCAATCCGCTCAACCCGTTTGGCCCGGGGGACTATGGGCCATCGGGCGAGGATGTACGCCACCGGGTTGTGTTCGCCGGGACTGGGCGCATCCATGGAGGGGTTGAACTGAGTGCGCTGTTTCAGGCCGAGAGCGGTCGGCCGTTCACCATTACCACTGCCGACAATAGCGGTCGGATCGCCGTCAATGGCGAGCCGACGTCTCTCGATCAGTTCAGGGGAACGCCATACATCCAGGCGGACATGCGTGTGAGCCGCCCGATTGCGTTTCACGATCGCTGGTCGTTGACCCCGTTTGTTGAGTTCTTCAATCTATTCAACCGGAATAATCCAGGCGCGAATTATGTAACTAACATCGCGTCACTCCCGGTTCCCGGGCTCGAGGCGCAGGATGGAAACGTGACTGACATCTGCGCGAATGCGGATTGTACGGCAACGGCACCGATCAGGAGCCTCGAACAACTGAGAGTGGCCGCTGGCGCATTGGGAGACTTTTTCGGACCCGGGACCACGGTTGGCATTCCGTTCGCTGCCCAGGTCGGTGCGCGTCTGACTTTCTAGGGCGGCCGTGGTCGATTGAGGTCTCAAGTGATTGAGGGAAATTTAAGGGCAGCTAGTCGGGCGGTGGGAACATCTGACTATTCGAGGGTCAACGTGCACAATAGAATGCGGTAGAAAGAGGCATTCCCATGGCTACAAAATCCGTGGCGGACTTGTTTGTGCAAGTCCTTGCGTCCGCAGGCGTAGAAAGGGTCTACGGAGTCTCGGGCGACTCCCTCAACGGAATCACCGATTCGATTCGAAGAGGGAGGAAGATTCAATGGATTCACACGCGGCACGAAGAGGCGGCTGCGTTTGCAGCCGGTGCCGAAGCACATCTCAGCGGAGGGCTGGCAGTATGCGCCGGCAGCTGCGGGCCCGGCAATCTTCATCTGATCAACGGCCTGTATGATTGCCACCGCAGCCGCGTTCCAGTTCTCGCTATCGCCGCGCAGATTCCCAGCAATGAAATTGGAAGCGGCTATTTTCAGGAAACACATCCGGAACATCTCTTCGCGCAATGCAGTCATTACTGCGAATCGATTTCTCGTCCCGAGCATATGCCCCGGACCCTTGAGATTGCGATACAGACGGCGATCTCGCGCCGCGGCGTATCGGTGGTTGCGATCCCGGGAGACGTAGCCTTACTTGAGGCTCTCGAGGACGGTCCGCGCCTGCATTTTCCTCCGCCTCAGCCAACCGTAAGTCCCACCGAAGAAGAAATCGAGGCATTAGCAAAGCTTCTCAATAAGTCCAGGAACATAACGATCCTGGCTGGAGCGGGCTGTGCGGGCGCCCACTCGGAGCTGGTTCAGCTCGCGGCGAGACTGAATGCCCCGATCGTGCATGCGATGCGCGGAAAAGAGTTCATTGAATACGACAACCCGTACGACGTGGGCATGACCGGCCTGCTTGGGTTCTCATCCGGTTATCGCGCCATGATGACGTGCGACCTGCTGCTCATGATTGGAACTGACTTTCCTTACCAGCAGTTTTATCCGAAGGACGCCACGATCGTGCAAATCGACATTCGCGGCGAACAGCTGGGCAGGCGCACCAAGGTCGACTATGGCTTCGTCGGAGATACGAAGACGACTCTCTCGGCTCTGCTGCCGAAACTGCAGCAAAACAAAGAAAAGAAGCATCTGAAGGCCTCGCTCGAGGATTATCAAAAGGCGAGAAAAGGGCTTGAAGAGCTTGCGACGGACGGCGGCGGCAAAAAACCGATTCATCCGCAATACGTAGTCCGCGTGCTTGATGAACTGGCCGCCGACGATGCAATCTTTACCTGCGACGTTGGCACGCCGACGATTTGGGCTGCGCGCTACCTGACGATGAACGGCGAACGACGCCTGCTCGGCTCTTTCAACCACGGCTCGATGGCAAACGCATTGCCCCAGGCGATCGGAGCCCAGGTGAGTCATCCGGGGCGCCAGGTCGTGTCCCTGTCAGGAGATGGCGGTCTGGCCATGATGCTTGGGGATCTGCTCTCGTTACGCCAATTGCGTGCGCCCGTCAAGATCATCGTTTTCAAGAATGAGTCGTTGGCTTTTGTTGAGTTGGAAATGAAGGCCGCCGGTATTGTCGATTTCGGAACCGACCTGCAGAACCCAAATTTCGCGAAGCTCGCAGAGGCCGCGGGTGTGCTCGGTCTGACCGCTGAAACGCCGGATCAGGTTCGCCCCATGATCAAGCAGGCTCTCGAGCACGATGGACCCGCACTGATCGAGGTTCCGGTGAGCCGGCTGGAACTCTCGATGCCTCCGACCATCACCTTCGAGCAGGCGAAGGGTTTTGGCTTGTTCGCTCTCAAAGCTGTTCTCAGCGGGCATGGCGATGAGATCGTCGACCTCGCAAAGATCAATCTCCTCCGCTAGACGGGAGATGGCCGGGTGCTGGGATGGTTTTACGTTGGAGTCGAGATCAGTTGTTCCGCGGTGCGTCTATCGGTGATGAGGACGTTGATCCATTTGCCCGCGAGGGACGCCATTATCGCGGGGACCTTCGATTCGCCCCCGGCAATTCCTACGACCCGCGGTGCGGACTTCAGGGTGGCAAGATCGATGCCGATCACGCGTTTCATGAGCGGTGAGTCGACCAACCGGCCCTGCTTGTCAATGAACTGGAAGCAGATGTCTCCAACAGCGCCGGAGCGGCACAACTGCCGCCGTTCCTCAACCGAAAAGATATTCCCACTGCTTGCCAGAAGAGCTGACGGTTCAAGAGATCCGATTCCAACCAGCGCAAGATCGAGTTTGGAAAAGAGCCTTGATGCCTCTTCCACGGCGGCATCCTTGACCAACACTGCTTTGGCCTCAGGGGATCCTACGACGCCAGGCGCCTGCAACAGAACGGGCGATGCGCCTATCAGCGCCGCCAGGCGTTGCGCCAAAAGCATCGCCTGGTATTGGGTGCTGGCATTGCCCACGCCGCCAAGAATCTGGACGACCTTTCCGCCTGCGCCCGCGGTGCCCGGGTGCAGAGTGTCCACCATCGAAAAAAGCGATCGGCTCCAGGAGGAAATGCCTATGACCATCTGCGGCTTTATCGTTGTTTCGACGTAGAAGGCGGCCGCAGCGCCGAGATCGCGAACGACGCGCTCCTCCTCTCCATCGGAGTCGATGACTATTGCCTCTTTCAGGTCAAACCGGCTCTCGAGCGCGTCCTCTAAATCAGGAAAGAAGCCTGCTGGCGTAGCTACGCTGATACGCACGATGTTCGCTTCCCGCGCCCGTTTGAGCATGCGAGAAACCTTGGACTGATGAATATTGAGCCGCTCCGTGATCTGCTGTTGGCGAATTCCCTGGTCGTAGTACATGCGCGCGACCTTGGCCATCAGGCGGACTTCATCCAGTCGTGACATAAGTCAGCCTACTGTTGGGCTGAGATGTGCCGATACACATCCCAGCCGAGGTATTTGCCCAGGGCCTCCGCAACTGGCGCCGCGCAATGATTTGTGGTCATTGCGGCATGGTGCTCGAAACCATTCAGGCAGATGAACTGCATCAGTTCCTGCAACTTCGGAATCTGGACGACGGCGCGGGTTCCAAACGTTTCAAGCGCATCGTCGGTAAAGTATCCGTCACCGAAATATGCGCGGATCTTGCCCGAGGTATCATCGGTGCTGACTCTGCCAAAACTCATGGGACCAGCAGGAGTGCGGCCGGCTAATGCACCGACCGTATTTTCTTCGCCCAGCATGGTGCCGAGGATGGGAGCGGTGCCGATGCGAATGTCGGGAAGGAAGTCCTTGGCCCAGTTGCCGCAATGAAAAAGGACACACTTGTCAGGGTCGTTGCCGTAGTTGTTGTTCCAGTCCACAAGAGCGCTGGGCCTGCCGCTGGCCAGTTGTAGAGCATACATGCTGACCACTCCGGCGATGTCCACTTCGCAGGCCGAGGGCATCATCTGCTCCGACATCATGCTCATGATCGTGCACACGTTGACGCCGTAATTTTTTTGCATGGAACTCCAACATTGAATCGCGGTCGCGGTGATACTGAGCGAGGACATCCAGTCGTCGATGACGATTGCAAATTTCGCCATCCTGTTCAATGACTCAATTGGAGCGGTCGAACTGTCAGCATAAGCGCGAATCTGTTCAACGCGCTGCCTGACTCTGTCGTCCTGGTTGGCAATCAAAGATGCACTTCCAAACACCTCTGAGAGGTCGATCGTGTTGACCGAAATTCCAGAGGCTTCAAGGAGCTTTTCACTATAGCGCGTTGTGTTGAACGCGTTGGGCCGCGCACCCACGGCGCCGATGCGTACCCGGCGCATCCCTCGCACTACGCGACATACGGCGAAGAAGTTTCTCAACTCCTCTTCGAAGAGTTCGGAAGACAGCGAGGTTGTGTGGTTTCGCGTCAGCGAGAACTTGTAGCCATATTGGCGCAGATTATTGCAAACAGAAATCTTCCCGCAATAGGCATCGCGGCGCCGCGCCAGCCCAAACTGGTCGAGATCATCGGGACATGCCTGAACCAGGATCGGCACATTCAGCTCCGAGAGACGAATCGCATCCGCCACACCCTTCTCGTCTCCAAAATTGGGCAGGCACACGAGAATGCCATCGATGCGATGGCGATTCGCTCGAAACAGTTCACCGCACTTGACAGCATCGGCCCAGGTCTCGACAGCACCAAGTTTCGAATCGTTTTCGGTAAGCCAGACAGGCTCGACGGACAATTCTTTGAAGACCTTGAGAAGATCGCGACGAGCTTCAGAGATGAGCGCGTCTGGAAAGAAGTCGCGGTTTCCCAGGATCACTGCCAGCGTTCCGGACATCTGCGTTTACCTCACCTTCTCAAAGTTGCTATAGTCGTCTGCGTTTTTCCGGGTGACGAGATCGCATGGAATGATCTGCCGTTCCGGCTTGCCTGTGCTGCCTGTGTGAAGAAACCGATGCGCCTCTTCAACAGCGAGGCGGGCGATCAGGACAGCCGGCTGAAGCGAGGTGGCACGCAGAGTTCCCGAGCGAATGGCTGCGATCGCATCCGGGCTTCCGTCAAGGCCAGTAATCACAACCCCATCTAACCCGGATGACTTCACCGCAGCGACGGCGCCGAGAGCCATCGTGTCGTTGCCGGCGATGATGCCGCGAATCGTCGCGTGAGCCTGCAGCATCGTTTCTGTCTTCTGGAAGGCCTCAGACTGTGACCAGTTGGCAGACTGCACGGCCACGCGATGCAAGGTAGCCTGCGCGTCAAGGACGCCGTGGAAGGCCCGCGTGCGTACCTGTGCGTTCGTGTCAGATTCGCGGCCCAGCAGTTCGGCGTAGTCGCCCGGCTGTGACCCGATGGCGCGAGCAAATTCCTCTGCGACGATTCGGGCGCCCTGGTTGTTGTCTGCGATGATCTGAGCTTTGGCGATACCATCGGCCTCGATTTCCCGGTCGATGAGAAAGCAGGGAATTCCGGCGAGGGTTGCCCGGCGCACGGCTGCAACGGATGAGTCTGCGCCGGCATTGTCAAGAATGATGGCCGCGGCATTGGACGCGATCGCGGAATCGATCAGGTTGTCCTGGCGATAGGCATCATCATCATGCGCATCCACCCGTACGCGAAATCCAAGGCCCAGCCCGCGCGCTGCGGCCGCATCGGCTTCGGCCTTGAAGAAAGGGTTGTCTTGCGAAGGAACGATGATGACGATAAGCGGTCGCGACATTTCTGCACGATGGCATGCGGAGGATGTCATCGTCAGAAAGCTGCCCACCGTCATTGCGAAAAGGCACGCACACCGCGGCATCACTCTACTCCCTCAGCATTGGGCGTTTGCAAATATGGCAGGAATCGCGCCTGCAGTCTCGATTGCAGTTGATCCACCGCGACAGCCAGAACAATCACTGAACCTTTGATGACCATTTGCCAGAACTCGGAGACGCCGAGCATGACAAGCCCGTCGGAGAGCACCCCAATGACGAACGCTCCGATAAGCGAACCGGGGATGGAGCCACGTCCGCCCATCAAGGATGTGCCACCGAGAACTACGGCGGCGATGGCATTCAGTTCGAAACTCTCGCCGGTTGCCGGATGAGCCGCTTCCAGTTGTGAAGCGATGATCAGTCCGACCAACGCGGCGCAAAGGGAAGAGGCTAGATAGGTGAAGATCTTGACACGCGGTACTTCAATGCCGGCGAGCCGCGCGGCCCGTTCGTTGCCTCCGACCGCGTAGACGTGCCGCCCTAGAGGCGTCTTTGCGGCAATCAACCAGGCAAGTACGAAGAGCGTGAGCATGATCCAGACGGGTAGAGGCACCCCTGCCATGGAACTTTGGCCGAGGCGCGGAAAGCCTGTATTACCGCGCGCCATCTGACCTGCGAGATCCGGAAACGTCCTCCCGTTGGACATGAGCAATGCCGCGCCGCGAGCGATGTACAGCGTTCCTAGTGTTGCAATGAACGGCGCGACTCCCGCCTTGGCGACGAGCCAGCCATTCAATAGACCCACAACTAGGCAGACCAGTAGTGTTATGAGAATTACGACGACGACGGGAGGATAGTGAACGACTCCAGCAATGACCATGCCTTGTGTCAGCAGATATCCCGCGACCATTCCGCCAAGGCCGGCTAATGACCCCACAGAAAGATCAATGCCTCCGGTGAGGACGACGAAGGTCATGCCAATGGCCAGAATTGCCGAGATCGCTACATGCTTCGAGAGGATGGCGAGATTGTTGGTGGTGAGAAACGATGGGGCCAACGCCGAGAACAGGACGAGAAGGGCAATAAGGACAAAGACGGCGCGCGCCCGAAGAACAAACAGAAGTGTTCGGATGGAGGACTGCGCAAGGTGGTCAGAACGATTCTGCGGGCGCGTGGCAGTTGTCATGCTAACTGAACTCCCGAAGATCGAATCGGCGCTGTGTTGACGACGGGACTGGCAGCCGCAAAGAGCGCTTCATCGGATATTTCGTTACGCGAGAACTCTGCAGAGATGCGGCCTTGGCAGAGAACAAGAGCACGATCGGCAAGTGCGCGTGTCTCTTCAATCTCCGAAGAAGTAAACAGAATGCCAATTCCTTTGGCCGCCAGCCGGCGAAGAATGGCATAGATTTCTTCCTTGGCCCCCACATCGACTCCGCGCGTCGGTTCATCGAGCAAAAGGAGTGCCGGGTTGCGCATCAGGCACCGAGCGATAAGAACTTTCTGCTGATTACCGCCGGAAAGCGATGTAACCGGCAATTCGAGATCTCGGGCCGCGATATTCAGCTCCTTCGCTAGTCTTCGTACGTGAGCTATCTGCTGTGCACGGGAAAGCCAAAGTCCCCGCATAGTCCCGATGGCAATGTTCTCGCGGATCGAGAGTTCTGGAATAAGGCCATCGCGCTGGCGGTCTTCAGGTACAAGCACGATGCCATGTTTAACCACATCCGAAACGGTGGAAATATGAGTCTGGATGCCATTCACGACGATGGAGCCGCTGAGCAGTCGCCGAGCCCCTGCGAGGGACTCAAGCAATTCGGTTCTTCCGGCGCCAAGCAAACCGTAGATGCCGAGAATCTCTCCCCTGCGCAGCGTGAAGCTCACAGCATGCAAAGGAGACTGCGGAGCTTCATCCGCACCTGACGCGCCGAGCGTGATTTCCTCGGCAGTCAGGAGTATGGGGGCGTTAACCAGTGGGGGTCTATCGTCGGCGATCTCACTTACAGCCCGGCCCGACATGCGTTCCACGATCCAGTTGCGAGAAACCTCGATGCGAGGCGCGTGGCCAACGATACGGCCAGAGCGCAGGACAGTGAACCAATCACCCAGATGGAGCAACTCATGGAGACGGTGGGAAATGTAAATGATCGTCACGCCCGAGTGTTTCAAGTCGTGGATAACTTGAAAGAGGGAATCGGTCTCTGTCGAGGAAAGTGCGGACGTCGGTTCATCCAGAATAAGGATCCTGGCTCCTTGATCAAGCGTCCGGGCAATCTCAACGATCTGTCGGCATCCCAGCGAGAGCTGCGCCGTTTTCGTGCGGACCAGCATCGGCTTGCGCAGGCTAGCCAGTGCCCGGGCGGAACGCGAATCTTCCGTTTGACGATCGAGCAGAACCGCGGCTTTCACAGGCTCACGGCCGGCGAATACGTTCTCGCTGATATCGAGATTCGGCAGTACTGAAAGCTCCTGGTGCACGATGGAGATTCCGAGCGCAGCAGCGTCGCGAGGCGAGCGAACGCGAATCGGCTTGTCCTCGAGCAACAATTCACCACTATCGGCGAACTCAACTCCGGCGAGGATGCGCATCAGAGTCGACTTGCCCGCGCCGTTCTCGCCAATCAGGACATTGACCTGGTTTCGATAGACGCGCAAGGTGACAGCGTCGAGGGCTAGGGTGCCCGGATAGCGCTTGGTGATGGCTCGCGCTTCAAGGATGACCTCTTCCGCAACATCGTTCATGCGTCAGCCTCCGGATTCAAGCGCGCACGTGCAACTGCCGCTTTCCAACCCGCATAACTGCGTTTGCGATCGGCTTCTGCCATTGCAGGCGCGAACTGGTCGACGGTTTGAGGAAGATCAGCAATTTCCGCAAGGTTGTTCCACCATCCGAGCGCAAGCCCGGCGAGCAAGGATGCTCCCAATGCAGAAAGTTCCGCAGTGCCCGACCGGAGAATGGGGCGGCCAAGAATATCTGCCTGGAATTGCATGAGTAGACTGTTACGCGTAGCCCCGCCATCGGCATGAAGCGCAGGAACTTCTTGTGTTCCCTGCCTCTTCCATCGCATGGAAGACGTCGGCCACCTGATACGCGATTGCTTCGATCGATGCGCGCGCAAGATGGGCCGAGGTATGCGAGCGGCTCAGCCCGGTGATCGTTCCTCGCACGGATGCGTCCCAGTATGGGGCTCCCAGGCCGACCATCGCCGGAACAAAATACACGCCGTCGGCATCAGGGACTGTTGCGGCAAGGTCGGCGGCTTCGCGCGCAGGATCAGCCAGACGAAGGAATTCTCCCACCCATTGCACCGCTGAGCCGGTCATCGCGATATTTCCTTCGAGGGCGAATTGGGTCTTGCCGTCAATCGACCAGGCAATGGTTCGCGCCAGAACTGGTGTGTCGGCAGGCAGGCCCGGCGTCAATGCCATGAGAGACGAACCCGTCCCATAAGTTGCCTTGACAGTCCCCGCGTTGTATTGCCCGTGGCCAAACATTGCGGCATGTGAATCCCCAATCGCCGCCAGAATTGGGACGCCATCGAGGCCGGGAACACCAGAGCATACTCCGAACGATCCCGAGGAAGATCGCAGCTCCGGAATCGCATGCGGCGGAAGTCCGAAGAGATCCAGCAGATCGCCATCCCAGGTGAGTGTTTCGAGATTGAGCAGTCCAGTTCGCGATGCATTGGAAAAATCTGTGGCATGCACTGAGCCGCCGGTAAGTTTATGAACGAGCCAACTGTCGATCGTGCCGAAACGCAGGGTCCCGGCTTCCGAAAGGGTCTGCCCGTTTGAGTCGTTTTCCATCAGCCATGCCCATTTACCTGCACTCGTGAGAGTCGCCAGGGGAAGGCCCGTCTTCGCGCGAATCAACTCGGCATGTGGCGCCAGACGACAACAAATCTCCGCCGAACGAGGGCATTGCCAGCTGATGGCATTGGAAATCGGACCGCCCGTCGCAGCATTCCATGCGGTGGCTGTCTCCCGTTGATTGGAGATTGCGAGCGCCTCGATGGAATCCCCGGACTGCGACGCGTAGAGCGCTGACTCTGCGATCACGCGAAGCACCGAATTCCAGATCTGCTCCGGATCCTGTTCAACATGGCCAAACTCGGAGTGAATCAGCTCAACCGGCGCGGATGCAACGAAGACGGGTACTCCGGACCTGTTCAAGAGCAGGGCCTTGGTGTTCGTCGTGCCTTGATCGATGGCCAGGATCAATCTGGACGGCATCTACTTTCTTTCTCCCAGCAGCTCGAGAGCTGCATTGTGGATTCCTTGCGCAGTGAGTCCGAAATGTTCGAGAAGAAACTCCGCAGAGCCGGTTGGAGCGAAGACTCCCGGCACTCCAAGGATTCGCATCGGTGCGGGATGCTTCACGGCCAGAATTTCCGCCACCGCGCCGCCCAATCCACCGGCAGCGAGTGCTTCTTCGGCGGTGACAATTCCGCGCGTGGTGCGCGCAGCATCGAGGACCGCGTCCACGTCAAGGGGACTCATGCTGCTCATATTCAGTACGCGGGCGTGGATACCGGTCTTGGCCAGTGACTCTGCCGCATCAAGCGCGCGCGAAACCATCACACCATTCGCCATTAGAGTCACGTCATTGCCCTCGCGGAGGGTGTTTGCCTTGCCGAGCCTGAATTGAAAGCCCTCGCTATGAACTGCCCGCACGGGCATGCGGCTGATGCGCAGAAACATGGGTCCCACATGTTCGAGCGAATAGTGCATGGCGGCGGCTGTTTCAATCGGGTCGGCCGGAACAACGACCGAGAGATTGGGAATGATACGGGTCCAGGCGAGGTCTTCGATGGAGTGATGGGTTGGACCGAGTTCTCCATACGCCATGCCGGACGACATGCCGCATAAGCGCACATTCGATTTCGAATAACTGAGGTCCACTTTGACCTGCTCCATCGCGCGCGCCGTAATGAAGCATGAAGCAGCGCAGACGTAGGGAACCATACCACCGTTCGCGAGCCCCGCGCCGACCCCCACAAGATTCTGCTCGGCAATGCCCACATTCACAAATCGTGCGGGAAACTTCTGGCTGAAGGATTTGAGCTTTGTGGAGGAAACAGAATCGCTGACGACGGCACAAACGCGCGGGTCTGCTTCGGCCATCGCTTCGAGTGCCTTCGCATAGGCATCACGGCAATCGTACAGTCTTGTTTCTCGCGGCGTCGTTTGCTGGAAGGGTCGAGGCTGTGCTCACTGCGCAACCTCCACGCCGAGTTCCACTGCGGCCAGAGCGAGCTGCTCGCTGGTAGGTACCCCATGATGCCAGGCGGGTTTGTTTTCCGCGAAAGAAACGCCCTTCCCCTTGATCGTGTTGGCAATCACGCAGCTGGGCTTGCCCTTTTCGAGAGGAAGGCTAGCAAAGCACTCCAACAGTGCGGCGTGATCGTGGCCGTCCACTTCGGCTACCGCGAAACCAAAGGCGGCCCATTTCGATGCCATTGGATCCATGCGAATGATCTGCTCGGTAAAGTCTCCCTGCTGAATTCGGTTGCGATCGACGATCACAACTAGGTTGTCGAGTCCATATTGTTGCGCGGCCAGTGCGGCCTCCCAGTTGGAACCTTCCTGCAACTCGCCGTCTCCTGTAAGTACAAAGGTGCGCCAGCCTTCACCACGCATCCGTGCCGCAAGAGCGCAGCCGACAGCAACGGGAAGTCCGTGGCCGAGCGGGCCGGTGTTGGCTTCTATTCCCGGTAGCTTGTTCCTGTCCGGATGGCCGTTGAGCCTGGAGAGCGGATCCATGTAGGTACCGAGCATCACTTGGGGGAAGAATCCCTTAAACGCGAGCGTGGAGTAGAAGGCGCCGGAACAATGCCCTTTGCTCATGATGAACCGGTCTCGCCCAGGCCAGGCGGGATCAGCCGGCCTAACTTTCAAGATGTCTCCGAGATAAAGGGTCGCCAGAATGTCCGCCGATGAAAGATCACCGCCCGTGTGCCCTAGCCCCGAGTGATGGGTCATGGTCATCGCGCTGAAGCGAATCTCATTGGCCAATTGACGAAGGCGGAAAGCTGGTTCGGCGGTAAAGTTCCCACTTGCCTGCGCTGGTGAGTCGCCCATTTCCAACTCCAATGCATATTTATGCACTACTGAATTATGTTGTAATCTCACTATCAAGGATGGCGCGCGAAACTGTCAACTCCGCAGTCACAGTCCAGGCTGAGGCGCGTGTCGGCGAATGCCTGAGTAGCAGTCGGTGCGAATGGAGAGTTGACGATGCGGCGTTCGATCGCTTGAGGATCCGAAGAGTTCAGGCTATTGCGATGCCGTCATCGAATTCCCGCAAGTGTATTGGAAGAGAAGCGCACACGGTCCGTTGGATGCATCCTTCGCAAGAGGCCGGCGGTCCCCATGCCGGCTCCTGGCATCGAGGGGGTCGGCAGTTATTCAACGCGGAGGGCTCTCAAAGGATCGACGCTCGCAGCACGCACGGCGGGCACCACGCTCGCCGCCAATGCAACTGTTGCCACTCCGAGGATTGCGGCGACATAACTTCCCAAATCAAGTGGCTGAATGCCATAGAGGGAAGATGCGAGAGCGCGGCCCACGAGCATTGAAAGAGGAACGCCGATCAGCATGCCGGCCAGGGTGAGAAGCAAACTGTCTTTCAAGATCATCCAAACGACCTCTTCGCGCCGGGCGCCGACTGCCATGCGCACGCCAATCTCGGCTGTCCGCATGTTCACGCGATACGCAAGCGTGCCATAGAGGCCGGTGGCCACAAGAACGATGGCCAGGATGGCGAAGAACCCGGCGAGACGCGCAAAGAGGATTTGCCCGGAGATGGTGAGATCGTACTGGGCGCGCTGTGTCATGGGCCGGATCAGGGGCAGGTTCGGATCCATCTGCTGCACCACTTTTTGCGCCGCCGGCAGGATGGCAAGCGGTGCTCCTTGGACGCGCATCTCGACGCTCATGGGCCCGACCACTGGAATCTGTGCGTACATGTACCAGGCCATCGGAATGGGCTCTTCTTCGATGCTGCGATATTTGTGGTTCTTTACCACGCCCACGACGGTCATCTGGTACTGTCCCTTGTCGGGACCAATGATGTGACCCAGCGGGTCCTGGCCGGGCAGAAAACGTCTTGCAAACTCCTCATTGATGATGCCCACGTGCGGCGAACTCGCGTTGTCAGCGTTTGAAAAGTCGCGTCCCTCGAGCACCGGTACACCCAGCGTATGGAAGAAGTCGGGACCCACCACATTGCTGCGCACGGTTCTGGATGCGCCGTTTGCCACTTCCGGCAATTTCCCGTCCACCATCATGTCGCTGTTGTCTGACCATCCTGAACCAATGCGTTCCGCCATGACGGTCACGGACTCAACCGCAGGCAAAGCCCGAAGTTTGTCCATCAGTTCCACGTAAAACGCGACACCTTGAGGAATCGACTTTATGTCCGGCTTCACTCCGAAGACGACAAGGCCGTCAATCCTCATGCCCAGCGGCGTATTTTCCAGGTTGCGCAAGGTTCGAACCAGCAGCGCTCCGCCTACCAGAAGCACAAGGCAAAGCGCCATCTGCAGAGCCACAACGATTTTGCCGGTGCGCGATTTGCCCATATCAGTGTTGGAGGCTGCGGCGGACGTGCGCAGCGCCTGTTCCGCTCCACTGGCGAGGGCCACCCGCATGGGAGCCAGGCCAAACACCAGGGCAGCCACGACCAATATTCCCAACGTGAACAGCAATACTGTTTTGTCCGGCGCAAGGCTTGTTTCGATTTGCGCCCAGTCTCCCAGGAGCCGCGTTGACAATTTGGCAAAGCCCCACGCCAGGCCGCCACCTGCTGCAACCAGCAGCGCACTTTCCGTTGCCAATTGCCGAAACAGTTCGAAGCGTCCCGCACCCAGCGCCTGCCGCACTGAGAATTCGCGCTGGCGATTCGCGTTCCGCGCCATCAGCAGCATTGCCACGTTGGCCAGCGCGATCAGCAACACAAGTCCCACCATCGCCATCAGGATGCGCAGCGGCTTTCCGTACTGCTCGTCATACCCGGGGAAGTTCTTCGCATCGATGAAACTCAGCACCGGGAGTTTCTCGCCCTTCATGGGCGAGCCGAGGCCCACATACGCGCCCGTCTGAAAGATGGGCTGCAGTTGTGCGAGAGCCTGGGCCCTGGTTACGCCCGGCGCAACGCGCGCAATCAGACGGAGGCACCACCATGTCGGGTCGGCGATGTAAATCTTGCCATCGTCCGGAGGGTTACCCCATGCATTCAGTTCCTGGCGGCTCTGCAGCGGAATCCAGAAATCGGTTGACCCGCCCGCCTCGGCGCCTTCAAAGCCTTGCGCCGCGACTCCGACGATCGTCATACCGACGCCGTTCACATAGAGAGTCTGGCCCAGCACGTCGGGTTTTCGCGCAAAGCGACGCGTCCAGTAGTTATAGCTGAGGACGGCGATCGGCGCGTGACTGCGCTCATCTTCCTCGCTGAAGCCGCGGCCCTCTGTCAGCTTTACGCCAAGGCCGGAAAAAAAGGCGCCGCTTACCATGTCGCCTTCTGCTTCTTCCGGCTGCGGGCCAAACCGGACGGATACCTTACTGCCCGACAAGGGCACGTAGGCGATCACCGCTGAAAGCCCCTGGGACTGGTGCCGCATCACATCGTAGACCGAGTAAGAGAATGTCTCGTTGGAATCGATGGTGCCGGTTCCACGCGGCGGATTCGAGGTTCGGAGATACACCACGCGATCCGGATCCGAAACCGGCAGGGACCGCAGCAGCACCGCGTTCATTACGCTGAAGACCGCGGTGTTGGCCCCCACGCCAAGCGCCAGGGTCAGGATGGCCGTGACTGTGAACCCCGGGCTCTGCCGCAGCGACCTCAATGCGAATCGCACGTCGCGCAGCACTTTTTCCAGACCCACCCATCGGCCTTTCACGTAGAAACGCTCCTGGGCCGTGGTGACATTGCCAAACTCCAGACGCGCCTTCCGGCGGGCTTCAGCGTCGCTCAATCCCTCGCTCTGCAAGTCGTCGGCTTCCAATTCAAGGTGGGCCTTGATTTCGTCGGCGAAATCCTTTGCACTTCGCTTGTGCTGGAACATGGTCACGCCTCCTCGCCCTGCGGCCCGTTGCCGGAATCGAGAATAAGACCCATGGCGCGCGTCATCCGCCGCCATTCGCTGGTCTTCTCCATAAGCTGCTCGCGGCCCTTGGGTGTCAATGAGTAAAACCGCGCTTTGCGATTGTTCTCGCTTACGCCCCATTTTGCGCGAATCCAATTCTTGTCCTCGAGCCGCTGCAGCGCCACGTAGAGCGAACCGTGGTCGACAAAGAGTACCTCCTCCGACTGACGCTGAATCGAACGAGCCACACCCTGGCCATGGCACGGTCCCAGAAGAAGGGTCTTGAGAATCAGCAGGTCCAGCGTGCCCTGCAACAAAGAAATACGGTCTTCGGCGTTGTCTCGGGTAGTCATCCGACCCAAGTATCCGCTTCTTCGGGTAGAATGTCAACCCAAAGGCGAAAATCCCGGGCGTCAGGAATGTGTAACGCGGTCGGATAGAATTCTCTGGCAGGAATTCCATCGGAGGCATTGTGGTCCGAAGCAGAACGTATCTCGCCACGATCCTGGTTCTTCTGATCCTGATCTTCACCGCGTCAGCAGCAGCGCAAGGCGCAAGCCAGACTCTCACCGCGGCAGAGGTCATGCAGCGCGTCATTGCGGCCACGGGCGCCACACCCCCTCCCGATACCGTCGATACGTTGAAGGCTGGAGATCCGGCTACTGTGGTTACTGGCATCGCCACTACCTTCATGGATACTTACTCCGTCCTGGAAAAGGCGGTCGCTTCGGGCAAGAACCTGATCATTACGCACGAGCCGACCTTCTATAACCACCTTGATGATCAATCGCCACTCGCATCTGATCCCGTCCTCACGCAAAAACTCGCCTACATACGCGAACACCACCTGGTCGTCTGGCGCTTTCACGATACCTGGCATCTGCGGCAGCCCGATGGCATCCTGGCCGGGATGGTCGAGCAGTTCGGATGGAAGCCCTATCAGAGCAAAACCAATCCCGCATCTGTTCACGCTGCCACCCACGACCGTTGGCCAGGTGGCGGCCTCTCTGCAGGCTCGCACCGGGGCTCGCGCTATCCGCATCGTTGGCGACCCCGCCATGCCGGTTACCAAGGTTGCGCTTCTTCCGGGAGCCGCTGGGTCCGACAAACAGATCAAGGCTCTCCAGCAGGACGAGGTCGAACTCCTGATCGCCGGAGAATCTCGCGAATGGGAGACGGTTCCGTATGTCCAGGACGCGGCCGCTGAAGGACGCCACAAGGCCCTGATCCTGCTGGGACATGAAGTCTCAGAGGAAGCAGGCATGGATGAGTGCGCCCGGTGGCTTCGAACCATCTTTCCCGGGATGCCCATTGCTTTTATACCCGCTGATGAGCCTTTTCAAACGGTCCCAGGTTCAACCGCGCTACAACACTGACGAGTCTGGATTTACTTGAAGAGCGAATGCAGCGAGCGGCAAAGAGTCGAAGCGAAATTGTTGTGCAAGCATCTAAAAACGAGCGAGCGTGGATTCTCGACTGACCAATGGATGAATCAGGCTGAACGAAGGTATTGAAGTAAGAGTGAACCCTACGCTTCCAACCTGACACGAACCTGAATCGGCGGCCGACGCCGAAGACCTGTAACAAATCTGAACCCTGGAGAAAGGATAACGAACTATGCCGAATGCAACTGAACTAGCTGCCCTCCAAAAAGCCCCATTGAACACACCCAGCGACATCGATCCTCAAGCAGTCAAGGACATTTCGGGGGCTCTGAACGCTCTGCTCGCGGACGTCTTCGTCCTTTATTTGAAGACGAAGAACTTTCATTGGCACATGAGCGGACCGCACTTCCGCGACTACCATCTTCTTCTCGATGAACATGCGGATCAGATTTTTGCGATGACCGACGATATTGCCGAACGCGTACGGAAGATTGGCGGAACGACGATACGTTCCATCGGACACATTGCCCGGCTGCAACGCACACCGGACAATGACGCGGATTATGTTGATCCTGCCGACATGTTGAGCGAACTCCGCGAAGATGAAAATGCCCTGGTCTTGCGCATGCGCGCAGTCCACAGTCTTTGCGACGATGCGGGAGACGTTGCCACTGCGAGTCTTCTCGAGAACTGGATCGACCAGACCCAGCGTCGTATTTGGTTTTTATTTGAAGCCACTCGCGGCTGATGTAGGCGCCGCGCGATCACCCGGCGGCAGGGATTGACCTGTCGCCGGGCTATCTCCCTTATGCTCGTAAGAGGCAGGACGAGCAACGAAGGGAGTCATCCATATGACAAAGGGCCTGTATAAGGGGCTGACCAACTACGGCGACGCGGAGTTTTCGCTCTTCCTGCGCAAAGCCTTCATCAAGGCCATGGGTTTCTCCGACGATGCGCTCGATCGTCCCATCGTCGGCATCACGAATACCTATAGCGACTACAATCCGTGCCACGGCAATGTGCCCGACCTGATCGAGAGTGTCAAGCGCGGCGTCCTGCTCGCCGGCGGATTGCCCATGGTGTTCCCCACCATCTCCATCGCCGAGAGCTTCGCCCACCCCACCTCGATGTTCCTGCGCAATCTGCTCGCCATGGACACCGAGGAGATGATCCGCGCCCAGCCGATGGACTCCGTCGTCCTGATCGGGGGCTGCGACAAGAACCTCCCCGCCCAGGTGATGGCCGCCGCCAGCGTCGACCTCCCCGCCGTCGTGCTCCCGACCGGTCCCATGCTCGTCGGCCATCACCGCGGAGAAGTCCTCGGCGCCTGCACGGACTGTCGCCGCTTCTGGGCACAGCACCGCGCCGGCTCTGTCGACGTCGCTGAAATCGAACTCGTCAGCGGCCGCCTCTGTCCGACAGTGGGAACCTGCGGCGTGATGGGCACCGCCAGCACCATGGCTTGCATCATCGAAGCGCTCGGTCTCTCCCTGCCCATGTCCGCTACCGCGCCGGCCACCCACGCAGACCGCCGGCGCATTGCCGAAGCCAGCGGCAAGCGGGCTACCGAGATGGCGATCGCAGGCTCGCCCCGGCCAAGCGATCTCATCACTCCCGCTTCGGTTCGCAACGCCTGCATCGTCCTCCAGGCCATCGGCGGATCCACCAATGCGCTCATCCACCTCACCGCGATTGCGGGCCGCGCCGGCGTTCCGTTCGACCTCGCTGCATTCGACCAGTTGGGCCGCGAGATCCCCGTCCTGCTCAACCTCAAGCCAGCGGGCGCGCATTACATGGAGCATTTCCACCATGCCGGCGGCATGCCCGCACTCCTGCGCGAACTCGCGCCGCGGCTCGACATGTCGACGCCCACCGTTTCGGGCCAGCCGCTCTCGGACTCTATCGCCAACGCCGAGTCAGTCCCAAGGCAGGACGTCATCCGAACTCTCGCCGAACCTCTCAAGAAGGAAGGCGCCATGGCCATCCTCCATGGCAATCTTGCTCCGCGGGGCGCGGTCATCAAGCACTCCGCTGCCTCGCCCGGCCTTCTCCGCCACACCGGCCGTGCGGTCGTTTTTGACTCGCTCGAGGACCTGGCCGGCCGCATCGACCTTCCCGACCTCGACGTTGCTCCCGACGATGTCCTTGTGCTTCGCAACGCCGGTCCCCAGGGCGGCCCCGGCATGCCCGAGGCCGGCTACCTGCCCATCCCGCTGCGCCTCGCGCGCCAGGGAGTCAGGGACATGGTCCGCATCTCCGATGCCCGCATGAGCGGCACCGCGTTTCGGCACCATTGTTCTCCACATCGCGCCCGAGTCGGCGGTCGGCGGACCGCTGGCCGTCGTCGAAACCGGCGATCGCATCTGCCTCGACGTCGAAGCCCGCCGCATCGATCTCCTCATCGACGAAGCCGAACTCGCGGCGCGTCTGACCGCCTGGCAAGCAGCCAATGCTTCGGCGGCCTCGTTCTCACATCGTGCCGAGGCCAACGCGCGGGTACGCCCGCCTCTTCGAGGATCACATTCTGCAAGCCGACCAGGGCTGCGACTTCGACTTCCTCTGCCGCTAGCGCGGGAGTGGGGAAACCGGTGCGGGACTCCGAGACGGGAGGTCTGATCCGCTATAGTTCTTTTGCCGGAGTTCCAGTCCGGCGCCAACGAAATGCAAATTGAGCCAGCCAGCCACGGCGAACAAGCGAACCTCGAGTTGATCGCGGACTATGCCTGCGCGACCGGCGAGAATCCGCTCTGGCATCCGCTCGAAAAACGGCTGTATTGGTGCGATATTCCGAACGGCCGCATCTTTCGTTATGATCCTGCGTCGGGAGTCCATGAGCCCTGCTACAAAGGCAGACCCGTCGGAGGCTTCACGATCCAGAGCGACGGTTCTCTCCTCCTCTTCATGGATCGCGGCACGATCGGAATCTGGCGGGCCGGAGAGTTCACCGAAATCGTCCCCGACATCGAAGTCGAGAGACTGTCTCGATTCAACGATGTGATCGCCGATCCTGCGGGAAGGGTCTTCTGCGGCACCATGTCCAGCCCGGCAGGCAAGGGAAGACTCTACCGCCTCGACACCGACGGCTCTCTCCATGTGGTCCTGGAAGGCATCGGCTGCTCGAACGGCATGGCCTTCACTCTCGACCAGAAGGGCTTCTATTACACCGATTCCTTTGCCCATGAAATCTACCTCTTCGATTACAACGCCGAAGATGGTGCAATCAGCAATCAGCGCGTGCATGCGCGCTTCCATGACGCCGACGGACTTCCGGACGGCGCCACGCTCGATGCTGACGGCCGCCTCTGGTCGGCGCTTTGGGATGGAGCATCGATCGTCCGCATGAATGCGGATGGAACGATTGAAAGACGGATTGGCTTGCCGGTACGCAAGGTCTCGAGCCTGGCTTTCGGCGGAGCGGATTATTCCGACCTGTACATCACCACTGCCGGAGGAGACACCAGGGACGAAGATGGAGCATTGGCGGGAGCCCTGTTTCGCATACGGGGACAGTCGCGGGGAGTACCCGGTTTCTTCTCGCGTGTGGCTATCAATCCGGAACGGACGACGAGTTCATAAAGCCGGGCAACAAGACGATATTTGAAATTTCACCGAGGATCCATGAACCAGATTGACCTTAACAACCGTCACGCCGTTGTTACTGGAGCGGCGCAAGGGATCGGGCTGTCCGTTGCGAGGCGGCTTCTCGACTCCGGTGCGTCCGTTTCGCTCTGGGACCGTGACGCGAAACTCCTCTCAAGAACGGTAGCGGAACTAGGACGAGACCATGTCCTCTCGGCCAACGTCGTCGACGTCTCCGATGACGCGAGCGTGGCTGCCGCCACAACCGAAACCCTCGACAGGCACAGCAAGATCGACATCCTGGTCGCAAACGCAGGTATCGCCGGACCCAACCACAAGACCTGGGATTACCCCGTCGAAACGTGGAGGCAGGTCATCGATATCAACCTTGTGGGCGTGTTTCTGTGCTGTCGCGCCGTCCTGCCGCACATGCTGCGTGCGGGCTACGGACGCATCGTGAATGTTGCCTCCATTGCCGGCAAAGAGGGCAACCCAAATGCCTCCGCCTACAGCGCGTCGAAGGCGGGCGTGATCGCATTGACCAAATCTCTGGGAAAAGAGACCGCCGACAAGAATATCGCTGTCAATTGCATCACCCCGGCCGCCGCGCGCACCCGCATTTTCGATCAGATGTCCCAGGAGCATATCGACTTCATGCTTTCGAAGATTCCCCGCGGGCGCTTCCTCGAGGTAGACGAGGTGAGCGCGATGGTGGCGTGGCTCGTTTCGGAAGAGAACTCGTTCACTACAGGGGCGGTATTCGACCTGAGCGGCGGCCGCGCGACTTACTAGGGCAGTCCATATTTCTCTGGACAATGCAAACGGGAACTTGTTTCAATAGCTAATTCAACTGCTGCGACAGGATCTCTCTATGGATGTTGATCCCGCAGACTGTCGCATGCTTGCCGGTTCAGGCGCCCTGGCGGGCAACCGCCGTTTTGTTTCGAGATTGGAGATTGAATACACATATGAGTCGTTCACCCGATGTTCGTTCCTGCCGCCTCGCGAACTATTGCATTTGCGCCGTCCTGCCGCTCGTACTCGCCGGGAGCGCCGCGATGGCCCAGAGCAGCACCGATCCTCTCAAGAGCGGATTCGAGAATCCTCCCGCCAGCGCACGACCCCGAGTGTGGTGGCACTGGATGAACGGCAACATCACCAAGGAAGGCATCAAGCTCGACGAGGAATGGATGAACCGTGCCGGACTCGGCGGCTTTCAGAATTTCGATGCTTCCATGCTTACGCCCCAGGTGGTTGAAAAGCGTCTCGCCTACATGACGCCGGAGTGGAAGGACGCTTTCAAGTCTGCCACCCTCTTGGCTGATCAACTCGGCCTCGAGGAAGCCATTGCCGGCTCTCCCGGATGGAGTGAGACGGGCGGTCCCTGGGTTCCCGCCAAAGAGGCGATGAAGAAATACGTGTGGAGCGAAACCCGCATTGAAGGCGGCAAGCCCTTCACAGGCACGCTCGCGCACCCGCCCTCTAACACCGGCGCCTTCCAGAATCTCGGCATCGAAGATCTCGGCGACATGCTGGGTACGGGGTTCAATGCGCCGGAGTACTACGCAGATTCCGCGGTGATTGCCTACAAGGAAGCCGCAACCGACGTTCCGCTCGAATCGCTACAGCCGAAGATCACGACTAGCGGTGGCACCATCGATCCCGCCTTGCTCAGCGATGGCGACCTGGTCAAAACCGTCGCCCTGCCCATGGCAAAGGAAATGGGCGCCAAGGCCTGGATTCAATATGAATTCGCGCAGCCCGAAGCCATCCGCGCCATCACTATTGTTTCCGGCAAAAGGAACGCGATGGACGTATTTCTTCCTCCAGGCGGCGATAGTGGAAAGGCCCTTGAAGCCAGCGACGACCGGCAGAATTTTCGCGTGGTCGTCGACATTCCCAAGACCGGTTCCACCCAACACACCCTCGCGTTTGCGCCGGTCATCGCGAAGTATTTTCGCGTAACTTTCAAGACACAGCCTGTCCCGCCGAATCCATTCGCAGGCATGGGCATGCCGAGCGCGCCGCCCCCGACCGATCATCTGATCGCCGAGTTGGTCCTGCATCCAGGCGCGCGCGTCAATCACTTTGAAGAGAAGGCCGCCTTCAACCCGATGTGGGATCTCTACAGCCTGGCCACCTCCGACTTCACTCCCCACGACGCAATCGGCAAGGGCGACGTCGTCGACCTTACCAGCAAGATCCGTCCCGACGGCTCGCTCGACTGGACGCCGCCCCAGGGTCGCTGGGTCGTTCTGCGTTTCGGCTATTCGCTGCTTGGCATTACCAACCACCCAGCCACGAAAGAAGCGACGGGGCTCGAAGTTGACAAGCTTAACGCCGCGTACGTGAAGAACTACATGAACGGCTATCTCGACAGCTACAAGGAGACCGTGGGCGCCGACATGATCGGCAAGCGCGGCATCCGCTACGTGATCACTGACAGCTGGGAAGCCGGCGCACAGAACTGGACTGACAACATGATCGAGCAGTTCACCAAGCGTCGCGGCTACGATCCGCGCCCCTGGATGCCGGTGCTTGCGGGCCGCATTGTCGAGAGCGCGCAGGCCAGCGACCAGTTCCTCTGGGACCTCCGCAAGACCATCGCAGACCTTACCGCTGATGAACACTACGGCCAGGTGCAGGCTTCGCTCAAGGAACGCGGCATGGGCCACTACGGCGAGTCGCACGAGTCGGGCCGGGCCTTCATTGCTGATGGCATGGAAGTGAAGAAGCTCGACGACATTCCCATGAGCGCGATGTGGGTCCAGAAGCCCGGCATCAACAAGCCCACGTATGGCTATAACGCCGACGACCGCGAGTCAGCCTCTGTCGCGCACATCTACGGCCAGAACATCGCCGCTGCAGAATCCATGACCTCTTGTGATAGTTCGACGGCGTGGGCATGGTCGCCCGCCACTCTCAAGCCCACAGCCGACCAGGAATTCCTCAACGGCATCAATCGCTTCGTGATTCACGAGTCTGCCCATCAGCCGCTTATCGACAAGGCTCCCGGCCTCAGCCTCGGGCCGTGCGGCCAGTGGTTCAACCGCAATGAAACCTGGGCCGAACAGGCCAACGTCTGGACCGGCTACCTGGCCCGTAACTCGTTCCTTCTGCAACAGGGAAAATTCGCCGCCGACGTGATCTACTTCTACGGCGAGGACTCCAACATCACGGCCCTCTTCGCCAACTCCAGTCCTGATGTGCCCGCGGGCTATAACTTCGATTACATCAACGCTGACGGTCTGATTCACAATATCACTGTCAGGGGCGGAAACATCACCACCGATTCTGGCATGCGTTACCGGATCCTCGCGCTCGACAAGTACAGCAAACACATGTCCCTTCCAGTCCTGCGCGCGCTTCACAAGCTAGTCGAGCAGGGAGCGGTGGTTGCGGGCGAGAAGCCGACCGATACACCGAGTCTGGCTGACGATCAGGCCGAGTTCAAAAAACTCAACGATGAGCTGTTCGGCTCCGGATCCGGCGTACAGACAGTAGGGAAGGGAAAAGTCTTCGCTGGCCAGAACGCCGAGGCCGCGCTCAAGGCGCTGAACGTGGCTCCCGACTTCGACTACTCGAAGCCCGCCAACGGTCAGCAGATCTTCTTCGTGCATCGCTCGCTCCCCGACGGCGATCTTTACTTCCTCGATAACCGGGGAGACAGTGAATCAACCGTAGACGCCAGCTTCCGCGTGAACGGGAGGGCGCCCGAATTCTGGTACTCGGAGACGGGTAAGACCGCTCCGGCATCGTTTGCGATTGCCGGCGGACGCACCACGGTTCCGCTGCACTTCGAGCCCTGGGGCACGGTGTTCGTCGTGTTCCGCAAGCCGACGAAGGAAACCTCCCAAAGCATTCCGAAACCTGCTGAATCCCCGCTCGCCACACTGGAAGGCCCGTGGTCCTTGGCCTTTCAACCCGGTCGCGGCGCGCCCGCAACCATCACGCTCGACAAGCTCATTTCGTGGAATGAAAGCGCCGACAAGGGCGTGAAGTACTTCTCCGGCACGGGCACCTACACCAAAACCATCCAGGCATCGCCCGACTGGTTCAAGAAAGGCGCGACCCTTTGGATCGACCTCGGCGACGTGAAGAATCTGGCGATTGTCACAGTCAACGGAAAGGAACTCGGCACGGTCTGGCACGCTCCTTACCGCGTCGATGCCACTGCCGCGTTGAAGCCCGGCGCCAACGAAGTCTCCGTGAAAGTGATCAATGCGTGGGTCAACCGGCTGATCGGCGACCTGCAGCCCGATGCAACCACCAAGTACACCTTCTCCGCCTGGAAGGCGTACAAG
Source organism: uncultured Acidobacteriota bacterium (assembly GCA_963812485.1). Taxonomy (GTDB): domain Bacteria; phylum Acidobacteriota; class Terriglobia; order Terriglobales; family Acidobacteriaceae; genus Telmatobacter. The sequence goes on from CAWEVD010000026.1 coordinate 163,039, forward strand.
CCCGATTCGCCGCTACTGCCGTCAGGCCTGCTCGGTCCAGTACGCCTCGAATCGATTGTGACGCAATAATTGCCGGAGCGTGGTAGCCCGGGCTTACTTCCCGGGCTCGCCCTCACTGCTCTCCGAAATACCGCGCAAGTCGATTCCCAGTTGCTGGCATTTTTTGTAGAGGTGGCTTCTCTCCAACCCCAAGGCCCGCGCCGCGTGCGTGATATTGCGATGGTGGCGATTCAACTCGGCGAGCACAGCGGCACGTTCAAATGCCGTCACGCGTGCGGACAGTGGGCCGGCGGACTCAGCCGGCGCAGCCTGCCCAGCGGGCCTGGCCCCGAGTTGAGTCGCGGGAAAGGCCAGGCGAACGGCTTCCACCTCGACCTTCTCATCCGACAACAGCAACAGTCGTTCCACGACGTTGCGCAGTTCGCGGATGTTCCCTGGCCACGCATATTGCTTCAGCAGTTCGACGGCCTCAGGCATGATGGGGACGGGCTTCCATCCATTTTGCGCGCAGACCTGGCGCGCGAAGTGCTCGGCCAGCGCCGGAATATCCTCAACCCGGTCACGCAACGGCGGCAGTTCGACTGGAAACACGACCACGCGATGATACAGGTCTTGTCGAAATCCCCCAAACTCGACCAGCTGTTCGAGGTTGCGGTGGGTCGCGACCAGTACGCGCACGTCGACGGTGGTCGGCTTATCCGATCCCACTCGTTCGATGACGCCTTCTTCAAGCACGCGCAACAGCTTGGCCTGCATGGCCGGCGGCATGTCGCCGATCTCGTCAAGGAATAGGGTCCCGCGATGGGCCTGTTCGAATTTGCCCGTGTGCCTCTGTGCCGCGCCCGTGAACGAGCCCTTCTCGTGCCCGAACAGTTCGCTCTCAATCAGCTCTGCGGGAACCGCTGCACAGTTTAGCGTGACGAACGGACCCGTGCAGCGATGGCTTTTCTCGTGCAGCGTCCGCGCGACAAGCTCCTTGCCCGTACCAGTCTCGCCATAGATGCACACGCGCGATTCACTGGCCGCCACGCGCTCGATCCGCGCCATCACGCGCCGCATGGTTTCGCCGGTGCAGATAAGCGTATGTTTGCCGATGCGGGTGCGAAGATCGCGGTTCTCCACTTCGAGGCGCGTCAGCTTGAGTGCATTTTCGAGCGTAACCAGCAGTTTTTCAGTGGAAAGGGGCTTCTCAAGAAAATCCAGCGCTCCCAGCCGCGTAGCGCGCACTGCCATCTCGATGTGCGCCTGTCCGCTCATCATCACTACGGGGGAATTGATGCCCGCATTCCTCAGATCCTCGAGCAGCGCCAGTCCATCGCGGCGCGGCATCACCACGTCGCTCAGAATCAGATCGAAGGGCTGCGTGCGGGCCAGTTCCAGCGCGCGCGCAGCATTGTCGCACACCGTCGCTTCGTGCCCCGAGAGCCGAAACGCGCGGGACAACGATGCCAGGGTACTGGCTTCGTCGTCCACGATGAGTATGGTAGCTTTTGAATTCATGCTTCCGCCCTGGGCAGCGTAATGATAAATGTTGCTCCTGCTCCTGCGCGGCTCTCCACTGCGACTGACCCTGCGTGATCCGCAATCACTGACTGAACGATAGCGAGCCCCAGCCCGGTGCCATGCTGCTTGGTTGTGTAGTAGGGCGTGAACAGGCGCTTGCATTCTTCCGGCGTCAACCCAGCACCCGTATCGGCGACGCGAAATTCGATCTTCCCATCGCGGGGCGCTGCCGAGAGCGTCAGGTCACCTCCGTTTGGCATGGCATCCATTGCGTTCAGAACCAGGTTGGAAAACGCGCGATGCAACATTTCCGGATCGGCCAGCAATGGCATGGGCTGCTCCGACAGACCCACCTTGAAATTCAGCTTCCCGGGTTCCTGGCCGGCTGCAGACTCAAACAGAGACACCACGCGTCTTACAACCTCTCTGCCATCGATTCGTTCCAGTTCCGGTTTCGGCATCTTGCTGAAGTCGCTGAAGCGACCGATGATTGTCTTCAAATTGGCAATCTCCGTGCCCAGGGTTGCCGTGCTCTCGCGAAACACCTCATCGAATTCCTCCGCCGGCAGCGACCGCGCCCGGGCGAGATTTTCCACTGTAAGCTGCAATGGGAAAAGCGGGTTTTTCAACTCGTGCGCCAGGCGACGCGCCAGTTCGCGCCACGCGGCAACGCGTTCGCTTTGTACCAGCCGCTCGCGCTGGCTGCGGAGCTGCTCGGTCATATGATTGAAGCTGCAAGCCAGCGCAGTGACTTCGTCATGCCCGCGCTCGGGCACTTCGACCTCCCAGTTGCCGCTCGCAATCTCCTGCGCCGCGTGCGCCAGCTCTTCGATCGGGCGGCTCACCCGCGCCGTGATCCACAGGCTGAACACAATTGCGAGGAGGATGCCGCCGCCCGCAACAACATAGGCTATCGAACGGATGTGCCGTTGCGCCTCGACCAGGCCATTGCGCGAGATGGCCACGGTCAGCACCGCCAGCACATTTCCCGCTTCGTTTTTGAGGGGAATCGCCGTCGCGTTGACGCTGTCTTCTCTGCGCGGAGTGACGTAGAGAATGGAACTGGCCTCTTGACCGCTCTTGCGCGCGGAATCAATGAGAGGCTGATACCGCGCTGCGCCGGGAACATCGCCGGACGCCCCTGCCAGTTGCTTCGATTCAAATGGCGGCGCAGCGCCGGCCGTTGCGTCGGTGTAGAGCCCGACTGTCATCCCCGGCCCAGCCGGCAGATCGGCGAGAAAGGTCTGATCGAGACGCTTGCCGCCGATCAAACGCACAGCCCCTTCAGAGCCTTCGGCCGCTCGCATCGCGAACATGCCCAGCGAAGACGAATTGTCGGGCAGCTCTTCCGCCTTGAGAAACGTGCCCTGCACCGGCGCACTCGCCGCAGGCTCAGGGTAGCCGAAGCGCGCCGGCCATTGTGCCGAACTGATGACCGCGCCGTCCCGGCCCACTAGTTCGAGAAAATCGAGTTCCGCGTCCCGGGCCATGGTCTGCGCCTCGTTGAAGTATGGCGCAGTGTCGCCGGATTGAGCGATCTCGGATGCGATTCTCCGCGCCCGCTCGCTTGAGGCGAGACGGTCAATGGCCGCGGCCACATTGTTGGAACGATGTTGAAACTCGCGTTCGAACTGGCTGACGACAAGAGCCGTCTCCTGCTGATCGCGTTGTTCGAACACGTGGCGGATCCGCACCAGCACGGTCCAGGCCACGGCTGCGACCGACGCCGCTACGGTCAGCGAAAACAGCAAAAGCAGCTTTTGGCGAAGGCTCATCGGGCTGCCTCTTGACCAGACTCAATAATCGAAACGTTCGCCAGGTCAGGCAGGCCGTCGGCTCCATTTTGCAAATCGCGCACACGGCTGCTGATAGCGTACGCGCGCGGCAGATCCAGAAGCGGAACCCATGTTTTCGCGCCGAGGAATTCCCGCTCCGATTTGTAGAGACTCGCGGCGTCATCGTCAGCCAGGGCCGAGGAGTGGCCAAGGTTCTCCAGCATTACATCGAGGACGGCCGAAGGATCTCCATTCTGGATCGGGACTTCTCGCAGGCTCAGGTCGGTATGCACCGCGTTGGGCGCCGTCACCTGCACATTAAATCCGCCTTCGCGCAGATTGAGCGCAATCCGCTGCGCCACCAGTTGCATGGAGCGGCTGCCGTCGGCCTGAAGCGTGATGGGCGGCGGAGTGAGGCCGCCCCGCAGTTCGTGCGCCTTGTTCAAGTCGCGTTCGGCAGGGAAGAGAAACGCAAAGCCGCTGAGCGACTGTGGAAGAAGGCTCGCCGTAACCTGGCCCGCCTTCTGAAAGATGACATTGGAAAGAGCAGTGCGATCGATCGTCAGCGCTATGGCTGCCCGCAGGTTCGGATTGGCCAACGCTCCTTCTTCCGATACGTGCAGCGCAAGCAGCAAGGCAGTTGGCGATTCCACCACGTGCATCCGCTGCTGTTGAGCTTGCCGCAACTGCTCGGCGGGAACTTCGACCACATCGGCGCGTCCCAGGCTCAGGTCCATCCACTGGTCCTGAACAGGCCGGTGAACGCGAATCTCGATGGTGTCTACAAACGGTCGACCCCGCCAGCCATTCGTGTTCGCGGTCAGCGAGAGAATGCCGTTCGCAAAGTTGCCTGCCTGAAAGGCACCTGTGCCGATCACTCCACTTGCACCCGATGTCGCGGTGTTGGGCGCCCGTGAGATCAGAAGTGCGTTGCCGGCAAGCACCGCGGGCAGTTGAGGCATGGGTACATCGGAGAGGAAGACCACGGCGGAACCGAGTGCCCGCATCTCCGACCACGGGCATTTCGAGCGGCACGATGCGATCAGCGATTGAACCACCGCCACCGACGTGACTGGGGTTCCATCATGAAACTGCACTCCCGGCCTGAGATGGAATTGCCAGCGACGCGCGTTGTTCTCCGCTTTCCAGTCGATGGCCAGTGCCGGCTGCACCGCGCCGCTGGCGTCGATTGCCGTCAACCCATCCAATACCAGCCGCCACGCCAGGCCATCCGGCCGCGCCCACGGATCACCTTCAATCTCCACGTGAAGTATGCCGCCATAATGAGGACGAGTTCGCCCCGGGGCAGAGACCGTGACCAGAACCAGAAAAAGACTAATTGCAAAGCGCCGTAACACGGTCCACCTCATATTCGTTCCCGCGCCCCGGCTCGGCCGGCAGCCGCACCACCGTGAGAAGGCTCTTGCCGTCGGGCGATGAGGAGAGCGCCATGACCGACCCGTTCATTCCCAGCGGCGCGCTTGCCGCGAGCGCCTCCTGCGCCGGCAGTTCAAAGGCGCGGAGACTATCCGGCTGGCCCTCGCCTGAGTTTGAGGCCACGATCTGTATCCCCGCGCCGCAACCAGTCTGGAGCAGCGCGAAATCGCTACCCCAGTCGCGTGCACCCGCCACCGGTTTCATCGCGCCATTCTCGATGATCTCGACTGTGCCGTCGATCGCGTTGATCACCAAAGCTGAACCACCGAGAGCGCGCGTCAGCCGCGCCGCCGAATAAAATGCGGGCAGTTCCACTCCCGGGCTGGGCGTAATGACACCTGTAAAGAAATTGTGGTTGGCACTGTGAAAGGCTTTCGCGCGCAGGGCGCCATTCGCCACCGGCCAGGGGTCGTCGCTGGACTGGCATTGCCCCGCATGATTGCCCGAGTCCGCGCCCGGGATTGAATCCGAGGAAGCGACAATTGGTCGCTCGCACTCCACTCCCGGCGCGTAGGCCATCACCGTTTTGCCGTCGTCGGAAACGGTCAAGACGCCTTGCGGATCTCTCGGCAGGGGGGGATGCGCACCCAAAGCAAGACTCCATTGTTCCCGCCATGCCGAGTCGGCGTTCACGTATGAAACCATGCGCCGATCGGTCAGCAGATGCAAACTTCCATTGGGCTCAATCGCACTGAGAACCTGTTCCCCCGCCCAACTCTGATTCTGCTGTTGATCGCTCGAGCGCCAAAGAGTCTTCCGGTTCAGCACCACTGTCCCCGCTGTTACGTGCGGCGGCGCGATCGGAACTCCGGCCGGCACCATCACGACCCGCGTTTCATTGCCTTCCAGGATTTCGGCGACCCACAGCCGTTCCCGCATGTTCTCGCTTAACGTAACGCGGATCGTGTTGGCGCTTTCCTGATTGCCGGTGAGTACGCCATGGGCCTTCAAATCCTGTTCAAGCAGCCGCCGGATCGTGGGCACGTCATCGCCGGAGATGGTCGACAGGTTGCGAATCGTCAGCCGTGCCTGTCCCGGTCCCAGGATGCCCGAAACCTGGTCCGCGAGTGATGCTGCGGGCTGATCCCATGCACCAGCCGAACCAATCGCCTGCTGACAACGGCCCTGGCCCGCCGGGAAAGTCAGTCCCATAGCGAGGGCGAGACATACCTTCTTCACAGCAGGGGCAAACCAATGCCGGATCATGATCCACCGATTCTGTTCGAGCATCGTTGCGCGGATTATACCGCTGGACATCCCCAAAATGCCTGACCTGCGGTGCCGGTTCCGCACACTGTGCGTTGCATGCGCGGAACGCGGCACCCCTTCCGTCCGCCTGGCGAACCGATTGTCCTCAATGTCCGCTCTTTGCTTCCGGTTCCGATTGGCTATCCATCTCCTGCTTGATCACCGGCGTGTTTGCCAAGCTCTTGAAGACATCGTTCGCGAAAAAGAACTTGCCATCGGACGGAACCATCACCACCTGGATCTTGTCCGACAGCCGTTCAGCGATGATCTTGTTGATGAGCAGCGGCGATTTGTTGAGCAGGTCCGCTTCGCTCTTCATGCGATCCGCATTCGCTGAAGCCAGAAGCTTGATGCGGCTTGCCTCGGCATCAGCCAGCAGGTTGCGCCGCTGCAGTTCCGCCTTGCTGTCGATCACCTTGGCCTCCGCATCGGCCTCGGCATTCTGGATGGTCGCCTCCTTGCGCGCTTCGGCCTCCAGCTTGCTCTGCTCGATCTGCTTCTGTTTAAGCGGGAGCGTGTACTGCATCGCGTCCGCTTCGCCCTTGGCCTCTACCACCTTTGACTTCGCGTCCCCCTCCGCCTGCTTGACCTTCTGCGCGGCTTCCGCTTCGGCCTGCAATTCGGCAATCCTCACCTGCTTCTGTTGTATCTCGGTCACCACGCCGAGTTGATCGTCTTCCTGTTCCTTCAGCAGCAGCCCTTCCAGCCCCTTGGCATACTGCTCGGGCAGGCGAATCTCCGAAAGCATTACCTCTTCTACGACCATCCCGTCCGCGTTCAGCTTGCGGGTAATGATTGCTGCCGCTTTTGCGCGCACCTCTTCGCGCTTGCTCGAAAAGATCTCGCGCACCGTGTATTCCGGAGCCAGCGACCGCCATGCGCTCGCCACGATTGGTGGAACCAGTTCCTTGTCGGCCGGCTGCGGCAAATGAGCCTGCACGCTGACCAGCTGGTTCGGGTCCAGGCGATAACGCACCGTCACTCCTAGCCCGATGCTCAGGCCCTCCCGCGACTGCACATTCAGGCCGGCCTTCTCCTGCGACGCCTTGCCGTACTCCTGCCCAGTCCCGCCGTGAACAGATGATCGCGCAGATCGAATAACTCCACCGAGTCGACGAGAGGAGCAATGAAGTGAACTCCCGGATACAGGGTTCCCGGCAGCGTGCCGGAGAGTTGGCTGATGCGCACGCCGCCCATCCCGCTGGGCACCACCACGATGCTTTCCGCCAGCAGCGCCGGCACGCAGCCGGCGGCGGCCAACGCGATCACGGTTCGCCACGGAACCGGCTTCAGTTCCGCGATGGATTCACCGTCCGCCTCGGCTTTGCGCGCGGTCTTCAGGCGGAGCCACAGTGAGTACAGTGGAATGGCCAACGCGGAAACCAGCAGTCCCGCTCCCGCTACCGTCAATAACAGCTTCAATGCGAGCATTTCGTGCCTTCCTTTGGGTTCTTGTGCTCCCTGCGTCTCCTGCTTCCCGGCCACGGAGCAAGCAGCAGCCGGACCAGACCTCCGAAGGTCATTTCCTCGAGCAACAATCCCGCAGCCACCGGCAGCAGCACTGTGCCCAGACCGCTCATCAGCGTCATCGCCGCCTCCTTACCGCAAACTCGCTGCCAGGATTTTCGCTGCCTGGCACTCGCTGCGTCTGGCAAGGGGTTGGCGTCCGCTGCTGCGACCGGCTGCTGCGCCGGAGCCGCTGATTGCGCAGTGATCGCCGGCGTCTCCGCTGGCTTCTCAACTCCGCCGAACAATTGCGCCGTCTCTTCGTTGCGCTGACCGACCAACTCCACGCGTGTCGCCGACGGCGACCAACTCGTAGAGTTCTTCAAGGTCGGCCTTCGCCATGCGGATACATCCATGCGACGCGGCTTTGCCGATTGACTTGGGAGCGTTTGTCCCGTGGATTCCATATCCGCGAATGTTCAACCCCATCCAGCGCGTGCCCACGGGATTGCCGGGTCCGGGCTGAACGGTCTTGCCATCGTGCTGATAAACAGGATTGGCGACGCGGCGTTCGATGGTGAAGGTTCCCATCGGGCTGGGAGTGGAAGGCTTGCCCACGGCCACCGGGTAGATCTTCTTGACCTGCCCATCCTCGACCAGGGCGAGCTTCCGATCTTCGAGGCTGACCACGATCAACCGTTGGGAAACTGTCTGGCCTGAAGCGTGCGCTGCTAGCCCCGCTGCGAATACTGCCACCGCTGCCCATTTCCGTGGATTCAACCCCTTCATGGCACCCTCCAGCGCTTCTCAAATCGCCTGCGCTGTAAGGAAATGCAATCGGTTGTCCGCGAATGTTCTGCTGAAAACAAATGACTTGGTCGGGAAGACAGGGCGCGGAGTCCGTGTCAGCGGACACACACTGCGGGCGCAGTGACACGCCTGGGCACGGGTTGGCCGTGATCGAAAGGGAAGGGAAGCACAACCGCGGGGCGCGGAGGCGTTTGACGAGGCCTGGGCCCGGCGGCCCGGTCCTACTTTGGCGATGCCGAGGGAGGGATTTGAGCCCGCTGCTCAGTCTCGAACAGCAGGCTCAAGATTTACCGCATGTATGACCGCCGAACGATGTTCCCGCTAGCTTTTTTTCTGCAGCGTGTGAATGTAGGCGATCAGGTCCTTCAACTGATCCTCCGACAGCTTGTCGTGCCACGCCGGCATCTTGCCCTTGCCATCCTTCGCGATGGCCAGCATATTGGCGTCGGTCTCTTTGAGCACGGCCTCAGAACTAAAAGATGGAACTTTGAATGTCTTCCCCGCCGGAGTACTCGCATCTCCAGTCACCCCGTGGCATGGGGCACAATTGGTCTTGTACAGCGCTGCGGGCGGCGATGCATGACCGCTGATGGCAGCAGTGGTGCACGCAAGCAAAACTGAGATTCGAAGCACGGCCTTCATGGTCAATCCTTCCTTTTACGAAAGAGTCTTGTTGCTCGTCTGTTGATAGTTGCCGACTCGCAGGACAATTCCGATCCATTGCAAAGTTGAAGTTCATACTCTGGCGGAACCAGCCGGAGCGATTTCCGGCCAGTACGGCAGATGCTGCTAGAACACCCAGTTGAAAGAGAGACCGGCCACATTCTCTTCGTAGCTTGGCACTGTCTCGCTGGTGGGCGTAAAGTTCAGCTTGCCGCCGTACTGCAGTGCCTGGTATCTCCAGTCCGTGGGCGTCAACCGCTGGAACCAGTAAAAGCCCTGCAGACTGGCCGATCTGCTGATGACGTAGGTCGCGCTTGGTTTGACCATGAACTCGTCATTGCGGATCACGGGGTAATTCTGCGCCGGGATAAAGAAGATTGCCTGAGTACCGGAAGGCAGAGCCGGTGCCGGGGCTGCCAGCGCTAACGGGTTGTTCTGGTAGCTGTCGCCGACGACAGCGTTCTCCGTGCGCGCGCTCGTGTAGACCAACTCAGCAGCCAGTTCGAGCTTGTTGCCGGCCAGGTTTTTGCGGCGCAGTGTTAGACCAACCGTGTCAATCTTGTCGCGGTCGTTGTGGGTCCAGTTCAGGCATGGATCGATTTTGGCCGATGCGTTCCTGTCTGCGATGGTGCTGAAGCAGGGGCCTCCAAGGCCAGTATTTCCCGCCTGACCCTGGAAGGTTGCAGTGCTATTGGAGCCAAAGGCATCGCCGGTGGCGTACAGACGTTGGTTGTCGTATGTGTAGAAGACGTCGGCGACCAGGTTGTCAGACGCGACATAGCTTGCATCGATGGTGGATGCCCACCAGGTGCGACTCTTCAGACCCAGCTTGGTGTTGAGATAGTCGTCGTAGCTCGCCTCACCGCTCAAAGTGACGGCGAACTTGTCTCTTGCGAGCAGATTGATCTGGGCGCGCCCGTCATTTCTGTTCCGGTCGGCTACGTAGTATCTTCTGAAGCCGGGGATCTCATTGAGGATGTTTCGCGTGCCGTATTGGGCCTGCGCAGCGGTGTTGTTGTTGGGCGTAAAGATTGCAGCATCGCCTGTAAGCGGTGCGCTGGGGAGACCAGCGACCGGACCGAAACCCGTAAGCCCGGTGCTCTTGAGATAGGAATAGAGACTTTGTGATGCGCCGCTCGCCGGCACGTGGTTCGCCATCGGCGTTTCTGCGAGGAAGGCGTTCTCGTTATAGTCTCCGCGGCGCTCGGAGAAGGCGTACTCCACGCGAGCCGTCACGGCTCCCTTGGATTTGCGCCACTCGGTGCGGAAGGTGTTTTCGTTCACTTGCTTTGCATCGGCGCAGCTAATCCAGGAATAGGAGCAATGGCGATCTGCTCTGTCCCAGCCATAGCCGACCATCAAGTGTTCCGATTTCGTGAATGAATACTCGGCTTCCCCGCCGGCCTTGTAGGAGAGCTTGGTGAGCGAGCGGTTGTTGTAGATGTTGGTATTGGTTCCGAGTCCGGTGGGCAGGCCGTACTGGCCGCTAAACGGTGAGGTACCGCTCACTGGCGAGGCGTCATCCTGGAACAGGAAGATGCCGAGGGGCGTGTGGTTATCGCGTTCGTCGAACCGGCCTTCTGCCACGAAGTCCCACTTGTCGTGTTTGAAGGTGAACCTGCCAGAGCCCAGGCCGGTGTACACAAGACCCTGCAGGGAGCTGCGCGGGAGCCCGAACGGCAGCGCTCCCTCTGAAGTAAGCGAGGGATTAATAAACGGCTGGTTCTGGGTTCCGCGCCCAATCGAACCAACGAGCACAAGCTTGGCATCACTCGAGAATTTGAAGGCGCCCGTGGCGGTGAACTGGTTGAATTGGCTATTGGGTTCCTCCGCCAGTGCAGACGTGAGGCCTAAAACCGCGGGATCAGACCAGATCATGTGTTCGGTGTTGTTGCGGAAGAACGATCCGTAGTATGCGAACGAAAGAAACATCTTGTGAAGCTTGACATTCACTGCCGCGGATGCCTGATCGGTATCCCAGTTCACTCGATACGGCAGCAACGCCGTATCCTGCGTGTTCTGATCATTCACCCCACCGATGGTCCTCAGCCCGTTCTTGTGCTCGCGCGTATAGCTGACGGGAATTTCGATCATCTCGGACGGGGTAAAGAGCAATTGCGTCTCGCCCCGCTTGCGCGTGAGTGAGAGATCCACATTCCGGAATGCGGGGAGGTCGGTGGCACGAATGGCAGACATCGTGTCCAGCTGAGCCTGGGTTGGTGGTGTGAGCACGCCACTTTTGTTGTAGACACTGCCAGCCGCATTCGTCGGATTGAGCGCGAAGTAGTTCAGAGCGGTGGCGCTCTTTTGCGGCAAAACCGGCACAATCCAATTGGATGGCAATGTCAGAGTGCTGGTCCCTACACCGAGGAAGGGGGTTTGGTATGAATCGGAGGTGTTGGCGAGAAACGTGTTATAGGAGAATCGGAATTGGACCTTGCCCTGCCATCCAAAGTCGAGGATCCCGTTTCGAGTCTCGAGGCCAAGACTCGAACCCTGGAAGTGCCAGCGCCATGGGTCCATGCTGTCGTAAGCCCCGCCGCCGCGCAAGTCGAAGTTGCCGATGACGAAGGCATTGGACTTATTCAGTCCGTTGTACTCGCCGAACTTGAACGAGTTCAAGCTGATGCCGGCGACGCCGACTTGAGTTCTCTTATGTAGATTGGTCTGGTCTGCAGCCGTGGGCTCCTCCGGAATGTACATACCCGGCGGCACCTGAGTCCCAGGATTGCGTCCGGTGGTGTTTTGAGGAACGGTTTGGGCAGCCGAGAACGTGGACATAGCCACGAACAAGCCGGCTGTGATGAATGCGCCGCCGAGAACCCTGATAGAACCGGCGACGAAGCCGCAAGAATTTCTGGATTTCATGATTGCGTCTCTCCGATTCAATGAATTACCGGTTGTACTTGGCCCCGCCTGGATGATTCGAGCCGTGGATTTGTGAGTGGCATTGCAGACAAGCGCGTCCGTTTGCCTGGTCAGTCGGGCTCTGGGCCCCCAGCGGAATGGTCCCGTTGGCGGTTACAAAGGTTCCGTCGGGCAAGTTTGCGCCACTGTAAAGGCCCTTGGCGTGGTCGCTCGTGTGGCACTCCTGGCAGAGCATGGGGGCGCGCGTCTTCAAGAGCGGCGTCACATTTGACCCGTGCGGAGAATGGCAGTTGGTGCAGTCCTCAACGACGGGTGCGTGTTCCCACAAAAACGGTCCGCGCTTTTCCGAGTGGCAGGTGTAGCAGGTCTCGGTGATGGTGTTCTTCACCATCAAGCGAGGGCCAGTAGAACCATGCGGGTTGTGGCAGTCGGAGCAGGTGACCTTGCCATCGAGGATCGGATGTCTCGAGAAGCGATGAAACTGGGCGCGCTCATCCTGGTGGCAACCGAAACAGACTTCCGGCTGGGTGAGCTTATTCAGCACCTTCTGTTCGGGATTGTGCATCTCATGGCAATCCGTGCAGGTGAGGCCTTGCTTCTGATGTGCACTGCCCGACCAGTAGGTCCGCGCATGGACGCTTGTTTCATGGCACGAGAGGCACGCTGCTGTCCTCGCCTCGGTGGACGACAGCTGCTTCGACTTCAGTCCGAATACGATTTCAGGCGATTCGGTCGGGTTTTGCTGGTGCCCCACGCTCTCGCCGTGGCATCCCTGGCAGCCGGGCGTTCGTGAATCGCCTTTCACCCCATGCTTAGTCTGATAGATGGAAAGCGCCGGTCCGGTGGTTCCGTCGTGACAGAGGGTGCATTTCTTATCACCCTCAAGTGAACGGTCCGCCTCTGCCAAGCTCCGTCGGCTTGAACAGAGCACCCCAAGAGCAATGAAGACAACCAACAATAAGCTCCGCTTCATCGATTCGTCCGCCCTTCATCCTCCGGAACAGGATATGGAAATGAAACTTTCGGCATTACCATGTGCCCCCTGAAATTCGCCGATGTTAGTAACTCGGATGTATCTCTACGACATCGCCGACTGCGATTCAACTTCGCGTCCTGTTCGGTAAAGCCAAAATCCGACGGAGGTTATGAGTTGAATTCAAATGGCGTGTTGCTTGAGGGATAGTAGCGTTGCGTAAGTCGCGTCTTACTTGCTGAGAATCAAGCATCGTGTAAACACTTGTAAGGCTCGTGCAAAGTTTTCTAACAATAATTTCGATCGAGTTTTTATGACTGTCGCACTTTGATTTGCTATCCCACGAAAGGTGTATGAAGAATCAAGCGCGGGACTCCGATCCGCGCATGGTTGAATCAGGGCTTTCTCCGCATCTTTAACGTTCTTTACAGCCGACTTTACAAAGCTTTACAAGGTTGTTGATGGTGAACAAACAAGAATGAATCACCCTCCACCATTCTTTGTCTTATACTCGCAGCACTTAGTGACTCGATAGTGACTGCTCATTCACCGAAGAAGTACTTTCAAACGCTCCGGAGGCCAACGATGAAACAGGTATGCAATTCGGAGATTCAGAATGATGCGTGTGCAGCCTGCCTGGCTAAGGAGTCGGTGCGGGTAAGCAGACGATCGTTTTTCGCCTCCCTTCTCGGCGCCTGTGCAGGGTTGATCGTCACCGTAATCGGGACGCCCATGCTTCGCTACATCCTCTATCCCGTGCAGGCTGGGGGCGGGTCCAGCAAGTGGACCGAGATTGGCGATGCGAGCGAATTCGACAAAATTGAGGGCCCGGTGACGAAGACCATCGCCCTCACCCAGCGCGATGGATGGCGCGAAGTTGTTTCCCGGCAATCGGTCTTTGTCAACCGTTCGACCGATGGCAAGCTTCAGGTCCTGTCGCCGATCTGCCCCCACCTCGGATGTTCCGTGGGCTGGCATGAAAGCCAGAACAAGTTCATCTGCCCCTGCCACGGCGGACAATTCGGACCCGACGGAAGCCGCATCTCAGGCCCGCCCCCGCGCGGGCTCGACAGGCTCGAAGCGCAGGTCAAAGACGGCAAGTTAGAAGTTCAATTCGAGTACTTCCGATCGAATGTGCCAGATCGCCAGCTTCTGAGCTGAAATTAATTTGAGGTGCTGCAATGAAGAATGAGACGGAGAAGTCCGCCTCGTCGGGCGTGAGCCTGCGAAGCCGTGCACTCGACTGGGTCGATGCGCGCACCGGCGTCCGAGGCTTGATGAAGGAAACCCTCGAAGAGCCCATTCCCGGCGGCGCTCGATGGGCTTATGTGTTCGGGTCCGGATTGCTGTTCATCTTTCTGCTGCAGGTCATTACAGGGGTTTCGTTGGCTCTCTATTACACTCCTTCAGCCGAGACGGCCCATACCAGCGTCGCCTATATCACAAAGCAGGTCGCTGGCGGCGCATTCCTGCGCAGCCTGCACTCCTATGGTTCCAGCGCCATGATCATCGTGCTGGCCTTGCATTTTCTTCAGACGTTTCTCTACGGCTCTTTCAAGGGTCGCCGCGAATTGCTCTGGCTCTCCGGCGCACTGTTATCCTTTCTGATTCTGGGGATGGGCTTCACGGGTTATCTGCTGCCCTGGGATCAGAAAGCCTATTTTGCTACTGCGGTCGGAACGAATGTCGCCGGGCAAGTGCCGCTGATTGGAAGTCTGATCACTCGCTTCCTCCGCGGAGGCGACACCATCGGTACTCTCACCGTGTCGCGATTCTATGTCGCTCACGTCTTTCTCATCCCCTCCACAATTCTGATGTTCGTAGGCGCCCATATATTTCTGTTTCGCAAAGCGGGTCCGGCTGGTCCTGTGACCGAGCATCCTGTGACTCCAAAGCTTCATACGGAGCCGTTTTATCCCCGCCAGGTTTTGTTCGACATGCTGTTCGCTCTCGTCATTGTGGCCGTCCTGGCCGGGCTCTCCTATCTGCGTCCGGTCACACTCGGTCCGCTCGCTAATCCGGCTGATTCCCGTTTCCTTCCCCGGCCTGAGTGGTACTACCTGCCCATGTTCGAGTGGCTCAAATTCTGGGAAGGTCCCGCCGTGGTCATTGGCGTGGTCGTAATTCCCGGCCTTCTCGCTGCTGCTCTCTTTCTGATGCCTTTTCTTGATCGCCGCCTTGAGCGCAAGATCTGGCGCCGCCCGATTCCCGCGCTGGCCGTGGCTTGTGTTGTGTTTGGCATGGTGTTCCTGGGCATCAAGAGTCAGATCGATGACCATCAGCCCGGCACTGCACAGCAACTCGCCCTGCAACAGGAAGAGGAGAAAGCGTTCAGTGCCGAGGCTTTTGTCCCATACACCAATGCGCCAGATACTGGTTCGCCCGAAGTGACTGTCGCCGTCTCTACCGATCCTCTCGTTCCCAAAGGCAAAGACGTCTTCAACGAGCGTGGATGCAGCGCGTGTCATGGCGACAACGGTGTCGGATCAGCGCTTGCCCCAAGCCTGGTCGGAATTATCCATAAATTTCCCCCGGATCGGCTCGCGGCGCTTCTGCATAATCCGAGTCCCCGCATGAAGGCGGGCGGCATGCCCACGGTTGACGCTTCCCCGGATGAAATGAATGCGCTAATCGCCTACCTGGGTTCTCTCGGCTCGCGCACTCCAAGTGCGCCGGCGGTCGCGAAGATCGCACCTAAGCTGCAAAGCGAGACCAGCCAAAGCGCCACCGGCCCATCCCTTGTCAAGGTGTCTGTTCCCGTTCGTCTGTCCGAGGTTCATGAGACCATGCCCAGAGATGTAGCCGGCCAGCAGTTGTTCCAGGATCGCGGCTGTTCCGCCTGTCATGGTGCCGACGGCGCTGGCGGTCTCGCCCCAGCCTTGGCGCCGATCATTGCCAAAGTCTCCGATTCCGAGTTGAGTCACGCACTACAACGTCCGACGGCGAGAATGCAAAAGGGAGGGATGCCTCCTGTACAAGGCTCACCCGACGAGATTGCATCATTGATCTCCTATCTGCGCTCTCTGCCGATGCCGCGATAGCATCAAGGAGATCTCTCACCGGATGAGATCTAACTCGTGGTTGACACTCAGGCATCCTGATCAGGCGCATTGAATGTGGCCAGAGATCTTGCCGCCGGGTTCTTATATATAGTCTCCTTGCCTCGAATGAAGTTTCGGCACGCGTTTCTATGCGGCAATCGCGCATACCGGGACCGTTCCGGAACGAATCAGCAGGGCGCTCAATCGTTCTCGTGCTTTCGCGCTGGGGAACCTCGACGGTCAACTTGTTCGCAACGCGGCCCGCACTGCCGATTCTCCTTGATTTAAAGCCCTTTTTCGAATCTGCGATCTGCGCAACCGGGCCTGTCATTCTGGCGTCATTTTCGACAAGAGATTTCATGCGAAAAAGCTTGATTTCGCGCGAAATTTTTGTTGGATCATCCCGGCGTCGTGCTGTAAGCTGTGTTGGTGCCGGACGGCTGGTGATCTGAATCACTGACGTTCGGGAAAGAATACCTAGATTGCGTTACTTTAGTGTTCGTTGCCTGTATTAACAGACCCTCCGGATATTGCTTTCCGAATTAACGGAAGCCGCGCCAAACCCGCCGAAGCCAGCTGAAGCTTCATTGGTTGCGATCACAGTCCGGGCAAACCAGGATTCTCACAGTTTGGTTCTTACTCCCGCGATTTGCGTGTGCTTGTGAAAATCGAGTCCACACCATTTCATGGCTCGCTCAGGGAGATGTTTGATCCCTGCTATCGTGCATGAGGCGCGGGTAGTCGTGGGTTTTTGCGCGCAAAATGCAGGGGCGCTGCGCCTCCTTATTAGTGTGCGCAAACCGATAGCACGGAGAGAACGATGGACCTTACGCGCTGGATGATTACTATTGCTCTGGGGCTGGCGCCCATGCTCGGTGGCATGGCGTTACAGCCGCATGGGAGCAGCGTCACATCCAGCGTAAGTACCGGTGCCAACTCAGGGGCCAATTCGGGTGGTAATTCCGGGGCCAATTCGGGCGCGAAATCGGGCGGTAACTCTTCCAATTCCTCCGGCAGTTCCGGTTCATCGGTCACACAGGGTGTAAATGCACCCAAGGCCAAAGTCACCAATCCGCATGGCCCACTTGCGACCCCTTGTGCCAACTGCCATACGTACACAAGCTGGAAGCCCATACGATCCAATCCCGAGTTCAACCACGATCTCACGGGGTATCCCCTCCGCGGCATGCACGAGAAAGTGGCTTGCACTCAGTGCCATACGGATCTGGTCTTCAAGAACGTCAGTTCCCAATGCTCTGATTGCCACGCCGATATCCATCGCCGCCAGTTCGGCGCCAATTGCGCCAGTTGCCACTCGGTGAAAGGGTGGCAGGTCTCGCTGCAGGCTATTCAGAATCACCAGAACCGTTTCCCGCTGGTGGGCGCGCATCAGTTGGTGCAATGCGAGGAATGCCACAAGAATGCCGCCGCCGGCCAGTTCATCGGCCTGTCGACGGCCTGTTACTCCTGCCATCAACAGGACTTCCTGACACCGGTTATCGATCACGTCGGGCTTGGCTTCCCGACTACCTGCGAAACCTGTCACTCCATGGACAGCTGGTTCAATGCCAAGTTTGACCATTTGAAATATACCGGTTATGCGCTGACCGGCGCGCACGCCACGCTTACCTGTTCTGCATGCCACCTCAATAACTCATTCAAGGCAACGTCGACCCAGTGCTACTCCTGCCACTCCGCCGATTACCTGAGCACCAATAATCCCAACCATGCGCAACTCGGCCTGCCCCGCGACTGCTCCACGTGCCATGCGACCAGTGACTGGTCCATGTCCACGACCAAGTTCGATCACGCGCTCTATGCCCACTACCCCTTGACCGGCAAGCACGCAGCCGTGACGTGCGCGGCGTGCCACACCAACAATAACTACAACTCCACGCCCACAGCCTGCTTCGCCTGCCACCAAACGGACTTCAACGGGACGACCAATCCTCCCCATGTATCAAGCGGTTTCCCGACCGACTGCTCGTTATGCCACACGACTGCCGCCTGGACCACCTCCACGTTCAATCACAACGCCACGACGTTCCCGTTGACAGGGTTTCACGCCACGATGCAATGCGCGCAGTGCCACACCAGCGCTAGCACTTACAACGGGTCTCTCCCCACAACCTGCGTCGGCTGCCATCAGGCCGATTTCAACAACACCAACTCTCCGCCTCATGCGGTCGTCGGCTTTGCAACCACATGCCAGACTTGCCACAGCACTACGGACTGGACCGGCGCGACCTTCAATCACAACACGACCAAGTTTCCGCTCACCGGAGCGCACATCACCGTGGCCTGCGCCACCTGCCACGTCAACAATAACTACACCACGTTGCCTACCAATTGCGTTGGGTGCCACCAAGTCGATTACAACAACACTAATGCCCCGCCGCACGCGTCCAGTGGATTCCCGACGACCTGCGAAACATGCCACAGCACCACCGATTGGACCGGCGCAAGTTTCAATCACAACACGACCAAGTTCCCACTCACCGGTGCCCACATTACCGTGCCGTGCGCGCAGTGCCACGTCAACAACAACTACACAACGGTTCCGCTTGACTGCTATTCCTGCCACACCAAGGATTTCACCGGTACCACCAATCCCAATCATGTGTCGGCAGGCTTCCCGACCAATTGTGCTCTCTGCCATACCACGGCCACTTGGACGAACTCGACGTTTAACCATAACTCGGTGTTCCCGCTGACCGGAGCACATGCGACCGTCGCTTGCGCCTCCTGCCATGTCAATGGCAATTACACGACCGTTCCCACCGACTGCTATGCGTGCCACAAGGCCGACTACAACGGGGCCACCAATCCCAACCACGTTTCGGCAAAATTCCCAACCTCATGCGCAACTTGCCACAACACCACTTCGTGGACGGGCGCCGCCTTCGATCACAACAAGACTGCATTCCCCCTGACCGGCGCGCACAAAACCGTGGCCTGCGCCTCCTGCCACATCAATAATGTCTTTGCAGGTACCCCCACGGATTGCTATTCCTGCCACACCAAGGATTACAACGCGACCACCAATCCCAATCACAAGACCGCGGGCCTGCCCACAGCTTGTGTGGTTTGCCATAACACGACGGCCTGGACTGGCGCCGTCTTTGACCACAACAAGACTGCCTTCCCGTTGACTGGCGCGCACACCACTGTGGCCTGCGCTTCCTGCCACGTGAATAACAACTTCACGACCGTTCCGACCGACTGCTATTCCTGCCATACCAAGGATTACACCGGCACCACCAGTCCCAACCATGCTCAGGCGGGCTTCCCCACCACGTGCCAGACATGCCACACCACCGCCGCTTGGACGGGCGCGGTCTTCGATCACAACAAGACCACCTTCCCGCTGACCGGCGCGCACAAAACCGTGGCCTGCGCTTCCTGCCACGTGAATAACAACTTCACCACTCTGCCCACCGACTGCTACGGATGTCACACCAAGGATTACAATGGGACCACCAACCCCAATCACAAGACCGCGGGCTTCCCAACGGATTGCGTGGTTTGCCACAGCACGACGGCCTGGACTGGCGCGGTCTTTGACCACAGCAAGACTGCCTTCCCGCTGACCGGCGCGCACAAAACAGTGGCCTGCGCTTCCTGCCACGTGAATAACAACTTCACGACCGTTCCGACCGACTGCTATTCCTGCCACACCAAGGATTACACCGGCACCACGAGTCCCAACCATGCCCAGGCGGGCTTCCCCACCACGTGCCAGACCTGCCACACCACCGCCGCTTGGACGGGGGCTGTCTTCGATCACAGCAAGACCACCTTCCCGCTGACCGGCGCGCACAAAACCGTGGCCTGCGCTTCCTGCCACGTGAATAACAACTTCACCACTCTGCCCACCGACTGCTACGGATGTCACACCAAGGATTACAATGGCACCACCAACCCCAATCACAAGACCGCGGGCTTCCCAACGGATTGTGTGGTTTGCCACAGCACGACGGCCTGGACAGGCGCAGTCTTTGACCACAGCAAGACTGCTTTCCCGCTGACGGGCGCGCACAAGACCGTGGCCTGCGCTTCCTGCCACGTGAATAACAACTTCACGACTGTTCCGACAGACTGCTATTCCTGCCACAAGGCGGATTTCACCGGCACCACGAATCCAAACCACGTCACAGCCGGGTTCCCGACTGATTGCCAGGTCTGCCACTCCACTACGAACTGGAGCGGCGCGGTCTTCGACCACAGCAAGACCGCCTTCCCGCTCACTGGCGCGCATACCACGGTGGCCTGCGCCTCGTGCCACGTCAATAACAATTACACGACCCTGCCAACGACCTGCTACGGCTGCCACCAAAAGGACTTCACCGGCACCACCAATCCGGCGCACGTTGCCGCCGGCTTCCCAACCGATTGCACGATCTGCCATTCGACCGCCAACTGGACTAAGTCGACCTTCAATCACAACACGACTTCGTTCCCGTTGATCGGCGCGCACACTACCGTCGCCTGTGCCTCATGCCACGTGAATAGCAATTACTCGGGCAGCCTGCCTACCGATTGCTACTCCTGCCACACCAAGGATTACAACGGCACTAACAATCCGCCCCACGCGGCCACCGGTTTGCCCACGACCTGCGCGGTTTGCCACAGCACCACCAACTGGACGAGCGCGACGTTCAATCACAACGCCACGACGTTCCCGCTGACCGGCGCACACGTCACCGTGCCGTGCGCCTCCTGCCACGTCAATAACAACTACACCACTCTTCCGACCGACTGCTATTCGTGCCACACCAAGGATTTCACCGGCACCACCAATCCGAATCATGTTACCGCGGGATTCCCCACTAATTGCGCGTTGTGCCACACCACCTCGACATGGACAACCTCGACCTTTAATCATGCTTCGGTGTTCCCGCTGACCGGCGCCCATGCCACAGTCGCTTGCGCGTCCTGCCACGTCAACAACAACTACACGACCGTTCCGACTGACTGCTACTCATGCCACAAGGCCGACTACAACGGCACTAACAACCCGCCCCACGCGGCCACCGGTTTGCCCACGACCTGCGCGGTTTGCCACAGCACCACCAACTGGACGAGTGCCACGTTCAATCACAACGCCACGACGTTCCCGCTGACCGGCGCACACGTCACCGTGACCTGCGCGCAATGCCACGTCAATAACAACTACACCACTCTTCCGACTGACTGCTATTCGTGCCACACCAAGGATTTCACCGGCACCACCAATCCGAATCACGTTACCGCGGGATTCCCCACCAATTGCGCGTTGTGCCACACCACCTCGACATGGACAACCTCGACCTTTAATCATGCTTCGGTGTTCCCGCTGACCGGCGCCCATGCCACAGTCGCTTGCGCCTCCTGCCACGTCAATAACAACTACACGACCGTTCCGACTGACTGCTACTCCTGCCACAAGGCTGACTACAACGGAACGAACAATCCGCCTCACGCGGCCACCGGTTTGCCCACCACCTGCGCCGTTTGCCACAGCACCACCAATTGGACGAGCGCCACCTTCAATCACAACGCCACTGCGTTCCCGCTGACCGGCGCACACGTCACCGTGACCTGCGCGCAATGCCACGTGAACAACAACTACCTGACTTTGCCGACCACCTGCTACGGCTGCCACCAGGCCGACTTCACCGGAACCACCTCGCCTGCGCACGTGGCTGGCGGCTTCCCGACCGACTGCACGCTCTGCCACTCCACGACCAACTGGACTTCGTCCACTTTCAATCACTCCTCGGTGTTCCCGCTGGTCGGCGCACACACTTCACTGGCCTGCGCCGCATGCCACACCAACAACAACTACACAACAGTGCCGACTACCTGCTACGGCTGCCACCAGGCAGACTTCACGGGCACCAATAATCCAAGCCACGTGGCTGCAAACTTCCCAACCTCGTGCGATACGTGCCACGGCGCGGCTCCAACAACGTGGCTCACGGGGATTACCTTCAACCACACCCTCTATGCCAACTGGGCTCTGACCGGATTCCACGCCACGATGACCTGCGTCCAGTGCCACACCAACAACAACTTCAATAACCTTTCGACCGCCTGCTATTCCTGCCACCAGGCAGACTTCACCGGAACGACCAACCCGGCGCACGTGGCCGCCGGATTCCCGACCGATTGCTCCGTTTGCCACAGCACTACCAATTGGACTGGCGCTACGTTCAATCACAACACCACGACATTCCCGCTGACCGGCGCGCATACCACGCTGCAGTGTGCTCAGTGCCATACCACCGCGACAAGCTACAACGGCTCTCTGCCGACCACCTGTATCGGCTGCCATCAGGCGGACTTCAACGGCACCACCGCACCCGCGCACGTGGCTGGCGGCTTCCCGACCGATTGCACGC
>CAWEVD010000027.1:0-41610 GCA_963812485.1 uncultured Acidobacteriota bacterium
CGGGCGCTTAGCGCTGGCGAACTTAAAGTTGGCTAGTGATGGTGGCCGCCGCCACCGCTGGAATGCCCACCGCCAGAGTGACCGCCGCCGAATGTGGCTGCCGCCGCCGAAGCTGTGGCCACCGCCCCCCGCCGATGCTGTGGCTACTGCCGGTAAACTGCGGCTGCTCTGCCGCCGAAGCTCGGTGAGGAATTGTGCCCTCCGCCGAACGGAGGAATCCGCCGAATGGCTCGGCTGTCCGTACGAGCCGGCAAAGGCATTTGCTGGAGGACGGCTGAATCCCTGGCCAAAACTCGGCGACGGGGTCCGGTAAGGCTGCGAGGGAGCCGCGTATCCCATGCTGCGTCCGCTGCCGTAATTCTCCATGGGGCGAGCGTAACGGGCTCGAGCCATACCCCGGCCGCTGCCCATAGGTCGAGAACGGCTGCGGGCGGGAACCATACGACTGAGATCCGATTCCGTATCCCTGCGGCCGGCTCCCAAGGCTCTGGGGAGTTCCGTGGTAAGGCTGGGGCCGACCGATCGCCGTGGGCATGCGATTGGACGCGTACTGCTGTGGCATGGCGGGGTGGGTCTGGCTTCCGTAGCCCAGATACCCGCGGCTGGATCCACCCAACTCGCGGCCTTGGTACGTTTGCCGGTTGTATCCGCCCTGGGCGCGGTTTTCAAATCCCTGGGCCGGGCGGGCTGCCGGAAATCTGCCTTCCCCGCGATTGAACCCCGGCTCGTTCCGGTAGGAGTTCCACCCGCCGCGGCCGTAACGGTCGCCGTAGCGGGCAAACTCGCCACCCCGGAAGGCGCGGGGGCCGCCGTGGGGAAAGCCCCAATCCGCCACCGTGACGCTGCGCGAGCACCAGGGACCATGGTTGAAAAGAACCGCGCTTCCCATCCAATCGAGTCCCCAACTCAGCAGACCAAAAGGGGTGTGAAAGAACGCGCCGACGGCAAAGCTCAATCCGTACTGAACCGCAGTGCCTACGACCGCTCCGACCGTATCGAGCGGCGTGAAGCCCGGATAGGCCGCCACCGGCTGTCCGTAAACGACCCACGGATTGTAGGTGGGCACATAGACCATTTGCGGGTTCGCAGGCGCCAGAGCGATATATCCCTGGTTAGTGGTGACTTGCTCCTGCGGCGTGCTCTGCAGGTTCCCTGAAGACTGAGCCCTCTGCCGCATAACCTGGACCGTTTGCAGCAGGTCCTGGGGCTGGTTGTAATAGGCATTGCCCAGAGCCGTGGTCCATTGGAGATTCTGGTTCAACATGTCCAGGACCTGCGGATAGGCGGTCAACGCCTTCACGCTTGGATCCCAGCTGGTCTGGGCGCTGGCCGCGGCGGCAATCTGCTCCGGCGGCGCATTTCCCATGCTCCGCAGCCACTGATCGGCCGTTGAAATCTGGGCAGGATAGGTGGATGCAGCCAGAATCTGGGCCAGAAGCGCATCAGGATAGAGGGCGATGGGCGCTACGAGCTGCTCCAACTGTTCTGCATTGAGGCCCTGCATCTGGCTGTATTGGGGCTGCTGGCCATATTGGGGCTGCTGGCCGTATTGGGCCTGCTGGCCATAGGGCTGCTGATCGTATCCCTGCGGGTTCGATTGGGGATATCCCTGTTGCGGATTGTCATTGCCCTGCTGAGGGTAATCCTGGGACAGGCCATATTGGGGTGTTGGGGTCCGGGTTGCGTGTCGTCGTACGTTTCGTCCTGGGGCCATTGCTGGGGCTGCTGGGCGCGAAGGGCGGCAACCGGCAAGATGAGGAGAACCAAGGCAACGGTGAATCTGGAGAGAACCAAGGCAGATTGGGATCCGGCATCGATGGTTTGCGCGTCTTGCTTCGTCTCGCGGATGCTGCAGATCGAACGCGGCGAAACGACCACTGACAGGGGAACCGACGACGATCCGATCCCGGCGACTCGGGGAATCATTGTTTCTCACAGTCCGGCTCATCGGGCTTAGTGCCTTGACCTGGAGTCCGAATCCGCCACAACACGAATTGAAATCGGGGTTTGCTCTTCCGCAACCCCGCTTGCTGACCGGATTCGGGTCTGTCGGGCGCGAAACATATGCGGGTTCGCAGACCCAGACCGGTTGCATAATCTCAACCCTTGCTGAGGGGATTAGTTTCGGCGGCACCTCGCAAGTTTTTGAATATCTGCCGGACCGCGCAGTACTGTTTTGGACGGGAAATGCGGAAAAGCCGTTGACGCCTGCCTGCGATTTTTTTGGCACTCGACTACAATCGTGGGGTTATGGCTACCGTGACTCTCCCCACTTCGATTCAGCCCCGCACTCCGCAGGGCAGCTTCAGTAACGAACCCTTTATCGACTTCAAACACCCGGACCAGGCGCGCGCCATGCGAGCCGCCCTGGAGCAGGTGGCCGGCCAACTGGGCCGCGAATATGAGCTGGTCATTGGCGGCGAACGGTTCAAGACCGACGGCAAAATCCAGTCACTCAACCCGGCCCGACCGGCACAAGTGGTCGGGATTCACCAGAAAGCCGGCGCAGAACACGCCGAACAAGCCATGCGTGCCGCGCTACTTGCCTTTGAAACCTGGAGCCGCGTTTCCGTCGACCAGCGGGTTTCTCTGCTGCTGGGCGCAGCCGAAATCATCCGGCAGCGGAAGTTCGAGTTTTGCGCCTGGCTGACCTACGAGGTGGGCAAGAACTGGGCGGAGGCCGATGCCGACGTGGGCGAAACGATCGACTTCCTCGAGTTCTACTCACGGGAGGCGATGCGGCTGGCAAGTGCAACAACACCAATACAATACCCCGGCGAACGCAATGAACTACTTTATATTCCGCTGGGGGTGGGTGCGGTGATCCCGCCGTGGAACTTTCCCTTCGCCATCATGGCGGGAATGACGGCCGCTTCAATCGTGACCGGGAATACGGTTATCCTCAAGCCCTCCAGTGACTCGCCGACGATTGCTGCGAAGTTTGTTGAAGTTCTGGAAGAGGCCGGAATGCCGGGAGGCGTGGTCAATTTCTGCCCTGGTTCCGGCGCGACATTCGGCAATGCCATCGTGGAACATCCCAAGACGCGCTTTATTGCTTTTACAGGGTCCAAGGCGGTCGGTCTGGATATCCATGAGCGGGCCGCTAAAGCCCAGCCCGGACAGATCTGGATCAAACGCACCATCCTCGAGATGGGCGGCAAGGACTCCATCCTGGTGTGTGCGGATGCGGACGTCGATGCGGCCGTGGATGGAGTAGTCGCAGCGGCGTTCGGATTCAGCGGTCAGAAGTGCTCGGCCTGCTCCCGGGCGATCATCGAAGCGCCCATCTACGACATCTTCGTCGAGCGGGTGCGGGAGCGGGTAGCCGAGCTAACGGTCGGCGATCCGACTGAGAATCGCTCCATGGGTCCGGTCATCAACCAGTCGGCGCTCGAATCCATGCTCAAATTCATCGAGACCGGCAAGCGGGAAGGGCGGCTGGTGGCCGGCGGCAATGCGGTGACCACACCGGCGGGCGGCTTCTTCCTGGAGCCGACGGTGATCGCGGATGTGGCCCCCGATGCGGTGATTGCACAGGAGGAGATTTTCGGGCCGGTGCTGGCGTTGATCCGGGTGGAGAGCTTCGAGGAGGGATTGAGGGTTGCCAACAACACCGAATACGGGCTGACCGGAGCGCTCTATACCGCGGACCGCAACCGGCTGAACCTGGCGCGCGGTGAGTTCCACGTCGGAAACCTCTACCTTAACCGCAAATGCACGGGTGCCATGGTCGGCGCCCATCCGTTCGGCGGTTTCAATATGAGCGGAACGGACTCCAAGGCGGGCGGGCCGGATTATCTGTATCTGTTCACGCAGGCCAAGAGCGTGGCGGAGAAACTGGGTTCGAATCCAGCGCCCACGGGGATTTAGCCCGGAATTCCTGAACCGAACTAGTTTTTGCGCCAAAGAGGATCCTCCTGCCATCCAAGGCAGCGGAGGAATTTTGCATGCCCAAGATCGTCCGCTTTCACCGGCTCGGTGGCCCGGAGACCCTGCAACTTGAGGAAATGCCGTCGAAACAGCCTGGAAAGGGCGAGGTACGCCTGCGGGTGAAGGCGGTTGGGCTGAACCGGGCCGAGTCAATGTATTATCACGGCCAATATGTGGAGCAGCCGCAGTTCCCTTCCCGACTCGGCTATGAAGCGGCGGGCGTGGTGGAGGCGGTGGGAGAAGGCATCGATCAGGGATGGATCGGCCAGACGGTTGCGACAATACCCGGCTTCTCGATGACCAGGTACGGCACCCTGGGTGAAGAAGCGGTGATTCCCGCCAGCGCTCTGGGCAAATACCCGTCGAGCCTGACGCCGGTGCAGGCGGCGGCGATCTGGATGCAGTATCTGACGGCCTACGGCGCCCTGATTGACGTCGGGGCCATGAAGGCGGGCGATTTTGTCTCCATTCCCGCGGCGTCGTCGAGCGTCGGGCTGGCGGCCATTCAGATTGTGCGGGATGCGGGAGCGACGGCGATTGCGGTAACTCGCACGCGCGCCAAGCGGGAGGAATTGATTGCTCTGGGGGCACACCATGTGATCGTGAGCGAGGAAGAAGACTATGTAGCGCGCGTCAAAGAAATCACGAGCGGGCAGGGAGTGCGCCTGACGTTTGATCCGATAGCGGGCCCCGGAGTTGAGACCCTTGCCAAAGCGGCGGCGAGGGGCGGAATCATATTCGAATATGGTTTCTTGTCCGGACAGGCTACGCCCTTTCCGGTAGTCGAGGCATTGCAGAACGCCCTGAGCATTCGCGGCTACATGTTGATGGAGATCACGCTGGATCCGGAAAAACTGAAGCCGGCCACCAAGTACGTCTACGATCGGCTCGCGGATGGGCGATTTGTACCGAAGGTCGCCAAGACGTTTCCGCTAACAGATGTGGCCGAGGCCTATCGGTTCCTTGAATCGAACCAGCAAATCGGGAAGGTTGTCATCACGGTGCCGTAGCCTCGCACCGGCTCTGCCGACCCACGGAGTTGAAACGCGATTCTGAACTTCAGCGGTTTCCCACCCTTTCGCTACAAGAAAAGGCGAAATGATGGGGCACGGGCATTGGTCTTCGGCTAGTTGGGTCGAGCCAGATTCCCCTAAGCGGTCTGAGCCACGACTGCGGGCGGGTTGGAGGCCTGCTGTTCTTCGGCCTCCAGCCGGCTACCCATTTCAGCAGCGGCCTGGGCCAGGACTCGATGGTGGATTGTGAACAAAGCCAGTTCGAGCCGATCGCTGACGCCGGTCTTGTCGTAGATGGAGCGGAGATAATTCTTGATCACCTGCTCGGTCGTTTTCAGGCGCAATGCGATCTCGCGATTCTTGCAGCCCTGGACTATCAGAGCGACGATGCGCATCTCCTTGGGAGTAAGACGGTCGCGCACCCGCGTTCCGACCATATCTTCTTCGGGGGCTTCGGCGATGGCCAGCTGCGGAGGAACCCAGGTATCGCCCGCCGCGACCCGCCGGGCGCACTCCACGAGGGCTGTTCCGGTGACGTTGCGAAACACGACGCCGCGAAATCCCTGGTGCAGATACACGCTTGCGCTCTCACTGTTTTCCGCGATCACGATGGCGCGGCTGCCCGCGGTCTCAAGCATGATGCGGAGGCGGCCCATATCCGGACGCAAGGACGCGGCAAAGATGACGATTGCGCCCGGAAAGGTGTTAATGGCGTGCAGCATCCGATCGAGGTCGGCGCACTGCGCGATGATGCGAAAATCTTCGTCCATCGCCAGCACCTTGGCGGTGCCGGCTCGGAAAATAGCCTGTGAATCGGCCAAAATTATCTTATTCATTTCGTGCGCCTCACTTGCCGACATTTGCACGCAGTCACGGAGGGGCCGTTCCAGCCGTCCATGGTCACTTTCGTCCAAATTTCGCTGCTAGTCTTCAGGCCGCTCTTTCCGCCCTTTCGGGGCTTTATCGGCAGAAGTGGGGAAAACCCTGCACGTGTCCGTAATTGCAACAATGAAAATAGGATGACATTCCTCCAGTAACAATTTACGCAAACCTCCGTAACTTCGGGGAATGTTCTTATCAATGAGATTACCGCTTCTTTGCGTTTGAGTGAAATGAAAAGCTGCATCAAAAGCAACCTTTTCTCTGCAACTAATGAGGGATAAAGGGCCGGAATCCAAATGGAACCGGCCTTCCATCCTCCCAAATCACGCCGATGGGCTCGGAGGACACCTCAACTCGGGCGCGCGGAGGCCCTAGACTGGAGAACATGGCGAGGCCGATCTTACTGGCGGTAGACGATGACGTAAATGTGCTGGAGGCAGTGGTCCAGGACCTGCGGAGGCAGTATGGAGCCGAATACAGAGTGATGCGCGCGGCGAGCGGCCAGGCTGCCCTGGATACCCTGGCGCAGGTGAAGGCGCGCGAGGAGCCGGTGGCCCTGCTGCTCAGCGATCAAAGGATGCCGGGGATGCCCGGGGTGGAATTCCTGGAGCGCTCAAGGGACCTGTATCCCGAGGCCCGGCGCGTCCTTCTGACTGCCTACGCCGATACGGAGGCAGCGATTCAGGCCATCAACACGGCGCGCATTCACTACTACCTGAACAAGCCGTGGGATCCGCCGGAGGAAAAGCTGTACCCGGTACTGAACGATCTTCTCGACGACTGGAAGGCGGGATATCGGCCGGCGTTTGAGGGCCTTCGAGTGATCGGGCACCGCTGGTCTCCGCGAGACCACACGGTGCGCAGTTTTCTGTCCTCCAACCATATTCCCTACCGCTGGTTCGATGTCACCAGTGACGATGCCTTGAAGCTGCTGGAGGAGCGGAAGCTGGGGACGGACAAACTGCCGGTGGTCCTGTTTTCGGACGGCAGTTCTCTGGTTGACCCGGAGGCCGAGAGTCTGGCCTCCAAGGTGGGATTAAGCATCCAGGCGACCCAGGAGTTTTATGACCTGATCGTCGTGGGAGCGGGGCCTGCGGGGCTGGCAGCGGCCGTGTATGGCGCCAGCGAGGGCTTGCGAACGCTGGTCGTAGAACCGGAGGCGCCCGGCGGGCAAGCGGGCACCACGTCAAAAATTGAGAATTATCTGGGCTTTCCCGCCGGCATCACCGGGGCCGATATGGGGCGGCGCGCCCACATTCAGGCAACCCGCTTCGGGGCGGAGTTCCTCACGCAGCGAGCCACGGGCCTGCGCGTAAACGGGCCATACCGGTTCATTCAACTGGGAGACGGACGCGAGGTTTCGAGTCACGTCATTTTGCTGGCGCCCGGAGTGCAGTATCGCAAACTCGACATTCCGGGCGGGGATCGGCTGACGGGGCGGGGCATCTACTATGGCGCGGCGCTGGTGGAGGCGGCTTCCTGCAGGGATGAGGCGGTATTCGTGGTGGGGGGCGCCAACTCCGCCGGACAGGCCGCCCTGCATTTTTCAAAGTATGCTCGCAGCGTGGTGATGCTGGTGCGGGGCAAGAATCTGGCCGCCACCATGTCGAAATACTTAATCGATGAGATCGGTCGCACATCCAATATTGAGGTAAAGCCCGGTTGCCAAGTGCTTGAAGCGTTGGGTGAAGAGCATCTGGAGCGCTTGCGACTGTGCGCCGCAGACGGTGAGGCGGAAGTGTCGGCATCGTCCTTGTTTGTGTTCATTGGAGCGGCGCCGCGCACGGAGTGGCTGCCCGCGGAGGTGCTGAGGGATGCCAAGGGTTTTCTTCTCGCCGGCCCGGACCTGCGCGTGGATGGGAAGCTGCCTGGAGACTGGAAGGAGAACCGGGAGCCGTTTTTGCTGGAGTCTAGCGTGCCTGGAGTGTTCGTGGCCGGGGATGTGAGACATGGTTCGGTCAAAAGGGTGGCTTCCGCGGTGGGGGAGGGATCGATCGCGGTGCAGTTTATCCACCAGTACCTGGCGGGATTCTGAGCCGATTTGTGGAGGACCGGGCTTCGTGCTGTTTTGTCGGCGACGCGCCGGCGTTCGCAGGATGATTTCAATAAGTAAACCATTTCGCTATAGTGCCAATTGAGAGGCCGCAGAAGGTGATGGAGAAATGACTCCGGAGACTGGAAAAAAACAAATAGGCGAGAGCGCGAAACAAGTCGAGGTGGAGACTATCTCGCTGAGCGAAGTCGCCGGAGACCTGCTTCATTCGCGGCTGTTTGCCGAAACCCCAGTGGAAGATCTGTTCGGCGTGGACCAGGTGGAGCGCGTCAAAGCGAAAGCCGGCACCATCCTGGTGCAGCCGGGGGATGCACGGCTGTCCTACTGGCTGGTGCTTTCAGGAAACGTTCATGCGGAGCGGACGGAACCCGATGGGTCGATAACGACGGTAGGGACGGCGCACGCGGGAGAAGGATTCGGCGAAGTTTCGATCCTGATGGGCAAGACCAAGGCGGTCTTCATGATTCGCGCCATTGAAGACTCGGTCCTTCTGCGCTTCGCCGAGGAAGCGTTCTGGACATTGATGTCGTGCTGCCCGTCGGTTCGCAAAGCGGTGCTGGCCAACATGGGCCAGCGAATGCAGATGTACCAGGTAGAGGCCTTGCACCGCGAGAAGCTGGTTTCACTGGGCACGCTGGCGGCCGGCCTGATGCACGAATTGCATAATCCCGGCTCGGCGGCCAAGCGCGCGGCATCGCAATTGCGCGAGAACCTGATGCGGCTGCAGCAGTTGAGCCTGCGCATCAGCGACCACCCCAAGACCGAGGAGCAGCTCGAGTGTATGCGCGGTCTGCTGGAACACACCATGCGCGGTTGCCATGCGCCTGCCATGAGCAGCATCCAGCAGGCGGACGCGGAAGAGGCCATGTCGCAATGGCTGTCTGAAGCGGGCGTCGAAAACGCGTACCGGATCGGGCCGGCACTGGTGGATATCGGTTTCGACCCTCACGAACTGGCCTGCGCGAGGCATTTCTTTGAAGCGAGTTCTTTTTCTGTCGCGCTCAATTGGCTTGAGGCTCTCGTCTCGAGCGTGTCGCAGGTCTGCGCAATTGAGGAAAGCATCTCGCGCATTTCCGACCTGGTGTCGGCGGTAAAGAAATTCGCCTACGACGAGAAGTCCCCATCCAGGGAACTGGATGTGCACGACAGCCTGCAAAGCACATTGACGATCCTGGGACACAAGCTGCGCATCAAGCAGATCTCGGTGGAGAAGCGTTTCAACGCTTCGCCTTCGACGATTGCGACGCGCGGCTCGGCGCTGGGCCAGGTGTGGACTAATCTCATCGACAACGCAGCCGATGCCTCGCCGACCAATTCGCAGATTGAAATCTCAACGTGGGCCGAACCGGATTGGCTGGTGGTGTGTATAGGCGACCACGGCGGGGGCATTCCGCCGGAAACGCTGCCGCGCATTTTCGATGCCTTCTTCACAACCAAGCCTTTGGGATCGGGGACGGGGCTGGGGCTTGAGATCGTGCATCGCATCGTAACCCAGAAATTCGGCGGCAAGATCGACGTGGAATCGAAGCCTGGCAACACGCGGTTCATCGTCAGGCTGCCTCGGAAGAGTGCCCCGGAGCCGCCGAATCCTGTTCAGCAAAATGGCAAGGGCTGACGAGCCCGAGTCCGTTGCCGGGCGCGATCTGTTCTGAACAGATCGCGCCGTCCCGGCGACGTCCGATGCGATCGGCGCCAAAGCCACGGACCTCGTCTGCGGAATCGAAAAACCACTCCCGGATCAATCAAGTTGAGCGGGCCTGCTGCCGATAAAGCCGACAGAGGCTTGCATGACCGATCGTGCCGCATTAGTCGAGGCTGCGCTGGACGCGTATGCGGAAGGACTGGCGCTCTTTGATATTGAGGCGCGCGTGGTGTTCTGGAACCGGGCCGCGGAGATGATGACGGGCTACTGCGGCGCGGACATTCTTGGCCGGCGCATTCCCGACGGGCTGGAACCGCTCACCCTGTGCCGCGATTATGAGATGAACGCGGAACCGCGCAATGGTCCGCGCCCGGGCCGCGGCTCGCTGGTTCACGCGCAACACAAACTCGGCCATGATGTGCCGGCCATCGCGCGTCGCGTGATCCTGCGCGACGGATTGGGCGAGCGCATCGGAATGGCAACGGTTTTTCATCCCGGCGAGCAGTTAGCCGCGCTGCCTCACGGAGAGACCAGCGACGGAGCCGAGGTGCTGCAGAGCCAGGTTGAACTCGAAGATCGTCTGACCGTCGAGTTCGAAGCGTTCCTGCACGAAGGTGTTCCGTTGAGCGTGTTGTGGGTTTCGGTTGACCAGGCGCGCGAACTGCGCAAGACCCACGGGGCCCGGGCCAGCGAAACCATGCTGGAAAGCGTGGAGCGGGCGCTGGCCAACGGTCTGCATCCCGGCGAAGAAGTCGGACGCTGGGGCGACGACGAATTTCTGGTCCTGTCGCACCAGGTCTCGCGAGAGCTGCTCGCCCAGCATGCAAAGAGTCTGGCAGGGATGGCGCGCACCGCGGATTTCCGCTGGTGGGGCGATCGCATCTCGCTCACCGTGAGCGTGGGCATCGCCTCGGCTGAGAAGGAAGAGACGCTGGCCCAGCTGCTCGAGCGCGCCCAGAGCGCCATGCTGGCGAGCGCGGCTGCGGGCGGAAACCAGATCACGCTTGCTCCGGGGAGGCCGCCGTGTTCGCAATCATAGGCATTGTCATCGTATTCGCGGCGGTCATCGGCGGCTTCCTGATGGAGAAGGGCCATATCGCCGTGTTGCTGCAACCGGCAGAGCTGCTGATCATCGCCGGCGCGTCGGCGGGCACCCTGTTGGTGGCGAACCCGATTCATATCCTGAAAGGGATTCTGGCCGGACTGACCGGCGTGCTGGGCGGCTCGAAACTTGGCAAGGAGCGTTATCTGAACACGCTCAGGATGATGTACCAGTTTCTGAACAAGGTGCGGAAAGAGGGGCTGCTGAGCGTGGAGATGGACGTGGAGAAGCCGGCGGAGAGCGCCATCTTCAAGAACTATCCGGAGTTTCTCAATGACCATCACGCCCGCGATTTTGTGTGCGACACGCTGCGCATGGCGATCACCGGGGGCGTAGAGCCCTTTGACATGGACCAGATGATGGAGTTGGACATGGAGGTGCATCATCACGAGGCGACACAGCCGGTGAGCGCGCTGACCACGATGGCCGATGCGTTGCCGGGATTAGGCATCGTTGCTGCCGTGCTGGGCGTGGTGATCACGATGGGCGCGCTGGGCGGACCTCCGGAAGAGATCGGAAATAAGGTGGCGGCGGCGCTGGTGGGGACGTTTCTGGGAATCCTGCTCTGCTACGGAGTGGCGGGGCCGCTGAGCTCCAACATGGCCAAGACGGCCGACGAGGAGAACGGATATTTGCATGTGCTGCGAGTATTGCTGCTGTCGTTTCTGAAGGGATCGGCCCCGATCATTGCGATCGAGATGGGAAGGCGGGCCATTCCCGCGCACGTGCGTCCCAGCTTCGATGAGATGGAGAAGGGCTGCAAGAATCAGCCGGCCAGCGCTGAGACAGCGGCGGCGTAAGGAAGCATCAAGAGTCGGTCAGATTTTTCGGGGATAGATTCGTGCTTTCCCAGGTCTCAACAGCGAGACCTGGGGCACCCCAGGGTTGTGGCATTGCAGTCGGTCTGAGGACTAGAGGAGCACGCATGTTATCGCCGGGCAAGGCTCAGCCAATCATCGTAATCAAGAAGAAGGGCGGCCACGAAGGTCATCACGGCGGCGCGTGGAAAGTGGCCTACGCCGATTTTGTGACCGCCATGATGTCTCTCTTCATTGTGCTCTGGCTGATGAATTCGAGCGAGAAGATCAAAAAGGCGGTGGCCGGGTACTTCAATGATCCCAAGGGAACTTCGACTTTGATGGGTACCACGGTCAGCGGCACCGGGGAGACCATCACGCCTGCCGACAGTTCAGCAATGCAGCAATTGAAAGAGCGGATCGAACAGGGGATCAAGGCAAGGAAGGACCTGCAGCAATTATCGAAGCAGATCGAGCTGACGATCACGCCGGAGGGATTGAGGATCGAACTGCTGGAAGGCAAGAACGGAACGTTCTACGAAATCGGCAGCCCGCGCTTGAGCTCCAGCGGGCAGGAGTTGCTGGCGCTCCTGGCAGGAGAGTTACAGGCGCTGCCCAATGCGCTGCTGATCGAAGGGCACACAGATGCCGCGCAGTATTCGAACGATGCGAATTACAGCAACTGGGAGTTGTCGGCGGACCGGGCCAACGCGGCGCGACGATTGCTGCAGGCCGACGGCGTGCGAAGCGACCAGGTCACCCAGGTGCGCGGATACGCCGACCAGTTGCTGCGCGTGAAGAACAATCCGTATGACCCTTCCAATCGCAGGGTCTCGATCCTGGTGAAGAATGACGGCACGGCGGTTCCGGAACTGAATCATGCCGAGGTAATGAATCGAACAGGGCCAACTGCCAAGGCAGGCGCCGCGAAACCTGCCGAGGCGGTGCAGCCCAAAGCAGGGGACCAGCCCCCGGCGCATAAGCCTGGGTTGATGGCGCGAATCGAGGCCATGATGCCGGGGAAGAGGAAGTAGGCCATTCCGGAACACGGGTGCGCGCATGCGAGCGAATCATGGCGCGACGGTCAGAACCATTTCCGGCACCGGGGCGGACAAATCGCTTCAAAACCGAAAAGTCCGCGTGGTAGAATCCGGCCACGTTTCGGAATCCGTTTCCAGCCGCCGAATTCCCCGAACGAGACGCCTCTTCGATCAAACTTCCCTGCTGGAGTTTTGATTTGGATGTGCTGACTGCAACCGAACCGGAGCGCACTGAATCCGCGGCCCGGGCATGGAACTTCCCTTCCCGAATCGCATTCCGGTTTTGCGTCGTCTACTTCGGGCTGTACTGCATCGGCACGCAAATCATCAATTCAGTCCTGGCGATTCCGAATGTCGACGTTCCCGACTGGACCACGCGTTTGGCCCATGCGCCTCGGTGTGGAATGGGTTGCGGCGCATGTCTTCGGGTTGAAGACACCGCTTGTTTCGAGCGGGAGCGGAAGCGGCGACAAGACCTTCGACTGGGTGTTGCTGTTTTGCCTGCTCGTGCTCAGTGTTGCCGCGACTACCGCGTGGTCTGTTCTCGATCGCCGGCGACCGAGTTACACCGCTCTGGACGGGTGGTTCCGAGTATTCATCCGCTTCTGCCTGGCGGGTCAGATGCTCACGTACGGGATGGTTAAAGCCGTCCCGCTGCAAATGCCCTTTCCGTTTCTCTTTACGCAGGTTGAGCCGTTCGGAAATCTATCGCCGATGGGAATTTTGTGGGCTTCCGTCGGGGCTTCCCCCGTGTACGAAATGTTCGCAGGCTGTGCGGAACTCACCGCGGGATTCTTACTCATCTTTCCGCGTACCGCGACGCTGGGAGCACTGGTATGTCTGGCTGACCTGGTTGAGATCTTCGTGCTCAACATGACGTACGACGTGCCGGTGAAACTGTTTTCGTTCCACCTCATCCTGCTGTGTTTGTTTCTGCTGGCACCCGAGTTTCGGCGGCTAGCAAACTTCTTCTTCCTGAACCGCACGGCTGAGCCTTCCCGGACTGCGCCCCTGTTTAAGACCGGCCGCTCCAACCGGATTGCATTCGCGGCCGGGACTTTGCTGTGGGCATGGATGATTTTCTGCAATGTTTACGGAGCCTGGGACGCGTTTCACAAATACGGCCCTGGACGTCCGAAGCCGGACTTGTACGGCATCTGGGATGTGGAACAAGTTACGATGGACGGCCAGAGCCATCCTCCGCTGCTGACTGACAACGTCCGCTGGCGCAGAATGATCGTCGACTTCCCCGAGTTTATTCAGGTCCAGCGAATGGACGATACGCGAAGCGGCTATACAGCATCGGTTGATCCCAAGGCGCCGCCTCTTGGCGCTGACGGACGGCAAGAACAAGAATTGGAAAGCGCAGTTTGTGTTTCAACGTCTGTCGCCTGCGCAGCTGACGCTGGATGGCTCCATCGATGGTCACCCGGTGCGAATGGAGTTGCACCGTCTCGACGAAACAAAATTCCTGTTCGCAAGCCGCGGCTTCCATTGGATTCAGGAGTATCCGTTCAACAGATAACCGGCGCTCGGGTGGCGATGCGAGTACAAATCCTCAGCAAATCAGGAAATGATACAAAGACCAAAAAATCATTACAATCATTTGACGTTTGACAGACAACATCCGTATTTTCGCGGTGTAGCGTTGGCAACGCGCTCAGTTTCCCCACCCGGATCGAGAGGAAAATTCCATGAGAAAGCCACATGATATTCGTTTTGTGTGTCTCACTACGGTGTTTCTCGGTTCGTGCCTGATGGCGCAAGCCCAAACCTGGACGTCGACGGGCAGCATGGCGAGCAGGCGAGCCGACCACACCGTGACCCTGCTTAATAGCGGAGAGGTCCTGGTTACCGGAGGACTGTACAAGGGGCACGCCGGCCTCAACACCGCCGAACTGTATAACCCCTCTTCGGGAACGTTCTCCTCGACGGGAAATCTGATTACCGGCCGCCAGTTACACTCGGCCACTTTGCTCAATAACGGCGAAGTGCTGATCGCGGGCGGCGAGTATGTCGAGACTTTACCCACCGGCAGCCAGTATGTGTGCCTTTCCAGCGCGGAGCTCTATAACCCATCAACCGGAACATTCACCTCCACGGGAAGCATGCAGACGGCACGCTGCACCAACTTCACGACCACGCTGCTGGACGACGGCAGGGTGCTGATTGTTGGCGGCTACAACGCCAACGGCATCGTCGCGGGCGCAGAAACGTACAACCCCTCAACAGGCACCTTCAGCGTCACCGGGAGCCCTCAAGCGGCGCGCAGCGGGCACATGGCGGCTCTGCTTGAGAACGGCGAGGTGCTGATCGCGGGTGGCGGGAATGCGACAAGTTACTTCACCAGTGCGGAGTTGTACAACCCTTCCACTGGAAAGTTCACGCTCACGGGAAGCATGACGACAGCGCGCGTCCTTTTCACCGGAACCGTGCTGCCCGGCGGAAATGTTCTTGCCGCCGGCGGCGAGAACGGCCAGACGATCCGGATCGCCACCGCGGAACTGTATAACCCGTCGACGGGTAAATGGACGTCCACGGGGAGCTTGCATACCGGGCGCTTTGCCCAGACCGCCACCCTGCTGCACGACGGCCAGGTGCTGATCGCGGGCGGCAACCTCTCGCCGACGGCGGAATTGTATGCTCCCGCGAGTGGAACGTTCAGCGTTACCGCGAGCCTGCCCACGTCGACCCAGAACACAGGGGCAGCTTTGCTGAGCGACGGGGCGGTGCTGCTTCCGGGAGGGTATAACTCGAGCGGCCAGGAGGGCCTGGCCTACCTCAACACGGCGGTGTTGTACCACTGAGCGGGTGCTGATGTGACAGACCATTCAGAATGGTTTAATCCGGCACGGCGGGGATCTCATGGCTTGCCGGGGCAAAGGTGAAGCCGAGAGTTTGACGAAGGGACAATGACGAGAGCTTCTCAAGCCGCATTGCCTCTTCAATCTCGAAATGAAAGCAGGGCTGGTAGCGGATGGCATTGAAGGCAGGGTCATGCCGGAGCGCGTGGGACGACCAAAAGCCGGCGAGACGGGCGCGCCGAATCATCTGAATGGACGGCTCGGCGGAGTGAAGCATGCCATAGTGGCGCGCGAAGTAGAACAGTACTTCCGGCTCTCGAATGCCTTCGGCGTCCCGCATGAGAGCGATCGCGCGGTCGCTCTCTCCCTCAAGCACGGCCAACAGTGAGGACATCAGGCTGGCCATCACGGATCCCATCGATGGCTGCGAAAGGCGCGCACGCAGGAGCGAGGTTGCCCGGTCGACGGCTCCCAAGGCTGCCCACGCTGCCGCGTCGAGATAATAGAGGGCGGCGGTGTAGGTTTCGAAAACGCGCGCAAACTCGCCGCGCAAGAAATGTGTATGCGCGACGCTGGTTTTGACCGTGGGATCGAGAGCAACGGCGCGTTCGTGGGCTGCCACGGAATCGTCGAGAAGTCCGCAGCAGCGCAGCACCTGGACGAAGCCTGCCAGAGACTCCGGATCTTCTCCGCGGCGCTTAACCCTGGATGCCAGCCGGATGAGGGCCTGCGCTGCGTGGCCCGAATCGACTTGAACCTGGGTATAGAACTGGTGAGCGCAGGCCAGGTCAGGGTCGATGGTAAATGCGCGCTGGAATGCTGCCTCGGCGAGATCAGGGACCAGGCTGGCCGCCGATTTTTTGGAGCAGGTGGCAGGCGCGCCCGAACCATGCCCACGCGGCTCCAAATTGGGGATCATGAGCGAGGCAGAACCAGAACAGGTCCCTGGTCCTGGTTATGGCTTCGGGCGATCGTTGCGCAAGAAGTTCCTTGCCGCGCACAAAGCCGGCATAGGCAGCCTGGTTGATTCCGGGCTCGCCGGTGACAGGCAGAGTGAATCGATAGCCAAACTTGGATACGGTTTGAATGGCATCACGACCGAGCAATTTGCGCAGGAGCACGATGATGTTGGTGAGATTTGCTTCGGTGACGTGGATGCCCGGCCAGAGTGCGGAAAAGAGTTCGGACCGGGCGACCAGACTGCCGTGGTTGCGGACCAGCAGATGCAGTGTGTCAAAAGCCTTGGGGTTGAGGAGAGCACATGTTTCGCCCTGAAACAGCCGCCGTTCGCGTAGCGACAAAGAGAATTCCCCGAACCGATAGGGGTCATCCAGCATCGTTTGATTTTTCTTTCATTTTCTCTGCAACTTCTGTGGAGCGCGAGAGAGTCGGCCGGCCTTAGGATTTCCGCAGGCTTGAAAACGAACTTTGAGAAGGAGAAACCATGACCACCGTCGCAATCGACAGCAAGCAACTGATCAAGGATTATTTCAAGGCGCTCAGCGGTCAACCAAAAACTGAGGAGTTGTTGGATCGGTATATGAGCGATGCCGACCTGAAGGAGCATATTCGGGTGGCCGAAGCGGGGTTTCCCGGGTACGACGTGATCGACAACCAAATAGTGGCCGAGGGAGACCTGGTGGCTGTCCGGTGCACGTTCCGGGGAGTTCACAAGGGAGAATTTGCGGGGATTCCGGCCACGGGAAAGCAGGTTTCCTCGGATTTCATGATCTTCTATCGGGTGAGTGACGGCCTGATCGTCGAGCACTGGATACAGATGGATCTGAAGGGGATCGTGGATCAATTGATCGCATAGTCCACCGGGCACGGCTTCAGCAGCAGCGGTAGGGAGCGGCGGTCTGGGGACTGATGCGGCCTCCGTCGATCGCGGGTGATTCCGCGGAGGGCGGAGGCGTGCCGCGCAGTGTCTGAATGCACCGGGCTGTGGTCGACACGATGATGATGCCGGAGCCGAAGACGAACAGCGACATCAGCGTGATCTCAATCCAGCCCTGGGCTTCGGTCCCCGCGTGATGGGCCATCGGCCAGAAAACGTTGATGGTCGAGAGCACCGCGGCGGAGATCGTGGTCACCAGCACAAAGGCGGCGGGCACGGCGGTGAACCAGGCGTAAGCGGCGCGGCCGTGATTCACGAGCCAGGTGGTCATGGTGGTGAGGGCGATGGCGGCCATGAGCTGGTTGGCGGTGCCGAAGAGCGGCCAGATCGTCGAGATCGTGCCGCCCCAGACGAGATATCCCCAACAGACCACGATGAAGGCGCTGGCAGCCAGGTTCGAAGGCAGCGAGCGGGCGCTGCCGAGCGGCTTGTGCACCTTGCCCATGAGTTCCTGCAGAACGTAGCGGGCGACGCGCGTGCCGGCGTCGATGGTGGTGAGGATGAAGAGGGCTTCGAAGAGAATGGCGAAGTGGAACCAGTAGCTGGTGAGGCCGGCCATGCCGGGGATGCCGCTGAAGATCTGGGCCATGCCGACCGCCAGCGAAACGGCGCCGCCGGTGCGGCCCGCGAGCGGTTCGCCTACGAGGCGTGAAAACTCGGCGAGATGGACAGGCGTGAGTCCCAGCTTTGCGAATGCCGCGGGCGGAACGTTGATGGCGAAGTAGTCGGCCATGTTGAGAGAGCAGGCGGCGATCAGGGCGAGAACGCCGACAAGGGATTCGGCGAGCATCGCGCCGTAGCCGATAAAGCGCGCCTGCGTTTCCTTGTCGATGAGCTTGGGCGTGGTGCCTGACGCTACCAGAGAATGAAAGCCGGAGATGGCGCCGCAGGCGATGGTGACGAAGAGGAATGGAAAGACCTTGCCGGGGATGATGGGTCCGCCGCCGTGCACATATTGCGTAAATGCCGGAAAGCGGAGCGTGGGGTGGACGAGCAGGACGCCGGCAACCAGGGCGGCGATGGTGCCGAGCTTGATGTACGTGGAGAGATAATCGCGAGGCTCGAGCAGCATCCATACGGGAAGCGCGCTGGCAAGAAAGCCATAGGCACAGAGCAAAAGCACGATTCCGTGGTTGGAAAAAACGAGGTGCGGCGCAAGAGCGGAGGATCCCGCCACCCAGCGGCCAGCGAAGAGCGCGAGGCCGAGAGCGATGACGCCGAAGATGGAAGGGGCGAGCACACGGACACGGCCGGGCACGCTGCGGAACATCCACCAGCCCATCACAAGGGCGATGGGAATCGACATGCCAATGGTGAAGACGCCCCAGGGACTCTGGCTGAGGGCGTTGACCACAACGATGGCGAGTCCGGCCATGGCGATGATGAGATTGATGACTACCGCGAGCATGGCCACGATGCCGGTGGCCGGGCCGACTTCGCGCAGGACAATGTGGGGCAATGACCGGCCATCGTGACGGATGGATCCAATGAGGGCGGTCATGTCGTGGACCGCGCCGGCGAGAACCGCTCCCGCGACCAGCCACAGAAGTCCTGGAGCGTATCCGAATTGCGCGGCGAGGGTGGGTCCGACGAGGGGGCCGGCGCCGGCGATGGCCGCGAAGTGATGGCCGAAGACAACCCAGCGCGGCGAGGGAACGTAATTGTGGCCGTCGTTGAAGCGGTGGGCGGGCGTGATGTTGCGGTCATTGAGCGCGAAAGCGCGCGAGGCCAGAAAAGCGCTGTAGTAGCGGTAGGCGATCACGAAGATGCCGAGGACAATCAGAAGCAGCGGAAGGGCATTCAATGGGGATCGGGACCTCGACTTCGTGGATCGGGGAATCCGGTTTGATCGAAGTATACGGGGTCGTTCGAGCTGATGTCTCTCAAGCGTTAATCATGGCGCGGGGCCAGGAAATGCAGGTCCTTCGCTCGCTGCGCTCCCTCAGGATGACACGGCGAAGAAAAAAGCGCCGGAGAAGCTTGAGCTTCTCCGGCGCTTATGGTTGGCGAATCAGTTGAGTTAGAAATCGTAACGGAGGCTGAACTGCATCCGGCGGGGAACCGTGAGCAGTGTGTTGGCTACGCCGAGGTTGCCGTTGGTAAGACCGGAGCCAATGAAGGCGGGGTCGAAGCGCACGCTGTTGGTGACGTTGTAAACTTCCCAGGCGAATTTGAGCGCGCCATATTCGCGAATCTGCCACATTTTGGAGAGGCCGGAGTCGATGTCGAAGTAGCCGTCGCCGCGGAAGTTATTGCGCTGTCCGGCTTCGCCGGGATAGGGGAGGCGGATGGGACCGCCGGTTGCGATGCCGTTGTTGATGGCATCGGGATTGTCGAAGAACTGGGGATTGCCGGCGGAATCGAGGTGCTTGTGGACCTTGACCGGCTGAGTGACAACGCCGAAGCTCTCGATCTGCCAGTTGGTGGTCCAGCCGGGTTCGGTGACCGAGAATGGCAGGCCGCTGGTCCACCGGTTGATGCCGGACCATTGCCAGCCGCCGACAAAGGCATCGACAAGGCCGTTGGCGCTGCCCAGAACCGCCTTTCCGCGGCCGAAGGGCAGCAGGTACACCCAGTCGGCGGTGATGAGATGGCGGGTATCGAAGTCAGACGCACCGCGGTTGAGGTAGGGTTTCCAGGTGTTGAGGATGGTGCTGAACGACCCGGTGTTGGTGGAGTTGGAACCGAACTCGTTGCTGCGCTCGGTGTCGGAGCCCATGTCGATGGAGTTCGACCAGGTGTAGCTGAAGTCGAACTGAAGACCATGGGTGGTGGGATGCCGGAGGACAAGCTGGCCGGCGTTGTAATAGCTCATGCCGATGGTCGAGAGGGCGTAGAGCGACGAGAACTGGTCCTGCCAGAACTTGGACTGCCAACCGGCCGGACAGCCGTAGGAGCAGTAAAAGTCGATGTCGGAGAGCGACGTTGTCGCGCCATACTGGGCGCGATAGGGCGCCCATTCGTTGGTGTAGATGGCCTGGGTCGCGCTTTCGCCGGCATAGTCGTAGCCGGCCATGAACGGGAAAACATTTTCGAAATACTGGATGGGAGCAACGCTGGCGCTCCCGTCTCCGCCGTTGGCGTCAACCAGCTTGGATAACTGGCTGCCGGCCGCGAAATAGTCGCCGCCTCCCATGGGATCGACATAATCGACGGGTTCGGCGAGGTCGAGCTGCTGGAGAAGGTGACGGCCGAGACGGCCGACGTAATCGGCCTCGATGGTAAAGCCGCCGCGAACCTCGCGCTGGACGGAAGCATTAAAGGCTTCGGCATAAGGGGTCTTGAGTTTGCTGTCGAGGCCCCAGGTAATGGCGAAGTTGTTCTGGGGCGCTGTGTACGGGAACGTGATCGTCGAGCCACCCCCCGCTCCAGTATCGATGGCAGGAAGCGTCTGGCGGTCTATGAAGCGCGGCGCGGGCGGATGCTTGGCGCTGCCTTCGATTCCGTAGACGCCGGCGGGATTGCTGACGGACGAGCTCAAGCCGAAGGAGCCATTCTGATCGAAGGTGTTGACGAGCGCCTGGCCGTAGTGATCGTAGTAAATGCCGGCGCCGACGCGAATGGAGGTTTTGGTGTCGGGCGAATAGGCAACGGCAAAACGAGGAGCGATGTTATTTTTCGATTTTGGCCAGAAGCCGGGCTTTCCGTAAAAGGGCCCGGCCGGGGAGAATTGAAGGTCTTCCTCATAGACCTGGCCCGCCTGCGCGGCGGATTCACGCTTTTTATACCAGGTGTTGGTATCGATCGTCGGGGTGACCTCCTGCCCCT
This sequence comes from uncultured Acidobacteriota bacterium, assembly GCA_963812485.1. GTDB lineage: Bacteria > Acidobacteriota > Terriglobia > Terriglobales > Acidobacteriaceae > Telmatobacter. Next base: position 20,929 of record CAWEVD010000027.1, read on the forward strand.
TGGTCTCCCAGGGCGTCTGCAGGATGGTGTGACGAAGACCGAAGGTGATGGTGAGGTTAGGCATGACGCGCCAAGAATCCTGAATGAACCACTCGTACTCATTGGCCGAGAATGCGCGGTCGACGTACGCGCCGTCGCCCAGCGCATTGCCTGCAGAAGCGCTAGTGAGCTTGTATTGGGAAACATCGGTGCGCTGCGGGATGGTGCCAGCGAGGTTGGCAAAGGCGATTTCGTAGGAGTTGCCGAAGCCGCCGTTGACCTCGGGCAGGCCGATTCCGTCGGGCTGCGGCGGATTGCCTCCAAGCCAGTACGGGTTGCTCGTGGCGCTGTTATAGGAATTCGAGTCGGTGGAGTGGTTCTGATGGATCAGGCGCCAGTTGCCGCCAACCCCGATCGTGTGGTTGCCCTTGACCCAGCTTAAGTTATCGACAATGTTATTCACCGGGACGTTGGTGAGTTCGGTGCGGGTTTGCGCCGTGGCATCCGCGATGAAGCGGAAGGCAACGTAGTCGCCTTTGCCGACTCCGCGATTGCTGAAACCCTGGCGGACATAGCCGTAGCGGATATCGTTCACGAGCGTTTGACTGATGGTCCAGGTATCCCCGGCGGTAATGCCCTTGCTGTTGTCCACGAGGATGTTGGTCGGTCCCTGTCCCGGAAACTGCTCGGTGTAGTCAGTCGTGTCCTTTTGCAGATTGCCGCGGACGAAGAGGCGTTGCTTCTGATTAGGGACGAAGTCGATTCGACCGATGGAGGTGTTTTGATAAAGCGGAGCCGGGGAGGAGAACGAGTATGAACCGGTGTTCAAGCCGTCACCGAGGGTGGTTCCATTGGCGGCGGGCATGGAATTGAAATAAGCGAGAGCGTTGGGATTGGCTCCGGGCGGATTGGGGTAATCGGGGGTGTTGCAGACCTGGCAACCGGCGTCCAGCAGGGCGAACTGACTTGCGGAGATGGCGACCGTATTGCCGTTGTCATCGGGATAGAGGAGTTGGCCAGCCTGATAGGTAGCGGTCGGAGTCGTCTGATTGACCTGCTTGTTTTCGGCCTGGCGGGTGCCTTCATAATTGCCGAAGAAGAAAAGCTTATCTTTGAAAATCGGTCCTCCCAGGTCAGCGCCGAAGATGTTTCGGATCAGCTTGCCGGGAATATTGGGCTGGCCGCTATTGAGTTGCGCTTGCTTGTTGAACCAGTCGTTGGCAACGGTGAACGTGGGGCGATGATACTCGTAGGCAGCGCCATGAAATTTGTTGGTTCCCGACTTGGTGACCATGCTGATCTGGGCGCCGGAAGAACGCCCGGCGTCGGCATTGGAGCCGCCCGTCGTAACGCGGAATTCTTCGATCGAATCCTGGGTCTGGCGCAACACGCCGGTGAATGCAAATCCGCCCACCTGGTCGTTATCATCAACGCCGTCAAGAGTGACGTTCCCCTGGTCGGAACGGCCACCGTTCACTGCGCCGCTGCGGCTGTCCATGGTGGTAGCGGCGGGCAGGTAAAGCACCCCCGGCTGCAGAGAAAGCAGATCGGGGACGTTCCGCGTTTCGCTGGGAATGGCCTGAATCTCCGCGTTATCGGCGGAGTTGCCCAGGGAGGCGTCGGACGTGTTCAAGGTCTGCGCGGCAGCCGACACGTCGACGGTGACGGTATTGGCCTCGATGGTCAGGTTGACGTCGATGGTCGCAGGCTGGTTGACGAGGAGTTCGGCGACCTTGGTTTGAGCGCCAAAGCCTGGCGCGGTAATTTTGATGGTGTATTTAGCGGGCGGGATTTGGGCGAATTGATAGGCTCCAGCAGTGTTGGAGGTTGTGCTGAAGGCTTTGCCGGTATCGTTATCGGTGATGCTGATTGTGGCGCCGGGGACAAGGGCCCCGCCGGGATCTTTGATGGTTCCGCGAAGCGAGGTAGTTGCAGTCTGGGCAAGTGTCAGAATGGCGGTGGAAAGGATACACGGGAGCATCCATCCCCAAAGGGATCGTTTCACGTCGGTTCCTCCAAAAACTCTGATTTGCAGCTGTGATCCGCCGCTTGGGTTGAAAGTGCCAGGGACTTGCGGCAGCCAAAAGCCGCGCACGACTAAGATCAAGCTCGCAGAAGCCGTGTGGCCCCGGGGTCTTCAATCATTCAGGAAGCCGCGACAAATAAAGCCTGCCTGGATCGGCACCGTTGGATCAATGCCGATGGTGCGGGAGGCAAGCCGTTTTTACTTGCCATTCATTTTGGATGATTTCGTCCCTGGCTTCAACGTTTTTCTCATCGAATTCGGCCGTTCTGTCCCGGCGGCGAGCCATTTCATCACAGTCGGGTCTGCTGCTGCTGCATCTGCTGCAACTCCAGGAGAGGCAAGCTCTGATCGGGAGGCTGCTGAGCGCGTTCCACCAGAACCGACCAGTCTTCCGGGATGGGGAGCTTGCGATCGAGGGCCGGCGGCTGATCTCCCGCTTCGACATGAACAGCAACATAGAGCTCGCTTTCCGTCTGGCCGCGGAAGATGCCGTGGGTGGGCGGAACATCGTGATAATCGCGGCCGATGGCGGTGCGGATGTGGCGGTGGTGTGCGACGAGATTGTTGGTGGGATCAAAGCCAACCCAGCCCAGATGGGGCAGAAGCACATCGACCCAGGCGTGCGTGGCATCAGGCGTGGAGCGGTCGTGGTCTTCACGGCTGCGATAGAGATAGCCGGAGACGTAACGCGCCGGGATGCCCACGTGACGCAGGAGAGCGATCATGGTGTGGGCGAAGTCCTGGCAGACGCCCTTGCCGCTCACGATCGCTTCGTCGATGGGGGAGTCAACCCGGGTATGGCGGGGGACGTATTCGAAGTAGTGGAAGAGACGCTCGTTGAGCTCGTGCACCAGCATCAGGGGATCGTCGCGGCGCTTGACCTCCAACTGGGAAGCGAGCAAGAGCAGCGCGGGCGTGTCGAGTGCGAATTCGCTGGGCAGGAGCATCTCCCAATAATCCCCGGCGCGGACCAGCTCATCGAGCGCGCGCCAGGCATCGGGAGACAGGAACCGGGGCACATCCGGCAAGGTCTGCTGCTCCACCACTGACTCCGCAATGATGACGAGCTGGGTGTGATCGCCGGGGATATCAAAGTGCTGAACGTTGTTGCCGAGATGGTCCCGGTAGGTAAAGACGCGGCAGCGGGGACTGACCGAGAGCGTAAAGGTGAGGCAGTGCTGGTTGGAGTCCGTGCGCGGGTGCATGCGCGTTTCCATGATGCTTTCGCTGACGGGCTTCGTGTAGCGGAATCGGGTGAGATGGCGGATGGAGTAGAAGTTCATCGATTATCTCGTGAAGTGACCCGTTAAGTTTCGTTGCTGTCCCAGGTCTCAAAATCGAGACCTGGGGCACCCAAGGTTTTCGCCCATCCTAACTTCCGAAACGCAGATGCTTCGAATTCGTCGCCGCGGCGACCTTCGCTCGGGATGACAGCGGTTAAATTGCCAGGGCGGACTGAATGGAGTAGTGGATGTAGTACCGGTAAACGAGTTCGTGGATGCGCATGCATTGTTGCCGGATGGAGTGCAGGAATGCCCCGGGATCAGTGGACAAAATCTCATGGATCGTGGTGTAGCCGAGCATGGCGTGGAGCCGGCCAATTCCCGCAGTGAGTTCCTCGGGCGGGCGCCGCGCGCCGGAGCGCTGGATGGATTCGATGGAGCTCATAATGCTGTCGACCGAGTAGCGGATGGCGTGCGGGAAGTCGCGATTGAGGAGCAAAAATTCGAGAATACGGTCGGCGGACATATCGGCTGTGTAGACCTGGCAGTAGGCCTCGAAGGCGGTGCAACAGCGCAGGAGGCCCACCTGTTCAAGGTACTGGGCGCCGGAGTGCTCCCGCTCGGGGGCGCAGAAAAGATCGGGCTGATACACCTCGAGCAGAGTTGCAGTTGCGTAGGCTCGTTCCAGATATCGGCCGAGACGGATGAATTGCCATCCCTGACCGTGAATCATGGTGGTGTCGCTTACGCCCTTGAAGAGATGAATGCCGTCGACGATGGACGCCAGGAAATCATTCAGGTTGGTCCGGAACTGATCCTCGGCCTGGGGAGAACGGATCTGGTGATAGAGACGGTTGAGCCGCTGCCATTGTTCGGTGGAGATTTCTTCACGCACCTGACGGGCATTCTCGCGAGCGCCATTGACACAGAATGTGACTGCGAAGCGGTTGACGCTGTCAAAGATGAGGATCTTCGCCATGGATTCCAGATCGCCGGTCCAGTCCAGCCCTTCGGAATCGCCCAACGCGGAGACCAGCCGCGCCCACCGGGTTTCGGCGCTGGCCCCTCCCGGATCGAGCATGAGACTCATGGTGACATCCAACTGTCGAACCGTGTTCTCAGCCCGCTCCAGGTAGCGGCTCATCCAGTAGAGGCTGTCGGCAACGCGGCTGAGCATCGTCCCATTCTCCCGATTACCAGGCTTCGTGATTACTGCAGAACCCATGTGTCCTTGCTGCCGCCGCCCTGTGAGGAGTTGACCACCAGCGAGCCTCTTTCAAGCGCGACGCGGGTCAGGCCTCCGGGCACGATGTTCACTTTGTCGCCGAACAGGATGTAGGGCCGCAGGTCGACGTGACGGGGCTCCAGTTGATTCCCGATCAGGCAGGGCGCGCGGGAAAAGTCCAGCGTCGGCTGGGCAATGTAGTTTCGCGGATTGGCCTTGATCTGTTCGGCGAATTCCTCGCGTTGTTTCGCTGTCGAGTGAGGCCCGATCAACATGCCGTAGCCGCCGCTTTCACCCACCGCCTTCACCACCAGTTTGTCGAGGTTGGCGAGGACATGCTGACGCTCCTTTTCCTCAGTGAGGATGAATGTCTTCACGTTGGGAAGAATCGGATCTTCGTTCAGATAGTAGCGAATGATGCGGGGTACATAGGCGTAGAGCGCTTTGTCGTCGGCGAGGCCGGTGCCGAAGGCGTTGGTGACCGTAACATTGCCCGCGCGATAAGCGTTGAAGAGGCCCGAGCAACCGAGAATCGAGTCGGCGCGGAAGATGAGCGGGTCGCTGAAGTCGTCATCAACGCGGCGGTAGATAACGTCGACGCGCTTGAGGCCGTCGGTGGTGCGCATGTAAACGATGTTGTCGTGCGTGACGAGGTCCCGGCCTTCAACAAGATCGATACCCATCTGGCGGGCAAGGTAGGTGTGCTCGAAATAGGCGGAATTGAATACGCCCGGCGTGAGCAGGACGATGTTGGGCTCGGGACGGCCCTCCGGAGCCAGCGAACGAAGAGTCGCTAGTAGCAGTTGCGGATAATGCTCGATGGGGCGCACGCCGTAGGTGTGGAAAAGCTGGGGGAAGGTGCGCTTCATGACGCGACGATTGGTGAGCATGTAGCTGACGCCGGAGGGCACCCGCAGATTGTCTTCCAGGACCACAAACTCGCCGGTATTGAGACGCAGCAAGTCCGAACCGATTACGGCGATGTAGACGTTCCGCGGCACCTGGAGGCCGCGCATCTGACGGCGGTATTGGCGGCAGCTGTAGACAAGCTCCCGTGGCACGACGCGGTCGCTGAGGATCTTGGCGTCGGAATAAATGTCGCGCAGAAAATGGTTGAGAGCCATGATGCGCTGAGTGAGGCCGCGCTCGATCCGGTCCCATTCGGCCGACGTGATTAGCCGGGGCAGCAGGTCGTAGGGAAAGATCCGCTCCGTGCCTTCGTCCCGTCCGTAGACAGTGAAAGTGATGCCCTGGGTGAGGAAGGACAAGTCGGCAGACTGCTTGCGGCGCTGGAGCTCATCCTGGGGAAGCCGGGCCAGAGTCTCGGCCAGGGCGCGATAGTGCGCACGCAGGTCCCCGTTCCCCTCCCGCATCTCGTCGAACGCGGAGTCGAGCGGGTAATCACCGAATAAGGCTTCGACTTCCGCTTGCGGACTGGTGCTCATGATCTGGCGTTGTCGTCCTTATAGGATAGGATTCCAGGCGGTGAAGGGACTGCCGTGCTTGGGCAACGACATCCCGCACCTGTCCCGCACCGGCCTTTCGAGCCCGATCCGTTTGTACCCTGTTGTTTAGCTTTTAACACGGCGGGCGTAAAGGCACAATCAGGAACTCATAAGGAGCATTAAAAGGGGCCGAGGCTACCCACCCTAGCTGTGGAAGCTGCGCTGTTCGAAGACTTTGCTGAAGTCATTCGATGTGAGGTTCAAGCCGTTCGCCGGGCGCCGCAAGCGATCATGCCAGATCATCTGTCAATCGAAGAAAGCAATGAACATTTGGATCCCGAAGCGGTCAATGAGCTTTTGACGAAGTAGTCCTGACATCGAGTTTCGATCTCGAGTTGCGATCGGCCAAGAAATGGCGCGTGAGCCACCTGGCCCGAGGCCCCGCCAACGGATGACTAACCTTCGAGCAGACGCTTCACTTCCGCTTGCAGCCGCTCCGTGATGGCCGATTCGGTTGCATCGAGCGCGAAGCGGATCGGCTGGCCCACACGCAACTCGATGGCTCCGGAGCGGAACCAACCGCGCCGGTGCTTCTTCAACGCCCCCAGCCCCCGGATCGCGACGGGCAGAACCGAGGTATCGGACTGCTTGACCAGCAGACCGATGCCGGGACGGAAGCGCGCCAGTTCTCCGGTGGCCGAGCGGGCGCCCTCGGGAAACAGCAGCACGTGATAGCCGCGGTCGAGAGCTTCACCCGCATGCGCAAAGCTGCGCTGGAAATCGCGGAGACGCGGCAGCGGAAATACGTTGAAAAGGGCAGTAACCAGAAAATGCGCGACCGGTCCGAAAGGAAAGAAGCGCCCGTAATTCGGGCCCTGTTCGGGGTTTCGGAAGTGGCGAAAGTCATCCAGCATCTCGCCGGACATGGCGATCGCGATGTGCCGGCGCAACCGGCCCGGCAATGCGTACTGCACCAGCGGCCCGTCGTATGCGGTGCTGTGGTTGGCAACGATCAGGATCGGTTCGGAGACGCCGGCGCTGAGAGCGGGCGGGGCCACGACGCGAGGGTTGGCGAGAAACCATACCAGAGGGCGCATGACGAGTTCGATAAACGCCGCAGCGGATCCACTGCACAAGCCGCCACCAGGGCCAATGAGGATAGATGTAGTGGCGCGAAGGCCTCTGCGCGGGTCTCAGGGGCCAAAGCCCAGCGCGAGCGGGCGGCGGTCGGACCGAGTGCTGCGGGCATGACGTTCGAAGCGACAGTGGAACCTGCGGGATTTACTTCCGAACGTTGTTCAGGGGCTAAAGCCAGCGTTGATTGGACGGCGCTGTCGGCACGACTGAAGTCGTGCCCTGATACCGTGCTGTCGTGCCTGCCCGGTAACCAGGCGGCGCAGTTGTCCCAGCGTCTGCACTTGTTCGAGCAGACCGCTTTCGGGAGGCATCCCCATTTTCTCTTCGATGGCGGCGGCCAACTGCACCCGTCCCAGGCTGTCGAGATGCAGATCTTCGGCCAGCCGCAGTTTGTCGCCGCTGCCCGGCGGAGCTTCGCGCGTGATCTCGACAATCATCGCCAGCAGCCAGTCCGCCGCGTCTATCGATGGGGTGCCGAGGCGCGACCCATTTGCGCTCCTCTGCGTCTCGGCAAGCCATTCCGCTACTCTTTTGCGCCGAACCTTGCCTGTCGATGTACGAGGCAGGTCGGGCTCGGGCCACAACATCCAGCGGCGCACACGCTGAAATTCTGCGAGCCGCGCATTGGCATTCTCGATGGCAGCGCCTGCCTGATCGTCAGTGCCGCGCATGGCGAGCACCGCGCACGGTTCAGGGCCGGAAGGCGTGTCCATCGGTACCACCGCGCACGCAGTCACGCCGGGCTGCTCTTCGATCTCCGCTTCCAGATCCTCGGGATGAATATTCACGCCACTGCCAGTTACGATCACTTCGCTCTTGCGGCCGAGAAAACGTAATTCGCCGGTCGGCTCTCTCTCCGCCAGATCGCCGGTCGCGAGCCAATCGTCTTCACGCTTACGCAACTCTCCCCCCGACCAGGTGGCGGTGGAAATCATCGGACCTCGCACGAGCACTTCGCCGTCCGGCCCGATCTTGACCTCGCGCCCCGGAAGCGGCTTGCCGATGGTGCCGCGCGCCACGTGGAACGGATGATTGAGGGTGATGAGCGCGGTGGTCTCGGTCATGCCGTAGCCCTGGACGACCACAAAGCCGAGCCCGTTCCAGAACTGTTCGACGGACGGAGGAAGAGCACCGCCTCCTGAAATGAGCGCCCAGAATTTGAAGCCGAAGGTGTGATGCACGCCGCGGAATCGCCACCACCGCTTCCATGCGGAGATGCCTTTCGATGCTTCCAACTGTTCAGCCAATTGCGGGCGGCTGGTTTCGAGATGCGACTTGAGCAAGGCGAACACGCGCGGCACCGCGGCCAGCACCGAGATGCGCTCGCGGTGGATCGTCTCGATAATCCGCGGAGCCACCAGGCGGCTCTCGAAGTGCACTTCAGCGCGAAAGATGGGCGGAATCCAGAGCCCCATGGTCTGACCGAAGACGTGGCTCAATGGAAGCGTGTGCAGAAATCGCAGCGGGTGGACAAATTTCTCGTAGCGCAAGTAACGTTGAGCTGCTTTCTCGATGGGACCGACGCTGGCAAGCACGTTCCCGTGGGTGTGCACAATGCCCTTGGGATCGCCGGTGGTGCCGGAGGTAAACAGAATCTGGAGCGGAGTGTCTGCCCCGAGACCGGCGACCGGACCGGCCTCTTCTGCGGGCAGCACCGCATGCCATTCTTCAAATGCCAGGCGCTCGAAGTCGCGGCCCGAGTCATCTCCGCGCAATTGACGAAGCAGCAGCGCATCGCCAACGGCGAGCTTGGGCTTGATATCGGCGGCAATACGGGAAGCGAAGTCGGCGCTGCCATAGGCATCGAGCGGCACCGCCAGGACGCCGCGCAGAATGCAGCCATGGAATGCGGCGATCCACTCAGCGCTGTTCTCGGCCCACAAAACGACGCGATCGCCGGGGCCAATGCCCTTGTGCGCGAGCAGTGCGGCGAAGCGTCCGGCAAGGCGGGCAATTTCTCCGTAGGTCGAAACCCGCCGGCGGTTTCCCCGGTAGCGAACTACCGCGATTTCGCGATTGTAACGGCGGAAATCGTGAACGAGTGTGGCCAGATGATCGCGCATGAGTGTCCGGCAGTTTTATGGTAGCAGCGCGGACATCAGCGATATGAGACTCACGCGTGGCCGATCACCGTCGAGTTGTCCGGTCCGTGCAACGAGTCCGGACTTGCGGAGGAGCCGAAGGCCTCGCCTGCTTCGTTGTTCGCAGCCTGTGCCTCTTCGAGCATCTGCGCATCGGCGAAGCGATACCCAACGTAGATGTCCGTCAACAGGTACACCGGCCGGGCCGGGTCGTCCTCGATCTTTTTGCGCAACTGGCGAACAAACGTGCGCAGGTACTCAACTTCTTCGCGACAGTCGGCTCCCCATACAGCCGTGAGGAGGCGGGCGTAAGTGACGACGCGGCCGGCGCGGCTCATCAGGCAGTGGAGAATATCGAATTCCTTGCGCGTAAGATGGAGCGCCTGGCCGCGCTTGGTGACGGTGCGCCGCGCAGGAACCAGGCGAATCTCGCCAATTTCGATAGGCGCTTCCTCGGTGCGTACCGGCGCATGGGTGCGCCGCACCGCCGCGCGCATGCGCGCCACAAGTTCGCGAACACTGAAGGGCTTGGTCACATAATCGTCGGCGCCCATCTCAAGGGCCCGCACCTTCTCATCTTCCCCATCGCGCACCGTCAACATGATGACCGGCAGGCGCGGCGCAAATACGCGGATGCGGCGCAGTGTCTCGATTCCGCCAATCCCGGGCATATTCACGTCGAGCAGAACGCAATCGAAGCTTTCCGTGCGCAGAACCTGCAAGGCTTTCTCTCCGCGCGAGACCTCGGTGACATCGAATCCCAACGCGACCAGGGGCGGACGCAGCGCCCGGCGGATGGCGGGCTCGTCGTCGACAACCAGCACGCGGATAACCGGCAACGTCATGACATGCTCCTTTCGAGTGCCGAGGGCCCTTCGGAGAGGTCTTCGTCCGTGGGGTGAAGAGCCGGGATTCCCACAGACAGATGTTCGTCCGTGGAGCCGGCGGTGAGTTGGGGGCAACCTGCCGGAAGAGCGGCAAAGAAGGTGGTTCCTTCGGCTTCGTCGCTCGAAACCCAGACCGAGCCGCCATGCGCGAGCGCGGCGCGTTTTGCAATGGAAAGACCGATGCCTGTCCCGGCGGCTTGACTAGACGAAGTCGACGACCGGTAGTAGCGGTCGAAGATCCGGTCGCGATCGGCCATCGGAATTACCGGCCCGAAGCTGTGCACGGAAAGCAGCACCTCGCCCGCTGCCGTTTCGGCACCGACAGTGATCGTGCTGTCGAACTCCGCGTATTTGCACGCGTTGTCGAGATATTGCGCCAGCAACATGCCGACCAGGCGCCGATCGCAGTCGAGAACCAGCGAGTCGTCCGAGATTTTGATCTGGATCCGAGTCTCCGCGGAGCGATCGGCGAGGCTTGCCACTGCTTCCTGGATCAGCAGACCAACGTCCTCAGGAGCGGTTCGCAACACCAAACCAGCCGCGCCATCCTCAGCATCGCTTGCCTCGGGCCGCGCGGTGGTCAGCAGCCGCGTGGTCAGCTCGGCAAGCAGCGCAGCCTGTTCATCGATCAGGGCGACAAGGTCGGACTGCGCCGCCGTGAGGCCGCCCATCTCCCACAACCCGCTGCTGGCCGCCCGGATGGCCGTCAGCGGTGTTTTGTAGTCGTGGGCCAGATTGTCGAGGACTGTGGCGCGCAATTGCTCGGTCTGCCGCTCGGTCTCGATCCGGGTCTCATTGGCCAGCGCGCGGTACCGGTCGAACGTAATGGCGATGAGCGCGGCGATGCCGCTGTTGATGAGCGGGCTTGTCTCTCCCCGAATCACGATGCTGCCAACCGGCACCGCGCCAAGGCGCACAACCCTGCGGCTGATGCCAGTGGTGCGATCGTCATCCGAAGTTCCGAAATGGTAGACGTTCTGCGCCAGTTCGGAGGGATCGATGCTCCAATAACCCGCCTTGTATACCTCCTGCAAATCCGCATCGAATACCGCCACTCCGTCCAAGTCGAAGATTTCATGCACCAGCGCGGCCAGGCGCGCGCCCGGCTCCTCATGCAGATCCATATCCAGGGTCCGGTAGGTGAGTTCGTAAAGACGGCGCATGCGCACGGTAGCGGATTCGGCTTCATGCGCAGAACGGGTCGCGCGCGTCGACAACCGATACAGGGCTACGCCCAAGCTCGGAATGAGCAGTCCGATGAAGGCCGCGGGCACCCACGGCCATCGCAGCCCGTAGGCCGCGGCCGCGGTCAGCGGAACCGCCGCAGCGGCTGCGGACAACTCCGGCAGGTAGCGATGAAACACGGGCACCACCGACCGCGGGCGCTTGGCCCCGATCGCCGCTCGCGAAGAAATTGAGAATCCGGTCAAGAAGTCTAAGCCCTTCCATTTGTGCAGATGTGCAGCCACTGTGCACGCACTGGAACGAATTCAAGTTGCGCTTCATTCAACCCATCGGTTGCGTTGACTTGTACGACGGCGACACTCGGATGCGGCTGGCCAATCAAATGAGCAACGCGGGAAGCTGCAGTGAAGAACCCGCTCGACTTCAGGCTCGTGCGCTCTCTCGTGCTTGAAAATTGAACCGCGCCGGGTCCAGTTCAGAGTGCGGTAAACCTTGTCAGGATTTTAACAGGTTCTTTATAGCGTCCTTATGCAATTCGCGGCCGGAAGAGCGGACTAAAGATGCGCGGCAAGCGCCCCGGGAGTCCTCTCCACTTGCAGAATCTTGTGGAAATCTGAGGCAAAATCGATTTTGTCGGCGATCTTTATTGCGTCTTTATGTTGCCGTTGTTCAACTCGGAACAAGCCACCATTCGGTGCTGGCCCGCCGGGGTGCGGTAAAACGCTTGCCCTCAATCCTGGTTCCTGCTTTCGCACTGGCGCAAGGAGTCGCAGCCAGCGGAAGCGATTGAAGTCCGCACTAGCTTCATGCAACTCGTGCGGTCAGGTCATGTCTTGTTACCAATTTCGCCTGTCACCAACATGCCGCTCGGGCAAACGGGAGGCGTTTGCCTGTATGCGGACTCTTTGTAACTCAACGACCACCATCTATAAATCGGTGGAGAAAGCTGGTGAGACGGAATGTCTTCTCGTTCATCTTCCATTCTGCAAATGAGTTTAGCTGGCGTACTTGCGATCACCATTTCGGCAGCCGCGGCGGCGCAGACCACAACGCCCGCTCCTGCAGCCGCGGCGGTGCAGACCACCACCACGCCGACCGCTCCTGCGACAACCGCGGTTACTGCGACTGCTGCGGGTCCGCTCCCTACCCCGGCCGTCACCGGCCCCCTGCAATGGCTGGCCCCGGCTATGTTCGATGTCGGCCCTCTGGGCAAGATCGCAGCCAACGGCATTGTTACCGGCTTTGGCATGGTGCAAAGCAATCACGTCCCGGGTGACGATGACGGGCAGGCCGCGCTGAGCAACGGCCAGATCTTCATCCAGAACGCGGACGGAAAGCATTTTCAATACTTCATTCAGGCGGGAGCTTATACTCTCCCGTCCCTCGGGACCCCGTTCCTGGCCGCGGACAAGACCGTAAGCAACTTCTACGGGCCGGTTCCGGTCGGTTTCGCGAAAATACCGGTGGGAAAGACCACGCAATTCCTGATTGGCGCGCTGCCGACGCTGATAGGCGCCGAGTACACCTTCACGTTCCAAAACATGAACATCGAGCGCGGCCTTCTGTGGAACCAGGAACCCGCCGTCAGCAAGGGAATTCAAGTGAACCAGGCGCTGGGGAAATACCTTGCTGCCTCATTCAGCTGGAACGACGGCTATTATTCCAACCGGTACTCGTGGCTTAGCGGCTCTTTGACTTACACCAAGGGACCTCATGCCCTGGCATTTGTCGCCGGCGGCAACCTCGGTCAGACCGGTTATCAAACGGCGGCCACACCGGTGCAGAACAACAGCGCCATCTTCAACGTGATCTACACGTACACCAAGGGAGCCTGGATCATTCAGCCGTACTACCAATACAGCGACGTCCCGACAAATCCGGCCGTTGGGGTTGTGAAGGGTGCATCAACAAACGGCGGCGCTCTCTTGATAAGCCGGGCCTTCAAGCACGGCTTCTCGCTTCCGGCACGCGTCGAATACATCACGACGTCAGGGAACACCGCCGAACAGGCCGTCAACCTGCTCTTCGGCCCCGGGAGCGCGGGAACTTCTATCACCGGGACGCCGACCTTCCAGTATGGCGGCTTCTTTTTCCGCGGCGACATTTCCTATATGCACGCCAGCAGCTATACGCCGGGCACAGTCTTTGGCGGCTACGGTACCGATGCCGACCAGGTTCGGGGAATCGCTGAAGTCGGCTTCATCTTTGGCCACAACATAACGGAAAAATAACCGCATCAACACCGGCCATTGGATACCAGGCAGTTCCAGCTGACTTTCGCCGGAGCTGCCTGGGGTGGCCGTGGAGTGTTTTCTTCGCAAACGGACGGACGTTGCGACGGATACCAGAAGCGGTTCCGCAACTGCGCAACTCTCTGAGAAAGATTCCGAGAGTTTGGTTTCCTCATTTCATCCTTATTTCCTGAAAACTAAGATTTGCGCATTCAGGAAATATGACCAGATGGGTCCGGCCGCGGACTGACAGGCCGGCGATAAAAACAACACACCGGGGACTCACCGCCGGAAAAGCCATATCAACTCACCTCAGGAGAATGCTTCAATGGCAGATCAAAAAGCACCGCAGATGCAGGCCACGCTCGGGCTCACCGGGCTGACCAGCAACGCAATGGCGCTGATTGCCCCCGGCGCGTTCCTATGGCTCACGTTCTTCATCCAGGCGACGACCGGCGTCGCCGGGCAACCTTCAACGGCTCCCGCCATGTGGATGGGCATCTTCGCCGCTCTGCTGCTCTGCCTGGCCACCGCCGTGGCCTACGCGGAGATCTCGAAGCTCTATCCCGGCACCGGCTCCAGCTACTACTACGCCGAACAGGCCATGCTGTCGAAGGACGCGTCGTTCAAGTATGCGCGCGTCGCCAAGTTCATCGTCGGCTGGGGCTCGCATCTTTACTACTGGGTCTATCCGGGCGTGATGGTGGCCACCACCGGCATCTTTGTCGGCTACGTCGTCGGATTCCTGTATCCCGACGTTCATCAGCGGCTCGAATCCCGGACCGCTGTTCATGGCGCTGGTGGCGGTTGTCTTCTCGTTCTTTGTGGCGTGGATCGCATCGAAGGGCGCGGGCGCTTCGACGGCGGTCAACCTCGCCATCAACGTGGTGCAGATTTCGGCGCTGATCGTATTCAGCGTCCTGGCGCTCGGCTATCGCTCCAGCCATCCGGCGGGAACGTCGGGCCGACACTTCCAATACGATTCGCAGACGCTCGCGACCTACACCTACCAGTTCGCGACCAATGCCAAGGACGGCTCGATCATCCGCGACGCCAGCGGCACGCCGCTGCCCCTGCTCGACAAGGCCGGCAAGCCGGTTCCGTTCACGATCGACTATCCCGCCACGGACGCGACCGGCAACATGCTGACCCATCCCAATGCCGCGTCGGTGGTGGGCATCCACAAGTTCAGCTGGATGTTCATCCAGGCCACGGTCGCCATTCTGATCCTGGTCGGCTTCGAATCGGTGACCGCGATGGGAGGCGAGGCCAAGAACCCCACCAAACACATTCCCATCGCGGTCATCGCCTCGCTGCTGATCCAGGGGCTGGCTCTGTTACCTGTTTGAGTATTTTGCAGCCAACTACTTCCTGAACTCGGGATATACGATGCAAAGCGCGGCAGGCTCCGCGGCGCCCATCGGCGACATGATGATCATCGTCGGCGATGCGCTGCTGGGCCAGGGCCATGGCAAGTACTTCATGCTGGCTGAGGCGTTCACCGTGTTCCTCGCGCTCATCGGCACCACGCTGAGCTGCATGAACACCGGCGCTCGCGTGACCTATGCCATGGGCAAGGACGACGAGGCTCCGGAGCACTTCGGCATGCTGCACGCCGAGTCGCTCTCGCCGCGGCGCGCCATCTGGACCCTGGCGGTCATCTCCGCGGTCATCGGCGTGCGTCGCTGTCTCCCTGGTCTTCGCCGATGCCGCGCTCCGACCGATGCGACCATCGCCGCGCTGCCGCACGACATCTTCTCCAGTTTCGGTTACCTGCCGCACGACACAGCTGGCCAAGCTGCCCAACTCGCTGCTGACCATCACGCTCACCTCCAACTTCGGCACGTTCATCCTGTATGCGCTGAGTTGCTTCCTGTGCATCGTGGCCTATCACAAGCGGCCGGACCACAACTTCCTCATGCACACCCTGATTCCCGGCTTCGGCCTGCTGGCCAACCTGACTCTGCATGGCGCTTCTATGTGGCTGGGCCGTTCTTCAACCTGGGCACCAAGATGGAGCCGCTGTCAGCGCTGGGCATATCGGCCTTCTGGGGCATATACGGAGCCTTCTACTTCCTCAGGTCGTCCAAGAAGAAGGGCAAGGCGATCCTGCTTGATAGCAAGCGGACTTCGTCCGTGACCTCGTAGCTCTTCTCCCAACGACTGGGTGGACCTCTCCTCGACATCCGAGGGCCTCGAGGCAGAGGGATCCACCCATTCGTCTTCTTTGGAAGATGGATCAAGACTTCTTCGGATGCCGTCTCAGCGGCGGCTCAGAATCTCCAGGCGGCGGCGCCTCATGTTGGATGTTCAGTTCGGCCAGGCAAGCGATCCCGGCAAGGTACGAACCAACAATGAAGACGCCATGGGATCGTTCATCCCGATTTCGCGCCAGCAGGCCCGCTCCCACGGATATCTGTTCGCGGTCGCCGATGGCGTGGGCGGCATGGACCTGGGCGAAGTGGCGTCGGCCACCGCCATCTCGGTGGTGACCGAGGAATTCGCGAAGGCGCAGGCCGGATACCATGCTGATCAGCCTGCTGCCGCGCCTCGTTCAGCACGCCAACGCTGCGGTGCACGACTGCCGGCTCGCGCCCGAATATCGCGGCAAGAAGATGGCGACGACGCTGGTGGCCTGCGCCTTGCGCCACGACCAGGCGATGGTGTCGCATGTGGGCGACTCGCGCTGCTACCTGGTGCGCAACGGCAAGGCCCGGCAGGTCACCCAAGACCACACCTGGGTGAACGAGCAGCGCAAGATGGGCCTGATCTCCAACGCCGAAGTCGCCGAGTCGGATTCGCGCCACGTCCTGATCCGCTCGCTCGGGCCGGAGATGTTTGTCTCGCCCGACACCACTGCCCTCACGCTGCAGCCCGGCGATGTGCTGGTGCTGTGCACCGACGGCCTGCACGACGAGATGAGCGAGAAGCGAGATCGCCGAAATCGTGTCGCAGACCAAGCCCATGGACGAGATCGCCCGCGAACTGGTGGAGCGAGCCGTGGAAATTGACGGAGACGACAACACGACCGCGCAGGTGATCCGCGTGCGCTCAGTGGAGCAGGTGGGCATGTATCGGGGGCGGCCTTACAGGCTGCCGTCGTGAATGCGCTAAATAAGCCCGACAGACATACGCTGTGCGGCGCTCGATACCCGTTAGAGTAGAAGTAAGACCTGCAATGGAGAACGCGCGACGATGGGTTTTCTCGACAGCCTGGAAGCCGGCTCGCAGCTCGATTCCTACCGCATCGAGGCCCCGGTTGCGCGCAGCGGCATGGCCTCCATCTATCGCGCCACCGATACGCGCGACAACCGCATCGTCGCGCTCAAGATTCCCCATCCCGACATGGAAGCCGACCCCATCCTCTTCGACCGCTTTCAGCGCGAAGGCGGCATCGGCGAAAAGCTCAACCACCCAACGTCATGCGCGTCTTCGGCGGCGAAAAGCGCTCGCGCATTTACATGGTGATGGAGTGGTGCGAGGGGCGGCTGCTGCGCCAGATCCTGGACGAAGGGCAGATCCCGCAGGATCGCGCCATCCGCATCGCGATCGAGGTTCTCGAAGCGCTTGAATATCATCCACGACAATGGCGTGGTCCACCGCGACCTGAAGCCGGAAAACATCATGGTGGACGCAGAGGACAAGATCAAGCTGATCGACTTCGGAATCGCCGGCGATTCCGCCGCGCGCCGCCTGACCTATGCCAACTTCACCGCGACCCTCGGCACGCCCAACTACATTTCTCCCGAGCAGGTGAAAGGCAAGCGCGGCGATGGCCGCTCGGACATTTATTCCAGTGGGCGTGATCCTCTACGAAATGCTGACCGGCAAGCTGCCCTTCACCGGCTCACCCCGATGCAGGCGATGAATGACCGCCTGCTGAACCACCCCACGCCTCCCGCGGTTCTCGATCCATCCATCTCGCCGCAGCTGCAGGAGGTCATCTATCGGGCGCTGGAGCGGGATCCGAAGAACCGGTACGCGAAGGCGCACGAATTTGCACACGACCTGGAGCATCTGGACCAGGTGGGCGTGGAAGACCGGCCGGAAATGCACAACTGGCAAAAGCGCAAATCCCAGCTGCCCGCGCAAGATTCTCTATTACGGCGCACTGGCGCTGATTCCGGTGGTGATTCTGCTGCTCATGATGCTGATTGCCCATCACCACTAAGCTCATTTCTGGACCTGCCAAATCTTCACGGGTTCTTTATGAGCCGAGGCTCTACGATTTGGTGAAACTCCATGCTCCGTGGCGAGCGTATCATTTTTGCTGTGCACACAATGTTTCTCAACCTCAAAGGAGATCCATGGCAAAGTACAAACTGGAGTACATCTGGCTTGACGGCAAGAAGCCCATCCCTGAACTGCGCGGCAAAACTCAGATCAAGTCGTTTGAGAAGCCGCCCACACTTGCCGATTTGCCCCTTTGGGGATTTGACGGCAGCTC
Organism: uncultured Acidobacteriota bacterium; assembly: GCA_963812485.1. Classification (GTDB taxonomy): domain Bacteria; phylum Acidobacteriota; class Terriglobia; order Terriglobales; family Acidobacteriaceae; genus Telmatobacter. Next base: position 38,795 of record CAWEVD010000027.1, read on the forward strand.
CACCATGCAGGCGGAGGGCAGCAAGTCCGACTGCATTCTGAAGCCGTGGCTCTCTATCCCGATGCGAGCCGCAAGGACGGTTACATCGTTCTGTGCGAAGTGATGCATCCGGATGGCACGCCGCACTCGACCAACATGCGCGCCACCGTCGAAGACGATCCCGACCTCTGGTTTGGATTCGAACAGGAATACTTCCTCTACAAGGACGGCCGTCCGCTCGGCTTCCCCGAAGAAGGCTATCCCGGCTCCTCAGGGTCCCTACTACTGCGGCGTCGGCTACAAGTACATGGGCAGCATCGCGCGCACGATCGTGGAAGAGCACCTCGAGCTCTGCCTGGCCGCCGGCATCAACCACGAAGGCATCAATGCCGAAGTGGCCAAGGGCCAGTGGGAGTTCCAGATCTTCGCCAAGGGCTCGCACAAGGCCGCCGACGACATGTGGACCGCGCGCTACCTGATGATGCGTCTCTGCGAGAAGTACGAAGTGGATCTCAAGTTGCATTGCAAGCCGATCAAGGGCGACTGGAACGGCTCGGGCATGCACACCAACTTCTCCACCAAGTACATGCGCGAAGTCGGCGGCAAGGAGTACTTCGAAGCGCTGATGAAGGCGTTCGAGAACAACATCGCCGCGCACATCGACGTGTACGGCCCGGACAACCATCTGCGCCTGACCGGCCTCCACGAAACCCAGGCCATCGACAAGTTCAGCTACGGTCTCTCCGATCGCGGCGCTTCGATCCGCCTGCCCGTAAACTTCATCAAGAACGGCTACAAGGGCTATCTTGAAGATCGCCGTCCGAACTCCGAGGCCGATCCGTACCAGATCGTCTCGCGGATCCTGAAGACCATGAACACGCGTTCGGCGTGGTGAACTGACAACTGCCTAAAAGAGCTACGATTCGCGAATGCTCAACCTTCAAACGAATCAGCGTGAGCAGGAACGATGCGCATGCGCTGTCATCGATTCTGCTCGCGCCCGTTTGGCGGTTGCAACGCTCTGGTACGCGGGTGGTAGATTCTGGGGTTACCGCTTCATATAGCCAGAAGAAGGAGATCCATGTCGACTGAGTACCGCAATTTCCTTGCCCTGTCGTATGACGAGCTGGAAGAACTGAACCTGCAGGCCAAGGCTGACCGCATCAACCGCGTCGTCGACGGACGAGATTCGCGAAAAGCGGCTGAAGTACCTGACCGACGAGAAGCGGATCAAGGCCGTCACGGTGCTGTTCTCCGACCTCGAAGGCCGCCTGCACCTGCTCGACTACGACAAGAAGTTCCTGCTCGGCGCCTACGAGAACCTGACCTTTGACGGCTCGTCGATCCGCGGCTTCACCGCGCAGAAGGAGAGCGACCTGCGCCTGGGCATCGACTGGAGCGCGTTCTACTGGGTGCCGGCCGACGTGTTCGGCAACGGCAAAGTGCTGGTGTTCGGCACCGTGATCGACAAGGACGGCACGCCCTACTCGCGGCGACATGCGCGGCGTGCTGAAGAACTACTCCGACACGCTGTTCAAGGAGAAGGGCTACACGCTGAACGCGGCCAATGAAATTGAGGGCTTCCTGTTTGCCGGGCAGACGCCGAGCGACGCTTCCACGAGACGGGCAAGTTCGAGTTCATCAACACCGGCGGCTACTATCACGTGCTGCCGCTCGATCCGCTGCGCCAGTTCATCGACACGTCGGCCGAAGTGCAGCGCGCCATGGGCTTCCAGAACGAGAAGGACCACCCCGAAGTCGCGCCCAGCCAGTTCGAGATCAATTACGGCTACGGCGAAGTGGTCGCGGCCGCCGACCAGATCCAGCTCTACAAGCTGCTGTGCCGCCAGATCGCCAACAACATGGGCTACACGGCCAGCTTCCTGCCCAAGCCCGTGGTGGGCGTGAACGGCAGCGGCATGCACACCAACGTCTCCATCTCCAAGGGCAAGACCAACCTGTTCTGGGATGAAAAGGGCCAGGAGCAGCTCTCGAAGTTTGGATGGGACTTCCTCGACCGCATCCTGACCCACGCGCTCGACCTCTGCCTGATCTTCAACTCCGAGCGTGAACGCCTATCGCCGGCTCGATCCGCACTTCGAAGCGCCGAACCAGATCAAGGCTTCGGCGACGGATCGCGGCTCCATGGTGCGCGTGCCCATCGGCAACTCAGCGCTCGATGCGCGTGGAAGTGCGCGCGGTGGCTCCCGACGCCAACCCCTACCTGGCGCTCTACGGCATCTTCAAGACCGGCATCGACGGCGACACGGCGAAGATCGACAATCTGCGCCAGGCGCGGGCGCTACCTGCCCGACAACATCCAGTCGGCGATCGAAGACTTCAAGGCCTCGAAGTGGATCGGCGAGATTCTGGGCGCCGATGTGCAGGGCCGCTATCGCCGATCTGAAGCAGGCTGCGGCGAACCGCTCTCCGCGGGAGCTGGGCACGTTTGTCAAAGGCATCCGAAGTGCAGTACCACCACGAGGTCTACAACCAGTCGCTCTGGAATCACTTCTAGAGCCGCACTGCGATTCCGGGTTTTATCCTGGGGAGAAGGAGGGCGCGAGACCGGGTGTTCGGGTCGCGCCTCTTATTTTGTGGGCCACGATCCGGTCACGGTTACTGTGTCTGCCGCAGGATTCGTGGGAGCGGTTTTCGGAAGCTGCTGATTGGGTTTGGGTTAGAAACGGCTTCACAGTTACGCAGCTTCACAGCGGCTGTGCTTCCGTGAACAGCTCTTCTGGAAGCTATTGAAGAAGATATTGGTGACGGCAGGGTCTTCACAGTTACACCTGAAAAATGAGCGAGGGGGACCTGGGCTGGGGGTCGGGACAGCG
>CAWEVD010000028.1:0-183353 GCA_963812485.1 uncultured Acidobacteriota bacterium
TGGCCGCGAAAGTTTTTCTATTACGCTGCATTGGCCCTGATACCGGTCGCGATCCTGGCCTTCATGTTCCTGCTTTCCCGCCGCCATTAAGTCCTTTCCGCTCTAATGCTGAGCTTTAGCCAGGCTTCTTGAGATTCTTCACGCGGTCTTTATGCCTGGAATCCTAAAATTTTATGGAATGCCCAATTCCTTTTCGGTCGACTCGTAACTCCATGTAGACCGAACACCGGGTCGCAGGGCTTTTTCCGTGGATCACGGGGAGCCTGTAACTCCGTTGTCGATCAGGCTGAAAACCTGGAAGTGACGAACGAAAGGGAACCGCAGGCGCTCAGATGGACCAGTCATGCAGCGGCCGGGTCTTCGCCCGTCTGTAGACATCCAGACTTTCACGAAGATGCGCGCCGTGGCGAGCGTAGTCATTTTTGCGGTGCACACAATGTTGCTCAACCCAAAGGAGATCCATGGCAAAGTACAAACTCGAGTACATCTGGCTTGATGGCAAGAAACCCATCCCTGAACTTCGGGGCAAAACTCAAATCAAGTCATTTGACGAACCCCCCACACTTGCCGATCTGCCCCTTTGGGGATTCGACGGCAGCTCGACCATGCAGGCGGAGGGCAGCAAGTCCGACTGCATTCTGAAGCCGGTGGCTCTCTATCCCGATGCGAGCCGCAAGGACGCATACATCGTTCTGAGCGAAGTCATGCATCCGGACGGCACGCCGCACTCGACCAATATGCGCGCCACTGCCGAAGATGATCCGGATCTCTGGTTCGGATTCGAGCAGGAATACTTCCTGTACAAGGATGGCCGGCCGCTCGGATTCCCCGAAGAAGGCTTCCCTGCACCCCAGGGTCCCTACTATTGCGGCGTCGGCTACAAGTACATGGGCAGTCTGGCGCGCCAGATTGTCGAAGAACACCTCGACCTGTGCCTGGCCGCTGGAATCAACCACGAGGGTATTAACGCCGAAGTGGCAAAGGGCCAGTGGGAGTTCCAGATATTTGGCAAGGGCTCGCACAAGGCCGCCGATGACCTGTGGGTCGCTCGCTACCTGATGGCGCGGCTCTGCGAGAGGTACGAAGTGGATCTCCAGCTGCATTGCAAACCGATCAAGGGTGATTGGAACGGTTCCGGCATGCACTCCAACTTCTCCACCAAACACTTGCGTGAAGTTGGCGGCAAAGAGTACTTCGATTCGCTCATGAAGGCCTTCGAAAACAACATTTCCGCGCACATCAATGTCTACGGTCCCGACAACCATCTGCGGCTGACAGGACATCACGAGACGCAGGCGATCGACAAGTTCAGCTTCGGACTTTCCGATCGCGGCGCCTCCATCCGCCTGCCTGTAAACTTCATCAAGAACGGGTACAGGGGCTATCTGGAGGACCGCCGTCCTAACTCCGAGGCCGATCCCTACCAGATCGTCTCGCGAATTCTGAAGACCGTGAACACAGCTTCGGTGGGTGAACTGACAACTGCCTAAAAGGTTACATTGCGCGAATGTCAACCTTAAAACGAATCAGCGTGAGCAGGAACGATGGGCATGCATGCCATCTATTCTGCTCGCGCCTGTTTCGGTTGCGGCGCTCTGGTACCGGGTGTTAGATTCTGTGGTTACCGCCTCTATAGTCAAAGAAGGAGAACCATGTCGACTGAGTACCGCAACTTCCTGGCACTGCCATATAGCGAACTGGAGGAATTGAACCTGCAGGCGAAGGCTGACCGTGTCAATCGCGTGTCGCCGGAAGAGATCCGCGAGAAACGGCTGAAATACCTGACAGACGAGAAGCGGATCAAGGCAGTCAGCGTACTTTTCTCCGACCTCGAGGGCCGACTCCACCTGCTGGACTATGACAAGAAATTTCTGCTCGGCGCCTATGAGAACCTGACCTTTGATGGCTCATCCATTCGCGGTTTCACGGCTCAGAAGGAGAGCGACCTGCGCCTGGGCATCGATTGGAGCGCGTTCTACTGGGTGCCTGCCGACGTGTTCGGCCACGGCAAAGTCCTCGTCTTCGGTATTGTGATCGACAAGGACGGAACCCCGTACTCGGGCGATCTCCGCGGCGTCCTGAAGAACTACTCCGATACGCTATTTAAAGATAAGGGTTACACGCTGAATGCGGCCACCGAGATTGAAGGCTTCCTCTTCGCGGGCAAAGATGCCGAGAGGCGCTTCCACGATACGGGCCGATTCGAGTTCATCAATACCGGCGGATACTATCACGTGCTGCCACTCGATCCGCTGCGCCAGTTCATCGATACTTCGGCTGAAGTGCAGCGTGCGATGGGCTTCCAGAACGAGAAGGACCATCCTGAGGTCGCGCCCAGCCAGTTCGAAATCAATTACGGCTACTCCGAAGTGGTTGCCGCGGCCGACCAGATCCAGCTCTACAAGCTGCTGACCCGCCAGATCGCCAACAACATGGGCTACACGGCCAGCTTCCTGCCCAAGCCCGTGGTGGGCGTAAACGGCAGCGGCATGCACACCAACGTCTCTGTCTCCCAGGGGAAGACGAATCTTTTCTGGGACGAAAAGGGCCAGGAGCAATTGTCAAAGTTCGGATGGGACTTCCTTGACCGAATCCTGACTCACGCGCTCGACCTTTGCCTCATCTTCAACTCCAGCGTGAACGCCTACCGGCGGCTTGACCCGCACTTTGAAGCGCCCAACCAGATTCGCGCCTCGGCTACCGATCGCGGAGCCATGGTGCGGGTGCCCATCGGCAACCACCGGTCCATGCGGACCGAAGTCCGCGCGGTTGCGCCCGACGCCAACCCCTACCTCACGATGTTCGGCATCTTCAAGACCGGCGTCGATGGTGACATCTCGAACGCCGATAACCTGCGCGGCGGCGGCCGCTATCTGCCCGACAACATCCAGTCGGCGATCGACGACTTCAAGGATTCCAAGTGGATCGGCGAAATTCTCGGTGCCGATGTTCAGGGGCGCTATGCCGATCTGAAGCAGGCCGCGGCCAATCGTTCTCCGCGTGAGTTGGGAACGTTTGTCAAACCATCGGAAGTGCAATACCACCACGAGGTCTACAACCAGTCGCTCTGGAATCACTTCTAGAGCCGAACTGCGATTCCGGGTTTTATCCTGGGGAGGAAGGGCGCGACCGAGGTATTCGGTCGCGCCTCTTACTTTGTGGGCCACGATCCGGTCACGGTTACTGTGCTCCACAGATTGCGTGGGAGCGGTTTTTGGAAGCTGCTGATTGGGTTTGGGTTAGAAGCGGCTTCACAGCTACACAGCTTCACAGCGGCTGTGATTCCGTGAATACCTCTCCTGGAAGCTATTGAATCTGGTTGAGTTAAGCAGGTCTTCACAGTTACACCTGAAAAATCAGCGAGGGGGGACCTGGGCTGGGGGTCGGGACAGCGAACATCTTTAATGAAATGAGATCGATACCGCGCTCCAGTTGCAAAAAATCAGCGCTCATAACCCCTGTTTTCCTGGCATAAAACGGCCTTTAACGCGTTGGCGCGGCTGCAGTTCGGGGGATGTTCCTGACGCCGGCGGTCGAGTTGGTGCGACGGGCGGTAGGACTGTTTTCAGGGTATCGATCAACGGAGCGAGGGTCCTGGGGGGCGGGGCGTCGGGCAGGGGAAACTGGCGGGCCTGCTTGAGCCGGGGCAGGTCTTCAAGGAAACGTTGAACGACGGCGGAGACGGAAGTATCGCGCTTGGCGCACCAGACGCGGATGTCGTGGTAGACCTGATCGTTGATGGCGACGGTGATGTTGCGCATGATGGCTCCTCAAGAGGGCCGATGAAATGATGATTCGATCCTCTGAGAGTATTGTGCGCCGGGGGTGGGTAATTTTCTGCAAGACAATCGTGAAGCAGTTTCGGTACGCCGGAGATGAACGCGATGAGCCCTCGCAAGTATTTTGGAGGGTTAAGCAACCAATCATCGACAAGGCGTTTCAAACGCAGGAACTCGCCGGGCGCTTCCCGAAAGGAGCCTTTCATGCGTAAGATCTTCACGCGCCTCGTGCATTGCGTGGGCATTCCGTTGGCAATGGTGTTTGGGGTGCCGGGATGCGTTCCGGGGCAAACCGTCGAAGTCGAGAATCCGGCCACTGCCCCGGTACACCACATCAAGACCGTTTTCCTGATCGTGATGGAGAACCACAACTGGACAGGCAACGGCAGTCTGGATATCGCCGCCAATCCCGCCGCGCCTTATATTAACTACACGCTCCTTCCCATGGCGTCCTACGCGCGGAACTACCAAGAACCCTCCGGGCATCCATCCCAGCCTGCCCAACTACATCTGGCTGGAGGCGGGCTCAAGCATGGGAATCCGGGACGACGGGCCGCCCTCGGCGCATCCGCAGTCGACGGGCAACCATCTGACCGCGTTTCTCGAAAAAGCCGGAATCTCGTGGCGGGCGTATGAGGAAAACATCAGCGGCACCGATTGCCCGATCAGCAACGAGGGATCGGTTGACCCCAACGGCAGCCAGCTCTACGCGGTGAAACACGACCCATTCGTCTACTTTGACGATCAGACGGGCACGCTGAATCCGAAATCGGCAAACTGCATCAGCCACATCCGTCCGTTTTCGCAGTTCGGGTCGGATCTTGCGAAGAACACGGTCGCGCGCTACAACTTCATTACCCCCAACCTCTGCGACGACATGCATGACTCGTGCGGCGGCGATGCCATCGCCCATGGAGACGCGTGGCTCAAAGCGCACGTGCCGGCGATCCTCGCATCCACGGCGTATCGCAGCGGCGGCGCGCTGTTTATCACGTGGGACGAGGGGGGAAAAGGCAATGGCCCCATCCCGATGATCGTCCTCTCGCCGTTTGCCAAGGGGAATCACTATTCCAACGGAATCTACTACACCCACTCTTCCACGCTGCGCACTTTGCAGGAGATCTTCGGGGTTTCTCCGCTGATCCGGTATGCGTCCTCGCTTCCCGACCTCGCCGATCTGTTCCAGGAATTCCCGTGATCGAAGGCAGATGTTGGCCCGTTTGATTGGAGGCGGCCGCGCTGCCAAAGACATCGACCGATGGCGGACGGGGACGAATCCGGGGTCTTGAGAGGGAGACTTGGGGTACCCAGGTCGGCACGTTTGGGTCTGTGGCTTCCCACCCTTGCGCCAGAACAAAGGCGCAAGGATGGGGCACGAGGCGTTCGTGCTGAGATGGAATCCCAGGTCTCAGAAGCGAGAGCTGGGGCACCCACAACTGGACGCATACCTCAGCCACTTATTCGAGGCGAGTCGCGACGCTCGTGCCGCAGCCCGTTACAATCACGTTGTCGTTGATGTCGAGGATTTCAAGCGCAACCGAATCCGTATACCTCTTCCCGTCCCTACTGACCGTGATCACGCGCGTGAGCCTGTTGTGTCGACGTCCAGACTCCGGCGGGGCTAAAAATAAAGGCCTCGGACACCGCACTGTAAGTGCGGCCGTACATGTGATTCCAGACACCCAGGCCGGGAGTGTTTGCGAGGGGGGTTGGCCTGCGGTCGTGACGGTGAGAGTGCCCCCTTTGGCAAACGAAAATCTGGCTTTGAAGGTCCTCAGCACAGCTGTGCCGTGGCTGACAGTCGATGGATCGTGAGCTGCGCGCGCCATGTCCCTTCGAGGCCGTTTGGAGACCCATCGTCCACCGACTGGGCCGTGGCTGGTAATCCGAATCCGAGAACCAGCATCCCGGCCAGAAGCATGGCTGCTGTCCCACGTGAAGCTGCAAAACGCTCCGACTCTCTTGATGGCATAGGTTTTCTCCTTCTTGCTTTGAACATCGCTGACGATAGTTTCCGCTGCCGCGATCACTGACGAAAGGTTTGCATTGGCCGGCGTTGATGACCATGGAGAGCATCTGAAGTTAATCTGGCGTTTTTCTGAAGCGGCAGATAGCATGGTCGGGCAGGGATGGCCTCAAGCCCATGTCGCAGCCTGATTCCCGCTCGACGTTTCAATTTGGTGAATTCGAGCTGAACATATCGGCATACGAGCTGCGCCGGAGCGGGCAGCCGGTCCACCTTGAGCGCCAGCCTATGGACCTGCTCATCCTTTTGGTAGAACGCCATCGTCAGCTCGTCTGGCGGGCTGACATCGTAAAGCGGCTGTGGGATCCGAGCGTCTTCGTTGACGTGGAAACGGGAGTCAACACAGCGATCCGTAAGTTGCGGCAAGCTCTGCGGGATTCGAAAGAGTCGCCTTCATTCATCGAAACCGTTTCGGGCAAGGGTTATCGTTTCATTGCTCCTGTCACAACTCTCGTCGCTGGCGCAGCACTCCAAACCTCGGCTCAATCGGAATCCAGGATGATGCTGGCCGTTTTGCCTTTTGAAAACTATTCCAGTGACCCCGACCAGGAATACTTCAGCGATGGGCTGACTGAAGAGACGATCAGTCACCTGGGAGGGATAAATCCCGATCGCATGGGCGTGATCGCTCGGACCTCGAGCATGGCATACAAGCGCACCAGCAAGAGCGTCCGCGAAATTGGGGCCGAACTTGGCGTCGATTACATCCTGGAAAGCAGCGTGCGCCGGGAAGACAATCAGGTCCGGATCACCTCGCAGCTGATTCGGGTCGAAGACCAGACCCACATCTGGACTTCTAATTATGACCGCGATGTTACCAGCGTATTTGCCATACAGCGCGAACTGAGCACCGCCATCGCGCGGCACGTTGGGTTGCAACTATTACCCGAACGTCTTGGCGCGCTCGCAGGACGGCAGACGGGAAACATTGAAGCCCACGACGTCTATCTGCGTGGCCGGTACTTCTGGAACCAGCTCTCGGCGGTGACGACGAAGCGGGCAATGGAGTACTACGGACGCGCGGTCGAACTGGATCCCGAGTACGCGCTGGCATGGTCGGGCATGGCCGACGCTTACGCGGCGAGTCCAGTCAACGCCGACAAGCCCCCGCTCCAGGTTTGGCCGCGCGCTCGAGAGGCGGTCGCTCACGCGATCGCCTCCGGACCTGAGTTGCCTGAGGTTCACACTTCGCTCGGGTTACTCAAATTCTGGCTCGACTGGGACTGGGTCGCTGCCGAGGCAGCCTACCGAAAATCCATCGCCCTGGATCCGTGCTATTCCCTGGCACATCGTTTTCTGGGTATCGTCCTCTCGCACATGGCAAGACACGACGAGGCGTCAATGGCGCTTCGCCAGGCACGCGAGCTCGATCCGCTGAATGCCACGAATCATGCGCTCTCGGCGCAAGTTGCGTTCGCCGCGCGGGACTATTCCGTTGCGGTCCAATTCGCGCAGCAGGCGATCACGATCGATCCCGAATTCGGGATTGGCTACATACAACTCGCCCAGGCTTCCGAGCGGGTGGGCAACTCAGAAATAGCCCTCGACGCACTGAACAATGCGGGGCGCTTCACCAGCGGAAACAGCAAGGCGATGTCAATTCGCGGTTACATCTGCGCGAGGCTGGGAAAAGCAAAAGAAGCTCACGAGGTGGTGCACACGTTCGAGGCGGTGTCGCGCGAACGATACGTTCCACCGTACGCGACAGCGCTGGTGTATCTGGGGCTGGGTGAACACGATTCCGCATTGCAATGGCTGGAGAGGGCCTACGGCGCGCACGACGTGCATTTGGCCTTTCCTCCGGTGGATCCAAAATGGGACCCACTGCGAGCCGACGGCCGTTTCGCTGATCTCCTCGGGCGTTGCGGCTTCATGTCCCGCCTCGCTGCGAAAGAACAGGCCGAGATGGAACAATCGGCATGATTCAGGTAAAAAATGCGAGTGTCCTAAGTCTAAAGTTCTTGACATAATTTCCGAGAAGCAACCGCAGGTACCTTCGACTTCGTATGGCGCAAAAGACGCGCCACACTCCGCTCAGGATGGCAGCTTTATTCTGGGTGCGAACTTCAGATTCAGGACACTAGACGAGAGGTCGTTGGCCGTCTGCGGCCGGTGCGCGGCGGGCGCTGGCCTCTGCTCACGATGACAAGCCTAATTTTGGGGCTCTGTTACTGGGTCAGGATCACGCGGTCGATGACTAGTTTCTCGATGCCGGCCTGGGGATCGAAACCGAAGTCGCGATAGCCGACCTGCACCTGAAGGTTGCGGAAATAGGCTTCCTTCATGGTGTCGTAGATCAGGTTCTCGGCATCGACGCCATGGAGCGGCGCGCCGGTGTGGGGATCGGCGATGAGCAGGATCACCGTGCTGTTGTCGGCCTGGCGGACGGTGAAGACGTAGAACTTCTCACCGGGCTGCACCAGGATTTCGTGGACCGTTCCGACAGCCCACTGCAGTGCGGGCAAGGTCACGTTGTGGGTGATGGCCTGCAGCTTCGATGAAACGGCTGGAGTCAATGTGGCGCTCATAACGGTAGCTCCTTCGCTCGGATGGTGCCGTTCAAGCCGGTGCCGTTACATCGACGGGGCGGCGAATTCGAGTTTTTTCGCGGTTTGATACTTTCCTCCTCCTTCTGTCGCTATCTGAGGTGAAGACATCACACGCGAGTGGGGAGCAGAAGGCCGCTCCCGCAGCGGAGATCCGAGGAGGGTGCCATGGGTGGCTATGCGTCAGCGATACGGTTCAAACCGAACACTTCAAACAATCACATGTTCACTGTGAGCAAGGCGACGGGCACCAAATTTACCCAATTCACTCCGACAAACGTTCCGTCGATGCAGGTCAAGGTTTTCTCGACTATCAAGCAGAACGACCCTCTTCAAATGATCGACTTTCAGAAGAGCCTGTTCAAGCAGCCGAAGGCTGACGGAGGTTCGCTGGCACAAAAGGCGATCCGCTGCCTGTTTCCTTCGTTCCAGCCGAACCCGCTTTCGAAAAAGATCATGGGGATGTTCGGCTTCACTCCCGAGACGGCGGTCGAGTGCCCGATTCTCACCACTCCTCCGATGGACCAGCTGGAACAACTGGTTTCAGTTGCTTGCCCGAAAAAGGGATCCATCTACACGGGCTGGATCGATTTGGCCAAGTATGGAAGCGGCGACTCGCATTTTTACGTAGTGGCGGCAAATTGCGGCAACATAAACGCGATTTCGGCCAAGACGGGAGTGCCGGTAGAAACGGTTCGCGCGAAGGTCACGGCTCCATTGGGTGTGTTCACGCAATGGGCCGGCTGCATGATGGCGGGCGGCGGAGCGATCCAGTTGAACAACGAGAGCGAAGCCCTCCTGAAGCAGATGGCCGACGGCGAGATGATGGAACTCAAGGACATCGTGATCGGCAAGGGCGACCTGACCGTGGGCCGGGACCAGGTAGAAATAAGCAGGCCGGAGCGGGTGCTTACCGGCGGGGCAAGCCTGTTTTCGTTCCTGGCGCGCACCATGTACTTCCACGCCCTGTCGGGGAGCGTGCTGCACATTCAGTTTGTGGCCGCCAACGGAGACATCTTCTGGTCTGGATCGGCGCCGGAGGCAAGGGGTTCAACAGCAAAGAGATTAATAACTTTACGGCCATCGACCTGGATCTCGGCATGTGGCCGGACCTGGCCAAGGCGTTGATCATGCTCTATGACGACCCGGAGTTGATGAAGCTCTTTCTGGAAGCGGATGCGGGGAAGCTCGAAGAGCTGGTCAAGGAGATCGTCACCGCGTCCAAGGGAAAGCGCGGAACCATCAAGGACCTGCTGCAGCGCGCGCAGGTGTCGATGGGGTTCGGCAAGCGCGTGAAGGACGTGCTGAACAACGGAGCCCTGAAGGTGCGTGGGGAAAGCTGATTTGGGTGCTCGGGGGCAGAGGCGAAAGGTCCCCGAAGCGTCTGTGGTCTCCCACCCTTGCGCCAGAAACAAAGCGCAAGGATGGGGCACGGAAGGTTGGAGAAGGCCAAGGTTATTCTTCCTCTTCTTCGACGGGGCGCTTGGCGTTGGCGAGGATTTTTTCGGCTACCAGTTGAGGCACGATGTCGTAGTGGTCCATCTCCATGCGGTAGCTGCCTTTGCCTTGGGTCATCGAAGTGAGCAGGGTTCCGTAGGTGAGCATTTCGGCCATGGGGACCTGGGCGTTGATGACGGTTGTGCGGCCCTTGGACTCCATGCCGCCTACGCGGCCGCGGCGGCTGTTGAGGTCGCCCATGAGGGTGCCGGCGAACTCGTCGGGAGCTTCGATTTCGACCTTCATGATGGGCTCGAGAAGGCATGGCTTGGCCGTCTCCATGCATTTGCGGAAGGCGAGGCGGCCGGCCATCTTGAAGGACATTTCGTTGGAGTCGACGTCGTGATAGCTGCCGTCGTAGACAACGGCCTTGAAATCGACGACCGGGTAGCCGGCGAGGTAGCCGCGGGCGGCGGTCTCGACGATGCCCTTCTCGATAGCGGGGATGAAGTTGCGGGGGATGGCGCCGCCGAAGACTTCGCTGGCAAACTCGAAGCCGCCGCCGCGGGGCATGGGCTCCAGGCGGATCTTGCAGTCGCCGAACTGGCCGTGGCCGCCGCTCTGCTTCTTGTGGCGCCCATGGCCCTCGGTCTTGGCGCGGATGCTTTCGCGGTAGGGGACCTTGGGGGCCTTGAGGGTGACTTCGGCGTGGTAGCGCTTCTTGAGGCGGCTGACGATGGTCTCGATGTGGGGCTGGCCGGCGCCGGCGATGAGGAACTCGTTGGTCATGGGGTCGCGGAAGAAGCGGATGAGCAGGTCCTCTTCCATGAGCTTGTGGATGGCGGGGGCGAGCTTGTCTTCGTCGGCGCGGGACTTGGGCTCGATGGCGTAGGTCATGGCCGGCTCGGGGAGCTTGCCCAGTTCAACCTGGATGTCGGCGCCCTTGGCTCCCAGCGTGTCGCCGGTGAGGGTTTCGCGCAGCTTGGCCACGGCGCCGAGGTCGCCGGCGTGAAGCTCGAGGACTTCAACGGCCTTGCGGCCCTGCATGATGGAGAGGTGGGAAAGGCGCTCCTGGCCGCGGCGGGTGTAGTTCTCGACGGTGACGTCGTTCTTGATGACGCCGCTGATGACCTTGAAGAAGCTGATGCGGCCGGCGAAGGGGTCGGTCATGGTCTTGAAGACGATGAGGCCGGCGGGCTCGGTGTCGGATATTTTGCGGGTGGCCGTAGCGGCGAAGCATCGCCGGTGGCGACGGCCGCTCCGCCGTTGCCATTGGCCGCAACGGCCGAGCGTCGGGGTCATGACGGGGATGGGGGCGCGCTCGACGGGCGACGGCGCGTAGACCTTGAGGAAGTCGAGAAGATGGTCGGTGGCGACGTTGGCCAGGCCGCTGGTGAACAGGACGGGGAAGATGCGGTCTTCGCGAATGGCTTCGTGGAGCGCGGTGATGAGATGCTGCTCGGGGATGGTGCCCTCGGCGAAGTACTCTTCCATGAGCTCGTCTTTGCCTTCGGCGACCAGCTCGACTAAAGCTTCGTGCGCGGCCTTGGCCTGGGCAACCAGGCTGGCGGGAATCTCGCCGGTGATCTTGCCGCGGCCATCGCCGCCGGGGGTGTAATAGAAGGCTTCCATGGTGACGAGGTCGACGACGCCGTGAAATCCGCCGGCATCGGAGATGGGCATCTGGACGGGCACGCAGGTGCGGCCCCAGCGCTCGTGCAGATCGTCGATGAGGGCGCTCAGGCCTCCGCCACCGCCGGCTTTGGGGTGGTCCATCTGGTTGATGACCACGATGCGGGGCACATTGGCTTCTTCGGCGTAGCGCCAGACTCGCTCGGTGACGGCCTCGACGCCATTCTGGGCGTTGACGACGACGGCGGCGGCTTCAACGGGAAGCAGGGCGGCGCGGGCTTCGTGGGTGAACATGTGGAAGCCGGGGGTGTCGACGAGGTTGATTTTGACGCCTTGCCACTCGGCAAAGGCGACCGCGTTCTGCATGGTGGTGCCGCGGGCGATTTCTTCTTCGTCATAGACGGTGACGGCCGAGCCGTCTTGGACGCGGCCCTGGGTGGGGGTCATCTTGGCGGCATGCAGCAGAGCGGAAATCAAGGTGGACTTGCCGCTGTGCGCATGCCCCACTACAGCTACGTTGCGGATCTCACTTCCCTGGTACGTTTTCATTTTTCTCCTCGTTTTGGATTAGGGCTGTGGGGGTGCGAAAACCCAGGTCTCCAAGCGAGACCCATCGACAAGCTCGGGCAGGACCTGGGGCACCCAGGATCGATCGTTCGTGGGTTCCCACCCTTGCGACAAAAAGAAATCGCAAGGATGGGGCACGGGAGTGTGGGGGTGGATTTTGCAGGGGCAGGGTGACGACGCCGCGGGGGGCGTCAATCAGGCCGGTTTGTACGGCCCTGGCTCCGGGTCTGCCGTCTTCCTCGTCCATCCGGGAGAGTCTCCGGCAGGCGCCCGCGGGAGCGTTGGGACGAGTTCCGGCGGGCGTCTATCAGTTAAGAACCGGATGCTATCACACGGGGAGTGTGAACGTCCTGTGACTGGAAATACAGCGGACAGGTGACGTCGACGGCCAAGCCGTCAAACCGGAGTTACCAGCGGAGGACGGGCAGAAGCGCCGAGTAATCGTCGGTCCAGACGCGCAGGCCGGGCCTGGTGTCGGGGAAGAAAGCGTGGGCGACGAGCTCGGGCTGCAGGAAGAACGCGGCGTTGTCGGTCACCAGCATCCATGTGGAGGAATACGCGCCGGGGTCGTCTTTCGCCAGGCTGTTGACGTGGCGCGCCTCCATCCCGGCGGAGGCGGCCAGCAGCGCGATGGGCGGTTCGAGGTCGACATGGCGGTTGGAGATGTGGAAGGCGAGGATGCCGTTGGGGGCCAGGTGACGGCGGTAGAGGGCGAGGGCCTCCCGGGTGAGCAGGTGGATGGGAATGGCGTCGCCGGAGAAGGCGTCGACGACCAGGACGTCGAATTGCTGGGGCTCTTCGCCGGCGAGGGAGGTGCGGGCGTCGCCTTCGACAACGTCGACCTGGGCGCCGGAGTCGCGGATATAGGTGAAGACGTTGCGGGCGATGGGCTGGACGGCGGGGTTGATGTCGTAGAAGCGGATACGGTCGCCGGGGCGGCCGTAGGCGGCGATGGTTCCGGCGCCGAGACCGATGACGCCAATGCGGCGGGGTGCGTTTTCCGGGCGGCCGGAGCAGCAGAAACGGATGGCGAGGCCGACGCCGGAGCCGCGGGAGTAGTAGGTGGTAGGGGTGCGGCGCATCGTGTCGTCGCCGAAGATCTGGGTTCCGTGCTGGATGGAGCCGTTCATCAGCGTGCGGGTGGTGGTTCCCGGGTAGCCCACCGACTGGGTCACGCGGAGACTGGCGTAGAAGTTGCGGACGGCGACCGTCTCATCGCGCAGGTAGGCGGCGCGGACCATGAAGACGAGCACGACCATGGCGCCGCTGGCGACAATCCATAGCATGCGCTGACTCCAGTTACCGCGCCAGTTGACGGCGAGCGCAAGCAGGGCTGTCACCAGGAAAGTGATGGGCAGATCAAGGTTGAGGTTAAACACCAACGGGGCGGCAATGCCGACCAGGAAAGAGCCGAGGGCGCCGCCGGCGGCGAAGAGCAGATAGAAGAGTGTGGCTTCCGATGCGCGTTGCGGGCGCAGCCTGCAGGCCGCGGCATGACAGAAGAAACAGGCAAAGAACAATTCCACCAGAAAGAACAGGAGCGAGAGCCACAACGGCCAGGTGGAATTTGTCTTCGACAAGGAATACGCGAGGCCGCCGAGCAGGACCACCATGAACCGGGCGATGATGCCCCAGGGCAACAGGAAACGGAACTGGAAGGCAACAATCAGGGTGAGGAGATAGACGCTGAGAGGAAGGATCCAGAGAAGCGGGATGGCGGCGACGTTGGCGGTGAGATAGCTGGTGATGGCGCTGAGTTGCATGGCGGCGCCCATGGGGAGCAGCACCCAGAGGATCTTGTGGGTGAGAGGGGCGGGCGGGGCTGAAGGGTCATCGACTGTGAGGGATTGAGGAGAGGCGGCGGATCGGGTTTTGACGGCCAGGATGGCGGAGAGAATGGCGAAGAGCGCGAATCCGCAGCACCAGGCGAAGCGCTGGGCCCGCAGGGTGAGGTGGGGTTCAATGACGGTCGGATAAAGGCCGAGGGCCAGCAGTGAGGCGAGATTGGACAGGGCGTAGAGGCGGTAGGGGATCTGGCCGGTTTCGAGGCGCGCCCACCATACCTGGAGGAGCGGGCTGGTGGCGGAAAGCATGAGGAAGGGGAGGCCGATCCAGACGCCCAGCGCGTCGAAGACGGTGAGGATGGGGTGGAGAGCGCCGTGACTCGGGGCGATCGTTCGGAGGACCCAGAGGATGGCGGCGGCGGCGGCCAATGCGAGGAGGCCGAGGTGCACGGTCCACTGCGGGTGCCGGGACAGCCAGTGCGCATAGAGATAGCCGAGTAGCAGCTGGGTCTGGAAGAAGACGAGGCAGGTGATCCAGACGGCGGCTGATCCGCCGAGGACGGGAAGCAGTTGACGGGCGGCGATGGGCTCGACGAGGAAGAGCAGGAAAGAGCCGAGAAAAACTGTGCCGGCAAAGAGCAAACGCAGTGGGGATAAAAAGGGATGCTAACACAGCTAGTGGTAGGAGGTTTGGCGTTGCTCCTTCCTGGGGGAAGCGTGAAAAGGATGGCAGAGGAGTTGAGGGTTATTTGCATGGGGAGTTGTGGTTTCCCACCTTTCCGCAGGAAGAAGCGGAAAGGATGGGGCACGGAGGTTGGTGGTTGCGTCGGCGTGATGCTGGCGAAACGGTACCGCTGTGGGGGCCAGGGACGAGGGTCGGGGGTTGAACACGAAGGTCTCAAAATGGAGACGCTTCGACAAGCTCAGGGCAGGCTCTGGGGCACGGGCAGATGGTAGATTGGTTGGGGGGGGAGGGGAGGCGGCGGATCGGGTTTTGACGGCCAGGATGGCGGAGAGAATGGTGAAAAGCGCGAATCCGCAGCACCAAGTGAGGCGCTGGGTATGCAGGGTGAGGTGGGGCTCAATGACTGTCGGATAAAGGCCGAGGGCCAGCAGCGAGGCGAGATTGGACAGGGCATAGAGACGGTAGGGGATCTGGCCGGTTTCGAGGCGCGCCCACCATACCTGCAGGAGCGGGCTGGTGGCGGAAAGCATGAGGAAAGGGAGGCCGATCCAGACAGCCAGGGCGTCGAAGACGGTGAAGACGGGGTTGACGGCGCCGCCGCCCGGGGCGATCGTTCGGAGGACCCAGAGGATGGCGGCCGCGGTGGCCAATGCGAGGAGGCCGAAGTGCACGGTCCACTGCGGGCGCCGGGACAGCCAGTGCGCGTAGAGATAGCCGAGGAGCAGTTGGGTTTGGAAGAAGACGAGACAGGTAATCCAGACAGCGGCTGATCCGCCGAGGACGGGAAGCAGTTGACGGGCGGCGATGGGCTCGACGAGAAAGAGAAGGAAAGAGCCGAGAAAAATTGTGCCGGCGAAGAGCAAACGCAGTCGGGTCATAAAAAGCGGATGCTAACACAGCCAGCTGCTCATGGCGGTTGATCACAGCGTGTTTAGCCGTGCAAAGAGCCTGGCGCAGATCAAGCTCTCCGCGTTCTGCTCGTGGTAGATTCGGGTCTACGCCGGGAGGAGGGTTCGAGATCTCTGACTCTCGGTTTCCCAAACATGCAAGATAAATATAGAAGGGGTTCATGAGCGAAGTCGCGAAGACCGGCGCGATCACAGGCACGCCGCCTGCCATAGACGATGCGGCGGCGGGCGCTTCGACGCAGCGCAAGGTGTCGTTGCGGCTGCTGCCGGTGATCGGAATCGGTTATGGCCTCGCCTACATGGACCGGGTCAACATCAGTTTCGCGTCGCTGCAGATGAATCGGGATCTGCACTTCAGCGCCACCGTGTATGGCGTGGGAGCGGGGCTCTTCTTCATCGGGTACGCGCTGTGCGAGGTGCCGTCGAACCTGCTGCTGCTGCGATTCGGAGCCAAGCGGTGGCTGGCGCGGATCATGTTTACCTGGGGATTGCTGGCGGCGGCGATGATGTTCGTGCGCACGCCGCTCCAATTCAATGTGCTGCGGTTTCTGCTGGGCGTGGCGGAAGCAGGGTTCTTTCCCGGAGTGCTGTATTACCTGACGTTGTGGTTTCCGGCGCATATGCGGGCGCGCGCGGTCAGCCGGTTCTACATTGCGCTGCCGCTCGGGTCGACGGTGATGGGCGCGCTAGCCGGATGGCTTTTGGGCCTCGGAGGCAAGTTCGGCCTGGCCGGCTGGCAATGGCTGTTTCTTCTGGAAGGATTGCCGTCCGTGTTGTTCAGCCTGGTGATACTGAGGTTGCTGCCGGACGGGCCGGGGAACGTGACGTGGCTGACGGCTGACGAGAAGGCCTGGCTGCGGCGGCAACTCGACGCCGATGCGGGACGGGCGCACCTGGGGCACGGAGCAGGGGTACTCCCGGCTCTACGGTCACCCAAGGTGTGGGCGATCGGGCTGTTCTTCTTCTGCGCACTCACGTGCAACTATGCCTACCAGTTCTCTGCCCCGGCGATGCTGCAGGCCGCGACGGGATGGAGCGTGACGCACGTAGGCTACCTGGTGGCCTGCTTCGGACTGGCCGGAGCCGCGGCGATGCTGCTGAATGGCGCACATTCGGACCGCACCCGGGAGAGGCGCATGCACGTCGTGGTGCCCTGCGTCGTGATGGCGGCGGGATACCTGGCGGCAAGTTGCTCGGGATGGGGATGGCTGACGGCAGCCGCGCTGGGCACGAGCTTTGTGGCCTTCATGGGGTTTCAGGGGCCGGCGCTCGCGGTGCCGACGGAGTTCCTGGCGGGGCGCGCCGCGGCGGCCGGGATTGCGGCGATGAATACGATCACTATGTTCAGCGGATTCGTAGGGCCGTATTGGATGGGTGTGATGAAAGACGCGACGGGAGGCTATCAGGCCGGGGTGGGCGGGCTCGTCGTGCCGAGCCTGCTTGCAGGCGGCGTGATGTGGGGACTGACGCTGGCCCTGGAGCGAAGGCCGGTCGCGTTTGCGAAGTTGGGTGAAGAGTCGGCGTGAGCTGATCTCTTCGGTAGAGAGCGCCGTGCAAGAAGACCTCAGCCACTCTCCGCCTCGTCATCGTCGGCTGGCTGTTTCTCGACCCATTCGTCATAGATTCTCTTTGCCCTGACGAACATGGCCCTTCCCGCCGGTGACATCCGCATCGGTTCGAATTCGATATCGTCACCAAGGGCACGAAAGTAGGAAGGCTCGCGTTGTATAGACTGTTCCATAGCTCCAACCGCCTCCTGGACAAGATCTTCGTCGTTGCGGATTGTTCCCTCGGCAAACAAGTAGTATGACTCGTTCCAAAAAGCGTTCGCCATTTCGGGGTCTTCTCCCTGGCCCGCTTTTTTCTTGGCTTGAATGTAAGTGCGCAGCGTATCGATCGCCCCGATGCGGTTCCCAGCCGCCTTGGCGTGCAAACGAGCCAGAAGAAGATTCAAATTGTTATCGGTTGGAAAGAGCCTAACCAGATCGGTCAGTGCATCTATGTGCTCTTTGGTCTCCTTCGGTGCAAAGTCATCCTGAGCGAGATAGTCCAAAGCACCAACCATCGCGGAAGCGAGCTTCACTGCCGCATCGGTCTTTGCCTCGGCAAATGCGGCCTGTAACTTCGCTTGCTCCCCTACCTCTTTCGCTTCGTTTGCCGTGTTTTCCGCGGCACCTGCCTGATCGGCAAGCTTTTTGATCTGCCTGTACAGGCTGTCCGCGATTGCCGGCAGAAGTCGATTCGCGATGTAGCCGGACACGAATCCGCTACAGACAAATGTGAGGAGAGATTGAGCGTTGAAGAATTCTTCTGTCGTGGTCGGGAAGCGATGTGCCCATAGAGTCACGAGGAGGAATGCTATCGAGCCGCCTATTCCTGTAACCGCCTGTGCCACAAAGAAAGACAGCCTGGACAGTCTGCCGTTCGGCGGCCAAGTTTCGAGCTTGTCCTCCTGGCCTTTAAGAAACATAGACACGCCGTTGGTGACTCCGCCTAGCATCCCAGGAAAAGCTGTCAACAGAAGCGCGTACCAGAATTCTGGCGGTATGCCGTTGGATGCTGAAGTGGCAGGAAGCATCACTTACTCCTATCAACCCCGTGCTGCAAGTCAATCATGGAACAAGCTGCGACGAACGATAGCACACCGGAGGGTAACTTAACGCACCCGTCTCATCCTCAACTGCGAAGCATCGCCTACGTCGATGCATTAGCTGCAACAGGCAGAATGTCTTCGACATCGACCCATTGGGTGGGGTAGTTGCCGGTGTAGCAGGCGGTGCAGTAGCCATTATGTTCGCTGCCGTCGCAGCTCTTGAGCAGGCCTTCGAGGGAGAGATAGGCGAGTGAATCGGCTTCGATGAACTGGCGGATCTCTTCGACGGATTTGTTGGCGGCGATGAGATCGCGCTTGCTGGGCGTGTCGACGCCATAGAAGCAGGGCGAGATGGTGGGCGGGCAGCTGATGCGGAGATGCACCTCTTTGGCGCCGGCGCCGCGCACCATGCGGACGATTTTGCGCGACGTGGTTCCGCGGATGATGGAGTCGTCGATGAGGACGACGCGCTTGCCTTCGAGCAGATTGCGCACCGGATTGAGCTTGAGGCGGACGCCGAAGTCGCGGACGCGCTGTTCAGGCTCGATAAAGGTACGGCCCACGTAGTGGTTGCGAATGAGGCCGAGACGGAACGGGAGGCCCGCTTGTTCGGCGTAGCCCAGAGCGGCGGTCACTCCAGAGTCAGGCACCGGGACAATGACGTCGGCGGGGACACCGGACTCGCGGGCAAGCTGGCGGCCCATCTGGTCGCGGCTCTCCTGCACCCACCGGCCGAAGATCTTTGAGTCGGGGCGCGCGAAGTAGACATGCTCGAAGATGCAACTCGATTGAGGGAACCCGCTGGCATACTGGCGGCTGGTCACGCCGTCTTCAGTGACCATGACCAGTTCGCCGGGGAGCACGTCGCGCTCGTAGGTGGCTCGGAGCAGGTCGAAGGCGCAACTTTCAGATGCAAAGACGATGGTGTCGGGTCCGTCGGGATTGGGAATCCTGCCCATGGAGAGTGGGCGGAACCCGCGTGGATCGCGGGCCGCGAAAATGCGGTCACGGGTCATCATGACGATGGAGAAGGCGCCCTCAACCTGCGAGAGAGAGTCGGCGATGGCGTCGACGAGAGTGCCAGCGCGGGAGTGGGCGATGAGCTGGACGATGATCTCGGAGTCGGACGTGGTCTGGAAATAGGCGCCGGAACGTTCAAGGCGGGCGCGGAGGGTGCCCAGGTTGACGAGGTTGCCGTTGTGGGCGATGGCAATGAGACCCTTGACGGAGTCGACACGGATGGGCTGGGCGTTGAGCAGAGCCGAGTCGCCGGTGGTGGAGTAGCGGGTGTGGCCGATGGCCATGCGGCCGGGGAGCTTGGCCAGAACCTCGTCAGTGAATATTTCCGAGACAAGGCCCATGCCCTTGATATTGGCGAGATGCTGGCCGTCGGCGGTGGCGATGCCAGCCGATTCCTGGCCGCGGTGCTGGAGGGCGTAGAGGCCGAGATAGGTCTGGCGTGCGGCTTCGGGGTGGCCGTGGATGGCGACGACGCCGCATTCTTCGCGGAGTTTGGGATCTTCAACTGGATCGTGTTGAGTTGATTTCCCGAACTGCAGATCCTTCGACTCCGCTCCGCTCCGCTCAGGATGACAATCGTCACAATAAGGTTCGTGGTCTCCCACCCTTTCGCCGGAAACAAGGCGAAAGGATGGGGCACGGAGATTTGTTGTGTCTGGTTGGCCTGGGACACCCTGGTAAAGCAAATAACTCATGCAAGGACCTCGCCGTGGAGCGTGGCTTCCAGGGCGGTGGCCCAGGGGGTGCGGAGTTCTTCGATTGACGCGGAGATGAAGGACTGGCCGCCGACCGAGATCTCGAGGCGGGAGCCGCCTGTGGTGCCGATGCGGGCGGAGAGGAAGTTGAGTTCCTCGGCGATTTTTTCGATGGCCGTGACATGGTGGGCCGGAGCGGTGATGAGCATGGTCGAGGCGGGCTCCGCAAACAGGCCAAACAGGGGATGAATCATGAGCGAAGGGTCCTGTTCAATCGTGGCGCCGATGCCTTTGCTGAACGTTGCCTGAGCTGTGGCCACGGCGATGCCGCCGTCTGAAATGTCGCGGGCGGAAGTCACTAGTTTGCGATCGGCGAGGGTTTCAAGCAGAGAGTGCAAGTCGGCTTCGGCATCGAGGTCGAGCGGAGGCGGTGTGCCCCACAGGCTCTTGAGCACGACTTTGGCGTATTCGGACGAACCGAAGGCGGCCATTTCCGCGGTTGCGGAGGCCTCGGGAGCTTCGGGATCCACGTCGGGGACGGGATCAATCTGCGCCTCGACGGGGTAGTAGCGCATGGGCTCAGGCTGGAAGGGTACTTTCAGATCGGGCTTGGGATCTTCGCCGCGGGGAACGGGCCAGAGCAGGAGGATCGCTTCGCCGGGTCGCTGAAAGCCGGCTGGCACGGCCCTGGTGACATCGTCCAGAATGCCCACGATGCCGAGCACCGGCGTGGGGTAGATGCCTTCGCCGCGGGTTTCGTTATATAGCGACACATTGCCGCCGGTGATGGGAGTTCCGAGCGCGGTGCAGGCTTCGGCCATGCCGTCGATGGCGGCCGAAAGCTGGGCCATGATCTCGGGCTTTTCGGGATTGCCGAAGTTGAGACAGTTGGTGGCAGCCACAGGCTTGGCGCCGGTCATTGCGACCTTGCGGGCGGCTTCGGCCACGGCGTGCATGGCTCCAAGCTTCGGATCGAGATAACACCAGCGGCCGTTGCCGTCGAGGGCCATGGCCAGAGCGCGTTCGCCTGATCCTTGTTCCCTGTCCCCTGTTCCCTTGATCCGCATGACGCCGGCTTCGCCGCCGGGGCCGATGACGGTATTGGTCTGAACCATCGTGTCGTATTGCTCATAGACCCAGCGCTTGGAGCAGACATTGGCACTGGCCAGGAGCGCTTTCAAATCGGCTGCGTAGTCGCGATCCTGGGCTAGCTTGGCGAGCGCCTGGTCGGGAGGATCGAGCGGCACCGGGGCTTTCCATGTGCCCACGGGACGATGGTAGAGCGGTGCGTCGTCGGTGAGCGACTGGTTGGGGATGTCGGCGACAAGCACGCCGTGATGGCGGATGCGAAGGCGCGGTTCGGGCTCGACCGTGCCCACGATGACGCCGTCGAGGCCCCACCTTTCAAAGACGCGCAGGACTTCCTGTTCCCTGCCCTTTTCGGCCACCAGCAACATGCGCTCCTGGCTTTCGGAAAGCATGATTTCGTAGGCCGTCATGCCGGTTTCGCGCTGGGGAACGAGGTCGAGTTCAACGTCGAGGCCGACGCCGCCGCGCGCGCCCATTTCGCAGGTGGAGCAGGTGAGGCCGGCGGCGCCCATATCCTGGATGCCAACGATGGCGCCGGTCTTCATGGCTTCGAGGCAGGCTTCGAGGAGAAGCTTCTCCATGAACGGGTCGCCGACCTGGACGTTGGGCCGCTTCTGCTCCGAGCCTTCCTTGAATTCCTCGCTGGCCATGGTGGCGCCGTGGATGCCATCGCGGCCGGTCTTGGCGCCTACATATATGACCGGGTTGCCGGTGCCGCTGGCCTTGGCGTAGAAGATTTCATCCTTGCGGACCATGCCGAGCGCGAATGCGTTGACCAGCGGGTTGCCGCTGTAGCAGGGCTCGAACTTGGTTTCGCCGCCCAGGTTGGGCACGCCAAAGCAGTTTCCGTACCCGGCGACCCCGCTGACCACGCCTTCGACGATGGAGTGGTTTTTGGCAGCCAGCTTCCGCTGTTCCGGGTCGTGGCCCGGATCTTCGGTGATCGGACCGAAACGGAGAGAATCCATGACCGCCAGTGGCCGCGCACCCATGGTGAAGATGTCGCGCAGAATGCCGCCCACGCCGGTCGCGGCGCCCTGGAACGGTTCAATATAGCTGGGATGATTGTGGCTCTCGATCTTGAAAGCGCAGGCCCAGCCATCGCCCACGTCGATGATTCCGGCGTTCTCACCCGGCCCCTGCACCACGAGTTCGCTTTTGGTGGGCAGGCGCTTCAGATGCACGCGGCTTGACTTGTAGGAGCAATGCTCGCTCCACATCACGCTGTAGATACCGAGTTCGGTAAGCGAAGGAGTGCGGCCGAGCGCAGCCAGGATGCGGCTGTACTCCTCCTGAGTGATGCTGTGCTGGGACAACAGCTCCGGAGTTACCGTAACCGGCTCGGGAACAACTGCAGAGGAGGCGGTGGTCATCACGTTTATGTCTATTTTCGCATGGGATCCTACTCGAGATGGCGCGAAAGCCATTGTGGAAACCGGCCGAGGCTGTGGAGTTTCTCCGGAGCGCGGAGTCGGCCTTCCATTCATATCGCACGCAGGAATGGCGACAGTCGAAGGTGCGAGGACTCGGACTCGCGACAAAACCGGTCAGAATCTGCAACGGAGGCAGCCGGGAGTCGGACAGAAATCGCGTCGAGCCTCCGGGGCATGCCGCTCATTCGAGACAGCGTGCGATATACTCTGAGGTGCCCACCCCTCCATGCCGGGATGGCGGAACTGGCAGACGCAGCGGACTCAAAATCCGCCGGCCCTTGCGGTCATGGGGGTTCGACCCCCCCTCCCGGCACCAACATCATAAGTTATCTATTTTCAGCTACTTATAGCGGCCATGCTTCCCGCGCTCCCACGGATTTTTCTGCCTTTTCAGGGTCATTTCAGGTACAGATTTGGATACACCCAGTATCTCTCCTATTTTGAGTAGCTTGCGCCAGCTGCGCGTCTTTTCCCAGTTCACTACTTACTCTCGATTGGGTGCTGCTTACACTCGATTACGGTCTGAGCGGCGGTTAATCGGTCCGCCGCGTGGTGGCCTTTCACGCCACGAAGGCACTTTATCCGGTGATGGCCGGCGCGTGACAGCTGAACTAGGTATGGACTTGTTTTGCGGTCCGTTGATCTACACCACCGATCTGTCCGAAGCGATCATAGTAGAAAGTCGTTGTCTTCGCCCGACCCCAATATCTGGGCGTCACTCCTGGCTCCTGGCCTACTCCTTTCGCCAACGAACCAGTCTTTCTCGCCGGGTGATAGAAATCTCGCGAAGCACTTGAGTGACGACCGCGCGTTTCGTAGCCAGTGAACCATTCAGGGGAATTGCTTGACAGCCTTTGAAGCAAGGACCGGGTTGCCATTTATCAGTTTAGATAAACGAGTCACAGCTTCGTCTTGTAACGCAGACAAATCCTGCTCACGATTCTCAATGTCAGCGTAACCAATCTCGCGCATTTTTGTTGAGTCGATAAGTTCGAGACTCAAACGCGCCGTGCCTCTATCCCAGCTGAAATGACCCTTTACTACCACGGTTGCGCCGAAGTCGCGAAGAGCCGTCTCGGGATCATCGACCTTCCGCCGCCGAATCTCACTGGGAGGGATAACCCAGAGCGTTTTGTCCCGGTCAAGATTGGATAGTCGCCCGGCAAGGGAGTCCATCATTCCATCCACCAGCTTGGATGCTTCGCGGTTGTTCTCTGCAATATCGAATGGAAGAACCGCAATATGCTTTTCGTGATTCGCCGGATAAACGCGTTCGACTTCTTCGCGTAGCGATGGAATGAACCAGGGGTATACCAGGCTCAAGGCCGATCCACCTATTGCCAAGAGAACACTCGACCGCCGTTCTTGTGGAACGAGGACACTAAGCGTGTTACTCCTGAGGGCTCGAACCAGTTCGTCTGCCGATTGATAGCGTTGACTAGCCTCGTATCTGAGGCACGTCCTAATAGCGATATCCCATCTACGCGGCACCTCACCCGTCACAGAGGATGTCGGGGCGAGTTTCTTTCCCCGAAAAACCGCCGCACCCAGGGGATTGGACGAAGCGAACGGATGCTTTCCGGTTACTAACTCGTAAAGGATAATGCCCATCGCATATACATCGGAAGCTGCAGTAGCACTCTCGCCTTCGAGTTGCTCCGGAGCCATGTATTCAGGCGTGCCCTGCACGGCACCGGGAATAGTCAGCATCGTTTCGGCTCTCGGGCTCGATTGCGACAGTTGATGAGCCAAGCCAAAATCCATAAGAACAGCCCGCAGTGTGCCGTCCCGGTTGACAAGCATGACGTTGCGGCTCTTGAGGTCGCGATGAATAATGTCCACTTTGTGCATTGAGGCCAAACCGGCGCAGATATCCATCGCGATGATTGTGCCCTCGCCAAGGCAGAGGACCTTCTTTCAACTTGTCCGCCAGGGTGATTCCCTCGAGGAATTCCATCGTGAGGAAAGCACGATCGACAAGGCCTTCCTTATCCCTAGTCACAAAGAACTCATGAATGCGACAGATATTTGGCCCATTCAGGGATCTGGCAAGCTGGACTTCCCTTTTGAATCGCGCCAAAATTGTCTTGTTCCCAGCAATTTCGGGACGGATCATCTTCAGCGCCACGGTCTCTTGTAGTTCCCTATCCACAGCCTCATACACGTCCCCCATTCCACCTATCCCAAGCTGGCGGACAATTTCGAACCTCTCCAGTATCAGGTCGCCGGGAGCAAGAGTGTAAGGCGCAGCGGACATGACCAATCTCTTGATCTCTGACGTAAAGATTTCGGTTATGGGGGTTTGCGCTTCATGTGCTTCCATCATGGAAAGCAACTCCCTTCCCAATTCCACGTCATCCCCGCAGGCTTCCATCACGAAGGTCTTGCGCTCCTCCCAGGGCCTCTCCAAGGCCTCGTCGAACAGCGTCTTAAAACGTTCCCAGAGCATAGGAGTCATCGCATCCTCAGGGTTGTCCACTCACCGAAGAACTGTACGAACATTCACATCTGCCTGCGTAAACACCGGGTTGGAGTGAAAGCGCGTTGCACCGCGACTTCAAACATAGAGCGCGAGTCCGCGACCGGCCCGTTCAGCCGACCTCTGGACGATGAAGGTTTACCCGGACTGATCGCGATTTACGGCGGCTCTCCCTCACGGATACCTAAAGGCCAACGTTGGAACAGCGTCGCCTAGAGCGGACGGAATTCCGTCTCATCATCGGCGTCGCTACGATGGATTCCCACGAGCGGTTCAGCATTGGTGGCAATAGCAACTGCCGCCGCCGATAAATAGCTGCGTGAGATCGCCTCGCCTTAAAGCCATTGGTGGGGAAACGCTTGCCTTTGGTACTCAGCTCTATGGGGAGCCTTCACTTAGCTAATGTGCGTGATGGAAAAACATTTCACAGAAAAATGACCTAACTGGCAAGCAGCGCGATCGACTGTCAATGCGATGTGTCTCAGGGCGGTGCTGACTTGGCTGGGGGGCGTCCCCTCGCGGGAATGGCTGGGCACCCAATTCAAGAGAGCTGTTGGGCTTTGAAATAGTGAACCAGTTGGATGCTTTGGTTCGACCCGTTGCGCGTGCAACTCTATTCTTTCGGCACCCGAAACACCCAATCCGCGGACTCCTCGAAATGGTCGGCGGCGGAAGCTCTTTCGAGTCGGAGATGATAGATTCCCGGCGGCAAAATCGAGGTCGGCAGAACAATGGTGCTTTCCTTCGTCGCCGGAAGAATCGAAGCAGGAAACTCCTGCGCCCAGAGTTGGTCTCCATTCGACGCGATCAGCACCTCGCGGTACTTCATTGCTAAAGGCAAGGATAGTTTCACATCGATCCGGACGAACTGTGCATGGGCAGGGATGCGGAGCAAAGCCGGATACACACTGCGAGTGGACGCGGCGAATTCGATCACCGGCATCTGCTCCACCTTGATTTGCGGGTTGGCGAGCGAGACCGCGGATCCTTCACTAGGCAGAGCGGCTCCGCTGCTCTCGGAATCCAATGTGGCCGGAGGCGGAGGTGCCAGGCTGGCGATTTGCCCTCGCCGAAGAAGCTGCATCTGTTGAAAACCAGCGAGAGCGGCGAGCATGATCGAGGCCGCTGCCGCAAGCAAGGCCGTCTGCTTCCAGGAAAGCAAGACGCGAACCGGGCCACGCGACGCAAGCTTCTGGCCCGCGGAAATCTCCTCCGCCGGCTGCTTCCGCGCATACTCGATCAGCGCGGCCGCCAATGCAAGTCTTTGCCTGCGCTCTTCAGTCGATAGGAAGTGCGTCGTAAATCCGTTTTGTTCCTCGTGCGTCAAGCTCTCAAGAAGATAGTCATCGATAAGTCCATCCTCGGCATCAAGGAGAAACGAGGCATCGAGTTCGTCGGCGAGAACGGCGTCCTCCACGCGACTCTGGTCTTCCTCACTGGCGATGCCCAGCAGGAACCGGCGACACGTGTTCTCCGGTAAAGGATTCAACTTGTCCTCACCAATCCTATGTCTCTTCCGCCCAGGGTATTTCGCCTTTGGCTGTGCATTTCTCCACGCACTCGCGCATTGCGTTCCTAAGCCGGAACACCTGGATCCGAAGGGCGTTTAAACCGATGCCGAGCTCTTCGGCGAGAAGCTGCCTGCCGTCGATCTTTGCCCTTTTATCGCTTCGATAGTAGCGGATCAAAAGCTTCTTTTTCGCGGGCGGAATCGCGTTCAGGCAGCGCTCCAGGCAGCCCTGCAGCAGATCGTCCGTTCCCGAGCTGTCGACGGGGGCAGGCAACTCAAGTTTGGCTTCGGAGATCGGATCTGTGGGGAGCCTGCGCTCTTTACGCAGCCATTCCAGGTAGACATTGCGCGCCACTCCGCGAAAGTAAGCGGTAGGATCTCCCTGGTAATGAAAGTCGGGATTCAGCATGGCGCGCGCGGTCCGGTCGATGGTGTCGTCTGCAAGCTCCTCTGGAATGTGACATCCGCGGTAGCGGAACAGCAAAATCAGTTTTCGCCGGATTTCCTCATATTTTCGCGCACCCGAAGTTTCGTCCTCGCCCAGCCAAAGCAAAAGGGCCTGCATCACTTCAGGGCTTTCCATCGTAATCTTGCCCTCCTGAAGTCCAGAACGTGCCTTCCGAAAAATGAATTCCCGTCGGTTGCGGGTCAACACCAGCCGGGAACCAGGATGCGTCCTACGCGAATCCACTCCGAGAAAGGATGAATTTTGTTAAGAAATAGCTAACCGGGGGGAATCGTTCTCATTTTGTCATCATGGGCCGCTGCTGTCCATTGGATCTTTTAGAGCGCAGGCGGGTCAATTCTTTCGTGCGCCGCGCCGAAGTTGGCGGTGCCGCGGGCGTGCTGTCTCTGCAAGGCAGAGTGAAATGTTTTCGCGGGGATTGTCATATCGAGATGACGCGAGTTCGTTGGGCAAGCTTCCCCGATCGTGAGCTATTCGCCGGCGAGCACGTGCCTGTTCCGTGACGACCACCGCTGCAGACCTGGCAATCGCACAATGCGCGGTAAAAAATCGACTGTCTTAGCTTGCGAAGTATGTTAGGATTCCAGCGCCTAACTTCCCCCTTTATGATTGAGGCCCTATGACAGACAAACAAAAAACTGTCCCTACTCGTAGCGCTCAAAAGAGCGCGCCACGCGCCGACGCACCAGCAAGTTCGACATCGGGCACCCCAACACCGGGGGGAGGAAATGGCGTAGCGAGCACCCCACCGCAGGAGAAGCCTGGGGCATTTATATCTACTTCGCCGCCGATATCCCCGATCCGCAAATGCAGGCCGCCGTGTGGAGCACGTTGCAGACGATCGCTTTGGTAGGCTCCAGCGACACGGTGAAGATCACGGCGATGGTAGACCTGCCGGGCAGGAACACCGAGTATTACATCATTCCACGCAGGCCACCCACCCCGGGCGCCGCCGCAGCGCGCATCCTTCCTGACCGCTTTCGGACCAACGTCGACTCGGCCAGCGTTGATACGATTCTGGACTTTTTCGACTGGTCGCACCGGAACTGTCCGGCGGATAACATCGCTTTGATCTTCTGGGGCCACGGCTACGCGCTCGACGATTTCGACCCGCGCATCCAGCAAAAGGTCGCCGGTGTCGTCCCAACGCAGGCTGGCGGGGGAATGGGACGCGTCGCGGGCACCTTCCCGGCAGACAACGGAAACCAACTCAAGCTCCTCTTTGACGTCACGCACAATTCGGTTCTGAACAACCGCGATTTCGCCGAGGCTATCCGCGACTACACTGAGATCTTTAACGGGAAAAAACCAATTCAGGTTCTTGGGCTGGATTGCTGTAACATGGCCATGGTTGAAGTCCTTTCCGATCTCCAAGGTGTGGCGGAGTATGCCGTGGCTGCCGAAACCGCACTGCCCTTCCAATCCTGGCTTTCAGCGCCAGTTCTTCAGAAGTTTCTGAACACTCCCTGTGACAATGCGAAGAATTTCGCGGTCACGGCGGCCAAAGACTTCATCAATTACATGGGCAGTTCAGCAAGTCTCTTTATTGAACTCTCGGCGTGTAACCTAGCTCGCTTTGGAAAACTGGAAGCGGCGATGAGGACGTTTGTGAATGCGCTGCTACCGGCGATCGACAAATTTGAGAATCGTAGAGCGATCGCGGAGGCATGGGAAAACGGGTTGAGCTTCCTCCCAGATGGGATGATCGATCTGGCTTTGTTCTGCGGATTGCTGCGCAGCTACATCGACCTTTCCGAGACGGCAGTCACCAACGCAGCTTTGGGTGTGCAGGTGGCGGTGAACGGCAATGAAGGGGTTGTCGATTTCAAAGGAACTGCACCCCCTCTTACAGGCAGACGAATCGAGCTCTCCACGGGGCTTTCCATCTGGTTTCCGCCGTGGATCCAATTTCCAAATGTGCGCTACTTCCAAATGCAGCAGTCGAAGGACTACTTGTTGTTTAACGGCTATTCCAGTTCGCATTTCGCAAAGGTTACTGGATGGGACCGTTTCCTTCTCAAATTGTTCGCTTTAACGCAACGGTAACAGGAAGATCAGGAGGCAATCATGGGAGATTTGGTAAATCCAGGTTTTGGGTCAGTCGAATTTCAACCCCGCGACAAGCCTGGAGGCAGCGAAGGCAGGGAGGACAGCCAGGACGGCGGGGCCGCTCCCATCGGAGGCGCTCCCGGCGGGGGTGACGCGGTTCCTAGTTATCAGTCTCCGCGGAAGGCGGGAGTGGTGATCCGAGCGACGGTGGAACACATGGGCTTGGTAGGGGATACGGAGCTCACGGTAAACGTGAAGTGGCCTGCTTCCACCTTCTGCGTTCCGCCCTGCGGAAAGCCGGCGACTCAGGCCGCCCCGGGGCAAGGCACGCAGCAGGTTCCAGGCAATGGGCCGCTGGCAGATATTGGCACGCTCTACGGGCCGTCATCAGTCGATACCGCGGCGATCACAAGTATCCACACCGGGCCGAGCGCGAAAGACGAGAAAGGGGACAAACAGGACGCGATAGACAAAGGACAGGGCAAACATCATACGGAATACAAGAAGGTCTAATCTTCCTGGTCACATGGTTAGCCCTCGGAAATCCCCAACAGAAGCAACCCGGCATCCGACTGAAAAAAATTGCGTGTCCCCACTCCCTTCCTGCTTCTATCTTTGAGGAATGCCTTCCTTTCTTGCTGGATGCCTTCTCATTCTCTCCTGCGCGGCGGTCTGCGCCGGGCAGGAGACTGAAGATGTCCAG
This sequence comes from uncultured Acidobacteriota bacterium, assembly GCA_963812485.1. Classification (GTDB taxonomy): domain Bacteria; phylum Acidobacteriota; class Terriglobia; order Terriglobales; family Acidobacteriaceae; genus Telmatobacter. The sequence goes on from CAWEVD010000028.1 coordinate 29,402, forward strand.
GACCTCGCTGAGGGTCATTCGGTCTCGGTTCTGCTCACGCCGGAACACGGCGCGACGCTGCGTCTGGTTTTGAAAGGCTCCGAGGCCGAAGAGATCTTTCTCGACGCGGCCGTTCCGGATATCTCGTACCGGATGGTCGCAAACGACGGCACAGAGATTGGCTCCGGCCACTTGGCAACTTTCGGCTGGACGGCTATTGTCATGGCCGTGGCTCAGCGGCGCGAGTTCCAGATCCAATTGAAAACCCAAAGCGGGGCGGAGGGCTTGCCGGGCGTACGGGTTCGCGCCGAGTTGCGCCCGATTCCGCTCAAGGCTCTCGTGGAGAACCAGCGCGCTGCGCGGGCATTCAATGCCGCGCAGCCTCTGCACCGATCGTTGCACGCAGAGGATCTTCGCCAAGCGATCGGGCAATTTGAACAGTCAGCCCAAGAGTGGGCTCGCGCCGGCGACCTCTATGGTGAGGCCCTTGCGCTGGGCGGCAAGGGCGAGTCCGAGATCGAACTCAGCCGGTATGGGGGCGCCAAGCAGAGTCTGGATCGCGCGCTTGTTCTTGCAGGAAAAAATGTTTATCTCCGCGGCTGGCTCCTGCATCTTGCCTCGCGCGTGCTCTTTGATCAGTGGCTCGGCAAACAGGCCAAAGGCTTTGCCGAGGAAGAACTGCACTTGGGCCAGGAGATTGGCGACGCCGCGCTGATCGCCATGGCGCGAACCGACCTTGCCTGCGTGGCATTCTGGCTACGCGACCCCAACATGGACCAGATCGCCGATCAGGCGCGCGACGAGGCGATCGCCGCCGGCACGCCCGAGACACTGGCTTGGGATCTGTACTGGAAGGGCTGGGGTGAGCAGGACGAGCTGCTGGCAGTGACTCCGACGCGCGTGCTGAACGACTCGGAAGCGAATTTTCGACGGACCGGAGATGTACGAAACGCCTGGCTCGCCGTCCAGGACATTGCCCAGACCATTACCGACAAAGGCGACTTCTACTCCGCTTTGGCGGCTTTCTCGAAACTCGATCCGGTGTTCGCGGCTTCCGGCAACGCTGTGGAATACAACACGAATTTGTACTGCATAGGCCAGCAATATGAACGGCTGAATCGACCCAAGCTTGCCGCGATGTACTATCGCCGGGCGGATGCCGCCTTCGCGAGGGCTCACATCCTCTTCGGAAGGCTGGTAAACCATCGTGAACTATGCGAGACCGAGATATCGTCGAACGAGACCGAGAAAGCCGTGCAGGATTGCAAACTGTCGCTCGCGTTCGCTCAGCAGTTCGACGATGAAACCTTTCTGGGGATAGCACTGTATGACGTTGGGCTGGCCGAACGGTCGGCAGGCGCTCCGGCGCGAGCTTTGGCGGACTTTCGCGAGGCCGTCAGACATGGTCACCTCCTGACTTACCAGTCCAAAGAGCACATCCAGCTTGGCGAGCTTCTGGACCAAGAGGGCAATCGGCAGGACGCGCTGGCCGAGTTCGCGCAGGCGGAGTCATTGAGCCAAGGCGTCGCGGACCCCGCGAGTCTGATGGAAGCTCAATATGCGGTTGCCCGCTGGTATGCGCGCGATGGACAACTCGCGAGGGCGAATGAGGAGTTGGCGCCGGCATTCGAAAAGCTGGAGGCGGCGCGAAAGTTGGTCTCCAGCAGCACTCTACAAGCCTCCTATTTCGCCGCCAAGCGCAAATGCTACGAACTGGCGGTTGAGTTACAGATGCGGCTGTTTGAGCGCGATCCGTCTGGGGGAGCCGACGCGGTGGCGCTGGAGATGAGCGAGCGGAGTCGGGCGCGCGGCCTGCTGGACGCGTTGAATGCCAGAGCTGGTTCGGGTGTACGGGAAGGCGGCGAAGCCGAGGCTCACCTGATCCATGCGAGGTTGACGGTGGACCGTGCCTTCAATCACCGTCTAAAGCTTCTTGTGGATGGTGGCGCAAAGCGCGACCTGGAAGCCAACTCCGCGGAATTGATGCAGGCACTAGGCAATCTCGAACGAAGTGAGGACGATGTCCATGCCGACGCAAGCCGAGAAACGAAGCCGGCGGCAACGATGTCCGCTGCCGAAATTGAGCGAGCCAGCCTTGATTCCGGCGCCACGTTTTTCGAGTATGCGCTGGGCGCCGAGCGCAGCTTTCTTTGGGTAATCGGCAGCGGCAAGGTCAAGAGCTATGTTCTTCCTCCGCGCGAGCGATTGGAAGAGATGGTCAAGCGGTGGCTGGCCCTGGCCGCCGGCCAGGAGCGTTCAGGGGCGAACGCCAGGGGCAAACTCCAGCGCCTGTCCGCCCGGCTCTCCTGTGCATTGTTTGCAGACGCGGTGCAACCCGGAATGACCCAAATGGTCATTGTCCCGGATGGCGAACTCGCCATTCTCCCCTTTGCGGTGCTGAGCGAAAACGGCTGTTCCACTGCGCCGGGAGAACCGCTCGTCGTGGGGCACGAGATTACACTGACCCCCTCGTTGTCCGTCTTTCTCTCAAGCAAGCCGGAGGCAGAGAACGAATCATTTCAAGGGGAGGTCGCCATTGTCGCCGACCCGGTCTTCGACGCGGCAGACCCACGGGCCGCATTTTTGAAGGCCGGGGCACACAAATATGATTCGCGTCCGGTGCCGTATGCGGAGAGCACAGCCACCCTTCCCAGGCTCGTGAGCGCCGGCGACGAAGCCAGCGCTATCCAAGATACTGTGCGGAAGGCCGGCAATGGCCGCGTGTTTCTCGCGCAAGGATTCGACGCCAGCGTAGACACCGTGCTAAGCCCTGCGTTGCGCGACTACCGCATATGGCATCTGGCTACGCATGGCGTCTATGACGAAACCATACCGGAATTCTCCGGTCTCGTCTTTTCGCTGCTTGGGCCCGACGGAAGCCCGCGGTTTGGCTTTCTCAAAGCTCACGATATCGCCCGGTTGAACGTGCGCGCGCATCTTGTGGTGCTCAGCGCCTGCGATTCGGCTGCGGGCGAAAACTTCAATGGCGAGGGCGCAATGGGGCTCAGTTACGCCTTCTTGCACGCAGGAGCCAAGCAGGTGATTTCCACGCTGTGGAGCGTTGACGATGCCAATTCGAGGAAATTAATGATCGCTTTCTACCGAAGATTCATGCGGAACGGCAGAAACGCCGCAGAGGCCTTGCGCCAAAGCCAGATCAAGCTCATGCGGGACCCCGCGACGTCTGCGCCTTACTACTGGGCCGGATTCACCCTAACCACTGCAGCCGCCAGGGGGGCTAATTAACGACAGCCCGAGACTTTTGTGCGCTGGCGTCAAAGAACGATGTGAAGGCGCTGATGACCGAATGGATGCCATTAGCACCACCTGCCATTAGAGCGGCAGAGAGCAATATGTCCAAGACGATGAAAGTGTTCTTTTGTCCTAAAGGGGCTTGGCTAAAGACCTTCATCGACTGCGGATCAAGGAAGGGCCAAAGAGCGCGAATACCCACCATCGCAGCGACCACTCCAAAGAAGAGTGAAATCACAAACGCGTAACGGGTTGTGTCGGCGACATAATCGTTGAGTTTCTCAGTTGCATCATTCCGTTGAGCTGGAGTCGCAGACTGGTCAGCCGAGACAGCTTTGAGGTTAGCCTCCAGTTTGTCAAATTCCGGGTCTCGCCATGGTGTGATGAAGACCTCTACTGCTCGTTCGATGAATGCCGACGTTAGCAAAAGTGGCGCCAGAATGTTTGCGATGGTTTGCGGCTGCACATTTATGTTGATACCCCACCAATTGGCGAAAACCGCAAATATGAAAATCCCAAGGGCAACGACTCCCAATCCTAGAAGCAGCGGTGTGCTTTGTTGAATTCTCACTGGATATGCCTCTCCTTTCGGTGATTTCGCGGTTGGGTGAGACAGTACGGCGAGAATCAGGGAGGGAAAGCTGCGTCCCCACCCTGCACTACTCACCGTCTGCCCATACTCCCCGGTCTGGTGCGATCCCGATCAGGCAGCCATAAAGAGCGCTATTCACTTTCCGCTCCTGCCCCTGACGGATCACTGACGGATGAACGAGAGGAATCGGATACGGCGAACTCCGCCAGGTGCATTCGGATCTTTGACGTGTGTCTGATGGGGCTTCATTGAAGCTTCATCGTCGGCAACCTGGTCCCGCTTGTACAGATCCTCTACAAATTTCCTCTGGACTTGTTCAGACTTTGGAACTTGGTCTTCCATGTGCACCTCATGATTCAGCGTAACTCTCTTCACAAGATGTGAACTCGCAGACCAAGGATTTTCGTGCCACGATTAGCGAGAGTGTCCGAAATTGCAATCAAAGCGGCGACGGCGAACACGAAGGCCATCACCCACTGCTTCGAGGTAGTGGGTTTTCACCGCGCGAGGGTGAATAATACGATCGGCAGGGTCCAGATGTGGTTCGACTTCTACCCCACCACGACGGAACAGGTCTTCAACGAATGCAGTAGCGGCTTTTTCATGGATAGGTGGCGTTGCGGTACCAATATCCGCTGCCGGAGCGGCTGCGAAGGGGCGAAAGCCGTGATAAACGTCGATGATCACTCGTTTGCCTCGCAGTCCGAAGCGTTCGCCGGCGTGAGCGCTGGACATCACAAAACTGACGGCAGTGGTTCCGGCCGCCATTCCCATCGCTGAATGCTGATGCGGAATTGCGGTGACCGCAGCATCGGCAGTGAGGATTTCACGTTTTACGAAGGCTCCGCGTAGTATGGGCGCGTAGACTCCGCCATTGACCCCTTGCGAGGCGTTGATTATCTGAAGCGCGACCTGACTATAGTAGTCGGGGACTACGGGAGCAGCGAGGACACTTCGAATGAGAATGGTCGCAATGTCGATGCTGACCTGGAGGAGATCGTCGGCAGTCGGAGCTACGTTACGAACCAGGAGCATGCCGGCCAAGGCGTTCAGGAAAGCTCCTGTGAAGATGCGAGAGAAACTGTGGGGTTCAGAGCTGATCGTGGACGCGGGAGCGTCACTTGGAAGTGTCTGTGGGTCTTGATACACGAACGAATTTGCGGCATTGCGCAGGCAATCGGTGTCGACAGCGCCAGGAGATTGCAGACGAATTGCCTCACCGAGTTGTTCGGCAAGACGGGAGACCCGGGATGCCCGATCAATCTGGTTGTTCGTAGCAGAAAGCAGGCTGGTTCTGATGGATGGAAGTTGCAGGGCGCTCAGGATTGCCGACATATCACCAAATGATTCGTGAAACGCCGCGGTTTCGGGGAACTGGGCATCGAACAGCTCGGGGCGGGCAGCGTCCAGGACTGCGTGGCCGAGCTCGTGGCAAACAACATCAGGACTTTCGCTTGAAAAAACGGTTTGATCCCCATCCGGACCGTGGAAGAAGTTGAGAGCTCTGCGATCATAAAACGCGTTCAGATCAGCTCCCTCGTCGAGGATGATAGGGAGCGGTGCGCCAGGTTCCCACGTTCTTGCTCCCAGTCCAGCGACCTCGAAAATCTGAGCCCAAAAGTCAGCGCCGCGACGGGCAGCCTCTGACGCAGCCCAGATTCGAAAATTCACAGTCCCAACGTCATAGATGTCGGCGGGCGGAAGAGGATCGACAGGGGCATTCATAACGAACGAGAAGGGACCCACAGTCAGGTCGGGCACCGGTCGTTCAATGGGGTTTGGATTTTGTACGGACGCAGGATCGTCTTCCCAGGCTGCTACTGACATGTGACTTTCTCCCTTCAATGGTTAAATCGAGATCATCGATGATTGCCGGATCAGGAAACGAACGGAGTCTTCTCAGAGATGCGACAGGTTGTGGTACGGCCAGCTGTGGTTTTCCGTCAGCGATGGTCGGAGGAAAGAGACGCTCGCAGATTTTCTACTTCCTAACCTCGTCGCAGGTTCACGTGATCGCTATGACGGCCCGATTCCGAAGCTGATACTGATCATGAATCCAACCGGCCAGTGAGATTGTGTTGGCACAGATGTCAGCGAGCCTTTGGGGTCACCTATTTTGAAACCCGGAGCAAGCCGATCGCGACGACCGAAATCGGCGGAGGGCGTCACGAACAGCACGCGCCGTGCTAATGAAATCGAGACGCCGCCGAGAAAGTCTGTGTTGGTTGTTGCAGAAGAAGAAGTGAGACCAACCCCCGGCGAAGCAAAAAACTCCATCCCGTGTTTGAAATTCACGAGTTGAACGTTATAGAGGGCTGCGTAAAGGGGAGTCGCCGAATTAGTGGCCGTTTCGCCGATAACCTGGGTGCCCGTGTTATCCCCGGCAACGAAACTGAAGGTCGGGCTCGCAAGAAATGAGACACCGATGCCTGTGCTGGCAATTGTGCGCGGATTGCATGTATTCGTAGCCAGAGGAATGTCCTGACTCACTCCTGTGCTGGACGATAGATCGACGGCATGTAGTTTGATGGTGTCGATTCTTCCCTTCCCGTACCACAAGTGGCACGAGTCGATCGCGATATCCACCTCAAGCGATGATAGGGAGCCAAGTTTGAACGTTTCGGACGGTGGATTATTGAGCAGATTGGATAGCCGCACCCGCCACAGCTTGTTGTTTTCAACCACACTCTGAAAGTCGCTGTAGGTCTTGGCAATATTACTGTCTAAACCCTGCGACGGGGTCCCAGTCTGGTAGAAGGTGGCTTCTGTGATGAAGGATGCGATTTGAGCGACAAGTGCGCTATTTGCACTCTTGAAGGCAGGGCTGGCCCAGGTTGTATAGCCTTGTGCGGTTTCAAGGTCGCTAAGGTCCTGTTGACGCTTTGACAAATCCATTACGAGCTTTTCTGCCGAATCGCGGGGCCAGTCATCCGCATCTTGATAGCAACCATGCTTGTCCCCAGCAGTGGCGTTGGCGGTGGCAAGCTCAATGAGCTTGACAGCCTGATTCAACGCAAGAAGAGGCTCTCCGAAATTCCGAAGCGCCTGCACATAACATGCCTGTTCTGTAGCTGCATTATGGATAACAGTGTTAATTTGCCCGCGCAGGGTCAACAGGTGAGTCTGATCCGTCTCGACCGAATTGCGTATCCCCAACCAGCAGACAGTGATTCGCTTAACCTGATCCGTGGCCGAGCTCGGCCATGGATCGACTTTATCGGACTGATCACAAGCCTGTGGATAATCAGGGATGTGAGGAGGCGGGGGAGGTGGAGGTGGTGGAGGCGCCACCATTCCCTTTGCACCTAGGTTATTTCCACCTGCAGGAGCAGCGGACTGTGCTGGCGATTGAACAATGTCTGAGGGTAGCTTCGCAATTTGAGAGGCACTAAGCGCCAATGCTCCAGGAGGTGTCGCCGCACCGATCGGCGCCTGCGTGGTTTGAGCACCAAGGTCATAGCGAAACTTGTTGGCGTACAGAACAACTACTTCCTTTTCCGAAACCAATGACCGAGCATCAGCAGGCATCCCAACAATCGTCAAGACCCCATCGCTCAGGCTTGTGGCATGTGGCGGTGCTGCTTGGCCGAAAGCAGCGGTAAAGCTGGCAAGAACGATCGCGCAGCAGAGAGCGAGCTTCATGTAGATTCCTCCGCGTAGGTTGAAAGACTAGAACCGGGTCAACGTCTGAGCAGGAGGCAGTCATCATCGCTTGGCTGCATCACTTGAAGCAGTTTGAACGGGCCGCAAACATCACGCCTGCCCGCCCGCGACCGATCTCTTGAGCCCAATGACCAAGAGCCAATGAGCCGCCGCAGTGAGCAGAAGACGACCAACAGCCAGTTCGGTGAGGTTTGTGAAACCTCATCGCTTATGATTTCCTCGCTTGTTCAGTTTCTCGGGAAGCCTTCACCTTGCTATGCGTCCGAGGGGAGAAACATTTCACATAAAATTGCGTGCATCTGTGGAAGACGCAATAGAGAGGGTCTGCCGATGGATTGAAGGACGGAGGGAGGAGTCCCGACAGCCGACGGCGCGTGCGGGATGCTGTCGGTCTTGACGAGCTTCGGTAGTTCCGTCGCTAAGAACCAATATGACGAGGCACAAAAACCGGTCAGCTAGAACCTCGACGGTTACAGATCAAATTCTCAGTTCTAGATCGATTTCCTTGCCAATGACTTCGTTTTGGTGGCTGGAGTCGGAGGCCAATACTCTGACCTTGTTTTCACGGCTCCAACGACCGGCTCTTACACCGTCGCTGCCACTTTCAGAGGGGACCAGAATGGTATCGGCACCGTGGTTGCCGTCTTGCATAATGGCGCCACGCTCTTCAACGGGAGTGTCAGTGCCGTGGGCAGCTCGTGCCATACAACACAACCCTGATGTTGAATGCAGGCGATACGCTGGTGTTCTCAGTAGGTCCCAACGGAGGTGCGCAAAATACCGGCCTCGCTCTAACGATCACCGGGCCTTGATGCGACTGAAGTCCAAAAGTAAATCGGAGTGATCAGTCGCAACCCAGTACCAATACGATGGGAACGGAATTGGCTTCGGCGAGCACGTGGTAACCGTAAATGGCTAGGATCGGATCGAGATCGGCAATACCTATTTCCTCGGGAACTTGCCGTTCTCGATTTCGCCGCCGTAGAAGGGCTAATCTGTCGATCTGGTGAGTATATCCATTCAGAGCTTTGGGGCTCACGCGTAAGCAAATGGCCAAAGAGAATTCGAGGTGGTAACGGGTTGGAACAACCATGACGGAGGCGATCTCAGGCAGAATCACTCGCGGCGCGATTTCGTTTCTTGCGGTACACGTTCGGGTACAGACATCAGCTTGGCCAGCTTATGGTCAATTTCGCTAACCATCATAGATGCAGATACTTAGGTCGTTCGCATATTACGGTTTATTTCTGTTATTTTTCAAGCATTTACCGTCTTCGTCGGAAACTCAAAATCCGTCGGAGGCAACTCCATGGGGGTTCAACTCCCCCTCCCGGCACCATCTAGTATCCCCTCTAAGCCATTTCCTTTTAGTTACTTACATCCGCCTGGAAGATTCCTTAGAGTGATCGCGTGCCGATTTCGGGTACAAATCTAGATACAGTGCACATCCTTTCACTTTGAGCGATTTAGATGGTTATGGGAGTTTTATAGCGTCGCGGAGATGCGTTCAGTTTCGGCTATTTACGCTCGATTACGGAGTGCGCGGCGGTTAATTGGTCCGCTAACATAAGTCCCGGGTTCGAGTCCAAACAGCTTTCCTTAAACCATCAACCTATCGAGCCGCGCGAATAGATCGCCTATCTTAGTCGGGGTGTCGACCTCTTTTTCGTTCCTTTGGAGGATCTCAACCGTCAGAGTCTCTGATTCCCCGCTGCTTCAACTTCCGGGGTCCAAATCGGCCGGTCTCGTAGAAACCTATCGAACGTCCGGGTCGCGGCAGTCTACAGCATTCACCATTCAGGACTTGCAATCGAAGATCTATCTGGTGTTGACTCAGCCAAAGGCTTACTTCCCACGCGAGCGCTGTGGGTAATGATCGCAAATAGGGCAGTTAGCCGCTATGCGATAATTCCGCTGGGCTCCCCACCTCGATTAATCAAGCCTTTTTCGAGCCACCACTCGGAGGACTTTCTCGGGCCATGCCTCAGGAACCGGTACTGGAACAGCTCGAGCGAGTTCTGCAGAGCCGGGTCTTCCGGGGCAAAGCTCAGTTGAAACAGCTGCTCACATTGCTTGTTCAGAACCTGGAAACGCAGAATACTCTTAAACCAGACCGGATCATCAGGGAGTTGTGGCCAGGCGATGCAGATTCGAAGTCGTCCGCTGACTTGGCACCGGCAGTCACTCGCCTGCGCAAGGCATTGGAGTGTTACTACGCGGAAGAAGGCCGAAATGATCCGACCATGATCAGCCTGCCGGATCGCTCGCTGCGTACGCCGATAAGTGCAAGATCGCAATATTGGATTATTTGTGCCACGCGTGCTGTCCGCCGGGAATCCGAGGCTACTGAGCAAAAGGATCTGCTGAACGCGGCGGAACTTCCGCTCACCTCCGCGCCCCCCAAAACGTACCAAAGGCGGCGGTTGTGGCTATGGTTTGGTGTGGGCTCATTCTCCGTTCTTCTTTTGATATCCGTGTTGACATCCTGGTTCCGGCTACCGGATGTTCGACCGCAAGCAGCGCGCCTCGACGGAAACACCTTAACGGTGATCGATGCAACCGGCAAGGCTTTATGGAGTAAGAGTTTTCCGGACGGATTTTGGAGCGATTACTACAAAGGAGACATCGCATCCCGAACATGGTTTGGAGATCTGGATGGCGACGGGATTCCCAGCGTGCTGTTGATTTATCATCCGGCCGTCCATCCGTATGAGCATTCGTCTATTCTGATTTGCTATTCGGCCCGGGGGGTGGAGAAGTGGCGCTGGAATCCGGGAAGAGCCATACCCGAATTGCACGGTAGCCCTCCCACGTTTTTCGTTCGCGGCTTTGGAGTGTTGAAGGGAGTTGCCGGAGCCCCTGCACGCATTGTTGTCGTTAGTCCGCACGAGCCACTCGATGCTTCACAAGTCGCATTGATCGATTCTCACGGCAGGACCATTTCCGAATACTGGCATTCCGGTCACCTCGACTACGCCACGTTGGCGAGCCTTGATGACGGCCGCCAGTTCATCGTAACAACCGGTGTATCCAATGGATATAATCAGGCCACTCTCCTTGTTCTCGATCCGGACCGGATTTCGGGGGCATCCATTGAAAAAGAATCTCCCGGAGAACAAATTCAGGGTATGAGCTTCGTCCATGAGCGGCTTCGTGTGTTGTTCCCACGCAGTGACGTGAATATCGCGACCCGCTCGTACAACGCCGGCTTGGCACCCATCGCTGGGGAAGATGGCCTACGAGTCTCGGTTCGCGAGTGCGACCTGAACCCCGACTGCAGGATCTGGTACGAGTTCGACAGAAAACTCGAACTGCGCTCTGTCTATCCGGATGACAGGTTCCGCGACGCCCATCGCCTGTTCTTTGAAACCGCCCGCCGCGCACACGCTCTGACTCTTGCAGAGGAGTCCGAATTCAGGAAGGTCCGATGTCTGGAAGGATGCCGCGGTGAATTTGTCGCCTTCGCCCCTCCAATAAAGGATGATTCCGCCTTGCAGTCCCACCCGTCGCACACGGGGCAAGGGCGTACGTCCAAGACCATCACTTATGCCGGAGTGCCATCTGAGAGTGGAGTTTCGGTTCACTAGTCCAGGTACGCAAACTCCGCCTATTACATCAGTATCATACTTAAATTTGATATCAATCGTTTTTCCCGTAGAGAAAAACACTTGCCGGATTGTAAGTGCGTGCTAGAGTGCGTGGGAACGCGATTCGGTACGAATTACACCCCTGAGTTATCGCTCAAGTCACGCCGAATTTCATTCCCCTCGTCGCCATAAAAGCAAAATATCGCCGTCGTGAACGGAGAACCTATGCACGATCTCCCCAGTTTGCATGCGCTTTCCAAGCGCACGTTCTTGACTCTGCTGAATTCTCTCCCCTTGCAAATGATACGAAGCTTGCGAAGAGTATTTGATCGTTTCGGGTCATTTGTTGTTGGACGACTCACCACGGCTCGGCAAACACGGCCAGTTTTTCTGTTTCTTTTCTTCATGCTGGTTGCATTTGCAACGAATACGACGGCACAGGCGCAGTCGGGCGAATGGGTCTGGATTGGCGGATCCAACACGTATCTTCAACCCGGAGTGTACGGCACACTGGGAACGCCTGCTGCCGGAAATATTCCCGGGGCCCGCGATAGTTCGGCATATTGGACCGACAGCAGCGGCAATTTCTGGATGTTCGGAGGGGAAGGGGTAGCCACTACCGCTGGTACTTATGCTCTTCTCAACGATCTATGGGAGTTCAATCCTGGCACCAGGCTATGGACGTGGATGGGAGGAAGCCAGGGGTTTTATCAAGCCGGAGTGTATGGCACGCTGGGAACGCCAGCCGCAGGAAACTTCCCCGGAGCCCGCGCACAAGCCGCAACTTGGACGGATAAAAGCGGCAATCTCTGGCTCTTCGGAGGTTTTGGAATCGATTCAATTACGAATGAAGAAGGGAATCTCAATGATCTTTGGGAATTCAACCCTTCGACCAAGCTCTGGACGTGGATGGGAGGAAGTAGCACGGTCGGCAATACGGTAGGCTGCTCGGCATTTGGATGCGGCCGGTCCGGAGTCTATGGAACCCTGGGGACTCCCGCCCCTGGAAATACGCCCGGGGGCCGGATTTGGGCATTGGCTTCGGTCGAAACCAACGGGAATTTCTGGCTCTACGCGGGGTCAGGCCTGGATGCGAGCGGCACCTTCGGCAACCTCAACGACGTGTGGGAATTCACTCCCTCCACAAGGCAATGGACGTGGATGGGGGGCAGCAGCGTTGAAGGCCAATCCCCTGCGTTTGGCACTCAGGGAGTGCCTGCGCCCGGAAACATTCCGGGAAGCGTGTATAACTCGCGGACCTGGACGGCCACAAACGGAGATTTCTGGGTTTTGGGAGGCGGTGCCGATGGTCTCTGGCACTACTACGTTTCCTCCAATGAATGGGCGTGGATTGAGGGAAACAGTAATTATCTCGCGGCCGGCGTTTACGGCACCTTGGGGACAAGTGCACCCGCAAACAATCCTTCAGCTCGGGCTCAACCTGCGGGTTGGACGGACCTTAGCGGCGATTTCTGGCTCTTCGGCGGCGAGGGATTCGACGCCAGCGGCAATTCGGGCAATCTCAACGATCTCTGGGTGTACTCTCCCTCGACGAACGAGTGGACATGGATGGGCGGGAACAACACTCGTGGAAACTGCGACACAAATGGCAATTGTGGTTGGCCCGGAGTCTACGGCACTAAAGGCGTTTTGGCTGCCAGCAACAATCCGGGAGGCCGATACGGTGCCGCAAACTGGATCGATTCGAGCGGTAATTTTTGGCTCTTCGGGGGCTGGGCCTTCGACGCGAGCGGAAATTATTTTCCAATCAACGACCTGTGGGAATATCAGACCGCCACGACCAAAACCAACCAGACCATCACGTTCGGGACCGCTCCAACCGTAGTCGTGGGGGGCACCGGTACGGTGAGCGCGACGGCCAGTTCGGGTCTGGCGGTGACCTTCACGTCGACGACGACCACCATCTGCACGGTGAGTGGGAGCACGGTGACAGGGGTAGCGGCTGGGACCTGCACGATCGCGGCCAACCAGGCAGGCAATGCGACCTACAACGCGGCCCCGCAGGTGACGCAGAACATCACAGTCGGCAAAGCCAGCCAGACGATCACCTTCGGGACAGCGCCTTCACTCACCGTGGGTGGAACTGGCACAATCAGCGCCACAGCAAGCTCCGGCCTGGCTGTGACATTCACGTCCACCACGACGAGCATTTGCACGGTGAGCGGCAGCACAGTCACGGGCGTGGCGGCGGGCACCTGCACCATCGCGGCGAATCAGGCAGGCAACAGCAACTACAACGCTGCAACGCAGGTCACGCAGAACATCACGGTGACGGCAGCCAAGACCAACCAGACGATCACGTTCGGCACCGCACCGACGGTCCGCGTGGGAACGAGCGGAACAGTAAGCGCGACTGCCAGCTCAGGTCTGGCGGTGACATTTAGCTCCACCACAACCTCCATCTGCACGGTGAGCGGCAGCACAGTGACGGGCGTGGCGGCCGGTACCTGCACGATCGCGGCCAACCAGGCGGGCAATGCGACCTACAACGCCGCCCCGCAGGTGACGCAGAACATCACAGTCGGCAAAGGCACCCAGACAATCACCTTCGGGACAGCGCCCGCACTCACGGTGGGTGGAACTGGCACAGTCAGCGCCACAGCGAGTTCCGGACTCGCGGTAACATTCACATCCACAACGACGAGCATTTGCACGGTGAGCGGCAGCACGGTGACCGGCGTGGCGGCAGGCACATGCACGATCGCGGCGAATCAGGCCGGCAACTCCAACTACAACGCTGCAACGCAGGTCACGCAGAACATCACGGTGACAGCCGCCAACACCAACCAGACGATCACCTTCGGCACCGCACCTACGATCCGCGTGGGAACGAGCGGAACATTAAGCGCGACTGCTAGTTCGGGTCTGGCGGTGACCTTCACGTCGACGACGACCACCATTTGCACGGTGAGTGGGAGCACGGTGACGGGGGTGGCGGCTGGGACGTGCATGATCGCGGCCAACCAGGCGGGCAATGCGACCTACAACGCCGCCCCGCAGGTGACGCAGAACCTCACAGTCGGCAAAGGCAGCCAGACGATCACCTTCGGGACAGCGCCTTCACTCACAGTGGGTGGAACTGGCACAGTCAGCGCCACAGCGAGCTCCGGCCTGGCTGTGACATTCACGTCCACAACGACAAGCATCTGCACGGTGAGCGGCAGCACAGTCACGGGCGTGGCGGCGGGCACCTGCACCATCGCCGCCAACCAGGCAGGCAACAGCAACTACAACGCTGCAACGCAGGTCACGCAGAACATCACGGTGACCGCCAAAGCTGCCACCCCGGTGTTCTCTCCTGCCGGCGGGACCTACTCGTCTACACAGTCGATTACTATTACGGACTCGACGCCGGGAGCCACGATTTACTACACCACCGACGGTAGCACGCCGACAACCTCATCAACCAAATACACGGGTGCCATCTCTGTCACCACAACCCAGACCATCACGGCAATCGCCACAGCAACCGGATATTCGCAGTCTGCCGTGGCCAGCGCTGTTTACACCATTCAGTCGACACCAACCGTATACAACGTAGCCACCAGTTTCGAAAGTGGGTTTGTTGCTCATACAAACCCCAACGGCGTTTGGTCCTATGGCTATTCGGCCGGATTCACCAGCCCAATCACGCGATATGATGTCACCGCCCAGAATGGAGTGAACGGCCCGAATGCTCAGTATTGGTTGTCGTCCACGGTGAATAACGGTACTTCACCAGCCGCGGAATACAATAATGGACCTGCCTACAGCGACGGCAACGTCGACTTCCTTGCCAATGACTTCGTTTTGGTGGCTGGAGTCGGAGGTCAATACTCTGACCTTGTTTTCACGGCCCCAACGACCGGCGCTTACACCCTGGCCGCCACTTTCAGAGGGGACCAGAATGGTATCGGCACCGTTGTTGCCATCTTGCATAACGGCGCCTCACTCTTCAATGGGAGTGTCACTGCCGTGGGGCAACTCGTGCCATACAACACAACCCTGACGTTGAATGCAGGCGATACGCTGGTGTTCTCCGTAGGTCCCAACGGAGGTGCGCAAAATACCGGCCTCGCTCTCACGATCACGGGGCCTTGATGTGACTGAACTTCAAAGTGAATCGGGGCCATCAGTGACAAGCATGACCCCTTATTGCAGAAGAAACAGAACAGGCGATTCCAACCTGGTCTCCCGATGGAGAGCAAATCGCATTTCGGAGGTGTGCCTCCTATACACGGCAAGGCCACCGGCAGGTCGAAGGCAGCAGGCTTGTCCTCTGTGATTTCGAAACCCAACAGTGGAGATTGACCCGGGAACGATGATCGAGAATCCTACCTTGTCAGCCTGCGGTGGTGGAACAAGCCAGCCATCACCGCCAACGATTACTGGTGTGACCGTATCCTGCGCTCCTCCCTCCCTTTCTACGAATCAGACCTCCACTTGCACCGCTGCTGTGAGCGGAACGGGGAGCTATAGTTCTGCCGTCACATGGTCCGTTAGCCCGACAAGCATCGGTAATATCAGCAGTGGAGGACTGTTCACGCCGTCAGCTGCAGGAACACCACGGTGAAGGCGACTTCGACCCAGGACACAGCCAAGTCTGGTTCAGGAACGGTGGCGGTAGCGAACCTCGTCCCGTCAATCACTCCTCCGCTGGTGCCCGATTCAGTACAGATTGGATCAGCAGCGCAGACGCTGACCATTAACGGAGCGAACTTCCTCCCCACTTCGACAGTGACCTATAACGGAGCCAGCCGTGCCGCGACTTATGGCAGTTCCACGCGATTGACTATCCAACTTTCCAGTGCCGATCTGGGGACTGCGGGTGTATATGCAGTCGTGGTGAACAACCCCGCGCCTGGGGGAGGGGCATCGAACGGCGTCAGCTTTACCGTGAATAATAGGGTCCCCGCTATCCTAGGCTTGTTGCCGTTATCAGTGAGTCAAGGTTCCGTAGCTCAAACACTGATTATCAACGGGACCAACTTCCTGCCCAATTCGACGGTTACATTCAACGGGGTAATGAAAACAGCAACATACGTGAATTCTGCCCAGCTGACCATTTCCCTCAGCGCAGCTGATCAGGCTACGCCAGGAAGCTATCCTGTCGTTGTCTCAAACCCGGCTCCAGGCGGCGGCACTTCGAATTCGGCGGCCTTCACCGTGAATGGTCTTCAACCGCAGCTCTATTCCCTGTCTCCGTCATACGTCTCCGCGGGAGCCTCAACACGAGTACTCACGATAACCGGTCTAATTTTGTGCCTTCTTCAACGGCCACCTTTAACGGCATGTCCCGCACTGCGACATTCATCAGCTCAACGCAGCTGACTATGGCGTTAAGCCCTACAGATTTGGCAGCCCCCGGGTACTTTGCAGTCGTCGTTAACAATCAGGCGACTGGAGGCGCCATCTCGAATTCCGTATTCTTTACAGTGAACGACGCTACGCCCGCATGTGGCTCGGAGCCGAAAAGCCAATCGGTCACTGCTCCGGCAAGTGCAACATTCTGCATTTCGCCGCCCGGCACGGGCTCTCCGTCCTACCAATGGTATAAAAATGGGACGCCAATCAGTGGAGCCACGTCGTCGAGCTACACAACGCCGCCAACCACTTGGGGCACGAATGGAGCCAGCTACACCGTAGCGGTCACTGATGGTGGCTCAGTTACCACCACTTCGCCAGCTGTTCTCACTGTGTATCCCACCCCGACGGTGGATCTGGCTCCCGTCGGCCCGGTTCTCATCGGAGGACAGCCACAGAGCCAAACTGTCGTTCAGGGAACTAACGCTACTTTGAATGAATTCCGCGATGGCCTTGGTGTTGTTGGTTCGAGACAGACAAACAATCAGTGTGTTCTTTTCCGTGGGCACTCGCAGAGAGTTCGCCGGCGATTGTTGCGCCCGCGAAGAACCAGATGCGAGACAGAGGATTATCGAGATGGTCAACAAAAGAACAGTTATGCGTTTCATCATCCTGAAGATCTCACCCCTGCCGCTTCATCCTTGCGCGTAGCTTGGCGTCCCTATGCCTTCGGCTAATTCTTATTGCTATTCATTTTGACCGGCCTAAGCAGATGCGAGAACGTGAGTTGCGCGAGCTTCCACTTGCCGTCTTCCTTGATATAGACCTCAGTCACCATAAAAGGATTGGTGACTTCGTGCTCACCGACTGCTGCCTGCAAATCAATGTCCTCTAGCAGGACGGCTGTGTTACCAAATATGCGAGCGTCAACTGCGTAAACTACGGCTTTTTTGTACCAGATGCCACCGCTTTTAATGGTAGCTAGTTCTTGGGTTTTTCCCCAGGTTCCTCCCATGTGAGTGAACATAGCTTTGTCATCAAATAGTGTCTCTAAGGAATCGACCTTCTTGTCTGCCATCCAATCCCATTTCATGTTTGAAAGATTGATGACTTCTTGTTGCTCGGGTGTTTGAGTTGCGGCGGTTTTAATCGTTTCCGTTGGTGGCGCTGGCGATTGCTGTGCGTAGGACGATGGCGCAATCAGTGTTGATAGAAACAGACCAAACATTAAGATCTTCATGGCTCTCCCTCGATATGTGTGGTTGACCTTCCAGTATCCGTCGTGCATCGTTCACTTTCTATACCTTCGGCGGTGCCTCAACGCCCGAAAGGGCGAGTATCCCGTCCGGCAGGCGTTTTCCTTGAATCTGAATGCTGGATACTGAGGCATTCAGCTCGTTGAGTTCGTCCGAGCTGAACGCAACCGAAGTGGCGCCGACGTTTTGGACCATGTGCGCCATCTGCGTCGTGCCGGGGATTGGCACAATCCACGGTTTCTGCGCCATCAGCCAAGCCAGAGCGATCTGACCCGGAGCGGCCTGCTTCCGTTCGGACCATTGCTTGACCAGCTTTACGAGCTCGATATTGTGCTTCAAATTCTCAGACGAGAAGCGCGGTTCCATGCCACGAATGGCGCCTGGTGCAAAGCGGGTGTTCTCGTCAATGGCCCCCGTCAGGAATTGCACACCCAACGGGCTCCGCGGCACGAACCCAATGCCTAATTCCTGGCACAGCGGGATGACCACTTCTTCGGGGCCGCGCCGGAGCATTGAATACTCATTCTGCACGGCGCTGACAGGAAGCGCCGCATGCGCCCGGCGAAGGGCATTCGGGCCCATTTCGCAGAGGCCCCAGTGCAGAATCTTGCCCTCGGACATAAGGTCCTTGACCGCACCGGCAACATCCTCGATCGGGACCTCTGGGTCAACGCGGTGCTGATATAAGAGATCGATTCGGTCGGTCCGAAGCCGCTTGAGCATCCCTTCCACAGCTTTCTTAATATGGTCAGGTTTGCTGTTGAGCCCCATTTGGAACCGGCCTGTCTCGGGGTCGATATTCCAGCCAAACTTCGAAGTGATCACGACCTTGTTGCGGAATGGTGCGATGCTCTCACCGAGGATTCGTTCACATTCGAGAGGCCCATGAGCCTCAGCCGTATCAAACAACGTCACGCCATGGTCATAGGCTGCGCGGATGATGTTTATCATCTCCGGGCGGTACGGCACGAGCGTTTCATAACTGCGGCTCATGTTCTGCACGCCGAACCCGACGCTTGAGACCTCGAGCGAACCGAGCTTGCGTCGTCCATTCACGTGCGCTTGCGTGGCTCGGTCAGCTGCCGCCGGAGTTGAAAGGCCGGTGGCGGCTGTCGCAACCGCGACGGCTCCAGTTACGCCTAGGAAGGATCGGCGATTGAGGCTGCCCTTTGTGCCGTTGTCATGAGAATTCCGCATATTATGAACCTTTCGTCGAGCATGAAAGCGTGTTTAGGAAGATCGGCTGGGAACCGCGTCGCGATATTCCCAACATTAGCCCTGATCTGATCGGTGCGCTCTGCGAGATACGCCAATATGAATTCAGATCGCGCCAATTTGGGAGTTGGCGCACTTCGCTGGCCTTCTGGCGCGTTCTGAATCGCGCCAAATCGAAACTCCGATACGCTTCTAGCTGGAGGACTCTGCCATGCTGAAGCGCTTTCGGGTTCCGGGCCGTCTGGCCCTCAAGTTTGAAGGAGCACGGCGTCTCTGTTGCCGCGGTGCTGCGCAAGGCCGGCCTTCCCCGAGATTTGTTCGATCAGACGCGCGTTCTCGTCTCTACCGAAGAACTCTTTGCGATCTGGCATGCGATCGAGGTAGTGAGTTGCGATCCGCTCATCGGTGTCAAACTCGGAGTCGAGACAAAGACAGAGCGCTTTCACCCGATGGCTATTGCGGCCCTCTCGACTCAGAATCTCGTGACAGCCACGGAGCTTTTGGCCCGCTATAAAAAGCTCACGGCGCCAGAAGAGATCCTCAACAAGCTTGGCAAAGAGGAGTTCAGCGTTGCGTTTCGGTGGCTCCTGGCGGTAGATGCAGAGCCGCAGGTGCTCACGGACTACTGTTTCTCGTGGATGATTTCTCTCGCTCGGTACGGAACTGGTACCCAGCTAACCCCGCTTCGAGTGGAGTATGTCCAGCAACGTTCGAATCTGCGTGTGCTCGAGCGTAGTTTGGCTGCAAGGTCGTAAGCGGCGCCTCGCGCAACGCCATAATCTTCAGTGCCTCCGATGCCATCGCGCCATTTGTCGCCCGGAATGTCGAACTGCTCGAGTTGCTTGCGCCACAGTTTGAAGAGCAATTGCAACAGTTCAAGGAAGTGGACAGCTTCATCGAACTGGTGCGGCGCGCGATTCAGGACCGGCTCACCGGACAGCGCCCTTCAATGGATGTGATCTCCGAGGCGCTTCACATGAGTTCTCGCACGCTGCAACGTCGCTTGCAGGAATCTGGTTCCAGCTTTCAGCGGGTTTTGGATGAAGCTCGACACCAGATGGCGCGGTATTACCTCTCCAATTCCGTACTGGAGTTGAATGAGGCCGCATACTTGCTTGGTTTCGAAGATCCGAACTCGTTCGGTCGCGCCTTTCGCACAAGATGCACGCGCCGGTCGCACCGCTTTTATTGGCGGAGGACTGGATTTCTGGTTCCCGAACCTGAATATTTTCCGTGATCCACGCTGGGGCCGCTGACAAGAGACCTACGGTGAAGATCCCTTCCTCACTGGCCAAATGGGAGTTGCCTACGTGACGGGTATGCAGGGCGACGACCCGAAGTACTACCGCGCGATTGCAACACCCAAGCACTATGCCGTACACAGCGGCCCAGAGCCGACCCGGCACTTTGCCGATGTCGACGTCAGCAAGCACGACGAAGTCGACACCTTCGAGCCCGCGTTCCGCGCTGCCGTCGTGGAAGGCAAGGCCGGTTCAGTCATGTGTGCGTACAACTCTATCAATGGTGAGCCCGCATACGCGAACCAGTACCTGATGCAGGACCAACTCCGCGGCAAGTGGGGCTTCCAGGGTTACGTGGTCTCGGACTGCGGCGCAGTCACGGACATTGCCGCCAATCATCGATACCGTCCAACGCAGGCACAAGGTGCGGCCATCTCCGTAATCCGCGGAATGGATAACGAATGCGGCTTCTCTGACCAGCCTGGCGGGCCGGTCGGCAAGGCCTATATTGATGCCGTGCAGCAGGGCTACCTGCCTGAAAGCACGCTCGACACCGCTCTCATTCGCTTGTTCACAGCGCGCATTAAGCTCGGCTTGTTTGATCCACCGGAGATGGTTCCCTACACAAAGATCGACGAGAAGGAGCTTGACAGCGCTGAACGACGCCGCCCGTTGGGCTTTCGAACATGAACAAAACGTCAGCAATGCTGTTTAATGATTGTTGCAACAAGCAAGCGCGTGGATCCGTCTCACTGATACGACACTGCGATTCTGATTGTCACATTCGCCCTCCCTGGACAGGTCCGCCACGAATTGTTACCTCATGCTGAAAGGAGTTTTTGAATGAGCAAACGTTTGTCATCACTTCTAACTCTGGCGTTGGCTGCCCCACTGGCCATCGCGCAAACATCCACCTGGGTACCAGATAAGGCGCACAGCGGGGTCGACTTTTCCGTCCTCCACTTGAGCCTATCGAATGTTCGGGGCCATTTTGGCAATATAGGAGGCACCGTGGTACTAAACGAATCGGACATCACGAAATCCTCAGTGAATGTCACCGTCGACGTGACTACAGTGGACACAGGCGTTGCCCCGCGTGATGGCGACCTGAAGGGTGCGAACTTCTTTGACGTCGCACAGTTCCCCACCGCAACCTTCGTCAGTGCCAGCATTGCCAAGAACGGTAGCAGCCTTACTGTCTCCGGCAATCTCACCCTGCATGGCGTGACCAAGCCGGTGGTCCTGCAGCTGGAGGGTCCGACGGGACCAGTTCCCGGAATGGACAAGAAGCCTCACTCTGGCTTCTCAGGTACCACTACGATCAGCCGCACGGCATTCGGAATCGCGACGAAATTCCCGACGGCTGTCGTGGGAGATGAAGTAAAGTTGACCATCGATCTCGACGTTGCAAAACAGTAAAAACGATGCGACAGGAGTGTCCTCACGATGCCTAAAGCTATCCGTTTCAATCAGGTCGGTGGTCCCGAAGTCCTTCATATTGAAGATCTGCCCGAGCGCCAGCCCGGTCCTGGTGAAGTTCAGCTCAAGGTCGAAGCAGTAGGCCTTAACCGGGCCGAAAGCATGTACTATCGCGGCCTCTACATGGAAAAGGTGAACCTTCCCTCCGGCCTCGGATACGAGGCAGTCGGAAAGGTCATCGCCGTTGGTCCCGAGGTCCACCCCAGTCTCATCGGCAAGCGCTTCGGTACCATTCCGGGTTTCTCGATGAACCAGTACCCGGTGCTTTCAGAAGAGGCCGTAGTTCCCGTCAGCGTTCTCGCAGCCGTTCCAAGCTCCTTCTCCGCGGTCGAGGGTGCCTCCGTCTGGATGCAGTACTGCACCGCCTACGGCGCGCTCGTCCCCTTCGGCAAAGTGGTTGCCGGCGACTTCGTGATCATCACCGCCGCAAGTTCGTCCGTAGGACTTGCGGCCATCCAGATCGTCAAGGCACAGGGAGGCGTCTCTATCGCGACCACCCGTAGTTCCGCCAAAAGGGATCAGCTCATAGCACTTGGTGCCGACCACGTCATCGTCACCAAAGAGGAGGACCTTGTGGCCCGGGTGCAGTCGATCACGGGGGGCAAGGGTGCGCGCGTTGTCTTCGATCCGGTGGGCGGCGACTACATTGACACGCTTGCGCAGGCCACGGCGAACGGTGGCACGATCTTCCTGTATGGCATGCTGTCCGGCAAGCCCACTCCCTTCCCCTTGGCTATCTTTGGTAGAACCGTTGGCATGTTCGGCTACACCTTCGGCGAATTGCGCGGCACCTCGGAATGGGAAACCATGAAGAAGTACATCTACGATCGGCTGGCGGATGGATCCTTCAAGCCGAAGATCGCCCGGACCTTCCCCTTCGATCAAACCGTCGAAGCCTACCGGTATCTCGAAAGCAACGAGCAGATAGGCAAAATTGTTATCACCCTGTAGACCTTGGCTTTGTGTGAAATAAATCTAACAATCGGAAAGGGTGCGATTCCCTTCGTCCGATTGTTCGATAGTAAAGTTAAGCGGCTCACGATTGAATATCGTGATCTCGGCATTGCGTCGGCTGGGAATCAGCCGCCAGTACTCGACCCCTAAGCTGGCGTGGCCATGTATTTACTGAGGACGTCCACCAGACCTTGGTTTGGCACACACTGGTTTGCGGAAAAGGAAGATAGGATGTGATCCAGTTCATTCTCGGACAGGCCTTTGAAGAGCCCGGCGTAGAGCGGCTGCATCAAGGTTCCCGTGTAGAAGCACAATAGGATCTGACTCATGCACCGTACATTGAGTCGCGCATCCAACTGCGGATCACCAACTACTTGACGGATCTGGTCAGCAAGCTGAGCCGTTGCGTCCTTTACTGGCGTTGTCGGTAGCCACTTCATCCAATCGTCGGTGCCAAGAGCAACCTTCTTACGAAGAAGATCGCTTATGCGCTCCATGTACGGAGATGCAGGGTTGAGTGTCAGCATACCCATCACGCCAACATCTTTGTAATTCCACGTTGTCCAGTGCGTTTCGTGCCTTTCAAAGATGCCGATCTGATCATCTAACGCGCGAAGCCGGTCGCCACTCTCATCGGCAGGCCCGTTAAAGACAGACCCAAACTCGCCAACCCACAGCGGAACGTTATGCTGCTGGGTGAACTTCGTTCCCTCGGCATCGAGGAAGTTGCGCTCCTGTTTTGCTAGATCCCAGTCTTGAGCAGTGCCCGCCGCAGCCGATCGCGGATGGATGGTGCCAGGGTATCGGCCAGGTCCAAACCCAGGCACAGTGTAATTATGTGAACTGTAGGCGAGGTTATCGTCGAAGGGTTTCTCTAGTCCCGAGAAGGCTTTTGCGTAGTCATCACCTTCAAGGAAGATGATGTGCCTGGAATCGATCTTGCGAATCTCTGTAACCAGGCGCCGGTAGACGGCATTCATGCGGTCAAAATTGGGCCTGTAATTGGAACCCACGTTCCATGGATAGTCGCCCACGGCGTTGTTCGCGCAAGGCTCGTTGAGCACATCGTAGCCGGCGATGACGGCCTTGTTCTTGTGGCGCCGCGCAAACTCCTGCCAAAGGGCAACGAAGCGATCCTGATAGAACGGAACATCCCAGAAAAGGCTGATGCGCGATGCGTTGTCAGAATGCCAGTGGACATTCTGCCACCCCTGCGCCGAATGAAGGTCCAGAATGACGTAAAGACCATGTCTTTCGCAGTGGCTTAATACTTTATCGAGACGGGCAAAACCCGCCTCTATGTATCTGAAAGGAGCGGCATCGTCCTCGAAGTGTCGATAATTAAGAGGTATCCTGACGACGCTGGCACCGGCCTTCCTGAGAAAGATCACATCGTCTTCGTTGAAGAAGTAGTCCAGCATGCGCTCGAAGAAGAACTGGGCTCTGGCCGGTCCAAGCACCTCCGCCATCTGCGCTCGGAGAGTATGCTCCGCGCCTGGGTGCCCATTGATGAAATCCTCCATGTTCATCCAGCCGCCCGGACAGGTTCCCCTCAGGCGAACCTCTTTCCCTTTCGCATTGACTATTTGACGGCCGCTGACACGAAGGAACTCCATCTTGTCATCCCCCTCATGACCGTCCGCTGCTTGTTGACCGGCATTTCGTTCCCCTGCGGCTGCCACTCCATTTCCCGTGAGCGCTGCCGCACCGGTAAACGCGGCCAGCCTGAGAAATTCACGCCGTGGCTTTAGATTGCTTGCTTTCCTTGTCATAAAACCTCTTCCGAGAATTTGGTTTGGCGGTTAACGATCGCGGAGGGTTGGCCGTATTTCAATTCGCATTCTAAGCGCCATTTGCGGCTTGAGCGGAAAACCCCACCGAAAAACACGTTAAAGAGCGGCACGTTTAGAGGGGCTTTCGCGTGCGCAGTGGAGTGAGTGGGAATCCTAATGATTTGCGCTCACATCTGGATCACTGCCTCGAAGTCGGCCAGTGTTGGCAAATTCAATCCACCTGGACGTAAAACAGGCTTCAACAAGTGATCTTTGCCAATTGATTCACCACGACTCTCTCGACAGGTGGTAAATGCGTTCATTGGCAGGCACGAGCGAATTGAAATTCTGGCTGAAGCGACGTGATTTACCCGCGCGCTTCCGCCGCAAAGCAACAATCTTCCCGAGACTGATGCCGGATTGATCAATCTCAACCGAGGTTCCCCTTCCCTTCGTTTTCTTAGGGAGAAGATAATTTCTGCCTGCAACCGCAGCGGGAGGTCATCATGCAAAATGGGAGCGTCATACGGAGAAATCGCAAGAAGCATTCAGATATCTGGCAATTTCGCTGGTGGGAGAAAACATTCGACGGAAAGAGAATCTATCGACGAAGACAAATCGGAACGGTTGACCAGATCCCAGACCTGGAGACTGCGCGGGAAGCAGCACGTCTTCTAGTACTAGACTTGAATGCACGAATAGCAAAATCGAAGCCTGTTTCGATGACCATCGCGCAGCTATGCAGTCATTTTGAACAATGCGAATTGAGTCTCACGAACACCTGGCGGAGCTATTCAACCAAGACAATCCATAGGGTCTACCTGAAACGATGGATCGTTCCGAAATGGAGTGAGCACCTTTTGAGCGATATCAGGACAATTGAGGTTGAATCCTGGCTCCGAAGCCTTCCCATTGCGAGGAGCACGTGCGCCAAGATACGCAACGTCATGTCCGTGTTGTTCAATCACGCTTGTCGGTACGAGTTCTTCGATGGCAATCCAATCAGACTCGTTCGTCAGAGTGCGAAACGGCGGTCGCCGCCGGCAGTTCTTACTGCTTCCGAAATCAGAACCCTCTTTGAAGGATTGAAGATTCGCGAGAGAACTCTCGTGTTCATTGCGGCATCAACTGGCATTCGGCAGAGCGAACTATTCGCTCTGAAGTGGGGCGATATCAATCTTTCTGCAGGAACAATGAACGTGGCGCGTTCCGTCGTGCATGGTTTTGTGGGGCCATGCAAAACGGAATCATCGCAGAAGCCGGTTCCGATCCATCCCCGGGTCTGCGAAGCACTCGTCAAGTGGAAAGAACAGTCCTCGTATCGACAGCCAGAAGACTGGGTTTTCGCAAGCCGCCATAGCCATGGAGAGCAACCATATTGGGGACAAGCGATTCTGCATAATTTTCTGCGACCTGCAGCTCGAGAACTTGGAATTGAAACACGATTTGGATGGCATACATTCCGCCACACCTACTCAACACTCTTGAGAAGCGTTGGCACCGAGTTCAAGGTGATGCACGAGCTGCTCCGACGCTCGACTATCCGATCAACTCTGGACGTCTACACGCAAGCAATCACACCCGCCAAACAGAATGCACAAGCCGCGGTGATGTCGTTAGTCTTCCCTTCTCAGTGAACCCTGAAACCCTGTATAAGGATGCGGCGTTAGGCAGATTTTTGGGTGCAAACTGGGTGCAAAATGCACCCGGTTTACACCCAGTTTCGTTGAATTTTCTTGGCCAAATCATCCCGTAACTCATTTGGAATGTGTGGCGGGGACGACGGGGCTCGAACCCGCGACCTCTGCCGTAGAGACCTCTGCCCAAACCGAATTGCCCGGTCGAATTTCTGTACGTGAGATGGCGATGTTGTACCAAACGAGGCTTGCTTAATGCCAGCCAATCATTTGCGGCGTTCAGCTCGCGCGCTCTGGAAGCTCTTAAGTACTGCCTCGGCGGGCGAGAGAATCGGAACCACCTTCGAATTCCCATAGAGCATTCGCAGAGAGAAGGCGCCGTCGATGACGCTAAGTATCGCCGTGGCCGCCGCTCTTTTGTCGATTGCGATGGGCTCGAGCAGGTCGGTCAGATAGTCAACGATTTTGTTTTGGTGTTGGATCGCCAGGCGATGGAACGGGTGGGCAGTATCCGGAAATTCGGATGCGATCCGTAGGAACGGGCAACCGATAATTTCGGGCCAGTTTGCCATTTGTTCGAATTTGGTCAGAGCCTCACGCAGATCTTTTGAGGGAGTGGGCTGAGAGAGATAGTCCCAAAGAGCTCGATCGCGGTTTTCGAGGTACGCGAGCACGAGGGCATCCTTGCTTTCGAAATGCCGATAGAACGTCGCCTTTGCGACTTCAGCGATGGACATGATCTTCTCGGTGCCAGTCGCGCGGACTCCGTCTGCGTAAAAGAGACGGTCGGCTACCTCCAGAATTCTCTGTCGCGGATCGGAATGTTTCTGCATTTTCATCAGCTCATCTTGACAGAAGACAGACTAGTCTGTCTATACTAACTACCACGGAGACAGACATGTCTGTCTCCGTGCACTGAGAATCTAGTAAGAGGAGAACGAAACATGTCCCGTCGCCTGAGTAAAGGTCTATCGGTGTTCCTGGGAATTTGGATGTTCATGTTCGGATTCCTGAAGTTCTTCCAGCCAGCCCGTGGATGGTTTGATATCCAGATTCAGCAAAGTCATTTACCCCACGAGGCAATTCTCGCGGGCAAAGTGACGGAAATGATTACCGGCGTCCTCTTCTTACTGCCATTGTTTTGGAAATCGCTGACCGCCAGGAGCAAAGATCAACTCCTCCTGATCGCGTGTTTGATCCTCTTCACTCAGATGGGCGTGGCAATCTTTGTTCACCTGCAGCCTGGGGTGCCTGCCAGCGTTCTTCCTTTCGGTATCAAGCCGCCTGTGGTTCCCATCTTCGTTCTCCTGCTCGGATTGCTCACTGCTTTTGAAGTTTGGAAGCAGCTGCGAGTGGATAGGGCCTAGCGAGTTGTCCACTGAAGAACAGGACTCGAACCCAACCATTTCGGTCGGACGGCGGAGCAGGCGTGTGGGACCTAACACGAGTTCTTCGCCTACAACCCAGCCCATTGCAACTCACTGCATTGTTGAACAACAGGAGCACAGAATGGCAAGTCTCTTCGAATCAGTTCAGCTTGGGTCTTTGGTGCTGGCAAATCGCGTCCTTATGGCACCCCTTACGCGCAACCGCGCACACGCAAATGGCGTGCCGGGCGAACTCGCGGCGACTTATTACGCGCAGCGCGCTTCGGCTGGACTCATCGTGACCGAGGCGACGCAAATCTCGCCCATGGGCAAAGGCTACATCAATACTCCCGGGATTCATTCCCCCGAACAGGTGCGCGCGTGGAGCCGAATCGTGGAATCCGTTCATGAGAGCGGAGGCCGAATCTTCCTTCAGTTGTGGCATCTCGGCCGAATCTCTCATTCGTCTTGTTGCCGAACAACGCGCAACCCGTTGCCCCATCCGCAGTCCGTGCCAATAGCCAGACGCTCATTGCCACAGGTCTGGCACAGGTTTCGGAGCCGGTTGCCCTGACGGCTAGCGGGATCAAAGAGACCTTGGATGACTATCGGCGGGCAGCCGCCAACGCGAAAGAAGCCGGATTTGACGGCGTCGAGATTCATGCAGCGAATGGATACTTGATCGATCAATTTCTCAAAAGTCGATCGAACCGGCGAACAGATGAATATGGAGGCGTTGCGTCCAATCGAGTCCGCTTTCTCACGGAAACAGTTGAACGCGTCCTAGAAGTTTGGGACAGCAGTTGTGTCGGCGTACGAATCTCTCCGACCGGTGGTTTTAACGATATGACGGACGACAACCCGGTCGAAACCTTCTCCGTCGCGATTGCAAGACTCAACGGCTATGGGCTCGGATACATCCACGTCGTTGAAGCGGGGCAGAACAGCAAAGGAAGCAGCGAGGAGGATCTCGCCACGTCGGCTCACCTGAGAACACTTTGGAAAAGCCTCTACGTGGTGAATGGCGGATATGACGGGCTCAGGGGAAAAGAAGCATTACGCACCGGGCATGCAGACGCGGTCGCATACGGCCGCGCCTTTCTAGCCAACCCAGATCTACCGAAGCGGCTGCAAATCGGAGCCGGTCTGAATGAGCCTGACCCAACGACTTTCTACGGAGGAGGCGCTGCCGGCTACGCGAGCTATCCCGCGCTGTCCTGAATTCACCCGTTATGGGCCGATCATTCGGCATTATGGGGATGTTTTTGACAAGCAGTCTACCCGAGATCCACGTTCGGCCAGTTCATTCGCGCGAAGTAGAAACTCCTTGAGCAACGGGGCGGTGTTCGCCTTGTTGTATCCAATCACGAGATCGATCATCGGAACCTCACCGCGAAGAGGCCGAGCAACTACCGAAGCAATCAGCGAATCCTGCACATACGTTGGCAATAATGTGAAGCCACCAGTGGATGCTACGAGCGACATTCCGCCAGATAGCGTCTCTGTATCGTAAGTCTGCTTCAGCTTGATGCCAACCTTCGCCGCATACTCCTCGATCACGGTCTTGAGCACAGGTGCGGCATGTGCTGTGCTTATAAAGTCCTCGCTACAGATGTCCTCCGGCCGTATAGCCTTGTGCCGAGCCAGGCGGTGGCGAGACGGCAGCGTTGGTCTGTTGATCAGCAAGCGCGGCTCATCTTTGTTCGACTTCTACCAGTTGGCGTGCTTGTATGTCGCGCATGGGCGGCTGGCCGTAGAGCCTGCGGTACTCGCGGTTGAACTGGCTGGCACTCTCGTAGCCAACCTCGAAGGCGGCGCTGGCTGCGTCTAGGCCTTCGGTCATCATGCGTACGCGCGCCATGTGCAGGCGCATCCGCTTCTGGTATTGCAGCGGACTCATCTGTGTCAGTGTGCGGAAGTGCTGGTGAAAAGTAGATACGCTCATCTTGGCCACGGCCGCGAGATCCTCCACACGGAAAGGCTTCGAGAAGTTCTCTTTTAGCCAGACGACAGCTCTGGCTGTGCGATTGCTCTGCTCGCCCAGCGTGGCAATGGCGCGCAAATGCTTGCCTAGAGATGACCGCAACAGGCGATAGACTATCTCCCGTTGCATCAGGCCAGCGAGGAAAGGTATGTCGCGCGGAGTATCAAGCAGGTCCAGCAGACGTATGCAGGAGCCGAGTATTTCCGGCGTGGACTTGCCAATGGCCATGCCGCGTGTACCGGCGCAAACGTCCGTTGATAGGAACTCTTCCTTGCTCAAGATCTCCCGAACCGAAGACATATCGAGCTTGAGAATCAAGGCCAGGATTGGCTTCTCCTGACTCGCCTGTGTCACCTGGCTGATGACCGGCATGTCGATAGAAGTGAGCTGTAGCGTGGACTCATCGCACACAAACATTGCGCCGCCAATGTTGACATGCTTCTGTCCCTGCCCATAGACGATTATCGAGGGCTCGTAGGTGGCCGAGTAGCAGCTGGTCAGCGCGGTGCGGCGAAACAGAAGCAGACCGGGCACGGGAGTGACCTGGTCCCCTTCTACCTGGATATGGGCGGCGATCTTGCGGGCCAGTTCGGACCGCAGGGCAATCACTTGGTCCCCATCGCCGCCGTAGTCGGGACTGGCCTCGCGAAGCTTTTCTGCCATGTTTTCCGCTTCTATCTGCATTCTGTTCCCCACCTTCAGCGTACCGCCGGATCGGCACAGCGTGTGCGGGAAAATGGCCAACTCGGAGGAATAGGCAACAAGTTCGCAGGATCGTGATACCGCTTGAACCTCGCTTCTCCGTAGTATCGAGGTGTCGGAAGATGCTTGATCGCCCCACAATGCGGGCGCTGTTATCTGGCATGAATTGGGAAGCTCGGCCACATGCGAGGAATCCGAAGCGGGCCGCATTCCATTGAGGAAAAACGTAAATGAAGCAGGATGTAGTTGTAGTAATAGGTGCTGGCGGAATTGGAACGGCGATCGCTCGCCGCCAGGGTTTCGGCAAGCAAATTGTCTTGGCAGATTTC
Source organism: uncultured Acidobacteriota bacterium (assembly GCA_963812485.1). Classification (GTDB taxonomy): domain Bacteria; phylum Acidobacteriota; class Terriglobia; order Terriglobales; family Acidobacteriaceae; genus Telmatobacter. The sequence continues at coordinate 59,715 of CAWEVD010000028.1, forward strand.
AATGAAAAGCTGTTGACATCTGCCGCGAAGGAGCTTGAGTCAGCCAGCTACAAAGTGACGGCGCTCAAGGTAGACGTATCATCGCGTGTCTCTGTTCGCGCTCTGGCGGATGCAGCTGCCGCACTAGGAAGCGTGGTCAACGTGGCCAATACCGCTGGGGTCTCACCGAACATGGCTCCGCCCGATCGAGTGCTCGCCGTCGATCTGTACGGCAGCGCCATCGTCTTTAAGGAGTTCGAACGCGTCATTGCTCCGGGAGGCGCCGGGTTAATCGTTTCGAGTATGGCTGGGCATATGTCGGCAGGGCTTCCTGAGGAGCAGGAGCATGACCTAGCTTTCGCACCCGCGGATGAACTCTTGTCGAAACCGTTTTTGAGCTCGGAGGCGGTTCCAAACTCCATGGTGGCGTACATCGTCTCAAAGCGAGCTAACCATCTGCGTGTCCAGGCGTCGGCGATCAGTTGGGGCAAACGCGGCGCCCGGGTGAATTCCATCAGTCCGGGTATCATCGCCACACCTCTTGCACAGCACGAGCTGAACTCGCCGATTGGCGACATCTACCGGGCGATGATCGACGCGTCGCCTGCCAAGCGGATGGCATCGCCGGATGAGGTTGCTGTGGCCGCCTCGTACCTGCTTGGACCCGATGCGGGCTTCGTAACAGGCAGCGACCTTCTGATTGATGGTGGCGTAATTGCAGCGATGTGCGCAGGGCTCCTACCGAACCCCGCATAAGACAGCAAGAGAACGAATCATCAGAAACAGGTTTGCAAAAGGAGAAGCGATGCAGAAGCGCACATTGGGAAAGAGCGGCCTTGAAGTTTCAGCTCTCGGACTGGGTTGCATGGGTCTCAGCTTCGGTTACGGTCCGGCAACGGAGCGCCACCAGGCAATTACATTGATTCGGAAAGCTTGCGAAAGTGGCGTGACGTTTTTTGATACCGCCGAGTGCTATGGTCCTTTCGCCAACGAGGAACTGGTCGGTGAAGCACTGGAACCCTTTCGCAAACATGTGGTGATCGCAACAAAGTTTGGCTTTGTGGACGGAGATTCCAAAAAGGGTTTGGATAGCCGACCGGAACGCATTCGAGCGGTCGTCGAGTCTTCACTCAAGCGGCTGCGGACGGACGTTATTGACCTCTTTTACCAGCATCGTGTCGACCCCAACGTCCCCGTCGAAGAAGTGGCCGGCACCGTGAAGGATCTCATCGCCCAGGGCAAGGTGAAGCATTTTGGCATGTCGGAGGCGGGCGTTGAAAGCATTCGCCGCGCCCACACGGTTCAGCCAGTCACGGCGGTGCAGAGCGAATACTCACTCTGGTGGCGCGAGCCGGAGAAGGATATCCTGCCCACGCTCGAAGAGTTGGGAATCGGTTTCGTTCCCTTCAGCCCGCTCGGCAAGGGTTTTCTGACTGGAGCCATCAACGCAAACACCACCTTTGATAAAACGGACTTCCGCAACATAGTGCCACGTTTCGATGAAGAGAACCGCAAGGCCAACCAGGCACTCGTAGATGTGCTTATGAAGATCGCTGCACAAAAGGGGGTAACCAACGCGCAGATTGCTCTCGCCTGGTTGCTCGCGCAGAAGCCATGGATTGTTCCCATACCTGGAACCACCAAGCTGCATCGGCTGCAGGAGAACCTCGGCGGCGCTTCAGTGGAGTTGACCGCTGGCGATCTTGCGGAGATTGAAAGTGCAGTTTCCGGCATTGAAGTGCAAGGTGCCCGCTACCCGGCGCAACTCGCCAGTCGTGTCGGCCGCTAAGGCGGTATGTGGCTTGGCTAACTGAAACTGGCGGGGCTTTCACCCGCCAGCAACACCCTGGAGTGCCCACGATGCGACGTGTTTCAACCGTCAGCCGTTATCTGCTAGGCATATTCTTCACGGTCTTCGGCGCGAATGGAATCGTCCCGTTTCTTCCCCAGCCGCCGGTCCCCTCCGGGCTGGCCGGACAGTTCCACGTTGCCCTCGCCGCATCGCACTACTTTGCGGTCGTCTACTTTCTCCAGTTACTGGTGGGCGTTCTGCTTCTCGTGGGCCGCTATGTTCCCTTCGCGCTTGCCCTGCTCGCTGCCATTCTTACCAACATTCTTGTCTTCCACATGACCATGGCTCCGGCCGGCATCGCGCCAGGTCTTGTCGCCTCCATTCTCTGGATCCTAACCTTCATCGGTTACCGTTCCGCATTTGCTCCTTTGTTGCGCGCAAAGACTGCCCCTACAGACAAGTGACTACGTCGCGGGAAGGTGGAGTTCCATGGCAATCAGTGAACAGGCACGAAAGAACCACGAAGAGTTCTTCCCCGGCCACACCTCGCAATTGGCCGTAACTGATCCAGAGCTCATCGAGGTCTTTGACAACTTCGCGTTCGACGAGGTGCTGCAGCATGGCGACCTGGAACCACGCATCCGCCTGATGGTGCAGTTGGCGTCGATGATCGCCTGCCAGGCGCTGCACGAGTATAGCGTGATGCTTGGCGCTGCTCTCATCGTCGGTGTCACTCCGGTCGAGGTCAAAGAGATCGTCTACCAGGCCGTGCCGTATGTGGGAATGGCTAAGGTCTATGATTTTCTTCACGCCACCAACGAGGCGAGATCTACTGCGTTTACAGAGGCAACGATTCGTTATGGCGCAAGACCATCGGGTTGCCTATCGTGCCCGTCAAGCGACGGGCACGGTGAGCTGTTGAATCAACTAGCGTTCTGACATCTTTAAGACGAACTCCGGCAATCGCAGTCCCTGAACTTCAATCTTCGAAACTGCGGAGTCGATGTCGCGCTGGTCGTCTGCGGATAGCTGGACATTGACAGCGCCAAGGTTCTCTTCAAGCCGGTGAAGCTTTGTCGTACCAGGAATAGGAACGATCCACGGCTTCTGGGCGAGCAGCCATCCAAGAGCGACTTGGGCCGGAGTGCAGTCCTTCTTCTCTGCGATGCCCTTCAAGAGATCGACCACGACCTGGTTCGCAGCGCGTGCTTCAGGAGTGAATCGCGGTCCCAAATTGCGGAAGTCGGTAGGGTCGAATTTCGTGGTGGCATCGATCTTTCCCGTAAGGAAACCGGAACCAAGTGGCCCCCACGCAACGAACCCGATTCCTAGCTCCTCGCAGGCTGCGAGAATGCCATATTGCTCGACATCGCGCGTCCAGAGGGAATATTCACTCTGCACCGCCGTGACCGGCTGGACTGCATGAGCGCGCCGAATCGTGTTTGCTCCAGCTTCCGAGAGACCGAAATGTTTAACCTTGCCCTCGGCAATCAACTCCTTGACCGCCCCGGCGACGTCTTCAATCGGCACGCCGGGATCGACGCGGTGCTGATAGAGCAAATCGATATGGTCGGTCCGCAAGCGCTTCAGAGAAGCGTCGGCCACCGCTTTGATGTGGTCAGGCTTGCTATTGGTCCCGCCCATACGTGCGCCCGTCTCGGGATCGATTTCAAAGCCGAACTTGGTGGCTATCGTCACCTTGTCGCGGATCGGCTGAAGAGCCTCACCCAGCAGCTCCTCATTCGCGAACGGACCATACGCTTCTGCTGTATCGAAGTGGGTCACGCCGAGATCATGGGCGGCATGAATCAGCCGAATCATTTCGCCCTTGTCGGCCGCTGGCCCGTATGCCGAGCTCATGCCCATGCATCCCAGGCCGAGAGCAGAGACCTCGAGATCCTTACCTAATGTGCGCTTGTGCATCATTTCTCCTTTGTGTGGTGTCAGGTCTTTTCCCTAGAGATTGACAAGGCTCTGAAGTTGAGCGGGATATCTATCGACCTGAACGTCAATGGCCGAGATGGCATCATGAATGGCTTTTAGATCTTCCGGAGTTAGCTTCACGCTTGCGCCGCCGAGATTTCTGCACGGCCCATCTCTTCACAAACGCCACGAGCGCTACATTTCGTAGCGGATTCCCTCTCGATGTTTGTGGCTAGTTCTTATTGCTATTCATTTTGACCGGCCTAAGCAGATGCGAGAACGTGAGTTGGGCGAGCTTCCACTTGCCGTCTTCCTTGATATAAACCTCAGTCACCATAAAAGGATTGGTGACTTCGTGCTCACCTACTGCGGCCTGCAAATCAATGTCCTCTAGCAGGATGGCTGTGTTACCAAATATGCGAGCGTCAACTGCGTAAACTACAGCTTTCTTGTACCAGATGCCACCGCTCTTAATGGTGGCGAGTTCTTGGGTTTTTCCCCAGGTTCCTCCCATGTGAGTGAACATGGCTTTGTCATCAAATAGTGTCTCTAAGGAATCGACCTTCTTCGCTGCCATCCAATCCCATTTCATGTTTGAGAGGTTGATGACTTCTTGTTGTTCGGGTGTATGGCTTGCGGCAGTTTTAATCGTCTCCGTTGGTGGCGTTGGCGATTGCTGTGCGTAGGACGATGGCGCAATCAGTGTTGATACAAACAGACCTAGCATTAAGGTTTTCATGGCTCTCCCTCGATATGTGTGGTTGACTCGTGGAAACTTGAAGTAGTGGATCGTTCAGCTACGCGGATACAAAAAGAATTCTGCACTCAAATTTGGGGCTGATCTCGCCTTTATCTGGTTTTTGCCCAAGCCCCGGTGGCACGGCGCAGAAGACAAATCACTGCTGAGACAATAGTGAACAAGCATTGTTCGTCATCACCTGAAACCTCCCGCTTTCTATTTCTTCGCCGGCGCCTCTACGCCCGAGAATCCCGTCCGGCAGGCGTTTTCCCTGAATCTGAATAGTCGATAATGACGCATTCAGCTCTTTAATCTCATCCGGGCTGAACGCAACCGAACTGGCGCCGACGTTTTGGATCATGTGCGCCATCTGCGTTGTTCCTGGGATTGGTACGATCCATGGTTTCTGCGCCATCAGCCATGCCAGAGCAATCTGGGCGGGAGCCGCCTGCTTCCGTTCGGCCCATTGCTTGACGAGCTTTACGAGCTCAACGTTGTGCTTGAGGTTTTCCGCGGAGAAGCGCGCTTCCATGCCACGAATGTCGCCAGGTGCAAAGCGGGTATTCTCGTCAATCGCACCGGTCAGGAACTGCACGCCGAGCGGACTCCAGCAAGCGAAGCCGATTCCCAACTCCTGGCACAGTGGGATGATCACTTCTTCCGGGCCTCGCCACAACATCGAGTACTCGTTCTGCACGGCCGTGAGGGGCAGCGCAGTATGCGCACGGCGTAGCGTATTCGGGCCCATCTCAGATAAGCCCCAATGCAGAACCTTGCCCTGGGACATGAGGTCCTTGACTGCTCCGGCGACGTCCTCAATCGGGACCTGCGGGTCCACGCGGTGCTGATACAAAAGATCGATGCGATCCGTGCGGAGCCGCTTCAGCGATCCTTCCACTGCGCGCTTGATATGCTCAGGCTTACTGTTGAGCCCCATTTGAAACTGCCCGGTCTCAGGGTCGATATTCCAGCCGAACTTCGACGTGATCACAACTTTGTTGCGAAAAGGTTCGATGCTCTCGCCGAGAATACGCTCGCATTCAAAGGGCCCATAAGCCTCAGCAGTGTCAAAGAACGTCACGCCGTGGTCATGGGCTGCTCGGATGATGCTTATCATCTCCGGGCGGTAAGGCACGAGCGTTTCATAACTGCGGCTCATGTTTTGCACGCCGAATCCGACACTTGAGACCTCGAGCGAACCGAGCTTGCGTCGTCCGCTTACGCGCAGTGGCGTGCTTGGCTCCGCGGCGGCCGGGCCTGGGAGGGTACCGGCGATGATTGCTGCTGCCGCCGCGCCGGTGACACCCAGGAAGGAGCGGCGGTCGAGACTGTGTTTCGTGCCGTTGCCTTCGAAGCTCTGCATATGGATACCTTTCATCGATCGCGAAGCGATTTCGGACAAACCCATTGACTACAGTGGGTCCGGCATTTCCAACATTAGCCCTGATCCGGACTGCCCGCCCTGCCGGACACGACAATATGACTTCCAATCACGCCAATCTTATTTGGCGCCCTTCGCTGGCATTCTGTCGTCTTTGGAATGGCAAAGGGGACAAGAATCCGATACGCTTCCAGATGGAGGGCATAGCCATGCTGAAGCGTTTTAGAGTGCCGGGCCGTTTGGCACTCAAGTTGAAGGAGCACGGTGTCTCGGTTGCCACGGTGCTGCGCAGGGCGGGCCTTCCCAGCGATTTGTTTGAGCAGACGCGCGTTTTGGTCTCGACCGAAGAGCTTTTCGCGCTCTGGCAAGCGATCGAGGTTGTCAGTTCCGACCCCCTGATTGGTGTCAAGCTGGGCGTCGAGACGAAGACAGAGCGCTTTCATCCGATGGCTATCGCGGCGCTCTCCACGCAGAATCTCGTGACCGCCACCGAGCATCTGGCTCGGTATAAGAAGCTGACCGCGCCAGAAGAGATCGTCAACAAGCTCAACAAAGTGGAGTTCAACGTTGCGTTCCGCTGGCTGCTGGCGGTTGATGCAGAGCCGCAGGTGCTCACTGATTTCTGCTTCTCCTGGATGATCTCTCTCGCTCGACTCGGAACTGGGACCAAACTCAATCCGCTTCGAGTGGAGTATGTTCAGCAACGGTCGAATCTGCGTGCCCTTGAGCGCAGCTTTGGCTGCAAGGCGCAGAGTGGCGCCTCGCGCAACGCGATTGTCTTTCGCGCCTCGGATGCAACCGCGCCCTTTGTCACCTGTAATGTGGAACTGCTCGATTTGCTCGCCCCGCAGTTCGAACAGCAATTGCGGGAGCACAAGGAAGAGGACAGTTTCGTCGCGCTGGTGCGCCGCGCGATCCAGGACCGCCTGACCGGCCACCGCCCCTCAATGGATGTGATCTCCGAGGCGCTTCACATGAGCCCACGCACGCTGCAGCGCCATTTGCAGGAAGCAGGCTCCAGCTTTCAACGCGTCTTGGATGAAGCCCGGCACGCGATGGCGCGGTATTACCTGTCCAATTCCGTCTTGGAGTTGAATGAGGCGGCATACTTGCTTGGTTTCGAAGATCCGAACTCGTTCGGTCGCGCCTTCCGCAACTGGGAGGGCATGCCGCCAAGTGATTGGCGCGAGACCCATCGCGCTTCTACTGTTAATTAGGGCAAGTCGCGTAATTCGGATCAATTTTGGAGGGTTTTTGGATCGACGTTCATTTATGCGCAAAGCGATTGCATTCTCCGCAACTTCGGCGGCGGGGCTGCTCGGAGGAGGACTTTTTGCCTTCCTGAAGGAGACGAAGTTTGGCGGTATTCCTTCAGATTCGCGCCTTGATCGCATCCGAAGATCGCCAAATTTCCGCGACGGGTCGTTCCAGAACCAGTTGCTTACACCGATGATGACACCAGAGCCGGGAAGCCGGAACCCCATGTTGGAATTCATGTTCAACCGCAGCAAGAGACTTCGGCCGAAGGGACCGGTCCCATCGGTGCGTAAGGATTTATGGCACCTTTCTCCGGCAGACAATGTTCTGGTTTGGTTTGGTCACTCCTCGTATTTTCTGCAGATCGATGGGAAGCGCATTCTGGTCGACCCCGTACTCAGCGGGAGAGCCTCCCCGGTGTCGTTCACGACGAAAGCGTTTGATGGGACAGACCCCTACACGGTTACCGACATTCCAGATATCGACTTTCTCTTCATCACGCACGACCACTGGGATCATCTTGACTATGAGACGGTGACGAAGATTCGTCCGAGAGTGAAAAGGGTGATTTGCGGTCTCGGGGTTGGCGCGCATCTTGAGAAATGGGGATACGCGAGCGCCAGCATTGCAGAGGGTGACTGGGGTGACCGCATAGCAATTGAAGACGGATTTGCATTGCAGGTCCTACCTGCGCGACATTTCTCAGGCCGTGGTCTGCGGCGGAACGCAACCTTGTGGGTCTCATTTGCCCTCCAGACGCCAAGCGACTATAAGGTCTACCTCGGCGGAGATAGCGGGTATGGGCCTCACTTCAAGGAAATTGGAAAGCAGTATGGTGGTTTCGACCTTGCGGTGCTCGAGAACGGACAATATGACAAGTCGTGGAAGTTGATTCACATGATGCCGGACGAAACCCTGCAGGCCGCCCATGATCTTCAGGCCGCTCTGATCTTTCCGGTGCACAACTCCAAATTCTGTATCTCCAATCACGACTGGGATACGCCGCTTCGCAGTATCACCGCCATTGCCGCACAGTTTCGTCCGAAGTTGATCACGCCAGTGATCGGAAGTGTCGTGCAGATTGGCAATCCATCGATCGATTCATCCGATTGGTGGACAAACGTGAGCTAAGACCGAGGATGAATGCCGATTCTAGTAAGATGCCGACTCTCATCGTGGGGGTCGAAGGTTACTGCCGCCGCAAAGCAGCAACCTTAGCTATATATTGATGCCACTCATTCCGGGTGATTGAACTTGTCATTTCTGGGTGCAAATTGCACCCAATTTGCACCCAATTTTGCCGATTTCTTGGCGCCAAATCATCCCCTAAGTTATTTGGAATGTATGGCGGGGACGACGGGGCTCGAACCCGCGACCTCTGCCGTGACAGGGCAGCGCTCTGACCAACTGAGCTACGTCCCCAGATTGTTTTTCAACAACTTGGTTATACGTCACATAGAATCAAGCGCTTCGCAGCTTTCGCTATTTTCGCTCGTTTCTACCATTTCGCTGCTGTGGACTCAATTTGGGCCTCGGTGGACACCACGTGGACACCAAAACAGGTCAACGCAACAACAGAATCAAGTCTATCAGATGAGAGGATTTTGGTGTCCGCTTTGCCCTCTCACAAAGCAAAAGTTTTGCCTCTCGACCGCCCTATGCCACACATTCAACAGCGTTCATTCCCTGCTTCGCTATCGATCTGCTCTGTAATAGCGATGTGCGTCATCGAACTCGTCTGAGTCGCTCCATGCCAGTGTTTCGTTCCTGCCGGAATCCAGATGACGTCGCCTTTTCGTATCTCGACAACGAGCTCTCCCCATTTCTGAATCCAGCCGGTACCCTCTGTCACGAGCAGTGTCTGACCGAGCGGATGCGAATGCCATGCGGTTCGGGCGCCTGGCTCGAAGGAAACGCTAGTTCCGACGGCGCGCGAAGGATCAATGAAAAGTAGCTCTACGGATCGGGTGAAGTGCTCCGCCGGTGCATCACTGGATTTTTGCGAATCGGCTGGCGTGATCTTGATCGCGTGAGAGTTCTGGAGAGACGAAGCTGGAACACCTGACCCGGCAGCTTGCGCTTGAGCGTGCATAGAGATGCCGGAGATCGAGCAGATGGGAATGGCGATCGCTGAAAGCCGGTTCATTTTCTTCCTTTGTCGACCGCGCGCGGAGGGGAGGATTAATTGTTCTGAGAGCGTTGCATGTAATTGAGCTGCCACTGTTTCAGCGCATGGTGAGGCCGCCGTCCACTGAGATGGACTGACCGGTGACATAACTCGCCGCATCGCTCGCAAGCCACAGAACGGTATCCGCAATCTCCTCGGGACGTCCAACTCGTCCTAACGGGACACTCTTCTCCATTCCCTTGAGCGCTTCACCCTGGCCGGCCGCCACCATCTGATCGACCATCGGCGTCCAGATCAGGCCTGGGCAAATGGCGTTGATGCGGATGCCCCGCGCAGCGTATTCGAGGGCTGCGCTCTTGGTGAATCCAATGACGCCGTGCTTGGCGGCGTGGTAGATGCCACGCTCGGGGCCGCCCACAATTCCCCCGATAGACGGGCAATTAACGATCGCACCACTTCCTTGTTTGCGCATTTGCTGCAACTCGCACCTCATACAGTTCCATACGCCGCGAAGATTGATCCCCATCACCCGGTCATAATCTTCGCGAGTCGTATCAGCCGTCTCTGCAAGGACGTTTTGGACGCCGGCGTTGTTGAAGGCAACATTGAGTTGTCCAAGAGCGGCAACCACTTGTCTGACCATGGCCTCGACCTCCGCGTCATTTGAAACGTCGCAGCGTATCGCCAGCGTCTTGTGACCTTGCGCGGCAAGATCGTTGGCTGCGACTTGCGTTGCTTCTTTATTCCAGTCCGCTAACACCACGCTCGCGCCCGACTTAGCAAACGCTTTGGCGGTAGCCAGGCCCAGTCCTGATGCAGCTCCTGTCACAAGCGCCACCTTGTTTTCAAAAGAAATGTTCATCACGAGTTCCTTATTTTACAAACGGTTCGTATCCAGGTTCCCAACGGAGGGGTGGTCCACCTGTACTGAATCTTCTACTTTTACTTCGCGCGCTTTTCAAAAACCTCTTTGGCGACCGGTAGGGCGGAAAAGATGTTGGGCCATCCGGCATAGAACGCCAATTGCGTGAGCGCTTCAGATGCCTTACTCTGCGTTAGACCGTTGTCCATCGCTCTATTGAGGTGATACGAGACTTGCGCAACCTGTCCTGAGGGGATGAGAGCACTGACCGTGACCAGGCTGCGGTCTCGCGGCGCCAGTCCGGGACGCAGCCACAGATCACGGAAGAGGACGTCGGTGGTGTACTGGACAACGCCTGGAGCGACCGTCCCAAAGTTCTGCTCGACGCTGGTTGTGCGTTGTTTCTCTGCGGCCTCATTGAGAGGGAGCAGTTCAACCGATGCCCGCGGAAGTTGACCAGCACCAATCCCGCGTTTTCGGAATACTTGTTTGGCAGCGACGACCGCCGACATCGCATTCTGCCAGCCTGAGTTGAAAGCGAGATGCGTGATGATTTCTGAAATCTCGCTGGGTTTGACTCCGCAATCGAGCGCGAGATTCAGGTAGTAGTACGGCATTTGCATAGTCTGGTTGCGCGCAATTAAAGCTGCAAGGGTTACGATGCTGCGATCGCGCGGAGACAGATCCGGTCGCTTCCACACGTCGTCGAAGAGACGTTCCTTCGTATAGCGTTCAAGGGCCCGCGAGACCGCCCGGATGTCGTCCAGCATTGTCGCTGTTTGAATTAAATCTGACTGCAGCATCGTTGCCTTTTTCCCGGTTTGAGATGAAGCTGGGATTGAAATCAGTAAGGCCGCGAGTTCGACGAAGAGCTTACATTTCTGCATCATTTGTTTTCTGCTCATGGCTGCCCCTAGCGGTTAGTCATTTGTTCGAGAGCCGCCGGATAGCGATCTCCATAGACGGTGATCTCCGCTGTGGCGGCGTCGAGTTCTCGGAGGTCATTAGGACCGAGTTCGACTCCGACCGCGCCGATGTTCTCGTCAAGGCGCTGCAATCTGGCGGTGCCGGGGATCGGAACGATCCACGGTTTTTGTGCCAGGAGCCAGGCAAGTGCGATCTGTGCCGACGTTGCATTCTTCTTAGCAGCAAATGCCGCAATCAGATCCACCAAGGCTCGATTCGCCTTGCGGGCTTCCAGTGAGAAGCGGGGGAAACTTCCGCGATTATCCTCCGGATCAAATTGGGTGTTTTCGGTAATCGATCCGGTGAGAAACCCCTTGCCAAGTGGACTGAACGGTACCAAGCCAATGCCAAGTTCTTCCAGCGTGGGAATGATTTCCTCCTCCGGGCGTTTCCACCAGAGTGAGTATTCGCTTTGAAGGGCAGTGACGGGATGAACGGCATGCGCCCGGCGGATGGTTTGCACGCCTGCTTCAGACAAGCCGAAGTGCTTGACCTTGCCTTGCCGGATCAGATCCTTGACCGTCCCCGCTACGTCTTCAATAGGCACGTTTGGATCAACGCGATGTTGATAGAGCAAATCGATCACGTCGACCTTGAGCCTTCTCAGCGACCCCTCGACGCTCTCTTTGATATATTCAGGGCGGCTGTTCAGCCCCACGGGATGCGGATCTTCACCCGAGTCAATCTGAAAACCGAATTTGGTCGCGATCACCACCTGGTCGCGCACCGGAGCAAGGGCCTCGCCCATGAGCTCCTCATTCACAAACGGACCGTAAACCTCGGCGGTATCGAAGAAGTTGATGCCGCGTTCGACCGCAGCCCGAATGAGAGCAATCATCTCTTGCCTGGTCCCTGCCACCGCCCCGTGGCCTGGACTCAACCTCATGCAGCCAAGTCCCACGGCCGAGACTTCAAGATTGCTTTTTCCCAGTCTGCGCTTCTGCATTGATTCACTCCTTTAGCGACGGCTACTTCCACAAACGAGATCACTTCAAATTGCGCAACCTGGCAATGTCCTGGTCGGTGCGGTTGCCGTGGATCTCGATCTTCGCCAGTTCCGCCTCTATTCGCTCGAATTCCGCCTCAGTCAATGCAATATCAGCAGCGCCGAGGTTCTCCTGGATGCGCTCGACGCTGCGCATACCCGGAATCGGCACGATGAAGTCTCTCTTGTGCAGCATCCAGGCGAGGGAAATCTGCGCTGGGGTGACGCCCTTATCCCGAGCAAATGTGCTGAGCAGGTCGAGCAGAGGCTGGTTAGCACGGATGTTGTCTTTGTCGAACCGGGTAATCACGCGCCGGACGTCATCCCCGGTGTAGGTGCCGTTCGCCATGACTTTTCCTGACAAAAATCCACTGGCGAGCGGGCTGGACGGCACAAAGCCGATCCCGAGCTCTCCACAGGCAGGGATGACGTCCTTTTCGAACGTGCGCTCCATCATCGAATACTCGCTCTGGATCGCCGTTAGAGGCGTAACAGCGTGCGCACGTCGGATCTGCAACTCGGACGATTGGGACTGACCCCAGCCCGCGACCTTGCCCTCCGCGATCAGTTCGCCCATGACGGATGCGACGTCCTCGACAGGAATCGAGTCCGGCACCCGGTGCTGATAATACAGTTCCACGTGATCGGTTCCGAGTCGGGCCAGCGATGCATCGAGGTGTTCCCGCATCTGCTTGCCGAGTTGGGCGGGTGGTATGGGGCCAGCCATATGAAACTTGGTGGCGAGCACAACTTCGTTGCGGATTGGCGCAAGCGCCCGACCGACCAGGCGCTCGTTTTCGCCTGCGGCATAGCCTTCTGCAGTATCGAAAAACGTGCAGCCCAATTCGAACGCCTTACGCATCAGATCAATCGACTCGTTTTCGCTCGGACCCGGTCCGTAGCCGTGGCTGAAGCCCATGCAGCCCAGTCCAACGGCAGATACTTCGAGATTGCCGTTCCCCAGCTTTCGTTTTTGCATTCCATCCTCCGCCATTGCTGGCCTCATGGTTGATTCGACCATGATTATTCCGACGTCTCGACACTACGACCCCTGCGCGATCTTGCGGTAGCCTGATCCTTCCAAAACGTTGCCTAATCCGCTCATTCGTGACGGTTTCCCACACACACGTCGCCATTATCGCTATCGTAGAGTTGTCAGAGGCGCATACGCATGGGGCAAACAGTCAATCAACACAAGACGAAGCGCACACAAGACCCACGACTGATGGAACTTCGAATGGAACTTGCCCGCAGGATCGCGGAATACCTTCCAGTGGAAGGTGCCATGAAAACGGAAATACCCGCTCTGTCGCTTCATCGGCATGACTCCCCGAGTCCCTGCAATCCCCTGACCTACGAGCCAAACCTATCAGTGTTTCTGCAAGGTCGAAAACGTCTCAGCATGGGAGAGACGACATACCTGTGCGACGAATCGACATTCCTGCTGACTTCAGTGGACGTGCCCGTCGTCAGTCAGATATTTGCCAGCAAGGAAGTGCCATACCTGGCGTTACGGCTCGCTTTGGTGATTCCCTTGGTGCGAGAGATCATCAACCGGGAAGACTTACCTGAGCCCAAAGGGTCGTCCCATGTTCGTGGCATTGCCGTTGGAAAAACGACTGCCGAGTTGTTCAACGCATTCTCACGGTTACTAGATCTACTCGATACGCCAGACGATATCCCTTTTCTAAGTAAGACAATTCAGGGTGAGATCATCTATCGTTTACTCCGCGGCCCACAAGGTGAGCGTCTGCGTGCCATTGCCACGTCCGGGGACCAGAGCCACAGGACGGCGAAGGCGATCGCGTGGCTCGTTGCTAATTTCAATAAGCGGTTAAATGTGGAAGATCTGGCAGAGATGGCGCGTATGGGAGCTTCGACATTCAACCGCCACTTCCGTATGTTGACCGCGATGAGCCCGGTCCAATACCAGAAGCAGCTTCGATTAAATGCTGCTCGCGAACGTATGCTCAGTGGCGGCCTCGATGCCGCGAGCGCGGCATTCGAGGTCGGATACGAAAGCGCGAGTCAATTCAGCCGCGAATACAAACGCCTCTTCGGTCGACCACCGATGCGCGATATTAAGGCCGTCAGTCTACCCTGCGTTTCGCCGAGATAGATTGTCATCTTGCCATTGAATGTGACCGCGGGCCAGGTCAGTCCGGGGATGTCATCAGCATTATTGGAAGAGACGAGAGAACCGCGCAATCTCTGAACCCCAATCCTCCTTTCTGCGTTCGTGGATCATCGCTCTCGTTTTCTCGGAGGCGATAATCTCTCTGGCGCCGTAGGTGGATGCGCCGAGTACACGAACGGCGTGATAATGACTCAAGCCGACGTACTTGATCGGCTTGTCCGCCACGGTACCGAGACGGTCCCGCCATCCCGCGAGATGTTCGTGCGATCACACGTGCGCCTTTGATTGAACAATTCGGGCATTTCTGTGCTCGACTCTGGGTTCGACATTGCCATGCCTTCTACCTTTGAGGTGATTAGTAGAACTAGGGAAGCTGAGCCGGTGAGAGAGAGACAATAAAGCTCTCTCGTTGCGCAGCTTCCTGCGCCGCTACACCCTCTGCGGCAAGCGCAGGGCCTGCGAAGCGTCGGTAAGAGCTCGGTCCCCCAATCTCAACAAATTCAACAGACAGCGGCGCATCGGGAATGCGGGCACCGAACCAATGTGGATCGTCACGTTGTGCCCAAGTGACCAGTGCAAGGACTGCGCCGTGAAAGTACGCGGGGGATTTGTCCCCGCCCGTTGTTACATGAACAGCCTTCATCGCCGCATCATTGCCAAATAACATCGCGGTTGTGCGACGATTCGGATCGACATATATCGTGATTGCCCTCCATCCGAGGGGCTGATACGGAAGATCCAATGGCAACGCTGCGGCTCGATGATTCACAACCTCGACTCCGGCCGGTTGTGCCGGCGTGATCGGCAAAGTGTACACGTAGTCGTTGCCGCGGACAGGCATATGACATCCGGTACACTCGTTGACGAAATCGCCGTCGTGTCCGTACGGCTTAAGATCCAGACCCCGCCAGCGGCCCCATCCCCAACCCTCGGTCTTCTTATCATCCCGAGCGTCTTTCAGCATCAGCTCAACCTGGATAAATCTCCCGGGATGGATAAGACCATCCGGGCCCAATACTTGCTGCCAGGCGATCTTGGCCAGACGTGAGCCGCTTGGCCAAGGTGAAATGTTCCCTGAATGCGCCGCCTCGAATGCAATATTGTTAGCCAGGATCAATCGCAATGAATTATTGTCGCCACGGTCGGTTGTGCTGATTGGTTTCCAGTTCTCAAAATCGGGATCAATCGGAACTCCATTAAACTCCGGCTTTACGTTTGTGAGTGAGCCACCCATTGCTCCTCCTGTGCCGATGTCAGCTTCGGCTAATCGCGGCGCCGCGGACCATGGTGCCAGATATGCTTCCAGCATCTGTATCTCTTCTCCGCTAACCTTTGCGTCTTGATGAACCAATGTGAATTGCGGCAACGGCATCGCTCCGAGCCTGATCATGTTGACCGCTTCGTAGAGTGCCGCTTTCTGAGCTGTTTCAGGTTGAGCTCCCAGCGTCGAGAAGTCCAGGTGCCGGCGTGCTTTGAGAACGTCATGTCGTACGAGCCAATACGCCGGCACAACCTGGTCAAACCAGGAGAGTCGACGCAGGTCTGAATGGCAGCTGTAGCAACTCCGATCAAGGATCTCTCTCACATTGTGGGGAACCTGCAATTCGGCCGCTGCAGGTTTGTCTGTTATTCCTGGTCGCGCGAGTTGCAGCACGAGGACCACGATCGCTAATACCCCGATACTCTTGACAAAGGTCTTCATTGATCCGTCCGGTATTGATTCGTCTAAAGATTGTTTAAGGCTCCTGGGACGCTGTCCATTCAGGCCAGTTCGTCAGGCATGTTGCCGCCCGATTCTGAGGTCGAATTCCCTGTGCTTCTGCGCAACAAGATGTGGGCCTCTGTGGTCGCGTTGCCTGGCAAGTGTCTTCCGCGCTCGATGGAGCCTTGCCTTCACTGCCGGAACGGAGAGATCGAGTGCTCGGGCCATTTCCTTCATTGAATATTCCTGTGTGATCTGGAACCCGATCGCATTACGCAATGTGGGATCCAGTTGCTCGATTGCGCTAAACATTCTATCGAATCGCCGCTTCAGGTCGCAGGGCCCTTCAGGAGTAGGCGCGGAATCGCGGGACATCGAACGCAGATTAGAGAGCCAGACAGGACGCACAGGAGAAAGGCCGGAGCAAGACACCTCTAAGTTTCTGGCCTTCCAGTTGCAGCTGCCAGCCAATGATTCCCGGGACAATAGTCGGAATGTCGCCAGCGCAGCAACAACCAGGTTGTAGCAAACCGCGCCCGCGAACGTGCGGCGCCTGGTCCAAACGCGATGAGATAAAAAAACACGGCCGTAATGAACAGCGCGATAGGGAAATGAGTCAGGACGACGTGTTTGGCCAATACCACCGTTTTGAAATCAAAGGGGTTTGGGCGCATCCAAGGTGAACCACAAATCGTGACTGTGATCACAGACTAACAAGCGCGTCGTGTATACCCTCGCTCGTGCTGAGACGCAAAATTGAAATCCAGACTCAGCGAGACCTATTCGCTCATCATTCTGTTCTGTGATTGCACTTCGCAGAGAACCTGATTCGCAAAAAATGGAGAGTGCCCACACGTGACTATGCTGTCTCGGTTCGGGCGCCCGGCTAACCGACCGGAAAGAAGAGGTTTTGCGGTAATTGCCGCCGGATCAGTGCTCTGGGTACTTGCGTTGTGCTGGACTCTCCGGGGGGCATCCCAGGGTGAAAATTTGCAATACCTTTCGCCGGGAGAAATCGCTATTTCCCCCGACGGCAGCAGACTGTATGTGACGTGTGAAGCGAGCAACGAACTTCGCATAGTTGACACCCTCACCGGTGCGATCTTGAAGTCAGTGTCCGTCGGCCGAGTTCCACGAGGACTCGCGCTCTCCCCTGACGGAAGTCGGGTCTACGTCACCAATTCCTGGGACGATAACATCACCGTGGTTGACGCAACTGGTTTTGCCGTTTTGCGCACCCTGCGGGCTGGATGGGAACCGACCAGCGTAGTCACCGATCTGACAGGAAAGAATCTGTATGTCGCCAACCGCCTCAGTGACGACATCTCTGTCATCGACGTGGCCACAGCAAACGAGAGCAAACGAATCCCGGCCGGACGCGGTGCGAGTTATCTGGCTCGCGCCGGTAACACTCCATTTATCCACTGCAGCCACGTTTATCCCCGCATCAAGGGTGTGCGTCGCGCTCCGGAATCTCAAATGACGGTGATCGAAAGCTCGCGGCAGGCCGTCACGGGAACGCAAATGATGACCAACGCCGCTGGGGTGTTTCACATTGCATTCTCCCCAGACGGCCGCTTGGGAGTTGTGGCACATCTTCGGCCTAAGAACCTTCTTCCCCTCGCGCACGTGGAGCACGGATGGGCGTTCGGCGATTCGCTGCTTCTGTTTGGGGCGGACGTGCCAGGAACAATCTCGGTGCCGCTCGACGAAATCGATCGCTATTTCGCGATGCCATTCGGAGTTGCCATCACTCCCGATAAGTCGAAGATCTACGTCAGCACTTCGGGATCGGACTCCGTGACCGTGATTTCCGTATCTCGTTTACTAACTTTTGCGAGCGCTCGCGGTGGTTCTTTCGCGAATGACCTCTCCGCTTCGTCGAACTACGTGGTGGCGCGAATTGCTGTCGGCCGAAACCCTCGTGGCATCGCGCTGTCGCCAGATGGAAAGCGGCTTTACGTCGCCAACCGGCTCGATGACACGATCGGCGTGATCGACACGGGGACTGATTCGATCATCGCGACGCTCGATCTGGGCGGCCCCAGGCACGTTACGGCGCTGCGGCGCGGCGAGCAACTCTTTAACTCGGCGGCCTATGCCTTTCAGGGCCAGTTCGGTTGTGCCAACTGTCACATCGATGCCACCTATGATGGTCTGCAATGGGACTTGGAACCCGATGGCTTCGGAAGGGACATCGTCGATAACCGTTCGATCGAGGACCTCGCCGGAACTGAACCTTTCAAGTGGAATGGGCAAAACCCCGATCTTCCCACCGAGTGCGGACCACGAACGGAGAAATACATCTATCGCTCTCAAAGCTATAGCCCCAAAGAGCTGGCCGATCTGACAATGTTCGTTTTATCCATTCCCGCTCGCCCCAATCGTTATCGACTGGCAGACGGGACACTGACTGCCGCGCAATTACGCGGCAAGGCAGTTTTCGAACGTACAAGGTACAAGACTGGCCGCCCCATACCTCGCCACAATCAGTGCGCCTATTGCCATCTGGGACCAAAGTACACAAACCAGAAGCTTACATATGTCGGCACATTCAGACCGCTGGACAATTCGGAGATGCTCGACGTGCCGCATCTGACCAATGTCGCCTACTCCGCCCCATACCTGCACGACGGCTCTGCAGCCACCCTCGAGGAACTGTGGACTGTCTTTAATCCAAACGATACTCATGGTGTCACGAGTGACCTGACGAAGGCAGAAATCAACGACCTGGTCGAGTATCTGAAGAGCTTATGAACCCTCTTATGCGCCGGAAACAGCGGACGTTGTACCTAGCCTTCGTGATGCCTCTCTTGCTCGTCGTGCTGGGTTTTCGGCCGTCCGTCGCGCAGAGCTCACAGCATTCTGCAGGTTCTTCCGCCCTGGCGACGGCACCGACCGTTGCACGGAATGGAGTAGCTCGCGAATATTTCATCGCTGCCGACGAAGTTGACTGGGACTACACGCCGAGCGGCCGTAATCGGGCGGGGCTTCCCCATCTGGAGTCGGGTGAGGATGAGACTGGTGCCGGACTGAAACACCGCGTCTATCACAAGGCAATCTACCGCGAATATACGGATGCAAGTTTTAAGAATTTGAAACCGAGGCCTGTTGAGTGGGCACACCTGGGCATCCTCGGGCCGCTCATCCGGGTTGAAGTGGGAGATTCCGTAAGGGTCGTATTTCGCAATAACACACACCTGGCGCTCACGATTCACCCTCATGGGGTGCAATACGGCAAGGATGCGGAAGGCACGCTCTATCAGGATGGCACGCAGGGGACCGTGAAGGCTGATGACGCCGTGAATCCTGGTGCAACTTACACCTATATTTGGACTGTTCCCGAAAGCAGCGGTCCCGGCCCGCTCGATGGTAGTTCCGTGATCTGGATGTACCATTCGGATTTCCTGGGGGCTTTCGACCTCAACACCGGTTTGGTCGGTCCCATACTCGTGACAGCTCGCGGGCAGGGGCGCGCTGACCTGTCACCGAAAGATGTGGACCGCGAGTTTATCGTCGATTTCGCAATCTTCGACGAAACCAGCAGTCGATTTACTGAAAAGAATATTGGACCTCCACCGGGAGTGTTGCGAGACACGAATCCTCGGCTTCGAGAACGAAACCTGCTGTATTCAATCAATGGCTATGTCGAAGGCAACCTGCCTCTCCTGACAATGAAAAGGGGGGAGCGTGTACGCTGGTATCTTTTGTCCAATAACAACGAAGAAGATGTTCATGACCCACACTGGCACGGACAGACCGTGTTGTCCTACCGAATGCGCGCCGATACCGTGTACCTTGACCCGTTGGCGATGATTGTTGCGGATATGGTGCCTCTGCAGGTAGGCACATGGCTGTTTCATTGCCATGTAAACGAGCACCTTACGGGCGGCATGGTCGCGCTCTTTCAAGTATTGCCGTAGATGATCGGGCCTCCGCGCTGAAACAATGGGCTCACGCCGCGCGGCCTACAAGGAGCCGGATTGCGACGGAGAGAAGCTGCTTCTTATGCACGCATTGCCAAGCCTGTAGCTCCTCTCAACTCGGCGCCATAGTTTGGGCTCGCAGAAACCGTGAACCTGTGTAATTGCGACATGGATCGCGGATCAAGCAGGAATTGGGTGCGGCCAGAATGGGGTTGGAAATCTCGCCGAGCCCTCGAGTTAAAGCGCGATTTACAATCTTTGACATTTTGTTACAAGGTTTTACAGCCAAACCCTATGACCGGGAAGGAAACTTGGAGTCTGTCAATACAGCGGAGTGGGGACCCTGGCAAACAGTCGCCCCATTGCCGAATCAGTCCAAGGATCAAATCCCATGATGCAAACTGTCGTAATTCCCGATCTGAAAGTTGCCCCCGACCAAGTAAAGCCAACCGACGGTTCGAATGCCAGAATCGTGCTCGAAGAGCTATTCACATTGCTGGAGGACTACGCGCCGGTCTGGTATAAGCAGGAACACCACGATCGGGCTATCGCCGCCCTGCTTGGCAAAGAACTCTGAATACGCCTGGCGTTGCGTCTTGAGAGCGCTGGGTCAGCATTTGCCGGAGTTCGTCAAACCGGGATGACATGCCGCTTTATCGGGCGGAACAGCCACAGGTTCAGAAGCCCGAACAGCGCGCCGCCGACGGTGAACTTCAGCCAGACGGGCGCCGGTGATGGAGAGAAAAATCCTTCCAGGCAGCCGGCAATCACGAGCAGGGGAATGATGCCGGAAACGAGGCGGGTTGCCTCGACGCCGCCTTTCGCGAGGGAATCCTTCCACCGGTATCCGCCCGGAAAAAGCATGGAATGCCCCAGGCGAAGCCCGGCGGCCCCGGCAATGATGATGGACGGCAGTTCGAGCGAGCCGTGCGCGGCCACAAAGCTCCACAGCGCCAGAGACATTCCGTACTGATGGCACGCGGCCCCGATGACGCCCAGCAGTAGCCCGTTAAAGTAGAGGTAATACAGAGTTCCAAGGCCGAAAATGATCCCGCTCGCGAACGTCATAAAGCTGACCGAAAGGTTGTTGGTCATGATCGCGCTGGTGGCGAGGGGAGCGATGCCCACAATGGAGTGCGTCCACATCTGATGCCGCTCCATGGTGGCGATCATTTCCGGCCCGACGAAGTGCCGCATGAATTCGGGGCGGGCCGAGGTGAGGACCACACCCAACAGTCCGCATGCGACCGATACCAGCAGCGACGCGACGACATAGCGGATATGGCGCTGAAAGATGACGGGGTAGTCGTCGCGGAGAAAACGAAACAGTGTGCCAACACTCGCTTTGCGGCGGGAATAGATAATATGGTGGGCACGCGCCAGCAATTGATTGACATGCGCGGCATAGGTTCGGGCGGTTGCATCCTGGCGCAACACCGAGAGGTCCGAAGCCACCTGGCGATACAGCAGGGCGAGTTCCTGCAGTTCGGCCCGGGAGAGGTGATCGAGGCCGCCCTGGTCCGCGTGTCCAAGCAGAGAAGCGAGCCGGTCCCAATGCGGCCGGCGCCTTCGAATCCAGAGGTTGGAGAGGGTTTGCGGCATGAACCCCGGTTCAGATCAGCTTAGCATCGAAACTCCGGAACTGGTGGCCATCGAGATGCCGCTCGCCGGCATCGGCAGCCGGTTCATTGCGCTGCTTGTCGATATGCTGATCTGGGCTGCGGGCTTGTCCGTCCTCTTTCTCCTCTTTTGGCTCATAGACCCAGCTGTACAGGCATTCTCGCGGCTTTCCTACCAATGGGTGGTCGCGATCGTGTTACTGACACTATTTCTGCTCAACTGGGGCTACTTCACTCTCTTTGAGGCATTCTGGAACGGGCATACACCCGGTAAGAAAATCGCCCGGATCCGAGTGATCCAGCGTTCGGGCTACCCCATCGGTCTCTTCGAGTCCATGGCCCGCAACCTGATCCGGTTTGTGGATCAGTTTCCCGGTTTCTACGTCGTCGGCATGATCGCCATGTTCGTCACCCGCCAGCACCAGAGGCTCGGCGATCTCGCCGCGGGCACTTTGGTCGTCCGCGACCGGGAGCCGGAGCCACCCCCCCGGGGCGATTCTGCGACCAGGACATTCACGGCCCAGATCTTTTCCGCCCCCGAACCACCCTCCGAGCCCCACAGATTCATCTCACTGCCCGCCGCGGGCGTCGCAAGGCTGTCGTCGGCGGATCTCGAAGTCCTGGAAGGATTCTTTTCCCGGCGCCTGGACATGTCGCTCGAAACCCGCCATGCGATTGCCGAGCGGATCGCCTCCGCCATCCAGGCCAAGTCCGGGCTGGACCGTCCTCCTGGGGCCAGTGTCGAGACATTTCTGGAAGCGACGGCTCGCGACCTGAGAGACCTCAGTCGCATGCTGTAGGCGCCCGGTCGAAACTCGCTCCGGTTTTCCCAACCGGCGGCGGAGTGGGAAACACCCCGGATCCGGCCGGCAGCGAAAGGTCGAGTTCTAGCCGCCGGGATCACAGAAAAGACAGCGGTTACAAGCCGACTTTTTAGCTGGTTACCAACGTCCCCGGAGCGCCACGATTGGGCGCCCTGTGACGCTTGACAACCGCTACTTGAGGAGCATTTAATAGCTGCCGGCTCAAGGGAACAGTTTGACAGCGCCTCGAACTTAATCGTTTAAGCGCGGGGATTCCAAAACCAGTATTTCCTGGAATTCCGTATACCATACCCTGGAGAAAATGGGCCTAACCGCGCCGTATTCTGAGCCCTCAACCGGGTTCAAAAGAGGCGAGAGCCAAGGGCTCAATTCGGAGTTCCGAGGAGCACTCCGAAGCAATAAAGTGGCACCCCGCAATGTAGGCGCCGGCGAGCGCCAACGGTTCTTTCCGGAGGGTTTTTCTGGAAGGGCCGATCGAGATGGGGCATTGATGGGCGGATCGAAAGGTCGCGCAAGTAAATTGATTTTCTTCTTGACAATCGACAATTCGCCCGCATTAAATGACCCGGTCGCTACTCAGGTAAAAACTGGTGAATCGATGCATAGAAGCGCATCAGGTTCTCGTCGTCCGCTGCCGTCATGGCGCCTCGTCTCAGTACGAGGGTCCGGGGCGGCGCAGTGTCGTTTCTCGGGTTGCACAAACCCGCAGGAAGGACATTGCGGACGAAACGAATCCAGGCCTGAAAAGCTGAAACGGGTCCAGGATGCACATCAACCGGCCTCATTTCTGCCAGACGGGGAAGCGACACTCGCAAGAAACAACCACAGCAACAACTTTGAAAAGGAAGGTCACATGAGACAAGCGAGATACAGGTTCTTCCTGTTGCCCGTACTCCTCGTGCTGGCATGCGTGGGAGCATTCGCGCAGGCCAACTCCGAGTTGACAGGCATCATAACGGACCAGTCGGGAGCGGTGGTCGCAGGCGCGACTGTCACGTTAACCGATCCGGCCACGGGATGCTACCAAAACCACCGAAAGCGGCGCAACCGGTCTATACGACATTAACGGTCTGAACCCCGCCAACTACAACATGAAAGTCGCAGCCAAGGGCTTCGAAGCGTATGCACAGAATGGGGTCGTGGTCAACGTCTCCTCGACGATACGCGTCGATATCCATCTCACGGTCGGCGCCGAAACCCAAACGGTTACGGTCGAAGCCGACGCGCTGGCGGTGCAGACTGACTCGAACGTGGTCAGCACCCTGATCAGTTCGGAGCAGATCAGCCAGATCGCCACCCAAAACCGCAACTTTGCCGCACTGGCCGCACTGGGCCTCGGCGTCAGCTCCGCACTTCCGGACAGCAACACACCGACCTCTGTCGCGGCCAACTTCACCATCAGCGTCAACGGCCTCCGCCAGAGCCACAACATCTGGTTGATCGACGGCGGCGAAGCCGATGACCGCGGCGGCGCCGGCGGCATGGACATCATGCCTTCGCAGGATGCCATCGCCGAGTTCAACGTGATGTCGTCCAACTATCCTCCGGACTACGGCATCTCGTCGGGCGCCACCATGAGCCTTTCGCTCAAGAGCGGCACCCAGAAGTTCCATGGAACGTTGTTTGAGTTCAACCGCAATACCGCTTACGACGCCAACAACTTCTTTAACAAGTACAACACCACGACTCCTCAGCCCCGCCAGAAATTGAACTACAACATTTACGGTTTCAACATTGGCGGCCCGCTCTTCATTCCCAAGGTCTACAACAAAAACCACGACAAGACGTTCTTCTTCTGGAATGAAGAGTGGCGCAAGATCAATCAGGGCAGCACTCCGAACGTGGTGAACACCCTTCCCGAGGCGGATTTTCCGGTCGCCGGACAGGACCTGGTTTATCAGACGCCGAAGTTCGCTTCCAACGGCACCAACACCGGGAAACCTCAGAACGCCGGTATCGTAGTGCCGTTTTCGGGCGCTCAAGCAACGCGGCCGGTGTTCAGAATGCGTACTTCGCGCCTTGCCTGCCCGCGTCCGTAGCCAACAAGGATGCCTGCCAGCAGGCCCTGCTCACCGAGTTCGGGCTTACTCCGGGGCAACCCTTCCCGAACAACACCATTCCGCATCAGCTCTTTGATGCGAACGCGCTCCTTTACCTTAACTCCGGGCATTATCCCCAAGCCGACCCGGAATGACGATAAGGTCGTTTCCCAGGCGCAGACTCCAATCGATGTTCGCGACGACATTGTTCGTGTCGATCACAAGATCACCGACAAGTGGCAACTCCTGGGCCACTATATGCACGATTCCGTGACCCAGGCATCCGGCGCCCCGGAACTCGGCTGGGACTGGTATAGCTACAACACCGTCACCAGCACCCTCTCGAACCCGTCCAACTAGCGCTGCCCTCAAACTGAGCGGGACGATCAACCCGAATCTGCTCGTCGAAGCCAGCTTCAACTACGACGGCAACATCATCAACATCACCAACAGCGCGAACTCGAACATCCCGGCCGGCTGGGGCGTGAACACCGTTCTTCGATCTGTCGAAAATTCAGCAGGGCAAGAGCGTCGGCCAGACGAGCATGCCCAGCATGAACGGCTTCGGCAACCCCTATGGCACGGCGGAACAGATGGGCAATGCGCCGTGGCACAACGCGGCTGAGGACTATGAGCCGAAGGGGGACATTTCCTACACCACGGGCAAACACGCCATGAAGTTCGGCTTCAGCTATAACCGCTACACCAAGAACCAGCAGGTGAACGGCCCCACCCAGGGTAATTTCGCGTGGGGCGGCCGCTCCGACAGCCAATTCACCGGCAGCGGCGCATACTGCAGCGGCAAGTCGGATGCCGACCTTGCAGCCACTTCGTGCGTCCAGGGCGATGGCATGATGGACATGCTGCTCGGCATGGCCTCCAACTATGACCAGCAGGCTTCGGCCCCCATCAACCACTATGTCAACCAGACTCCTTCGGCCTACGTCATGGACAACTGGCACGTGACTCCGCGCCTGAGCTTGCAGTTGGGCTTACGCTATGATGCCCTGCCGCATGCCTGGGAGCGCAACAACCAGGTGGCCAACTTCGATCCCGACGCTTTCATCCTCGCCGCCACTCCGACTTGGAACGGCAACCGGCTCCATGGACTCCACAGGACCGGGCTTCCAGACCTACACATTGCGGCGTAACCGCCCGTACTATACCAATGGCATGCAGCTTGCCGGCGTTGGCGGCTTCCCGCCAGGCCTGGTCAACAACGACTACAACACCTTGCAGCCTCGCGTTGGCTTCTCTGAAGATCTGTTCGGAAACGGCAAAACCGTTCTCCGCGGCGGCTTCGGAACCTTCTTCGAGCGCATGCAGGGCAACGACATCTACAACGCCGCCACCAACGCCCCGTTTGTCAACGATCCCGGCGCGCCAGTCGTCAGCATGAGCGACCCGCATATCAGCACTCAGACCGGTGGTGCGGCCAGCCACACCGTTCTTCGCCGAGCGGTTTGACCAATCTGGCCCTCGACTATCCTGCTCCTGCTGTTGCCATGTTCAGCCTGGGCGTACAGCACGAAGTCGTTCCGTCGGTGGTCTGGGTTGTGCAGTACGTAGGCAACCTGGCGTGGCACCAGAACGACCAGCGCCACATCGACAACTTCTCGCTCGAGACTCCGCTGCGAGTTCGCGCAACGGGCGGAAACGTCACCACCGTCGATGGAACCTCCACCGGCGCAGCTACTGCCCACACTCAGGGCAGGGACAAATTGCCAACAACTCCAACTCCTTCCGCGTCTACTCTGGCTACAGCGGCATCACCCAGCAGGAAAACACCACCAACGGCAACTACAACGGATTCCAGACTGGCGTCCGCGTGCAGAACCGCTGGGGCTTGAGCGGCGAACTCGACTACACGTGGTCCCACGAAATCGACATCCAGACATACGACAACTCGTGTTGCGTCAGGAATCCCTGGTACCTGAAGTATGACAAGGGTTCGGGCACCCTGGATCGCCGCAATATGCTGAGTGCCAACTACGTCTACAGGCTGCCGTTCTTCAGCCACGAGCGGGCATGGACTAAGTCCATCCTCGGTGGCTGGGAATTTGCGGGCACGATCATCGATGAGTCGGGCGTGCCGGTACCGACAGACCTTGAGCGGCGCCGATACCATCGGCCTCGGCGGCGGCTACCAGAACCGTCCCAACGTCAGCGGCAAGATGCACTACATCAAGCAAGTCAACGCTGCCGGGAACAAATGGTTCGACACCACGTTGTTCTCAAGACCGACGGCGGCGTGGGACGGCGGTCCGAACCGGGCTTCGGCAACGCGGGCAAGGACGCAGTCGTTGGTCCAGGCCGCGTCAACTTCACCACATCGCTGTACAAGTCGTTCGCGATCACAGAGCGGGCTCATTTCGAGCTTCGCTTCGAATCGTTCAACACCTTCAACCACACCCAATTCAACAACCTCAATGCGGGCGGCCCGAGCGGCGACAACGGAAGCTTCGGCCAGGTCACCAGTACCTGGGACCCGCGTACCCTCGAACTGGGCGGCAAGTTCGTTTTCTAAACTGCAACCTCAACCGGGCGCGGCGGGCACTCCCCGCCGCGCCCTTTTCTTTGCCGCCACGGTTTGCCCCGGACAACCGGGGCGAGCGACAATGTGTAAAAAGTGAACAGGCTGGAAGATAACGCGGGCTTTGTAACAGGGCACGACCTTAGTCGTGCCGCCAACGCTGCAAAATCAGCGCGGGCTTTAGCCCCTGAGGGACGATCCTTTTCGTCATTCGCCGGCGGCTCCCTCCATTTCCACAGCTTGTTCAGTCATGCCGTGAGACCGGCGGTGAAACTGATAATCGTCCTTGGGGCTGGCGCTGACCTCCGGAGTCGTGCCTGGGCGCAAGCAACAAAAGCGCAGGATCCCAAGCGCCAGGACGCCCTGGCTCTCGAACAGCAAGGAAAGAACCCGGAAGCCGAGGCAGCCTGGCGTGCCTACCTCAAGGAACATCCAACGGATCCGGAACCATACGCTCAACTGGGACTGCTCGAGGCGCGGCAGGAACACTACAAGGAGGCGGTGCCGCTCTACCGCAAAGCCCTGGCAATGAATCCCCATGTTCCGGGATTGCGCCTGAACCTTGGCCTGGCGTTGTTCAAGTTGGGAGACCTCAAAGAAGCCCTCCCGGAGTTCACCCAGTCTCTTAAAGAGGCTGGCCCGGGATCCCCGGACGCCCAACGGCTGACGATTCTGATCGGGATGTCGTACTACGGCCTGGCCGAGTATGCCGAGGCGGTTCCGTTTTTGAAAGAAGCTGCGGCTAAAGATCAGCAGAGCCTTCCCTTGCGCCTGGCGCTGGCGCATAGTTGTCTGTGGTCGAAGCAGTACCCGTGCGTGATGGACGTGTACCACGAAATCCTGACTCTGAATTCAGAGTCGGCCGAGGCCGACATGCTGGCCGGAGAAGCGCTCGATGAGATGAAGGACAACGAGGGCTCGACCAAGATGTTCCGGGCGGCTGTGGCGGCGAACCCCAGGGAGCCCAACGTGCATTTCGGGCTTGGCTATCTGTTGTGGACGCAGAAAATCTATCCCGAGGCCGCCCAGGAATTCGAATCGGAGCTGGCCAATGATCCGCAGCATGTGCAGTCGCTGGTGTATCTCGGCGACTCGAAAATTCAACTGAACCAGCCCGCCGAAGCCAAACCGATCCTGGAAAAGGCGGTGCAGCTCGATCCCGCGCAGCCCCTGGCCCACCTCGATCTGGGTATCCTGCTAAGCGATGCCGGCGACAACGAGGGTGCCCTCCGGGAGCTGACTCTCGCCGAAAAGCTCAATCCCAATGACGTGAACGTCCACTGGCGGCTGGGCCGGCTTTACCGGACGATGGGCAGAACGGACGAAGCCAAGGCGGAATTGGAGAAGGCCAGTAAGTTAAACAAAGCGGCGGACGAAGATCTCTTCAAAAAGATGTCGAACGGCCACGCCAAGCCGCCAGAGGGCGCAGCCGCTCCGGAGAAGCCGTTGAACCAGTAGAGTTCAATGCGGGTGGACGGGAGGACGCGCGGCGGTGCTGCGGGCAAGAAGGTCGGACAATGCCCTCTCCGGGCAGATGTGATGCGTCTCCAGTTGCTCCAGTTCCTCGACGGATTCCACCGCCGAAGCGACCGTCATGAAGCAGTAGAGGCAGCGCGTATTGTAGGTGCCATTCTCATTCTGGGTATGGCTGAACATAATGCCTCGGGCAATCAAAGAGATTGGACGATGGTATTGCGATCCGGCGCCGATGCTGCGTGACTGGCATCACGAACTTGCGTGAGGTAAGCGCGTGGTTCGTCGATGGGCTGTACTGGCATACAGTTTTACTGGCGCTGTAAATGTGTGCAAGAGCTCGGCTGCATGTGTTGATTTAAATGTACTTAAGACCGGAACCACAGTTACACCGCGCTTTATCGCTGGGGGGTGGGTCACGCTTTTCGAGTCGGTATCGCGGTAAATATAAGAAACTGCAACAGATATTTCCCAAACACCGCGAAATTAATGGTTCATAACCTGCCTTTTTGGGTCCAAAGTGCTTTTTGCGCATGACACTTTTCGGAGGCTTGCGTGGTTGATTTTTGCTGTCCCAGGCTCAGGGAGGGTGGCTTTTCTTCACTCGATTCGCATTTCGCAGCCTAAAACTCTGCAGATCAATCACGGCACCGCGCACCTCATAACCCGTCCATTGGGCGCTGTCAGATACAGCGCGCCAGGTGTACGCGCAGCTGCGGGTCTAGATGTTGGTGACCTGGTTCTTGTGGCTGCGGAGATACCAGCAGGGGGCATGACCGCCCTGGGGAAACAGCGAGACGGAACACGTCACCTCTTCCGAGCCGAGATAGTCGAGTTCCTCCTTGTTGTTTTTGAGAGGAGCGGAGAGGAAATGGCTCACCGTCACTTTCTCGGTGACGCCGCCCCTCACGTTGAAGACGACCCAGTCGCCCGCAAAAGCAACGACCGCAGCGGCGGCCAGGGCAATGGCGAACCAACGCACCCAGCGCATCATGGTTCCCTGCCCTCCGGCAGGCCGTTCCGGAGCTTGCGGGCGGCCTCGGCTAATGCGGTGCCTGTAAGCTTGTGGCGCCGCGCGGCTGTGAGGGAATTCATGATCTGTCCGGCGGCGTCCTGATAGCCCAGGCCTTCGGCCCGAATGTTGGAAATGCAATTGCGCTCGGCGTCCGTCCTTCCCGGTTGAGGTTGCCAGGTGATGTAGGCGCCAAGCGAGTCGGGTGAGCTGAGGCCGGGCCTTTCCCCGATGAGAATCACGGATAATTCGGCCTGAAGCAGCAAGCCGATCTCGTCGCCAATGGCTACGCGGCCCTGCTCCACGATGCAGACGGGCGCGATTCTCCAATCGACGAGGCGGGGCAGGAGTTCCTGCTAACAGGCCGGGCACATGGCGCTCGACGGCGAGAGCGGAGAGGCCATCGGCCACAACCAGGGCCAGATCGCGTGCCGCCGGCTCGATCCGGGCCAGGATCTGACGGCTGCTTTCGTCGAGCTTGCGTCCGAGGTCCGGCCGCTGCAGGTAGGCCGCCCGGTCCGGAGCGGCGGAATGCAGGCGGATCACAGGAGTGGGTTGAACAATGGCTCCGATCGCGGCGGCCAGGTTTCCGGTTTCCAGGCGGGCATGCACGGCATCGCGCGCCTGGGCATGGGCGAGTTGAAATCCGAGCACATCGCGGGTCTGCAGACTGACGCCGGTGCGGCCCAGTCCCACGCGCGCCGGCGTCAATGCGCGAAGCCGGGCGGCGAAGGGGGGCCGGGCAAGATCGTTCATGCTCGAAGCAGCCTTTCTGGATCGCCGGCCTCGAACTGCAGCCGGCCGAAGTCCTCACCGCCCAGCCAGGCTTCGAATTCCGGAGCCGGCCGGAGCCCCAGCACGCGACGAAGATAGAGCGCGTCGTGATAACTGGTGCTCTGGTAGTTGAGCATCACGTCGTCGGCGCCGGGAACGCCCATGATGTAGTTCACGCCGGCGGCGCCGAGAAGCGTCAGCAGCGCATCCATGTCGTCCTGGTCGGCCTCGGCATGATTGGTATAGCAGACGTCGCATCCCATCGGCAGGCCAAGCAGCTTGCCGCAGAAGTGATCTTCGAGGCCGGCGCGCGTGATCTGTTTGCCGTCGTACAGGTACTCGGGCCCGATGAAGCCGACCACGGTGTTCACCAGCATGGGTCGAAAATGCCGCGCCACCGCATAGGCGCGGGCTTCAAGGGTCTGCTGGTCCACGCCGTGATGAGCATTGGCGGAAAGCGCCGAGCCCTGGCCGGTTTCGAAATACATGATGTTGTCGCCCACCGTTCCATCGGCGCACACTTCGCCGCGGCGAAGCGATTTCCCGGCATCGTGGGCCTCGCGCAGCAGCGACAGATTCACGCCGAAGCTGCGATTGGCAGCCTCGGTGCCGGCGATGGACTGAAAGATCAGGTCCACGGGCGCGCCCGCCGCGAGGGCCGCCATCTGCGTGGTGACGTGGGCCAGAACGCAACTCTGTACCGGTATCTGGAAGCGCTGGCGCAGGTCATCGATCAGGCGCAGCAATCGCGCGGTCACGGCGACGTCGTCGCCGGCCGGATTGATGCCGATTACGGCATCGCCGGAACCGAGGAGCAGCCCGTCGAGAATGGAAGCGGCAATGCCCATCGGATCGTCGGTGGGATGATTGGGCTGAAGGCGCGCACTCAGCCGGCCGGGCAGTCCAACGGTGGTGCGAAAGCGCGTGACGACGCGGATTTTGCGCGGCGGCGAGAATCAGGTCCTGCACCCGCATCAGCTTGCTGACGGCAGCCGCCATCTCCGGCGTAAGGCCGGGGGCAAGCGCGGCCAGCCGCTCGGGCGTGGCTTCATCGGAGAGCAGCCAGTCGCGCAGTTCGCCCACCGTGAAACCTTGGATCGGCGCAAAAGCCTGCGGCGTCATGCGTGTCCGCGATCAGGCGCGTGACTTCGTCCGTCTTCGTACGGGACGACGTGTTCGGAAAGGAAGTGGGTGAGGGGCAGGTCAGCCAGGGCAAACTGGGCCGCCACGCGCTCCTCGGCTGACTGGGCCGCAACACCGGCCAGCACATCTCCGCTGCGCAGGGGCGTCGCTTTCGCGAGCAGTTCGCGCAGGCTGGCGAACGTGTAACGGATGTTGCCGATGGTGTGGGCGAAGGCCATAGAGTCGGAAATATTGTCGAGGGGAGCAATTAATGAACGAGCGGCCACTAATTGCCCAGATTCTAAAAGTTGTAGGGCCTCCAAAACGCCGGAAACTTCCTAAAATGGAGGCCAAAGTAGGGTAGCATGCAGAAATTCAAGGCGACGGCGTTTACCAAATGGTAACTTCCCCATAGGCGGTGATAGTCCCAGAACTGCGCAGATCGTCGGCAGGAAGCTTATCTCTACCCATTTCGAGGTTCGGCTGTTAGCAGGAGCGCTCCTATTAATGCAGGGATTCCAGCAATGATCACGAAGAACGCGATACGGGACGCCATCTGCCCACTCGCTGTTTCCGAAGTGTTCTGCGCAATCAACTGGTAAACAAACCCAAATGCCACGACAGGACTGAGAGCAATGAGCCAATAGGCGACCAGTCTTCGGTACCAGATCGCTATGATGCACGATGGCAGAATCGTCAGCCCATACAGGGCAAGAGCCACTACCTCTGGGAGAGTAACGTTAGCGCCGAGCGTGAATGAGCCGTAGAGTAAGGCCCCGAAGGCGAAGAGACCCCAAATCGATCCAAAGCCGATGATCACCTTCGTGCGGTCTCTCATGAGTTGGAGTTTAAAGTTAAAAGC
Organism: uncultured Acidobacteriota bacterium; assembly: GCA_963812485.1. GTDB lineage: Bacteria > Acidobacteriota > Terriglobia > Terriglobales > Acidobacteriaceae > Telmatobacter. The sequence continues at coordinate 91,750 of CAWEVD010000028.1, forward strand.
GGGTTGCTGCCTTGGTAAATCACAAGCATGCTCTCATGGGTGGAAAACCTTCTCTCCGCTATCGCGGGAGAGTCGTGGCCCAACCGGCAGTTACTCTTATAGTAACAACCTGACCTGCCTCCGAAAAACTCAACCAGGGAAAGCTAGAGTTCTCTCGTAATCTGAACGGGAGGACTGGGATGAAGAAGAGCCGGTACACGGAAGAGCAGATCATCGGGATTCTGAAGCAGCATGAGGCGGGCGTGAAGACGGCGGATCTGTGCCGGGAGCATGGAATCAGCGAGGCGACGTTCTACAACTGGAAGTCGAAGTACGGTGGCATGGATGTGAGCGAAGCCAACGGTTGCGGCAGATGGAAGATGAGAACCGGCGGCTGAAGGCGCTGGTGGCCGACTGAGCCTGGACGCGAAGCACTGAAAGCGGTGATCCGAAAAAACGGGTGGAGCTTGCCGGCTGAGGGAAGAGTGGCGTTCGTCTCGGCGGGATTTCATCTGAGTGAACGCAGGGCTTGCAAGCTGTGGGGGTGGATCGCGCCAGTTATCGGTATGAACCGAGGCCGGATCGGAACGCGGAGCTGCGCGAGGAGTTGCTGAAGCTGGCACAGGCAGAAGCCACGATATCGGCTACCGAAGATTGCACGCGGTTCTGGAGCGTCGCGGTCAGGCAGTGAACGTGAAGCGAGTTTACGGCTGTACAGAGAAGAGGGCTTAGCGGTGCGCCGACGCAGGCGAAAGCGATTGATGCGGGAACATGCGGCAGAGCCGCGACTGACGCGGGCTAACCAGGAATGGGCGATGGACTTCATCGTGGACGGGCTGGCAAATGGTCGCATGGTGCGCATTTTGAGTGTGGTGGACGTTTTTACCCGCGAGTGCCTGGCGCTGGAAGCAGATACCTGTCTCGGTTCGGCGGCGCGTAACACGTGTGCTGGAGCGGCTGATTGACGAGCGCGGCCTGCCGGAAGGCCTGCGCTCGGACAACGGACCTGAATTCACCTCGCGGCGCATGTGGTCTGCCCGGCTTGAATTGTGCCAGTGGAGAAGAGAGACACTGGACAAGGAGAGCATATGGCCCAGGGAAGAAGTACCAGCCTGAGCAGGTGGTGAACTTGTTGCGGCAGATCGAAGTTGCGGTGGCGAACGGGAAGTCGACCGAGCATGCCTGCCGGGACGCCGGCATTGTGGAGCAGACGTACTACCGTTGGCGCAAAGAGTATGGCGGCTTGCAAGTGGACCAGGCGCGCCGGCTCAAGGAGCTTGAGCAAGAAAATGGCAAGCTGAAGCGTTTGGTCAGCGAGCTGAGCCTGGAAAAACTGGTGCTGAAGGACATTGCATCGGGAAACTTCTAAGCCCTGAACGACGCCGTCAAGCGGTGTTCCATGCACAGCGCTACCGGCCGACGCATCGGGAAGACGAAGATCAGCTGACCCAGGCCATCATCGCGCTTGCCAGGCAGTACGGGCGTTATGGCTATCGCAGAATCACAGCGTTGCTCAAACGTGCTGGCTGGCAGGTGGGCAAAGACCGGGTGGAGCGAATCTGGCGTCGTGAAGGGCTCAAGGTTCCGCAGAGGCAGAAACCGCGCGGGCGGTTGTGGCTCAACGATGGATCGTGTGTACGGCTCAGGCCGACGCACGCGAACCATGTATGGAGTTACGACTTCGTCAGTGCGTGTACGCATGACGGGAGAAGGGTGCGCCTATTGAATCTGATCGACGAATACACTCGTGAGTGCCTGCTGATCCGTTCCGATCGGAAATGGACATCGGCCAAGGTGATCGAAGCGCTGGCGGATGTCATGGTCGAGCGCGGCGTACCGGAACATCTACGCTCAGACAATGGCCCCGAGTTCGTTGCTAAAGACCTGCGCCAGTGGCTGATCAACACCGGCGCCAAGACAATGTATATCGAACCCGGCTCTCCATGGGAGAACGGCTACTGTGAATCATTCAACTCCAAGCTCCGGGATGAATTCCTCAACGGAGAAATCTTCTACTCGCTTAAGGAACTGCGCGTGCTGGCCGAACGCTGGCGCGTGCACTACAACACCATCAGGCCGCACTCGTCGCTGGGATACAGACCCCCCGCGCCAGAAGCGTGGCACTGCGAACTGAAAGCGGGGCATGGAAAAGTGGAACGCACAAAACGCTTTCCACTTTCCCACACCCCCGACTACGACGACGGCTATCTGAACTCAGAGATGACTGCGCTAAACTAACTCTTCCCTGGCACAAAACATCGGGCAGGCCAGACCATGTCACGCGCTTTCGATCGATCAAGCAGGCCATCAGTTATTGCGGATTGTGCGGAGCGGAGAGGAGTTCGGCCGACAAGGTGATGCGCATGCCCATTTCCAAGCAGCGCAACAAGCAGAGAGACATCGAAACCGCGCCACCCTGGCTGTGGCCAGGAAACTGGTTTGCTGGATCCTCGCGGTAGAACGCAGAAAACAGGATATCGTGCCTGCGGAAAAGTTCCCAGGTACGGCGGCAGCCTAAAGACCTGCCTAAGAATGAAAAAGCATCAGGATGACTCGGTGCGCAGACTGCCAGGTCCTGCAAGTAGTCCACTCGGCGAAGGAGCTCACACTCCGGAGGCTCACCACGAATTGTTTCGGGACTGGCAGAGAACACAAACTCAATCTTCGGCGACGGCTCTTCAGAGCCCGAGGCTGCAAATGGATGTATGGTTCTGCTTCAGGGCAGGAATCAACGGCCGAGAGGCCACAGATGCGTAACGGCACATCCTGATTCGATCAATGCGCGCTCTCCTGAGCGCGCCAAGGGACACCTGTGCTTTTCTCTTGACTATGACTTACATAGATGTGGACTACTCGGAAATAATGCCACTTTGAAACTCCCAACGGCAGCCGCAGATCCTGCGCTGCGTTCAGGATGACATTGCTTTGGGGTAGCGGGTGCGTGCCGGACACGGCATTGGGGTCGGGTCGTGGGCAATTCGGAAGTATCCCTGCTGTGCAAACTCGCAGAAGCAACCGCAGATCCTTCACTGCGTTCAGGATGACAGCGTTTTTGGGATAGCGAAGGTGGTGCGTTACGCCGAAACTCCCGGAAGGTTGCCTGCTCGGTGGTATGTCGCTTTTGCGAGTCCAAGGACAACCGCAGATCCTTCGCTGCGCTCAGGATGACAGAGCTTTGGAGGAGAGGAACGAGTCTCGGACCGAGGTTGTGGGCGAGTCGTGGACGATTGGAAAGTTTCGGTCCCGGCATCTAGCCGGCCTGATTCGAAACGATTCGATTCGTGGTTTCCCTAAATCTTGACCGACGCGGCGCGGGGCGACACTCCGCTCATTTCGGCGGCGCGGGCTTCGGCGTAGGCGGCGGCGCCGAGCACGGCGGCACGGCTCTCGAGAATCACTCGCACCGGCATGTTGATGAGAAGCTGGCTCAGCCGGCCCTTGTCGGTGAAGGCCTTCATGAAGGTTCCGTCCTTCAGCTTCTCGAGGATGCGCGGACCGATGCCGCCGCCGATATAGAGGCCGCCCACCGACAGCACCTTGAGCGCAAGGTTGCCGGCTTCGGCGCCATAGGCGGAGACAAACATGTCGAGGGTCTTCTCGCAGATTTCGCTTTTGGCGGCGAGACCCAATTCGGTGATCACGGCATTGGGGTCGTCGGCGGCGGCCATTTGCTCAGCAAGCCAGGCAGGCTCTTCCATCCCGCGCACGTCGCGCAGGAACTCGTAAATGTTGGTCATGCCCATGCCGCTGACCACGCGCTCCCAACTGATGCGGCCGTTGTACTTCTGCTTGAGAAAGCGAAGCAGGTCGATTTCATCTTCGTTGCGCGGGGAGAAATCGGCGTGGCCGCCTTCGGAGGGATAGGGGATGTGCATGTGGCCATTCCAGATCAGGAGGCCTTCGCCCAGGCCGGTGCCGGCGGCAATGAGGGCGCGATTGCCGATCTGGCCGGGGTCGCCTTCGCTCAAAGTGTGAATCTGGTCGGGGGTCAATTCGGCGATGCCATAGCCGTTGGCTTCGAGGTCGTTGATCAGGAACACGTGCTGGATGTGGAGAGCGACGGCGAGTTCGCGGCTGTCGAGCGTCCAGGGCAGGTTGGTGAGGCGGAGGCGCCCATGCCGCACCGGACCGGGCACGCCAAAGCATGCCGCCCACGGCTGGTCGGCGCCCAGAAACTCCTTCACGATGGCTTCGAGGCCGGAATATTCCTTGGCGGGAAATCGTTCTTCCCGGGAATAGGTCAATTTTCCGTTGATAAAGTCGTACAGCGCCAGGTGGACCTTGGTGCCGCCTACGTCTCCGGCCAGAATCATCTTTCTCTCTCCAGGACGCCGCAACCTTCGCCATCCGTTGCGGGTAGAAGTGCGGCAGCGGCCTTATCCAAAAACAGAGTGAGTATACCGCTTGAGGGCCATATGAGTTGACTGGGGAGGCGCTCGGGATCGCGCGGTCCTGTGAAAACTTCGTGAACAGGGGCAGCCTTGTCGGCGCCGGCAATCAGAAAAAAGACGGAGCGGGCGTGGTTGATGACCGGCCAGGTGAGGGTGATGCGCCAGGTATCTTTCTGCGGGACCTGGTTGGCGGTGACGAGGCGGCCCATCTCGTGGAGCGCCTCGGTATGGGGAAAGAGCGAGGCGGTATGGCCGTCGTCGCCCATGCCCAGCGAGACGAGATCGAATCGAGGACATTCCGCGCCTTCGAGGCGAAAGGCTGTTGCGAAGCTCGGATTCGTAGCGGGCCGCGGCGACTTCGGGCTCGAGTTCGCCTTCCATGCGATGGATCTGCTCGGGCCGGAGCGGCACGTGATCGAGCAGGGCTTCGCGCGTCATGCGGTAATTGCTTTCGGGGTGATCGGGCGGCACGGTGCGTTCGTCTACCCAGAAGATATCGAGAGCCTCCCACGGCATGCGCTGGCGCCAGGGCTGGTTGGGATCGGCGAGCAATTGAAACGCCGCCTTGGGAGTGGACCCGCCGCTGATGGCGATGCGAACGCGGCCATTGGCCTCCGCGGCCTCGGATACCATTTCCACAAAATGGTGGGCGGCGCGGCGCGCGAGGGCCTCCGCGTCAGGCTCAACATAGTACTTGATCGACAGCTTTCGGGACATGGTAATCGTGCCTCTCGAATCCAGGGTACGGGGAGGGTTGCAGGACGCGTCTCAACCGATAGGACGAACGCCTACTTAGAGTCCACTCGACAGATTCGCGGTAAGAGACGTTCAGATTCGACGATGAATGTACTACGCGGCTTCGTTATGTGAGGCAAGAAGGCGTTCGTAAGGGACCGAGTCATGCGATTTCGGGGTGATCCGGATCTTTGTGCCGGTTGTTATCGCCCCAGATAGACGCGGTACTGCTGCTCGAGAATGCCCGCGGCCCTGGCCAATGCCAGCTTGGAGACATTGTACTGGTAGAGGCTCTCGACCAGAACGGTTTGTGCGTTGGCTAATGTGGCCTGGGCGGTTACCAGAGGCAGGTTATCGTCGACGCCGGCATTGACGCGGTCGGTTTCGTCGCTGAGGGCGCGGGTGGCCAGCTCGACATTGGACCGCGAGACTTCGACCAGTTTTGCGGTGGCTCCGACGTCGAGCAGAGCCGAACGCACCTGCTGGTCGATTTGTCCGCGAAGGCTATCCAGCTGGGAGTTGACCGAATCGAGTTCCGCACGCGAGGCCTGCTCGTTGCCGCGCAGACTGGCCTCGCGGAAAAGCGGGACGCTCAGGGTGCCCTCGGCGACAAATGTTCCGTGCGTACCCACGCCGCCGACAGCACTGACTCCATAATTGCCGCGAAAAGCTGAGGGTGGGCAGGCGCTGGCTGCGATAGGCGTTGTAGATGGCCTTGTACTCGACTACCTGGTTCTGCAGGTTCTGGTAATCCTGGCGATTCTGGTAGGCAACGGCGCGGACTTCTTCCGGGGTTTGCGTGGCCAGATCGCTGTAGGGAGCGCGATCGGTAAGGTTCATCTTCTGGCCCGGATCGAGGCCGATTTCGCGTTTGAGCAGGATCAGTTGTTTGTCCAGATTGTTCTGAGCATTGATCAAGGACTGCTGCTGGGCCTGGAGCTGAACCCGGGCGCGGAGCTCATCGAGATTGGAGGCGGTGCCGGCATCGTGCGCGGCGCGCGCCTGGTCCAGGAGGACCTGGGCTTCCTGTACGAGCGCCCGGGTGTTGTCCACCTCGCTTGCCGCCGCAATGGCATGCAGATAGGCCGAGGCCACCTGCTGTACCACTTCGCCGCGGGCAGACATTTTGGCAAAATGGGCGGCGCGCGTAGCCGCTCCCGCCGCTCGCCAGCCGGCGATGACCGGGCCGGAGAAAAGAGTCTGCTTCAGCTGGAGTTTGCCCTCGGTGAGCGTGTCCTGGGTGATGAGGGAGAAGCCGGATGGAAGACCGCCCGGAAACAGGTCGCCTATCTTGTCGATGAATCCCGGGCCGAAACCCAGCGCGGCCAGGTTGTGCTGATAAAAGCCGGTATCGCCGACGAGCGTAATGGTGGGCAGGAATTCCTGCAGGGCCTGCTTTTTCTGGCCGTCGATGGCTTTTTCGCTGTACTCCGCCTGCTTGAGCCCGAGATTGGTCTCGAGACCGCGGTGCACGGCGTCGTCGAGTGAAAGCTTCAGGATGTCGTCGGTGGCCGGATGGGCGGTGACGCTGCCGAAAAACGGATTGGCGGCGGATGACGGATTCTGGCCCTGGGCGAACGAGAGAGATCCGGCGCAGAGGATCGCGGCGCACACGAATACGGCCGCCTGCGGGATCGCAGAATTTAGCTTCGAATTCACCAACATCATTCTCTCAGATGTGGCTGAGGGGCTAAGAGATTCCGGGGATTGAGCAAGAAATCGAGGCGAGGACAGTTTCAAAAAGCGGCCGGTTTGGGTCCGTGGTTTCCCACCCTTGCGACCGAACGGAGTCGCAAGGATGGGGCACGGAGCATTCGTGGAATCCCACCCAGTGGTCAGATCATTTTCTTTTTCCATCGCCCCTGCCGGAACAGGATGATGCCGGCGACAGCCATGGAGCACTCCGCTATGACGATGGCGAGGAATGCGCCTTCGGCCTGGAGGTGGAGGTTGACGGCCAATACCCAGGCCAGGGGCAATTCCAGTACCCAGAAGCCGAAGAAGTTGACGATCGTCGGCGTCAGGGTATCGCCAGCGCCGTTGAACGCCTGCAGCATCACCATTCCGTAGGCATAGCCGATATTTCCGCAGGCGAAGGTTCGCAGAGCGACCGCGGCAATGGGGATCACCGCCGGGTCGGAGACGAAGAGTTTGACCACCGGCGTGGCAAAGATGACAAAGAACACGCCGATGGAGCCGAGAAACACCATGTTGTAGAAGCCCGTTCGCCAGACGGCCTGGGCAGCACGATCCGGCCGGCGCGCGCCGAGGTTCTGGCCGACGAGCGTGGCCGCGGCGTTGCTCAGTCCCCACGAGGGGAGGATGAAGAACACCACGATGCGAATGGCCACCGTGTAGCCGGCCACCGATGCCGAACCGAAGATCGAGACGATCCGGACGAGGAAGATCCAGCTCGCATTGGCGATGGCGAACTGCAGCATGCCGGTGAGCGAAACCCGCAACAGGCGCAGCATGACGCCCGCGTTGAAGCGCAGATGGCGGACCAGGATGCGGATGCGCTCCGAACCCTTGAGCAGCCGGTAGAACTGGTACAGCACGCCGATGCTGCGGCCGGTAAAGGTAGCCAGCGCCGCGCCGGTGACGCCGAGGTGCGGAAACGTGACAGGCCCGATCCGCAAGCCAAAGATGAGGCATGGATCGAGGATCAGGTTGATGATGTTCGACACCCACAGCAGGCGCATGGCGATGGCCGCATCGCCCGCACCGCGGAAGATGGCGTTGTTGAGGAACAGCAGGATGATGGCGCCGCATCCACCGAGTGCAATGCGAGCGTAGCCGGAACCTTCGGCAACGATGGCCGGCGATGCTCCCATCAGGTGAAGCAACTGCGGCGCAAAGATGCCGGCCGGGATGCCCATGCCGAGCGAGATCACGAGCCCGAGCACGATGGCCTGCACGCCGGCGATGGCGGCGTCCTCGGGATCCTTCTCGCCGATACGGCGCGCCACCATGGCAGTGGTGGAAAGCGAGAGGCCGAGGCCAATGGCAAAGACCAGCGCCAGCAGCGACTCGGTGAGGCCGACGGTGGCGACAGCGTTGGCGCCGAGGCGACCTACCCAGAACACATCGACAACGGCAAAGAGCGATTCGAGCACCATCTCCAGCACCATGGGAATGGCGAGCAGGAGGATGGAGCGGTTGAGGCTGCCGGTGGTGTAGTCCTGGTGCGAGCCTTTGAGGGCTTCACGGACAGCCTCCCAGAACTTCGCTACGCGGGACCATAAGACTTTGCGCGCGGCCGTCGGCCGGCTGCGGCGTGGTGGTTTCAAGAACGGACATGGGGAAGCTCCACATGCCACGCGGATGCGCGGGCACGAAGCTATGGGTAACGCTGCGGTCAATCTGAGTTGTGCAGTGCAATCACCCGGGGCTGAGTCATCCTCGGGTTGCCGCAGGGTGCGGCAATGGCTTAAAAGCCCGAGGCAATGTTCAGCGAGAAGGTCGAATTCGTACGACGCTAAGCTGGAACATTGTTCTCCTCCATGGGCCGGAGGTCCGGCGGGTTTTTAGAGTGTAGCGCGGAATCGGAGTGAAATGCCAATAAAAATCGCGCCTGCCGCAACTCAACCGAAATTGCCCGCAGATGGGATGAATCGGGCTGCATTTGGATCGCGTCTAAAGCGCAGGAGAGGATATGCTGCGGATTCTTGACATCCTTACCACTGGTTGCATTGGCCTGATGATCGGCACCGAACTTGCCGTGTCTGTATTCATCAATCCGATTCTCTGGAAGCTCGAGAATCCGGTACAGCTGACGGCCACGCGCCTGTTCGCCAAGAGGCTCGGTACGGCCATGCCGTTCTGGTACTCGCGAGCTTGGTGTTGCTGATTGCCGAAACGATCGTGCGGCGGCACGAATCGGGGGCCGCCCTGCTGGCCATCGCCAGCGTCATCTGGGCCGCGGTCATCGTGCTCACCATTGCTCTTTCTGGTGCCAATCAATAACCGATTGGCGCAGACGGGTTCGACTTCCATTGCTGAAGTCGCCCGCCAGCAACACCGGAAGTGGGACAGGATGCACCGGTTTCGCGTGGCGGCGCTCGGAGCTTCGATGTTCTTCTTTCTCCTGTCGACTTCGATGTAACTAGTTCTCGAATCCGGACCGGCGATGGGTTCGCAACTCAGCGACAGCCGGGAGAGTGGCTGCCCCAACGACGTTTATCGAAACGCCGCCGTCAACCAGGTCAGGGCTCGCGGCACGGAGGGTGAATGTTCCGAGGCCACCCGACTCACTCTGCACAATGACCTGGGCTAATCCGCGATACGTGCTGTGCTGGTTCCCTTTCTCGGGCTCGTGGTTGGTCGGGTCGCCATTGTTCAATCCGATAATGGTCGCCGGACCGCTGACGGAGAAAGTCACCGGGAGATCCGCGGTGGGCACGACGCGCCCCTGGGCGTCGACGATCTGCACCGTAATCGGCTGCGCATCATTCCCGTCTCCGGCCATGCTCGGGCACGATTCCTGTGGTTCACGGACCGCTGACCAAGTCGCTCGCACTTGATTTAGGCCGCGACCGCATTCGCGGAAGAATGCGCAAATGAACTGCATCTGCCCCGGCATCACCGACACACCGATGCTGCGCGAACATATGGGGGATGGAAGCGAAGGCGACGCCAGGATTCGCGCCCGTCTTTCGCGCGTCCCTACGGGGGAGATACTAAGTCCCGAGGACGTGGCTCGCGCCGCCGTGTATCTCGTCTCGGATGACTCGGAGGGAATTACCGGGATTCTTCACGTCGTCGATGGAGGACTTACCGCGGCTTCGGAATTCCACGCTCCGGCATGATCGCCCGGCACAGTTGACGGCGCGCCGATATCCCAACCCAGGGCACACTCTAAATGCCGCGGAAAAGGCCAGTTTGATGATACCTACGCCGGGGTAATCACTATCCTTGACAACTCAATCCGGAGGGATGATACGTTTGCTGCACGGATTGAAGAGCGGTACAGATTTAATTGGACTTTTGATTCGATTTTTGGAGGCTTCCCATGAATTTACGCGGCGCGTTCAAAACGCTCCTAGCGACGGTTTTCGTCACAATATTCCTTTGGGCCACGCAGCCATCTTCGGGCCAGGCTGTCAACGGCACACTTCTGGGAACTATAACCGATGCCACCGGGGCGGCAGTCGGCGGCGCCAGGATTATGGCCACACAGACATCCACCGGTGCGCTCGCACGAGGCGACGACCAACGAAAGCGGCAACTACACCTTCCCTGACATGCAGCCCGGACCCTACAGCGTTACCGTGGAGGCGAAGGGATTCAAGAAGGCCACGCAACAGAACGTCGACCTGGCCAGCAATTCCGCGACTCGCGTCGATCTTACGCTTCAGACCGGCGACGTGTCCGAGACGATCATGGTGACAACCGCGCCCCCCGTGCTTCAGACGGACCGGGCCGACATCAGCACCAAGCTCGAGACGCAGGACATAGTGGATATGCCGCTGGGCACCAACCGCAACTTTCAATCGCTCATCAACCTGGTTCCCGGCGCCGCGCCGGCGACGTTCCAGCATTCCCAGTTCTTCAATGCCGCCAGTTCCCTGCAGACTGAAGTGAACGGGTTGCCGCGCCAGGGCAATCTCTACCAGATTGAGGGCGTCGACGACGACGAACGAACCGGCCTGCTGCAGATCATCATTCCTCCCGCGGAATCTATCTCGGCGGTCGACATCTCGACCAACAACTTTGAGGCGGAACTTGGCCGCGCCACGGGCGCTGTGACCAACGTGATGCTCAAGTCCGGCACCAACAGCTTTCACGGCAGCCTTTTCGAATACATCCAGAACAACGATCTGAACGCCCGGTCTTATTTCGGCGGTCCGCTCGGCCATCTCTCGTACAACTACTTCGGCGGCTCGGTGGGCGGTCCGATTATCAAGGACAAGTTGTTCATCTTTGGCGACTACCTGCACACCTCCGACCACGAGTCGGTTGGGAGCACGTTCACGATTCCCGATTCACGGTATATCACCAACGCGGGTTTGACGCCCAGGCTGTTCCGATCCGACCGGCTGCATCGACCTCAGCGGCGCCTACAACGGAACCAAGGGCCAGATCTACGACCCCGCCACCGGCGATGGACAAACCACGCCATCGCACTCCGTTTACGAATAACCAAATACCCTTCAGCCGCGTGAATCCGGTTTCACTGTCCGCGCTTCAGCAACTCAACGCGGCGGCCGCGACCTTCGGCAAGCTAAGCACCAAGCCGCTCAACAATCCCGCCAACAACTACACCACCAACCTGCCCTTCACCAAGACGACCAATAGCTTCGACATCAAGGCGGACTTCTCGCTGACGGAGAAGAACCACTTCAGCGGCCGCTACAGCTGGCAGAAGGCCGAGACCTTCCAGGAAGCCGCTTTCGGATCATTCCTCGGCGGCCCGCAGGGCGGCGGTTTTCAGGGAACGGGCGACCAGACCGCCTACAGCACCGGCATCAATTACGACCACGTGTTCTCGCCCACCTTCCTCACGGAAGCGCGGATCGGCGTTGCGCACCTGGGCAACCAGGCACAGCCCAACGATTATGGAACCGACGACGCAACCAAGCTTGGCGTGCCCGGCGTGAACATCGACGGACAGCCGTTCACCAGCGGCCAGGTCGCTATGACCATCAACGGCGGCTTTTCCAACCCAATCATTGGCTACTCCGCTTCAGTGCCCTGGATCCGCGCCGAGTCGAACATCGATTTTGTCAACAACTGGACCAAGATTTCCGGGAACCACACCATCAAGTGGGGCGTGGACGTTCGCCGCGTGCGCGACGACCTGCTGCAGGATCAGACTTTCAGCCCGCGCGGAGCCTTCACCTTCTCCGATGTTCAGACCTCGGATGCAAGTTCGCCCGGAACCACGGTGGCCAACGACATCGCCAGCTTTCTGCTCGATCAGCCCAGCCAGACCGGCCGCGATCTCAACACGTTCTTCCCCCGCTATCGCCAGTGGTGGATCTTTGGCTTCGCCAGCGACAAATGGCAGGCCAGTTCAAAGCTCACCCTTGACCTTGGCTTGCGCTGGGATTTCTATCCTCCCGCGACTCCTGCGATCGACGGGGGCTTCTCCAACTACGATCCGGTGAACAACCAGCTGGTGCTGGCCGGCCTGGGCGGCAACCCCTCCAACCTCGGAATGACGACTCACTATCAATACTTCGCTCCGCGCACCGGTTTCGCGTACCGGGTCCGGAACAACACGGTCATCCGCGGCGGATTCGGTATCAGCTACACGCCTTTCCCGGATAACACCTATGCCTATAACTATCCGATTCGCGCCAACAACAGCTATCAACCCACGGGCAGTTCGGGATTCACACCCGCCGTCTTGGCCGACGGAGTGACCGTGGCCACTTTCCAGGCCGGATTCCCCGCGCCTGTGCCGGTTACCATTCCCTCCAATGGAATCATCCCCACGAACACCCCGTTTCTCACCAGCCAGGTGTACGTCTACATTCCAAAGAACTACAAGAATCCCTATGCGGATTCATGGAATATCGCTTTGCAGCAGTCCTTGCCCTGGGATCTGTCGTTCCAGCTTGCCTATGTGGCCAATCATGGAACCAATATCTCCGGCGCCCAGAACATCAACCTGCCCAGCACCTATGGCGGCGGCGCAAAGTCGTCTCCCGAATACGCCAGCTTTGGACGGACGGCCGCAACCAACCAGTATTTCCTGGGCTTCTCGTCCAATTACCAGTCGCTGCAGGCCAACCTCGACAAGCGCTTCTCGCACGGCCTTTCGTTCACCTCCGCGTTTACCTGGGGCAAGGGGCTGGGCTACATCAGCGGCGACGACGGCGGGCTGACGTTCTTCATCAACTGGCGGCGCAACTACGCTCCCGTGGACTGGGACCGCGCGCTCAACTTCGAACAGAGCTTCACTTACGAGTTGCCGTTCGGCCGCGGTCACAAGATCTTCAACTCGGGCGTGGGTGATGCCGTGCTGGGAGGATGGAAGATCTCCGGCATCATCTCTGTGCTCTCCGGCCTGCCCTTCACGATCACCGCCAACGGCGGCACACTGAATACTCCGGGAACCCAGCAGACTGCCACATTGGTTAAGCCTTTCCATAAACTGGGAGGAATTGGCGCAACAAAGCCGTGGTTCGATCCGACCGTCTTTCGCCCAGCCCTCCGGCTGCGCCGGTCAAACCCCATGCACCAATCCCGGACTTGGGAATACGGGCAGAAACGCGTTCCGCGGGCCCGGGTATTTGCAGAACAATATTTCGGCGTCCAAGCGGTTCACAATCTATCGTGAAACCGGCCTTGAATTTCGTGTCGATGCATTCCAGCTGACCAACACGCCCCAGTTTGGGCAACCCAACGGCAGCGGCGTCACCTCCTCCAGCTTTGGCACCATCACCGGCACGCTGGGCAGCGGCCAGGGCAGCGTGAATGGAATCGGCGGCGGCCGTACTTTGCAAGGATCGCTTCGGTTCACCTTCTGAAGCGAGTTCGAACCTTCAGGCTGGAGATGGCCGGTTCTCGCCCGTGATGGCGGGACCGGCCATTATCATGAGAGATCGGACCTGCCGCTTTTGCGTGCCTACGCGAAAAGGATGACTATGTCGTATTCCTCCCGGCGAACTTTCCTTTGCGGATCAGCAGCCGCGGCCCTGGCCACGTTTGCGGCTTCGCGCCGAACCCTGGCCGACGCAGCGAAATCTCCATTCAAAGTTGCTGTCATCAGCGACGAGATCTCTCCGGACTTCGACCACGCGTGCCATGTCGTATCGCAGGAGTTCGGTTTGAGTTGGATCGAACTTCGCTCGATGTGGGGCAAGAGCCTTATGGACCTGCCCATGGATCAGATCGATGAGGCGCGGAAGATCCTGGCCCGATACAACCTCCAGGTCACCGACATCGCCAGCCCATTGTTCAAAACGGATTGGCCCGACGCTCCGCGTTCGCCCTACGGCTCAAAGGGCGATTTGCATGGCGCAGCCGAGGCCACATTCAAGCAGCAGGACGAGATCCTCCAGAAATCGATCGCGCTGGCGAAAGCCTTCAAAACCGACAAGGTCCGGTGCTTCGATTTCTGGCGCATCGACGACGTCGCGCCGTATCGCTCCGCGATTGACGAAAAGCTCCGCTCGGCAGCCGAAACCGCGGGCAAACAGGGCATTCTCCTGGTGCTGGAAAACGAATTCGAGTGCAACACGGCGACAGGCCGCGAGGCCACGCGGACACTGAACGCCATTCAAACGCCACACCTCGCCCTCAACTGGGACCCCGGCAACGCCGTCATGCGCGGTGAACTCGATGCATTCCCCGCCGCCTGGGACACGCTTCCCAAGAACCGCATTCATCACTGCCACTGCAAGAACGCAACCAAGAATGACGCGGGCAAAATCGTGTGGGCTCCGGTCAACAAGGGCTACATCGATTGGACGGCTCAATTCAAGGCCCTCAAACAGGCCGGCTTCCGCGATGCGGTCAGCCTGGAGACACACTGGCATGGCGCCGCCACGCCCGAAGAGTCCACGCGGATCAGCTGGGCGGGGATGAAGCAGGCGCTTGTCGGCGCAGGAGCATTTTAGGAATCGCGGGGAAGCAGTTCTACAATGGCTATGCTCTTCGGTCGCTATCGGCGGCGAAGCCGAAGTGCGACCGGATGAAGAATGAGCTTGCTGGGGAGAACTGCAATTGAAAAAAGCCATTGGCACAGCTTTGTTGGCTGCACTGGTATGGACGGCACCCGCGCTCAGCCAGGTAAAAATGACGCGCGATCAAATGCTCTTCTACACCTCGGAGTGGAAGGGTGACCGCTTTCCCGACGGCCGGCCGAAGCTGCCTGACTCTCTGCTGACGCGCGCGGTCGACATGACGCTCGAGGACGTGTGGGAGTATTTGCGCGACAAGGGCTACCGCAATCAGTTCGAGGGAGGCTGGCAGGCGCTGCACATCGACAAACCCTTTGCCGGCCGCGCGCTCACCGCGCAGTACATGCCCACGCGGCCCGACATGGCCAAAGCCATTGTCGCCGAGGGCAAAGCCGAAGGACGTGTCGGCGGAACCAATATGTGGCCCATCAATGAACTCCAGATCGGAGACGTGTACGTCGCCGATGGGTTCGGCAAGATCATCGAGGGCACGCTCATTGGATCGAACCTGGGCAACGCCGTGGCCGCGCACACGCATACCGGATTCGTCTTCGACGCCGGCATCCGCGACCAGGCGGAGAACCGCGAGATTCCCGACTTCAACGGCTTCTATCGCGGCTACGATCCCTCGGCATGGGCCGATATGGAGCTGACTTCTATCAACGCACCGATCCGGATCGGGCGCGCCGTGGTTCTGCCCGGCGACCTGGTGCTGGCCAAGCCGGAAGGCGTGCTGTTTGTTCCCGCCATCCTCGCCGAAGAGGCCGTCAGCCACGCGGAGTTCACCGCGCTGACCGACGACTTCAACTTCGAATTGAATCGGGAGGGCAAGAATGGCGCCGAGTTCGAAGGCGGATGGAATGCGAAAAAATACGATGCCTTCGCGAGTTGGATCGACGCCCACCCCGAAAAGCTGAAGATGCCGCGCAGCGAATTCGACGCGCTGCTCGCGAAGGCGCGCCAAGGCAAGTAGCTGCGCGCCTTCCCCAAGGATGCCGAGAGCTCTATCCCAGGAAGAGATCGCTGGGCCGCGCGATCTTGCCTACGCGCGGGCGGCAACTCTTTCAGCGGGCCCATCCATTCGAGCTCGCGGTTGATGTCGTCGTGGAGCTTGTATTTCTTCTGCACCGAGGCGATGGTTGCGCCGGTCACATCGATTTTCGCCAGATCGAACTGGCCGATACCGACCTGGCTGCAGTAGTTGAGATAGCCGACCCAATCCGGATTGATGCCCATCACTTCGAGGCCCACGCGATCGGCGGCCAGGAAATCAGTGGAGGCAATGGCCACGCGCGATTCGACCGGAGTGCCCTGCGTCGGCCCGTCGCCCTCCATGCCCTCGTAATCCGTCGAGCACCGCGACGCCGAAGAACGGCTTCATTTTTTCGGCGGTCACCAGCATGTTGTAGTGGGTCTGGCGCAACCCGACGTGATACTTCCGCTTGTCGTTCCACTCCGTCTCGCCCGGCGCGCTCCGGAGCGGCGCACCCAGCACCATGTTTTTGATCGACATGGTAGCGACCACGGTGTTGTGGGTCTTCAGCATGGCCGAGCAGATCACGTACGCATCGGGATCGACCAGCGGCGCTCCGAGCCGCGCCATCACCGGGTGCAGGTCGTAGTCGAGCAGTTGCACCACGTCGTATTTGCCGGAGCGATTGAGATCCACAAGGCTAATCTGTTGGGCGCGGCGTTCCTTGGGAAGCTGGTTGTACTTGAAATTCTCGAAGGCATCGAACGTATCTTCGGCCGACGACTCGGCAATCATCACCGGTCCGTGGAAGCGCGGCTCGAGATAGTCGAGGATGCCGTTGAGCGCATCGACATGCGTGGCGCCCAGTTGCCGGTGCGCGGTCACGTTGTTGGGCTTGATGACCACGTACTTCTTGCGCTTGAGCCCGGCCTGCACGTCGGCGTCGATGCTTTCCAGAGCCAGGCGGATATTCTTGCGCCGGTCGTCGCCGTGGATGAGCGCGACCTTGGACCGGTTCTGCACGACTCCTGGCTGGGGCGTCTCCGACGCGAACAGGCTAAGCGCCGATGCCGCCGATTGCACCAGCATGCCCGACCCGGCAAGTTGAACAAAACGCCTGCGCGAAAGACTCATATCGTTCCCTTTCCAAGAAGCACAGTCCGCCCGGTTGCCCGGTACGCGACCTCGCAGGTTGAAAGGGAAGCTATCAAAACAATGAACCCACCGCGGCGGCCTGTCAACTGCCGTCAATGACGCGCCGCCGCTCCGCAGGCTACTCAGCTCTTTTCACGTTCGGCAATCAGCGCCGCCTGGAGCATGGCTTTGGCATAAGCAATGTCGTACACGTCTCCGGCGTAGCTGCCTCCGCCGGGGTAGCCGTGAATCGGTCCTCGCGCGCGGTCGTAGTCCAGAGCGCGGGGATGTTCGGGATAAATCTCGCGTGTGTACTTCACCCGGATCAATTCCCGCATCACGGCGAACATGTTTACGTCGCCCTCATCGATGAAACCTTCGTCGTAGTTTACGTAGGGCTTCATGACGTGGGGATTGCGGTAGTGCATGTGATTGATGCGGTCGCGGCTGCCGAAATAGCGGCACACTTCGACCGGATCTTCGCCCATTTCCTTCGTCACGCCGCAGTCAAACGTAATTCCATTGGCGGGGCTGTCCACAATTTCGACCAGGTGCTTCCAGCCGGCGAGGGTGGCCATGATCTGCTGCGATCCGCGGCTCATGGGAAAGGGCGGATCATTGGGGTGAAGCGCCAGGCGGACATTCGATTTCTCCGCCACCGGAATCACGGCCTTCAGAAAATAGGTGATGTTGGCCCACATCTCTTCCAGCGTGCGCGCGCCTTCTTCGGGCAGCGGGGGCAGATCCTTCATCCGGTCGTAGTCGGCGCCGGTCAGTCCCGCGCTGCCCCGGCCCGTCTCTTCGTAGTAGCCTTCCATGGCGCGATGGGCGTAGAAGTTGTACTCGACCACCGGAAGGCCCACCTTGCCGGCGGCTTCGATCGACTGCCGCACCTTTTCGATCTCCTCATCTCGTCCCGGCTGTCCGTAGATCGTTTTGGGAAAGCCGCCGATCATCAGGTTGCCGAGGGTCACGCCGCCGGCTTTCAGCTTGTCGATCAAGGGTTGAAGCTGGCTCACACTCCACGGGATTGGCGGACCTCCGGAGAGCACGTGATACACGCCAAGTTGCACGACGCCGCGGATCGCCTCGTCGGTTACGCCGTCGCGGAGATCGATGGCGCAGGCGATCTTGGGTGTGCCCGGGCCTTCCTGGGGCATGCCATCGCCGAGCCACCAGGGCTTCGATTTCTCCTGGGCCACCAGCGGCCAACGGCCGCACAAGCCGAAGCCAGAGCTGCGGCTCCCATTGCCTTCATCACGCGCACGACGCGAAACAACCGATCTCATGGATGCCATAGACTCGCATTCTTCCACGAACGCATCGGGTGCGTCCAGATGAGCATGTTCACGATCTGGAGCAGCACCCGGCCGCCGGAAGAGTTAAGATGGGGCCACAAAACTGAGCCCGGGAAGGAACGCGCCAAATGTCGGATCCCAACAAATGCCGGTATGAATCGCCGCAGTGTTCTCAAATCTTCACTCGCCTTGCTTGCGGGCGGGGCGGTGGGACCGATGGCCGCGGCTGAACCGGAAATCAAAAATGTGAACACAGCCTCGAGCCCGTCAACCCTGAAGATCACCGACATGCGCTACGCGGTCATCGTGAAGCCCGGCCCGAGCCCCTGCGTGCTGATTCGCATCGATACCAACCAGGGCGTCTATGGCCTGGGCGAGGTGCGCGACATCGCGGGACCGCAATACGCCATGGTGCTGAAGAGCCGCCTCGTCGGCGAGAATCCGCTGCAGATCGATTACCTGTTCCAGAAGATCGCGCAGTTTGGCGGCAACGCGCGACAGGCCGGCGGGGTGTGCGCCGTGGAGATGGCGCTGTGGGACATTGCGGGCAAGGTCTACAACATTCCCGTCTACCAGATGCTGGGCGGCAAGTGGCGCGACTCGGTCCGTATCTATGCCGACACCACCGAATCCGATGACCCCGCCGAATACGGCCGGCGCGCCAAGGAGCGCAAGGCCATGGGTCTTACCTGGATGAAGATGGATCTCGGCATCAACGTGCTCGAAGGCATGCCGGGCACCGTGATGCAGCCGGGGGGCATGGATAAGTGGGAACTGCGCAACCAGCCTCATCCATTCATGGCCACGGAAGTAACCGACAAAGGCATCGACCGGCTTTGCGAGTA
Organism: uncultured Acidobacteriota bacterium; assembly: GCA_963812485.1. GTDB lineage: Bacteria > Acidobacteriota > Terriglobia > Terriglobales > Acidobacteriaceae > Telmatobacter. Next base: position 110,737 of record CAWEVD010000028.1, read on the forward strand.
TGTGGCCGCGGTGCGCGACAACATCGGCTACGACATGCCGTTATCGATGGATCACCTCGGCCACATCGGCGTGAAGTCCGTCATCCGGCTGGGCAAGGCTTACGAGAAATTCAATCTCGAATGGATGGAAGACGTGATTCCCTGGTACTACACCGATCTGCTGAAGGAAATCACGCAGGAGAGCCCGACGCCCACCCTCACCGGGGAAGACATCTACAAGATTGAAGACTTCGAGACGCTTTGCCGCGAGCACGCGGTGGACAAGATTCATCCCGACCTGGCGACTTCGGGAGGCATCCTGCAGACGCACCGCATCGGCGACATGGCATTCCGGTACGGAGTGCCGATGGCGATGCACTTTGCCGGGACGCCTGTCAGTTGCATGGCCAACGTGCACTGCGCCGCCGCCACGCGCAACTTCCTGGCGCTTGAAAATCACTCGCTCGACGTGCCCTTCTGGCAGGACCTGGTGACGGGCATTGAAAAGCCCATCATCAACAAGGGCTTCATCAAGGTTCCGGAAACTCCCGGCCTCGGCATCGCGCTCAATGACGATGAGTTGAAGCGCCACCTGAAGCCGGGAACAGGCTACTTCGAACCTACGCCGATGTGGGACGAAGCGCAGTCGTGGGATGATGCGCTGTTCAGTTCTAGCTATTAGCTATTAGCTATTAGCGTTAGCTACTGCTTGATTACGGTACCGTCGCGGGTTCGAATCTCGCCCCAGCCGCCGTTCAGCGGGCTTGCCGTGAAGGGCGATTTGGCGGCTTCTTTCTCGTCGATCTCGATGCCCCAGCCCGGCTTTTCGCTGACCCACAGGTATCCATCGCGCATCTCCGGACAGCCTTGAAAAATGGCCTGGGTCCGCTCGTTGAACGGCGAGTACTCCTGGATGCCGAAGTTATAACTGACTAAGTCGAGAGTTACATTGGCCATGTGCCCGACCGGGGAAACATCGCCCGGCCCGTGCCATGCCGTCCTCACGCCAAACTGCTCGGCGAGGATGGCGATCTTGCGCGCGGGGCTGAATCCGCCGGCCTGCGATACGTGCACGCGAATGTAGTCGATCAACCGTTCGGTGATGAGCGGCTGCCATTCATGCGGGCTGTTGAAGAGCTCGCCCATGGCGATGGGGGTTGCGCAGTTCTGGCGGATCTGGCGAAAGTATCCCAGGTCTTCGGGCGAGAGCGGGTCTTCAAGAAAGAACATGCGGAACGGCTCCGCCGCCTTGCAGAATTGCACGGCCTGGTTGGGCGTCAACCGCTCATGCATGTCGTGGAGCAACTCGACTTCATCGCCGAGTTCGCGGCGGCAGATCTCGAGCAGCTTGAGCGCGCGCCGAAACTGGGCGGCGGGGTCGAAGAGCGGCTTGTCGTGCAGGGCCTGGGGGCGGCCGTCGTCCTTGTGCTGCGAACCGTAACCCGCCATGCCGGGCAGGCCCACCTGCACGCGCACGTGACGCCAGCCCTGCTCCATGTACTTCTTCGCGTTCTCGACAACTTCTTCAAACTCGGCGCCGCTCGCGTGGGCGTAGGTATCGGCGGCCTCGCGGCATTTGCCGCCGGCAAGCTGATACACAGGTAAACCCGACTGGCGCCCCTTGATGTCCCACAGCGCCTGGTCGATGCCGCTGATGGCGTTGTTCAGCACCGGGCCGTTCTTCCAGTACGAACTGTCGTAGCACGACTGCCAGATGTCCTCGATCCGGTCGGTGGTCTTGCCGAGCAGGAAGGGCTTGAGGTACTTCTCCACCGCGGGTTTGACGAGATCGGCACGCTGCGTGAAGGTTGCGCAGCCGTACCCGTAGAGCCCGTCCTGATCGGTGGTGATCTTGACCACGGTGAGACGGACGCCCTGGGGCTCGCATTCGATTACGCTGATGTCCTTGATCTTCGGAGCCGGCATGGCACGGGTGGCGCGAGCGGCCTGCTCTTCGGCGGCGGCGAAGCGAGGAGCGAGGCGAGGCCGCCGGCGGCGGCAATCGTCTTCAGGAAGTTGCGGCGTACCAGGGGCATGTATGGATCCTCTGCTGCGAATTGACAGGATTCGAACTCGCCAACAAAGAGTCAATTCTACCGTCCTTGGCGCACCGCAAATGCAAACGCCGGCAGACTCCGCGGACTAAACGGCGAAGTTGCCGGCCATTTGCGCATTCTCGATTCAGAACTCGATCGTCCGCTGGAGGCTCGATGACGCCTACGTATGTCGTCAGCTGCGTCAAGGTCGGGAAGCGGAAGCGCGCTTTGGCGATGGGCGTACCGACAACCTCGATGCGGTTCAGGTCGCGCGTGCCTACACCCAAATGCTCGGCGAGCGCGAGCGTGCTGTCGCACTTTTCAAAGGGCGGCGTGCCGCGATCGACCATGGGGTCGAAGCCCATGACCGCGGTGGCGACCGCATCCGTCGAGACGCAGTTCATGCCCGCGATCAGCAGCCCGGGATGAACGGCCTGGTGGATGGTGTTTTTGCCCTGGTTCGGCAACTCGCCGCCGGTCATGGTGTAGATGCCGTCGATCACGGCCAGGTGGATGGGCCGCGAAGCCACCAGGTCGGCCGTAATGCGCGGCACGCGAATCCGGGATCCTTGGATTCCGGCGACGGGCTGGGGCGCGCTCTTTGGGGGCACGCGCGAGCCGGAATGCATGGGACCCCGATAGCCGACGGGCGCGATGCTCGGCTCGTCCTGGGGCGCTTCGTCGCTATAGATGGTGCACGGCGTTATGCCAAAGCAGTTCTTCATGGAGAGCGTCACGCCGGCGGTGCGGTGCTCTTTCAGCTTGGCGAGCGAGATAAACACATCCGTATCGCGGTAGGAGTGGTTGAGGTCGTAGCCCGCGTACATGAGGCCGCCACCGGGAACCATGAAGCGCGCGTAGGTTTTTCCGCTGCCGAGGAAGTTGGTGTTCTCAAACTCGACCCGCGTGGCCGCGGCGGCAAAATCCTTTGGCTGCCAGCCGGCGGTGATCATGAACTCCTCAAGCGGCTTGGTGCCGAAGGGCGCGCTCTCCAGCAAGCGGACGCGCGTGGCTCCCGCTTTGCCCAGCAGCGAAACCAGGGACCCGATCACCTGGGGGTGGACCCAGTGGGTCATCTGGTTGGGCATGGAGTTCAGCTTGTCGCTGGGGGGGCCGGTCATGTTGAGCTTGATGGCCACAGTCTTGCCGCGCACCAGGCCGTCGAGCCCGCCAAGCTGATCGAACATTCTGGCCAGCACATCGGCGACCTGCCGGTCGTACTCGGGGCACATTCCGATGGCGACGCGGCCGGCCGGCGCCGGCACAGCCGATAACAGCGACGGTCTGACCATGGACGCACCCGCAACCATGCCCATGGCGCCAATAAAGCCTCTACGGGAATAATTCGATCTCATCCAGCCCGACCTCCTCTACTGCTCTCCCTTTCAGTATGAGCCTGATCGGACCGGGATGCGCGTCAAATTTAGCGGCGCAGCCTGCTTGCGAGCGTCCCGTGTCTACGAATCCGGCTGAGCCGGAATCCTACGGTTGTGCCGGGCCGGGGCCGGAGCTGCCGAGCCGCCTGTGCAATGTGGGCCGCAGCAGCTTCTCGTGAAAATCCTGCCAATCGGGGCTTCCCGGCGTTCTCCACGAGGGAGCTTCGGGTTGAGCCGCGACCTGTGTGCGGAGACTTTCGACGTGGGATGCCGGAGCCAGTCCCGCGTCCTGCAAGGCCTGGGCCGTCACCGGTTGCGCCGCCGGACTGAGCTGGTCGAACCAGCGATTGGGGGTGATTTCGAGCCATCGGCATGGGCAGGTCCGGGATGCCATAGGAACGCAACACATCGTAGGTGTCGTCCATGCAATTCCGGAAGATCACGAGGTAGGGCTGCAGTCCAATCCAGGCCACGGTCTTGTCGGCTTGATCGGGGTTGCCGGTTGGGATCTCGAACAGCTTGAATGCGTCGTACGCGCGCAGCTTCATGGGAGGATCCGGATCGACGACCGTCTGCGTCCAGAATCCTGTTTGCCCCGGAGGACTCATGGGCGTGCCCGCGGGGTTCTCGACCGCACCATCACAGAAACTGCCGTCCGGATATTGGAACGTCCATCCAACGTGCCCCAATCCGGCGGCGCCGCTACGACGAACAAAAGCACCAGCGCGCATCATACCGGGCATTGTAGCGGACTGCGATGAGATCCCGCCCCGGGGAGCAACCCGAACTCCGACCGGCTATAGTTATCGTTTTGAGCGTTGCCGAGTGAGGGTGCCGTTGCTACGCCGCGTTCCGGTTCGAAGCATTCTTATCTTCTGGCTCTTCGTGCTGAGCGCGGTGGGCTTCCTGGACCGGACCAACATCTCGATCGCCGGTCCGGCTATACGGAGCGAACTCGGGCTCGACGATATCCATCTCGGATGGGTGTTCAGCTCCTTTCTGCTGGGGTATGCGGCGTTCCAGGTGGTGGGCGGCTGGCTGGCCTACCGTTTCGGGCCGCGCCTTGTCCTGGCCGCCGGAGTGCTGTGGTGGGGGCTGTTCTCGGCGCTTACCACGCTTGCTCATCCGCACCAATCGCATGCGCTGCTGCTGTTGATCACGATCCGCTTTGCCTTGGGCGCGGGCGAAGCGGTCATCTATCCCGCCTCGAATCAATTTGTGTCGCAATGGATTCCGATGGCCGAAAGAGGCCGCGCCAATGGCTGGATCTTTGCCGGCGTGGGCGCGGGCGCGGGGCTCAGCATTCCCGCGCTCACCTGGATCATCAGTCACTATGGGTGGCGCGCTTCGTTCTGGTTCAGCGCCGCGGCCGGACTGGCGGCGGGGCTGGTCTGGTTCGCCATGGCGCGCGATGTGCCGGAAGACCATCCGCTGGTCACAAGCGAGGAGTTGAAACTCATTCAGGCGACGCGATCCGCGGAGAAATCGCGCGGCTCGGGCACGCCGGTCTCGTGGAACGCCGCGATCTGGAATCGCAACGTGGTCGCGCTGACGCTGAGCTACTTCAGCTTCGGGTATGTGGCCTGGATCTTCTTCAGCTGGTTTTTCATCTACATGGCGCAGGTGCGGGGGCTCAACCTGAAGGCCAGCGCGCTGGTATCGATGATCCCGTTCATGGCCATGACCCTCTGCTGCCTGGCGGGCGGATGGATCAGCGACGGGCTCTCGAAAAGAATCGGGTCGCGCGCCGGCCGCTGCGGCATCGCGGCCGTTTCGCTGGTGCTCACCGCGGTTTTCCTCGTCATCGGTTCCCATGTGCGCGGGCCCTATACGGCCAGCTTCATTCTCGCGGGGGGAGCGGGCGCGCTGTATCTGTCGCAAAGCTCGTTCTGGGCGGTGAGCGCCGACATCTCCGGCACACGCTCGGGGGTTGTGTCTGGAGTGATGAACATGGGGTGCCAGATTGGCGGCGCGGTCACCGCATCGCTCACGCCCTTCATCGCCAGCCGCATCGGCTGGAGCTTTGCCTTCGTATTTGCGGCGATACTCGCGGCAGCCGGCGGCGCCCTGTGGTTGCTGATCGATCCCGGCCGATCGGCGCCAGTGAAGATCGGAAGTGACGATCCGATTACATCGCTTTGACAACGATCCGCCGCTGCGCCTGTAGATTCGGTCCATAGCTGATCGCGCACATCGGGAAAACAAAACTCGATGGCAGGACGGAGCCGGCATGGTGCAATTGCTACAACACCGAACCTGGATGCTGTATGTGCACACATTGCTCTTGTGCGTCACGACGTGCGTACAGGTTTTCGCTCAGAGCACGGGGGACTCAACAGTGAAGCCGGCTTCGTCCAGATCATTTTCCCTCGGGGCAGGATACATCCACCATGTGAGCGGCGGCGCTACGACGCTGGGACCGCAGACGGGACCAAGTCCCGCAACACTTATGAACATCTGTCGCTGAAGTTTGTCGCTTCGTAACAAAGCTCCTCGCTTAGTTGCCTTGGTTCTCAGTTATTGCCGACTTATTTCTACCGAAGGGCCCGGATGATGGTACGGAAAAGAGAAACCGTACTGCGGAATCAGTAGCTCTGAACCGGATCGGGCTTGTAGTCCTCGCCGAACTTGTTCTTGTGCTGAGGCATGGCGCCGGGTACGGAGACCCGTATCGTTCCCAATTCCAGTTGGCCGGACGCGATGTGAACCCGGCGCGTGAGCGCGTCAAGCTCGTGGGCGTCAGCTCCCTCAGCCCAGACGTGAACCTGGTAGTCACCTGGGGGAACGTGATGCAGTTCGATCTCGCCGCTTCCTGTTGCCACGGCAAAGTAGGGCGTTCGCAAAGTTACAATCACTGCCGCCATCTGGGAATGGATATTGCAGAAGAGGTAAGAAACACCCTCGTGGTCGAAATGGACGACCCGGTTGCTTCCTGCCTCGTACAGTCCGAGGTCAAAACGCTTTCCATTGAATTGGGAAAAGACGTTGTGGAAGAAAGGATCGAGATTGGGGAATTCGACCGTGCTCCCCAGAGGCACAACCAGCAGGTGCGGATTGAAGCCCTTGTTCTTTTGCTCCATGCGAAAGTGGCCGGGGGCAACGGAATCGATTGAGGCATTGGTGAAGACGGGATCCGGCGCTGAGCCATACGACGACATTGCCCGCGGCAGGATGGGACCCGGCTTTCTGCCCCTCTGCCTGCATCACTTCGATATGCGCCCGTACGTCGAAACCCGCTTCCTGTCCGGACAGCGAGACGAGAGGCGTCGCGAGCCAGCCGAGCGCGATAGCAAATCGAAAGAACGACATGGACAACCTCGTCAGAAAATGTACCCCGTGGCTACTCCAAAAATGCGATCTTGACTCGCATAGCCGTCGACAGGGCGACTGTCGATCTGGCGGAATTCAGCGGAGAGGAGCAGGTAAGACCTGGGGCGATAGATCAGGTTGGCGAGCACAGTTTGATTGCGGGCAAGGGTTGCATAGTAGCTGAGGCTGGATGCCTGATCGGAGCCGCGCAGTTCATGGGCAAATGCATTGTCCAGCCCGGTGCTGACGTTGGCCTCGAGTGATGAGGAAATCGTAAACCTGGCCTGTGTCCACCCCCCGGCCGCATCCAGCCCGCTCAATGAATCCGTAGCTGCGGTACTCACGTAATCCTTGTAGGTTCCGCCGCCCAGGCCGCCAATGCCCCGCCCGCGATAGATTCCCCCGGACCACTGAAATGCACGGCTGAAGACCAGGTTCCAATCCCCGGCGGCCGCCCAGGCGTCCACCTGCTGGTCGTAGTTGTATGCCTGACGGCTGTAGTATCCGCTGGCGCCAAGATTGAATGGATGATCGCGCCACGATAACTCAGTGCCCAGACGAGCTTGATATCCGGGCTGACGGCTCCGTTCCGCCGCGTTCGCTCCGCCGGACTGGCCCGAAATCCAGGCATACGGAGGGGAGGGAAAAATCAAGCCCACTTCGGCACTTGTATGGCGGAGAGGAAAGTCGTTCTCCCGGAATTCGACTTGCGGAGACCATGTCCACAGATTTCCAGACCAGGCAAGAGCGGGCTGGGCTACCGTCACCCACGACGCCGGCTGCCAGGGGGACATCAATGGCCTGTCGACAGCGATCGTGATCGACCGCTCTGGCCACTCGACACGCGCATGCATGGTGCGAAGGCGGACGGTGCCGGCGGTCGCGGTGTAATTGGCGGAAGAAGCGCCGCCCCAGAAGTCGACGTTCAGATCGCCCCAGGAATGGGCGCCCCACACATGCGGCCCGGTGACGTCGAGCCCCAGCATGGTCTGGTTGGCCGTGGCGCTCAGGCTTCCGGAAAGCGAGTTCGGAATTTGGAGGAAGCGCAACCACCGGAACGTTGATGTTGTCCGCATTGCCGCTGTTCAGGATCGAAGTAAACAAAACCGCGCCATTGATGCGAAGCGGATACTTGGAAACGGTTTCCACCTTGCTCTGATCGTGCTGCTTGACCTGGGCCTGCAGGATTTCGGTCTCGTCCTGAAGCTGGGCCACCCCGGTCCGCAGGGCGTCCGCATCCTGAGTCGCTACGCGGGTCTGATCCTTTGCGGAGAGTTGTTCCCGCAAGGTGCGGAGCTCGCTTCGCAGCTCGTCCATTTCGCTCTGCGATTCGATCAACTGCTGGCGCATGCTGTCGAGCTTGCTGGTCAGCTCATCGAGGTGCCGGTCGAGATCCGACTCCCGTACCGGCGGCTGAACCGGCCTGGAATTCTCGCTGACTTGCTGGGCGCGCGAGACCGATGCGCAGACAATGAGCACCAGCGTGACAACCGCTGTATTGACTGTCGATGCGGGAATGCGATTCATGGAGCTGACCTCGTGGATGAGGGATTGCCGCGGGTATCAGTCTACGACCAAAAGCGGGACAAGGCGCTTCGCTGCTTTGCGTTTAACTGAGGGTTGATATTTCCTTCCTCCGCGCGGTTTCCGCGAATTTCTGGAGCGTCGCTTTGGCGACAGAGAATTGGAATACGGTTCGGCCCGGGCCAGACGCGACGAGGGTGACATCGCCCCCGTGTTCCTGGGCAATCTTTTGAGCCAATGTGAGCCCGAGCCCGATGCCGCTTGCCTTGCCGGAACTGACAAACGGCTGGAACAGCGATTCACGAATAGCCTCCTGCACACCGGGCCCGTTGTCCGAGATCAAAAAGCCGATGCGGTCTTCAGTTTCCACAAGAGTCACCCGGATCTCCGGAGTTTCCGATGCGTGCCGCGCCGCCTGGCACCCATTCAGGATGAGGTTATAGAGGGCCCGCTCGATTTTGCGTGCATCGAGCCAGCCCTCAATCTGGGCTCCGGGATCGAGGACAAAATGGGCATTTTTCGCGTCCGGATGGGCGTGCACCATGGCGATGGCGCGCTCGGCAAGGAACGGCAATGACTCGTAGGTCAGCTGCAAGTACTCGCCGGTACGGCTGAAAAGCAGCAGCGACTCGATGAGGTCGGTCATACCCCGGACGCCGTGCCGGACTTCTGCGAGTAATTCCATGCGCTCGTCCGGACCGATGGAGTCGTAGCCAAGAAACTCCGCGTTTGCGTAGACGGCGGAAAGATAATGGCGCAGGTCGTGGGAGATCGAACTGGCCATTTGTCCGATCGTGGCCAGGCGCTCGGCCGCCAGCAGTTCCTCGCGGGCGGTGCGCAGCCGGCAGCGCATCCGGTCGAAGGCATCCCCCAACTCTCGAATCTCTCTGGCCCCGGCGCGCTGCAACTGATAATCGAAGTTACCCCCACCGAGGGCGCGCGCTCCCGCAACCAGCCTGTCCAGTGGACGCGTGATGGTGGTGGAAAGATAAACAGCCACGGCGCCGCTCAGCAACAAGAGGACTGCCCCCAGACCAAGGAGCACGTGGTCCAGGTGGGTGACGTACTGGCTGGCCTGATCGTAGGATTTCAAAACCACGAGTTGCACGCGCGGCTCGGAAGTGCCGGAGAGCAAAACCGCCGCATGAAGGAAGCGCTCGCCGCCAAACCGCGTATCTTCGCCCGCGCCGGAAGAGAGCAGATCATCCGTGCGCTGGACGCTTTCAGCCTTGTACCGCTCATCGAGAGTGGTGGCAACCATGGTCCGTTTTGCGTAGAAGATGACTTCCGCGGAAGTAGCCTGGCTGACTTCCTCCGCCAGGCGCCGATCGACCGCGTATCCCAGCAGGACATATCCCAGCCGCGTTCCCGCCGTTGCGTTGCCAAAATAGAGCGGCTGCACCGCCACTTCGTAGAGATTTCCTCGCATGATGAGATAACTCGGGTCGGCGGCCCCGGGCATGCGGGGAATGTCCGATTGCGACAGTTCTGCCGGATCTCTCGAAGCACCGGCCTCGTAAACAGCGATGAGCTTGCCGTTTCCATCGGCCAAACCGAAGAGATCGCCCCCGCTGAGTTCGTAGAACTCCGCCCCGCCGTCGCGGATGGTTCGTTCGTCGGAGGTTGTCATCAGCGATTTGAGAACGGGCAACGCGGCGAGCAGCGACGCTTCGCGGGTCAACATTCTCTGGCGCTGGGCCTGGATGTTGTGGAGGGTGGAAATGGAACGCTCGAGATCGGCGGAAATATCGCTCCGCACCTGCTTTTGGAGAACGTTATGAACGATCGCCAGGGTAAGCGCAATCACTCCGAAGGAAATGGAAACCAGGCAAATCAGCAGCGTCGTCCGCATGCGAATGGCCACCGCTGTTTGCCTCCGTCCTCTCCGCGGCTTACGCCTGCGGCATCTGCACGAATCGGTAGCCGGCGCCATGCACAGTGCAGAAATGCACAGGAATGGCGGGATTGTCCTCCAGCTTCTGACGCAGCTTCAAGATCTGATTGTCGACTGTCCTTGTGGATGGATAGGCGTTATAGCCCCAGACCTCGTTGAGTAATTCATCGCGGCTCAAAACGCGTTCGGGATTATCGAGGAAGAAGCGCAGCAGCTTGAACTCATGCGCGGTCAAGGTCACGGGCTTGCCGCTCCGGGTGGCTCGCATGCACGCGAAATCCACTTCCACGTCGCCGAACGTGATGCAGGGGCGGATAGTCGACCGTTTCGAGCGCCGGATCGCCGCCTGTACCCTGGCCAGCAATTCTCGCGGACTGAAGGGTTTTGTCACGTAATCGTCAGCGCCCAATTCGAGGAGCAGGACTTTGTCCGCAACATCCGAAATGGCGCTCAGGATTACGACAGGCGTATCCGGGGAGGCTCTGCTTCATCGACCGGCAAACGTCCCGGCCCGACATCTCGGGCAGCATCAGATCCAGCACCACCGCATCCAGACCTGGAGACGCGAACATCTCCAGCCCCTGCTTGCCGTTGCCGGCGCTCCTGATCTCGTATCCCTCGGAGGAAAACAAGCGTTGAAGCGCCTTGAGAATGCGCTCGTCGTCTTCGATAACCAGTATCGTACCCATGGATTGCCTGCCTGCTCGATCCCGGAAGTGCACGTAGGAAAGATTCTCCGGGTTCCTGATTATTGTCTCCTCTTTTTGACACATTTCCGAGCACCCGGATGCAGAAGTAACAATCAGATGACAATTCGGTGACATTGTGACCCGGCCCATGGACACGCCGTGAAAGCGCCTCGCATTGGAGGCTTGAACCCGCCGCGTCGATGAAACGATTGCCCCCTCCGCCGCACTAATCGGACGTGCGCCGGAACTTTCCGGCTCCGGACAAAATGCCATCCCCGGCTCATCCGCGTTGCGGCCGGGAAGTCAGAAGCAGGAATACAACCTCCAATCTCACCACCGAGAGGAATGCATATGACTCCCCAAAAGGGCAAGCCCATCGTTTCCGCAACGCAGCCCCCGTCGTTCGAGCAGGTCTCACTGACCAAGTTGTCGCCCGAACTCGCCCGCCAGAACTTCCACGCGCTGCTTCTGGCCAACCCCAACTTCTTCGGCAACCTTGCCGATAGTCCTTACAAGGCAGTCCTGAGCATTCAGGGCGACACCGCGTATGAGAGCATCGGCTGCGTCGGGTACAACCCGCAGTCGAACCAGTTGCGCGCCACGATCAATATCAAGCAGACGGCCGGTTACTCGGGCGGCATCTGCACCTCCGGGTCAGAGGAGTATGTCCGGTTTTATCTTTCCTATGACGGCGGGACGACCTGGCAGGACCAGGGGCTGACCGCGGTCAACGTCTTTGACGTGCCTGGCCCCAAGCCGCTCGAGTATGCCGTCACGCTGCCGATCAGCCCCAAGGAAGAGTTCTGCTTTATACAGAACCTGCCGCTGGCGCGCGCCATCCTTTCGTGGAATTCGCCGCCTCCGCCCAACCAGCCGAACTGGCCGCCAGTGTGGGGCAATGTAGTCGATGCGCAGATCCAGATCGAGGGCTTCGAGATCATTATCCTGAGCACCCTGCTGGCCGATGCCAAGGTTCAGCTCCCCGACCAGATTGCCCAGGCTATCGATCTTTCGCAGCCGATCAAGGCCGCCAGTCCCAGCGTTCTGAGCGCCGTCGACCTTCACAAGCTCTACGCCAAAGCGAAAGTGCCGCAGCACCGCTACCTCGCGCCGCTGCTATCCGCGGCCGCCGGCACTCCGGCATTGTCTACGGTCGCCCAATCGCCGGCCGATGCTGCGACGTCCGTCAAGGCGAAGGCCGTGTTCGGCGGAATCTCCGACATCAACCTGGTCTCCCTGGTCGAGCAGTGGCTCAACACCAACGGCGACACCAGCTTTGAGCAGCTGGACTGCATCGGGCTGGATGAAAACACCAGCCAGCTGGCGGGCATCCTGGAGATCAAGCAGAGCGTCGGCTACTCCGGCGGACCATGCGCCGCGGGCAGCCGCGAATACGTGGCTTTCTGGGTGGATTGGGGCTCGGGCTGGGAATATGCCGGCACGACCTCGGTGGTGGTGCACGATTTCACCATCACTTCGCCGGCCCGGCTCGACTACAACGTCTATCTGCCCATCGATCTGCTCTCGCACGCCAAGCCCTGCTACGACGGGCCGCAGACGGCCAGGATCCGCGCGGTTCTGTCGTGGAATACGCCTCCGTCGACCACCAATCCGTACGCTCCGGTGGTCTGGGGCAACGCTCGCGAAGCGCTCATCCTCATTCCCCCGGGCGAAGTGATTGGCACCGGGCAGCAGGTTCCCGTCCTCAGCGCGGTCGGCGACGTGGACACCAGCAAGATCGGCAGCGATGGCCGCATCACCGACGCGGTCACCATCACCACGGGCGCGCACTACGTCGACGCGCCGTTCGGCGGAAGAATCACGCTCGCGGGCCAGATCTCGAACCCCACGATGGGTCTGAAGTACCGCATCATGAAGGCGCCGCACGGATCGTCGGCGTTTGCGCCGGTGGTCAATGAGCCCCAGGGACTCACACTCACCATCAATGTTTTCAGCGGTGGCGTGTGGACCCAGAGCGAGCAGACCTTCCATGCCGACCCGGAGGGTTACTACTCCTACCAGGACTACTCGCCGGATCACTTCGTCGAGGGCCAGATCCTGGGGGTGTGGAACACCACCCTGGCCGACAGCGGCTACGCCTACGATCTCCGGGTGGACCTGTACAACGCGCCCAATCCGGATATCCAGAGCAACGTGGTCACGGTCCTGGTCAACAACCAGGCGCCCACCGCGACGCTGACGCCGACCTTCGGCGAATGCGGCAAGCTGGCTCCGGGAGACACCATCACGGGCGTATTCACGGCCACGGCAACGGACTTTGGAACGTTCTATTTCACGATCCTGCCGCCGGGACCCGCCAACGGCGTGTTGCCGGTGCCGGCTTCCGGAACCTCGATCATGCTCGGGGGCGCCATCAGCGATCCAGGCGTCGTGAACGAATCTTTTTCACTTAATACGACGGGCATGTCCCCTTGCGGGTACTCTCTTACGCTTAATGTATGGGACCGCACGAATGTCAACAGCGGTGAAACCAGCAATTACAACCCGGCCTCGATCGGCTTCTGCCTCGAGACCGGTAGCTAGGCACTACAGGATACGACCCTTACCCGCAGAGGAGATGAGGGGAAATGAATGGCACCAACGCAGTCTGGCACTTCATCCTGTCGGCACTTGCCGTATGGCGCCTCACTCATCTCTTTGCGGAAGAAGATGGCCCCTGGGATCTGATCGTTCGACTCCGATTCCGCCTGGGCGGAGGCTTCTTCGGGTCCCTCATGGATTGTTTCTTTTGTCTTAGCCTTTGGTTCTCTCTGCCCTTCGCGTTCTGGCTCGGCAACTCGAGCTGGATCGCAATCCTGCTCCACTGGCAGGCCCTCTCCGGAGCGGCCTGCCTGTTGGAGAAAATGACCGGCAGGCAGATTGCGCCGCTGCCCCAAATCCAAACCATCGAAGGAGATGAGTCATGTGTTGTGGTCAGAAGCGAGCCGCGCTAAACGCGAATGGTACAGCAGACGCGACCGCGATCAAAATGCTCTACCGCGGAAATGGTTCCGCGCAAATTCGAGGCCGGGTAACCGGACAGATCTACCAATTCCCTCGCCAGCAGCCGGTCCAGGCGGTTGACCCCCGCGACGTCGGGGCCCTGGTGCGCACCCGCTTGTTCACCCAGGTACGTTAAACGGGACCCCGCCAGAGTCCGGACAGGGTTACGCAAACTGGTCCAGGGTGAATCCGAGCTGGTAGGTCTCGCCGTGCGCGAGCAGGTCGTCCCAGGTGACTTCGCGGCGCTGATAGCCGGCCATGCGGCCGAGCATGCAGCTGAGCGCCGTCTCCACGCCCGCGGCGATCTGGTTGTGCGACTGCCCGGATGTGATGCTCTCGATGAAGCTGCGATCCTTGTCGCGATCGGCGAACTGCAGATTGTCAAGAAACGCGCCGTTGGCGGCGAATTTGCCGGACCCCGGAACGCTCGAGGTCGTCTCCTGCCATTCCCACGCCTGCGCGCCGGTGATCTGGATCGGTCCCGAATACGGCACTGTCGCCGAACCGCTGGCGCCAAACAGCTTCAGCCCCGCATCGAAGCGGCCATCGCTTCCAAACTGCGTGGACGCAAACGAAAAGTGCACGTCGCCGGGATAGGTGAAATCGACCTGGTAGTTATCCCAGCAATCGCCGTAGTGGGTGAGAATGTTGCGTCCCCCGGTCGCGGTCGCTTTCAGCGGGTGGGCGCCCACCATCCAGTTGCACAGATCGATGATGTGGATGTTCTGCTCGACCAGGATGTCTCCGGAGAGCGCGCGGTCCCAGAGCCAGTTGCGCAACCGGTATTCATCGGGGCCGGCGCCCGGATGCGTCTTCTCCGTCGATGCCGGAGCGTTGTAGTTGCCTGAGGCGGTCGCGATTTTTCCCAGCGCGCCCGCCTTGATCTTTTCCGCGATGGCTGCGATGGGCGGCGCCATCCGGCATTGGAAGCCCACATCGACGCTCTGCGTCGGCTTCACGCGCTTGGCAATCTCGAGAGCTTGCTGTGCCTGGTGAATGTCGACGCCCACCGGCTTTTCGCAGTAGACGTGCTTGCCGCCGGCAACCGCAGCACCCAGATGCTGTATGTGAAAAAACGGCGGCGTGGCAATATGAACCAGGTCGACATCGCGCGACGCAGCCAGTTGCTCAAATGCATGAGGCCCGCGAAACATCAGCTTGCTATCGATCGGCGCCCTGCCCAGGTCCGCGTTCACCTTGTCGAAATGAGCCTTGCCCGCCGCCAGTTGATCTTCGAAAAGATCGGCAAGCGCGACCACTTGCGCAGTGGTGTTTTGCGAGAAGGACGTCGCCACGGAGGTGCCGCGACTCCCGCAACCGAGCAGGCCGTGCCGCACGGCGGAGTTCGCCTGATAGCCGAACGCGGTTTTTGGGTTGATGAGAAGCATGCCTGTGACTACCTGAGATCCGGTCTGAACAAACTGGCGACGGTTCATAGTTCCTCGCGACGCAAACGCTTTTCGAATCGTGCAGTGTGCATCGTTCCCCCTGATCGATTAAGCAAGAACTGCGTTGAGTATGTTCTCGAGGTATTGCTTCTCCTGGCGCACATCCTCAATCTGCTGCGGACCCGAGGTTTCGCGCTCAATGGTCACCGCGCCCTGATAGCCGATGCGATGCAGCTTGGTGAACACGGCGCGGAAATCAACAAGCCCCTTGCCGATCAGCACCTCTTCGCCGAGCTGGCTGGGATCGGTCGGCCACTTTCCATCCTTGGCATGAATGCTGCGCACATGCGGCCCCAGAATATCGACCGCGTCCACGGGATTCGCTTTGCCGTAGAGAATAAGGTTGGCGGTATCGAGCCCCACCGCAAGGTTGGGCATGCCCACATCGCGAATCATGCGCGACATCGTGGTCGGAGTTTCCTGGCCGGTCTCCATCAGGAAGTACTGCCCGTTGTCGTGGCAATGCTGCGCGACGGTGCGGATCGCCTCGACGGTGCCGGGATAAAGCGCGTCCGCCGGATCTTCCGGAATGAATCCGCAATGCGTCTGAACCTGCGAGACGCCGAGCAGCTTGGCAAAATCGGACGCCTGCCGGAGCGCATCGATACGCGCAGCCCGGGTGGCGGGTGGCACCAGGCCGATGGTCGAAGGACCGCGCAGGAAATTCCATTCCAGCGGAGGAGGACCCACAACCTCGACGGTGGTCGCTATCACTTCGTACTTATGCAGCAGATCCTTCATCTGCGAAGCCAATCGGCGGAGTGAAGCCGCCGACATATCCGTCGAGTTGACAGAAAGCAATTATTGAAGCCAAGGTCGTGTACGCGGCGAATGACCTCCTCGGGAGTGCCGGAGGGCTGACGAGCAGGCCCACAGCCATCGGCTTGAGCGCACCTTGCTTGTCATCCACGCCGTATGCCGCCGCGGGAACGACTTGAGTCAGCATTGCGGCGGATGCAGCGCTCAAAAACGTGCGACGGTCCATGGATCCCTCTTTCGATCAGATGCGTTGGTGACAATATCTTTGCACCGCTTCCCGCCGGCTGCCAACTCTATCATGAGCGCACGCCGGCGCTGCCATGCATGCCGCATCTCAGTCCGCCCTGGTGGCTGCGACGGTTGCCGCCGGGAGTGAGCCGGAATAGTTTGTGCCTCCCGGCTGAGCATTCGGCGAGGGAAGCACATCGTACAGCGGTTCGGCCGGCTTTGCCGTCGGGCCGTCATCGGCAACCGAAATGGCAAGAATGCGGATCTTGTCGTTTTGCGGCAGCTTGATCGTTTTTGCGCCCGGGGGCAGATCGATCGCGTATCCAAACAGGTAGGAATAACGATAGGTCACGTTCTTCCCGTCGGCATCGTGATGATGATCGGAGTACCACGCCAGGTCGGCGCGTTTGATATAACCCTGCTTCAACCCGGTCATGTCGCCGTACTTGGCATGATCCACATCGAGACTGGCGCCGCTCCACTGGCGATCGTCCCATTGCCCGATGAAGCCTCCCCAGTCCTGAATGTTCAGTTCCGTTTGCTTGCCGCCAATATCAAAGGAAGCTTTCTGGTCTCCATCGGCGGACGCGGCCAGCAGGTAAACGCGATTGAATCGGCCCGCGGGCAAATCGATCGATTGTCCCTTCGCTGTCACCGCGTTCGGAGAGCCAGTCTTCGCGTCAGCGAGTTTAAACCGCACATCGTTGAACGTAATTTCGGCAGGCAGCATCTCGGCCGGAAGAGAATTCCCTTTTCCGTCGAAGCCGGTTTCAGAATGCTGTCCGCCATTGCTGGCGGCCGCCACATCGTACGACAGCGAAACCGGCGTCGATCGCACCTCTGCAACCTTCGCCGCGGGCGCACCCAGGCGGAGCGCAAATGTCCGCGGTTGATACGCACTGAAGGAAGTGACCAGCGCGCCAGCGGTTAAAGTCGCGGGACCCACGGGTTGCTCCTGGCCGTTGACTTCGCGGGCCGCAGTCACAGGCGCGGCGAACGAGAGCCGCACGTCGGCTTGCGGCTTTCCATCAAGTTCCACTAGGCGCACGATCACTTCATCGCTTTGCTCGGCTTTCTTCACTGCCAGGACGCGGATCCGGGGATTGCTTACCTTCAACAACGAGAACGACCGCCCCAGGGCGCCTTCATGCTTTGCAGTCTCGAATGCCATGAGCGGAGCATTCAATCGCTGCGCCTGCCAATCGGTCTGCGCATCGCTCCACCCGCCTGAGTGCCCGGCGAATCCGTAGACGAACTCGTGATGGCCAAGATCCTGCGTGGCCTGGTCGGGATAGCCTCCGCGCACGCCGGGAGTGCGAATCAAGGTGAGGCGAATGGTGTGATCGTTGGGCTTATCCGAACCGTTCTTGCAATCGGTCAGGATGGTCGCGCCGAATTTCCCCGTCATGTCGGTCAAATCGATCCACTGGTGTGACGGCACTTCAAACTTCTTCGGCTCAGCGGTGGGCCGCTGAATGGTGCCGATGTCCCAGTTGTAGGTCGCCGTCTCGTTCGAAGCTGCCAATGGGAATGTGGCCTTGAGATTCGATTCGCGCGTGTTCCAGTCGATCACGTTGCCAAATTCAACGCGCTTTCCCGCGTCTCCAGCCGAGAGCCGGATGGTCTGGACGAAACGCGAACCTGCAGTCTCACGCGAAACCTCAACGGCCGCGCGCGCGGGACCGTTTTCAACGATGCGAATTTTCGCCGGACCGGCGACATACGCCTTCGGCGCCGCCTGCTCCTGTTCCCAATCCATGTTCCACGCCGGCCATTGCTGGGGATTGTCGTAGGAGATGGCGAGGCGTGCGGGAGCGGCAAGCATTTCCTTGTTCGCCTTCTTGTCGAAGATGCTGGCGACGTCGCCGTCGTCGTTTATCTGAATCCGGTAGTAATCATTCTCGAGCGAATGCTCCGACACTTTCAGGTGCGATTCAGGCTGAGACGAACCTGCGCCCGGACGCACATCGTAAACCGCATAACCAACCGACGGCATCTTCGCCAGGAAAATTACCTTGCCGTCCGATATTTGTGCCGGCACTTCTTTGCCGTCAGGGCCGGTGACGCGGACCGATTTGGGCGCGCCCGAGGGAAAGTCGACGTTGGCCTCGACCACATCCTCACGTTCGATGTTGAGCGGATTGAAAACAACGATGGGCACGCCGGGGGTCGACGTGTTCAGCGCCGCGGCAACGCCCTGGGTCGCATCGGTCAACACGTCGGAGAACTGGTTCATCGCGATCACGTCGTCGTTCCACGCAAACTCGTAGGAGCGCGGGGTTGCAGTCCCGGCGGCAAGATCGTGGAAGTGCGAGCCCATCACCAGTGTCCATGCATCGTTGAGCCGCTCGATGGGATAGGGCCGCGCACCCAGCCACGCGGCGGCGATCGATGATTTCTCCGCAGCATCCGCCAGCAGCTCGTTCTTCCGGATCCATCGCTTCTGGTAGGCCTGCGAAGTCAGCGAGCCGGCGGAATGATTGGTCAGCTCCATCTCGCCCGTATAGCGCGGCAGCCGAGCCTCCTGGCTGGGCGTGATGTCAAGAAACATCTGATCCGCAGTTGCGGAAACAACATGGACCGGACCATCGCCGACTTTCACCGCAGGCCATTCAGGGTGCGGTTGCCGGCGCGAGAAGAATTGTCCCGGCGGGGGCAAGCTTACGCTGCCTTTGGTCACGATCGCTTCCAGCCTCTTTACCGAATCTTCGTCGGGGGATCCGCCAATGTCGCCGGTGCCGAAGTAGTGGTAGTCCGTAGAAACACCCGTGACCTTGCCGTTATTCTCGACGCGTGCCGCCCAGTCGCCCTGAAATCTCCGCTGGTCGCCCTGGCGCTGTGTGTCCAACAGCGCTTCGCGCTTCTCGCGCAGCGAGCGGAGTTCCTGCAGGTCCTTCGGATCGGCGGGCTGGCCGTTTTGCTGCGCCTGCGCAAGCTTGTGCTGCACATCAGCCATCTTCGTTTGAATATCCGCAATTGCCGGATCGGGCGCCGCAGGCGGCAAGGCCGTACTGAGATCGGTTTCGATGCCGCCGCCGTAGGAGCCGGGATTGATGCCGGCCATCACGCTCTCGCCATCGGGACCAACCCACACGCCCACATTGAAGGGCGTCCCCTCGGGTGTCTTCTCGAGGGATTCCGGGCCGCCGCCCGCGGCCGATGAACCCCAGGTGAGTTTCTGGGTCGAAAAGCCTTTCACGCCGGAGTGCGCCAGGATGGTGGGAAGCGATGCGGGAAATCCGAAACAATCGGGCAGCATGTATTCCGCACTGGCCTTGCCAAACTCCTTGCGAAACCAGTCGTTCCCGTAGAGGATCTGGCGGATGATCGCTTCGGCACTGGGCGCATTCACGTCCCCCTCTTCCATCGATGAGCCGGCGGGAAACCACCTTCCTTCATCGATGTATTTCTTGACGCGCGCGTAATCCTCGGGGAAGTACTCCTTCATGAAGCGATAGCGGTTAGCCCCGCTGAAATTGAAGACATAATGGGGGTACTTCTCGAATAACCGGAAGTTATCCTCCATCGTGCTGCGAATGTATTGGTCAATGACCTGCGGATATTCCCAGCGCCATTCGGTGTCGAGGTGCGCGTATCCAACCACGTAGAGCGTCGGATCGTTGCTCAGATCGGGCTTGCTTGCGGCCTGCGCGTAGGTGGGAAGAGGACCGGCGAGCAACGCCAGTGAACCCGCAATAAGGGTGGAATAGAAATTTCGCATGGCAATTCTCCGCTGCGGGCAACCTCGAGTCAACGCTATCGGTCCGCGCATCTGTTTTGAACACTTCGTCTGGCTTCAGGGAATTCCGATGCCTCGTTCCGACCGGGCATCGATACTAGAAAACCGCCGAGGGTCTGCGAAGCATCTCAGCGGATTATATTCCGCCAAACCCCTGAATGGAAACGATACCACGCTGCTTGAAGCACTATCTAAGATCGGGCTTATTCGACGGAGGCGGGTTGGGGGTCTTCGCGGACGAATGAGCGCCGTTCAACTTTTCGCAAATCGCAAATTCCTGCTGGGCGCGGTCCTGCAGCCCCTCCTTGCGAAAAACCTGAGCCAGCTTGTAGTGAAGCGCGGACGTATCGGGCGCCAAAGTTACGGCCTGCTCGAGTTCGGCTTGCGCCTCCGGCAGTTTGTTCATCGCCAGATAGACTTTGCCCAGTTCCTCGTGAACGGCCGGATTCTTGGGCGACAGCCCGACCGCCTTCGCCAGATACGGAAGGGCGTCGGCTCCCTGGTTATTGTCGGCGAGAAGCGTCCCGAGATTAAGAAACGGCTGCGCGTCGACAGGAGTCTCTCCCTGCCAATCGATTGCGGTCTGAAACGCCGCCCGCGCTTTGTCGTGATCGTTCAGTTCTTTCCAGCAGAGACCGATGTTGTTCTCGGCTTCTACATACCTCGGGTGCAAAGTCAGAGCGTGCTCAAAGCTGGAAATGGCGGCGGCAAATTCATTTTCGTTGTACTTTGTCCTGCCCAGCAGATACCACGCGTCCGCGTCGTTCGGGGTTTCAGTCACGACTTGTGAAAACCACTTGTCGGCATCACTGAAATCACGCAACATCACGTAATCGCCGGCCACAATCTTCAGTTCGTCGGCTCGCGGACGGCGGAACTTCGCGCCGGCAGTGAATTCAGCCAGCGATTCCGTCGGTTTCTGATTGCGGAACAGCGCATAGCCAAGAAGGAAATGCGCATCGGCGGAGGAAGGGTTCTTTGCGATGTAATCTCGGAGAATCGCTTCGGGCTCCTCAACCTTGCCCGCATCGAGGAGCGAGCGCGCCTGTGCAACCGGATCCGCCGGGGTCTGGCAGAGCGCCGAAACCGCGGAAAGAATGGCAGCCGCAAGAATGTTGCGCGTAAGTCTATAACTAGTCTTCATGAAGGAACTACTTCGCGCCCGTGGCACTGCAGTTGCCCATCTGTGTCAGCAATCGTCGCATATCCTCAACGTTGGGGCAATAGACGAGCGCCGTGGTGAGAGTGGTGCGGGCCGCCTGTCCGTCCCCGGCCATGCATTGCACCCGGGCCAGGTTCATGGCCAGGCCGGGGATGTCCTGGTTGCGATCGAAGGCTCTATTCAGGAGAACTGCGCCTTCCTCGAGCTTGCCTTCTTTCGCAAGCAGCGTTCCGAGGTTGGATAAAGCCGTGAGGTCGGACGGGGCGATTTCGAGCACTCTTCTGAAAGCCTTTTCGGCCTGGTCCTGTTCTCCACGTTCGGCGCTGAGGTTCCCCAAAGCGTCCAATGCAGCGACGTCGTTCGTCAGCCCGGATCGTTGTGCATTGAGCTGTTCCCACGCAACGGGCTCGCGGGAGCGGTCGCCTTCGAGCAGGGCCTGATAGTTCGCCATGGCTTCATCGCGCGGCGTGGTCCCCGGGGAGAAGATCGCCGTAAGCTCGCCCCGATCGGCGCTCTGCGATGCCGCAGCCGTCGCTTCGGGGAGTTTGCGAATGCGGTGATCCGTCCAGGCGACGTGGAGGACGTTGCGCGCCCCCGTGCGCGGCATATGACAACTTGTGCAGTCGTTGTTTTCGGGATGATGGGTTTTCGCGAATTGGGGCTGGTTATGGCAAGCCAGGCATTTAGCTCGATAAAACGCGACTCGCTGCGACGCATCCGGCGTGTAGTGAGGGTCGTGACAGTTCATGCACGACATCCGATCTCCGCTCATTCGCTTGCACGTGCTTTGGCTTAGCTGTTCCACTTCGCTCACCGCGCGGTCGGTGAGGTTCGCCCCGGTTCGGACGTAAAAGGCCAGGTAACGGGAGATGGGCTCGCCCGGACGATAATTCAGGGCAGACTGTCCGGCGCGCTCGATTGAAACATCGCCTTCGAGATGGCAACTGATACAGATCGAGTCGCGCAGATCGGCGTTGAGGCTCGCCGGATTGAGGATCTTGGCTTTGCCCTTTGTGGCGAGGTGCTGGTTCGATTCGCCGTGGCAGGACTCGCATGTGATGCCCCCATGCAGAAACGGCAATCCTGCGTAACGATTCATGGTGCCCGGCTCGCTGCCCTGAACCGAACTCATGTGGCACCTGAGGCAGCTGCTCTGCATAGGCAATGGAGGTGGCATGTGGTCCAGTTCCCCCAATCCCGGCTTCATGTCATAACTCGCGGAGGTCGCGTACCACGCCACGGGAGACTCGAAAAGATAGTCGCCAATCGAATAGAGGTAGGTCGTTCCCAGATGGCCGGAACCGAGGAAGTAATCCAGGCGCATCTGGCCCGCGACACCCGGCTCACTCAGAGAGCGATACGCAAGTTCAACCCCGCCATCGCGAGCAGCTATGTTGTACTCCGTATTCGAACGCGAGTGCACGTATGTCCCGAGGCGCAGCTTCTCCATGGCCAGTCCACTCGCATTGGCCATGGGAGTCTCCAGATAGCTCTGGTAGATCTTCGCGTGACAGGGGGCGCATTTTGCATCTGCCTCGCGCACGGGGGCAGGCTGCAATGCGGCGGACTGCAGCACCATCATCAGCGAAATCGCCATCAGGAACGCCGGGGCCCGGAAGCAACGGGTTAATGCGCATCGTTCTTGATGGTGTTCACGTCGTTGGCCTGTCCTGCAACCGCGGCGCTGGCCTCTCTCTGGAGCCTGCCATAGGTCTGCATCTCGGTTTGCGCCTCGGCGCTCTTGCCCTGCGCACGATATACGGCGGCGAGAAGAAAGTGGATGGTCGGCTCGTTCGGGCTTTCTTTCTCGGCCATGAGCAGATCGGGAAGCGCTTCGGCATGCTTGCCCAATCGGACCAGTGCGCGGGCACGATCCACGCGGGCCTGCATCAGGGTGGGGCATCGTTCGACGACCTGGTTCAGCTCGGAGAGCGCTTCATCACTGGAATCGTTGGCCTCGAGAATCGCATCGGCCAGCTTCCATCGCGCGATGCAGTTGTTCGGGTCATTGGTCAGCTCCGCTCGAAACTCGGTTTGCGCCGATTCCCACTTGCCCATATGCCAGAACGCATCTCCCATATGCATATGGGTTCCGGGCGTCTGCGGAGCCTTGTCGATCGCTTTCTTGTATTCGACCAGGGCCAGATCGTAGTTATGCATGCTCTCGTCGATTTCGCCGGCGATTTCATGCGCGACAACTGAATCCGGATCGATTTCGTTGATCTTCTTGAGCGCATCTTCCGACATTTGCAGATAAGTTTTCCCGAGAAGATACCAGGCTTCCTGACTCTTCGGATTGCGCGCCAGGTAATCGTTCAGGCGCGACGATGCCTCGGGAAGTTTCCGTTCATTGATCAGGATCTGGACCAGAACCATCTCCACCTGGTCATCTTTGGGATTGGCGCGCAGCGCAGCTTCGAGAAGCGGCTGCGCCTTTTCATTCTTTCCCAGCTGGAAATAGCTCATCCCCAGCATGGCCGCGGCACTTGGCATGTTGGGGTTGAGCTCCATGCCATGCTGAAGCACCTCCGCGGCGCGGGTGTAGTCGTGGCTGTCAAAGTAGAGCATGCCAAGGTTGTTGTAGGCCGCGGCGAGGTGAGGCGCGAGCTTGATCATGGCCTGGTATTTCGCAATGGCCGTGGGGTTGTCTCCCCGCTGGCGGGCGGCCCTGGCCTGCGCGTACAGTTCCTGCACCTCGGGTGTAACTTCATCATTGCCCTGCGAGGCGAGAGCGGGCGACACAGCCAGAGCGAGCAACCATAACAGCAGCAAATATGGGAACCGTGAGTACAAATATGCAGGCAGGCCAATCTTCATCGCATGTGATTATAGTTGATTGACGTTTCCCGATTCCGGTCGAAACCTGGGTCACTCAACCGCCCAAGAAAAATGCCGGATTGCCCGAAGGCAATCCGGCAAGGTCAGGAGAGATTCAAGTACCGCAAATCCGGAGGCAATGGCAAAGGCGGTTCAGAATTCGACTACAGAGCTTGACTTGGCCTTGTCGGTTTGCTGGGAAATTCCGGGCGTTCCCTGCGAGGTGACCTGGCCAAACGTGCCGTCTTTGAAGTTGCCGTCAGGTCCGTTGAATTGTGTTCGGTTGAAGGCGTTGAAGTAGTCGACGCTCGAGAGTTGCCGTGACTCTCTCCCCGATGTAGAAGTGCTTCTTCGCGTTGAGACTCTCCACGTAGTAGGCGTGCGTTTTTGAGCGAGGGTAGATTCTCATGCGCATTGCCGATCACATACTGGGTCGGGTGGGCGTGAAACCGGCGGGGTCGAACATCTGCGCGACGGGTATTTTCCTACGAACTGGTCGCGCAGCTTTGCTGTAAGAGGCGGTGCTGACTGACACCGCCGGGTTGCGGTCCGGACGGTTGAAGCCGTTCGGGAAGGGTGAGCCATTTTCGCAGACCGAGCTATTGCTGCAGCCGGCGATCGGCGTTCCGGCTTCATAGTCAAGAATCCAGCCCACCTGCCAGCCGCCGACAAGGTTGCCCAGCTTGTAGTTGTTGACGTACTTCTTTCCGGGTCCGATGGGCAGTTCGTAGGTTCCGCTCACCTTCAGGGTGTTTGGCTCGTCTGGAACTCGAAGTCGCCCATTCCGGCTTCTGGTTGTACTTGTTGATGCCGCCCGTCGTGAAGCTGGAGAACCCGCTGCTGGTGTTGTCCATCAAGTTGGACAGCGTGTATCCAACCAGGAACGACAGCCCGTCGGTGAAGCGCTTCTCGACCTGGATTTGAGCGCTGTTGTAGTAGCGTGGTGCCATATCCCTCGAAGTTGTTGAAGATCTTACGAGTACTGGGGATAGGGCGTGAGCGACTGGGCAACCGTCGAAGAACTCCCGAAGTCGTTGACAAAGTTGGGGTACGGTGACGTGAAGCCCATCCGCCTGCGCGCGCCCGCTGGTGAAGGTGTCCGCCAGAACCGATTGGTTGGTTACGGGATCGATCACATCCCCGTATTGCGCGTCGTAAATCGGATTCATCTGGTTGATCTGATTGTTCTGGCTGGGCAGATGAATCACATGGTTGGCCACCTACGCCGCGGTGATCAGCGTGTTCCATCCCAGATCGCGCTGCACGTTGACGTTCCATTGCTCGGCTATAGGGTGCACAGCCATCGCTCTTGGCGAAAGCGTTGATCTGGGTTGCCCGCCCCGAGACCTGGATTGAACGGTGTGGCAGTTGGATTGGGCATGATGTTCGTGTCCCAGCTGCCATAGGACGACGAGGGACCATTGGTGCTGTTGCGGGTGAACGAGCCGACCAGAAGGTTGCCATAATTCACCGCAACCTTGTTGGTTCCGTACTCATAGGCGCCGCCATTCAGGAAGGCAATAGAGAATCCGCCCTGCACAACCATCTTGCGCGATCAGTTGGTACGCAAAGCCTAACCGCGGCCCAAAATGGCCCCAGTGAATATCGGCGCGGTCGTATCCTGCGCATCCCGTGCAATTGCCGAATTTGTTGCCGCCCCGGCAATGCTTGTCCCCGGGAACGAGCCGGGCTTGTCCGGATCGAAGAACACGATCAGTTGTTGTTGTTCTCGGTAAAGGCACCTGGATATCCCAGCGAAGGCCCAGGTTGACCGTCAGCCTGGGGATTGAGCTTGATGTCGTCCTGGATGTAGGGAGAGAGAGCCCAGTTGCGCAAACGAAGCTCCTGGGAGTTGGCTCGATTGGCCTGGTCCGGAATGCCGAGCAGGAAGCTGGCAAACGCAGCTGCCATACTTTCCGAAGTTCGGGTCGCTGGTGTTCGGTACCGACGTGGTCCGCTGGCTGAAGCTGAACTGCCCGCCCTCGGTCTGCTCTTCGTTATCGTCCTGGTAGGAGCGGCGGAAATCGATTCCGATGTTGAAGGTGTTGCGTCCCTTCGACCACAGCCAGTTGTTCACGATGGCAATACCGAGCTTGCGATTGATGGACTGCAGCCAGGAGCCTTGCGTGCCCCACTTGGTCAGCGTATGCTGGCCGTCCCACACGATGTAGGGCGGAATCACGCTGCCCGCGATGGCCGGGAAGTTGTACTTCGTCTTGTTGAACTGGTTGTTGATCTCACCGATCCAGCCCGCGCCCGCCGTCATAACCAGGTGAGGAGAAAGCGCGTTGGTGTAGTTCGGCAGAAACACGGTGCCCAGGGCGGGCTCGTATTTCATGGCTGTTGAGCGGATTGGGAGCGATCACCAGGGGCGCATTGTCAAAGCTATAGTTACTGAAGCTGTTGCGCCACATGGCTGAAGTGAAGACTCTGGGCCGACGTCAGGTTGTGATCGACAGTGAATCCCCAATCATGCTGGATGTGCGGGTTGATGAACGGGGTGTAGCTCTTGTTGCTGTCGAGGCCGCCGATGCCGCTTCCCGGCCGGTCAGGATTGGGAATGGACGGGAATGTAAGTCGCCGAGGTCGCGCTGATGCAACTCGCGGGAATGACATTATCCCGGGAATTGCTCTCCGGGTGTAAGACCGCCGCAAGTGACTCCCTGCGGGACGTAGATCGGGATCAGCGCGCCTGTGCTGCCGTTCACAAAGTCACTGAAATCGCCGGTCTTCTCCAGCGCGGTAGGCACGGTGGAGACATCTGTGTCGAGGTTGTTCTGCTTGTACCACTCCATGCTCAAGTGGCCAAAGGTCTTGTTGTGCCCGTTGTAGATTTTGGGAATCCAGATCGGGCCCGCCTACGGTGAACCCATAGTTGTTTTCGTGGTCCGTGGGTGGGTGGTTCGAACCGCCACAGGCCGGGCCGTTGAAAAAACCAACCGAATCGAAGAAGCTGTTGCGGTTGATCCAGAAAGCATCGCCGTGGTAGCTGTTCGTGCCCGAACGTCATCTGGTACGTGAGCGCGCCCTGTCCGAGTCCGAATTGCGCCGAGAAGGTCGAGCGCTCGACGCGGGACTCCTGCACCATGTCAAACGGAGGGTTGAAGTTGGTGGTATATCCTTCGGTCTCCGGTTGCGGAGCTGGAATGCCGTTGTAGACAATCTCCTGCTCGAAATCGACACCACCGCTGATGCGATGGGAGAAGGTGCTGCCGGTTGTTCCGGGGGCCAGGAACTGAAGCCCATCGACCTGGCGGCCGCGGCCGCTGACCTCATTGGGCAGAGCCTGCACGACCACCGGCTCGATGGTGCTCCCCATTTCCGGTTGCGTCGTATTCAGCGAAACCTGGTCGGCTGTCACCTGGACGGTTTCGCTCGTCGCGCCAGTTGCAAGCGTGATGTTGACGGTCGGGGTCGTACTCACCTCAACCGCGACGTTGTCCTGCACTCCCTTCTTGAATCCGGCTGCCTCAACCGATCACGCTGTACTTGCCGGGAGTAAGGCCTTTGAAGGAATAGGTTCCAGCGCTGCCCGAGACGGTTTTGTCCGACACCGTGGTGGCCATGTTCGTTACGGTTACGTTGGCGTTCGCGACGACAGCGCCGCTGCTGTCGGTGATGGTGCCGGTAATGCCTGCGCTCGCTTGGCCTGAGAGAGTTCGAGGAACAAACAGCGCCAAACATGTGATCGCAACTGCAATGACAATCCATCGAATTCGAATTGCCGCGTCTCTCCTGGGTGTCTCCTGAAATGTGTGTTTCGGGATCACTGGGTCTCCTTCTAGTGCTCCATTTGGCTGGAAGCCGTGCTTTCAGACCGTGATGGTTGGGGGAAATTTGTGGTCTAATCGGCTTTTTTTGATCGCCTTATGGAATCGATACCACCCATTGTGGAATCGATTCCATTGGGCGCAAATATACTTTCCTTCAAACCATGCTGTCAAGGAGATTCTGTAGGGACTAAGCTACTGATATTGCAGGATCAGGCACACGCCGCACACTGGCAGGAACCGCCTCGCGGAGAGCGCGGGAAGCACTCGGCTTCATTTTATCCGTGCGGACGGGCCTGGAACGCGAGAACCACCTTCAGACTCGCGGCAGGGATCAAATCCCTATACCTGGGGTGGGTGACATGCCGCGGGGCTGTAATACATTCATCGGGAGGGAGCAGGGCTGGACACGCCTGGCTCATCCACCTGCACCTGCCGGTCCCCTTTCACGTTGGCCAGAGTCTGCACGATGCCGCTTGGCCAGCGAATCTCGATGCTCTCGGCGACCGGGCTTGTCCCCAGCCCGAAGTGCACCCTGGGATCACTGGAGGATAGATAACTCCCTGCTGTCGTTGCCGTTACCCATTGCGATCCTTGATTCGTACTCAATTTGACAACGGCGCCGATCCCGTCCCGGTTGCTCTTGTGCCCGACGAGCCGGAGAGTGATCCAGTGATTCGCGGCCGGGGTTTCGTTGTGGAGAATATGTACCCCCCCGCCATTGGTGGTGACCACCGCATCGACACGCCCATCGTTGTCGATGTCGCCGATGGCCAGCCCCCGGCCCACCCACGCGTCGTGAAAGATATCCCCGGAAACGCCCGAAACATCAACGAACTTTCCCTGGTTGTTGCGCGCCAGCAATACCGGCTCGCGGTAATGGAACTGGGGCGAGACCACTTCGATGTTGTCCATGTCGTGGCCCTGGGCGATGAGAAGATCTTTCCACCCGTCGTTGTCGTAATCGACAAATCGCATTCCCCATCCGGAGTGAAGCTGCGATATGCTTCCTACTCCGCTTGCCAGGGAGGCGTAATCGAAGGTGCCGTCGCGATTGTTGTGGTAGAGCGCATATCGCTGATTGGCGAGGTCGGTAACCACCAGGTCAGGCCATCCGTCGTTGTCGTAATCGGCGAAGTCCACGCCCATGCCGGCAAAGGTCTGGCCCTCGGCATTAACGGCCGTCTCCGACTCCAGCCCCACTTCCTCGAACGTTCCGTCCTTTTTCTGGTGGAAGAGAAACTCGGGCATCGAGTCGTTGGCCACGAAGATGTCGCTGCGTCCGTCGCGGTCGTAGTCGGCGATGGCGATTCCCAGCGCCTTGGCAGGTTTATCGAGCCCCAATTTATGAGCCACTTCGGTGAAATGGCCGTTGCCATCGTTGTGGTACACGAGCATGGTGATGGGCGGGAACACGTCGGGATGACAGATGCCGCGGTATCCCTCGCGGTGCTCGCCGCACCAGACATCGTTCCAATCCCAGGTGACGTAGCGCAGAACCACAAGGTCGAGGAGGCCGTCATTGTCGAGGTCGACCCAGGCTGCCGAAGTCGACCAGCCGCTGCCGGCCACGCCTGCCTTTTCGGTGACGTCGCTGAAGGTGCAGTCGCCATTGTTGTGGTAGAGACGGTTGGAACCGTACTCGGTGACAAAGAGATCTTCGTACCCGTCGTTGTCGTAATCGGCAACCGCAACACCCATGCCGTAGCCGACGCCCTTAAGCCCCGATTTTTCGGTGATGTCCTCGAAGGTGCCATCCGGCTTCTGGTGATACAAGCGATTCCAGTCCTGGGGCGACTTCTTCTGCGGGATGAAACCCGGCGGCGTGGGATCGCTGTACGGCGCGCCGTTCACCAGGAAGAGATCGAGCCTTCCGTCGTTGTCGCAGTCGAAAAGCGCGACGCCCGAACCCATGGTTTCAAGCAGATACTTGCGCGAAGTGTGCAACGCCTGGTGCTCAAAGCGCACGCCGGCCTTTTGCGTGATGTCTACGAATCGGCCTGGAACCATCGTCGGCGAGGACGAGGGCGCCGCCGGATGCGAGGCGGGCGCCGGAGCCTGCGGTCCGGCCGCCGTTGCACATGTGATCAGGCATGCCGCAACCAGCGCGGCGCAAAATCGGGATGGCCAGCGCATCAGGGCTTGCTCCCCGGCGCGGTGGGCTTGGGAGCGGTCGGCTTTGAACCGGCGGGCTCCGCAGCGGCCGGCACACTCGTGGCGCATGGCTGCGCGCCGCACAGAACCGCTGTGATGCCGTGGCCCTCGGTGATGGTGAATATGCGGTCGACCGCCGGCAGTTTCACATTTTCCTTTGCGCCTGATGGCCAGTGAATCTCGGCCGTCCCCGCGTCGGTCGCATCGCCCAGCCCGAAGTGCGGCCTCTGATCGTTGGTCGAAACGTAGCTGCCGCCGCTCAACACATCCTGCCGCTGGCGCATGCCGTTCGCAGTCAGATACACGGTGGCCCCGACCGCATCGCGCGGACTCTTCGGGCCGCCTACGAGCTTCAACTCCACCCAGTGGTGATGATCGGGATCGACATTTCTCAACAGCACCGGCGGTCCCTCGATGGTGCTGATCACCACATCCATCTTTCCGTCGTTGAACAGATCGCCAAACGCCGCTCCCCGTCCGGAAAAGATTTGCGCCAGTCCCGATCCCTTCACGGGCGGGACTTCTTCAAATTTGCCGTCGCGCAGGTTGTGGAACAGGAGCGGCCTCTGGCTGTAGGAGGTTCCCCAATCGAGCGTGTCGGCCGCGGGATAGATGTGGCCATTGACAAACATCAGATCGAGCCAGCCGTCATTATCGTAATCAAGAAACCCAGTTCCCCAGCCAAGAAAGGGAATCGATTTCTTCCCGATTCCCGAACGCATCGACATTTCCGTAAAGCTGGAATTGCCATCGTTATGAAATAACAATTTGGCTTCGTCGGAGAAATCGCTGACGGCGAAGTCCACCAGACCGTTGTTCATATAATCGCCAACGGCCACGCCCATGGCGGCCACTTCGCGTCCGTCCTCATTGAGTCCAAAACCCGATGCGTAGCTGGCATCTTCAAATGTTCCATCGCCGCGATTGAGGTAGAGATAACTCAGCGTGGAGTCGTCAGCCACCACGAGGTCGACCTTGCCGTCGTTGTTCACGTCAACAAAGACCGGAGTAAAGCCGTAATATCGATTGGTCTGATCGGACACGCCGGCCTTGACGCTCACGTCGGTAAACGTTCCGTCCCCGTTGTTATGGAAGAGGTGGTCCGGCTCCCCCTCGATGTTTTTGGGGCCGCACATGACCGGCTCGCCGCGGAATTCGCAATACGAAAAGCCGACAGCCTTGGTCTTCTCCAAGGGCAGGTTGTTGCGATCAAAGTGGACATACCCGGTGACAAACAGATCGAGCCGCCCGTCGCCGTCGTAATCGCCCCAGGTTCCTCCTGCCGACCAGTTTCCGAGCGTGATGCCGGCCTTCTCGCCCACATCGGTAAACGTGCCGTCGTGATTGTTGCGATAGAGCCGATTCTTGCCCAGGTTGCTTACGAAAATGTCGGGCCAGCCATCATTGTCGAAGTCGGCAACGGCCACGCCGAATCCCCAGCGATCGTTGGTCACACCTGCCTTGGCGGCAACATCGGTGAACGTCCCGTCATGATTGTTATGAAACAGCGCGGCGTGGGGGGGCTCATGCTTTCCATCCAACGCATTGAAGTTGGACCCGTTGACCAGGTAGATATCGAGCCACCCGTCGTTGTCGTAGTCGATAAGGCCGACGCCCGATCCGTTCACATCACAGATTAATCGTTTGTCGGCGGCTCCCATGGTGT
The DNA here is from genome assembly GCA_963812485.1 of uncultured Acidobacteriota bacterium. Classification (GTDB taxonomy): domain Bacteria; phylum Acidobacteriota; class Terriglobia; order Terriglobales; family Acidobacteriaceae; genus Telmatobacter. The sequence continues at coordinate 142,290 of CAWEVD010000028.1, forward strand.
GCTTCCACCCCGAGAGTCCCGCTGCCTTGGTGATGTCCTCAAAAACCACCGGCCCGGAATCGACAAAGTTGTCGGCGGTGATAGGGGTCTTGCGCGGTCCGTTGGCCGGAGCCGCCGGCGCGCTACCGCTTCCCATTGGCTGGCTGCTCGCTCCCTTTTGAGCCAGCGGAGCATTGGGCGTGCACACGAGAAGAAGCGCCACGATGGCCAGCCCGCAAGCAGACGACTTGCGGGACTGCGCCAACGGAGCTGTTCTGAGATTTGACTTGATGGCCAGTTTGAATTCGCTTCTCTATTCGAAGGAAACGAAGTCTGGGTTTCCGATCCCATAAGGTATCTGGTTGGGCTCGCCGCGACTTCGCCGCCCTAGGACGACGGCTTCATTCTACAACTTGCCTTCATCGCACGGAACCCCCACGATCTCCAGCGTCTGGAGGGGGAGAATGCACGCGCCCAGCAGGCCTGCCTCTGAGCCCAGCTTGGCGGGGAGTACCTTTGTGCCTCCGCCCGGCATTCCTTTCGAAGCCGCCCGTCCCGGCGCGGTAAGTGCGTAGACATAACTGCGCCTCTCCAATTCCGCAAACAGGGAGTCCGAAATCAAGTCCCACGAAACGGCCACTCCGCCGCCAATCACATACAGGGGCAGGTTAAAAATGTTGATCAGGCCGGCGAGGCAGATTCCCAGAGACCGTCCGGCGCGCACATAGATCAAGCGCGCATCCGGGTCACCCTGGCGCGCAGCCTTGGCAAGATCGAGCGCCGTGAGAGAAGCAGATCCGGTCTTCAAATCCGCGAGCCCGCTTGCTCCGCCCTCGGCGATCATGCGCTCCGCCATATTCACCAGGGCAGTGGCAGACGCGCAGGCTTCGAGACAACCGTTATTGCCGCATCCACACAACGGTCCGTCGGGTTCGACCGTCATATGGCCGGCTTCGCCGCCCATGCCATTGGCGCCGTGCCACACTCTTCCCGTTGAGGATGATTCCGTTACCGACGCCGGTACCCAGAGTCAGCATGCAAAACGAATCGATGCCGAGATCTCTGCCCAGACCCAACGCGTACTCCGCCAGCGCCGCGAGGTTGGCATCGCTCTCCAGCACCACCGGGCGCGATAACCGTTTTTCAATCTCGTCGAGCAAGGGAAAGCCGTCCCACCCGGGAAGATTGGGAGGATGATGCAGCCGTCCGGCGGGTAGTTCAAGCGGCCCGGGCGACCCTACCCCAATTCCTGCCAGCGCTCGCCCATTGGCGTTTCGATTGACCAATCGCGCAATGGCATCGCACATATCATCGACGACGCACATGGGCCCGGCCTCGAGACGCGTTCGCAACATGAGGGAGTCAACGATGCCTTGATCCGGTGCGTAGGCCGCCACACGCAGATTCGTTCCTCCGAGATCGACTCCGATTGTTAACACCTGACCATTCTCGAAATTCATTTTGGCCACCAGAGAAAAAGCAGAAGGAGAATCGAAAACCCAAAAGGCGCAAGAACGCCTTTCACGAGACAGACGAACGCCTCGCGTTTACGCTGCGCCATGCCGATTTATATGCGGCTGGTCACCGCTGCTGGAAACGATACCATAATCGTTCGCATGTTCGGGAGAAAGAATGGAAACGATCCCAAATCTGGCTCTTTCAGGTGGAGTGAGGAACGCAGCCGCAGGAACTGCGGCGGATAAGTTGCGTCTCGAGCAGCACCCGCCGGGCCCTGGTTGAACGTGTCGCGACGGCGCCATGGGAGGACCACGGAAACTTCTCAAACAATAGCTCGGCGGCGGCGCGGCCGATCTCTTCGACAGGCTGCTGCACGACGCTGACCGACGGGCGAAGAGTCGTGGCCAGTTCAAAATCGTCAAAACCCAACAGGGCGATGGGCTTTGGCATGGCGACATTCAGTTTTTGCAGGACCTCGAACGCATAAATCGTGGTGCTGTTCTTGAGAGTGAAAAAAGCGTCGGGACAGTTTGGTCCTGCCAAAAGGCTTTCGATCGCGTACTCGGCCGACCGATAATCCTTGATCGAAGTGTTCACCGTGCAGGGCAAGCCCGCGGCACCGACGGCGGCGCGATACCCGCGAACACGTTCATGGATTGTAAACAGGGTCGTCTCTCCGGTAAGGCAAACGATGCGCTGACAACCGTGCTCGATCAGATGCTGCGTGGCCGTCCGCGCCCCCTTGAAGTTATCGGTCAGCACCGACGAAACAGTCGAATTGAAAATCGGGCGATCGATCGTCACCACCGGGATAGTCAGGCGGTTAAGGAGGTCGCACAACGCCTGGCTGCGCGAGTTGGCGGGGGCCAGCAGCAGCCCGTCCACGCGATGGCTTATCAAAACGTTGAGGTTTTCGATCTCGGTGTGAGGATCGTTTTGCGTCGCGGTTACGATCAGCAGCGAGTCATTGGCGCGCACCACCGCCTGGGCGGCCTCGGCGCAGCTTGAGAAGAACGGATCAGCGAGGCTGGGTATCATCAGGCCGATGGTCTTGGTCCGGTCGCCCTTCAGGACCCGCGCCGCCTGGTTGGGCCGGTAGCCCAAGGCCTCGATCACCCGGCGTACCTTGGCCAGTGTCTTGGGGCTGACGCGATCGCCGCCATTGATGACCCGCGACACAGTGGTGTTGCCAACGCCAGCTTGTCTTGCTACTTCGCTCAGAGTCGGAAGCGTGCTCTTTTTCATCGCCGTGTGCGCGTAGGTTTGGTCGCGTACCACGAGTCTACCGTAAAAGAATGAATCCGGGTTTCTCGCGGCGCGTTTATCCCTGCGTCAATCTCTTCTGCGCTCTTCCATCATGGCGCGATGACGATCGGCGCTCGCCAGAATGTCGCTTTCGACGTGGCAGGATCGAGCACCGTCACCTGGCAATCGTATCGCCCCGGCGCGAGCCGATTGGCGCCCAGGTCGAAGCTGAGCGGGACCACGCCAAGGCGCGTGGCAGCATTCGGTTCCACCGCGATCGGCGCGGTCTTGAACACCTCCGCCCCGGCAGAATAGAGGCTGACGAAGGCCAGCAATGGCTGGGTGCTCGGTGGCGCTCCGTCCGGGTGCGGCTTGTAAGCCTGCAGGTATACGTAGATACTGCGGCTCGAATTAAAGACCCGCGTCACGCTTGGAACCAGCTTGCTGCCGCCCTGCACGAGCGGATTGACCGCGTCCTCCTTCTCGCGTTCCTTGGCCTTCGCGGCGTCGTAGATCGCCTGCTTCAGTTCCACCCGTTGGCTGCTCAGCACCACGGAGCTGATCGGGATCCGTTTCTCTTCCTTGTTGAGGTTGGGAATGACGAACGTGGTCTGATAGGTTCCGATGCGTCCCGTCTCATCGTCGCGCGCCAGGAACTTGATCATGTACTTGCCCGGCAAGAGCGTGAATCCGGTGTCGTACTCGATGGGACGGTGCGCGAGTTCGGCAGCCGTTGCGTCGGAGAGCTTGATGTTTACATTGTCGCGAACATTGGAGACGGTCATGCCCCCGACCATGTCCTTGATCTCGCCCACGAAATCGATCAGGGTGTGTTCCGCTCCCCCGCGCTTGGCCAACGCCAGTTCGCGCCCGGGAATCTTCACCACGATGGGCACAAAATACTCGGCGCGATTGAGCTGGAAGTAATCGATCTCCATCGCGATGGAGAGCTCGGTGATCGGATCCTCGAGCATCAATGCATCTTCAAGCTGGCGTTCTTTGTCGACAGCGGTGAACTTGGTGAATTCCTTGTCGGCGTAATATCCCTGCCGATACTCGAGCTTGGCGCCCGTATCCTGCGCGAGCGCCACTTTCACGCGGCGGAACTTGCCATTGCGGGCGGTATTGGTGGTGTAGTAGCCGATCACGTAATAGTCCGAAATCGCCTGCTGCGCCTGCACAATCCCGCGATCGAGATCGTTTGAATCGAATTGCGCTTTGCCGCCCGTGTCACCCGCCAGCGCGTAGAGCGTGTCCTGCGAATACTGGAAGGCAACGGTAGTTGCATTGGCGGCAGCGCCGTTATAGATGTTGGCATTGCCCTGCGAGCCCTGGGTCGCGTCGCCGAGGGGTGCTTCGGCCACCAGCCCGCGCGCGTCGATGGGCCAGAACGAGACGCCGGCCTTGATCGCCGCATCCACCGTCGCGTGCAACTGCGCCTGGTTATTGATTCCATTCAGACGCAAACCGCCGGCAAAATAAATGAGCGACTTCTTCTCGTTCACCTGGCCCAACATCTTGGCCGCGGTCTGCAATGCTGAGAGCTGGCGATCGGTGTTGAAGACATTGAACTCGCTGTCGTCCTGCCCGAAGGCCGCGCCCGTATCGGCGCTGCTGGCGTCGTCCACTTCTTCGGCGGAGTCTTGCCCCTCGCCCACGATCATGGTTTCGAGAATGCTCAGCAGCCGGTCGCGATCGGCCGTGAAGTCCTGCAGAACATCCACCGACGCGCTGTTGTAGCGCATGATTGAAACCAGGTCGACGGAAGTCATCTGCGTGCGGATAAACTGCTCGGCCGCGTAGAGGGCGCGCAACTGGTCCGCCGGCCGCATCGCCGACATATCGAAATACAACGCCAGCAGCCGGCGATTCTTGTAGCGCTCCTTCTCCACCGTCTCCGGGGCAATTTGCGTGCGTGCCAGGCGCTTGTAGATTTTCAGGTCTTCATCGGCGGCCTTCGATTGTTGCAACGGCTTGGCGTTCGCCGCCAGGTCCTGGTGTTCGCAGAAGCGTATCGTCTGCGGCGCACCATCTTCGGTCACCACGAAATCCTTTGCGGTGAGGCCCTCGATCGCATTTCCCTGCTTGTCTTTTACAACTACGGTTTCGACGACCAGTTGCACCTTCATCGAAAGCGTGAAGTCATTCGGCGTGTTGGGATCCTTGTTCTGCCCGATCTGCTGCGCACTGGCCGACAGGCCGAAGGTAAACGCGAGAACGACTGCGATGACTTTGCGCATCGTCAGAACCTCAGGCGCAGCGTGGTTTGGATGCTGCGCATCTGGCTGGCGGATACTGGCTGTCCGAATTGGCTGTTCCCCACCGTCGTGTTCCAGTTGTTGAACACAACATGATTCAACAGGTTCGTCGCATCGACGCGCGCATCGAGATAGAAGCGCGAAGTGGGTCGAAATGTGCGCTGCAAGGCGCCATCGAGACTGAATGTATCTGGCCCCGTGATCGAATTTCTCCCCGCCGTTCCCCACGTGCCTGCAGCCGGCGAGGCGTAGGCGGCCGCATTCAGATGCGTGTTTCCGTTTGTGATGTAAATAGGGCTCCCCGTCAGGCTCGGCCGCAGCGGTCCGATCCATCCTGTGCCCGGCACCACGGCCGGATACACCGGCGTTTCCGGCATTCCGCTGCCTACGTTGATCCGGGTCAGCAAGGTCCACTCTTTCAGCAATCGCCCGGGCCAGCCGCCCAGCAGGGTTCCGCCCTCGAGTCCCTGGCCGGTCGTGTACTGCGCCTGCACATTCAACAAGTGCCGCTGGTCGAATGATGACAAGCGATCGCTCCGCGCGCAGGTCGAGCCAGTCCTGTGCGACGGCGGCCGTCTGTGGCTGCGCACTGGTCAAAGTCAAAGTGTCGTTCTGTGACAAGCTGTTCTGCGTGTCGCCGGTTGTCTGTCCCTGTCCTCCCAGCACAGCATCGTCATCAATCGATTTGGAGAAGGTGTACAGCACGAGCGCCGTAAACCCGTTGCGCAGGCGGCGCCGCAACTGCACCTGTCCGGACTGGCGCGTCGAGTTGCCGCCCGAGGTCTGATACGCAAAGCCAGAGGGAGTAGCCGGGGTAGGGATCCGACGTTCCCAGCGGATAACTGTTGGGCAGGTATTCCTGCGCCCCGTGCGTGCCCTTCACCCCAAGATACGTCGCCGTCATCTGCAAGGCTCCGGGCAGGTCGCGCTGCACCGACAAGTGCCAGGTTTGCGCGTAGCCGACGCGGAAGTGGGGATCGATGCCGAAGGCCTCGGCGGTTGTCGAACCGCAGGAGGTGAAGCCATCCGCCAGCGTGAGCGCGCACGAAGCGCTGTTTTGCTGCTTGAGACTCTTTGAAAGCGGAGCCTGCTGAGCCAGTTGAAGCACGGGAGTCAGATAGACAGAAGTGTCGTGATAGATGCCATACCCTGCGCGTATCACCACCGTCGAAGCGGGGATCGGGCGCCAGGAAATGCCGATGCGCGGCTCGATGCCCGACCGGTCCGGCCACACCAGCGAAGCTGGATAGTGCTCGCCCGTCAACGGACCCACGGGATCACTGCCAAGAACCGGCGCGATCGCAGCGAACCCCTGCTCCACGTCAAGATTGACCAGCCTTCCATACAACTCGGTCATGGGAGCGCCGTATTCCCAGCGCATGCCGGCATTGATGGTCAGAATCGGAAGCACGCGCCAGTCATCGGAGACATACGCGTCATAGACCGTCTGGCGAAAATACTTATCCGCATTGCCGAACGCGATCGAACTGGCTTCGGGAACGCCAATGAGGAAGTCGGCGAGATCGGAGCCGGTGGCGGCGCCCGTAAAATTGAATGTCCCGCGCGGGTCCTGTTGAAAGAAGTCGTTGTATTGCTGCCAGCGCACATCGCCGCCCACGGTGATGTTGTGACGCCCGCGATAAACCCCAGCCGAAGCCGAGAAGCCGTCGGTGCGATTGCGATTGTTGGAACTTTGCGCATCGCTAAGCGCCGCAATACCGCTCGAAAAGTTGATCGCCGGCGGTCCCCAGTCAGACGGCGCCTGGCTCACGCCGGTGATGCCCGCCTCTCCCTCAATGTCGACGCGATTCTCAAACTCGGGGCTCACCTGCGTCCGCAACCGGCTGAAGTGATATGAGCCGTACACGAACAGATGCTGGTTGAATCGATGCGACCAGTTGATGTTGGCATTCAGGCCCAGCGTATTCGTGGTATCGACAAACTGGAACAGGTTCACCGCATCGGCGCGCGAGTCCAGCAGGTTGAAAGTTCCATAGAGCTGATCTCTGCGCCCCAGCGTCTTGTCGGCGCGCGTCTGCAGGGCGTCCTGGTGGGTGCTGTTCAGAACCGGGATCTGGAAATTGTAGAGCGGATTGCCAGTTGACATTCGGTAGAGGATAGAGCGCGAGAAGCGCCTGCGCCTGGGGGCTCACCGGCACCACGCTGCCGGGATAGGGCAGGCCGGTCACGGGATCGATAATCGTCGCCGGCTGACCAGCCGCGTTGAGCAGATTGCCGCTCCGCTCCTCTTCGGTCGGCACAAGGCCTGAGACTGTCTCCGCGGTGTGATTGCGCGTCCACTGGTAGGCCAGAAAAAGATTCGGCCCGCGCAGCAAGACGTGCGGAATCTTGAGCGGGCCGCCGAACGTCAAGCCGCCGGTCATGCGGTTATAGGCCGGCTTGGGACTGTCGATTCCGCTGATGGAGTATTGCTTCGCATCGAGCACCGAGTTATCGAAAGCGAACGCGATCCCGCCGTTGTAGAGACTCTTCGAATTTGCTCTCTTGTTCCCGAAAGCCCGGTCGAGCGAGAACTGCGATGTGGCCGCATTGTTGACGCTGCCGTTGACCAGGAATCCATCCGAGCTTTCCTGGCTGGCGTCGTCGGGCGGCTTGGGAATCTCGGCCGGGCTGCCGTTGCGGCCGGCGGTGCCGCGGTCTTGGCGGCGTCGATTTGCAATGACGGTTTCGGCGTGATGCTCAGGCTGCTGGGTTTTGGCCAGTGCCTTCAGTTGGTCGAGCGGAAGCAGCTGCAACTCCCATCGGCCAGGCGGGGAGTCCGCCGCAACTGTTACCTCAGCGCTGATGGTGGCGAAACACTGCAGCGAGATTTCGATTTTCCATTGCCCATCGGGCAGATCGTCGAACCGATAGCTGCCGCCCTCGTCCGACGTGACCGAGAACTTCTTCTCACCCTGGGTCGCTGTAATCGTCGCGCCGGGCACCCCGAATCCTCCGAAGGTGACCTGGCCATAATACTTTGACGCAAAGGCCGGCATCGATGCGCACATCCAAGCCATGGCATGAAACAGCAGCATGATCGCCAGACGTCGCCCCACGCACTTCACTCCCGGCCCAGGTTACTTAGTTTTCCGAAGGCGGATCGATGTGGTCAATGACAATTACATCCACCATTCCCTTTTGCGATTCCAGTTTCAATCCAAGCTGCTCCTGAATTGCCGTAATGAGCGATACTGCAGCCGCATCATTGCCGCGTTCCCCTTGCGCGGCGGACCGCCGTTGTTCCCGGGCATGGGCGGCGGCGCGTTATCCGGCGTCCATTGCAGCGTGTAGTCGTATCTTCCGGTTAGACCGGTCTTGTCGACGACGGTATGACCCAGCTGCGGGTGAAAGCGCATGGGCGAGCATGTCGATGGTTGTGTCCTGCGACTCGATGCGGCCCGGGCCCCATCATCATCCTGCCCCGGTTATCGATTCCTCCCTTCGGTTGACCCGGAGTTCTGCCGGAAAATTGGGATCTGCCGGAGGTTCGGTCTGTGAAATCGTAAGTTTCGGCCCACCTTTGGCTACCACGAGAGCAAACGTCGGAAGCTCTCGCGTCTCGTGATGATATTTCAGATTGAACCGCTCGACCAGCAGCGGTAACAACATCGCGCGCCGATCGTCCGTCTTTAACTTATCGAGCTTCGGCGCGTCCTCAGGCGCCACCTTTGCCTCAATGTCGTACCGGTTCGACTTTGTCCAGGAGGGAGCACCAAAAATGCGGTCGTCATCAAGGCCAAACGCAACATGCAACAACATCTGCACGGGAATGCCGCTGCATGGACGTACCGTCAGGAGTGAGCATCAATCATGATGCCATGCCATCGCCTGGGGAGGCAGGCTTGATGGATGCCACATCGAACTTCGGCACATCCGGAGCAACTCCGGAATCAGCCGATCCTGGCTTCGAAGGCGATCCCTCTTGTCCATGCAGCACACCTAACCCGATCGGCAATGTGAATGCGAGCAGTCCGATTGCCACTCAGTAATGCTTTGCGGCCAAAGCCAAGCGTCATTGTCGACTTGCGCGTCATGATGCGCAGAATGCGTTCTTTCAGATCCGAACCCGACACGCCGGACACACAGGGCGCCGGCGGCTCCAGGCAATACGCGCACACCTTGAGAATGCTCTCGGCATAGGCCTCCGGCCGCGCATTCTGCTCGACCACTTTCTCGTCGCAGGCGCGTTCGCGCTCTTCCATCAACCGTGAGCCGATCCACCGGACCGCGGGATGGAACCAGAACAGTGCCTCCACCACCATGTGAACCGCAGCCGCCAGGTTGTCGCGGCGGCGCACATGCTCTACTTCATGAGCGGCAATGGCTTCGATCTGCGCGTCGCTCAACTGGCCCGAGATTCCAGCCGGCCACAACAGCACCGGCCGGAAAATCCCGAAGATGCCCGGTTCGATCGCCAGCGATGTGACGCGCAACGGAATTGGCTTTCGGATCCCGGCATGATGTTCCGCGCGGCGAAGCGCCTCTGTTTCCCGCCCTTCATACATGGGCAAGGCGCTATTCGCGATTCGGACGACGCGCCTCCACCGCACCACCCACACTCCGAGCGCGAGGAGGATTCCGCACAGCCACGCTGCCGCGAGCACAACACGGCACCCACGCAAACACATCGGCCGGATGACTCGAAACAACCGACGGCGCGAGCGTGGACTGCGTCTGTTGGAAAGGCCGGCTGATTTCATCCACCGCGGTGTAGAGCACCGATCCGATCGCTCTTCCGGCCACCGGCTTCGCCCATCGACTACCCAGGTTGGCGAGCAGCGCGAACGGAACCAGGAACTTGACCGAAGCCAGCATCCATATCGAATAACGAACGCGCGCGGGATTGCTCCTGAGTGCGCGCGAGAGAAGCCATGCGACCAGTACGACGCACGTCGACTGCCACAGGTGGTTAAAGAGCGCGGCAGTCCAGCCGGAATTCCAGAACTGAGCGATGGTCATGATTTCCTCTCCCCGTTGGCATCTTTGGAGAGATTGCGCAATTGCCGCTCCGCATCTTTCACGTCCTCCAGTGACAGCTTCCCGGTCTGGATGAGGTGCGCCATCACAGGTTGCGTACGGCCGCCGAAAATCGCCAGCATATCGTCAATGAGCCGGCGTTGCGCTGCTTCGCGCGAGATCGCCGGCGCAAAAACATGGAAATTGCCCACCTTCTTGACCCGCCGCACGATTTCCTTGCCTTCCATGCGGTTCACGGTGGTCTGGATGGTGGTATACGCCGGCTGCTTCCTGGCGGCAAAGGATTCCTGGATCTCGCGTATGGAGCACTCGCCCCTGGTCCACAGCGTTTCCATGATCTGGAATTCCAGCTTTGATAGTTTCGGTGGCGGCAATCGCATCTCCTACACTTGTAGTAATTGCTACCACCATCGTAGTTTTCTTGTCAAGCGCCCTTTGAATCGGCCATGGCTTAGTTCGCCGAAGGCTTCTCGGCCTGATCGATGACGATCACGTCGTCGGGCGCCTTTCCGGGTCCCATCTTCAATCCAAGCTGCTCCTGGATCGCGGTATAGAGCGCGGGCGGTGCGTTTGGATCGTCGGTTGGTTTCGGCGGCGCAGCGCCCGTTCCACGGAATTGGGCAAACTGCGAATCGTCGGGCGTCCATTTCAGCGTGAAATCGTATTTGTCGGTGAGGCCGGTTTGATCCACCACCGGCTTGTCCATCACGCCCGACTGCATCCAGGTGGCAAATTCCGCCATGGTCAGATTTCTCACCACGAGATCGCCCAGTCCCCTGAACATGAAGCCCCCGGGGTCATTCGGGTCTGTCGTACTTTTGGTCAGTTTAGGCGCCGTGCTCGCCCACCGAAATCGTGTACACCGACAGCTCTTTCTTGTCGTGATGGAATTTCATCTGGAAGCGATCGGCCAGCAGCTTTTGCACCATCACCTGCATCTGCTTCTGGTTGGGCCGGCCTTCGGCATCGGGCACTGCATCGATATCGAACAGGCTGGTGCCAAACCAGTCCGGCGCTCCGACAATCTGCTTGGCGTGTAATCCATACGCAAACGCAATGAGGTCGTTCATGTTGGTGTTGACCGTAATGAAGTGACGGCCTCTGACGGTAAACAGCTTGCCCGGCCGGTCAGGAGTGCTCGGCTTGATGGTGGCCACCTCAAAAGCCGGGTTCGCGTCGGCAGCCATGGGTGGCACGGGCGGCGGCGGTGTGGGGATGGCCCATTCCGTTTCCGGCGTGGCGCGGGTCAGGACCAGCGGCAGCGGATTGGGTCCCTGCTTCCAACTTCCGTCGATGGTCTTGCCGTCGGCGCTCAGCCGGCCCTCAAAGGTGCCGTCGATCATCTTGATGGAATACTTCACATCCGAGCCCTGCAGCGTGACGGAATCCAGGGGTAAGCGTCGCGCCTTCCTGGTCAACGCTGTAGAGGACGCCCTTATATCCTCCCTTATCGTCTTTCGATATCTTGATCACCGTGCGCAGATCGCGCCCGGCGTGCAGCGTTCCCTGCCAGGTAGCCACTATGTCGTGCGGCGCAGCCGGCGCGTTTTGAGCATAGGCGTATACGCCATGCACTGAGGCGAAGACTAGCGGAAGGACGGGAACGACGCCGGCGGCCGCGCTGGCTACCTGAAGAAGAGCGTTTCGGGTGAACGAAACCAGGAATGGATGGCGATTGGTCTTCATGCAAGTCGTCCTCTCTCAAAACCGATTATCGACAAAATTCGAAGACGGGAAGCTCGCGAGTTGTTTTTGAAGAAACTTTATTGATAAGGACGTTCTCGCCCTGCAATTGTTTCAATGATTACCGGATTTTGGCTGCCCGATCCCGGCCCAGATTTCCGGTTCGTTCAGGCGGGACTTCGCAGGAGCCGCGGCTCTCTGGCGTCAAAAGCGGACGTATACTGGAGACACAGCCCGCACGAACGGAGTCAGCTTATGCCAGCCTACGAGTATCAATGCGATTCCTGTGACAACCGGTTTGAGGCGCGACAGAAAATGTCAGAGCCCGCGCTGGACCTTTGCCCGCGGTGTGCGGGACACGTGCGAAGGCTGATCAGCGGCGGCGCCGGGGCCATCTCCAAGGGAAGTTCGTCGGCTTCCAGCTACACGCAGCCGCAGTGCAATCTTGAAGGCGGTTGTTGTGGCGGCGTCTGCGCGCAAGCCAACGGCTCTGCATGTGAAGTGTAGCGGCCGCTGCCCCTTCACCCCCATCTCGCGCTTTGATGAAAGCCCCATCTTCGCAGTCACCGTTTACAGGTATATCCTTAGTCTGATCGGGTAAACCGCCATGAAAAACGGTGAAGTGCGCGAAGAGCGTCCAGACGACCGCCCCGGGGAGTCGACCGACCAGCAACAGAGCCAACCCGATGATTACAGGACGATTGAAGCTTTAGAGCTGCAGGACGGCGAGGATGAATCTGCCCCACCCGCGTCCGGTTCCGACAGATCTCCGGTGACCAAACTGGACGCTTTGTTTCCGGTCGCCGTTACGGTGGAGAGCGAAGCCGCGGAGCAGCAATCGCCGGCACTCCCATATCCGGTCGTAGGGTTTGGCGCCTCGGCGGGCGGTCTCCAGGCCTTCAAGGAAATCCTCGAAAACCTCAATCCAAACACCGGCATGTCGTTCGTGCTGGTCACGCATCTTGCCCCGGACCAGAAGAGCTTCCTCTCCGAAATCGTCGAACGGTATACCCAGATGCCCGTCCACTCGATCGAGGACGGGCAGCGTCTCCAGCCGAATCATATTTACGTCTTGCTTCCCAACCAGACGCTGACGCTGCGCGATGGGCTTTTCCGGGTTGAGCCGCGATCTTCGCACGATCGAATTCCCCGGACCATCGACACATTTTTCCGATCGCTCGCCGCGGAGCAGAAGAACCATGCCATTGGGGTAGTGCTTTCGGGAGCCGATTCGGACGGGGCGCTCGGGCTCAAGACCATCAAGGGCGAAGGCGGCATTGCCATCGTCCAGAGTCCCGACTCCGCGGTGCATAGCGGCATGCCGCTCAGTTCCATTGCCTCCGACCACATCGACCTGGTCATTCCTCCCGCCGAAATCGCGGTGGAACTGGACCGGCTCGCCAGGCAATTTTCCCGCCCGGAAGTCCGTTCGCTTCAGGATGGCAGCATCTCCCCGGACGACGAACAGTCATTTCAAAAGATTCTGCAGCATGGTGCGTTCGTTCTCCGGTCTCGATCTCCGCCAATACAAGCCGGAAACCGTTCGTCGTCGGATCGCTCGCCGCATGCTCCTGCTCCGCATGGAGCAACTCGATTCCTATTATCGGTTCCTGCAGGTGCGCGTCGACGAACTGCGCCTTCTGCAGGAAGACGTTTTGATCAACGTAACTCGATTCTTCCGCGATGGCGGTTTCTGGGAGTCGCTCCGGGTCAACGTCCTCCCCGCCCTGTTACACGACCGGCCGGTGGATAGACCCTTGCGCGTGTGGTGCGCCGGATGCTCTACGGGCGAAGAAGCGTATTCTCTGGCCATCACGATCCTCGAGTATCTGTCGCACCACAACATCGATGCGCCGGTGCAGATCTTCGGCACCGATGCCAGCGATCAGTCGATTGAGACGGCGCGCATCGCCGCTTACCCCGAGACCCTGGTTGGGGAAATCTCCCCCGAACGTTTGCGCCGCTATTTCGTGAAAGTCGATCGCGGCTACCAGGTCTCCAAGCGGGTCCGCGATATCTGCATCTTTGCCCGCCAGAACATCGCCACCGATCCGCCCTTCTCTCACATCGATATTCTCAGTTGCCGCAACGTCATGATCTATTTCAACCAGGCGTTGCAGCGCCAGGTCATGCTCACCTTTCATTACGCGCTGGAGACCGAGCGGCTACATGCTGCTGGGCATGTCGGAGGGTCTGCGCGACTACGGCGACGTCTTCAACACCGTCGATCGCAAGCACAAGATCTACCTGAAAACCGGCGCCAGCATGGCCTTGCACTACGAACCTCCGCACAGTCATGCGATTACGCAAGTTGCGAGGCGGTGCGCGTCCTCCGGTGGTCGAGATCGAAAACGTGGCGTGGCCGGAATCGGAATTGCAGCGCGCCGCCGACCGCATTGTCCTGGCCCGTTTCGGTCCGCCGGGACTCATCATCGATGAGCGCATGAACGTGCTGCAATCGCGCGGACAATCCTCGCAGTATATGGACATTACGCCGGGCGCCGTGAGTTGGAACCTGTTGCGGGTGTTGCGCGACAATGTCGCCAACGAAGTCCGGAAAGCTGCCCAGCGCGCCATCCACGATAACGTTCCCGCATCGGAAATCGCGGCCATCATGGACGAGCGCGGGGAGCAGCACGTACAGATCGACGTACTCCCGATTACCGCAGCCATCAACGCGTCCACGCTGTTACCTGGTGCTGTTTCATACGCTCCCGGAGGGTGGGGCGGCTAAATCCATCGAGAGGCTGCTGCATCCGCAGCTCACCGTCGACGAAAAGGACCGTTTGATCGCGCAGCTGCGCCAGGACCTCAGCTCGACTCGCTTTCACCTGCAATCTCTGGTTGAGGAACGCGATGCCCGCAACCAGGAACTGGTTTCGGCCAACGAGGAAATCCAGTCGGCCAACGAGGAATTGCAGAGCACCAACGAAGAGCTCGAGACCACCAAGGAAGAGCTGCAGAGCGCCAACGAAGAACTGCAGACCGTGAACGACGAGCTGCAGCAGCGCAACAACGTCCTCACCCAAACCGGCAACGACCTGACCAACCTGCTCAACAGCGTGAACATTCCTTTGCTGATGCTCACCAGCGACCTGCATATCCGGCAGTTCACGCCGCCCATGCAACGGCTGCTCAGTGTCCGCTCCGCCGACGTTGGCCGCTCCATCAGCGAAATTCGACTGCAGCTCAGCGTCGAAAACATCGAACCGATCCTGAGCGACGTCCTGGAGACGCTGGGCACGCGGGAACTGGAAGTGCAGGACCGCGACGGACGCTGGCACCTGCTGCGGGTCCGCCCCTACCGCACTTCGGAAAACAAGATCGAGGGCCTGGTTGTCGTTCTTCTCGATATCGACCAGCTGCGGCGCAGCCAGCAACACCTGGTGGATGCGCGCGATTTCGCCAGCTCGGTCGTCGAGAGCGTGCCCGTTCCCATCGTCGTTCTCAACCAGGACTGCACCATCCGCACTGTCAACACCGCCTTCCGCGACCTGGCGCAGATGCAGGCCAAGGAACTGGAAAACCGCTCCCTGCCCGGACCTCGTTCATCATCTCTGGGGTCTCGAAGGCCTGCGGGGCAAGCTGGAGTCCGTGATTCAGGCGCAGAACGGCGACACGGTCGAATTCGAGCATCAATCGACAACGGGGCAGCACAAAACACTGCTCGTCAAGGCCCAGGCCCTCTCCACCGACGGCAGCCGCGTGTTGTTGCTCATGATCGAAGACATCACCTTGCGCCGTGAAGCCGAACTCCTGATTTCGCAGCAGAAGGAAGCCCTCGAGGGAGAGATCGAAATTGCCGCGCGCAAGCTGAATCGGAGCCAGGAAGAGCTTCGCGGCCTCACCGCCCATCTATTTACAGTGCAGGAGGAAGAACGGCAGCGGGTGGCCCGGGAGTTGCACGATGACATCAGCCAGCGCCTGAGCGCGCTGGAGATTCTGCTGCATGAAATCGAGACACGCGATCGCAAGGGAGTGGATCTGGAACGCATCGAATCGGCCCGCTCCCTGGTTCAGTCATTGAATACCGACGTGCGGCAGATTTCCCATCGGCTGCACCCTGCGATCCTGCAAGACCTTGGATTGCCAGCCGCTCTCAAGGCCATGGTGCAGGAGTTCGGCCACCGGGAAAACATGCCGGCGACTTATACCAGCGAGGCTCTGCCGGAATCGTGGTCCTCTGAAGCGGCAACGGCCATCTATCGCATCGCGCAGGAGGCCCTGCGCAACGTGTCAAAGCACGCCGGCAAAACCCATGTAAAGGTGATGCTGGCCGGCAGCAATAGCCACCTGGAGCTTCGGGTGATGGATTTCGGCCTTGGCTTCGACCAGGACTCGGACGACCCGGCGCATGGCCTGGGCATGATCTCGATGCAGGAGAGGGCTCGACTTGCCGGCGGCACGCTCGCAGTCAAGTCCTTCCTCGGCCAGGGGACGACCGTCACCGCAGCGATTCCGCTGAATCACCATGAATAAACGCCTGCTGCATTGCGGACGATCATGCCCTCATGCTGGACGGCCTGACGCGCCTTCTGTCGGGTGAATTCACGGTCGTCGGCACCGCCGCCAATGGCCGAATTCTCGTTTCCGAAGCGGAGCGTCTCCACCCCGATGTCGTATTGCTCGACATCGGCATGCCGGAGTTGAACGGGATTGAGGCGGCGCGCTGCCTCAGCAAGCTGCAGCCGGCCCCGAAGATCGTATTCGTGACCCAACAACTCGACCCTGCCTACGTGCATGCGGCCTTTACTGCCGGCGCCAGAGCTTATGTAGCCAAACAGTCGGCGACGACGGAGCTGGTGGAGGCAATCCACCGGGCGCTCCGGGATCAGTACTACGTGACGCCGCTGGTGGGAGAAGAAGCGGCACAACTCGCCCGGCTACATCCGAACAAGAACCCCTCGGATTTCTTCGGCGGGACGCTGACACAGCGCCAGCGCGAAGTCCTGCAACTGGTCGCGGAGGGAAAAACGACGAAGGAAATCTCCTCCGCCCTCAACATCTCTCCCAAGACCGTTGAATTCCACCGCAATAGCCTCATGGACGAATTGGGAATCCGTACCACCGCGGAACTTACGCGCTACGCCATCTCTCACGGCATTATCTGCTGAATATCAGCCTGGCAATTCCACCGGAGCAACTCAGGCAGTCCGAGAGCTAGGACTTTTCCCAGTCACATTGTTTGCCTGGACTCGCTTAGGCTCGTTTGTTATCACAGACCCTCGCCGCAGCTTCCCCTTCACGGAGTGTGTGAGATAGACCGATGATGCTGAGAAGCATTCAAAAAGCCGGGGCTTCCGTGGCTCATATTCTTTCCGTCTGCGACGACGAGGGTCTTCGTGTGTCACGAGAGTTGTTGTTACAGAAGGACGGCTATCAGACTGAATCAATTGAGAGCAACACCGCCGTCACCGTTCGCCGGGTCCGCTCATTCGATCTGGCCCTGATCTGTCGTTCCGTCGATCGCGGACGCGCCATTGCGCTCATCGAAATGTTGCGGCGATACCACCCTGCTCTCCAGATTCTGTGCATCGCGCCGCTCGATTCTTCGGCAAATGTGTGCCATGCCGACCTCGAGGGGCCATCGGGCCCGCAGGCCCTTCTCAATGCAATTCGCTCTCTCCTGCAACAGCGGACAGGTACCCCCAAGCTGCATGACCCTGGGCTCTCAAAGCAGAACGGACCGAGCCCGTTCCTCGACCAATCGCGTCGATCTCGCGGTTGATCAGGCGCCCGATGAAGCCGGCACAAGGACTGGCGGCGCCACCTGCACCATGCGGCCTTTGCTCCTGAACTCGAAGCCCAGCAATTCGGCCGACTTTTTCACCAGGGTAAAAGGACCATCCTCGGCGGCCAAGAAGTAACGATGGATGTCCACCTGCTTCGCAGCATACCCGGCAGAAGTCAATACCAGGATCCTGGCCTGTGGGCAATGTTGTTGCGCCATATCCACGATTGTTTGGCAATCGTCCTGGGTGAGCGTGTAACAGAGCACGATCAGATCGAAATATTGCTCTCCTAAAAGTGTCTTCGCTTCCAGGACTCTGCCCGCGGCATGCACATCGAAATAGGCACCAAGCATCAACTTGCGTGTCTGCAAAACCATTAGATCCCTGCTCACAAGCAGGATGCGTTTCGGACGACTCATAGACCTCTCCTGCAAAAGTCGCGCCAAGACAATTCCAGTTCAACAAAGCATTCAAAAATGGGACAAGGACGATTCGGCAACAGAGAGGAAGATAGGCCTGATAGGGAACTTGCCAGGAGAGTCTTTGCCGACTATTAGTTAGATGCGGGCGAGCGTCACGTTTACATGATGAAACGTGAATAGATTGATGGACGAAATAGGGGCAAGCATTCCTATGTTACTTATCCGACACTTAGGACTTCAGGGTTGACGTGACGTGTCAGGCGCCGGCCCGTTCCCGGGATCAGCGGCTTTGTCCAACTTCGTGATGTGCACGCTGGCCTGGCTCTCGGGAACAGTTCCGTCGTTTACCTGGACCTCGGTGGGCTTGCCTTGAACCAGGATGCGTTGTACGGCCTTGCTGCGGGCGGGAACGCGCACCCGCTGGGTGACCGAAGTGGCCTCAGTCCTCACCGTCACCGGAACCTCAGCCGCGGCATAACCCGCGTTGGCCACGTTGACCGCCACCAGCCAGTTGCCGGCCCGTTCCGGGGCGGGAAACACGCTTTCGATCGACAGGTCGGGGAGCCCCTTGTCGGCATCGACCCAATCGCCGAAGAACCAGGAGAGATCGGTCCGCGTTCCGGCCCGTTCGACCAATGCCTCAAATGAGCCCTCCGCCGCATCTTTGCCGCTGTCCATATTCAGATCCTGCGACGGATCGTAGGCCCGCAGAGCCGCGGAAAGAGTCGGGTCTCCGGCTACGTCGCGCAGCATCCACAAGACGTAAGTTGCCTTGGTCCGGTAAAAGACCGGTGAGATGGCTTTGGCGAGAGGCTGCCCGACGGCGTCGGCGGGACTGGCAGGTTCGGCCAGGGCCAGCGCCGCGCCGTCCGGATTCAAGCGCGCTCAAGGCCTTTTCGCGACCCTGCTGTTTTTCGATCCACAATGTGCCCATAAAATGGGCAACCCCCTCGCTCAGCCATGCCCGCGGCGACGCCATCCATGCATGCGTAAGGGCATGGGCAAGGATTCCCTCCAGCCGTCCGGAGTCGGCTTCATGGAGGCTGGTAGCGAGCAGGGCGCCGGTCTCGTAGGGGGCATCCTGGGGATCGGGCAAATCGAGCAGCGTGAGTTGAGCCCGCGGCTTCTGGCCCAGCCACCCTTGCAGGAAGGGCGTGACCGTCGCGGCCGCGGCCGTCCAGGATTCTACTGCCACTTCGTTGTCCGGCAAGGTCCACGCCGTAAGATTCGTCCCTGCGTGAGCCTTGCGCATGGCGACAAACAGGCTTGGCGTTTCGAATCCGAGGGTCGAACCGTCTAATTTCGCGGTGGCGATTCCGGCAATATCGGCGCCCGCCGCGGCCGTGTCGGTGACGTTGAGTTCGACGGGCTGGCCGTTGATCAGCGCCAGCGAAGGGGCCTGGCCGTGGGGAAATTCGATGGTGAGATGCAGCCGGAAGCCGGCTCCCGCCAGGCGCAGCTTATGCTCGCCCATTTCGTCGAAAAGCCGGGCGCCATCCCCCAGGATCACGGGCACCGACGACACCGGATACCACACCACGCTCCCGAACCCGCGCAGGCCTGTGAACCGGGTATCAATCTGGTCCCAGTCGGAGTGGAGAGCCACGTCTTCCGGCGTCCCAATCGCCAGCAGACGCTGCGCCGAGGCGGCAATCGCACCCGAATAGGTGACGTCCAGCTGGAGGCTTTCTCCGGGCGCAAGAGGCTGGTCCAACGGCACGGCGGCCTCGTGAAGCTGGCCGGTGTGGTCCGCAGTCGGAGTTGAGCGTGGCCACCGGAAAAGCCACATCCTTTCCCCGAACGCGAATCCGGTCCCAGTTGAGCGACGACGAAACCTGCAGAGGAATGCGACTCAGAGGGGCCTTGCCGTCATTGCGCACCGTGAGCAGGGCTCGCACCGCGATCTGGTGCACTTCGACCCGCAAATGAACATCCAGATCGAAACCGGTAAACGTAACCGCCTGGCGTTCGGGGTCCTGAGCGATCGGCGCCGCGGCGATCTGAGGCGTGGCCGGCCCGGCCTGGGTGGTGGTTTCTCCATTCTCGTCAATCGAGCGCGAAAAGATCACCTGGCCCTTCGGCGACTCCTGCGGCGCGGTGTCAGGCTTGGTCGCGCCCGGCGTCTTGGGGGCCGGGGGCGCTTGAGTGCCGGTCTGGGCTCGAATGATCGTGGATGGAAGACAGAGCGTGAGGGCGGCTGCAATCCATGCAACCGAGTACCGGAACTTCATGAACCCAGACCTTTCTGCTTTGCCGGTTTGGACGCAGCCAGGGGCTGGGGGAGAGCATTCTTGGGGAATCCGGCCGTAGCGCTTCGGGCCGCGGCGCGGCGCTGTCGAAACGCTTCGTACAGTACCACGGCTCCCGCGGCCGAGACATTCAGCGAACTCACGCCGCCGGCCATCGGAATGCGGAGCAGATGATCGCAGGTGCGCCGGACCAGGTCGTGCAGCCCGGCGCCCTCGCGGCCCAGCACCAGCACGCAGTTCCCGGTCAGGTCGAACTGATCGTAATCGGAGGTTCCCCGCTCATCGAGGCCGATGATCCATAAATTCTGCCTTTTCAGATCTTCGAGGGCCCGCACCAGGTTCACCACCCGCGCAATGCGCAGATGCTCGGCGGCGCCGGCGCTGGCCTTGACGGCGGCGGGACTCAGCGGCGCCGAACGCCGCTCGGTGAGAATGACTCCATCGACGCCGGCGCCGTCCGCGACCCTTAGCAAGGCGCCCAGATTTTGCGGATCCTCGACCCCGTCCAGCGCCAGCAGCAACCGGGCGCCGCGGGTGGATGGCTGCGGCTCGAACAAATCCTCGATCGTCAGGAATTCCAGCGCACGAACCGTGGCGACAACGCCCTGATGGGCGGTCGTGCCCGCAATGTGCGTGAGTTGATCGCGCGGTTCCTCGCGGACACGCACCCCGGCCTGCCGGCATTCCGCGACGAGCCGTGCGAGCCGGTCGTCGTGGCGCTCGCGGGCCACCAGCACGTGGTCAAACCGTCGCTTTCCAGCCCTCAGCGCCTCTTCCACCGCATGGACGCCGTAGAGGATTTCCATAAGGGATAGTGTAGAAGGTCAGCGCGACCGGCCGACCATTTCATTGGCGGGACTGAAAAGGATGGATACTCGTCGTATGCCCGACCCGAAGCCCAAAGCCTTCCGCGCCGTGCTCGAGCCGACCGGCAATGCGCTGCGATGGGTCATCGCCCGTGTCCCATTCGACCCGGCGGAGGTCTGGCCGATCCGGAACGGAAGACGCGTGCGCGGCGAGATCAATGGTTTCGCATTTCGAACTTCCCTCTTTCCTGAATCCGGCGGCAAGAAGTACGTCCTGCTGGTGAACAAGAAGATGCAATCCGGAGCCCGGGCTAAACCCGGCGATACCGCCAAGTTCCTCCTCCAGCCCGACCTGGAGGAACGCGAGGCGCCGATGCCCGCCGAGTTGGCGAAGGAACTGAAAGCCGACCGCGGACTGCGGCGCTATTTCGACGCTTTGAGCCCCTCGATGCGGCGGGACATTGGGCGATGGGTCAGCGAGGCAAAGAGCCCGGAAGTCCGCCAAAAACGGGCCGAGCAGATGGCCGAACGCCTGCTCCTGGCCATGGAAGGGGAACGGGAAGCGCCCCCGATCCTGCGTGCGGCGTTCCAGCGACAGCCTGCGGCGCGCGTGGGATGGGATGCCATGACCCGCATCAAGAAGCGGAACCACCTGCTGGGCATTTTCTATTACCAGACCACCGAAGGCCGGGAGCGCCGGGTCCGGGCTGCGATTGAAGACGCGCTCAAGGTGGCAAAACGGACTGAAAACGGCCGGAAGCCGTCAAATCTTTGAGTAAATCGCTTCACTTTCCTCGTCTTTTGACGAAGCTTTGTCGTCTAATAGAGCAAGATGAACGCGCTTGCATCGGTACAGTCGTTGTTTGCCCAGGGTTCGGCTACCGCGCAGGACGAGGCCGTCCGGCAGGAAAGCCTTGCCATCGCCTCCGGTCTGAAACACCAGGAAGCCGGCCTGTTGGACGAGTTGATCGTCCGCTACCAGCACCGTTTGTTGCGCTATCTCCTTTATTTGACCAGCAGCCGCGAACTGGCGGAAGACCTCTTCCAGGAAGTCTGGATGCGCGTGCTTGTGCGCGGGGGACAGTTCAACGGCAAGGCGCGTTTCGACACCTGGCTGTTCACCATCGCCCGTAACCTGGTCATCGATTACCGCCGCAAGCGGACCGTTGCCAGCCTGGACGAGTTGTTCGAGGGCTCCAGCGAAGATGACCGTCCGATGAGTTTTGAGATCTCCGACAGCCAGCCGACGCCGTTTGACCGGTTCGCCAGCCTCGAGGACCGGCAACGGATCGCCGACGCCCTGCTGGCAGTGGACACGCTGTATCGCGAAGTGCTGGTGCTGCGTTTCCACGAGGACCTGTCCCTTCAGGAGATCGCAAGCGTAACCCGGGCTCCCCTTTCGACCGTGAAGTCCAGACTCTATCGAGGCTTGGCAGCGATCAGGCCCGTCCTTGAAAACTCGGCTGCGCCTCGCACCGAGGCGGTGTAATGGTCTCAGGAACTGCCCAGGGATCCGACCAGGGAGCCGATCCCAACCGCGATGTGAAGGCATCCGTCATCGCAGAGGATGCCGGCAGGGACCGCAAAGTCGCCTACGGTACTCGTCGCGTGGTCATGGCCTCTCTGGGGATTCTCAAAGAACAGAAAGCCGGGCGCAAGCGCATTCGCGCCGTTGCCCTGGCGTCCATTCTGGTATTTCTCCTGGTTTTCGGCCCCCTGATCTGGTGGGCCGTCGAGAACCTTATCGCCGCGGAACATCTGGGCGACCTCGCCTGTCAGTTCAGTTTGTGGGTGTGCATTCTTTGCCCGGCGCTGTTGGCCGCTGCCGTCATGGCCGGGTGGCTCCGCCACCGCTCCTAAGCAAACCCTCGTGCCTCATCCATTCGCCCTTTCTGGCCTTAGGGTGAAGACTCAGCATCCGCCAAGGGCCGGCGCTGGGATAAAAGCAAATTCCCTTCCCCATCCACGCAACTTCCATGGACAGGCCGCCGTCACTGATATAGAAGTTAATAACTACTTGAACTTCTGGAGAACCCTCTGAGTGAGGGTCTGATTTATGCGTGATCCCGAATCCATTACGGTGAATGAAGACGCCCGCCTGATCCCGGTGTGGTCGATCGTCGCCGCCATTGCGGCCTTTGTGGCGGTCGAGTACTACATGTGGATGGTAATGCCCGAGCAGGCCCACCACCACGGACCGCCGATCGGTTTCAAGATTTACTTCAACGTCTCGTGGGGGCTGCTGGCCGCGCTTTACTTCCTGATGATCGGCTACGTGAGCAAGGACGCTCCCCGCCGGGCGATGAGCGCACGCTTCTGGATGCTGATCTGCTTCGTCATGCCCGGAGGAATCGGCGCGGTGCTCTATTTCCTGCTCCGCCAACCCCTGGTTTCCCGTTGCCCGGCCTGCAGCACGTTTGTTCAGAGCGATTTTCACTTCTGCCCGCAGTGCGATTATCAGCTCACTGCCAGTTGCGGAACCTGCTTCCGCACCGTCCGCGCCACCGACCAGTTCTGCACCCGGTGCGGCCATGAACTGGCCCAGGACCAGATGCCGGCCCGCCTCCGGGTTATGG
This sequence comes from uncultured Acidobacteriota bacterium, assembly GCA_963812485.1. Classification (GTDB taxonomy): domain Bacteria; phylum Acidobacteriota; class Terriglobia; order Terriglobales; family Acidobacteriaceae; genus Telmatobacter. Next base: position 165,678 of record CAWEVD010000028.1, read on the forward strand.
CCGATTAGGGTTCTTGTCGCGGGACAATGCCCCTCGTGCGCGTTGACCGCACCGGGCTGGCTTCCTACAATCAAGCTTCCGCATGTCTCTCTCCGCGCTCATCATTGACGACGAACAACTGGCCCGCGATGAGCTAAAGTACCTGCTCGACTCGGTCGGCGGGGTCGACGTCGTGGCCCAGGGAACCAACGGCATTGAAGCCGTGGACCTGATTGAGGAACACCACCCCGACCTGGTTTTTCTCGATGTGCAGATGCCCGGCCTGGATGGATTTGCGGTGATCCAAAAGCTGAAGGACCGCAGCGAAGCCAAGGCGCGTCAACGACCCGGCGCCGACGAAGAGCACCTGCCTCAGATCGTGTTCGCAACGGCCTACGACCAGTACGCTGTACGCGCCTTCGACGTGAATGCCGTGGATTACCTGCTGAAACCCTTCGACCGCACCCGCGTGGAACAGGCCGTGGAGCGGGCGCGGGGACGGGTGTCGGAAGGAACGACGCCGGCCGCCGAAGCGCAGATCGACGCCCTGCTGCGGCTTCTGAACCGTCCCCAGGGAAATGCGCGCTCGCCGCAGCCGGCCAAGCTGATCGTCCAGGCACAAAGCCGGCTATTGCTCGTAGACCAGGCGGAAATCTGCTATGCCGCCATTGACGATGGCATCATTCGCGTGGTGACGCAGACCTTTGAGGGCCACTCCAAATGCCGCACCCTCGAAGAGCTGCTGGAGCAGCTGGATGCGACGGTTTTCTGGCGCGCCCATCGCGGCTTCGTCGTCAATATCAACCACATCCGGGAAGTCGTGCCCTGGTTCAAATCCAGTTATCAGCTGCGCATGAACGACAAGCAGCAGACGGAAATTCCCGTGAGCCGGTCGCAGACCAAGCGCCTGCGCGAGCTGTTCAACCTTTGACTTTCTTGGGCGTCAATCGTAGCGCTCGAAGATGATCTGCTTGCGGTGCCAGCCGTAGTTGGCGAGCTTTTCGCGCACCCCGGCGACCATGTTGTTGAGCCCGCAGATGTAGGCGTGCACGTCGAACCGAAGCTCGGCCGGCGGAATCGCCGGATCGACCGGCGGCAAGGGCAGGTGGATGCCGAGCCGGGCAGCGCGCTTCTCCACGATCCGCGCCACATGCTCCTGGACATACCCGCGCAGCCCGGTCCAGTGCTCGTCCCCGCGGCTCAGCGTGGGTATGTAATGAAAATTCGGCTTGCGGCGCGCCAGCGCCTCGAACTCCTCGCGATAGTAGAGTTCGCTCTCGTAGCGCGTGCCGTAGACCATCCAGATATCCCGCCCGTCGCTGCGGTCGGGACCATCTTCGGGAAACAGCCATTGCGCATAGGCGCGCATGGGGGCAATGCCTGTGCCGGTGGAAATGAAGATCGAATCGGCGACCGGCTCGCGAAGAACGAAATGCCCATGCGGTCCGTGGACCTTCACAATTCCGCCCGGGGCCATCTCGGTGAGATCGGCCAGGTGGTTGGAGAAAAAGCCACCCTCCACGCGATTGACGCACAGATCAAAGCGATTGCCGCTGGCCGCCGACGCAATCGAATAGGCGCGTGTCTGCTGCTTGCCCTTCGGATCCTCGGCCACGGTGGAGAGAAACTGCCCCGCGACGAACGGAAAGCTCTCCAATTCGTCGATGACAAAGTTGAAGTGGTAGCACTGGGCGATTTCGGAGATGCACACCTTGCGTTCGAGACGCGCCGAATAAAGCTTACGTTCCAAGGCAATTCACCGCGGCAAAAGGATGAAGCCCGATAGAGGGCTGTGGGACGATATCCAGAATATCAAGCGGATTTGGCGAGTGGCCCAAGGCAGATCGTGGAGACGGCGGTGGCGGCGGCTTAAATCGGCGCAATTAAACCCGGTTCGTCGTTCTTCACATTGCCTACGGCCGGCCCCACTTTCCACGCCGACATGAGTTCGTCAGGATAGGGACGAAGCAGGTCCAGCGGCAGGTGCGATGGCTCAGCCGGCGCTATCCAGCGCTCATAATCCGCGGCCCTGATAATGACCGGCATGCGATTGTGAAACGGTTCCAGCAGCTCATTCGGGTCGGTGGTGATGACGGTGTAGGAAAGCAGCGCCTGGCCCGTCGTCTTGTCCCTCCACACGTCAAACAAGCCGGCCAGGGCAAAGAGCGAGCCATCCTTCAGCCCAAAAGCAAAGGGCTGCCTGGTTTTCTTGTCGATCGGCTGCCACTCGAAGAAACCGTCCGCAGGGACCAGGCAGCGCCGCCGCTTGACCGCCTCGCGAAACGCTGGACTGGTGGTCAGCGTTTCGGCCTTGGCATTGATGGTGCTGTAAGCGACCTTTGCGTCTTTCGCCCAGTAAGGCACCAGGCCCCATCGCATCTGGACGAGTTCGCGTTCCAGCGTCTTCCGGTTGAAACAGACGACCGGCTGGAAGGTCTGCGGAGCAACATTGTACGAGGGCAGGATCTCGAACGTTGTCGGCAGCCCGGTGCGGAAGGCTTCGGCGATTTTCTGTTTGTCGGATCGGCGATAGTAGCGGCCACACATGGGTTCGGTTCTGTTGTAGCAGTCGCCGCGGTTGCGCGCCAAGCGCCCCGCCTCGCATACTACTCTGCGGGTGTTGCAACACTCCTGATTCCTCGGTCGATCGAACACGTGGAGATTGCTTGGCCATCTCGAAGGTATATCCAAATGCGCAGGCTGCGCTCGAAGGCATTGTTGAAGACGGGATGACGCTCGCCGTCGGAGGATTCGGCCTCTGCGGCGTTCCCGACGCGCTGATCATCGCCCTGCGCGACACGGGAAAGAAGAATTTCACCATTGCCAGCAACAACGCGGGCGTCGACGGATTTGGCCTCGGCCTGCTTCTGCTAACCAGCCAAATCCGCAAAATGATCTCGAGCTATGTGGGCGAGAACCGTGAGTTCGAACGACAGTTCCTTTCCGGCGCCCTCGAAATCGAGTTCTCCCCTCAGGGCACGCTGGCGGAGCGGATGCGCGCGGGGGGCGCGGGCATTCCCGGCTTTTTCACCCGCGCCGGCGTCGGGACGGCCGTGGCGGAAGGCAAAGAACACCGCATCTTCGGCGACCACACTTACATCCTCGAGCAGGCCATTCGCAGCGATCTCTCCCTCGTCAAAGCCTGGAAAGGCGACACCAGCGGCAATCTGATCTATCGGAAAACCGCGCGCAATTTCAACCCCATGGCGGCGACCTGCGGCCGAGTTACCGTGGCCGAGGTAGAGTTACTGGTCCCTACAGGCGAACTCGACCCCGACCAGATCCACACCCCGGGAATCTACGTGCAGCGGATCGTCCACAATCCAACCGCCGAAAAGCGCATCGAAAAGCGGACGATCAGAGAGGTGTGATGCCATGGCATGGTCTCGCGAACAGATGGCGCAGCGCGCCGCAAAGGAACTCCGGGACGGCTATTACGTGAACCTCGGCATCGGCATTCCCACGCTGGTGGCCAACTACATCCCACCCGATGTGCATGTCACGCTGCAGTCGGAAAACGGCCTGCTCGGCATCGGGCCATTCCCCACTGAGGATGAAGTGGACGCCGACCTGATCAACGCCGGCAAGCAGACCGTGACGGCTCTGCCCGGGGCCAGCTTTTTCTCCAGCGCCGATTCGTTTGCGATGATTCGCGGCGGCCACATCAACCTTGCCATCCTTGGCGCCATGCAGGTTTCCGAGCGCGGCGATTTGGCCAACTGGATGATCCCGGGAAAAATGATCAAAGGCATGGGCGGCGCCATGGACCTGGTGGCGGGGGTGCAGCGCGTCGTGGTGCTGATGGAGCACACATCGAAAGACGGCCAACCCAAAATCCTGCACGCCTGCAATCTTCCCTTAACCGGCGCGGGCGTGGTCAATCGCATCATCACCGATTTGTGCGTGCTCGATGTTACTCCGGCAGGATTGCGGCTCGATTGAGTTGGCTCCCGAGGTGACCCGCGAAGAAGTTCAGTCCAAAACCGAACCGCATATCTTGGCTGAATAACTGAAACTGGGTGCCCCACCCTCGCGACGTAGTTATTTTTGTCGCTAGGGTGGGAAACTACAAAACTGAACGGGCCCACTCGTCGTTAGCAACTTCGCGCTCGCGCCACCCGCGACTGCGTCTGACGTCCCAGCTTTTCGCAGATAAACGCGCCCGCCGCAATAAGCCGGTTGAGATCTACGCCCGTTTCAATACCCATTCCGTTGAGCATGTAGAGCAGATCTTCGGTGGCAACATTTCCCGTAGCTCCGGGCGCATACGGGACACCCGCCCAGCCCGCTCACCGAAGCGTCGAACACCTGCACACCCATGGTGAGAGCCGCGTAAATATTGGCCAGCGCCTGCCCATACGTGTCGTGAAAATGCCCCGCCAGCCTATCCACCGGCATCCGGCCCCCGACCGTCTTGATCAGCTCTATGGTCCGATTCGGAGTCCCAACGCCGATCGTGTCTCCAAGCGAAACTTCGTAACATCCGCGGTCGAAAAGTGCGGCAGCAACATCGGCGACCTTGTCGGGATTGATTTCTCCTTCATACGGACATCCCAGCACGCACGAAACATACCCGCGCACTTGAACGTTCGCAGCGCGGGCAGCGGCAAAGACCGGCGCAAACCGATCCAGGCTCTCCGCAATCGAGCAATTGATATTGCGCTGCGAGAAAGTTTCGGATGCCGCGGCAAACACGGCCACTTCTGTTGCGCCGGCGGCGACCGCTTCCTCGAAACCGCGCAGATTCGGCACCAGCACCGGATAGCTGATGCCTTCTTCGTGCGCCAGTCCGCGCAACACTTCGGCATGGTCCGCCATTTGCGGAACCCATTTCGGCGAAACAAAGGCGGTGGCCTCGATCGTCTTCAATCCCGACGCTGCGAGCCGGCGGATCAATTCGATCTTGGTTTCGGTGGAAACAGTCTGGGCTTCGTTTTGCAGCCCGTCGCGCGGGCCAACCTCGACGATGCGCACACTTTTCGGAAAGCCCATCTCAGCTTTCCTCCTGCGGCGCGTTTTCGCGGTTGAAGTGCAACAATTCCGCACCCTCAGTCACCTGGTCTCCCACGGCGAAGTGAAACGATTCGACGCGACCCGCGTGCCGGAGCATGAATCGTGTACTCCATCTTCATCGCTTCCAGCACCACGAGGGGAGTTCCCTTCTCCACCCGATCGCCAGACTCGACGAGTTGGGCGATCACACGTCCCGGCATGGGCGCCAGCAGGCTACTCTCGCTTCTGTGACCTTGCGCGGCAATTTCCAGCGGATCAACATGAGTCAGGACGTACGACTGATCCGCGCAGAAAACATGGAACCGCCCGCGGTAGGGAATGACTGTGCCGTGCACTCGCTGCCCATCGATCACCGCATCGATGCTGCCATTCTCGCCAGCCTTTCCGCTGACGGAATAATGCGCTGGCCCTATCGAAATTCGATAATCTTTCGCGCGATACTCCACCTCCGCGGCCAGTTCGCGATCTCCGCGCATGAACACAAGCCGCCGCACGTAGCTTCCATTCAGGCGCCAGCCGTCGCGCCTGGCCCATGGGGAATTTGCCTGGCCTGCCTCTCTCCCGGACTCGCGTTCACCTAGCACGACTCCCAGCGCCGCCAGCACCACTGCCCTGTCGGGCGTCGCAGCCTCTTTGGACCAGATCCATTCCTTCTCCCGCTCGATAAGGCCCGTGTCAAGTTCTGCCTCGCGAAAGGATTGGCTGGTTACCAGCCTGCGCAGGAACTCAACGTTGTTGGCCACGCCGACAACCCGCCACTCGGCCAGTGCGTTGCTCATGCGCCGCACCGCCAGTTCTCGCGTTTCATCCCACACGATCAGCTTCGCAATCATCGGATCATAAAACGGCGTGATCGCGTCGCCCTGCTCCACTCCGGTATCGATCCGCACGTGCTTCGATGGCTCGGGCGCGCCGAGATGCACAAGCTTCCCGATCGAGGGAAGAAAGTCATGGGCCGGATCTTCGGCATAAATGCGCGCCTCGATCGCATGGCCATGCATGGCGAGTTCTTCCTGTGCCAGTGGCAATGGCTCGCCGGCGGCAACCCGCAGTTGCCACTCGACCAGGTCGAGCCCGGTGATCATTTCGGTGACGGGATGCTCCACCTGGAGACGCGTATTCATCTCCATGAAGTAGAAGTTCGTCTCGCGATCGAACAGAAACTCGACCGTGCCCGCGCCCACGTAGCTAACCGCGCGCGCAGCATCTCGCGCAGCCTTTCCAAGTGCCTCCCGCTGCGCCGCCGTGATCCCCGGCGCCGGCGCCTCTTCGATGACTTTCTGGTGCCGCCGCTGCACTGAACAGTCGCGCTCGAACAGACTGACGATGGTGCCGAAGCTGTCGCCGAACACCTGCACCTCGACATGCCGCGGGGCCACAACATACTTCTCGAGGAGCACCCCATCGTCGCCGAACGCAGCCGCCGCCTCGCGCTTGCACGATGCGAGCGCGGACTGAAACTCACCGCTCGCGTCCACGCGGCGCATTCCCTTCCCGCCCCCTCCCGCGTTGGCCTTGATCATCACGGGATATCCGATCGCATCCGCCTGCCGCTGAAGGAACTCCGCTTCCTGGTTCTCGCCTTCGTACCCAGGAGTCAGCGGCACGCCTGCTTTGCGCATGAGAGCCTTGGCGGCCGCCTTCGATCCCATGGCGCGAATCGCCGCTGCCGGCGGCCCGATGAACACGAGCCCCGCCTGCGCGCACGCGTCGGCGAAATCGGCGTTCTCCGCAAGGAACCCGTAACCCGGATGAATGGCCTGCGCTCCGGTCTTGCTTGCCGCATCAAGAATTCGATCGATGGCCAGGTAACTCTCGCGCGCCGGCGGCGGCCCAATGCGCACCGCCTCATCGGCGAGTCGCACGTGGCGGCTTTGGGCATCGGCGTCAGAGTAGACCGCGACCGCTCGAATGCCAAGCCGGCGGCAAGTGCTCATGATGCGGCACGCGATCTCGCCGCGATTCGCAATCAGAATTTTTTCGAAGAGGACCGGGCTCATTTTTCGGGCACCCAATCCGGCGGGCGCTTTTCGAGGAAAGCGCTGAGGCCTTCAACGGCTTCCGGATCCGATCGAATGTCCGCGATACGGACCGCAGTCTCTTCGATGAGTTCCCGCGTAATGGGTCGATCGGTAAGGGCCTCGATCAGGCTCTTGGCGGCGCTCTGCGCAGCCGGACCACCTGCGAGCAGATCATCGATGATGGACTGAACCCTGGCATCCAGTTGTTCCGGCTCCGCCGTTTCATGAACGAGCCCGATCCTCTGCGCCTGCGCGGCGTCGATGCGTTCACCGGTCTGAAACAACCGCCGCGCCTGGCGGGGGCCGATGGCGCGCAGCACATAGGGTGCAATGGTCGACGGGATAAGCCCAAGACGAACCTCGGAAGCCGCAAAGACCGCCGCGCTCGAGGCGACCGCGATGTCGCATGCAGCGATGAGTCCGAGGCCGCCTCCCATGGCGGCCCCGTTCACACGCGCGATGGTGGGCTTGGGACAAATGGCAATGATGCGGAACATCTCCGCAAGCCCGCGCGCAGTGGCGAGATTCGTTTCGCGGGGCGCAGCGCCCTGTCGTTTCATATAGTCAATGTCGCCGCCGGCGGAGAAACTCTTGCCTCGCCCCGACAGGACGATGACCCGCACTGCCGCATCTTCGCCAAGATCGAGGAAGGTTTCGGCCAGTTCATCGATCATGGCTTCGTTCAATGCATTGTGCACTGCGGGACGGTTCATCCACACCCAGGAGGCCGCGCCGGCTTGTTCGACTTCGATTGTGGGCTCAGACATAGTTCGAATTCTCACATGCGGAAGACGCCGAAGCGCGTCTGGCCGATGGGTGCATTCTGCGCCGCGGCCAGTCCCAGGGCGAGCACGCGCCGCGTCTGAAGCGGATCGACGATGCCATCGTCCCAGAGCCGCGCGGTTGCGTAATACGGATTGCCCTGGGCCTCATACTGATCCTGGATGGGCGTCTTGAATGCCTCTTCTTCTTCGATGCTCCACGACTTGCCTTCGAGTTCAAGTGCGTCCCTTCGTACGCGGGCGAGCACGTTGGCGGCCTGCTCGCCTCCCATCACTGAGATGCGGGAATTCGGCCAGCTCCACAGGAATCGGGGCGAAAACGCGCGCCCGCACATGCCGTAATTCCCGGCGCCGAAGCTGCCGCCGATCAGCACCGTAAATTTGGGCACGCGCGCGCAGGCAACGGCCATCACCATCTTCGCCCCGTCCTTCGCGATACCGCCGTTTTCATATTTGCGTCCCACCATGAATCCGGAGATGTTCTGCAGGAAGACCAGCGGGATTCCGCGCTGCGCGCACAGTTCGATGAAATGCGTCCCCTTCAGCGCCGACTCCGAAAACAGAATCCCGTTGTTGGCGAGAATGCCCACGGCATAGCCGTCAATGTGCGCAAAGCCTGTGACCAGCGTGCTTCCGTAGCGCTGTTTGAATTCGTCGAGGCGGCTGCCGTCGACCATGCGCGCGATCACCTCGCGCACATCGTAGGGCTTGCGCGTGTCGGAGGGCACAATGCCGTAGATCTCCTCGGGATCGAAGAGCGGATCTTCCGGCGGCGCCTGCGGCCCTGCCGGCATGGGCCGATTGAGGTTGGCAACGAGGCGGCGGACAAGCGCCAGCGCATGCGCGTCATCATCGGCAAGATAGTCGGCAACCCCCGAGATGCGCGTATGCACGTCAGCCCCGCCAAGTTCTTCGGCAGTCACTTCCTCGCCCGTTGCCGCTTTCACCAGGGGCGGTCCGCCGAGAAAGATCGTGCCCTGTTCCTTCACGATGATCGACTCATCGGACATGGCAGGAATGTACGCGCCTCCCGCCGTGCACGAGCCCATCACGCACGCGATCTGGGCTATACCCGCTGCGGATAGATTCGCCTGGTTATTGAAGATGGCGCCGAAATGCTCGCGGTCGGGAAAGACCTCATCCTGCAAGGGAAGAAACGCGCCGCCCGAGTCGACCAGGTACACGCACGGCAGGTTGTTCTCGAGCGCGATCTGCTGCGCGCGCAGATGCTTTTTCACGGTGAGCGGAAAGTACGTGCCGCCCTTGACCGTGGCATCGTTGGCGACAATGACGCACGCCTGCCCGCTGATTCTGCCGATTCCCGTAACGATGCCGGCACTGGCAACATCGCCTGAGTACATTCCATTGGCCGCGAGCGGCGAGAGTTCCAGAAACGGAGTCCCCGCATCGAGCAGCAGATCGACCCTTTCGCGGACGAACAGCTTATCATCCCAAAAAAAGGCGGCCGCAAAAAGCACGCCAGTGATCAACTCCCCTGGCCGGTGGACCAAACTCTCTGAATGGTATGCCGCAGGGAGCGGTACGTATGCGAAAAACAGGAAACTGGACAGCGTAAACAGGCCCACCAGAAGGTAGATCCGCCGTTCCAGTATGGCGGGTGCCGGGGGCAGCCGCTCCTCCCGTTTCCACGCCAGCCAACTGGCGCACATCACCGTTGATAGGAACAGGCGGGACATCAGACCGCTCCACGACGCAAGTGCAGCCAGTGACGAGTTCCGACACCCGCCACAGAAGGTCGAAGTAATCACGGCGTGGTAGCCGTCAAGCAGAGCCGTGCCCGTCAGACCGCTGCCGACAATCAGATAGGACGTGGTCTTGCGCGCGTAGAACCGGATCAAGGCTTTAACTCCGGCGATCAGGGCCAACAGCGCGGCGATGGCTTCCATCAGAGTATGCAGTTCGCGGCTTCCATGCCAGCGAACCTGGTGGAGTGCCGCAGCGCAAGCCAATAGCACCAAAAGCAGCGCGCCGTAGGCCGCCATTCGGCGGCCGCCGGAATCGAGCCGTAGCGATTCATCTGGTATACTTATCGGCGGAATCTAATGTAAACATGAGATCCCGCCGATATGTAGTACCAGCGGCGCCGCCCGGCCGCGTTCGACCATGATACGCATTCTATTTGTCGATGATGAAACAGCCGTGCTCGAGGGCCTCCGCCCAATGCTCCGGCCACAGCGCGACACGCTGGGAAATGATGTTCGCCGGCGGCGGAGAGCATGCCCTCCGCATGATGGAATCCTGTACCTTCGATGTCGTTGTTACCGACATGCGCATGCCAGGCATGGATGCGCCCAGTTTCTCGAGCGTGTTCGCGACCGATTTCCCGCCGCCGTGCGGATCGTTCTTTCGGGATACTGCGATAGGGAGTCCGCCATCAGGGCCGTCCCGGTCGCCCACCAGTTCCTCCAGAAACCTTGCGATCCGGCGATCCTGGTGGAACCCGTTGAGCGTGCCTGCGGCGTCGCCGGCGCCCTTCAGGATCAGACGGTACGCAGGATAGTTGGCGCAGTCGGGGAGTTGCCCTGCGTGCCGCGGACCGCCGCCGCCCTGATGCGCGCGCTCGACGATCCCGATGTCCCGGTGACCAAGGTTGGCTTCATCGTCGAACAGGATGTCGCCATCTCCGCGAAAGTCATGCAACTGGTCAATTCGGCCTTTTTTGGAAGGTCCCAATTGGTGACCAACATCCCCCATGCCGTTACTTTTCTGGGCGTCGATGTCCTGAAACAACTGGGTCACCGCCGAGACCTTCCGGCGTTCCAGCCGCGTTGTCACATCGACGGATTCTCCTTAGACGCAGTACAAAGCCATTCCCACCTGGTGGCCGCCATTGCAGCACAGCTTCCCCTGCCCAAAGCAACTGTCCCCACGGCGACCATCGCCGCGCTCCTGCACGATGCCGGCAAACTCGTCATGGCGTCCCGCTTGCCCCTGGAATGCGAGCGAATCCGGCGCCTCACAATCGGCGGTCAAGTCACTTTTCCCGGGCGGAAGATCAAGTACTCGGCGCCTCACACGCAGAGATCGGCGCCTACCTCCTCGGCCTGTGGGGTCTGCCCGCAGGCATCGTTTCCGCCGTCGCCGCCACCACCGCCCCGGTGTAGACCAGGCCGACCTGCCGGCGTTCGGTGCACCTGCCGCCGTATACTTCGCCAACCTCTTAGCGCGCGAACTGGAGGGCGCCCAACCCCCTGCCCCATCGGGCGAATTGTCCCCCGAGGATCACGCATACCTGCGGGATTCGGGGATGGAAGCCGAACTCGCCGCGTGGAGAGCGATCGCGGAAACGGCCGCAAAAACATGACCGATTCCGTTAAATGCCCGCCCGCGCATCCTGTTCGTGGATGACGAGCCAGACCTGCTTGCGGCCATGGCCCGTAATCTCCGAAAATGGTACTTTCGTATCTCCACTGCGGTCCGCGGGGAGGAAGCACTCGACGTGCTGAGCAAAGGTCATCCGTTCGCTGTGATCGTCTCCGATCTCCGCATGCCAGGGATGGATGGCGTTACCCTGCTCGGTCAGACCCGCGAGATCGCTCCGGACACCGTGCGCATCTTGTTCACCGGTACGGGGGACCTCGATCATGCCGCCGCCGCCATCAACAAAGGATCCATCTTTCGTTTCCTCACTAAAACCTGCCCGACTGCGCTCATGGCGCTCAACCTCAACGCCGCCGTCGAGCAATACCGTTTAATCACCGCCGAGCGCGTCCTCCTAACACACCCTGCATGGCAGCATTAAGGCCTTGCTCGATGTACTGGGGCCGCCAGTCCCATCGCCTTCGGACGCGCCAGCCTCATCTGCGATTCGGTGGGCCGGTTGGCCGGCACTAACGGCATCAAGGGCCGCTGGCAGGTTGAGGTCGCCGCCATGCTATCGCAGATCGGGAGCGTGATTCTCCCCGCCGCAACTCTGGAGCGCGTCTACCAGGGGCATCCTCTGAGCGATCCCGAACGATCCATGGTGGAGCGTATGCCAGGGGTCGTGACCCAGATACTGGGCAACATTCCGCGACTGGAACCCGTGCTGGAAATTCTCCGCTATCAGGACAAGTGTTTTGACGGGTCAGGTCCCCCTGCGGGCGGCCCTACGGGTGATGCCGTCCCCTGGGGTGCCCGTGCCCTGAGGGTCGCTCTCGACATCGACTCACTCGAGAGGCAGGGCCTGCCCGCATCCCTTGCCTTTGACACCCTGCGTGGCCGTAAGGGCAGATACGATCCTGAGATTCTGGAAGCCCTGGCGCGCATCCGAGACAGTGCACCGCAATCCCGCGTCAGTGAACTGCCACTGCACCTCTTGCGGCCCGGCATGATCCTGGCTCAGGATGGCCGCGCCGAAACCGGTGTCCTGGTGGTGGCCCGGGGCCAGGAACTGACTCCCGGCCTACTTGGCAAAATGCACAATTTTTTCCGGCCCGGCGACATCATCCGCGTCATCACGCCCGCAGTCGATTCCCTAGGCACTCGTGCTGTTCGCGTCCCGTGGGTCCCCCATCAAATCTGGAACGTGTGTCCCGGACTGGCAGACGTCTCGCAGCCTTTCCACCAGTTCCAGTGCCCGGTACGGTTTCCGGATGTAGAGCCAGGTTCCTGTCCGCCGAGAGCTTTCTGCGCTACCTCTTGGCTGTAGGCAGACGTGATCACCACTTTCACGTCGCTCCGCAGCCGCCGCAATCCCTCCAGCACTTCCCGACCCGTCATTCCGGGTAGCGTCAGATCCAACAACACTACGTCGATCTCCCCCGCATGTGCTTGAAAAAGATCCACCCCGGCGCGTCCGTCCATCGCCTCGAACACCGCAAAGCCTTTCCTGCGGAGCATCTTCGAAACCGCCGCGCGGAGTTCTTCCTCGTCCTCCACCAGCAGGACTCCTAGCGGTTCGCCCAAAGACGCACTTGCCGAATCCGATCCCAGACTATTGTGGGTCACTCCCGCCGGTTGCCGGGTACATGGCAGGAGAACCTCAAACCGGGATCCTCGGCCCGGGGTACTTACTACGTGGATCGTGCCTCCGTGGTCCCGGATGATTCCCTGCATCGCCGCCAGTCCCATGCCGCGCCCTGGGAATTTGGTCGTGAAAAAGGGATCGAAGATCCTGGCTTGGATTGCTTCCGTCATGCCGCTTCCGGTATCGCTCACGGTCAACCGGACGGCATCGGGTAATGTCTGTTCGGATATCGCGGTCTCGCCGGTGTCAGGTCGCACGTGCGACAGGGAGATCGATATGATTCCTTCTCCCTCTCCCAGCGCTTCCGACGCATTCGTGATCAGGTTCATTACAACCTGCCGGATTTGCGCGGAATTTGCCCGGACGGCAGGCAGCTCGTCAGGAAGATCGACCCTCAACTGGGCGCGCTTGGAAATCGAGACGTGCAGCAACTCAAGCATTTCGTGGACCAATGCGGAAAGATTGAGTGGTTCGAATGCCGCCCTTTCTTGTCCCGCATATGCCATCATCTGGCGTACAATACCCGCCGGCGCGATCCGCCACTATTTTGATGGAGTCCAGCCCGTCATGGGCGGGCGAGTCTTCCGGAAGCTCAGACCGCACCAGTTCGGACGTGGTTAGAATGCTGCCCAGAAGATTATTAAAATCATGTGCGATGCCGCCGGCCAGTACGCCGAGCCCTTCCAGTTTCTGCCGGGCAAGCGCCTCTTCCTGGGAGCGCTTGATTTCGGTGATGTCGGTGCAGGTTCCCACGTAGCCGCCGAATACTCCGCTCGATTCGAAGCGCGGTGCCCCTGTGGTCAGCACCCACCGGTACTCTCCGTCTGCTCGTAGGAGGCGGCACTCTGTCTGGAAACGGCGGCGTCCATCGAAAGCCGAAAAATAATTGACACGGCAATTTTCCCGGTCGTCCTGATGGATCTTTCCCGCCCATCCGTTACCCAGCGCCTGCTCCATCGTGGTACCCGTAAAAGCCAGCCATCCCTGGCTGAAGAAAGCGCATAGCTTATCCGGACCGGAAACCCAGATCATCACGGGTGCGGTGTCCGCCAGATTCCGAAAGCGCCTCTCGCTTTCCTGTAATGCCGTTTCGGCATGCCTGCGTTCCGTGATGTCTTCCACCACGGCGATGCGAACATTGCGGCTGGCCACTCTCGTCCCGGACCAGCGATTCGTGCAACTTTACCCAGCTGACGCCTCCGTCCTTTCGCACGCTACGCATCTCCATCGCGTACGCCTGGGTCTCTCCCGCCAGCAGCCGGCGCCGGTTCGCAAGCACGGCTTCCCCATCTTCCGGGTGCGACTTTTCCACCAGGCTTCTTCCAGTCAGTTCTTCCCGTGGGTAGCCGAGCACCTCACAATACCGGTCGTTCACCAGCGACACTTCCCCTTCCAGGGTCACCTGGGCATCGCCCACCGCCGCCTGGTGGAAGATCGCGCGGAAACGCTCCTCACTGGTTCGCAGCGCTACCTCGTTCCGCCTGCGCTGGCGCAGGGAGGCTGTCTGCCAAAGCGTCACACACAGAACGATGCCCAGTGCAGTGACGCCCCAAGCCACCCACCGGGCACGTTCCGCCGACTCAATCAGATCGTACGTATTCCACGTACTGTCCAGGCCGTAGTAGGAATACTTAGCCATCGTAGCCGCCAGCGTGCCATCTCGAAAGAGTACGTCGATTTCCGCGCGGATCTTGTCGGCTGCACCCGCCGCCTGAAAGGTGGAAGCCACTCCAACGGGCATCGTGAGGTCAGGTAGGGCTTCGACGCGAAGCACCGTGGAGCCGCATTCAGCCGGCCTGTCTTTTAACGTCATCAGCGCCGCGCGATCCTCCAGGAAGCCCGCGGAGACATTACCGGTGCATACCTCCTTCACCATGTCCCGCATCTCTGGAAATTGAATCAGCTGAGCGACTGGAAACTCCTGGGCGATCAGTCGAACATGAAGCGGCATCTTGAACACCGCGATGCGGCCGGTAAAGCCCGCATTCGGGGTCGGCGTGCCTTCACGCAGCACCAGCGTGTGGCTGGTGTGCAGCCACGGCTTGGAAATGTGCACAAGGTGTCTGCGGTACGGCATGTCTGCCATGATCGGCCAGAGGTCGACCAGACCTCGCGGAACGCCTCCTCGGAACTTGTTCCGGTATCCACCCACTGCAGTTGAATGCCGGCACGCTTGGCGGCTTCGGCGACGGTTTCAATTGCAAGTCCGGTGGGCCCGTTGGCTCCCTTTATCTGGACCGGCGGGACCTGCTCATAACCGATGCGCAAAATGCGGTGTGGGATCGGCGGCGTCCGGAATGCGAAGTACCAGATCCCCGCAGCGACTGCCACCCCGGCCAATGCCAGGACCGGTAATGCTCGCCTCAGCCCACCTGAAATCGAGAGCAAACTCGGTTCTCCTGTCTACCTGGACGTCGCACCTGGCGCACGTCACGCGACCCTGTACTTCCGCGTAACAGAGTATACAACAGGCACAAGTGCGCCCGGTACCCGACCTTGCACGCCGTTTCTGCCCGGATTTCGATAAGAGCGCACTCAACGGGACGTCTCCCGAATCCGAATATTCCGGAACATCGCCGTGCTGAAGCGGTCGTGCAGCTGAAGCCGATGGGGACCCGTCTTCGAGCGTCGCCTCGCCGGGACCTTCCGCCACCGTCTGCCCGTTGAGCCGCACACGAATTTTGGCGTTGCGCGATTCAACCTCCATGCTGTTCCACTGGCTCAGCCCCGGTACACGCCGGTCTTGGCTGGCACCAGGCCATAAATGCTGCCCGTAGGGTAGGTTTCGCGATCGTCGCCGATGATCTGGATTTCGTAACCGATATGCGCCGGGGTAGTCTTCGGAAACGTCGCCAGTTCGGGACGTGCCGCGTCGGGTTCGTCGATCGCCCCATGTGCGCGCGAGCGGTCGCGAATCGAAACGCCGCTGTTGCCGCCGGCCGGAATCCAGAACTCCAGGTGCAAATCGAATTCGCCGTATTCGGCCTTGGTGTAGAGCCATGCCTGAGAGGCCCAGCCACCCGTCGTACGCTTGCGGTCCGCTGGTGCCGCGCCCTTAGTCCGTTGGCCCAACAGGCTGCCATCGGGCAGGACACTCCATTTGCAGTCGCCCCGCGGCTCCCAGCCATCCAGTGTCTTGCCGTCGAACAGCGGACGCCAGTCCAAGGTCCGGCGGCCTGCGTCACCTGTCCGGTGGCCGCCCACTCCGCGCCGCGCGCCAGCAGAGCCTGGAAAGGACACATCGTCCAGGTTGGGGTTTAGTTCGTCCTTCCACGTGTGCCCGAGCATTGTGGTGTAAACCCGCCCGCGTCCCGAATTGTTCGCACCCAGTCCATCGGCTCGCCCTGATGCGAGACTTCGGAGAAGGCATAGGTCAAAATGTCCAACCCCTGTGCCGGGCCGTGCTGCCCGTGCGTCAATTGCTCCGCCGGGTGCGCCCAGTGGGAAGGTAGGCCGCGCGTGATCGGGTGCCCCGCGTCGCGTACGAACACCTCGATCGTGCCGCGGACCGTGTCCCGGATTCAGCCCCCCGCCCTTCGGGATCTCGCACGATCGCGCCTTCCGGCAGCGACCGCGATGCCTTCGCCGAACGTCTTGTCGCGCCACCCCAGCCCGATCATGTCGTTGTACTCGGGCCAGTTCAAAAAGGCGTTGTTGGCCGCGTGAAAAACGACCAGTCCCTCCGCCGCCGCGGACATACTCTACCAGCGCTTGCTCCACCTCGCGCGGCCAGCGTGTTCCCGCGTCCGTGTGCCCGCCGTTGAAGTTATTGATTACAACATCGTAGCGTGCGGAATTCGGGCCTTGCCGGCCAGGTGGAGATGGTGACCGTAAAGCGACCGGACCCTTCCAGGATGCTCTGGATGGCCCGCGTGCCGGCTGCCCAATCGTGATTGTTCATCCCGTCGATCACCAGGGCCGAAAGTTTGCCCCCGGCCGCGGTCGAACAGGAAACGGAGAGCATTGTCGCCAGCAGGAATCGAATCATCAGGTGGAAACCCGTACTCCTGATGATACCCGACTCCATCTCAGGACTATCCCAGATCGAAGACCAGCACTTCCGTATTCGCGTCGATCCCTGCGATCTTTACCGACTCTTCGCTCGTCACCGCCGCCGCGTCGCCGGTCGCCAAAGCCTCGCCGTTGACCGCCGCTGACCCGCGGACCACGTGGACCCACGCCCGCCGGCCCGTCTTCAATTCATGGGCGAGTTCCTTTCCGGCATCCACCTGCCCGATCAGTACCCGTGCATCCTGGTGGATCTTCAGCGGACCGCCACCTTCCGTGGACGCCACCAGCACCAGCTTGCCAAGTTTCTGCTCCTCGGTCAGGCTCAACTGCTCGTAGCTGGGTTTCAGCCCGAAGTGCGCCGGCTTCAGCCAGATCTGCAGAAACTGGACTGTGTCCGAGTGATACCGTTGAACTCGCTGTGCACGATGCCGGTGCCGGCGCTCATGCGTTGGACATCGCCGGCCTTCAAGGTTTCGCCATTGCCCATGCTGTCCTTATGCGCCAGCGCGCCCTCCAGAGGACGTAGGTGATGATCTCCATGTCCTCGTGCGGTGCGTGCCGAAGCCCCGCCGGGGCGACGCGGTCCTCATTGATCACGCGCAGGGTGCGGAAGCCCATGTGCTTCGGGTCGTAGTAAGTCGCGAACGAGAAGGTGTGGTAGGTATCCAGCCAGCCGTGATTGGCGTGGCCGCGCTCATCGCTTTTGCGAATCGTAATCATTGTGAATCCTTCTCAGGCTGCGACTTCTTCTTTCTGTACCGCATGTCTCAGCGCAGTCGCCAGTTCCTGTACTCCCGACAGGTCTTCCGCGCGTACCAATCGCCCCTCGCCGTCGAGCGCCGCGCCTGCACGGGCGATTGCCAGATCCTGTGGTATTACGCGGACCATCATCATCTCCAGC
>CAWEVD010000029.1:0-33820 GCA_963812485.1 uncultured Acidobacteriota bacterium
CGAAGAGTCCCGCTACGCGGCGCGGCGCGCTTTCGGCAACCCGGCCATGATCCGGGAACAGACCCACGAGGCGTGGGGCTGGGCGCCATTCGAACGCATGGCTCAGGATTTTCGCTATGCGCTGCGCCAGCTCATGAGGTCGCCCGGGTTTGCCGTGGCTGCCATTCTGACGCTGGCGCTGGGCATCGGCGCCACGGCGGCCATTTTCAGCCTGGTGAATACAGTCCTGCTTCGGCCCTTGCCGTTTCCTGAACAGGATCGCTTGATGTGGCTGGCGATGCAGGACCACTCCTTGCCGGGAGTCGCGCCCGAATCTCTCAGTTATCCGGATTACTTCGACTGGCGCGCGCAGAACCACACCTTCAGCGGAATGGCTTCGTACGTGGGCGGCGGAATCACGCTGGAGCTGAAAGGCGAGTCGCAGCGCCTGGAGATGCAGACGGTCTCATCGAGCTTCTTTGAGGTGCTGGGGGTGGCTCCGATGCTGGGGCGGGATTTTCTTCCGGAGGATGAGACGGCGGGACATCGCGCGGTGATGTTGAGCTACTCGCTGTGGCAATCGAAATTTGGCGCAGCGCGGAACATTGCCGGCCAATCGATCACCATGGACGGCCGCAGCTATACGGTTGCCGGTGTGATGCCTAAAGGATTTCAGTTTCCGCTTGAGAATCCGGGCCCCGCTCTATGGATATCGATAGCCAACGATGTGGAAGGAAAGAAGACCAGCCAGCGCGGCTTCGACGTGCTTCAGGTGATCGGACGGCTGAAACCCGGCGCGAGTGTTGACCAGGCCAAATCCGATTTGAGCATCATCGCCGGCAACCTGGCGCGCGCCTATCCTGACACCAACAAGCCGTACGGTTCCGCCCTGGTTGAGCCTGAACTCGAGAACATGACCGGCGACACACGGCCCGCGCTGCGCGTGCTGTTCGGCGCCGTCACCCTCGTGCTGCTGATTGTGTGCGCCAACGTTGCGGGCTTGTTGCTGGCCCGCGGCTCGCGGCGCAGTGCTGAGTTTGCTTTGCGCGCCGCCATGGGGGCCAGCCGGGCGGCGATCATCCGCCAGTTGCTGGTGGAATCGGCAACGTTGTCTCTGGGCGGCGGCGCGGCCGGCGTGGCGCTGGCGTATTGGCTGCTGCACGCAGCGGTGCGACTGATGCCGCTCGATATCCCGCGCATGCAGGATGCGTCGATCGATGGAAGCGTGCTGCTGTTCGTTCTCGCAGTCTCTCTCGCGACCGGGGTCCTCTTCGGGGTGCTTCCCGCATGGCGCATGTCGCGATCGATGCCCGCGCAGGCGCTCCGCGATGGATCGCGAACCGTCGTTGGAGCGAGCGGACGGAATCGTGTTCACAATGGACTGGTGATTGCGCAGACCGCCGTTGGCCTGGTGCTGCTGGTGAGCTCCGGACTGTTGATCCGGAGTTTTATCCGCATCCTGAATGTCGATCCGGGATTCGATCCGCGGCATGTGCTCTCCGCGCGGGCCGGAGTTTCATTCAACACCGTAAGCCACGACCAGCATCTCCAGTTCTTTCAGCGGGCGCTGGCGCGTATTTCCGCGCTGCCTGGCGTGCAGTCGGCGTCCGCGGGGTGGCCGCTGCCGATGAGCGGTATCCATGCCGGCATTTCCTTCAACATTCAGGGCCGCCCGGTCGCCAAGGGAGACGAGCCGAGCGAAGGCCTGGCGCTGGCGATGCCGGGCTACTTTGAGACCATGCGCATCCCGCTCGTCGCAGGCCGCACATTTGGGGAGCAGGACGGGGTGAAGGGCGCGCCAACCATCATCATCAACCAGGCGTTCGCAAAGAAGTATTTTCGCGGGGAGAATCCGCTCGGGCGGCGCATCCAGGTGCGGCTCGGGGATGACGTATTCGAATCGTCGATCCGCGAAGTCGTCGGCGTGGTGGGAGACAGCAAGCTCATGAATCTGACCGCCGCCGCAGAGCCTCAGTATTATCTGCCCTACGCACAGGCGGTGGTGACCAATCCATTTCTCGTGGTTCGCAGCAGCGGCGATCCGGCGATCCTCGAAGACAGTCTCCGCGCCGCCATTCATGAGATCGATCCGGGCGTGCCGGTGTACCAGGTTTCGACGCTCGAGAACTATCTATCGAAATCAGCGGCACAGCCGCGCTTTCAGACGTTCGTGCTGACCTGTTTCGCCGCCATCGCGCTGGTGCTTGCGGCCATCGGGTTATACGGCCTGCTGTCGTACATGGTGGTGCAGCGCACCCTGGAGATCGGGCTGCGCATGGCGATGGGGGCACAACGATCCGATGTACTGGGCATGATCATGCGCCGCGGGCTTGACCCTGGCTCTGATTGGACTGGGCGCCGGCGTGGCGATTTCGGCGGTGATGATGCGGCTGCTGTCGGGGATGCTCTACGGCATCCGGCCCTACGATCCCATCACCTTCGCCGCCACCGCAGGCCTGCTGCTGCTGGTCAGTGCTGCGGCCAGCATCGTGCCTGCCTGGCGGGCGGCGCGACTCGATCCGATTCAAACCCTGCGCGAACAGTAAGTCTTCCCACGGAAAATGTGCGGCCTGTGCGTCGGTATTCTGAGTGGCAAGCTGTGCTCGATCGCCGAGCCGCCGGCGGCGAGTTGATCGTGCGGACCCACCGGCCCGCCTGCGGAGCGTGCAGCGATGTGCTTGTCGACACTGACGGGTCAGAAACAAAGACGGCAGACTGAGAGACAGGCGGCTTGTGGCGGCTGTTGCCGCGGCGTTCGCCCCGAGGGAAGGAACCGTCATGCAAGTCGATGTCAGGCAATTAGATAACGTGAAGTTTTCGATCCACGCCCGGCAGCACGCCGTGGTATGCGATCAGCCCGTAGAGAATGGCGGATTCGACGAGGGAATGACGCCGCCTGAACTGCTGCTGGCCTCTCTCGGCTCGTGCGCCGCGTTTTATGCGGCCCAATATCTCAAGACGCGGAGCCTGGCCGCCGGCGCAGTGGAGGTCTCGGTGCATGCGGAGAAGCTGAAGAATCCGGGGCGCCTGGGGCACTTCCAGATCGAAGTGCGCTGTCCCGGAGCACTCACCAACGAGCAGCAGCAAGGCATGCTGCGCTCGGTGCACGCTTGCCTGATTCACAATACGCTTATGTCCGTGCCTGATATTGAGATCCTGGTGAAAACGCCGGAACTCGTGGCTTGAGGCCGATTGGCTCGATGTGAGGGACTGAGCTAAACTGAAGGCGGTATCCGCGTTCTACGCGCGTGGCCCGGCAGGCGATCTTCAGCGCGCGGTTCCCCATTCTCATGGCAACGCAACTGGACACAATTCTGGCCACGACGCGAGCCACGGTGGCGCTGGCACGCGAGCGCGTTCCGAGGTCGGAACTGGAACGACGTGCGGGAGAGCATCAGCCCCGCGGCTGGGCCAGGGCGCTGCGGCGCAAGGCTGCAACCGGCGCGGCGGTCATTGCTGAAATCAAAAAAGCATCGCCTTCGAAGGGCCTCATCCGCGCGGAATTCGATGTGGACTGGCTGGCCCGGCGCTATGCGGCCGGCGGCGCTGCGGCGCTGTCGGTGCTGACCGACGAACCGTATTTCCAGGGCTCGCTGCGAAACCTGGAGCTTGCGTCTGAAGCGGTCGACCTGCCCTGCCTGCGCAAGGATTTCATGGTGGACGAATATCAGATCGTGGAAGCGCGGGCACACCGGGCCGACGCGATTCTGCTGATCGCGGCGGCGCTCGGCAATGTGGAGTTGAGCCGCCTGGCCAGGGCCGCTCACGATCTCTCGCTTGACGTCCTCGTCGAGGTACATGCCGTGTGTGAACTCGAGCGGGTGCTCGATACGCTGGGCCAGTCCGGCGCCGACGCCATCGGCGTGAACAATCGCGACTTGAATACCTTTGAGGTGCGGCTGGATACGTCATTCGATTTGATCGGCCGAATCCCGCGCAGCGTCGTGCGCGTGGCGGAAAGCGGCATCGCGACGCTGGACGAAATTGCGCGCTTGCGCGCCGCCGGTTTCGACGCGTTCCTGATCGGCGAAAGCCTGATGCGGCAGGCCGATCCGGGCGAAGCGCTGGCCGGGCTGCTCGCCCGGCCGGTCGCAACGCCATGAGCGCTGCTTCGCACCTCTGGATCAAAATCTGCGCCAACACTACGCTTCAGGATGCGCAACTCGCCGCTGACGCGGGGGCCGACGCGGTCGGCTTTGTGTTTGCGCCCAGCCCGCGACGGGTTACAGCCGCGCAGGTTGCGGCGATTACGCCCCATCTTCCCGCGAGCCTCGAAAAGATCGGTGTGTTTGTCGATGCCGCGCTGGATGAAATCTGTGCGACGGTGCGCGACTGCGGATTGACCGGCGTGCAACTGCACTCCGAAGCCGGCCCCGGCATGACTGCGCAACTGCGTGAGAGTTTCGGGACGAAGTTGCGGATTCTGCGCGTGGTGCACTTCGGGCC
Organism: uncultured Acidobacteriota bacterium; assembly: GCA_963812485.1. Lineage (GTDB taxonomy): Bacteria > Acidobacteriota > Terriglobia > Terriglobales > Acidobacteriaceae > Telmatobacter. Next base: position 4,426 of record CAWEVD010000029.1, read on the forward strand.
GGACGCGGCCGCATCATGCTGCCGCGATAACGGCCGACGAAAATGTGGATGCGATTCTGGTGGATTCGCGCACTGCGACCGCGGTGGGTGGCACGGGGGTGGCTTTTGATTGGGCAACGGCCCGCGAGACTCTGTTCCGAAGCACGGAAGCGCGCCTGGTTGCTGCCGGGGGCCTGACTCCCGACAATGTTGCCGAGGCGATTGCCACCTTGCGGCCGTGGGGCGTGGACGTGGCCAGCGGAGTGGAAATGGCGCCGGGCCGCAAGGACCCGCGGAAGGTTCGCGATTTTATCGCCAATGCGCGCGCCGGGGCAGGGGCATAGTGTGGTGTCCCAGAAGTTTGTTGGGTAGATCGAAGCGGTCGAACTGCAGATCCTTCGACTGCGTCCGCCGCGGCGGACTTCGCTCAGGATGACAGTTCAATTATCAAGCGGACTTTGGACAAAAATAGGAAATGGCGAATTTCTCGCATGAAGAAGGTTCATTCTTACCGGGACGCCCGGAGCAGGAAAAACGGCCGTCCTCCGCCAACTGGAACGGGACGGATTCAGCGTGGTCGAAGAAGCGGCCACCGATGTCATCGCGCTGTCGCAGGCGTGCGGTGTGGCTGAACCGTGGACGCACGCCTCATTCATCGACACGGTCGCGGACCTGCAAAGGCGGCGGCAACTCCGAGCCGCATACGAGCCCTGCGATGTGCAGTTTCATGATCGTTCGGCCATCTGCACGGTCGCGTTGGCGGCGTACCTGGGGTTTCCCGTGAGCTCCGCGCTGGCGCGTGAGGTGGATCGGCTGGGGACAGAGAAAATCTTTGAGCGGGAGGTCTTCTTTATTCGCAATCTTGGCTTTGTTGCACCGACTGAAGCGCGGCGCATCAGTTTCGAAGAGGCTTTCCGCAGTGAAAAGCGGAAAGGATGGGGCACGGAGGTTCGTGGTTGTGTCGGCCAGTCATACCTGGCCGTAACTCGTACTGCGAGCGAATTGTGAAATGAAAAGGTTCATTCTTACCGGGACGCCCGGGGCGGGAAAAACGGCCATCCTCCGCCAACTGGAGCGGGACGGATTCAGCGTTGTTGAAGAGGCAGCTACCGATGTCATCGCGCTGTCGCAGGCGTGCGGTGTGGCTGAACCGTGGACGCACGCCTCATTCATCGACACGGTTGCGGACCTGCAAAGGCGGCGGCAACTCCGAGCCGCACACGAGCCCTGCGAGGTGCAGTTTCATGATCGTTCGGCCATCTGCACCGTCGCGCTGGCGACCTATCTGGGGTTTCCCGTGAGTTCCGCGCTGGCGCATGAACTGGAACGGCTGCGGACAGAGAAGATCTTTGAGCGGGAAGTCTTTTTTATTCGTAATCTTGGCTTTGTTGCACCGACACGAAGCGCGGCGCATCAGTTTCGAAGAGGCTCTGCGATTCGAACAGATCCATGAACAGACGTATCGCGATATGGGTTTTGCGATCGTTTGGATTGAGCCGGGCAGTGTGGCCGACCGTGCCGCTGCGATCAAGACTGCAGTGCAGGCCGCTGGACCGGTGTTCGTCCCTTGTACACTGAAAAGTTGCGCAATTGCTGCGCGAACGCCCCAGGGGGTCTCTATGGCATCGGTGATTCTTCCTTCAATTCCTTCCGAGTCGCGTCCCGGGCGCTTCGGCGTGTACGGCGGCCGCTATGTGCCGGAGACGCTGATGGCGGCGTTGCTCGAACTCGAGCGCGAATATGAAGCGGCCAAGGCCGACGCTGAGTTCCAGGCGGAACTGGACTTGCTGCTGAAGGATTTCGCCGGCCGGCCCACGCCGCTTTATTTCGCGAAGCGGATGACTGAGGACCTGGGCGGCGCCAGAATCTACCTCAAGCGCGAAGACCTGCTCCACACCGGCGCCCACAAGATCAACAACGCCCTGGGCCAGGGACTGCTCGCCCGGCGGATGGGCAAGCATCGCATTATTGCCGAAACCGGCGCCGGCCAGCACGGGGTAGCCACGGCTACGGTGTGCGCGCTGCTGGGCATGGAGTGCGTCATCTACATGGGCGACGTGGACATGGCGCGCCAGGAGCTCAATGTATTGCGCATGCGGCTGCTGGGCGCGGAAGTGCGCGGCGTGTCGTCGGGGTCGAAGACGCTGAAGGACGCCATCAGCGAAGCCATGAGGGACTGGGTCACCAACGTGCGGACGACGCATTACCTGCTGGGAAGCGCGCTCGGCGCGCATCCCTATCCCACCATGGTGCGCGATTTTCACCGCTGCATCAGCCGGGAGATGAAGGCGCAGATCCTGGAGAAGGAAGGCCGCCTGCCTACGGCTGTGATCGCTTGCGTGGGTGGCGGGTCGAACGCCATCGGCGCTTTCTACGAGTTCCTGAACGATCGCCAGGTGCGGCTGATCGGCGTCGAGGCCGGCGGCCGCGGAACGGCACTGGGCGAGCACGCGGCACGGTTCAGCGGCGGGGCGCCCGGCGTGCTGCAGGGCACCTACTCGTATGTCCTGCAGGATGAGAACGGGCAGATCGCGCCGACTCATTCCGTGTCGGCGGGATTGGACTATGCTTCGATCGGGCCCGGAACACGCCGCCCTGCACGATTCGGGGCGCGCCGAGTATGTTTCGCAGGACGACGCGGCGGCCCTGGACGCGGTGGTGAAGCTGGCCCGCACCGAGGGAATCCTGCCCGCACTCGAAAGCGCGCACGCGGTGGCTGAGTGCATGCGCATCGCTCCGGCGCTTTCGCCGCATGACATACTTGTAGTGAACCTCTCCGGACGCGGCGACAAGGACATGGGTATCATTGCCCAGCAGCTGCATATTGAGGGAGCGTAAGCGAAGAACTTCGATGGCGATTCGATTCGATCACAAGCCAGGCCTGGTGGTGTATATCACGGCCGGTGACCCGACCCTGGAGGCGACGCGCGCCATTGCGCTCGCCGCCATCGATGCCGGTGCGGATGTGATCGAGCTGGGAGTGCCGTTCAGCGATCCGCTGGGCGACGGCCCTGTGATTCAGCGCGCCATGGAGCGAGCCGTAGCCCGCGGGATACGCCTGGCCGATGTGCTTGCCGTCGCGCGCGACATTCGCTCGGAGCGGCCGGACGCGGGCCTCATCATCTTTACTTATCTCAATCCCATTTTGCGCTACGGGCTGGCACGCTTTGCCGATGACGCGGCCGCCGCCGGCGCCGATGGCGTGCTGGTCATCGACATGATTGTCGAAGAAGCCGGCCGACTACCTGGCTGAAATGGATCGCGTGGGACTGGCGCCGGTGTTTCTGGCTGCGCCGACCAGCCCCGATGACCGGCTCGCAGCCATCGCGGCGCATTCGCGCGGATTCATATACGCTATTTCGCGCGTGGGCATTACCGGCAAGCAGCAGGCGATGACCTCCGATGCGGCCGCGCTGGTGGCGCGGATTCGCGCGTCTTTCGCACCGGGCCGGAGCAAGCTGCCGGTGGCCGTCGGCTTCGGCATCTCCAATGCGCAACATGTCGCCCAGGTGGCGGAGTTTGCGGATGCCGCGGTCGTCGGCAGCGCCATCGTGGAGTTGATCGAGCGGTCCACTCCCGATACCGCGCCCGGCGAAGTCTCTCGATTTATCAAGGGCCTTCGCCAGCCTGAATCGGCGTTGGCCCGTTAAACAGACATCGGGGGTGTGAGCTGTGTTCGGCTCTCCCACCCTGGCCGCAAAAACAAAGACGCGGCAAGGATGGGGCACCCAGATTTATCGATCAACTCATGTTCCTGCGCGGAGACGCTGCCTGGTTTACCGAGGCAGCTCTCCGGCGCAACACGAGGATGGAATGACGCTCGAAGAATTGCGGAATCGAATCGATATACTGGACCGCCAGCTTGTCGAGTTGCTGAGCGAGCGGGCCCGCGCCGCGCTGATGATTGGCCACCTCAAGGCTGCCACTTCGCTGCCCGTCTACGAGCCGGCGCGCGAGAAGGTGATCTACGCCAACGTGCGCGAGGCCAACAAGGGACCCCTGCCGGACATCGAGCTTACGCATATCTACGAGCGGATCATCGACGTGATGCGGGCCTTGCAGAGAAACGAGTTGGCATCGGAGAGAAATGCCCAGGCGGCCCAGGCGCAGAGTCAGGCGCAAGCGGGATGCAGGGCCACGGCACAGGCGCAGGCGCGCCGGAGACAGGGACGAAGCAATGATCGTAGCAATGCAGGAGAAAGCCAGCGAAGAGCAGATCGATGCGGTCATCGACGCGATGACCGAGTCCGGGGTCGAGGTCCATCGGACCACCGGCCAAAGCCAAACCATTCTGGCCGCGGTTGGACCCACGGCCAGCCTTGATCTAAGCAAGTTTGAACTGCTGCCCGGCGTGATGCACGTCCACCGCATCAGTTCGCCCTACAAACTGGCCGGCCGGGGCTTCCGCCCCGAAGGCACGGTCGTTGAATTTCGCAACGGGGTGAAGCTGGGTGGCGAACGCGTGCTGGCCATGGCCGGCCCATGCTCCATCGAGAGCCGCGCCCAGATGTTCGAAACCGCCGAGCACGTCAAAGCGTCGGGAGGAACATTCCTGCGCGGCGGCGCCTTCAAGCCCCGCAGCTCGCCCTATTCTTTCCAGGGAATGGGCATTCCGGGGCTCGAGCTGATGCGGGAAGCGGCCGATGCGCACGGTCTGCTGGTGGTCAGCGAAGTGATGGAGATCGCGCAGATCGAGCCCATGCTGCCCTACGTCGACCTGCTGCAGGTGGGCGCGCGCAACATGCAGAACTTCAACCTGCTGCGCGAGCTCGGCCAGGTCCGCAAACCGGTTCTGCTGAAGCGGGGCATGGCGGCCACCGTGGAAGAGCTGCTCCTCTCGAGCGAATACATCCTTTCCGGCGGCAACTACGACGTGATCCTGTGCGAACGCGGCATCCGCACCTATGAGACCGCTACGCGCAACACCATGGACATCTCCGCGATTCCGGTGGTCAAAAAGCTGTCGCACATGCCGATTGTGGCCGATCCATCGCACGGCACCGGGCGCCGCGATATGGTGGCTCCCATGGCCAGGGCCGCGGTGGCCGCGGGCGCCGACGCTATTCTTGTGGAAGTGCACCCCAACGCCGACAAGGCCGCATCCGATGCAGCGCAGACTCTCTATCTCGACCAGTTCGACAAGCTGATGGGCGAGCTGCGCCTGATCGCCACGGCCGTGGGACGAACGCTGTAAGAACCTCGCCGGAAGATTGGAAATCCACCGCATGATCGAACGCGTCGCCATCCTGGGCACAGGCCTGCTGGGCACATCGGTTGGCCTCGCGCTGCGAGCGGCTGGATTTGGCGGTTCGATCGTCGGCTGGAACCGCAGCACGGAGGGCGCGCAGGAGGCGCTCTCCATGCACGCCATCGATTCCATCGCGCCGGATGCTCTTGAGGCCGCACGCTCGAGCCAGGTCGTCGTGTTGTGCGTGCCCATCTATTCCACGCTCGACTACATGGAGCAGCTCGCAGGCGTGCTTGGTCCCGAGCACATGGTCACCGACGTAGGCAGCACCAAGGCGCAGATCACGGCCGCGGCGGGGCGCCTGTTCAACGCTCCGGATCGCGCGGCCTTCCTTCCCGGGCATCCCATGGCGGGCAAGGAACGCGGCGGAGCGGCGCTCGGGGACGCCAATCTCTTTCGCGGCGCGGTGTGGCTATTTACCGATGATCCGTCGTGGCAGCGCTCGCCGCGGGGCGTGGAGCTGGTTCAAGGATGGCGTGATTGGGTCGTGGCGATGGGCTCGAAGACGATCGATCTTGACGCGGGGCGGCACGACGAACTGCTGGCCTGGGTCAGCCACTTGCCGCAGTTCACCGCTACAGCGCTCAGTTCCCTTCTCGAAGACCAGGTGGGCAACGCGCCGGAACTGAAGCAGGTCGGGGGCCGCGCTCTGCGTGAAATGACGCGCCTGGGCGCCAGTCCCATTTTCGATGTGGCGCGACATCGCGCACACCAATACGGCCGCGATCGAAGCCGCCCTCGAGGCCCTCGAGCAGCGCATCGCCCATATCCGCGAAAACCTGCGCACGCCCGAACTGCGCGATGAGTTCGAGCGCGCCAACCAGTTTCGCCGGGAGTCATAACGCACGTCGCTGTGCTGAGGAATTCTGATCGCACGGTCTGTCACGCTTCGGAAGGGTATGTCTGTCACGAACTCAGTCTTCGCGCGTGGGCTTGTTCTGGTCCTTTGCGTCGCCAGTCTCTTTCTTCTCATCGGTGCCGGTGGAGTCAGCAATATCGATCGTCCCCAGCGAGTCGTTTTCCACGCCATCCGAAGCGCTTTCATCCTCTTCGACGAATCCACCCGGCTGTGTATGAGTGGCTTTCAGCTTTTCGGTCATCGGTATCTCCCAGGGGATAGGATGCCGAACTCGTCCTCCTCGTTCGTATTGCGCCTCGTCCCTCTCGTTCGTATTTCGCGTGCGCAAGCTCGCTCCCTCTCGCGGGCTGGCCCAACCATCGGTTCTGTTCTCAAACCTGGAACCCGCACCCGGTCTGGTTTCACAAAGCTCGATTCCCATGCGATCATGAACCTCATTCAGGGCGTCGAGGTGGGCCATGCACACTTCCCTTCGGGACTTCCGTTATGCCGCACGGCAACTGAGCAAGAGTCCGGGTTTCAGCCTGACCGTGATGCTGACCCTGGCGCTGGGTATCGGCGCGACCACCGCCATCTTCTCGCTCGTCGAAGCGATACTTCTTCGCCCGCTGCCCTTCGCCAGCCCGGATCGCCTGGTCATGCTCGGCGAACATATCGGCGGCAGCCCGCGCACCGCCGTCACCGCTCGCGATATCGGCTCCTACACGCGCCAGAGCAGCGCCTTTTCATCGCTGGGCGGCTTCGCCACGTTCAGCTACGAGCTCTCCGGCAACGAAACACCGGAGCAGATCGAAGCCGGCCGGTTCAACGCCTCGGTGTTTACCACGCTTGGCGTCCAGCCCGAGCTTGGCCGCGTTTTCACCGCGCAGGAGGAGGACGCGCATCAACTGGTCGCCGTGATCAGTTATCGCTTGTGGCTGAACCGGTTTCACCGCGATCCGCACATCCTGGGCACCTCGATCGTGCTCGATCGCAAGACCTATTCGATCATCGGCGTGATGCCGCGCAGTTTTGAGTTTCCGCTGGGGCGCGGCACGCTGCATCCCATCCAGCTCTGGGTTCCGTTAAGTTTCACGCCGGAGCAACTGTCGGAGCGCGATGCGGGGAATTTTCGATACCAGATGGTGGCGCGCCTCAAAGACGGCGTCACGATCCGCCAGGCGGCTGAAGATGCGGACCGCGTCTCGCGCCAGATCATGCAGAACTATCCGGCAACGATGTCGGCAATCCACATTCGCGGGGATGTGACGCCGCTGCGGGATTTCTTCATGGCCGACATGCGCCCTGTTCTGCGCACCCTCTTTCTCGCGGTGTGCACGGTTCTGCTGGTCGCTTGTGTCAATGTTGCGGGACTGCTGCTGGTGCGCTCGATCGGGCGGCGGCGCGACTTCGCGGTCCGGCTTGCGCTGGGCGCGCGGTCCGAGCGCGATTGTTCGCGAATCCATCTTCGAAGGCTTGCTGCTCAGCGGCGGTGGCGCACTTCTCGGCCTCGTTTTTGTCGCGGTCGCCGTTCGCAGCGCGCCCCATATCCTGCCCCAGTCGATGCCCAGGATCGAAGCCATCGCGGTGGATCCGGTTGTGGCTGCGTTCGCTGTCCTTCTCGCCGTTGCGACTGGCGCCCTGTGCAGCCTCGCGCCTGCGTTGTCTGCTCTGCGAACCAATTTGACCGACAGCCTCAAAGAAGGCTCGAAGACCGCTTCGGGCACGTCGAGCCATGCGTGGCTCCGCTCCGCTTTTGTGGTGGTCGAGATCGCGGCCGCCCTGGTGTTGCTCAACACGTGCGGCGCGTTGATCCGCAGTTACGAAAAGATGCTCGCGGTCGACCCGGGCTTCCGCCCCGATCATGTACTGGTGGCCGGTTATCAGCTTCCGCTGGCGCAGTACGCTACCGCTGGTTCGGCTTACGCATTCAACCGCGCAGTACTCGAGAAACTGGACGGCAGGCCGGGCGTTGTGGCCGCCGGAATTGGAAGTACGATTCCCGCTTCCGGGCTGATCGGGGGGGCCGCGTACACCGTTGAGGGCGTGCCGGAGAATCAGTGGAAGCTGAAGTTCGCCATGTTCTTTGTCGTGGATGGCGACTATTTCCGGGCCATGGGGATTCCGTTGCTCGATGGGCGAACCTTCACGCCGGACGATCGCGCTGGTATGCCCCTGGTCATCGTCGTCAACGAATCCATGGCCAAACATTGCTGGCCTGGGCAGCGAGCCATCGGCAGGCGCATGCATGTCGGAAATCCGAAAAAGGATTCGCCCTGGGCTACGGTGGTCGGCGATCGTTGCGGACACCAAGGGCGCAGGCCGCGATGAGCCCGGCACGGACCAGTGGTACGTACCCCAGCAGCAGCCGACAACCCTCTACGGCAATGACTACAAAGAAACGCTGACGGGCTCTTCCGGTGGTTTCATTGTGATCCGGTCGACATTCCCCCCGGAGCAGATGACCGGGACGCTTCGTTCGACGGTGGCGGAAATCGATCCGCGCCTGGCGCTGGACAGCATTCAGCCCATGAGCGAGGTGATCGCCAACGTTGAAGCCCCGCGCCGCTTCAACACCGACCTGATCAGCGCCTTCGCGCTGGGAGCGCTGCTGCTTGCCGTTACGGGCATCTACGCGGTGGTGGCATTTTCAGTGTCGATACGGACGCAGGAAATCGCCATCCGCCTGGCGCTGGGCGCGCGGCGCGCCAACATCGCGCGCCTGGTACTTGTCTCCGGCGTCCGGCTCGGCCTGCTGGGATGCGGGCTTGGCGTGCTTGGTTCGTGGGGAGCGGCGCGCCTGGTGCAATCGTTTCTCTTCGGCGTCACCGCGACTGACCCGCTTATCTATCTCATAAGCATCGTCATCATTCTTATCATGGTACTTGCTCGCCTCGGCACTGCCCGCGGCGCGGGCTGCCTCGTCCGACCCCATCGATGCTTTGCGGTCTGTCTAGGTCATGACCGAATGAATGTGGTATCCCAGGTTAGGCGCAAAAGCAAAGACGCGCCGAACCTAGGGCACCCATAATTGGTCAAAAACCATGCCAAGTCACAAAGGCAAAGGGGCGAAATTCCCTGCGGAATGTCGCCCCTCGCTATCCGTGTTTTCGAAGATCCGGCTCGGCTGCCGGATCACAACATTAGTGACAGAGAGATTAGGTAAAACGTTCGAGCTCAGCCCGAGTTTCCCTGAACCTCCCGATATCACATCGGTTGTACGAGTGCACTCGCTGCCATTCCTGAGACTCGTCGCCGACTCTCTTGAAGGCCATAGTCTACTCTCTCCTTTGAGGAAGATTTCTCTTCCATTACAGCGTTGGAATCGAGGTAGTGCAATAGGGTTGCAGGCGGCGCAATTCTTGGCTGTGGAAATATGCCGGACTTCGGTCATGGTTGGCGACGGCCGCGATGATTTCATCCAAGATCTTGGGATTGGGCCGCTACATTATCATTTGGTCATCAACAGTCCCGCGTTTCGCAAGGCCAGAGGTTATGAATTTAAAGCTGCACCTATCTGTATCGAGCCCCACGATGAATCGTAAAGTTCGCTCTACTGTGCTGATGGCAGCGGCTCTGCTGGGCGGTGTTTCTCTCTGGGCGCACCACGGCCTGGCGGCCTTCGACACCACGCACACCGTGAAGATGGAAGGAACCATCACCGGCGTCGAGTGGATCAACCCCCACGCCTTTATCTATGCGGACCTGAAGGATGAGCATGGCACGGTTGCGAACTGGAAGCTGGAGCTGGGCAGCCTTGGCATGCTGACCAAGTACGGCGGCTGGACTGAAACAACGGTGAAAAAGGGTGACCACGTTACTGTCCAGGGCTTTCTTGCCAAGGACGGTTCGCCCTACATGTCCCTGGGAAGGATCTGGCTTCCGGACGGACGGTCCCTGGAAGGCAAACCCTAAATGGTCGTTGTACCCGCGTTCTGCGGGTGGCTCGAACAAAGCCCGATCGGCGCCGCTGTTCGCCAGTCGCTGTGGCTGTTCCCGGCGATTGAAACCGTGCACCTGCTGGGCATGACCGTCCTCGTGGGGACGGCGGCTGCGTTCGATTTACGCCTGCTGGGCTGGGCGTTGCAGCGAACCCGCGTTTCGGACCTGGCCCGGCGGTTGCTTCCCTGGACATGGGTCGGATTCGGGTTGCAGGTCGTGACCGGGGGCCTGCTGTTTTCTTCCGAAGCCGTCAAAATGTACGTCAATCCAGCCTTCCGGCTGAAGATGCTTCTGATTTGTCTGGCGGGAGCACAGGCCCTCATCTTCCAGCTCGTCGCGGGCCGGAACCTGGCCGCCTGGGACGAACGCGCGGCCGTTCCTGTCATGGCCAGGATCGGGGGGCTCATTTCGATCCTGCTCTGGATCGGCGTGGTTGCCGCAGGACGCTGGATCGGCTTCATCTGACAAAAAGGCCGCCTGGGGGCTCGTCGTATTATGACGAGACCACCAGGCGGCATTGCGTTTCCTGAGGAGAGGAGGGCTGCTAACTCAGTTCGCCGGTTTACCAGTCAACGGATCGAGAAACAACTTGTTGTTGCCGTTGTTACCGAAATCGAACAGGCCGTCGAGCGTTCCGGCAATGGCGTCGGCGGATCCGTTTCCGATTCTTCCCAAGTCCCAGTTGTCCTCGATGAAGCGGATGACGGAAGACTGATCGGTTACCCGATGATCGACGAAGTTGGTCCGGGCATAGGGAGAAATGAGCAGCAAGGGCAGGCGCGGACCGTAGCCGCAGCGGCCATTCTCAATCGCGCCCGTGTCATCGGGCTTCGGGGTTCCGCAATTGCCAGGTCCGAGCAATTGATCCTCGGCGACATTGGACTGATTGACGATCGGGCCCATCACATGGTCGTACCATCCGTCGGAGTCGTCATACAAGATGATGACGGCCGTATCTTTCCAGTCGGAGGACTTCTGCAGCTTGTTGATCGTCTGAACCAGGAAGTTCTGTTCATCGAGCGGATCGGAGTAACCGGCGTGCCCGTCCTCGATGGCGCGCGCCTTGATGAAGCTGACCGCGGGAAGATTGTGCGCGGCCAGGGCGTCCCAGAAATCGGAGAGGTCATATTCGTGGTTGGCCGCATCGCCCTTATGCCCGATCATGGCCACCGACGTGCGGCGCACGTGATTGGGATTGGACGTCGATTGCCAATACTGGAAGAACGCGTGGTGGGGAATGTAATCGGCGGTGCTCAGTCCGGTGATTCCGGTGGACACGTTAGTGCAGTTCGCAAAGCCGCCCATGAAGGAACCCCAGGTAACGCCGGCCTTGTTGAGCAGATCGCCGATATTCTGGCCGGACATCGAGAGCTGGGTGCGGGTCGGATTGGAACAAACATCGAAGGCCGGATCTCCGTCGCCGATCACGGCTCCGGTGGTTGCTGCGTTAGCGACGAATCCGCTGGGGGAAAGGCCGTTGGAAACCGTGCCTTCAAACGTCGTTCCCGCGACCAGGTTGAGAAGCCCGGGAGTGGAGGGGCCGAACGTGGTGCCGAAGGAGTTATCGCTCATGGCGAAGTGCTGGGCGTAATTCCACAGCGCCGTCACGGTGTTGCCGTCGTAGTAGCCGAGCGTGCTATTCGGCCCGATGTTGGGGTCGTTGCAGCTGTGCTTCAGGAAGCGGTCCATGAGCCCGCCGTCGAAAGCATACTGCTCATCGCTGTAGCCGTGGTCCTGATCGCAGGTATTAGGCGACGCTGCGATCGATGCGGAACGGGTTGACGCCGTTGGGATTGTTCGTAAGCAGCCCGGCGCTCACCAGGTTGTTCACCCTGGGAGTCCCTTCCTGGGCTCCTTTGAAATAGCGGCTGCCGTCCTTGTTGGGCTGTGCGTTCGGATAGGTTCCGAAATAGTGATCGAAGGAGATGTTTTCCTGAAAGATCACGACAACGTGCTTGATGGGGGTGCTGGTGTCATCTTTTTCAGAGGCCGTAGCCGCGGTCGACAGCGCCAGGGCAAGGATGGAACCAGGCAGGATTACTTTGTGGGCGAGGGTGCGAAACATAGCTGTCTCCTTGGGAATTGGGAGGTAAGTTTCAGGGCCGGGAAACATCCGAAATGAGCGAACACGGGTGAGCAAACACCTGCCCTTAACTAGCTATTCGCGGATCATTGCGGAGTGATGAATCGGATGTTAATTCTGTGGTGTGGCGGGAAGGCCGGTTCTCCGACCTGATGAAGGAAACCCCACCCTAGCAGAGCTAGGATGGGGCACCCAGTGGGTTTGCTGGCTGGACCGTTACACGTTCCCGATAGCCGGATCGGTCCTGCTTTCGCTGCCCGTCTCCAGGTGTCCGGCGATCTGGTACCGGAAGCTGGAATCCTGCTCGACCTCGAGGATGAAGTCGTACCAGCCATGGGTGCCATTCAGCCCGAACGTCAATTCCGTTGTGCCGCCGGGTTTGATGTCCCCGGTAGAAACTTGCCCGTTGTAGGCGTTCGTCAACCGGTAGGTGACGGTCTTCGAACCGCGATTGGTGCCGGACAGCGTGATTGCGTTGCTCTCCTGGCTATAGGACGTGCGCATATCGAGGTTGGCGCCTGCAATGCCGCCCTGGAATGCGCGCAGGAATCCGTTCGGTCCGTAGACCGAGAGGTCGTACGCGGTGAGATTGTTGCCGGCGATGTCGTAGGTGTCGGAGACATGTTGATTGGAGCCAACGGTGTACGTCCATGGCCCCTGGCTGCTGTTGCCGGAACGAACCTGGTAGACCGCCGTCTTGCCCGCATTGCCGAAGTGAATGGTGAACGTGCCGTGGGAGGAACTGGCTTCACCGCGCACGTGCAGCTCGTAGGGCACGGGCCGCGCCGGGCGCGTGCCCGGTTCCTGGACTGGCAGGGCCTGGTTGGCGGGCGGAGTGGGGATGTAGTCCGGGTAGCGATCCTGCGTCGGAGGAATATAGGACGAGGTGTCAGGCAGGGCCACAACCTTGCTGTTGGGGTTTTTGAAATTGAAGGCCGAGGTGAGATCGCCGGAGACGGCGCGGCGCCAGGGCGTGATGTTGGTTTCTATCAATTCAGAATTGCCGTGAGCGTAGCGCGCTTCGATGAAGCGGATGAGCGAGGTATGGTCAAATACCTCCGAGCTCACGTAGCCGCCTTTGCTCCACGGCGAGATGACGAGCATCGGCACGCGTACGCCGAACCCGATGGGGCCGGGTATGAACGAGGAGTTGCCAGGGAAGATTTCATTGGTTGTGGCAACAGTCGAAATGCCCTGGGCGGCACTCGCCGGCGGAGTCGGCGGGATCTTGTGGTCAAAGAGGCCGTCGTTTTCGTCGTACATCAGAAAGAACGCCGTCTTGCTCCACACCTCGGGATTCGCAGTCAACGCATCGAGGAATTGCGAGACGTACCACGCACCGTAGTTGGCCGGCCAGTTGGGGTGCTCGCAGTAGGCTTCCGGCGCCACGATCCACGACACCTTGGGCAGCTTGTTGGCCAACACGTCGGCGCGGAACTGGTCGAGAAGGTGCGGGGCGACCTGGGGATTGGAACCGGTGAGAGAGGTGATGTCGGTGCCCATGAGCGCGCCCTGGAAGAGCGGGTTGCCCGGCATCGAGTTCTGATATTGGTGGAAGTACAGAAGCGAGTTGTCCCCGTAGTTTCCGATGTAGGCGTTGGATCCCCAGCCCCAGTACTCCGCGGCGGTCAGGCCGGCGCCCTGGTCCTGGTAAATCTTCCAGGAGATTCCTGCATTGACGAGGCGTTCTGGGTAGGTACTCCATCCGTAGCCTGCCTCGGCGTTGTCGAGGACCGGGCCGCCTCCGCTGCCGTCGTTGCCCACCCATCCGGTCCACATGTGATAGCGATTGGGATCGGTCGGCCCCAGCAGGGAGCAGTGGTAGTCGTCGCAGATGGTGAATGCGTCGGCGAGCGCATAGTGGAAGGGAATGTCCTCGCGGGTCAGGTGGGTCATGCTGATCGAGCTCTTCTGCTCGACCCAGCCGTCGTAGACGCCGTTGTTCCACGCCACGTGCGTCTTATTCCAGCTATGGTCGGTGTCTTCAAGGAAGGTCAGGCCGAGGTTGGAGAGATCAGGCCGGAACGGCAATACGTACCCGCCCGAGCCGTCCGGCTGGTACCAGACGGGGTCTCCATTGGGCAGCCTGGCAACGCGCGGATCGCCAAATCCGCGAACACCCCGCAGGGTGCCGAAATAGTGATCGAAAGCGCGATTCTCCTGCATCAGAATCACGATGTGCTCAACGTCTGCAATAGTGCCGGTACGGTTATGGGCGGGGATTTCAAGCGCTCGAGCAATACTGGCTGGAAACGCTGCAGACAGCGCACCTGAGCTTAACAGCTTCAGGAACGAACGGCGATCTGTAGCCACGGTGATCTTTCCTCCTGGGGAGAACGCGATCTCGCGTTCGATCACCGACCATATGCCCTGATTGTTGCGGACTCGTGAGTGCCGTGTTTCAATCTCGTGACTGGCGGGCATAGCCGCGCTAATTCCCGGCGGCGGTTGGTGCGGCTTTCTGCATCAGTTCCTTGTTCTTGAGATAGATCGCATTGGTCCATCCGAAGCCGATCACGTTCTGCTTATAGCCGGTGCTCACCTGCACGTCGGCGTTGCGCGAGACCACGTTGTATTTCTCGCGAATGGTGCCGTCTTCAGCAAAGCCCTGGTCGACGGTGGCGTCGAAGTGTTGCGCGACCCGGGCCGCATCCGCGTGGAACCCTTCCGCTTCCAGGCCGGCGATCCCTACCCAGTTTGTGGGCGCCCAGCCGAAAGGCTCGTCCCACTGCAGGCCGGTGTTGGTATTGCTCATCGAAAGTCCGCCTGGGCGCTCGAACAGGTTCAGCTTGTCGACGACTTGTTTGGCCTCTTCGCGCGTCGCCACGCCGGCCCACAAGGGATAGAGCGACGAAATGTAGGCGTAGGTTGATGTCCGGGCGCGGCCGAACTCGTAATCGGCAAACACGCCGTCTTTGGCGCGCCACATGTAGCGATGGATGGCTGCGTCACGGGCCTTCGCGCGTCGTTCCCATCGGGCCGCATCGGTGGGCTTGCCCAGCAGGTGGGCCATGTGCTCGAGGTCGCGCTCATAGCGATAGAGCAGGCTGTTGAGACACACCGGCGCATAGTGATGAGTCGCGCCGGAGAAGGGGCCAAAGCGGTTGCTGGGATCGAATCCAGATTCGCGCATGGCGCGATCGCCGACGTAGAAATCCTTGCTGAGGCGATAGCCTCCGGCCCAGGCATGCAGGCAGACCACGCTGGCGTGTACATCGCAGCTGGTCTCCTTCAATCGCAGGGCCTCACCCGTATCGGGATTCTCGGAGCCTTTCACCAGAAAACCTTCGCCGCCTTCGTGCGGATGGGCAATAAGCCAGCGGATCACGTCGGGATAGTAGGTGCTGTCGTCCGCCATCTCCGGCACCGGTCCCTTGCCGTAGTCGAAGTAGCGCGCCAGGCCGGTGGTGCCGGCGAGGTGCTCGGGCCGCGTCCAGGTGGAGTAGTCCTTGAGGGCCAGCGTGAAGGCGCGCTCCAGCCACGCGCGCGCTTTCGGTGCGGCCTGCCGGCGTGGCCGGGAAACTGGCCGGGTTCTCATACACCGCGCGAATCATCGAAGTGAGGAAAGGAGGCTGCGAGCGAGTGAGATAGTAGGTGCGATTGGCGTTCAGCACTCCGCCGTAATGCTCGATCTCGAAGAGGAAGTTATCGACCATGCCCTTGGCCAGGGTTTCGCGATGATCGACTTCCAGTCCCAGAAGAATGAAGTAACTGTCCCAGCCATACATCTCGTTGAAGCGTCCCCCGGGCACAACATAGGGTGACGGAAGATAGAGCAGGCCCGCGTTGGGAAGCTCTTCGGGGCGCACGTCGCCGAGTTTCTCAATGCGCCGCGGAAGCTGCACAATGCGCACGTGGCACTTCTGCTCGAGTTCGCTGACTGCGGGCGGCGCGGACATCTCGGCGGGCAGATAGAGGATGGGATTGGCCGTGACCTTGATGTCGACCAGGGAATGACAATCGGTCATCGAGCGGGTCAGCGTGTCCCACCCGGCGTGGATGTAGGTGAGCGTTGCCTCGGGATTGGGGGCGGCGTTGGCGCCCGGTGCTGTCCTGGGCGGCGGCAATGGTCGATGCGGCTACAGCAAAAGCAAACAGACGAAACAGTCTCATTGAGTTCTCCGCCGTTATGTTCCGGGCGATGCTCAGGAGTGTAAATCAATGCCTCTGCCCTGCGCCCCTCGAAATTGCGGCGACATGAATTCACGCATGTGCGGGAACACTTGCAGGTTCCGCGGTGTCTACACAAGCACAGTGGTTCCGAATGGGATGAACGAAAGCCCGGATGGCGCGGTGCCCTGATCTCCGCTGGTCGCGCGATGCGCGAGCACGGTGATCGCGCCTGCCGTGCGCAAAAGCTCTCGCCTCCCAATCGGCGCGCTGAATTGATTTTTATGGGAGGCAGGCCATGTTTGAAGATTCCACGTTCGAATCCAACGGCAGAATTCGCACTCGCAGCCGCGGCTGGATGGTGGCTGCCTTCGTCTTCAACGGATCGATTCTTTTGGCGCTGATCCTGATTCCCCTCATCTATCCCGAGGCATTGCCGCGCCAGGTCATGAGCCTTCTGCTGGAGGCGCCGCGTCCGCCGGCGCCGCAGCAACCCGCTCCGCCGCCCAAGCAGACGGAGAAATTCCGCGGCGTGCCGCAGATGGACGGCGCGACCCTCATCGCTCCGAGGACCATTCCCATCACGATCGCGCAAATCACCGGCCCGGAAGCTCCGGCCCCTATGAATGGCCTGCCCATGGGCGTGGACGCCGATGGCAATGCCGCGGCCGAGGAAACTTTCCAGGCGCAGCGTCACGTTTCTGTCGCCCCCGCAGCGCCGAAAGGCCCGGTTCATCTCTCTTCCGGAGTGGTATCGGGACTACTGCTGAAAAAGACCACTCCCATCTATCCGCCGATCGCGGTGGCCGCACGCGTCGAGGGGACCGTCGTGCTCGCGGCCGCCATCTCGGCCTCCGGCACCATTCAGAACCTGCGCGTGGTCAGCGGCCACCCCATGCTGCAGCAGGCCGCGATGGACGCGGTCAGCAACTGGCGCTATCGGCCTTTCCTGCTCAACGGCCAGCCGGTCGAGGTGGAGACCACGATCAATGTGATTTTCACGCTCAACCATTGAGAGGTTTTCACAAGCGTGGAGAGCGTGGCTGAGCGAGACCGCGTACTCCCGCTTCGCTCCGCCGCTGTGATCCGCGGCGGAGCGAAAGTTAACCGCTTCCCGACTGCAGCTTTTCGCGCGTCAGCTCATTCCATGTGGCAATGGCTTCAGGCATGGGCGGGCTCAGCACTCCGGGCGACACCGTCTCAATGATCTTCTGCGGTTCAAGAGTCCCGCTTGAGCCACGCAGCAGGCCCTTTACCCATCCCACCGCCGCCAGGCCCTCGCTGCTTGCGAATGTCTGTTCCATGTAGAACCATCGCTCATCCCAGCACACCGTCCGCGAACTGAGCGTGAAGCGCGCGAACAGGGGCAGGGATCGGCGGTAAGTCATCCAGACCGCGCCTACCAGCGGCGTCCATCGTGAGCGGAGAACGTGATCGAGGATGCGCGTGCGCGCCAGCAGATGCATGCGCCCGTAATCCATCATGCTCAGGTAACGGGCATTATTCAGGTGCAGATTGAAATCGATATCGTTGGGCCACACACGCATCGACAAGCGGTCTTCGTCGAGCACCCCCAGCGGAGGGAGCGGCCGAATATGCTGGCGGATGGCCAGGGCCGGAATGCGGACAAAGCTGATGAAGTGCGACAAGCCTCGCTCCCTTTTGGAAGTTTAGAAGGCCGGCCTGGAATCTGCCGGATGCAATCGCTGGCGCGGCGCGGGGGGCATCGGCGACAATCGCTTCTGACATGGCAAACTCTTCGCGCCGCAGTGTCCTCAAGTCAGTCGCGGCAGTTTCTATCTATGCCGCAGCCTCGCGCTCGTTTTCTCAATCCAACCGCCAGCGCGTGTTCATTGGTTCCAACAAGCCGGATGGGATCCAGTCCTTCGACTGGGATGGGGCGACCGGTGAACTGGCGCCCGTGGGTGTAGCCGCCCAGATCGCCAACGTTGACTGGATCACCTACTCGGCCGATCGGAAATTTCTCTTCGCGGCATCGGAAGTGGACAGCTTCAAGGGAAAGCCCACCGGCGGGGTCGCCAGTTTCGTAGTCGAGAATGGCAGCCTGCGTCCGCTCTCGGCGCAGAACTCGGCGTCCAAGGGCACGTGCCACATCGCTCTCGACCATACCGGGCGCACCCTGCTCGCGGCCGATTACGGGGGCGGCAGCGCGGCCAGCTTCAAGGTCACCGATGGCAAGCTGAGCAAGGCGGTGTGGACGGAGCACTATACCGGCAAGGGCCCGGTCGCGGACCGGCAGGAAGCCGCGCATGCGCATTTTGCGTCCTACTCGCCGGACAATCGCTTCGCTTACATCAATGACCTGGGCAGCGACTGCATCCACATCTACAGCCTGAATGCCAGCGCCGCGGAACTGAAACCGGCCGGGAAATATAGCGCGCAGGCGGGCTCGGGGCCGCGCACGCTGCACTTTCATCCCAACGGGTCGACTGCGTATTCAATGAACGAGCTCACCTCGACGGTCGATGTGCTCAAGTGGAACAAGGCCGATGGAAGCCTCACCTTTGTTACCCGAATCAAGCTGCTGCCGAGGGTCTCGCACGCCAAGTCGACCGGCTGTGACACGGTGATCTCCAAGGACGGCAGGAATGTTTACTTTGCCAATCGTGGAGATGATTTCATTTCTGCCTTCGGCGCTGACCCCGAAACGGGTACGCTCACGCCCATCGGGCGCACCGCGAGTGGGGGGACAACCCCGCGTAACTTCACCCTCGATCCGACCGAGCGCTGGATGCTGGTCGCCAACCAGAACTCGGATCAGCTGAGCGTTTTTCCGCGCGATCCGCAAACGGGTGCACTGGCCGATGAGGGGAAGAGCTATCCGTGCCCGGCGCCGATGTGCATTCTGTTTGCGTAGGAATCGGGGCTTGCCTAACGAGTACCCACTTCGATCGACTTTGGGGCAAGAAGCGAACTTGGGCGAGGGTCGAATTTCGCGAAATTCGGCCGGGTTCCCGGGATGACTGTTGGTAATTGCGGGGGAGTCCACATTCCGCCCGCTTCTGCCGTCGAGCACAGAGTTGCCCTAACCTACAATTTGTCATCCTGAGCGTAGCGCAGCGGAGTCGAAGGACCTGCGGTTGGCCTTTGGGAATTGCGAACAGGCGTGACTTCCGAGTAGCCCACTACACGCACGGAAACTAGTTCGCGGTCTCGTTTGTCGAGCCAGTAGTACGCCGTCCGCATCTGGGGCCGTAATACACTTCGGGTGTGAAAAAAAGACAGGATATTCCGCCTTACGATTCTTGGATCACCATCAGACCCGGCGAATCCTTGACCATGGACGCCACGCTCCAAGCCGAGTGGGAACGGCTCAAGAAGGTCCTGCGGGAATATCGCGGCGCCATCCTCGCCGACGCCTTCCAAATCGAGATGCAGTTAGACCGGCTCCTCTGTGAAATTCTCGTCCCAGCGTCCGACGACCCGAGCATCAAGCCCGAGGAAAACATCCCACTAACAAAAGGGAGCGCGAGAGCACTTCGCAACCTATTCGACGAGCTTGTACTGAAAGCTAGCACGATGCCGACCATATCTTTCGGCTACAAGATCGGGCTGCTCGGGAATTTGGCCGAGCAGATTGGGGAGGTGAAAGCTGTCGTGCCACAAAGCCTGATCAAAACCCTGAACGACCTTCGGAGGATAAGGAACAATTTTGCGCACTACCCAGTCACCTTTTTGCCGAAAGGCCCTGTCGGAGAGCAGACCCTTGAAATCGTGCTCGCTACCCACAAGGCACAATACAAAATAGATCAGGCGTATTTGGATAGATACGGCTCGATGTTTCACGAGGCGTACGAAGGGCTCAAAGCCGCCAACGAAGCCATGAGGAACAATCTCAGTAGGGAGCAGGACGCCACCCCGAGAGAGGCTCTGGGCGAATCACCGCCTATGCGGAAGTTACGAAAAACAACCGCGGATCCTTCGCTGCGCTCGGGATGACAGCGTCCGAGAGAGTTCGAATCGAGCGGGTGACCGAAAAGGGGGGCAAAGGCTCTGGAGGGGTGCTTCGCACGGGCCGGGCGACTTTTTGGGCAACCGGCTCGACGACTACAGTCGCTCAGGCCTTTTTGGGATTGCCGAAGGACGCGAAGATGGTTCCCGCGATGCAGCCCACGATGGGACCCAGCAGCAGGAAGCCCGTCACGGCATTGAGCGAGTGAACCAGGTCCTGCATGGCGGGCGTGCCGATGGCCAGCCCCTGGTACTCTTTCCACGGGTCGGACGACTCAGCCGGCGCGGCCCGGAAATACACCTGGGCCAGGATCACCGTCACTGCCATGAGGCAGCTGACCATCGTGGCCCAGATGGTGCAAACCACGCTGAACCCCACGGTGTTGCCGGCCCTGGCAGTGCGCCAGCCTGCCGCTCCGAGGATCAGGGTGGCGCAGACTGCGAGGCCGATCTGCACCTTGTCCGGTGCGGCCGTTTCCTCTGTCGCTTGCCTTGAAGCTATCAACACCAGGCCTACGAGAAACACACCCGCCAGGATTCCCATCATGCCCGCCGAAAAGAGCGCCTTTTTGCTCGCAGCCGTGCGCATGTTTCCGATCCAGAGGCCGAGGCCGGCATAGGCCGCCAGGCTCACGGCCGGGTCAAGTCCCGTGGTTCCGCTCCCGGGCAGGTTCATCGCACTCTGCCAGGGCCACAGGCGTGCTCCCAGGATCGCGAGGTTCACCAGCGCGAGCAGGACAATGGGAATGCGCAGGGTCGGTTGACCGCTCGTCTCCATCGGGTGATCTCCTGTCCCTGATTGGTCGAAGCCCATCTTACTTCGCCAAGCGGTACTTTGGCATGGGCATAATCGGGGATTGCCTGAACCGGGGAGCAAGCGAGGAGCAAGCGAAGATCCGGGGTGGCTATGGGCTACGCGCCTTGAAGAGCAGGGCGTGCGAAGCGGGCACCGTCGGCTTCGACTTCGGCAAGGCTTCCACCATCGGGAGCTTCGATCGGCGCTCGCGCAAATTCCCAGGCCGAGCGGTCCTTCATCAGCCGCGAAACCAGGGCGGTATGCATGGCGTGGCCGGCGCGCTCGGCAACCACGTGCCCTTCGATGCGCCTTCCCGCCAGGGCCAGGTCGCCGATCAGATCGAGCACCTTGTGGCGGACATACTCATCGGCGAAGCGCAGCGGCCCGTTTTCCGGCCCCTCCTTGCCGAGGATGATGGCGTTCTCAGGGCCGGCGCCGCGAATCAATCCCATGTCGCGCAGACGCTGCTCGTCGGCCTTGTAGCCGAACGTTCGCGCCGGGGCGATCAATGTGCCGTAGGTTTCGGTGGCAAGGTCGACGCAGGTCTTTTGCTGGCCGATGGGAGAAGGAAAATCGATGGCGTACTGAATCCGGTAGCCCGGGCCCGGATACACGCCGATGAATTTGTCGCCGTCGCGGACTTCCACCGGCTGCAGGACGCGAATGTATTCGCGGCGCCGACGCTGGGTGCGAATTCCCACGCTCAGGAACGCCTCCACGAAGGGCAAAGCGCTGCCATCGAGGATCGGCAATTCCAGGTTGTCGAGTTCGACAATGATGTTATCGACGCCCATCCCGATCAGGGCCGAGAGCAGGTGTTCGGTGGTGGAGATGAGCACGCCCTGGCGCATCAGGCTGGTCGCGTAACTGACCTTGGCCACATTGCGGCCCACTGCGGAAATCTCGAAATTATCCAGATCGGTACGACGGAAGACGATGCCCGAACCTGCGGGGGCGGGCAGAAGGCGCATGCTCACCGGCGCGCCGGAGTGAAGACCCACGCCCGAAAAGGCAATGGGCTCGACAATGGTTTTTTCCAAGTGCTCAGGCTGAGCCAAAATTGCAGTTCTCCAACAAATTTCAGACCGGGGGAATCGTTCAACTTTAGGTTAGACGGGAATCCGCTTCGAAGAGCTGTGGCATTTTTACCACACAGTGCGTCGCCAAAGTGCTCCATCGACAGGTATTTCTAACCCGGATATACGCTTAGGCCGGTCAGGGTTGTGGAAGTCGTAGAATCGGAGGGTCTGCTGCTCCCCCGAGGACACGTCTTGGACGCTCCGCAAAACTCTGCTTCTCTCGACCTGCCCGTCCCCATGCGCGCTTTGCTCGCGGGCGCGCGCCGCCAGCAACCGGCGCTTCTTCGACTCATCCAGACGCTGGTGCGCGCCGAATCGCCTTCCGATGACAAGGCCGCAGTGGATGCCTGCGGAGCGCTGGTTACGGCCCGGGCAGCGGCCGCGGGCGGACGCGTCAAACTGCATCGGCAACGCGTATTCGGCGACGTGATCGAGGCCCGCTTCGGACCTCGCCGCAAAGGAAACCACCCCGTCCTGCTGCTGGGGCATATCGATACCGTGTGGCCGGTTGGGACGCTCAAGGCCATGCCCTGCCGCATGGGCGACGGGCGCCTGTGGGGCCCCGGCACGCTGGACATGAAGGCCGGAGTCGCCATGGCCCTTACGGCTGTCGAGATGCTCGCCGAAGCCGATCTTCTCGACCGCGAGGTTGTCCTGCTGCTCAACAGTGACGAAGAGATCGGCAGCCCGGTTTCGCGTCCTATCACCGAAAGGCTGGCGCAGGATTGCAGCTCCGTATTGGTGCTCGAACCGGCGCAGGGACTGGCCTGCAAGACCGCGCGCAAGGGCACCGGCAACTGGCGTATCGACGTCCAGGGCGTGGCCGCGCATGCCGGCGTCGACTTTGAAAAGGGCTCGAGCGCGCTGCGCGAACTGGCCCATGTGATCGAGAAAGTTAGCGGCTGGACCGATCTCGCGCGCGGTTTGACCGTCAGTGTGGGATTGGCCGGCGGCGGCTCGAAGACCAACGTGATTCCCGCCCAGGCCTGGGCCGAAGTCGACGTGCGCATCGCGCGCAGGACGGACGGCCCGCGCATCGAGCGCAAATTTGCGAGCCTCAAGGCGACCGACAAGCGCTGTTCCCTCGCCGTGAGCGGCGGCATCAATCGACCGCCGATGGAGCGCTCGCGCGGCACGGTCGCACTCTACCGCCAGGCCCGGGCGCTGGCTGGGGAACTCGGATTCACGCTGGAAGAGGCGTCGACCGGGGGCGCTTCCGATGGAAACTTTACGGCCGCCCTGGGGGTCGCGACGCTCGATGGCCTGGGCGCGGTGGGCGAAGGCGCGCACGCGGTCCATGAATCGATCGTGCTCGAGCACTTGGCTCCCCGCACCGCGCTGCTGGCGGCGATGCTTGTGTCCCGGCGCTGAAGTGCGTGGGGGCCCGGTACAACGGATGCACACGCAGACGCGGCAACTTTTCATTTGTTTCGAAGCGGATCGCTACCAGAAAGCTCTCTCAGGATTAAACTCGAGTGGCTTCCTGACTCGATCTCTCCTCAAGAGAATGACTGCTTCCAGCAGCCAACGGCACGAGAGCCAGGATCGTTGTTCCTGCTCCGGGCCGTGATTGGATCGAGAGGCTTCCGCCCACCAAATCGACTCTTTCCTCCATACTCACAACTCCGAGCCCGCCGGCCCTCCGAACCTGCTCCACATCGAATCCGACTCCCCAATCTCGGACCGCAAGTCGAACCGCGTTCGCGGTGCCGCTTAGTTCGACCGTGAAGTTTCTCGTCCCGCTGTACTTTCTTGCGTTGCTGAGAGCCTCCTGGGTAATTCGAAAGAGACACAAAGCGACGTCTTTGGGCAAATGCCCCGGCACATTTTTCCCTGTGAACTCAACCGACAGGCCATGGGTCTCAGAGAACTCATTGCAAAAGCCTCTAATTGCGATCGCGACGCCGAGGTATTCGAGCTTTGATGAGTGCAGTTGGTGGGAAAGAGAATGAACCTCGCGAACAATCTCCAAACAGTGTTTGTTGAGATTTTCGAGGCGCCGTTTCATGGCAGCGAATGAGCCGTCGGAATTGAGATTCGCTTGTTCAATCTCGGTGCTCATGAGACCCAGCATTTGAGAAATGTTGTCGTGAAGTTCGCGAGCGATGCGTCTCCGTTCTTGCTCCTGTGCGGAGATCAGCCTCCCACTCAGAGCTTTCTGAGTAAGCCTGGCTCGCTTGCTCTCTTCCACCAGGGCTGCAAGCAGCAGGAAGGGAGTAGCAGCGAATAGCAGGAACAGCAGCAGCGACAGAGAATTGCGTTGAGGATCGGAACCAGCAAATGGGCCATGTCCGTGGACAGCTCCCCAAACGGAAATCACCGCAACAATCACCATGGAGGTGCTCACGCCGACGGAGCCAAATCGCAGAGCTGCCCAGAGAAGGAGCGGAACCAGGGAGTAGAGCAACGCTGGAGAGGTTACTCTCCAGGCCGAGAGGAAAATGATGTACCCCAAAAGGAGAAGCGTGCCGAGTTGCGCGCCCGCCTCCAACCACCAATGAGAGTCTTTGCGGGTCCACTCAGGTAATGGGCTGAGCCAACCAAATATCGCCGGACCGAAGGTAAGGAAGGTCAACGCATTCAGAAGAAACCAGATGCGGCAACTGGTCCAATAGAGGCCCGGAGTTCCTAACCCGCTCACAAATGCGCTAATCGCCGGCGCAAGCAATACCGCGATAAGAAAGTACTTCGCGAGTGCCTTAGCACTGTCAAGGCGCGGGATACCATCAAAAACACGGCTGAGACCAAACCCGGCGACAAGGAAAACGACGACGTCCGCCAAGGTAAACATGATGGTCATCAAGGCCGTGAGATGAATCTGAAAGCCGTGGATGATTCCCCCGACGGCGTGCGCAGTGATGAGTAAAGGCCACGTCCTACGCGGCAGTAAGAGCATTACCGCAATCTGGAATGCGTTGGCCGGCCATAGGACCGCAGCTATCTTCGGACTTAAGGAAAACAGATCGCCGGCAAAGGCGAGTATATAGGCCATGAATGTTACGAAGAAGCGCAAGGCCAGCCATGCGAAGCGGTGAGTTCAGCTTCGCGGTGATCCATCCTGCCTCTTTGTTTTCAACTGGAAGGGCCACAGGAACCTCGGAACGGTCCTGTTGCATCGTAGCTCAATTTCAAGACCAAACAAACCGGAGGTGAGTATGGAAGGCAAGGAAAGCTATCACGAACCAGGGCTCGGATTTCGAAGATTCGTTGGGCGATCCCGAGCGCACCCGTGTGCAGAATAGGACCTCCCAAATGAATTTTCAGTCGTCAACTCAAAGCGTCGTAGTATCACGAACCTGAAGACCGGTCAGAGTGAACAGCCTCTGTCTGAATCATCCCCGTATGGGGGCGAATGGCGAGGATTCCGCTAATGATCCTCTTTTTCTTCGTGGTCATCACGGGATGACCGGGCCGGGACGACGAGGAGGTTTTCGTTGCCCTGCTCGATCGTGAGGGGTGAGGCTTGTGCTTCGACAACGCCGCCCGCCGAGACGTTGAACACAAACAACTGCTGGTAGGTGATGCCAAACAGGTGGTCGTGCCGGTCCCACCCGAATGCACCAAAAAGCGAAGACGGCTCGATCAGCGGAGAGAATGCGGTTGCCTGCGCGCCGCCATTGAAGTGATAGACTTCAAACCCGTCACCGCCAACGACCAGGAACTTCCCATCCGGCGATATGTTCATCCCTTCCGCAAGCAGCCATTGGGAGGTGTGAGCAATGTTATTTCCGGTGCTCCGCGTGACGAGGTTGCCATCCGCGTCTGCGGTGTAGACGGCGACCTCGATCGTATTCTGTACGCCCTCCAAACCGTCGTAGTCCTGAACAGCAATCGCGAGATGGCGGGTCGAGTCGGCGCCGAGGTTAGAAGGACAGTAGCTGTCCGTGGCTCGGCTAGCCGGGGGCATGGGAATGGTGCCTGTCCCAAGTGAGGTTAGAAGGCCGTTGTCCTCTCGCCGGAATGTTTGGGAGAAGACCTCGTTATTGAACGGGTTGATGCAGTTGACCTCGTATGCATATCGATTGTTGCCCAGGATCGCAAGCGGACCGAAGTTCTGCTGGGTGGGCGTGTTTCCGATGAAGTGAATGTCGCCATTCTCCTCAATGTGAAATTCCTGGTAGAAGTAGCCGTCCGAACACGCAATCGGGACGTAAAATGTGGAACCATCGGCGTCGGTTGTCGCGTAACTGTAGACCGTAGAGCAGTAGGGAGAGGGCTTGAGGAGCTCGGTGCTCGAGGCATATGTGAGGTCGCCGTTGGACTTGATCCGGAGCGTCTCGAGATGCTCATCATCCGTTCGTATGCCAATGACGAACTTTCTGCCGAGGGAGATCTGCGAGAGGCTGACAGGGAACGGCGATCCCGGCAAAGGCCGGAGCTTTCCCGAGCGCGACACGGAGAAGCCGAGGACGTGGTTGGGACGGGCCACGTAGACGAACGCGTCAGGGGAACTCTGCGCATGATCCTCCGCCTCCGGACTTTCCTGCGCCACGCAGGACGTCGCCTCGTACTGCGGAATACATGCAATCGCGAAGAGGGCAATCAGGAT
The DNA here is from genome assembly GCA_963812485.1 of uncultured Acidobacteriota bacterium. Lineage (GTDB taxonomy): Bacteria > Acidobacteriota > Terriglobia > Terriglobales > Acidobacteriaceae > Telmatobacter. Next base: position 31,022 of record CAWEVD010000029.1, read on the forward strand.
TTTGAATTTCACTGGGGAAGTGCTCCTTGGGCCAGGTTCCAGCCGAGGATACTGTATATGCCAGGCTCTGCGGGAACAATCCCCTATCCATCAGTGATCGAGATGGGAGCGGCGTTCAGCATTGTGAAGGAGAAAGAAGAATGGAGATTATTGCGGAATTCCTCCGGCGTTGGAAATCGCCTGGCTTTCCAGGATCAGACTTGGGAATGACGTCGAGACTGGTGCTGGCAATTGCATTCAGCCAGTGTGCGCTGCTTCCGGCCGCGCCTGCGGACAAGCCGGCCGGCATCGACGCCATCCGGGCGTACGAAGGGACATGGGATATCAACATAGAGCATCTCGACACTGCTCACAGCAAGGCTTCCCGCGAGCACACATCGCTGCGCAACGACTGCTGGAAGAGCGGCGGCTACTTCGCCTGCAACCAGTATGTCGATGGGGAATCGAAAGTGCTGCTGGTCTTTGTCTATAGCCAGTCTAAAAACGAATACACGAGCTACCAGATTCCTCCCGGCGGCGGCGAGACGGGAGCCGGGAAACTGCGGATCGACGGCAACGTCTGGACGTTTCCGTGGCAAACAAAGGACGGCGACAGCACTACGTATTTCCACGTCGTCAATGTATTCGTTGCCCCGGACCGGATCGAGTTCCGGCAGGAGTTTTCACCCGACAATGTGCATTGGACGGTGATGGCCAAAGGAGCGGAGACCAGGACCAGCCACCGGTAACATCGCGGATCAAAGGGCCAGGATAGAGCGGCGCAGAGCGCTCAGCCGGCGATACGATCACCGGTACCAAACCGGCGACGATAATCTGTTGGCGTAAGGCCCAGGAACCGGTCAAAAACCTTTCGAAGAGTCCCCGTATCTTCGTATCCCACCTTCCAGGAAATCTCCTTCACGGAGAGCGTTGTGAACTCCAGAAGTTCGCGGGCTTTATGCACCTTGAGGTGCTGCACGTATTCCGTCGGCGTTTGACCGGTGGCCTTCTGGAATCTTCTCAAGAAGGTTCGTTGGCCGAGCTTTGCCCGACCGGCCATCCTCTCGATGGGGATGGGTTGAAAGGCGGTCGTCTGGAGCCAGAGCTGCACTTTCAGGATTGCCGAGTCGCCGTGATGCATCGGCGGTGAGAAGTTTGCGTAGTAGCGCTGCTGACGTCCAGCCGGATCGACGAGGAAGAATTGAGCCGTTCTCATCATGACGAGCGGACCCAGATAGCGATCGACCAGTTTCAATCCGAGATCGAGCCACGCCATGACGCCGCCCGCAGTGACAACGTCTCCGAGATCGACGATCAGTTCATCGGTCTTTACGCAGATCTCAGGAAAGCGCGTGGCGAGAGCATCGGAATAGCTCCAGTGCGTTGTCGCTGCCCTGCCATTCAGCAGTCCCAGGCGAGCGAGCATGAATGCGCCACCGCAAACCGAACAGAGGGTCGCACCAGAAGCATGGCGCGCGGCTGCCCACTCGAGCAATGCGTCTGTCTTCTCTCCCGTTTGATCGATCTCCAGCGTAGGAGGAAAAATCAGGCAATCGAGCTTGATGTCCTGATGCGGCTCCGACCCGAAAACACACGCTACCTGTGCTGTTTCGGCGTGCGTGTCCCAATGGCTGATCCGTAATTCCGCTCGATGTTCGCCGCCTAGTTCCGCGCTGAACCTATTCGCAGTTTCGAAGAGGTCCGTAAGGCCGTGTACGGCTGCAAGCTTCGCTCCGGGATAAAGGACAATGCCGATTCTCGTTTTGCGTGGACGCGGACGGGTGGCAAATTCACCCCTTTCTTTGTCAGTTGCGGCTCTGGCCACGGTCGATCCTTTCCGTTTAACTGTTGGAGCCACAGTGTACCGGACCGCGTTGAACGACACCTCAAAGCGGGGCGGGCACAGTGCAGCGCTCAAAAGAGGAGAAGATCGATGAAGACGATAACCGTCAAGGACGGCACCGAGATTTTCTACAAGGATTGGGGAACGGGCAAGCCGCTCTTCTTTCATCACGGCTGGCCCTTATCCGCCGATGACTGGGATGGCCAGATGATGTTTTTCCTCGAGCGCGGTTACCGCGTGATCGCTCATGATCGCCGCGGTCACGGACGCTCCACACAGACAGACAAGGGGCACGACATGGACACGTATGCCGCCGACGTGGCGGAGCTTGTGGCGGCACTGGACCTGAGAGACGCCATCCACATCGGTCACTCGACAGGTGGCGGCGAGGTAACTCGTTACGTAGCGAAGCACGGAAAAGGGAGGGTCGCAAAAGCTGTTCTCATCAGCTCGATTCCGCCGCTTTTCATGAAAACGGACAAGAATCCTGATGGGGTTCCCAGGGAAGTGGTCGATGGCCTTCGCGACGGAACCGCGAACCATCGAGCGCAGTTTTACAAGGACATTACGATTCCCTTCTACGGCTTCAATCGTCCTGGTGCGGTCGTCTCGGAGGGGATTCGGGATAACTGGTGGCGCCAGGGAATGATGGGGGCGGCCAAGGCGCACTACGACTGTATCAAGGTGCTCTCCGAGACCGAGTTTTACGACGATCTTAAAGCTATCGACATTCCGGTCCTGGTGATGCATGGTGAGGATGACCAGATCTGTCCCTTCCTGACCACGGGAGCACGATCGGTGAAGCTTTTGAAGCACGGGACGTTGAAATCCTATCCCGGATTACCCCATGGAATGCCGGCGACCCATGGGGAAATCATTAACGCCGACCTGCTCGAATTTATCCGGTCGTGATGCCTGGAAGACGGCGTGCCGAAGGCCTCGGATATGCCGTCATTTCCTCTTGCGGGCGCTTGAAA